>NZ_CP060393.1:2127500-3327500 GCF_014274685.1 Edaphobacter sp. 4G125
GGCTTAAACAGGAGTTATGACTTTGGGACCCAGCCCTTCTTCGAGTACACCCCGCCTACCGTTCTTCGATCTAACAGGACGGATCGCGATGGTGACAGGAACGAGCCGAGGGCTCGGCCAGTATTTTGCTCGTGCGCTCGCACGAGCCGGAGCAGATCTGGTTCTGACGAGTCGCGACCGTTCCGCGCTGGCAGACTTCGAGAAGGAGATTACTGCGCTCGGTCGTAGGTACTGCTCTGTTGCACTCGATGTATGTAAAGAAGAGTCCATCCATTCAGCTGTCGCTGAAGCGGAATCGACCTTCGGCAGAATTGACATTCTGGTGAACAATGCTGGCATGAATATCCGCAAGCCGGCATTGGATGTGACATGGGATGATTGGAATCGCATTCTCGATACCAATTTGCGAGGAGCATTCTTTGTGGCGCAGGCTGCAGCTAAGGGGATGATTGATCGCGGATATGGTCGCATCATCAACATCGGTTCAGTGACTTCAGTTGCAGGATATGCGGGACTCGGTCCCTATGGAGCTAGCCGTGGCGGAATCCGCCAACTTACGATGAGCCTCGCGGATGATTGGGGGCCCTATGGCGTGACGGTGAACTGTCTTGCTCCGGGTTGGTTTCGCACGGAGCAGAACAAGATCATGTATGAGAGCAAGGAATGGGTGGAATATCTCTGTGATCGCATCCCTGTAAAACGTCCTGGTCGACCGGAGGACCTCGATGGTTCGGTCGTCTTTCTGGCTTCGGAGGAAAGCCGCTATGTGACGGGGCAGACGTTGCTGGTCGATGGCGGTATCTCGACGGGCGCAACGCGAGCTTTGCCGAAGCCGTCAGGCCGATAGATGCTCCTGAAGCGAAGTGAGAGGAATACGCTCGATTCTCCCAAGAAGAAGAATATAGCTTGAAATACCGAGAAAGAGGATAACCCCTGCTGCTCCGAATGCGGCGGCGAAGGAGTGGGTCCACGTGGCTAGATAACCGGTCGCAATGGGAGCGATGATCGCCGCGACCTGATTCGCCTGATTCATAATGGCCCCCACTCGTCCCGTGCTGCTGGAAGGGACGAGCAATGAAGGGAGCGTCCATAGAACAGGAGAAGCCGCGGAAAGGCCGCTTAGTGACAGCGTGAGGCAGAGCAACACGATTCGCGGTTCATGCAAAAAAGCTGGAGCGAGTACAAACAACCCCATACTGGTACCGATCAGAAGGATAGTCCGTCGTACCCGACCAGGATCGAAACCGTGTGACACCAGGAAATCGGTGAGAAAGCCTCCAAAGGTAAATCCAACGATCGCTGCCACAAGCCAGGGAACGCCGGACCATAGAACGGCATTCCTGCTGGTCATGTGAAGACCTTTCTGTAGGTAAAACGGCATCCAGGTGAGAAGAAGATAGAAGCAATAGTTGTAGGCTCCGGAGCCGAGCGCGGCGCCGAGGATTTTACGTTGTCTTATCAAGTCCCAGATCCGTATCGCGGAGGTTGCGTGAAGATCGGTGATAGTTTCCTGCGTAACACGTTCGTCTCTCCTGGGATCGCGATAGAGCACTGCAAAAAGGACAAGGTAGAGTGCACTGAGAGCGGCCGTAGCAGCAAAGTTTGCGCGCAGCCCAAAGTGCAACAGGACGAGCCCAAGGAGTGGGGTTCCAATGCCAATGGCAAGTTTAGCGGCGGCATCGAAAATGGCAGTGGGTACTCCGCGCTCGCGTGCCGGAAACCAAAGTCCGATTGCTTTAGCACAGGCAGGAAAGGTTGGTGCTTCGCCGATACCAAGCAAACCGCGTGCCGCAAAGAGGATCACAACAGAAGACGCAATGGCTGCGAGCCCCGAGGCGATGGTCCAAAGTACGATCGATGCGAGCATGATGCGACGGACGCCGAAACGATCCAACAGAGATCCACTGGGAAGCTGCATGGCTGCATAGGTCCAGCTGTAGGCGCCGAGCAGGTATCCAAAAACGATGTCGGAGATGCCAAACGTGTGCTGCAGAGCATCGTGTGCAATGGAGAGGTTGACCCGGTCAAAGTAATTGACGAGGATGCCGATGCCGAGAAGGATTGCAATTGCGAAACGTTTGCTGAGGGCAGCCATGAGTAAGCTGGATTTTACTGGTTTTCGGAGGCTAAAAAATTCTCCATTTCGAGGCCATCTCTAAAAGGATGATTCCCAAGTGCCTGGATCAGAAGGGGAAATATGAGAGTCGGATAATTACGAAACTTTTCGTTGACATATACGAATTGATTCGTATATGTTCGTTCCCATTATGAAGAACAGAGAAATACCGAAACCGACCGAAAGCGAACTTGAACTCTTGACCATTTTGTGGGAAAGAGGACAGGCGACAGTGCGTGAACTGTTTGAGGCAGTGAACCAGCAGCGGCCTGTGGTCTATACCGGGGTCTTGAAGTTGCTACAGATCATGACGGAAAAAGGGTTGGTTGAACGAGACGAAAGCGAGCGCGCACACGTGTATCGCGCGGCAATTGAAAAGTCTGATACCGAGCGGAGATTTGTGCGCGAACTGAGCGAGCGTTTCTTCTCCGGGAGCGCAGCTCAGCTTGCTTTGCGGGCGCTCGAGATGGAATCGGCCAGCGAAGAAGATCTGGACGAGATTCGTAAACTTTTGCGCCGTAAAAAGTCCTAAGAAAATGAGGCATTATGGAGCTTCAGATCTGGATACGGAACGGAGAAGTGGTCGCGCTGGGCTGGACGCTGTTGCACTTCTGTTGGCAAGCAGTAGCGATTGCAGTGGTCTATGTCTTGGCGGACCGAGTGGCTGGACGCGCTGCTTCAAAGATGCGTTATGCACTTGCGATGGGTGCTTTGACATTGATGCTCTGCGCAGCAGTGCTCACCTTTCTGGAGCAGGAACATCTTGTTGTGCGCGTACCGCAGGGAGATGGACAGGTGATTACGTCACAGGTTGGCTCATTGCACGACACACTGGTGCATCAGATGCCATCTGCGGCTCCTCTGGTAGAGACGGGCGAGCTTTGGATTGCAGGTAATGCAGACCGGCTGCTTCCGTGGATCGATGGAATCTGGCTTGTGGGAGTTCTTCTGTTAATGCTTCGTGCCTTAGGAGGCTGGATCGAACTCCAACGGTTGCGCCGGTATGCGCATAGCGCGGTTCCGGAAGAACTGGAAAGCAGTTTTCAGAGAGTTGCCTCCCGGGTGTGCGCGAAAAGAAAAGTCGGACTTCGCCTCTCTGAGGAAGTCCTGACGCCTTTTGTCATGGGCGTGTGGCGTGCCACGGTGATCCTTCCGGTTTCGGTGGTCATGCGGTTGGATCCAGCGCAGCTTGAGGCGGTGCTGGCTCATGAGCTGGCGCATGTCCGGCGATGGGATTATCTGTTGAATCTCGTGCAGACCGTTGTGGAGTGTCTCTTCTTCTTCCATCCTGCGGTGTGGTGGATGAGCCGGCGGGCGCGAGAGCTTCGTGAAACCTGTTGCGACGAGATTGCGGCTCGGAGTTGCGGCGACCCATTGGTCTATGCCGAAGCTCTGTTGCAAATGGAGGAGCAACGTGCCCAGCGGCTTCAATTGGCGGCGGCACTGCATGGAGGAGGCGGAAGTTTGCTGGGGCGGGTGAAACAGATACTTGGGGAGGGAAATGCCGTGGAGCGAGGAACAATCAGTGGAATGAGGATTGGAGCAGCGGGAGTGGCCGTGCTGGCCTTCCTACTGGGACCAAAGGTGGCAGATGCTTTAAAGCCGCAGGTGAAAGAGATCAAGGTTGCTTCGGTCGTCCGCGAGGAAGTCAAGATGAGCGCAGGAAACCAGATGGCACAGTCGCTTATCGTGCAAGCGAACGATAAACCGTTCGCGCCTGTGGCAGAAAAGCCAACTGGCGATAAAGTTTCTGTTGCGGCAAATTCGATGGCAAGGCCGCTTCCAGCTGCGGGACCTGCGCCCACGCCATCTCCGGCTCCGCTCGCTACTCCAATATCTGGTGTCGAGCCAATAAACCCTGTGGCAGGAGAAGCGGTAGCGCAAGGCGGTATCGAGTATATCCAGAAGATGCGGGATGCCGGATATCCGCTGGATCTCGATAAAGATCTGAATGCATTGATCTCTCTTCGCTCCGTAGGAGTGACGCCAGAGTATGCAAAGGCAATGGCGCAGGTGGGAATGGGAACTCCAACATTGCACGATCTCGTCAGCTTAAAGAGTATTGGTGTGACTCCAGAGTACGTTGCCGGGCTAAAGGACTCAGGTATTGCGCCAGCGAGCTTTCACGAAGTCATTTCGGAGAAGAGCCTGGGTGTTACACCGGAATATGCAAAGTCCATCGCGTCAGTCGGCCTTGGAAATCCGACGGTACATGATCTGATTGGATTGAAATCACAAGGTGTAACTCCTGAATATGTTGCTGGCCTGAAGTCTTCTGGAATTGTCGCAAAGGATCTCCGTGAACTGATCAGTGTGAAAGCTGTAGGAGTTACCCCGGAGTACGCCAAAGCGATGGGAACGGTAGGCCTCACAAATTTGTCGACGCGCGATCTAGTCTCGCTACGTGCGCAGGGTATTACTCCTGAATATGTTAGCTGGCTGAAGCAAGCCTTTCCATCGGCGGATATGAGCGGCATCCGCAAGGCGGCTGTCTTCCATATCGATGAAGGTTTCGTCGCTAAGGCGAAGTCACACGGTTTCAACAATACCGACCTGGACAAGCTAGTAAAGCTGAAGATGACGGGCCTTCTGGACTAACTCTGGCGTGAGGAGAACTGCGATGAAACGAATTGTTGCTGCCATGCTTTTTGCCGGTTTTGCGATGTCAGGGTATGGAGAGACTCTATCTGGTCTGTGCATGATCTCGGTTGCGCATAATAAGGTTCAGAACACAGATACGGCTGATGTGATTCTTCGCAGAAGCGATTGCGGTGAAGATGGTCACTGCGGCACCTCAGATAATTCCAACATTGCCTGGAGCCGATGGATTGGAGTTTCGTTGGAACAGTTGCAACAGGAAGGTGTGCAACTGCACGCCCGCATGAGTGGAGAGCCGGGAAACCTGAGCTGTTCTGGCATAGTTCACGAGGGAGTTCTTGCCGGGAAATATGAATTTGTCCCAAATCAAGCTTTCCTTCAGAAGATGTCAGCGATGGGTTTCGATGGAATTACTCCGCAGAAGCAGGAAGGGTTTCTGCTGTTGGACATCACAACTGCGTGGGTCAAAGAGATCAAGGATGCAGGTGTCACAGAGATAAGCACAAGCAAGCTGATGGGAATGCGGGCTCTGCATGTCGATCCAGACTATATTCATGCGATGTCCGTAGCGGGGTATCCGGAGTCGCGGGCCAACAAGCTGATTGAGATGAAAGCAGTGGGCGTGACTCCAGAGAAGGCTCGGGAGGCGAAGTCTCTTGGCTTTCATCCAACGGAGCAGGAACTGATTCAGATGTCGATCTTCAAGATCGATCGTCCTTTCGTTGAAAGGATGCGAGCGAAGGGGCTGAATGATCTGAGTCTGGCGAAGTTGATCCAGGTGAAGATATTCAAACTGGACGACTGATTCAGTCTTTCAGGTCGATAGGGAAACAAGAATGGAGGCGAAGCTTTGATTAACTTTGCATGTCTCGCTGCGCCTTTTTCTCGAATATGCACGCTGATGCTTGCCATCGGTGGATCTTTCTTCCCCAGTCAACCGATGGATCGAGAAAGTTCAATGTGTCTTCCACGGAAACAAGATCGTTGGAGCTTTCGCATCGCGTGGGTTGAGCCAAAGGTTACACCACTGCCTGGCTTGGTGATTCGAAAGCATGTGGCCGATCGTGATTTTCTGTTCGCGTGTTCTTCTTCGCAGTGTCTGATGTCGATCTCGAAAGATGATCAGGACGAAACGAAGAAGGGGACGATTTAGTTTTAGATCAACTGGCCCGTTGAGGTACAGGTGGGCCGACGAGCAGAAGGACTGGAGCCGGGCCGACGTTCACGCTTGAAAGTTCTGCGAGTGTGGTGATGTGAATATGCTCTTCTGAAGTTGAAGCGCGGGAGACGGCAGTGCATGGGGTCGTAGGCGCGATTCCAGATTCGATCAAGCTCTGGGCGAGTGCTTCGAAGTCACGCCCGGGCATGTAAATGACCAACGTAGCTTCATCGGGGAAGGCACCGGACCAGCTCGGAGCGAGGGAGATCTTTCCGGCGGCGTGATGGGCCGTGGCCAGGATCAGTTTGGAGGCTCGGGCGCGATCGGTGAGCGGGGTTTCGAGCTCGGCTGCGACTGCGAAGGCTGCGGTGATTCCTGGGATGATCTCGAAGGGAATAGAGTGCTCGCGGAGAAAGCTGATCTCTTCGGCGGCTCGTCCGAAGACGAGTGGATCGCCAGACTTGAGCCTAGTAACGGAGCTTCCCGCAGTTGCGTGCTCGAACATCAGGGCATGGATTCCAGCCTGAGTGATGCGTGGTTGGCCGCAACGTTTCCCGACAGGGATGACGAGAGCTGTCGGGCTGGCGAGGGCGAGAACTTCGTCGGAGACCAGGTCATCGGGAAGGATGACATCGGCGGTTTTGATGAGATGCGCGGCGCGCAGGGTGAGCAGCGCAGGGTCGCCGGGACCTGCCCCGACGAGGTAAACATGGCCGGACTCTGCATCAGGGATGGAGATCACGCCTTCTCCTTGGATTGGGGATTGATGCGAGCGTGTTCGCGAGCGAGCAGGCGCGAGGGGCACTGATCGTAGGAACAGACCTCTCGATGGGCGAGCTGGTGCAGAAAGAGTCTTCGCTCTTCGTTCAAAGGCTCGGCAGTGACGACTTCGCGGCGGAGATTTCCGAGTTCGGTAAGCCATTCCCCCAGATCGAGTGGGAGTTGCTCATTCAACTCCTTGCGGAGTTGCTGGGCGAGGGCCGGTGAGTTGCCAGCGGTCGAGATGGCGACCTGAAGGTCGCCGCGCCGAACGACGGAAGGGAAGTAGAAATCGCAGAAGGGTGGATCGTCGACGGCGTTGCAGAGGACTCCGGCGGCAGTAGCCTCGGCGAAGACAGCTCGATTGACGGCGGGATCGTTGGTTGCGGCGACGACCAGAAAGGCTCCAGAGAGGTCACCGTGCTGATAGGTTCGGCGGTTCAGAGTTAATTCTCCGGAAGCTGCTTGCTCGGAGATCGTGGTACTGACCTCCGGTGCGATTACAGTGATGGCTGCATCGGCAGCTCGGAGGGATGCGATCTTCGACTCTGCGAGATGACCTGCACCGATGACAACACATGAGCGGCCGGTGAGTTTGAGGAAGATCGGAAACAGGGACATCTGGAAAGCTCCATCGGAGGCAGGGGGTATCCCCGCCATTTTCGTGCAAAGTATTCAAATAAGGAAACTTAGCCTCGGACCTCTTTCGGAAGATACATAGAAAGAAATTCAGAGGTTTCTTATTTAAATACTAGCCGATGGAGCAGGCAAAAACTGCAAACGGATGTACTGTATTTTGTGTGAGTTAGAAGAAAGATCGCTTGACAGGCTCTGGCGTGGGAACGAATCAGGCCGATGGTTGAAATTTCAGTCTGTCCTCAAGCTTCTTTCAGAAATTGGTTTTTGCCGATGGTTCTGCCCCTTATCCTTCACTTACGCAGGACACCTCGCAGGATCGTATTCCGGTCGTGAATATCAGACTTTCGGGGCACATTCAGTCGGCTGCTATCGGTCGCTGAGAACTGAACCTCAGACAAATATTGATCTTCTCCTGAGCGACTGAAGATGAGCACCGCAGGTTCTGAGGAAAGGCTGTGACCTTGAGGGTGAACGGTAACAAATTGCTTCTTCCCAGTCTCCAGATTGACCACGGACATTCCAAATTTATCTGGTGACAGATCGAACTCGTAGGATCCTGCTTCGAAGTGCGAACGATTCACCGAAAACGCGAACGGAATATTTGCAGTGATCTCTTGCCCGTTCTGAGCGTGCGCTAAAGGAGTAAAGAGCGAGCCAACGATGACTGCGACGAGAGTGCTTTTGAAAATTATGCGAGATTTCATGAGAGTCTCCACAGAGGTGCACCGATTGGCAAGCTGCATTTTCATGGCTTGCGTGCATCTCTCCTCTCACTTCATCAGCATGGGACTCCTAGTGCGATAAAGATTGGTGAAGCATTGAAAAGATACGTAAAGTTGAGGTGGTGAACTCACTGTTGCTAGTGGTGTCCTCCGAAGGCCGTAACATTGATCAGCGTTCAACCGCAGATCCCTTCGACTCCGCTACGTTGTGCTCAGGATGACACTTCATATTTAGGGAAAGGACACTCGCTGGTTTGATCTGATGATGGCAGGAGGATGTACACCGCGAGACCATGCGGGGTTGCATTTTCAGCATAGACTTTGCCGCCATGCATTCGTATGGCGCGTTCCGTGATTGCCAGTCCGAGACCTGCGCCGCCTGTTTGTCTGTCGCGGTCCGATGCGACCCGGTAAAAAGGCTCAAAGATTTTTTGTAGAGATTCTGATGGTACGCCGGGACCATGGTCACGCACAGTGATTTGCACCAATGATTCCATGCGCTCCAGAACAACCTGTACGGGCTCATCCGAGTTGTTGTAGCGAATTGCGTTACGAATGACATTTTCAATTGCGCTCTGAAGCAGTTCTGCATTGCCACGTACCCAAAAAATTTCTCGAGAGTTCATGGTTATGTTGTCTGGACGCTCGTGCAATTCGAACCCGGCACTGTGAACAAGATTCGCGACAAGATCTGTAAGATTGAAGGTTTCAAATGGAACTGAGGCGGATGCGACATCGAGCCTTGCCAGAGTTAGTAGACGCTCTATCATCTGGTTCATGCGTTCGAGATCCTGCTGCATCTGATCGAATACCTGGTCGTTTCCTTTTCTCTCACGCCCAATATCCAATGCGACGTTTAGACGTGTAAGTGGAGATCTCAGTTCGTGCGAAATGTCGTAGATAAGCTGCCGCTGTCCACTAACCAGGCCTTCAAGACGCCCAGCCATGACATTAAAGTCTCTTACAAGGGAACCAAGTTCGTCGCGGCGCAGACTCATTCGCTCATCGGCGCGAGCATTCAAATTGCCTGTGGCCAGCTGTTGTGAAGCTTCGCGAAGCCGGAGGATCGGTGCGGTTAAATATCGGGTAAGCAGATAGCAAATGAGTCCGGGAACAAGGAGAGCAACAAGACAGCGGACGACAACTCCAGCAACATTCGTGGTTCCGGCAGATCGAGGGCTTGTGGGTGATTCCGTAACGTAGATATATCGTTCGCCGGTGGCTCCTTGCACAGGGACAGCGATTTCGGCTACACCATACTTGAAATTGAACTCAGGTTTTCCTTTCAGAACGGCAGCGTGAACGACATGGGCGAAACGCAAACACCCGTTTCCCAGAATGGTGGTTTCGTCGAAATGCAAGAGACATGCTCGCAGATGAGTCGTACGGGATCGTTCGAGGAGATATTCTGAAGCGCTCTGCGTACCATGCCGTTCATACTCCTGGACTATTGTTGCGCCAGCGTACTTTGTCGTATCAATCAGAGTGTCGTGCCATTGTGAAGACATTCCAGTTGGTTGCAGGATCAGAGTCACAATCATGGAGAATGCGGTCAGAGCAATCGTGCCCCAGAACCACAAAAGTATTTTCAGAAAGAGGCTTCTATTGGGCAGATTCACCTGGACCTCGATCTCGTAACGAAGAGATATCCCATTCCGCGAACAGCCTTGATGTATTCTTCTGCGCTGATGCGAGCCAGTTTTTTACGAAGATTGCTCACATGCACATCGATCACACGATCGAATGGGCCAAGCTTTCGTCCTAGCACTTGTTCGGTGAGGTCTTCACGTGTCATGACCTGACCCGCGCTGCGCATAAATGTTTCAAGCAGGTTGAACTCTAAACTGGTTACGCTTAATTCGGTTTCATTAACCCATACTTTGAGCGAGGAGGGTTCAAGGCGCACGTTGTCTACGATAACGATGGAAGAGTTGTCAGGGTCTCGTGAGACACGTCGGAGAATGGCGCGAATCCTCGCCACGAGTTCTCTTGGATTGAAGGGTTTGGGAAGATAATCATCTGCGCCGATTTCTAATCCGAGAATTCGATCGACGTCGTCTCCTCGCGCTGTCAAGATGAGAACGGGAACGGACGAATGAGATCGAAGGTTGCGGAGAACATCCAGACCACTCATACCAGGCAGCATTAGATCGAGAATAATCAGATCATGCTGCCCTAATGTGGCTCGCTTCAGTCCGGTCTGACCGTCCTGAATGGTCTCAATCGCAAACCCTTCTGGTTGAAGCCGGTCGTTGAGTAATCGGCATAGCTCGACATCGTCGTCGATGATGAGCACGCGATCTTGTTTCATCTCTATCGCTCCGCCCTCCTATGCTAGATCAACTTTCTGCACGGGGAACCGACTTTACAAAACTTTGCACGGCTTGACCTTTCTTTATCGCACTTGTGCTCTCCGATTGTTCGAATGAGAAGCGAGGGATAGATGTTATGAAACGTAAAGTATTTATCGGAGTAGCAGTCGTCCTGGTTCTGTTGACAGGTTTCTTTATCGCTCGTGCAGAGGGACGCGGTTGGCATAGAGGATTTGGGCATCGCGGCTGGCACCATGGCCCTGGAGGCTACGTAGCCAGAGAGCTCCATCTGACAGACACCCAGAGGCAACAGATTCGAACGATATGGGAGGGCGAACGGCCAGCGTTGTCGAAGCTTGCGAAGCAGTTCGCAGATGAGAACAGGGACCTGACCGCGGCGACTGCGAAGGGAACTGGCAATGAGGCCGAGGTGTCAAAGATTACAGGATTGCAGGGGGCGACGTTGGGGCAGTTGATTCTGGAGAAGGAACACCTTAAGGCAAAGATATATGCTGATGTTCTAAGCCAAGAGCAGCGAGATAAAGCAGATGCGCTGCTGTCGCGTTGGCAATCGCATCTGGATGAACTGGGGAAGATGTGAACTTTATTTCGTTTCCAAAAACACATCAGGCCATGACGGTTGTCATGGCCTGATGCTTGATGTAGATAAATATCGTTATGTTACTCAGCGGGCGAGAAGCGTCCAGCCCCTACAGGAGGGGCGTCGCGCTCGACGGGATTTACAACCGTGCCATTGAGGTGAGCTCGGAGGGTCTCGTCATCGGTGCGGCGGAAGTATCCACGGAGGTCTTCGCCAGTTTCGCGTTCTGCGAGGTATGCACGAAGAAGGCGCTCGATGGCCTCAGGGCAGTCTTCAGCAGCAGCACGGAAGCCAATCTGCCGGGCGATGCCCACATACTTGCCTACTGATCCGCCGACGCAGAAGTAGAAGGCATCAACCATCTTGCCGTCTTTCTTGATTTTCTTGCCCTCAAGGCCGATATCCGCGATCCAGCTCTGGCCGCAGGAGTTGGTGCAGCCTGTGACGTGGAGGCGAATCTGCTGATCGAAACCAGGGAGACGATCTTCAAGCTCGGAGACGAGCCACTTGTTGAAGTTCTTGGTCTCGGCGATGGCGAGCTTGCAGAACTCGGTTCCTGTGCAGGCAATGGCTCCACGCCAGAAGGGAGAGACATCGACGTTCAGTCCGATGGTGTTGAGCTCGATGACGAGAGCCGCGACCTTCTCATGGGGGACATTGACGATGAGGATGTTCTGACCGATGGTCGCTCGCAGATTGCCGTCGCCATACTGCTCCGCAAGCTCAGCGAGCTTCTGCAGCTGGTCGCCTGAGAGACGGCCATTGATGACGCTAGCGCCAACAACAGAGAGGCCAGGCTGCCGCTGCGGTGTAATACCGATATGGTCCCGGTAGATATCGCCGGGAACATCTTCCATGGAGACCGGGCTGGGATCGAGCTTGTAACCAAGTTTTTCTTCCAGGGCAGCGAGGAAGGATTCGGCAGTCCAATCAAAGCGCATGAAGAGGTACTTGATGCGGGCGCGGGTACGGTTCTCGCGAAGGATGTCTGCGTCGCGGAAGACCTCAGCGGTAGCGGCTGCAACATCGACGGCCTGATCCTGCCGGATAAAAGCCGGGATGCGGACGGCGATGTGCGGCTCGTTAGAGAGACCACCGCCAACCCGGAGGGTATAACCGATCTCTTCGGCACCATTGACGGTGCGCTTGATGGCGGTGAGGGCAGCATCATTGATCTCGGGGAAGCTGCACCATACAGGGCATCCGGAAACGGTGAATTTGAACTTGCGGGGAAGGTTATAAAAATCGGTGTTCGCATTCAGGCGGTGGGCGATTGCAACGGCCAGCGGGCTGGCATCGATGATTTCGTGGCTATCGAGACCTGCGAGCGGGCAGCCAGTCACATTACGAACAACGTCGCCGCAGGCCCCCTTGGTGCTCAGTCCCACTGAATTGAGAGCATCAACGACCTCGACCAGGGCGGAGATCGTAAGCCAATGCAGCTGGATGTTTTGACGGGTAGTAATGTCGGCCAGATTGTTCGCGTATTTCTTGGTGACTTCGGCGATGACGCGAAGCTGTGCGCTGGTGAGAAGTCCGTTCGGAAGCGCGATACGCATCATGAAGTATTCGGTAGCCTTGCCTTCGCCTCCAACGCCGCCGGTTACCCCTTTGCCGTCTCCTTGGCTGTAGACCCCCCACCAGCGAAAATAGAGCGCCCAATCGGCGGGAATGGAATCCCAGCCAAGGCGAGCATATTCTCGAACCTCATCCCAAGACTCCCAAGGGTTCTTGGCGAGCTTAAGTCGTTCTGTACGTTGGGCTTTGGTCTCTTTGACGGCAGCGGCTGGTGCCGGAGGGGTAGACATGATGGAGAATCCTTTTGAGCTTTAGAATGAAGGAGATAATAAAAATCCCACTCGAGTGGAGTGGGCGATGGCGGCTTTGCTTGAGATGGCCTCTATGAGGCGGGGCAAAGGCGACAGCGCACCCGGTCGCAACAACACATGCGACAGAGAGAGGCGAGATGGGCGCGGTCGGATGCCATTCCTGCCTTTAAGGGTATCTCCGAGACACCGAGGCGTCAAGAGATTTTGGCTATGGGGTGAAAACCGGCCAGATTGCTCAATTTCAGGAAAAGAAATAAACAATTGCACGCTAAAGTGAATGTGTTGAAGAAAGGGGCAGGCTTGAAGAGAGTTCTTTTGTTGGGATGGATGGCGTTAGCACTGGTAAGCGCAGGAGTGGCACAGGCGAGACGCAATGTGACAGAGAAGATTGAGTGGACTTATACCGACCGTCCAGAGATGCCAGATTCGAAGCTGCCGAATGTGCTTCTCGTCGGGGATTCGATTACTCGTGCTTACTACAAAGCCACGGCGGACTCGCTGTCTGGAAAGGCCAATGTGTATTACTTTGCAGCCTCAACCTCCGTGGGAGATGAGAGGTTGGCCCCGCAACTGGCTGAGTACTTCCGAATGATTAAGGTTCGGTTTGATGTGGTGCACTTCAACAATGGGATGCATGGTTGGGGATATACGGAAGACGAGTACCGCAGATACTTTCCAGAGCTGGTCGCGGCGGTGCGTACAGGCGCACCTGGAGCGCGGTTGGTATGGGCCTCGACGACTCCGGTACGGAAGGACCAGCAGGACGGTGCAACGAATGCACGAATCGATGCGCGAAATGCGATTGCGCTGGAACAGATAAAGAAGGATGGGATTCCGGTCGACGATCAACATGCGCTAATGATGCGGCACCAGGATCTGCATTCCGATGATGTGCACTTTACGACTGAGGGCAGCGCGATTCAGGGCACGCAAGTCGCGGAGAGTGTGTTGAAAGTGTTGCCTAAAAAGACTTCGGTTCAGTAAGGCTACTCCGCCTGGGCCAGGGAGTGTTGATGGCGCACATCGGAGCCGCGTACCCAGAAGATGACGTCTTCTGCAATGTTAGTGGCATGATCAGCAGATCGTTCGAGGTTGCGCGAGACGATGATTGCATTGAGGGCCTGCGCGCTAACCTCAGGGCGTCTCTGCATCAGATCAACGAGATCGGCCTGGACGAGACGGTTCATCTCATCCACCTGGTCGTCCATGGTGAGTACCTCTTCTGCGAGACGTGCATCTGCCTCAAGAAGAGATTGCAGGGCGGTGCGGATCATCACGCCTACTTTTTCGCCCATGTCAGGGATATCGATGGGTAGTTCGATATGGGGAACGCCGACGAGGGCCTGGGCGCGCTGCGCAATGTTCGTGGCCTGGTCGCCAATGCGCTCAAGATCGCCGTTAATTTTGATGACCGCAAGAATGAATCGCAGGTCGATGGCCATGGGTTGTTCTTTAGCGAGCAGATCATAGGCCATCTCATCGACATCACGTTCTGCGGCGTTGATGGCAGCTTCGATCTCGGTGACGTGCTCGCAGAGACCGAGATCGCCGGTAAGATAGGCCTCAAGCGCAAGAGATAGGGCCTGCTGGGAGAGCGCAGCCATGGCGAGGAGTTTGTCTTTCAGGGCTATCAGCTGCTGGTGAAAGTGAATTCGCGGCATGAGACACCTTTCCTCTTTTCGACGCAGGATTCTTCTATTGTGAAGCAGGAAGAGATGGAATGCAGTGAATTTGTGTCTGTGAGTAACGAGAAGGGCACCGGGCGAGAAGAATCGCAGGGAAAAGTTACGAGGCACGCTGCAATGCAGAGAAGCAGATTCCTCGACTCCGCTGCGTTTTGCTTGGAATGACACTTCCTAAAGCCAACTAAACCGGCATGTCATTGCTAGTAGAGCAGGTACTTTGTGCGCCTTTGACCGAAGGCATCGAGATCGCGTTGCCAGGAGCTGGCAATTGTGCGTGGGTCATCGTTGTTCTGGATAGAGAGAACCGTGTTGACGCTGACGAGCAGGCGGTTGATGCGGGCGACGTCGAACTGTTTGGGATAAAGGCGCCGGATGGCGGAGATGAGCTCGATACCAAGCTCGGGCGAGTCGAGCTGGTTGCGGTCGGTGAGCGTGAGGTGAACAGCCGGGAGTGTTTGCCCGTGATAGGGATAGCGGTTTGCATCTTCGGCGATGGTGACGGTCGAAGCGGAGAAGCTGACACCGGGGATATTACGGGCGTTGAGCGCTGTGGCCAATGCGTTGGCATCGAAGAATGGCGCGGCGATGTTCTCAAAAGGCACGGCGGTACCGCGCCCTACGGAGACGTTGGTGAACTGAAGGAGTTCGACTCCGGGATAGAGAGTGGCGGCCGTAATGTTGCGCAGATTGGGACTGGGATTGATCCAGGGTAGCCCCGTCTGGTCGTAGTACTGGGAGCGATGCCAGTTTTTAAGCGGAACAACGGTGAGTTGAGCGCTGAGCGGAACCTGAACGTTGGGCGAGGTGGTGCTGGGCAGGTGACGTTCACCGTTGATATACCGTGCGAGCTCACCGAGGGTCATGCCATGGCGTATGGGAAGCGGCATGTAGTTGGTGTAGGAGTCATGTCCCTCATCGGAGACCGGGCCCTGTACTTTTTCGCCACCGATGAGATTGGGACGATCGAGGACAATGATCTCGAGGGGGTGGCCTAGTTTTTTCTCGGCGGCTGCGGCCTCGAGGAAGTATCCGGTGACGGCTTCATAAGTGTAGAAGCGCACTCCGGCGTCCTGGAGATCAACGATAACGGCGTCGAGGTCTTTGAGCTGGTCGTGCGAAGGATGGCGTGAGGCCAGTGTACTTCCGTAGAGCGAAGTGACGGCGAGGTGTGTTGTGGGGTCGACCTCTCCCTTGATCCCGGATTCATCCTTGGTGCCGAAGAGACCGTGTTCGGGGGAGAAGATGGCTTTGAGCTCGAGGCCTGGCACAGACTTAGGGGCTTCGGTTGCGAGTAGATCTATAGTTCGGTGGCCATGAGCATCGAGGCCGTTCTGATTCGTGAGGATGCCGAGGCGGAGGTGATCGCCGTGGCGGTGAGCGGCTTCGGTAAGCGCGGTGTAGTGGGTCGATTCGAGGACGTCGATCCCCGTGAGAGTTTGGGCCACTGGAGATGCGTTATAGAGATGCAGGGCCTGAGCCGCAGCGGTGGCCACTTGTCCGCGCAGGGCGGAGATCGGCGGATTGCCGCGAGGGTGAACAGCATTTGACAGCAGAACGACGTAGGTATCGGAACCTGGATCCATCCAGAGGGTGGTTCCTGTGAAGCCTGTGTGTCCGAAAGACCCGATGGGGAAGATCGAACCACGTGGGCGCGAGAAGGCGGTGTTGATATCCCAACCGAAGCCACGAGTGGCGACACCCTTGGTGGGTTTGCCGTCAGGGGTGAAGACGACAGCTCCGTCCTGCGCGGTTGCAGGTTGCTCGGGTGTGGTCATCAACTTCAGCGTGGATTGCTTTAGTGGAAAAGGGCCTTTGTTGTAGAGGAGCTTTTCGAGTAGAGCGTTGGCGTAGAGAGAAATGTCGTGCGCAGTAGAGAAAACTCCAGCGTGTCCTGCTACTCCACCCATGCGGCGGGTGGTGGGATCGTGGACGGTGCCGCGAAGGAGATGGTCGTAGTCGGGGTTAAGAGAAGGGTTGTCCTTGGATTCGTCGTCGTGAGCGGTGGGAGCGGTCTCCGGGATGATCGTTGTGGGGTTCCAGGTATTGGGTGGACACACCATGTGCATCGCTGTGCGCGGGTTTGGGCCAGGATAGACGGCCGCTCCGGTATGAACGACAGGACCGCAGGTTTTGTCGAAAGGGTGGTAGATGGTAGAGAGCATTCCCAACGGCTTGAAGATATGCTGCTGCGCATAGACGTCGAGCGGTTGTCTGCTGAGCTTTTCGACCAGAGCGCCGAGGGTGATGAAGTTGATGTCGGAGTATACGAACTTTGTGCCTGGAGGGTTGTCGAGCTTTGACTCTATCGCCCGCTTGATGCCCTCGGCCTTGTCAGGAACGGAGAGCCCCCAGGGGTCCTTTAGTGAGACATCAGGTGGGAGGCCGGAGTAATGTGTCAGCAGTTCGCGGATTGTGACATTCTCCTTGCCATTTACGGCGAAGGCGGGCAGGTATTTGGCGACGGGATCGTCGAACTGGTACTTGCCCTGTTCGTAGAGCTGCATCATCGCGGTTGCGGTGGCCAGACACTTGGTAAGCGAAGCCATGTCGAAGATGGTGTCTTCGGTCATGGGCTCAGCGGCGGTTGAGCCGTTGGGACTGAGTTCACCTGCGACCTTACGGTTGCCATAAGCTTCGTGGAAGACGACCTTGCCATCATGGCCGATGACGACGACGGCTCCCGGGAGCTTGTGTGCGGCAACGGCGTCGTTCATGAGATTAGAGACGGCGGCGAAGTCAGGGGTTGGTGAGTTTTGTGTTTGGGCAGTGAGGTAGGGGGGAGCAGATTCTGCTACGCTGCGGAATGACAACAAAGAAAAGCCTGTAATCACCAGAGCGGCAGTGACGGCTGCTTTTGCTGCTACGCGGGGTTTTGGAAGCAGCCTGCTGGCGATGTATCCGATCACGAAGGTCGCACTTGATCCGATCAGCACATACCATGTCCAGGCGACGCGAGGCAGTGTCGTGTCGCCGAGCAGAGGAAGGCTGTTGAGATGGATGGGGCCAGGTTGGAGCCAGAGCATTATGTTGACTGCAAAGCCGACGATCATGCCAACGATGCTTCCCGCTTCAGTGGCTTTGCGGGTCAGCGTGCCAAGCAGGAAGACTCCGAGAAGAGCTCCATAGGCGACGGAGGCGATGGAGAGGCCGATTTCGACCACATGGCCTTTGCCGCCGGCATGGATGCTGTAGACAGCGATCGCGAAGAGGACAAGAGCCCACATGACGGTCGAAGAGCGGGAAATCATCATGCGTTCGCGGTCATCGGCTTCCGGGCGCAGGCGCATATAAAAGTCGACAACCGTGGTGGAGGAGAGTGAGTTGAGCGCCGCCGAGAGGTTGGACATGGCTGCTGCCAGAATAGCTGCGATCAACAGACCAGCGACGCCGATGGGCATCTCCTGCACGATAAAGGAAGGAAAGAGACGATCGGGAGCGATGCTGCTGGTGCCTCCATAGAAGACCCAGAGGCCGGCACCAATCAGAAGGAATAGGGTGAACTGTACGAAGATTACGACTCCCGATGAGAGTAGAGCAAGTCGAGATTCTGCAAGGTTCCTGGCGGCCAGCAGACGCTGCACCATCAGTTGTTCTGTGCCGTGCGATGCCATCGTGAGAAAGGTTCCGCCAAGGACGCCAGCCCAGAAGGTATAGGTTTTGCTGAGACTGAGGGCGAAATCAAAGAGGTGAAATTTACCTGCTGCGGAAGCGACCTCATGGATATGATGCCAGCCTCCAGGGACGTGGGTTCCAAGCGTGCCGATCGCAACAAGCGTTCCGGCAACATAGAGGATCATCTGGACGACATCGGTCCAGATGACCGCCGTCATGCCGCCTTCGAAGGTGTAGAGCAGGGTCAGGGCCGAGATGATGGCGATGGAGAGCACGTCTCCTGTGCCAATTGCGATGGCGACCACGATGGAGACGGCAAAGACCCGAACGCCTTCTGCTGCGGCGCGGGTGACGAGGAAGAGTCCCGCGGTCATCTTGTGGAGCGCTGGGCCGAAGCGACGGTCAATGAGTTGATACGCGGTAAGCATCTCGCCCTGGAAGTAGCGAGGCAGGAAGAGCACGGCAACGACGACGCGGCCGAGCAGATATCCGATGATGATCTGGAGGAAGCCGAAATCTCCGGTGAAGGCCACTCCGGGAACACTGATGATGGTGAGCGTACTGGTCTCTGCCGAGACGATAGAAAGGGCGATGGCCCACCAGGGAGCGCTGCGGTCAGCTAGGAAGTAGCTTTTTAGCGACTTCGCTTGGGCCCCTTTCCCATCCCGAAAACGCAGGCCAAAGAGAGTGATTCCCGCCAGGTAGAGCAGAATTAGGACAAGGTCGAACGCGTGCAGATGAGACGCAGCGGTTAAGGGCATGATTGGGAGTTTATAAGGAAAGAACGCGAAAAGGCAGATCGAATATCTATCCGGGGGGGACTTCCTGTGATTCTGAGCCCTGAGCGAAGTCGCGAGGCCCAGAATCACATAAGGAGTGCTAATTGATGAGTCGCCCGTGCAGCAGCGTCCGCATGCGCTCACCGGCCATGTTAAAGACGTTGAGATTTGCAGGACTACCAATAGTGAGATCACCGAAGCCGGGCTCCAGGTCGAGCATGGCGGCCGGATTTCTCGAGGCGAGGTGGGCCGCAACTTCAAGTGGAGCCCCAGTGAATCGCTGAAGATTCGATACCGCGCGATCAAGGGTAAGGACGCTTCCAGCTAAGGTCTGCTTGCCCTGAGCGAGATCGTCGGCCGAGAGGGCGCGTCCGTCGGCGACCTTCACCGCGAAGTTTCCGAGCATATAGTCGCCTTCGGGCATACCGGCGGCAGCCATACTGTCGGTAACGAGGATGGCGCGTTCCGGCCCCTTCGCTTTGAGCCAGAGGTGGACCAACTCGGGGGCGACATGGACACCATCACAGATCAGTTCTGCATAAAGATCGTCGTCATCTAATACCACACCCAGGACGCCGGGTTCACGGTGGTCGAGTGCACGCATGGCGTTGTAGGTGTGGGTAGCACTGCGTGCTCCCGCCTTGATGCCGGCGCGAGCTTCGGTGGCGAGAGCATTGGTGTGGCCGATACTGACTCGGACGTCCTGTGCGGAACAGTGGCGAATCAGATCAATGCCACCGGGTACCTCGGGAGCGATGGTAATCAATCGAATATATCCGGCGGCGGCCTGCTGGAAGCGGTCGAAGAGCGCAATGTCTGGTGGTTGGATCTTATCCGGCGGATGAACTCCGCGTTTAGCGTGCGAAATAAACGGACCTTCGAGGTGAATTCCAATCGGACGGGCCTGCGTAGGGTTCCAATCTGAGGTCTTCGCACGTTCGATGGTGCGGGCAATACCTTCGAGCGATGCGAGAGTCGCCTCCACAGAGGCAGTAACAGTCGTGGGCAGGAAGTGTCCGACACCATGGCTTCCCATGAAGCGGCTGATTTTGTCCAGAACCGCCGGAGTGGCCTCCATCACATCGTGGCCAGCTCCGCCATGCGTATGAATGTCGAAGAATGTCGAGGTCAGGACTGTATCGGCATTCGCTGGTGCAGAGTTTGGCTCAATGCTGACAATAAGGCCGTCGTTGTCGATTGTGACAGTGGGGCGGTCGATAACCTGGGAGGCGGTGATGAGGCGTTTTGCGGACAGGATTTCGGGCATCGGGGTTAGTTTAGACCGCAATGGGGGCTTGTGAAAATTTTTGTCGCTCCGCATTCCGCCGTGAGCAAGAGTATGAGGAGCGACAAGGCTATTTTGCCAATACCGGAGGTGCAGGAATTCCCAGCTCAGCAGCCGTGGGCAATGTTTGTGAGTTGGTCCATTGGCGCTGCGCTGTGCGCATCCGGTCTATACGTCCGAGCCACATCTGAATGGTGTAGTCGTAGCGCTCCAGATTATTGCGCAGGAAGTAAGGGCGGTAGCTCTTGAGCCATGCCTGCTCGTAGAGGTCGCGCAGCAGGGAATAGTTGTTGCGGAGGTCCTGCAGCTTGCCGTTGACGGCATTAATGGAATTCAGCTCTCGCGACAACTCCAACCGATCGTCCCGGTTCTTCGAGGTTTGCAGTGTAAAGGCATGAGCGTAGCTGTTCGCGATCTCATCGGAGATCTGGAACTTCAGTCCGATCAGGTCCATGCGACGTGCACCGAGATCCAGTACATCCAGAGCATCTGTTTCACGCAGGTTGGGATTGGCATTCCGTGCCTCGGCCACGAGGATGAGGGCGCGCTCGGCGTGTAGACGCAGCTCAGGAAGAATGGAGCGAATCTGTCCGGCGATGCGCTGTCCGTCAGCGTTCCAGGGATCCTGCCAGAAGAGTAGGTCCTGGGCGTCCACTTTATAAGAAGAGTCCTTGAGGAGTTGATGGGCAGCCATCATCTCGCGTTGGGCCTGGTCGATTTTGCCGGTAACATCGCCATGGAAGCTCGCTCCAAAACCAGACTGGAAGACAGGAATGGATGCCTCTCCCTGATGCCATGCAGCCTCGGCACCGAAGAGGATACCGTACCAATCGGCGTTGGCCAGAGCTTCGCCATCGTCGTTCCAAATGGTGTTGAGCTGTCCGGTTGCGCCAAGTCGTTGTCCGTCCGCCGTGAAGCGTTGGATATTTGCCAGGCCGTTATTCCAGTTGGGGTAGACGCGCGACCAGTTGTTAATTCCGGGAGCTACCCAGGTTTCAAAGCCTGCGTCTGTGAAAGGCTTGATGTAACGGTCGAAGCTCGGATGGGGACTATATTCCCAGGGAACGGCGATGGTGGCCTTTTTAAAGGATCCGGGGAGCTGTTTGAGGAGCTCTGGTTCTTTGTACGCAATATCGCCCCAAAACAACAGCTTGCGATTCAGTGGCTGCAGATCGGCGACGATGCGCTGAAGAAAGCCGAGATAAACGGTACCCAGTCCTTTGGAATCGACCTCGGCTTTGGTCTGTCCTTTGCCGAGTTCTACTGTCTCGTCGGCACCAAGATGTAGAAATGGGCCGGGAAAAATCTGCGCCAGTTCGTAGAACATGTCGTGGGTCAGTTTCTGCCCCTCCGGCTGTGCGGGAGCGAGCACCTGGCCGTGTGGTGTCTCGGCGATGGGGGCGTACTTTTCCCAATTGAGCAGGTAGTGAAGATGTCCGAAGGCTTCCTGCTCCGGGATGATGGTGACGTGATACTTTGCCGCGTAGACCACTAGCTCGCGAGCCTGCTCCTGAGTGAGGGTGCCTCCAGGAGGGGCCATCAATGGATGCCCAGTGTACTGCATGGTGTGTTCGAAATAAGGCGAATAGATATTGACCTTGTAAGCCGCGAATATGCGGATCTGCTTTTTCTGAAACTCGAAGGTGGGGAATGGGCCACGGGAGAGATCGTCACTGAGGCCGCGGTACTTCATCGCGGGCCAGTCGCGGATCGTCGCTGTGCGCAGAACGGCATTGGCTCCGTAGCCGGTTACCATCTGCTTGACGGTCTGAAGAGCATAGAAGATGCCGGAGTCGCTAGCCGCGGTGAGAGCAAGCCCTTTGCCATCAGGGATGATGGCATACCCTTCGGCCTTCATCTCGGCAGGGAAGTCTGTTGCCTTTCCACCAGGAGTGGCGTCGGAGAGGATTGAACGCGAGAGGGACGAGCCGTAGCGAGTGACGAGAACCGTGACAGGAGAGGTTGCATTAACCGTGATCCCCTGAGAGGCGAGATAGCTCTTCAGGTCATCTATGGCGAAGCTGTCCTCGGCCGCGCAGGGCGATGAACAGGTGATCTGAATTCCCTGAGCGAGTGACTGGGAAGAGGCTTCGCGGACCTCGCGCGGAATCGGGATCAACTTCAGCGATGACTGAGCAAAAGCAGAAACGGTAAGGCTGGCGAACAGCAAAGGAGCAACCGAAAGAAATCGCATGGGGTAACGGTAAATCAGTTACCGCAGAAACAGATAGTTGCAGCCTTCAGGAGAGGACTTCGAGTGTTAACAGATCGTGAATTATTCCTGTATTCACATAGGTTTGCCATGCTGAACGCAGCATTCAGAAAGAGCAGCGCGGCTATGGATCGCTTCTAATATAAGAATTCAAGCCCCCTATCTCTGCCTGTTTTCTGAGTGGCTTAAAAATATTTGCGAGGATCCATGACCAGAAGCTTAAGAGCTGCCCTTGCAGCAGTGCTTGTCATCGGTGTGACTACGATGCAGGCGCAAACGGGAACTTCAGCCAAAGCAACCAAAAAGGTTGTCCGGAAGAAGGCGGAGAGTTCGCTGGAACGCACCCTGCGCGAGTTGCAGGAGCAGATGCGAACTCAGCAGGAACAAATTAATGAGTTGAAGCATCAATTGGCCGATCGTGATGCCAAACTGACGTCAGCCTCTCAGGATGCTCAGACAGCCAGTGCTTCGGCAGCAACGGCAAACTCCCAGGCGCAGAGCGCGCTTGCGGCGATCCAGTCGAACCACGAGGAGATGCAGACGCTCTCGAGCTCTGTTTCAGATCTGAAGATCTCCAATGTGGGGCTTGCTCAGACCCTGAGCGATACCAGGCGGGAGTTCAACGAGAAGGTTGAATCTCCTCTTGCCATTCACTACAAGGGATTGACCATTACTCCCGTAGCTTTCTTCGCGTTTGAAACAGTATGGCGTTCCCGTTCACTAGCTTCAGACGTCAATACTCCATTCAACTCCACTCCATATATGGGTGCGGGCATGGCGCATGTCAGCGAGTTGAACTTCTCTGGCCGACAGAGCCGCGTGGGCGCTCTCTTTGAGAGTAATCCCGGTCCGTTCAAGCTTTCCGGATATGTTGAGGCAGACTTCCTCTCGGCTGGCGCAACCTCGAATGACAATCAGAGCAATAGCTACACGTTGCGTCAGCGTCAGATCTGGGGACAAGCAGCTACGCAGAGCGGGTTTGCTGTAACCGGCGGTCAGATGTGGTCGCTTGTTACTGAGACCAAGAAGTCGACGGACAACCGCACCGAGAACCTACCAATGGTTATCGATGCTCAGTATCATGTCGGTTTCAGCTGGGCTCGTCAGCCAGCCATCCGCTTCCAGCAGAGATTTGGTAAGTGGACAGCAGCAACCTCACTTGAGCAGGCAGAGTACATCTACTCGGCGTCGAATGCTCCATCGAACTTCTTTATTGGTTCGGCTGGAACGGGCGGCGGTTTGTACAACCTCACCGCCAACTACTCTAATAACGTTGCCCCAGACCTCATTGTCAAAGGCACCTATGATGCGAAGTATGGGCATTTTGAGGCGGGTGGAGTCGCTCGCTGGTTCCGTGATCGTTACTATCCCGCAGGAACTACGAATGCCGGTGCGACCAACGATACCAAAACGGGTGGCGGTTTCTTTGCAAACGTGCGGATGCCGGCATCGAAGTATCTGGACGTTGGCGTTCACTTGATGACGGGAACAGGTGTAGGCCGCTATGGTACGTCCACTCTTCCGGACATCACAGTTCACCCAGACGGCACGCTTGCGACCATCAAGTCACAGCAGGGCCTGATCTCGCTGGAAGGACATCCAACCAAAAAGCTTGACATCTGGGGTTATGCCGGTGGTGAGTATGCGCAGCGTACAACCTACCTCGCGACTTCTGGTCCGCAGGCAGGTAAGCTGGTCGGTTATGCTCCTGTCTCTGCTAACAATGCAGGCTGCAACATTGAGACTCTGCCTACCAGCACCGGTAACGGCCTGGCTGGCGCTTCACCTTATAACCCCGGTACTCCCGCAAACTGCACGGGCGCAACCCGCGCAGTCATCCAGGGGACCCTGGGCTTTACCTATCGTGTCTACTCCAACCCCAAGTTCGGACGCTTGCAGTATCAGGGGCAGTACAGCTACCTGACCCGTGAGGCCTGGACTGGTGTTGGTGGGGCTCCTAAGGCGACCAATAACATGGTCTTTACCGGAATGCGCTATTACATTCCCTGATTCAGGAAAGTCATCGAAGCAGAAAGGGGATAGATCCTCCGTCCGCCCTTCCGGCTTGCCCTCTGCCCTCTCTTTCCTCTTATTTGTAAGGAAAGAGAGGGCAGAGGTTTTTTGCCATTCTGCACCGCAACGAGCGAATCTGTTTTTGGCAAACGGTATGTCAAGTCTTTCGGAACGATGGTTGAGCGGAAGCAGTAAACCGAAAATGTGGGGCTGTAGAGAATCGAGGCTTCACGTAAGGAGAAGGAATGTGGAGGAGTGGTACTTCCGAAGGGACTTTAAAGTAAAAAGCGCAAGCGAAGGCCTGCGCTTTTTTGCAGAAAATACTGTTATTTCTTGGGGGAACTCTGAGTCGTGGGATGGCCGGAGAGGACCGACTTATCTGACGAGCGCGAGAGCAGTATCGTGAGGCCGACTGAGGTCAACATGAAGATGATCGCGCCATAGGTGGTGAGCCGGGTGAGCAGGTTAGCTGCACCACGGGGTCCGAAGGCGGTCTGTGAACCTTGGCCGCCGAAAGCTGCGGCGAGATCGGCCGATTTGCCCTGCTGGACAAGAATGACGCCGACCAGAAAGAGGGCGACCACGACATGAAGGATGACAAGAGCGACGATCATCTGGAGAAAGATGCCTTCCGGAAAGTGTTGGATTGGTGCGGAGGAGGGGACTTGAACCCCTATGCCTTGCGGCGCAAGCACCTCAAGCTTGTGCGTCTGCCAATTTCGCCACCTCCGCGTTTGACTCTGCACTTGCAGGTGCCAGAAAAGAGCGGTGAGCAATCCGAAAGTAGTATAGCATCTCATAACCGGTTTGTATGTATCTGCTGTGGTGTGGATTACGGCGAGTCATAGGGTGATCAGCTTCGCAGGAAGGAAGGGTATGTACCCAGGGCTTCGGACGAGTGTGATGGTGGCCATGTTGGGAGTCGGATGCGCGGCCGTGGCGCAGAATGTGCTGCCGACTTCAGGAGGCAGCCACCGGTGGGCCGTTGTGCTGCATGGCGGTGCAGGAGTGATCGAACGTAGGTCGATGAGCGCAGAGATGGATGCCGAGTACAGGGCGGCGCTGAAGCGATCATTGCAGGCTGCAGCGGACGTACTGGAGAAGGGCGGTTCGTCGATGGATGCGGTAGAGACCGCGATCAAGTTGATGGAAGACGATCCATTATTCAATGCAGGTAGGGGAGCGGTGTTTACAGCGAATGGGAAGAATGAGCTGGACGCCGCAATGATGGACGGAGCGACGATGAAGGCCGGGGCCGTGGCGGGTGTAACGAGGACGCGGCATCCGATCTCGCTGGCACGGGCGGTGATGGAGAAGTCTCCGCACGTGATGTTGATTGGCGAAGGTGCAGACCGGTTTGCCGCCAGCGTAGATCTGGAGCAGGTGCCCCCGAGCTACTTCTTTACGGAGCGTAGGTGGCAAGGGTTGATCCGGCAGTTGAAGAAAGAGGGAGCTCCACTGCCACAGAGGCCGCAGGGTGCGCCACCGGCTCCGAAGGGAGGGATGGCGGAGATCGAGCCTCCTGACACGCACAAGTATGGAACGGTAGGCGTGGTAGCGCTGGATCGTAGCGGCAATATCGCGGCAGGAACTTCGACGGGAGGAACGCAGGCGAAGCGCTGGGGACGTGTGGGGGATTCACCGATTATTGGAGCGGGCACCTATGCCTCGAATGAGTCGTGCGCTGTGTCGGCGACAGGGACGGGCGAGTATTTTATTCGCTTGACTGTGGCGCGGACGATCTGCGCTCTGGTGCAGTACAAAGGGATGAAACTGCAGGATGCTGCCGATGAGGTGGTGCAGACGGAGCTAAAGGCGATCCATGGTGACGGTGGCGTGATAGCGATTGCTGCTGATGGTCAGATGGCATGGAGCTTCAATACTCCGGGGATGTACCGCGGGCGAGTAGAGGAAGGGAAAGCGATCGACGTTCGGATTTACGCGGATGAGAGATGAGGCGCAGAGAATCTTTTCTCTCACGCTTTGATCGTATTTGCTGGATTAACTTGCTGCCGATGGTTTAATGGGTGCGATGCCGGATCATGACGAATCTTTGAGGCGCTTTAACCTTCGGTGTGTACGTACGCTCGTGCCGTTTCTCTTAATGCTTTCGGGGGCGGCAGGGTGTTCTTCACAGAGCCAGAACAATACACCAAGATCAGCACAGACGCAGACATCTACGCCTAGCGCGGCGACGGTTAAGGTTCAACCGCAGGTTGCGGCGGCTCCGGTACAGGTATCCGAGAAGTTTGCGGCAAGGGTGCGTGAGATCGGCGCCGCAGGACGACTGGATGAAATGGAGCGTTCGAACTTCTCCGATTACAAACAACACTTCATCGCGACCTATGAGGCGACAGGTTACGCTCCACTATGGTTGCAGGCTGATGGATTAAGTCCGCAAGGCGAAGGAGTAATTAGGGCGTTGGAGCAGTGCGACCGTAAGGGGTTGGATCCGAAGGACTATGACTCTGCAAAGTGGCCACAGAGAGTAGAAGCGCTGAAAACAAGCGCTGATGCGCAGAAGGCAGATTTCGATGCGGCGCTAACGGTGGCGACGATGCGTTACATTTCAGACCTGCACATCGGGCGTGTGAACCCGAAACATTTCAAGTTTGGAATCGATGCCGCAATCAAGAAGTATGATCTGCCACAGTTTTTAAACCAACAGGTGATTCATGCTGCGGATATTCAGGAAGTACTGGCGGAGGTAGAGCCTGCATACAACGGTTATCGTCGAACAGAGGATGTTCTAGTCCATTACTTGGAACTGGAGAAACTGGGCGACGGCGCCTCTGTTCCGGCCGTGACGAAGGGTGTTGGTGCGGGAGACGCATATGTTGGCGTACCTGCGTTAGTAGCTCGTTTGCGTCTGCTGGGAGATATGCCGGCTGGAGGCGCGGTACAGGATTACGATTCTTCGGTTGCCGATGCAGTAAAGCATTTCCAAGTGCGGCATGGCCTTACTCCGGATGGGAAACTAGGGGCAGCGACGGTGCGGGAGCTGAATGTCCCGATTGCCAGTCGAGTGCGGCAGCTTGGGTTTGCGTTGGAGCGTTGGCGATGGATGCCGCCTGATTTCCCGCATCCGCCAGTGGTTGTGAATATCCCAGAGTTTCGACTGCGCGCCTTTGAGGAGGGCCAGAAGATTGCACTGGCGATGAATGTTGTAGTGGGCAGAGCTGCGCCGACGCAGACGCCAGTGTTCACGGATAACATTCGTTTCATCGTTCTGCGGCCTTACTGGAATGTGCCGATGAGTATTGTGCGGTCGTCGGTGATTCCGGGGATTCAGCGCAGCGGGACAAGCTATCTCACTCGGCAACGTATGGAGGTATCAGGTGGTGGAGGTGATCTGATCGCGGGACTACGCAGCGGGCGCTATACGGTGAGGCAGAAACCGGGTCCGCAGAACTCGCTGGGATTGATCAAGTTTATGTTTCCGAACTCGTACAACGTGTATCTGCACAGCACTCCAGCGACAGAACTGTTCTCGCAGTCGCGGCGCGACTTCAGCCATGGATGTATCCGGCTGGAGAAGCCGGCGGAGTTGGCTGCGTTTCTATTGCGAAATCAGGATGGGGGAAAGTGGACGACTGAGGCGGTTCAAAAGGCGATGGATTCCGGCCCTGACAATCGGACGATCAATCTTCAGGCGCCGGTTCCGGTGCTGATCCTGTATGCGACCGCAGTGGTGGCGGAGGATGGATCGGTACACTTTTTCGACGACATCTACGGGCACGATCGCAGGCTGAATGATGTGCTGAAGAAGGGAACGCCTTATCCGTGGTGACAGGAGCAGTCCTGGCATCCGGCCTGGGCGCAGACGCCACAAGTATGGAGTAGCTGTTTGTGCAGAGCACGACGAGCCCGGTGAGCCCGCACAGCAGCATTGCCGGTGGTGATTCCGGAGCGTTGCGCGAAAGAGTCGAGCGAGGTTTCCGCTAGATCGACCTCGCGGAGGACTTCACTATATGTCGGCTGAATTTTATCGAGAGCACCATGAACACAACCACAGGGGGTTGCAGGAGCTAGGTCAACGGAGTTGGCAGGGGGATCAATTTCCGGGGTCCATGACTCGAAGGTACGCTCTTCGACGGCGTGATGGCGGTAGTGATCGATGACTGCGTTGCGCAGGATGCGGAAGAACCAGGCGTTCGCGGAGTCATTGGACTGAAGAGAAGCTGCCTGTGAGACAGCGCGGATATAAGCTCCTTGCAGAATGTCTTCAGCGGTAGCGTGATCGTGGACACGGCGTTCGACGAAGGCAAGAAAACGGCTTCGCTGCTGCGTCAGGTCGGAGATCACTTCCTGCATGGTTATTAGATGCTTGGGGGCGGCATTTGGTAGCGAATCTAGAAATGCCGGAGGAGTTCGGAAAATCCAGTCAATTCGAGTAGATGCTGCCCGACAGGAGGCTGATTGACGGTTTCGTGTTCCAGTACCCAGGTAAAGCTGTGGGGAATAAAGACAGCGTGAAGTCCTGCACTGAGTGCGGGGTTGATGTCGGAGCGAGGGCTGTTGCCGATCATCCATGTGCGAACGGCGTCACAACGGTGATTTGCAGCTAACGCGAGGTAGGCTTCGTTGTGTTTTTCTGGAAGGACTTCGACGGCGTTGAAGTGAGACGCAAGTCCTGACCGTTGCAGCTTGCCGGTCTGTTCTGTGTGATCGCCTTTGGTGACAAGGATGAGGCGATGACGTGTCGATAGCTCTGCGAGGGTTTCGGAGACATGAGGGAGCAATTCGATCTCGTGCTGATCGATGGCCTTGGTGAACTCGAGGATCCGATGATGCTGTTCATTTGTGACAGGAGAGCCAGAGATTTGCTCGAAGCAGGCGATTAGTGAATGTCGGAAACTGCGTAGGCCATATCCATGTGCAGCGATAGTGGCATGCTCGCAGTGATTGAGGTGTTCGCGGATCTCGACAGGTGTATGGCGCTTGTGATCGAGATAGGAGATGAACGAGGTGATTGCCCGTTCGAAATAAATGTTGTTCTCCCAGAGCGTATCGTCAGCATCAATCAGCAGAGTGTGTCCTGGAGAGCAGCGCGAAAGTTGCAGAGCGGATTTCACTTCTTGATTATAAGTGAGCAAATTCTTGCGATGTTAGAGCAACAAGAAGATGGATTCCGCTGTCTATTCTGAGTATGGGAAACCCTATGTCTTTGAAACTCGTCGTTTGTATCCTTGCATTGAATCTGGGAGTTACTTGTTTAGGGCAAATTACGCCCTCCTCCAAACGAGAGCCTGAGACGGAGAGAAATCCCGCTCCTCAGGCTGTAGCGGAGAGAGCACAGGTGCAGGCCGTGTCTGCTCTTGTCCAGGGACCCGAGGATGAAATTGTTCCATTGAGCTGCGTTGCAGCCATTACCTCTTTGAACATTGGAAAGAATGTCGTGACATTCAAGGGAATGAATCGTCTGGAGCCTTCACAACAGGTTCGCATCTCGAAATTGAATCATGCGACCTATCTGAATGACGTAACGTTGACGGTCACCTCCGCAACGCCATCGAGCTTCAGCGCAGCCTTTACTCATTCTGATGTCGATTGGATGACAGATTTAGGAACAGCACTTCGCACGGATTGCATTATTCCGACGAGTCTACGCAGCGAACAAAAGGTCGACATCGTCCATAACAATTTGAATTATTACCGTCGACATCTCTCCACTGACATGAGCCTGTTCAGTTATGACTCTTTCTTTCCTATGGAGCAGGATGCACGTTACAGCCTGATGACCTTCAATCAACCAAGCTATAGCTGGGGAAACCATGGCGGATGGGGAGTCCAAAAAGGCACCAACGAGGAGATGACCTTCAATAGCCGTGGTATTGCGCAAACCAAAAATCTGTGGTGCTACAAACATGCTACGGGCGACATAGCATGCGGGGATTATGTGTATGGCTATACAGATGGAGGGGCCACTGCACAGTCTGACGAAGGATTCACGATGGACACACGTGAAGGCGGCGAATCGGATCGGTACTTCCACGGGAAGGCTGGTGAAGGCGCAACGGCAGGAACGACAATGCTGCCGGTAGTCTTTACTTCTGGCCAAGAGGCGACGACCGATGGAGCGTTTCTCCTGGATATTTCAAAAGGTACCATCGCAGGAACCATCAGCGGAGCGGATTCCATCGTAGATGGAACCAGCGTTCATATTCTTCCGGTTACTTTGCGCGGAATAGAAAAGCTACCCGCATCCACTGGAATGGGAATTATTCAGACGCCTCTTCCTGTGGTTGCGGTTGCGAATACTCCAGAATCGATCACGCTGGAAGTGACCTTGAAGAGTGGATCGTTCCACACTGGAGTAGCGTGTCTTGCCGGAGGATGGTATCCGGAGCAGGTGACTGTGACGGCGGCGGAGAGTTCACGGGGAGGGGTGCAACGCATCACGGTTGTTCATAAGAATCCGAACCCCACGGCAGTGACCGATCCAAATAATCCTTCATCGTTATGGCAGGGTGGACTTTGTGGAAACTATCTTAGCCTCGACCGTAACCTGGCACGGGATGGATTCAGGACCAGCTATCCAGTCGTGGGGGCCACCGATTCCAGTCATGTTGCGTATGTGTGGAATGTCAATGGTTCAGTCCGCCAGAATGGAATCAGGATTTATGCTTCTGCGACGTCTCTGAAGAATTTGGTCAGGAAAAATGGTGTTGTTACAGCAGATTTTTCTTCACCTAATTCTCCCTACATCTACAACCGGGCCCCATCGGTCGTAATCGCAGGCGCACTAGACACGAGTTTTAATGGAACGATTCTCTCGCCGGTTTACAGCAATGGACAGAACCGATCGCTGAGCTGGAAGCAGCTGGGGCCGGATGCCAGTGTAGCTTCAGCGACGATCGATCTTCCTGCAAGCTCTTATGGATTTCATCTTTATCCAGGTGCAGAGATCCTGGCTCCAAAAACAGCCAACGGAGTTTTGCTGGAACCGAATACGGTGCAGTGGCAGCCGGGAGACGCAATTGAGAATCCTCACAATCCAAGTTTCAATATGCATTTTCGTATGAGTGCGGTTACCCAGCATACGCCTCCGAGCGGAGCAGATCCGCACGCCGAGCTTTGGGGATTTTATGGTGCGGGTATCTCTGAGAACTTCCGCCCTGCAACGTGGGTCAATAACAATCCATGCACCCTCTATGTCGGATGCGGAGGGACGTTGGAGCCGATTACATGGACCATCCATCGGGGGCCGTACTCGATTCTTCACCGAGTGGATAGTGCTCCGATGAATGGAGGCATCCTTTTCCGTATCGGTTGCGATTCGCAGGGATGCGACCATCCTGTGCCTTACGCATTATTTCAAATGCAAAATGGAAGTATTCTTTATGACCCTGCGACGAGTACAGTGAGCACTGCCCGGCTTGCCGTTCAGGAGGCGAAGTTCAACAAGGTTTCACTCCCTTCGATGCCGGATGGTTCGTATTGCTTAGGCGTGGCGAATCATGAACTCGTTCCTGTGAGAGGCCAAGGTTCTGGATGCGTGACTGGGCCAACCGCCAATTCATCTACAGATGATTTGGCTACGATTACAATCGGAGACGCGAATGCAAAAGGAAGTGCGAACTGCATGAGTGGGTACCGCTGCACTGCAAGCCGTGGTCGCGTAAGTGTGATGGTTCAACCAGGAGTATCGATAGGAAAAATTGCAAGGGTGAACGTAAAACTTGCAGTAGGGCAGATCTGCACCGCGACACAGAATGGCGGAAGGGCATTTCTCGGAATTGGTAGTGGTGCGGAAAGTTCGAGCGGCTTCGATATTACGGCAGATGGAATCGTGCCTGGAAAGGTTGTGGTGGATTACTCCTGCCGATAGTCCGAAGCGAGCGTCCTGAAGGTTCTCTGGCAGGTTCTTTTCGCAGTGCAGCGATGGCGATACACTGCAAATCATGGCTGCTTCGATGTACATCGTCGTTGAAGGTGAAGACCCTGGATTCGATATCTTTGTGAATGGGAGGGCGCTTGCGCGCAATGAGGATGCGGTCGAGAAGCTAGCTCTGAGACTGGGTGTCCGGCCTTTGATCGAATTCTTTTCCGCGGACGAGAACTCGATGTCTCTTCTTATTGAAGAGGGGGCTGGAAACAGAGATCTTCTGAATCGGCTGCCACCTCCGCAGTGGTATTCGGCCAGCGATGGTTTGGCGACTGTAGATGCCCTGATCAATGCATTGGAAGGCGAACCTCAACAGCTTGGCACTGAGGGCGAGCAGGTTTTTGGAGAGTTACTGGAGTACCGTCGCGTACTGCGAAAGGCCAAAGACAGGAATGCGCGCTGGCATCTGGCGGTGAGTTGGCGTTAGTCTGCGACGGAAACAACGGATGAGATCGGTTCGGCAGGATACCGCTCCCCAGCTTGGGCCAGAGACGCGATTGCATCCACGGTTTTGATTCCTCCACGGGCTCCCACGGCGGTGCAGTTCAGTGCAGCGGCTGCACAAGCAAAATCGAGCTGCTGTTCCAATGGCCATCCTTGCAACAGACCATAGATAAAGCCAGCGTGGAATACGTCTCCTGCTCCGGTGGTGTCGGCCACCTGAACACGATAGGCCGCCGCATGATAGAAGCGGTTTCCATCGAATGCCAGAACACCATCGTGACCGAGTGTCGCGGCAGCCAAACGACATCCATAACGTGAATGCATTTGCTGTAGAGCCGTTTCGAGTGAGCTTTCTCCAGTCAGACGCGTGGGAAAATCGCGGCTCACGATCGGATAATCAATGTTTTCGAGAAGTTGCTCGATTCCCGGATAAAGTTCATCAAGATCGGCGATGACGGGGATGCCGGCCTCGCGCGCCCATTGTGCCGCCTGGATGGCTGCGGCGGTGTCCCAGCCATCGACATGGAGAGCGCGAGCATTGACGATCCATTCGCGGTTGAGTTCGCTGGGATGGAGAGAAAGAGCGTCATCGTGACGATGAAGGACCGTGCGTTCTCCGTCGGCGTCGACAAGAATGAAAGATTGCTGGCTGGCGCACCCTGGAACAGAGAGAAGGTGAGCCTCTACTCCAAGACGGGAGAATTCGTCACGATGAAGAGCTGCGGCATTATCGTCGCCGATCTTACCGACGTAACGAGTGCTGAGTCCCCATTGCTGGCAGGCCACGACAGTCGAGGCGGTCTGTCCTCCGGGAAGGGTCTTCGTGCTGCCAAATTCGATCTTTGAGCCAGGAGAAGGGAAGCGGGGCAGAGGAATTACAGTATCCGTCGCGTTCAAGCCGACGCCGACCAGGTCAACCTTCGACGTTTTCGTCATCTTTTCACTGTAAATGAAATGACAGTACTCCGGGGGAATCTGAGTCACCGCAGATCTCCCGCTGAAGTGGCATTCGTGAAAACAGGGGTGCACCAGTAAACTTGCATTAGCCACGATTACGGCTGGGCATAATGGAGACTAAACATTGAAACATATTTCCAGCCTTGACGGGCTGCGAGGAGCTGCTGTCCTTCTTGTCGTCTTTTTTCATTATTTTCCCAGAAATCATGCAGGTGCTTTGAGTCAACTAGCCTCAATTGGCTGGGTCGGAGTGGACATATTTTTTGTTCTTTCGGGTTTTTTAATCACCAGCATCCTGTATGAGCAGCGCGGAGCCAAGCACTATTTCCGTAATTTCTATATGCGGCGAGTGCTACGGCTATCGCCTTTGTACTATTTCCTATTTGTCATAGTGCTGCTCAGTACGCCAATATTGCATATCCAATGGCGTCCGCTGCATTGGGCCATGTTGTTTTACGGTGCAAACCTTGTGCTTCCCATAGATAGCTCCCTGGGGCTTATTGGCCCATTCAATCTGTTTCATATCTGGAGCCTTGCAGTCGAAGAACAGTTCTATCTGATCTGGCCATGGCTTGTCGGTTTGCGGGTATCGGAACAAACGCTAAGAAGGGTTTGTATTGCTGGTATATTGCTGGCTCCTCTTTTAAGGTTCGCTTTATTGCACATGCACGTCGAGCCATGGTGGATCTACCAGAGTCTTCCCACACGCATGGACTCTCTATTGATGGGAGCATTACTCGCGCTGATACCGTTACCTTCTTTGCGGCAGGCGCGGACAGCTGGGGGAATTGCCATATTGGTCTTCGGAATATCAGTCTGGCTGGGGCATTCTGCCTTTTTTCTTTCGCGCTCCATTCAAGGCATTGGCTACAGTGCATTTGCGTTGCTATCTGCTTCAACACTGGTGATGGGGTTGCATCCTGCCACACTGGTGAGTCGTATATGTTCGTGGAAAGTGCTGCAATTCTATGGCCGATACAGCTATGGTCTGTATCTTTGGCACTACTTCCTTTCACAGCCGTACGGTCTACTTAAGGGATGGGTCGGAAGTAAAATCCCCTGGGTTGGGCTAGCGGGGATTGTCAGTTTTATTCTTATATTGTTGGTGTCGACAACGATTGCAGTCATTAGCTATCACGCTCTGGAGCTTCCATTCCTGCGCTTGAAGTCAAGATTCTCCTCGGCACAACATTGAAGACCCCTTACGCATGAGCGGGCAAAAAGCGTGATGAAGGAAAGCTCAGAAAGCGGAGCTGGAGGCAGCGCCATGCCTCAACCGTATTGAGAATGATCTTGTGGTAGATAGCGTACTCTGGGGGCCATTTGGACGGATGAGTGCGCCAGTCGATGGAGAGAGCGGGCTGACGTTTGTTGAAAGCTAGCAGGATCAGTTCGGTTCGACCGAGATGATAGGGGGAACTCACGACCTCCGCCGACGACCAACCTTGTTGATGCATGATCTGGGCAGAGTAAAAGATGTTCTGGATAGTGTTTTGCGAGCGATCTTCTTCAACAATCGCTGAAGGAGGAACTCCCTGGGACGCAGCGAACTGGGCCATACTATGGGCCTCGACGAAATGATTGTGCGCAGCTCCTCCGGTCATGATGATGCGGGGTGCGATGCCTGCCTTGTATTCACGGACGCCCTCCAAAACCCGTTCCCGCTGTTCGGGGGATGGCGTTCCGTCTAACTTCGACGGAGTGCCGAGAACGACGATGGCATCAAAGTGAGTTGCCGTGGTGTTGTGCTGCGGCAGGGTAAAAAAGTTACCGTAGAGGACGAGCAGAAAGACCCACACGGCGAGGAAGAGAGTAAAGAGCGCCTGGCGAAAAAGTTTCACGCCATTAAAGTAACAGAGCGGTTAAGGTCGGCGTCAGGTTCAAGAATGTTATGAACCTCTGAAAGAAGCTGGGGGAGTGAGAACGGTTTGGGTAGAAACCTCCATCCATGAACCTGCATCTGATCCATCTGCACGGAAGAGACGAGCACTCCCGAGATGATAAGGATCTGAAGGGATGGCCGCAGGGCCTTCAGTTCGCGGGCTAGGTCCAATCCAGAACGATGAGGCATCGAGAAATCGGTGATGACCAGATCGATGTCCGTGGATCGACGGAAGATCTGTGCCGCGCGGTCAGGATTTCCACACGCGTAGACGGTATAGCCCTCGTGTTCGAGAAAGGTACGCGTCAGGGAGCGGATATCCGGGTCGTCATCTACGATGAGGATTTTTCTGGGGGACCTGCTCGGGGCAAATGAAAGCTCAGGGTACATTGCAACATCTTTTCCTGTTCGTCTTCTCTTCGATTGGATGCGCGAGCAGGCTCTTCGTTGCCTCCATGCTCCTTCGATTCATCTGATCTTTAAGACGTCGGTCTGCTGTGGAAGTAAGCGTAAATTTCCGTTCAATGCGTGGCCAGATTAACTGAACAAGAACTCTTTTGTGCGAAGCTCCTTAACGGTGTCGCGCAATTTGGCGGCCTTCTCAAATTCGAACTTCTTAGCGGCCTCACGCATCTCGGTCTCAAGCCTGGCAATGTAGGTGTCCAGTTCTTCCTGGTTGGCGAACTCGGGCATCTCGTCGGTCTCTTCGGTGAGATCGGCGTAATCGGCCTTCAGGATTCCAGCAAGCGCCATATCGGTGGGCCGGATGATGGACTGCGGAGTAATGCCGTTCTCTTCGTTATAAGCCTCCTGGATTTCGCGTCGACGATTGGTTTCGTCGATGGCGCGCTGCATGGATTCTGTCATCGAATCGGCATAAAGAATGGCACGGCCTTCGAGGTGCCGTGCAGCGCGGCCGATGGTCTGGATGAGTGAGCCTTGAGAGCGCAAGAAACCCTCCTTGTCGGCATCGAGAATGGCGACAAGCGACACCTCGGGAAGGTCGAGTCCTTCACGTAGAAGATTGATGCCAATCAGAACGTCGTACTCGCCTTTGCGCAGATCACGAAGAAGCTTGATGCGCTCGAGAGTTTCGATCTCAGAGTGCATATAACGGCAGCGCACGCCAACCTCGGTGTAGTATCCGGCAAGATCCTCAGCCATACGTTTGGTGAGGGTGGTCACAAGCACGCGTTGGTTTTTGGCCGCCCGTTCGCGAATCTCAGCAAGAAGATCGTCGATCTGTCCTTTGACGGGACGGATCTCGACCTCGGGATCGGTGAGTCCGGTGGGCCGAATGATCTGTTCGATGACCACGCCTGCGGATTTGGTGAGTTCGTAGGGGCCGGGTGTCGCCGAGACGTAAATGATCTGTCCTGTACGGGCTTCGAACTCCTCGAAGCGCAAAGGGCGATTGTCGAGTGCGGAAGGTAGGCGGAAGCCGTAGTCGATGAGGTTCTGCTTGCGAGAGCGATCACCGTGCCACATGCCATGAAGCTGCGGGACCGTGACATGCGACTCGTCGATAAAGATGAGATAGTCGCGCGGGAAGTAGTCCAGCAGAGTCGGCGGTGGCTCGCCGGGCAGGCGGCCGGACATATGACGCGAGTAATTCTCGATGCCGTGGCAGTAGCCGACGGACTTGATCATTTCGAGATCAAAGCGGGTGCGCTGGTGGATGCGCTGCGACTCGACGAGGCGGCCTTCTTTTTCAAGCTGGGCCTCCCAATCGAAGAGCTCGGCGAGAATCGAATCGATGGCTGTGGCCTTACGCTCGGGCTGCACGACGTAGTGCGATTTGGGGTAGATGGGAAGCCTCGCATACTTCTGCTTGACGGTGCCGAAGAGCGGGTCGATCTGCGAGAGCGAGTCGATCTCGTCGCCAAAGAGCTCGATGCGATAAGCGTTCTCGTCGTAAGTTGGATAGACCTCGATGACGTCACCCCGAACGCGGAAGGTTCCACGACGGAAGTCGACATCATTGCGGTCGTAGAGGATCTCCACCAGACGCCGGGTGATGTCTTCGCGGCGGACGCGCTGGCCTTTTTCGAGCATAAGGAGCATGCCGTAGTAGGCTTCCGGCGAGCCGAGGCCATAGATGCAGGAAACGGAGGAGACGATGATGCAGTCGCGGCGCTCGAAGAGGGAGCGCGTGGCGGAGAGGCGGAGCTTGTCGAGCTCCTCGTTGATGGTGGCCTCTTTCTCGATATAGAGATCACCGGAAGGAATGTAGGCCTCGGGCTGGTAGTAGTCGTAATAAGAGACGAAGTACTCGACCGCGTTGTGTGGAAAGAACTGCTTGAACTCGTGATAGAGCTGCGCAGCGAGCGTCTTGTTGTGTGCCAGGATGAGTGCGGGCCGGTTGACCTCGGAGATGACCTTGGCCATGGTGAAGGTCTTGCCTGAGCCGGTGACGCCGAGCAGGACCTGGTCTTTTTCGCCGGCATGAAGTCCAGAGACGAGTTCACCGATGGCGCGGGGCTGGTCGCCCTGCGGCTTGTAATTGGTCGTTAATTGAAAATCCATCACCCCATAAGATAGTGGAAGAGAGGTGGAGGTTGCGAAAATGAGTGAAGGAACTGAGTTGTGGCTGATCCGCCACGGCGAGACGGAGTGGAGTCTGAGTGGGCAGCATACCAGCCGCACCGATATCCCATTGACAGATCATGGCAGGAGGAGAGCGGAGGAGCTCAGGGATTACCTGAAGGGGACGACCTTCAACGCAGTTTTTGTGAGTCCGATGCAGCGCGCCCGGGAGACCTGTGCGATCGCCGGCTTTGGCGATCAAGCTGTGATCGACGATGACCTGAAGGAATGGGACTACGGCCTCTATGAGGGGAAGACTACAGCGCAGATCCGTGCCGAGGTTCCGGGATGGAGTGTGTGGAAAGACCCGATCATCGATGGTGAGAGCGCGGAGCAGGTGGGTGCGCGGGCTGACCATGTTATCGCGCGGGCGTTAGCGACATCTCCCGCCGGGGGAAAGGTTGCGCTCTTTGCCCATGCACATATTCTGCGGATTCTTGCTGCACGCTGGGTTGGGCTTGGGGCGCGGCAGGGTAGTTTGTTTGTCCTGGGGACGGGCAGCGTCAGTGTGTTGGGTTGGGAGCGCGAGACTCGGGTGATTGCGTCCTGGAATCGCGGCTTCGAATAGGGTGTTTGCGTGCGCTGAGTCGCTGCGCACGGTAGATGCCATGATGTCCGCTGAAGAGATAGCTTGCCACGCAGGCGATTGCTGCAAAGGCTCCTGCCTCGGGACCGAAGAGTTCCAGCGCCATCAGGCTACCAGCAATAGGAGTGTTGGCGGCGCCTGCAAAAACGGCGACAAATCCCATTGCAGCTAGAAGAGAAGACGGCAAAGGAAGGATGCTTGAGAGGGCGTTTCCCAGCGTTGAACCGATAAAGAACAGCGGGGTTACCTCGCCGCCTTTGAATCCTGCTCCAAGGGTGAGCGAGGTGAAGGCGAACTTTGCTGCGAAATCGTAGCGCGGCAGGTGTTGCGAGAATGCCGCCACGATCGTCGGGATGCCAAGGCCGATGTACTTTGTTGTACCGATGGCGAAGACAGCGAGTGCGACGAGGATGCCGCCGGTGAACGGGCGTAGTGGTGGGTACGGAATCAGGCGTCGAAAAATACCTGCGATGGCATGTGTGCTCCTGGCGAAGAGCAGAGCGGTCAGGCCGAAGGCGATTCCTGCCGTGATTGCCGACAAAATGCTGGCGGGGTTCAGAGATGTTGTCTCGGTGACGGTGTAGATCGTGTGGTGCACACGCCAGAGATGAGTGGTGTAGTCTCCCGCAAAGGCCGCCAGGAAGCAGGGGAAGATGGCGTCGTAGCCGACGTTGCCTATCGTGAGGACTTCGAGTCCAAAGACAGCACCAGACAGAGGAGTTCCGAAGACTGAGCCGAAGCCGGCACTGATACCGGCCATCAGGAGAGTGCGACGGTCGTGCTCTCCGAAACGGAAGGGGAGACGGCGGAGCAGGCGGGTGAGTTGATCGGCAAGTGCGGCGCCCATTTGCACAGCTGTGCCTTCGCGCCCGGCGGAGCCTCCAAAGATGTGGGTCACGATGGTTCCGATCAGGATCATCGGAGTCATCCGGGCTGGGATGGTTCGACGCGGGGCATTGCGCGTACTGGAGATTTCTGTGTGGATCTCGTCGAGGATCAGGTTATGTCCGCCTTCAACGGAGCGTCCAAAGTAGTGGTAGAAGAGGCCGATCGCAAGACCAGCGACGGGAAGCAGGGCGATGATCCAGGGATGCGATTCCCGGGTTTGCGTCGCCCAATCGAGACTGAGGAGCAGTGCCGCTGAGGCTGAGCCTGCAAGGATACCTACTAGAACGGCAAGGATAAGCCAGCGAAAAATGTGGCGCAGAAGACGGAGTTGTTGAGAGAAGATTCGGGCGATTGCGGGCATAACTCTCCTACAAGATATGTAGGAGTCATCAGCGCTTTTTAGACGCGGTTAGAGGCGGTACCCCATCGCCTTCAGGATGTAATCAGGTTAACAAGGCTGCGGCAGATGGTCAAAGAGTTTGTGCGTGAGTTCGGATATGTTGGGGTTGAAGGCCCATTCCGATAAAACGCGCAGTGAGGTATTTGAAACCGGGGATACGGGTAAGAATTCGCAGCGACAATGGGAGCTTCATCGGACCGGAGTCTCGCAGGGCGTGGTCGAGGATGCCGTGGGCGAAGATCTGGAAGCGCTGAGTGTAATGCACTGCCTTCTGGCGATACAACTGGACCTGCTGAAGATCATGCTGCGTGAGGGAATTGGATTGCAGCGCCTCAGTGAGGATGTTTGCAGTGGCGACGGCATCCTGCAGGGCGATGTTGATGCCGATGCCTCCGACGGGAGACATGGCGTGTGCGGCGTCTCCAATGCAAAGCAGGCCTGGTGATGACCACTGTGCCAGATGATTTACCTGGACGGTCAGGAGTTTGACCTTGTCCCAGGAGTCGATCTCAGCGACGCGGTCGCTAAGGAAAGGAACGACTCGTGCGATGCGTTGCTGGAAGGCATCGAGTCCTTGTTGCTGGATCTCCGCAAAGCCGTTTTTCGGGATCAGGAAAGCCACCTGGAAATAATCCAACCGATTGATGAGCACCATGAATGTCCCGTAGTTCGCATAACCAAGTCCGTTTTCAGGGTCGGAGGAGTGACGGGAGAGGCGGAGCCAGAGGACATCAATAGGGACTCCTTCTTCGACGAGGGGGAGGTGTGCTGCCTGCCGTGAGATGGCATGCCGTCCATCGCAGCCGATGGTGAGGGTCGCGGGAATCTCGGCTGAGCCATTGGGCGTGTTTGCCAGAACACCGGTCGTAACGCCATCGTTCTTCATCAGGCCCGTTGCCTCCCAGCCCATGCGGAGGGTGAAGGTAGGAAACTTTGAGGCCTCGTCAGAGAGGAAGTTGAGGAAGTCCCATTGAGGCATCAGGGCGACGAATTTTGCATGGGTGGGCAGGTGGGCGAGGTCAGCAATGGTAACGATCTCATCTCCGATACTGGCCGAGGCCTGAGTGATCCTGGAGTGGCGGATCTTCAACAGATCTTCCAGAAGACCGAGTTCGTACATCAACTCGAGCGTCGAGGGATGGATGGTGTCACCGCGGAAGTCGCGAAAGAAGTCCTGGTGCTTTTCGAGCACGGTGACTTGAATGCCGGAGCGGGCGAACAGGTAACCGAGCATGATGCCGGCAGGGCCTCCACCGACGATGCAGCAGGTGGTCTTCAGCGGATTGTTAGAGGCAGTTTCCATGGCTCGATGAGGGTAACAACGGGCTTTTCCAGGGTCAAAGCATTTGGGCTCCACGGTAAGCTGGATATATGACAACTGCGGTGCCTCGTTTAATTGTGTTCGACCTGGACGGAACCCTGATCGACTCACGAAAGGATCTTTGTAACTCGGTGAATGCGATGCTGGTCCACCTGGGAAAACGAGCTCTTCCCGAGGAAGTGATTGCCAGCTATATCGGCGATGGCGCCTCGATGCTAGTGAGGCGGGCGCTGGGCGATCCCGAGGGCGATGCGCATGATGAGGAGTATGTCATCGAGGCTGTGAACTACTTCCTCGAGTATTACCGGATCCACAAGCTGGACTTTACTTACGTCTACCCAGGCGCGATGGAGGCCCTGGCGGCGATTCGGGCTGCTCGGCCTGAGGTACTGATGGCAGTGTTGACGAACAAACCGGTTAATCCCTCAAGAGCGATCTGTGATCACTTTGGAATTTCGTCGTATATGTTCCAGAACTACGGGGGCAACAGCTTTCATACCAAAAAGCCTGATCCGCATGGATTGAAGACACTGATCGCTGAAGCTTCAGCGATTGCCGGATCAGCGATCACTGCAACCGAGACCCTGATGATCGGGGACACGGATGTCGATGTTCTAACAGCGAGAGCCGTCGGCGCGGTTTCGGTAGGGTGCAGCTTTGGGCTGGCTCCAGAACGATTGGCAGCGGCTAAACCGGATTTTATGGCGAGCTCTGCGATGGCGTGGCTGGAGGCCGCCGGGGTCCCCCTCCCCCTATCTTAATCGTGCAAAGTATTCGAAATATGTGGTTTAACCTCGTACCTCCTTGTACCTCACCCAAAGTTCTAAAAAGAAAAAGTGCCTCGAAGATCGAGGCACTTTATTTTCAGACTAATTCAATTATAGAGGTTGGAAATGGTCGAATTTGCAGTGTGGATGTGGTTTGGTTTGAGTGAGTTGAGGGGTTTTGGGGCTTGACAGAGTTAACCCCAGCGGCTGAAGCCGCTGGGGTGATGTGCTTTTCGCGGCAGAGATGCCCTTAACAAGGCGGTTCGCGTTATCGGGCGTTGCCTGGTACTCCGTGGATGCGAACAAACGCAGATCCTTCGACTCGCTCTGCTCGCTCAGGATGACACTTTTCCTCTCTATCCAGGAATAAAACCTTACATGGCTGTTCTTAGAATCGACGCGATCCTGTTCCTTCGCGCCGAAGGCGCTATCCGCGAAGGACTAACGGATGGTGATGTCTCCAGAGCCGGTGTTGGCGCGGATGGTAGGCCCGCCGCCGTTGACCGAGCCGCTGATGTGGTGGCGATTGAGGCTACCCTGCATGGTGATAGGCTGTGCAACGCTGACGCTTCCGGAGCCAGTGTCGGCCGAGAGATTAAAATGAGCTCCATTGCCGAGGGCAAGCTGGACGTTTCCAGAGCCGGTTGAAATCTTCCAGTCGGAGGTAGGCTGGCCGTCGATCTCGATATTTCCGGATCCGGTAGAGGATTTGAGCGCACCCGAGAGGCCACGGAGAACGATGTTTCCAGAGCCAGTCTCGGCACGGACATCACCAGGGGAAGTCTGTTGAAAGTCGATATCACCCGAACCGGTGCCAAGTGTGGATTGGCCGGCGATTCCTCGGGCGCGAATGTTTCCGGAGCCTGTCTGAGCTTTGAGAGTAGCACCGACATTCTGGATCTCCATATCGCCAGAGCCAGTGGTGGCGGCGATGTTGGTGGAACGAGGAAGGGAGATGTCGTAATCGATGGAGATGTTGCGGAAGAGGTCGTTGGAGTGCCGCTCGCCAATGGTGATGTCATTTCCGTTCTGAACGATGGGCGGGTTATCGACAATCTGCCGGACACGTGATTCAGCATCCGAGCCAAACCATCCGGAGTTGGAGTGGACGTGGCCGATAATGTGGACCTGCGTGTCGGAGCCGGGCTTGATGTGGATGTTGCCGGAGCCCGTGGCAACCGAGACGTTCGGGGAATTACTGACGTTCAGTGTCCGTTCAAAATTGCCTTCGGCGGCGTAGGCGGCGGTAGCGGCGATGAGGATTGTTGTTGCAAAGAGATGGCGGACGTTCATGGATGGCCTCCGTTACGGGAGAGGTTACGCGGAAGGAGAAGGATTGGTTCCATGATTTTTAATTCCCTCACGCTTTTGTGCTGTACGCGATGTGTGTCCGTGTCGTGAGACACACGGCACCTGGCAAATGGGTATTCCTCGACTTCATGTTTCCGCGCTTCACGAGGAATGGCCCGCCAAATGAGACGTGCCGTTCGCTATTGCTGGAGGATAACGGTGTCGCCGGCGTTGAGTCCGGAGAGAATTTCGGTTCGGGTGCCATTGGAGATACCCGGCTTGATCGCGACTTTGCGACGACCGTTTTTCATCTTTGAGTCCGGCACTTCGACGGATGCGTTGCGGTCCTTGTCATAGACAACAGCCTGTTCGGGGACGGTCAGAACGCCCTTATGTTCGTCGAGGAGGATCTCGGCGTTGGCAGTCATATTGGCCTTGAGCTCGCCACCGGGATTATCGATGGAGACTCGGACCTCGAAGGTCGTGACGTTGTCTTTTTCGACGCCGAGGGGAGCGATCTTGGTGACCTTACCGAGGAAGGTTTTGTCTTTGAAGGACTCGACCTTGATGCGCGCGGGCTGGCCCATGTAGACCTTGCCGATGTCGGACTCGTCGACTTTGCCCTGGACATAGACCTGGTTGGTGTCCCCAACGGTCATGACAAGGGTTGCAGTGGAGCCCATGACAAGGATGGAGCTGACGGCATCGCCAAGTTCGACGTCGCGGGAGAGCACGACTCCATCCATGGGGGAGACGATAGTGGTGTAGCTGAGCTGTTCCTCGAGTTGCTTGAGAGAGGCTTGCGACTGTTTGACCTGAGCTTCGGCCTGGTGAAGTTTAGAAGTGTCGACTGCAATCTGGGCGACAGCTTTATCGCGCATATTGGCTGCAGCAAGATATTTTTGCTGAGCGTCATCGAGGGCCTGCTGAGAAACGACGCCATCTTTGGACATCTCCAGGGCTCGCTCGTAGGTGTGCTTGAAGTTGGGAAGGTCGGGGGCTTCGGCATTGACTTTGTCGTACTCAATGGCTGCCTGGGCGGCGCGAGCGTTGGATTCGGCAGCGATAAGCTGGGCCTTCTGTGCGTTGACCTGAGCCAGGATCTCGACCTCATCGAGTTGGGCGAGATCCTGGCCTTGTTTTACGTGCTGGTTGATGTCGACGTAGAGCTTGGTGACGATACCGGATGCCTTGGATTTGACCGAGACCTTGGTGATGGGTTGGACTTTTCCGGTTGCAACGACGGAGCGGGCGATATCCCCTTTTTCGACCTTGGCGAGCTGTGAGGGTTCGAGCTTAGCGCTATTTCCGCGAGCCGCGACCGCCACGCCGAGAATGACGGCGACTACCAGACCCGCCAAACCGGTCCAGAGCCAGATTTTGCGCTTTTGCTTTCGTTGTGTAGCCAAGGTCAATGCTCCCGGTGTTTCCAGTGATAGTCCTGCTCGGAGGTAAGTTACGCACGGAGTCACGATCCGGTTCCGTGAGTTGAGGAAAAGTTCTGGGTCAGCTTGCCCTTTTAGACGTATGGAGTTACCGGCCGGGAGAGAAAAGATACGGACAGATGGTAAATAAACGAATGCATGGAAGACAAAAAATGGGTCATGAAAATTGGAGGTTTTTACGAAAGTTCGGGGCAGGGGTGAGAAGCAAAAGCAAATGTGGGAATTTCTCCACTTAGCTGCTGCATAGCTCAGAATGACTGGGGGAGGAGATGCGATTTCGTCAGGCGTATTTGCGCAGGACGCCGAGGACCTTGCCCTGAATACTGACGCTGGCGGCGGGAGCAAAGATGGGGGCCATCTCGGTGTTGGAAGGTTGCAGACGGATCATGCTGCCTTCATGGTAGAAGCGCTTTAAGGTGGCGTCAGTGCCATCAACCAAAGCGACAACGATCTCGCCTTCGCGGGCGGTACGGGTTCGCTCGACCAGAACGTAGTCGCCGGAGACGATGTGCTCGTCACGCATGGAGTCGCCGCGGACTTCGAGAGCGAAGACCTCACGGTTGCCGATGATGTCGCCCAGGGAGATGCTCTCCGCAGTTTCAATGGCCTCAACGGGGCGGCCAGCGGCGATGCGTCCGAGGAGCGGAAGGCGATCGGCCGCTCGTCTGCTGCTGCGCGGTGGCAGGACATCGATGGAACGGCTGCGATTATGGGCGCGTTGCAGCAGTCCTTTATTTTGCAGGTTGGTCACGTGTTTATGAACTGTGGCCAAAGAACTAAGGCCGAGGCCGGAGGCGATCTCTTCGTAAGAGGGGGAGTATCCATTCCTTTGCGTGAAGGAGGAGAGAAAGTCGAGAACCTCTTTTTGTCGCCGTGTGATAGCCATGCCGGAATTGTAGCGAATAAAAAGCGAATTGCAAGCTACTTTCTTGATGCGGGCTGGCAGAGAGGTGTTTTAACAATTTTCCCGTTTTGAAAATCAAGATGCAAAAACATGCACATGAGACTTGAAAGCCTCGGGGAGATACACCAAGGTAATAAAACACCGCAGGTGATCAAAGGCGAACGGCGAAGGTTTTCAGCCGGGGACTGGTCTGCGAAGGAGAACAGAGATGCGGGTTTTGATTGTGGATGATGATGCTGCCTTGGGGTTATTTCTGCAGAAAGGACTGAAGCTGGAAGGGCACGAGGTGGAGTGGGTGGGAGATGGTCAGGCTGGACTGGAGCAGATGCGCGAGTGTCGTCCGGACCTGGTGGTGCTGGACCTGAGTCTTCCGAAGCGGGATGGGATGGAGGTGCTGGAGGAAATGCAGGGGAGGCTCGACGGCACAGCTGTGTTAGTGCTGACGGGGCGAAGCATGGTGGAGGAGCGAGTGAAGTGTTTGAACCTTGGAGCGGATGACTGCTTGCTGAAACCCTTCAGCTTTCATGAACTGACGGCTCGGTGTCGAGCGCTGTTGAGGAGAAAGGAACGGTTTGCCGATCCGGTGGTCCGCTGTGGAGAGGTCGAAGTAAACCGTATGGAACGCCGGGTGATACGAAATGGCGTTGCGGTGGAGCTTACCGGGAAGGAGTTCAGTCTTCTTGAGTATCTGGTTCAGCGCCAGGGTCGTTGTTGCAGCCGAGCTGAGCTGTTGGAACGGGTTTGGCAGATGTCTCCGGATGCGGGGACGAATGTGGTGGATGTGTATGTGAATTATCTGCGTAAGAAGCTGAACGCCGCCGCGGGTTTGCGAGAAGGCGGTATCGACTCTGTGATCGAGACGGTTCGCGGAGAGGGATATCGCATATGCGCCAATCCCATGACGGAGAAGAAGCAGATGGCAAGGGCAGAAGTTTTGATGATGGGTGCAGCCTGGGCGGGGGCGTAAGGAAGAGATGCTTGCAGAGAAGATGCTGGAAGAGATGGATGATTTGCTTCATGCGCTGTGTCAGCCGTTGACTGTGTTGCAATGCAGGCTGGCGCTGGGAGAGTTGAGTGGCGAGCCTTCCGCGATGCGGGCTGCGATTGGAGCGGCCCTAGGAGAGTGTGTCCGGTTGAATGAGAGGGTGGGAGCGATGCGAGAGGTGTTGCAGGCCGCAGAAAGGCATGGGGGCCAAGGATGATGGTTGAGGGAGCTGTGATCGTAGATGCTGGGCGTTCGGCATCAGCATGGTTGGGGACGAAAGCCATCCGCAGGATCGTGCTGGCAAGCGCAGATGCAGGGCTTCGAGAGAGATTGAAGAGATCTCTAAGCGGGATGCGATGGGAAGTCTATGAGGCCACGGGCGGAGCAGAAGCGATGGCGAAGATGGATGTCGTACAGCCCGAGGCTCTGTTGGTCGATAGCTGGTTGCCGGATCTGGAGGTGGGTGAATTTGCAGTGCAGGTTTCTGCGCTCTATCCGGAGGTCGACATGGTGCGGATCGATGGAAGCGCAGAGGGGCGGGCGAAGAGTCCTCGGCGGAATGAGCTGCTGCACGCATTGCGTGAGGCGCAGGATGTTTCGGGAGGAGATACGGCGGCGTGGAATGCGGCTCCTATGGTAGTGCCGAGTGGGTTTTGTCTGATGAGCGAACCTGTTCGCCGGGCCGAGCCGACTTTGGCATTGCCGGAGATGGTGGGCGAAAGTGCTGTGATGCGCGAACTGTCGAGATTGATACGGCTGGTGGCGCCGAGGTCGACGACAGTGTTGATTGAGGGAGAAACAGGTTCGGGTAAAGAAGTAGTCGCCAAAGCGATCCATCGTTTGAGTGATCGTGCGAGTAAAGCTTTTGTGGTGTTGAACTGTGCTGCGATTCCAGAAGCTCTGTTGGAGGCAGAACTGTTTGGACATACGCGTGGCGCGTTCACCGGAGCTGTTCAGTCACGCACGGGGCGGATTGAAGCAGCACATGGAGGGACGCTCTTTCTGGACGAGATTGGGGAGATGCCGCCGGCGTTGCAGGCGAAGATGCTGCGCTTTTTGGAGTGCGGGGAATTGCAGCGAGTAGGAGACAATGAGTCGATCCGGGTGGACGTGCGCGTGATTGCGGCGACGCATCAACCGCTGGAGAAGAGATCAGAAGAAGGAGCGTTTCGCCTGGATCTTTATCATCGCCTGGCAGTGTTTCCGATTGAGGTTCCTGCGCTGCGAGACCGCATGGAGGATCTTGAGTTGCTCGCAGAGCATATTCTTACGCAGATGGGACAGAAGATGCCGCGCAAGAAACTTTGCGGGGCGGCCATGTCGCGGCTGGGAGAGCATCGATGGCCAGGAAATGTTCGTGAGCTGATGCATGTTCTGGAGCGGGCGACGATCCTGGCAGGCGATCTGCCGGAGATCAGTGCGGAGGAGATTCGCTTTCACAAGGCAACGAGGTAGTTGTTCGTTGGAGGGCTCTGCTCGCAGAGCCTACATCGACTACCCGTGTCAGTAGATACCTGAAACCGACAAACTGTAACTCCCAACTTTAAAAGTTCATTCACTTAGAGCGCTCTCATTCGAGAGCGCATTTTTTGGCGAGTGAGGTGCATAAGAAAAGTCGGAGGTTTTGCAAATGCAGGTGACGACTCCTTTGAGTGATGCGCTGGCGCGCTATCTGGATCTGACCACGCAGCAGATGAAGTTTACGGCGGAGAATATCGCCAACGTCGATACGCCGGGATATAAGACGAAGGGCTTCGACTTTGAGCAGGAGTTTGCGCGGCAGTTGGATCTGTCCGAAGTATCGAAACAAGTTGGGGTGCAAGGTCAGGAGGTTGACGGACTGGTATCGCGACCGGACGGAAACAATGTGTCGATGGACCGCGAGGGTGTGCAGATGGCGAAGGCGCAATTGCAGTTCAAGTTGGGAGTGCAGCTCCTGAAGAACGAGTATTCGACGGTAATGAGCGCGATTCATGCGGAGGCGAAGTAAGCGATGAACCTGTTTGGCGTGATGGATGTGAGCTCTTCAGCGCTGAAGGCCGAAAGAGTACGAGCCGAAATCGTAGCTTCGAACATGGCGAATGCGGAGACGACGCGAACTTCGGAGGGCGGTCCATATCAACGGCATCATGTGGTCTTTGCAGCAGAGGAAGAAGGTGGATTTCAACATTCGCTGGTGAGCCGCTTAGTTGGAGATGGCTTGCCTTTGCATGGAGTTTCACTGTTTGGAGAAGGGCTTACGGAGGCAAAGAGTACGCCGGGAGGAGTTGCAGTCGCAAGCGTGATTGCTGACAACCGCGCGCCGTTGCGGAGGTATGACCCACAGCATCCGGATGCTGGACCGGATGGATATGTAGCGTACCCGGACATCAATCCGCTGACGGAGATGGTGGACCTGATGGGTGCGACGAGATCGTACGGGATGAACGCTTCGGCGGTGCAGGCAGAGAAGAACATGGTGTCATCCTCGCTGGAGATTTTGAAGTAAAGAAAATAAGCAAAACTTTGTCAGAGATGAAGTCAAACGAGGCTCTTGAAAGGTAGAAGATGAGCATGGTGATGGGGAGTACAGTTGCAGCGGCAACAGAGATGAATTCTAAAGCGCAGGGGTGGAAGTCCAGCGGCGATACCGGCCAGAATGCATCAATGACGACGCCCTTTGCAGGATTGTTGAAGTCGATGGTTGAGCAAACATCCAGGCTGGAACAGCAGGCTTCGGCTGCTGTTACAGGGCTCCTCAATGGTGAGGGAGGTGATATTCATCAGGCGATGATTGCAACCCAGAAGGCGGATATGGCATTCGAGCTTGCATTGCAGGTGAGAAATAAGGCTGTGGGCGCGTATCAGCAAATGATGAATATGCAGTTTTAGACGGTGAGCCTCGGCGCGTCCAGCAAGAACGCTCGTGTCGCGCAAGTGCATTGAGGATTGCCAAAGATTCGAGAGCAGATAGATGTCAGAAACGACACAGGAAGAAAGATCAGGGTTGCAGCGAGCAGCGGAACCAGCCATGAGCATTCCAGGGCACACTGCTGTTGATCGACTTACGTCGATAGCGGGAGAGTTGTGGAGTAAGGTGTCGGGTCTACCCACAGGAAAGCGTACATGGCTGATGGCCTCGATTACCTTCATTGCAGCCGTGGCGATTGCCATGGTGTGGTATGCGGGCCGCAAAGACTGGAGGATGTTGTTTACGGGATTGGATGGCAGGGATGCACAACAGGTCTCGCAGGAATTGGCTTCAGCAGGGATTCCGTATCAGATGACACCGGATGGAGGAGGAATTCAAGTTCCGGCGGAGATGTTGGATAAGGCCCGGATGGAGGTTGCGGCGAGGGGAATGCCCCAGACCGGGAGGATGGGTTTCGAACTCTTCGACAAACCAAACTGGGTGGGCAGTGAGTTTGATGAGAGGGTGAACTATCAGCGTGCGTTGGAAGGGGAGTTGGAGCACACGATCAGTACTTTGGGAGTTGTGCGATCTGCGAGGGTGCACTTGGTTTTGCCGAAGCAGTCGCTGTTCACGAATGAGGAGAGAGCGGCAAAGGCCTCGGTCGTTTTGAAGTTGAAGCGTCCTACGTTGGGGGAGGAACAGGCGGACGCAATTCGAAGTCTGGTGGCGGGCGCTGTGGAGAACCTGAGTCCAGATGATGTGAACCTGGTGGATGCCGATGGTCGAGCCAACCTGAAGCCTAGATCCAAAGGTGTAGTTGCGGCCGAGGTAGAACAGGGGATGGAGAGCAAGCTTGTGGCGATGCTGGAGCCGCTGGCAGGAAGAGACAACGTTCGCGCAACGGTGAATGTGAGCTATGAACAGGGAAGTGAAGAGCGAACGGATGAGATCTATGACCCGACACAGTCAGCTGCGTTGAGTCTGCAGAAGAGCGAACAGGTTTCGCAGCAGGCGCAGAGAGCGATGGGAGTGCCGGGAACGGCGAGCAACTCTCCCGCGGGCGCTCCAGAAGGTGCTGTGCAGGGATCGCAGGCGGCAGCGGCACCGGGAACTCCTCCATTGCTGCAGAAGCAAGCATTACCCGTTTACCCACAACAGGGCGCGGGAGCAGGACAGAGTCTTCGTGAAGAGAACGGGACATATGGGGTGACAAAGCACACGCTCCATAGCGAGGAAGGTCCAGGAAGAGTACGCCGAATCACAGCGGCGATTGTGGTCAACGATCGAAACATGGTGGAGGGCTCTGGCAAGACACAACATGCCGTGTGGAAGCCGCGCAACGCGGAAGAGATGCGACGCCTGCAGGAGCTGGCGCAGGCCGCGGTCGGATTCGACGCGCGAAGAGGGGACCAGGTGGTGGTGGAGAATGTGAGCTTCAGTTCGAATGCACCCGAAATAAAGTCTCCTGTGATCGAGCAGGTGATGGAGCAGGCAAGATCGTTTGCGCGATCTCAGCCGAGCCTGGGCAGGACAGCGATCTTTGGACTGTGCGCGATTCTGCTCGTGCTTTGCGTGTTACGGCCGATGGCGAGACAAGTGGTTGCTACGCTGCGTGAGCCTGCGTTGCTTCCTGCGGGCAGTGAGAGGGGGATGAATGAGATTCATCCAGGGCTTCCAGCGGTGGATGAAGTGAATCCGTTTGCCCTGCCGAGTAAGACAAAAGAGCAGCTTCAGCATCAGGGAGTTTTTGAGAGGGTGGCAGATCACATCCGCCGGGAACCGGTGCAGAGTACGCGACTGTTGGAGGCTTGGATTGGATCAACGGAGGAGATGGATTGATGGCAAATCGAGGAGCGGCAGTCCATACACAGATGGAGCAGCGCGCGCTGATGCTTCCAGAGTCTTCCGGGTTTGAACCACTGGATGCTCCTGGGTTGCGGAAGGCAGCCATCCTGATGGTGGCGTTGGGTGATGAACTGGCCAAGACGCTCTTTCAGAGCCTTTCAGAGAGCGATGTTCATCGTGTTACGGAAGAGATTACGCGGCTTGGAGAAATTCGTGCGCAACACCTTACGCAGGTACTGACGGAGTTCTACGGGTTGCTGGAGACGCAGCAGTACATGGTTCGAGGCGGACCGGAGTACGCGTTGCGAGTATTGACGGAAGCGTTTGGTCCTTCGAAGGCTGAGGCGCTGTTGGCGCAAGTGAAACGCATTCGCGATCGCGCGAATGGAGATATGGCTGCCTTGCAGAAGATGGACCCACAGCAGCTGAGCAAGTTTCTTGAGAATGAGCATCCGCAGACGATCGCTTTGGTGCTTGCCCATGTAGATGCGAAGCGTGGTTCGACGATCCTGATGCAACTGCAACCCATAATGCGTGTGGACGTTGTGAAACGACTGGCGGAGATGAGACAGTTTTCGGCGGAGATGGCGCAAAAGGTGGCTCTGGTATTGCATCAGCGGATGGAAGGGATGGGGAATGGGGGGAGGAAGTCTTACTCCGGCGTGAAGGCCGTTGCCGAACTACTGAATCGCGTAGACCAGACGGCGAGCAAGGTGATTTTGGAAGAGATCGAGCAGGAAGAACCAAAAATGGCGATCGGGATACGAAACCTGATGTTCACTTTTGAGGACCTGCTGACGGTTCCTGCTGAAAGCATTCGCGAGTTTGTTGCGTCAGCCGACAAACGAGTTCTGGCGATGGCTCTTAAAGGCGGCCGGGAAAACCTGAAGGCTCATCTGTTCAAGGCGATGAGTTCGCGCGCTGTTGAGATGCTAAAGGAAGACATGGAGGTGATGGGGCCAGTGCGGATGAAAGAAGTCGCGCTGGCGCAGCAGGAATTGTTGGCGCTGGCCCGTCAGTTGGAGAGCGAGGGAAGGATGATGCTGAAGATGGAGGCAGATGATGATCTTGCCGTCTGAGCTTCTATCGGAACGTTTTGAAGTAGTTTCGCGAGAGATCGCTCCTCTCGAATTTAAAGATCTGCAAGCCGCGGGATTAGAGAGCGATCAGACGACGAGCAAAGATCTGGAATTGGAGTATCCGGGGAAGAGCGCCTGTGAAGAACTTGAAGAAAAGTTGCACTTTGAGCAAGAGAGGAGAGAGCAGCTTGTTGAGCAGGTTAGACAAGAGACTCAGAACCATACTGCATTGATGCAGGAGATGGAAGCCAAGGTAACTTCCATTCACGAAAAGGTAGAAGAGGTGTGCGGCCAGTTCTTTAAAGAGCGTGGGAAGTACTTTGCAGACATAGAAGCCGAGGTTGTGCGACTGGCTTTGGCGGTTGCGTCCCGGATTCTTTATCGAGAGGTGCTGCTGGACCCTCTCTTACTGCGAGGCTCAGTTCGGGTGGCCCTGGAGAAATTAAAAGAGAACAGTGGCGTTTCACTGCGGGTTCCGAACACTCAAGAAGAGGATTGGCGGAGCTTGCTTGAGGGGACAGCGGGAAGAGAGATTACGGTGGTTGCGGATTCCACCATGCAGGCGGGGGAGTGTTTGCTGGAGACGAGCGTAGGCCGGGTGGATCTTGGGATACAGGCACAATTAGAAGAGATAGAGCGCGGTTTTTTTGATCTGTTGCAGCAGAGGCCGGCGTGAAGAGTGAACAGCAAAGAACAGAGAACGCGATTCTGTCGCCTTATTTTGCGAGATTAGAGGCGAAATCTTCGTGGCGGTGGATGGGGCGCATCGTAGAGGCCACTGGACAGACTGTGGAGTCGGAGGGACCTCCGTGTTCTGTGGGTGAGTGTTGCGAGATCTTTGATACAGAAGGCAAGCTTCATCGAGCTGAGGTGATTGGTTTTCGAGAGCAGCATGTGCTGGCGATGCCATTGGAAGCCCCTCAAGGTATTCGGTATGGAGATACGGTAGTTGCGTTGGAAACGACACCACGGATCGGCGTGAGTGAAGGTATGGAGGGAAGAATTCTGGACGCGCTCGGCGCTCCATTGGATTCTCTTCCGCCTGTACGTGCCAGTAGGTTGTGGCCGTTGGACGGCACCATTCCTCATCCGATGAAACGTGTACCGATTCATGAGCCGATGAGCACAGGGATTCGGGCGTTGGATGGGATGTTGACGATTGGGCGGGGTCAGAGGATCGGTATCTTTGGCGGCTCGGGAGTGGGAAAGAGCACGCTGATTGGGATGATGACGCGGAACACGACCGCAGATTTGACCGTTGTAGGACTGGTGGGAGAGCGCGGACGGGAGGTTCGTGAGTTTGTCGATGATTCCCTGGGGCCGGAAGGAATGCGCCGTGCCGTAGTGGTGGTATCAAGCTCGGACCAGAGCCCGTTGTTGCGAATGCGCGCGGCGCTCACAGCAACATCGATTGCAGAGTTTTATGCATCCCAGGGCAAACATGTGCTCTTGGTGCTGGACTCGCTGACGCGATATGCCATGGCTGCTCGCGAGATTGGGTTGGCGGCAGGAGAGCCGCCTGCCACCAAAGGTTATACCCCATCGGTATTTACGCGGGTCGCGAGACTTGTGGAGCGCACCGGGAATTTTGAGCAGGGAAGCATTACTGCTTTTTATACGGTGTTGATGGAAGGCGATGATCAGCAGGACCCAATCGTGGATGCTGTCCGATCCTTTGTGGATGGTCACGTCGTTTTGTCGAGATCCATGGCCTCAGCAGGATGGTATCCGCCCATCCATGTATTGGATTCACTGAGTCGTTTGATGCCTGAGGTCACGAGCCGTGAGCACAGGATGCGGGCAGGAGCGGTGCGGAGGCTATTGGCTGCGCATTCGCGGTCTGAAGACCTGATCCGGATTGGGGCATATAAGGCTGGAGCGGATGCAGAGTTAGACCAGGCCTTGCGGGCGATGCCATTGTTGCGTGAATTCCTGGAACAGGACATCGGGGAACGTTCCAACATGGAAGAAACGGTGCAGCGTCTGTTGGATATGGAGCTTTGAGATGAACCGCCTCGAGATCTTGCAGCGGCTTGGAACTGTCTACAAGTTAATGGAGGAGATTCACTCTGTCGAGGCACGAAGAGCGGCTGCTGAATTGGGACAGGTGGCCGTTACCCTTAGTGCAGAGGAGCGTCTTGTAGGGGCCGCACGAACTGGTGGGAGAGATGCAGTGCGCGATGAAGATCGGCTGAGGCGTATTGCGACGACGGCCCAGAGTCAGATGGCAAATCTCAGAAAGTACCAGCTCGAACCGATCTTCGATAGGCGACACGAAGCGAACGAGCAGGCTGGGCGGAGGTACCAGGAGAGCCGGTTGTGGAACGAGAGAATGAAGAACCTGATTGCGCGGGAGATGGAGAGGAGCGCTAAGAGTGAAGGCAGGAGAGAGCAAGCAGCTTCCGACGATCGGTCCTTAGCTTCGAGCAGAAGAGCGAAGAAAGGCAGCAGGAAGCGATGAGATTTTCCTAAGAATTGGAACCCCACGTTTGGCCAGTGGAGTGCTTGATCGTAGTGGAGAGAACTGTGCAGATGAAGATCGGAGCTATGAGCGCGAAGGATATTCAAGCTGTCTCCCTTGCACATGTTGCGGAGACGGACGTATCCCAGGCTACTTTTGCTGAGAATCTGAGCGAGAGTATTGGGGTTCCGGCATCAATGATTTTCAATTCGCCGGATGATCACAGCGAGGAGAAGCTTTCGAAGCGAAACGAAATAGCGAGTTCTCCGTTCAAGTGGAAAGAGAATCCCCCGACTCAGAAAGCTGTAGGAGAGCAGCTGCCGGTCGATGCATCTCGCGAGCCCGTTCTGACGTGGACGATTCCTTTGCAGGCAAAGCCAATCGTTCTAAAGATTCACAGTGAACTAAAAAACTCAGATGAAATTAAGGGTCCAGATCTTACGAAGGAACCTGTCGGAGACAGAGGGCTCGCCTCAGGTGAGGTGGATTCAAAGAGGGGACCATCCATCCCTGTATTCCATGCGATGGAGAGCGGCAACGGAAACGTCCAGACGCCCGCCCCTCCTGTGGGAGATGCGACGACCTTGGGGAGCAAAGAGAGAGCCCCGGTCAGGGAGCAGCCTACCAAAAAAGATGATCGAGTAAAGGCTCTTGTATTGACAGAGCCTGACCCTGCGTTGAAGGATACAAGGTCCGTTGTGTTAACTGATACGCGGAAGAGTGAGGCGAAAGAGGTTCGTCCTGGAAAAGATGCTAAAGCAAAAGAGCTGAAAGATTCTATAGACTCAGCGGCTCTTGTACCGGTTCCTGCTGAAGGTATTGTGCCGGCCCTGGTTTCAATACTTGTGGTTGCTCCGGGTTCGTTGGAGCACCGAGATACGAAAATTGATCGCCTTCTTCCTGTTCCAGATGGTACTGCTCTCGTTAGCAGAGCAGTGGATTCGCGAAACGCAGGTAGTGTGAAAAATTCGCAGGCAATACCTGCGAAGAAAGATGTTGTGGCAGAAGCCCCTATATCTGCACCTAAGGACATCCAGGTTCAAGGTTCAGATCTTGTTGGAAAAACTACGATCAGGAAGGACGCGGCAGGGAGTCCAACGGCTTCACATTCTCAGGAAAGAGATTCTTTCTCTGCGATGACGACGAGTCCGTATGAGGGAGCGGCGGTTTCGCTGTGGGCGCAGGAAGAGCAGGGAACGGTAACGGGAAAAACGAACATTCTGCCGACTCACCTGCTCACCTCAACAGATGTGCCCGGATCTGAGGTGCAGGCTTCGCCTATGCAGGAAAGGGAAAGGACTCTGGCTGTGACACCGACCTCGATCGAGGTCGGCATTCCTGGTGGGTCGCATGGATGGCTTAAGGTCCGTGCCGAGATGACAACGGACGGCGCAATTCAGGCCTCGATGTCGCCCAGTTCCTCGAACCACGCAGATGAATTACGACGTGAGCTACCTTCGTTGACGATGTATCTGCAACAGGAACAGGTTCCTGTAAGTTCGTTGGCCGTCCATGAGCCGGCCAGGGAGCACGGTTTTTCAGATGCGTCTGGAGGGATGAATCCTAACTCCGGGATGGGAGGCGAGACTTACGACTCACAAAGTGCCGAGAGGAGGGCACAGGAGTTTCCTCGAGATGAATCTGTCGGGTTCCTTACCGAGGTGGAAGAGGAAACAGGTTGGCCCATGTTGTCAGGGGAAAGAGGAACAGGCTGGCTTAGTATTCGGGCGTAATAGCCAGGAGAGAAAGGGAGACAGATATGGATTTATCACAACTTAATTCGTTTACGGACCATGAGGGGGCGGCAAATCGCGTTGCTTCCGCGCTGGTTCCAAGGGCGCAAACAACGACTACGAAGGATACAACCGGCAATGGAATCGGGAGTCCTTCGACGGATAACTCAACCATTACGGCGAATGATTTTCTGACGCTTCTTGTTACCGAGCTGAAGAACCAGGACCCGACACAGCCGACTGATCCGAATGCTTATATCCAGCAGCTTGTTGGAGTGAATAGTCTGCAACAGCTGATTGAGATCAATAAGGGAATTGGATCGCTGAATAGCACTGTAACCGGCGAATAATCTGCCATTTGTTTCGCTTCGCCCCAGATGAAGTGCCTATGCGCCTTGCAAATGGGATAAATTTTGCCTTCAAAAGGAGAGAATATGGGTTCGTTTTCTATTGCACTGAGTGGTTTGCAGGCCGATACAGTTTCGTTGAACACGATCGGAAACAATCTGGCTAACCTCAATACAACGGCATACAAAAATCAGGGCACCACATTTGAGGACTTGTTTTATCAGCAGATTGGAACTTCTGGTTCCAATAATCCTCTCCAGGTCGGTGTGGGGACGAGAGTCTCTGGAACTGCAACAGACTTTACGCAGGGGACCTTACTGCCGACAGGACAGCCCAACGACATGGCGTTGAGTGGGAATGGCTTTTTTGTAGTGCAGCAGAACGGAGTACCGCAACTGACGCGCGCTGGAAACTTTCAATTGAACCAGCAGGGTTCCCTGATCACGGTGAATGGAGCAAATGTAATGGGGTATCCCGCGCAAAATGGCGTGGTGAATGTGAATGCGGGACTTGTTCCGATCGTTCTTCCGGTAGGTGTAACGCAGGCTGCGCAGGCAACACAGAGTGTTTCGATTACGGCGAATCTGAATGCGGGGGCGACGGTAGGAACGGCATTTACAACACCGGTGACGATTTATGACTCTCTGGGAAAGAGTCACGCCCTCACTGTGACCTACACGAAAACTGGGCTGAACACATGGGACTACAGCGTGCAAATGCCTGCAGGCGAAGCGACGGGAGCTCCATTGAATAACATCGGTACGCTGACCTTCGATTCGAATGGGAACCTCACCTCACCAACAGGAACAATCAGCAATATTACGTTTCCTGGGCTCGCGGATGGTGCAAGTGACCTCAGCTTTAATTGGAACCTGGCCAGCGGCGGGAATCCGACAATCACGCAAACTACGGCTCCATCGACGACTGGCGCAGCCCTGCAGGATGGATATGCCAGCGGAAACTATTCTGGCTTTACGGTAGACCAGAATGGTGTGGTTACGGCGAAGTTTGATAACAACCATACCCAGGTTGTCGGCCAGGTGGCTGTGGCTACAGTAACCAACACGCAGGGCCTGGTGATGATGGGACATAACAACTTTGCGACTACGGCAGCATCAGGAGCAGCCGTGGTTGGAGTTGCAGGGACCGGAGGGCGCGGTACGATCGAGGATTCGACGTTGGAGCAATCCAATGTGGATATTTCTACGGAATTTGCAAACCTGATTGTCGCGCAACGGTCATTCGAGGCGAATTCAAAGACGATTACAACCTTTGATGCCGTGACACAGGCGACGCTGGGAATGATCCGATAAGAAGAGATCAAGAAAAGCGGCTGGAGGCACTGAGCCTCCAGCCGTTTCCATTTAAATCTAAAGCTGGGCTAATGGGGACTATCTACAGGATGGTCGTGCAATTGCATTTGGTGAAGGCATGGCGACAACACCTCCTGTTATTCAAGCAAAGATCACCTCCGATCCTGTAAAGATTCCATTTTTCCCATTGCTCATCACCGTTGTGATTGGTGTGGCGGTGGCAACTGCCTCGGTCGGAGGGGTGGTTTATTACTTGCTCCGTTCAGGGAAGCTATCGCTCCAGAGGGAAATTGCAGTTACGCAGGGAGCGGACAAGGCAAAAAGCCACTTGGTCGTTCTCGAACCTTTGCTGGTGAACTTGGCAGACAGCTCAGGAACCGCATATCTGAGGGCGGGAATCACGCTACAGGTGGCCGATAGCGAACCTGGAACGGGATCAAAGAAAGCCGGAATTGCGGGCACGGAGAAAGAAGCGGATGTTGCAATCCGAGATACGGCATTAACGGTTCTAGGAAAGCAGACATCGGACCAACTCCTAGCGGTCGGGGGAAAAGAGCGTTTGAAAAACGATCTCAAGACTGCTCTGGCGGAGCGCAATACGGGCCTCAAGGTTGTGGATCTCTTTTTTACGGAGTTCCTGGTGCAGCGTTAAAGAAAAGTGAGAAGGGCATGCAGACGGAGTTGGTCAAGACAGATGCTGTGGGACTGGAATCGCAACCACTACCCGAAAACGATACGCAGAAGGGGGATGTTTCTCGCATACCCCTCGAGCGGATGGAAGAGCACCCATTATGGGCGTTGTTATCGCGAATGACAGTTGTTGCGATGGCAGGGATTCCATTGAGCGAGTTCAAAATTGGCGATTTGTTGCGCTTGAAGCCAGGAGAGTTGATCGAGAGCGACTGGCAACACACCGAAGATGTCCCGGTTAGGGCTGGTCGTGTTCAGGTGGCCTGGAGCGAGTTTGAAGTTGCGGACCAGCGCTTGATGGTGCGGCTGACGAGATTGACGTAGAGGCGGAGGAACGATGCAGAACGCATTTTGGCGCACGGATTGGAATCGCCAACAGCGCAACGGACTGGCAGGAATGCTGATGGCATTTTGGGCCAATCGCCGGTCCCTCAAAGCCGGCGTGCTAAGCCAGATGGAGTTGATTGAGACGCTCCCGCTTGGAGGGAAGCGTGAACTGATGCTGGTGCAATGCGCAGGTAAACGATTTGTCGTAGGAAGTGGATCGGATTCGATCGATAGCATCGTTCTACTTGATTCTGAGAGTACATCTGCCACACAGGACAATTTATGAGGCCAGGTAAATGCTCCTGGATGCTCGGAGTCACGGTACTTTGCTTTAGCGTCAGCCTCTCTGCGCAGACACTAGAGGCAGCTAATCGACCTGAGTCCTTCCGGGTGAAGAGAGAGCCGGCGGCTTTGCTTACACTTCATCGCGAAGCGAAACGGTCTTCCGGAAGCTCTGCGGTTCGGAAAACAGTCAATGGAGTTGAAAGAAATAAGGTACTGCAGCCTACGGTGATAGCGAAGCAGTCGATCGAAAATGCGCTCGAAGCGAATCACAGTGTGCCCTGGTCGATTGTCTTAGGGCTCACGCTTCTGACATTGATCCCGGCCCTTCTGCTGTCGATTACACCGATGGTGCGGTTGCTTGTGGTGTTTCACTTCCTGCGTCAGGCTTTAGGAACCCAAACAGCACCCTCCAATCAAATCCTGATGGGACTTGCGCTTATGATGACATGGTTTCTGATGCAGCCTGTGCTTCTGGAGGTGGAGCAGCAGGCGATTGTTCCGTATCGTTCCGGTGTCGTTTCGGGCGAAGAAGCGTTGAGGCGGGGAGTAGAGCCAGTCAAAAAATACATGCTGCGATATGCACGGGAAAAAGATCTCGCCGTTTTCGCTTCTGCAGCAATGCCCACCCGACCTCAGAGCAAGGACGATCTTCCCGTTCAGGTTGTTATTCCCGCTTACATGTTGAGTGAGTTGAAAGCCGGCTTTCAGATCGGGGCTGTACTGTTTCTGCCCTTTTTGCTGGTTGATTTGGTCGTCGCAAGCGTCACGACGTCTATCGGCATGATGCAACTACCGCCGGTTGTCATTTCGACGCCATTGAAGATCCTTCTATTCGTCATGGTAGACGGCTGGAGTTTGTTGACGGACCACCTTATTAAAAGTTTCTGATTTAGGAGTGAATGGATGAGCCCAGATCAGACCGTAGAAATGATGAGGCGTCTGCTCATCGAAGCGATGCTTCTTAGCGCGCCCTTGCTGGTCAGTGCCTGCCTTGTGAGCCTGCTGGTTAGCTTGGCTCAGACGCTAACCGGCATACAGGAACAAACACTTACTGCTGTTCCAAGATTGGTGGTGGTCTCTCTGGTGGCGATGTTGACACTGCCATGGACGATTCATCGGCTGGTGAACTTTACCGCTCATTTGTTTCAAGATTTTCACCGGTATTTGGGATAGGGGAGATGTAACCGACATGGAATTGAGTTCATTTGGATGGCCACAACTTCTTGTTACCGGTTTGCTGGTGATGATTCGGGTCAGCGGTCTGCTGATCTTTGCTCCATTCTTTTCGTCAATTGCGATCACTCCAAGGATCAAGGCGGGATTCATATTTGCATTGACAGTTCTTTTGACTCCTGCGGTTGCAGTTATTCCAGACGCAAAGGCTGAGCTGGATGTGATGGCAGTGCTGGGCGAGCTTGGTGTGGGATTTGTCTTTGGGCTAACGCTGATGATGCTGAATGAGGCTCTGATGTTCGCCGGAACTCTTCTGGGGATGCAGTTCAGCTTTTCGCTGGTAAACCTAATGGATCCAAATTCAAAGATCGAAACTCCGGTGCTGGGCCAGATGCTGAGTTGGTTTGGATTGCTGGTCTTGATTGGCGTAGGGCTCGATCGGACGTTATTAGCGGCGATGGTACGCAGCTTCAGAGATGTTCCGGTTGGGCACGCACTGATGAAGATAAAAACGGGGACAGCGCTAGCGGCGATGGCTGGAGAGATCTTTCTTTCTGGATTGCAGCTCGCTGCACCAGTGATTGCAGCCGCCATGATTGTGGAAGTCACGGTTGCGTTGATCGGAAAGATTGCTCCGCAACTACCTGCCATGGTGCTAGGAATTCCATTGAAAACACTGATCTCATTTGGAGTGTTAGTGGGTAGCTTGGCGTTGTGGCCAGGTTGGATTGAGCATTACTTCTCGCGGCTTCTGGATGCAGCGGAACGGTTGATTGCGGTATGAGCGGGCAGGCAACCGAACAGGCAACCCCGCAGAAGAAGAAAAAGGCAAGAGACAAAGGCGACATTGTCCGAAGCCGTGAGCTGCTTTCTGCGATGGCGATGCTGGGCGGCGTCGTGATGCTCGGAACGATTGCCCATGGATTTTCAGGTACGTGGCAAACGATCTATTTTGAGAGCTTACGTTCGGCCGGTATAGGTAGCACGGAGGGAGATCAGGCGTGGAGCGAGACCGTTCGTCATATGATTCAGCCGATGTTGCTGCCTGTAGGGCTTGTGCTGATTGCGAGCTTCGGCTGTTCTCTGTTGGCAGGTGTAGTCCAAAGCGGTGGAGTGCAGGTTCACCCCAATGCGATGGCGTTGAAGCTGGAGCGGTTGAATCCGGTCACTAATCTGAAAAACCTTTTTAGCCTCCGCCAAACAACGCGGCTGATGAAATCGATGATTCCAGCAGGAATCATGGTGATCCTTGGGTGGGGAGCGTTGAAGGGAGTTGTTCTGTCATCTCCGGTGATGAGCATGACGCGTTTGCCTGCGACATTTACAAGTGCTTATCACCTTGCACTCGATGCATCGTGGCTGATGCTTCTGTGGTCAGCGCTCGACTATGCAGTCGAGTGGAAGAGCTGGAATCAGCGATTGAAGATGAGCAAGCAAGAGGTCCGTGAAGAGATGAAAGAGTCGATGGGAAATCCAGAAATCAAGGGGAAGATCCGTCGGATTCAAAATGCAATGAGAAGACGTAAGGTCAAGGCGGATCTCTCGCGCGCAAGCGTAGTGATTACAAATCCTACGCACTATGCAGTTGCGCTGGAGTTCAGTTTTGAGACGATGCAGGCACCGGTTGTTCTGGCGAAGGGGCGTGATCTGCTCGCGGCCGAGATCCGGGAGGAGGCGCAATGGACAGGAATCCCCCTGGTTGAAAATCCTCCTTTGGCCCGCAGTCTTTATCGAATGGTTGAGCCGGGGCAGTCCATTCCGTTTGAACTATATGCGGCTGTAGCCGGGATTCTGGCCTATCTCTATCGGCAAAGAATGGAAGAACGAATGCGAAGACAACAGCAGACCCAGCGAGCCCCGGCGTGGGGTGCGTATCCCGTTATGGGGGCTGGCATGCGCGGTGTTGGAGGTGGAATGTGAAGATCGAAAGGGCGCAGGGATGGTCCCCGGCCAAATTGCAGGCATTGCTTCTGCCAATTACGACGATTGGCGTCGTGTTTGTGATGCTGATCCCAATCCCTGGTTTCGTACTGGATCTATTGCTTGCGACTTCGATTACAGCTTCGGTGATCGTGTTTCTCACAGCGGTTCAAGTTCGACGCGCTGTCGACTTTTCAGTCTTTCCTACGCTGCTTTTATTACTCACCCTATTTCGGCTGTCTCTCAACCTTGCCTCCAGTCGACGGATTCTGCTGCATGGGCATGAGGGAACGGCTGCAGCCGGTTCAGTAATCGAGGCTTTTGGACAGTTTGTCGTCGGTGGAAATTATGTTGTTGGATTCGTGCTCTTCCTCACCCTTATCGCAATTCAATTTTTGGTTGTTAGCCATGGAGCAGTGCGAACGGCTGAGGTGACTGCGCGCTTTACGTTGGATGCTCTGCCTGGCAAGCAGATGGCGATCGATGCGGACATGAATGCTGGTTTGATTGACGAACAGCAAGCGCGGAGACGCCGTCAGGCAATTGCGCGAGAAGCCGAGTTCTATGGAGCCATGGATGGTGCGGCTCGCTTCAACCAGCGGGATTCAATGGCAACCATTCTGATCACCGTGATCAATATCGTTGCCGGCCTGTTGATTGGGGTGATTCAACAGGGTGCGGATCTTGCGACGGCTGTAAAGACCTACACCATTCTTACGGTGGGCGATGGCCTGGTAACAATGATTCCTAGTCTTCTGGTTTCCGTTGCAGGCGGCATTGTGCTGACGAGAGCTTCTTCTGCAGGAGCGCTCGATCAGGAACTGGGGTCACAGCTTCTGAAGGGAAGGACGACGTTATGGATCTCCTGTGGTGTCCTGATTGTGCTGGCGCTAATTCCAGGACTGCCCAAGATGGCTTTCATTTTGTTGGCGGCCGGAGTAGCGCTCATTGCGCGCACTCTTCCTGAGGGACAAGCAGTGATCGCAGTCGCAGAAGTAGAAGCCGCTCCTGCAAAGGCAAAGTCTAACGAGATCGCTGCGGGGGAGAATCTTGCTTCATTGCTGAAGATTGATGAACTGACTCTGGAGATCGGCTTCCAGCTGATCCCTCTTGTTGATGAGAAGCAAGGTGGCCAGATGCTCAACCGGGTACGGGCGCTTCGCAGGCACCTTGCAACAGAGTTGGGGTTCATCGTGCCCCCGATTCATATTACAGACAACCTCCGATTGAAGCCTCGTGAGTATGTCATGAACCTTCGGGGAATTGAGATCGCACGATGGCAGACAGAACAGAACTGTCTGCTGGCGGTGAATGCTGATCCTAAGGCAAGAAGCCTTCCGGGAGTCGAGACCACGGAGCCTGCATTTGGTGTTGCAGCTCGTTGGATTCAACCGGGGCTGGAAGAACAGGCTCTAGCTGCAGGATATTCGGTTGTCGATCAGACGGCTGTCATTGGCACTCACCTGGGAGAGTTAATCCGGCGTCATGCTCATGAGTTGTTGGGACGGCAGGAGGTCAAACGTCTGCTGGACAACATGAACGAGAGCCACCCGAAGTTGGTGGAAGAACTAGTTCCGAAGCTGATGTCGTTGGGCGAGGTGCAGCGCGTTTTGCAACAGCTGTTGCGGGAGCAGGTTTCCATCCGCGATCTAGGAGCCATTCTTGAGGTGCTAGTTGAGGCGGCGCAGCAATCCAAAGCTGTGGTTCACCTGGTAGAAAGCGTGCGGCAAACGCTGGGCCGCGGTCTCATCCATCCACTTTTGGATGAAGATGGAGGGCTCAAGGTGCTGATGCTTGATCAGGGCATCGAAAATGAGCTGATTCGTACATTCGATCCGCAGGGGGCGAGCGCGCTTCTCGCGGATGGATCGCGTTCTGGGAATATCCCCTCAGATTTCCTGCGACGCGTAGTGAATTCTGTTAAGCACCTAACGGAAACAGGGGTAACATCGGCCCTTCCCGTGCTTCTATGTTCGAGTCCGGGGCGCTATTACATGCGTCGCTGGTTGGAGCCGTTTCTTCCAAAGCTAACCGTGCTCTCTCCTGTTGAAATTCCACCGGAGATCAGGGTAAGGAGCATCGGCACGGTCGGTTCTTGATCAGTAGAAGGGTTGCTGAGGAGGCAAAGAAATGAATACGGGAAGATCGGTATCGCTGACAAATAGTGCGACACCTCAGTGGTTGGGAGAGATAAGCGAGGAGGCTGGAGGAATGCTCGCGGGAAGATCACTCAGGAAAGAAGGGAATGAAGCGGGTATCGGAGTTGCAGACACGGGCGAAAGGGACAAGCTGCTGTTGGAGCATCTGCCGATAGTTCGATACATTGCGCGTCGCATCCATGAGCGCCTGCCGCAACATGTCGATCTGGAAGACTTGGTTTCAGCAGGTATCGTGGGTTTGATCGATGCATTTTCGAAGTTTGATCACACGAAGAAAGTTCAATTCAAAAGCTACGCTCAGTTTCGGGTTCGAGGAGCCATCCTCGACTCACTGCGTACGTTGGACTGGAGCCCTCGTGAACTTCGACGGAAGGGGAGAGCTGTTGAAGAGGCCATTCGTGCAGTGACCCAACGGATAAGTCGTGCTCCTTCGGAGCAGGAGATTGCCACTGAGCTGAAGCTGTCACTTGCCGAATATCAACAGCTGCTTGGGGACCTGAAAGGACTCGAGATTGGAAGCCTGCACATGGAGCGCTCAGAGGATTCGGGTGATGAGGAGCTGGCTTACATTCCGGGGTCTCCGGAAGAAGACCCCTTATTTCGCTGCCTGAAAGGAGAGATGAAGCAGAGACTGGCTGATGCGATTGATACCTTACCCGAAAAGGAGCGGATGGTTCTTACTTTGTACTACTACGAGGAGCTGACGATGAAGGAGATCGGACTGACTCTTGGAGTGGTGGAGTCGCGTGTCTCCCAGATTCATTCTTCTGCGGTTCTGCGTCTGCGAAGTGCTCTCGCGACTCCGGGCGCTACAGGCGTCAGTAAAGAGGCGGAAGGGAGACGCAGAACATAATGCACGGTTTCAAAGAGATAGTGGAGTAAGAGATGGAAAAGAAACTTGGGCAGGAAGACATCGACGCACTGTTTGCCGCTGCAAATGCTTCAGCAAAGGCCAAAACGACAGAGGTGGATAAGGGGCCGGAAAAGTATGTTTTTAGCCGGGCCGGACAGATCAGTAATGACCAGATGAGAGCTATTACGACGGTGAACGATCTCTTCGCCAGAAACCTAATGCACTCTTTGGGCGGATGGTTGCGGACGCCGTTTCGCGTCAAGCTGGTTGCGGGTGAACAGCTTCCGTTCAGTGAGTTTCTGGAGAGATTGTCGCCCATGACTTATATCTGCTCGGTGAGGCTGGAGCCCCTGGGTGCAGTTGGTTTGCTGGAACTGGACCTGGGGCTGGTCGCTCCCATTGTGGATGTGCTGCTTGGCGGTATCGGTCGATCGAGTACGGTTCGTGAGCTTACAGATATTGAAGAGACGATCATGCGGTCGGTAGTCGAAATGGTTGGGCAGGAGCTTACGTTGGCCTGGCAGCCGGTTGGTCTCGAGTTCGTGCTGGAAAAGCGAGAGACGGAAGCCCAGGCAGCCCGAATGATGACTCTCGGAGAGAAGACGCTCTGCGTGAGCTTTGAAGTGAGGATGCCTGAGATTCAGGGCGGGCTAAATCTTTGTCTACCTGCGGTCGTTTTGAACGCAATCCTTCGACGGCTGATTTCGGAAGGAGACAGACCGCGACGAAGATCGAAGGAGTCAGCAACGCGCATGCGAGAGTCTGTGAAAGATGCAAGTGTGGAGGTCGTGCTACAACTTCCTGCGATCAAATTGCGCGCCTCAGAGATTGCGGAGTTGGAGCCGGGGTCTATCCTGCGTTTTGCCGTGCCGAAGCATCAAAGATCTGACCTGATCATTGGAGGATTATTCATGGGAAAGGCCCTCCCTGTGCGAAGCGGGGAACACAGGGCAGCAAGGTTGGAGGAGATGGTTCATGTGACCGAGCAGGTTATCCAAAATTCACCAGAGATGACGATCCATTGAAAAGGGGATGAGATGGAACAGGAGATTACAGCTAACGAACAAGCGTCGTTGGACATGAAGATGGACATTCTTTGCGATATCGAACTTGATGCCACTCTGCGGTTTGGGTCACGCGAGATGACGTTACAAGAAGTGCTTGAGCTCGGTCCTGGAAGTGTTCTGGAGTTGGATAGGCATGTGAGCGAGCCGATGGACCTGGTGGTTGGAGACAGGATTGTTGCTCGGGGAGAGGTTGTTGTCTCGAATGGAAATTTTGCGCTTCGGGTGATTGAGGTAGCGACACCGCAACTGCGACTGGAGAGTATTCGATGCTTTTTCTAGGGAAGAAGATGGAGGAGCATGGCATGGACGTTTCGATGGTGGATTCGCCTGAGGTTGCTTCTTCGATATGGAAGGACGATTTCTATTCTTCGTCGGTCATTCCACATGTCCCTGCACTTTCGAATTCGGGCCGAAGGGTTTGCGGAAATATTCAGTGTACAGGCTCATGGTCTGCGCCCTGGCGAAACCGTAAGCGGCCGGTTTTCGAAACACAGTGGGGATGCAGTGGCCGGTGTGTTCTAGAGCTTGTCCGCGCCGCACTCAGACGGGAGTCTGGAGAAAAAGCGGTCGATGAAGATGTTTCTCAACACCAACACCGTATGCCTTTGGGGCTGTTGCTTCTATCGCAGGGGTGGATTACACATTCGCAACTACAGAATGCGCTGAGAATCCAGAGAGGGCAGGGCGGCCGTATAGGGGAGATCCTGATTGCGGAGTGCGGCGTGAATGCTGATTATGTTGCTCGTGGGTTGAGCCTGCAATGGAATCGGCCGGTGCTTGGTGCCCACGGATTTTCCCCACGATCAATGGCTTTGGTCATGCCGAAGGTATTTGTGGAGCAGTTCGGAATGCTACCCCTTCGAGTGGCAGGGTCTCGCATCCTCTATGTTGGTTTTGAAGATCGTCCGGATGCCTCTGTACTTTTCGGCTTAGAGCGGATGTCGGAACTTCGCGTCGAAAGTGGTTTGGTCAAAACGGAAGAGTACCACGCAGCTCTTAGATCTCTTCTGGAAGATAAAGTCGTAGAGACGCGGGAGGAATTCTGTGGTGAAGTCGATGCACTAGCCGTGAGAATCACAGCAGTGCTGGAGCAGAAACAGCCCGTGGCCTCCAGGCTTGTACGAATGCGCCAGTTTTACTGGTTGCGGCTTTGGCTCGAAACCAGGTCTTTGAGAGGATTCGGCAACTTGCCGCAAAGTAGCGAAGACATGATGGACTATGTTTTCCGAATGAGCTGACCTCCAAAGATCAAGGGCAGAGAACTACGTTCTCTGCCCTTGTCGTAAAAGAATAAATTTTAGCGTTGCGAGATATTGAGATCAGATGAAGTCTGAGGGCTGGTTTGAACCGCAGCCATTGTGCTTGCTACCGATCCCGTGTCGTTGCGTGGCCCAAGACCTAGTTTGATAATGGCTCTCGAATCGGGCATGATCTTCGTTTGCCAGCCATTATCGGATTGGTATTTTTGCATAGCTGTTTCTGTTGCAGTATCCCAGTGCCCACTAGGCTCGGTCATATAACCTGAGCGTACTAAAGCTGCTTGAATCTGGCTCGCTCGATCATCATCGATGGAACGCTGTCCTGTGTGTTTTGCAACAGGTTTCGTCGAGGCGCGTTTAGTGGAACGTTTGGGGGAGGTCGGGCCGCGACGAGGGTGAGTCTTCGCGAAGCAGGGGGTGAACATCGTTGCAAGAACTAGAGCGGAACTGAGAAGTCGGCGTGACCGCATGAAGACAAAAAACCTCGAGAATACAGTATTGCGACAGAAGGCCGATCAATTCTGCCAAGTTAAGGGTATCCCGAGAAGTGCCAGGATGCAATCAAAGGATACTCAGGAGGGTAACCTTCTTAAATCAGGATGGTCCAGATTAAATGCAGATAGAGGGGGAGATCTGGAGGAGAGAGCTGCTAACCCTCTCCCCTCCCAGATTTAGAGGAATTGCCGACTATGGCAGAGTGCCTCCAACATAGTTATTGCCACCCCCCTTTTGATTCGGGGAATGGATGACAAAAACTACGTCGTCCTTCGATTTCAGGCTATTTACGATCGCTCTGTAGGAGGCTTCATCGGTCACAGGTTTGCGATTAATCTCTGTGATGATGGCACCCTTGCTCAGACCATTTTCATCTGCAAACGAGCCAGGACGGACAGCCGTAACGATTACGCCGCGGCTGATTCCGGTTTTTTGTGCGACGGGAGACGGAATGGCGGATACCGTAATCCCGAGTTTCGTTTGGCCAGCATCGGATTCCTGCGGAGTGTTGTCGTCGTTGTCATTGTCGCCAGCGATGTCAGCATAGGTCTTAGCGCGATCTCCGATTGTGACATCGGCGGTATTCTGCTTGCCGTCACGAAGATAGCCGAGCTTCACGGTGCTGCCAACTTTTCTTGCAGAGATATCGTTTACAAGATCGTCGCCGTCCTTGATCTGGCGGCCATCGATAGAGACGATCACATCACCAGGCTTGATCCCCGCCTTTGCCGCGCCGCCACTAGGTGTGACAGTAGAGACGATGATGCCATTCTTGAATCCATAGACACGACCGACTGCCGAACTGGTGGCGGATTGGAAGCTGATCCCGATCGAGCCACGAACCACTTTATGCTCGGGGCCGATCAGCATGTTGTATACATTGACAATCGTATTAGCAGGCATGGCGAAACCTACGCCCATCGATCCCATAGAACTGGTGTAGATTGCGGTGTTCATGCCAATGACTTGTCCTGCCATATCGACCAGTGGTCCACCGGAGTTGCCCGGGTTGATGGCGGCATCCGTTTGGATAAAACGCTGGAACTGAGACTGGGATACGCCCGACGGGGAAGGCTCATCAATAGACCGGTTTTTAGCGGAGACGATTCCGGCGGATACAGTCTGGGAGAGACCGAAGGGGCTTCCAATCGCGAGGACCCAGTCTCCTACCTGAGCGCTATCGGAGTTGCCAAGCTTGATGGTCGGCAACGGCTTGTCAGTCTCGATTTTGATAACAGCAATATCGGTCTCTTTGTCGGTCCCAATAACCTTCGCGGCACGACCAGGATCGGTTGGATTATCGGGGTCAGACGAGAGGCGGACATAGATCTTATCGGCCTTATCGACGACGTGATTATTGGTGATGATGTAGCCGCGGGGGTCGACGATGAAGCCTGAACCAAGGGCGCGGCGTTCTCCGCCCATCGGCCCTCCATCGCTATCGTCATCTCCACCGCCAGGATTACCAAAGAAACGGTTGAAGAAGTCCTGCATGTCGCCTTGGCCGTCATAACCCTGGGGTGGCTGGCCAGGGCGACGGTTGCGCTTGGTTTGCGATTGTTTAGGAAGGGATTCCGTGTTGATGTTTACAACGGCAGGCCCTACTTGCTTCACAATCTGTGAAAAGCCATTTGAAAGCGTCGTTGGAGAGGGGATGACCAGTTGTTTGGCATCGGAAGAATCTGGCGCCTGCTCTTTTCCGCTCACACCATGCGTGATGACAGAACCAACCAGAATGCCGGTCGATAACGTCGCCAGCAGGGCAAAGGTTGTGGTGAGCCGATGATTTTTTGCGCGCTCGAACCAACTGGTGAACTTGCTTGTCGATATATCCATTGAATCGATCAAACCTCTTTCATTTGCTTCCTGTTCGCACTGTGAAGACCACAGAAACGAAGGTTTAAGTATAGTCCTGCGACCGGAACCATTGCGTGTTAGAGATATTCCTCGCTCTTTCGGTTTGTTAGACGCGAAAAAAAAACAAAGGTGGCTCACCAGAGGGGCCCTTTGGTTGAATTTCTGAAGTTAAAGGGGATGGTCGGGAAGTGGCGATCGCGAAGGGAGCAGTTCGATCAACAGAATGGCACCAAGAATGAAGAGAGCTCCGATCAGCGAGCGTGGCCCAAGCCGCTCACCGAAAAAGAGAAATGAAGTGAGCCATGCGAAAACAGGTTCCAGGGTGAGCAGAAGAGCGGTATGGGTAGGCGGAAGGTGCTGTTGTGCCCAGCTTTGGATCGTGAACGCGGCGGCCGTGGCTAGCAAACTGGTAATGGCAAGCGCGACAACGAGGCGAGGTGTAAGGGTGAGATAAAGCTTACCTCCGAACGGAAGTGTTATCGCCATGGTCAGGGTGGCAAAGGCGATTTGGAGCGTGGCCAGTTGCGGAATCGGAATACGCAGGGAGGTATGGGCCAGTGCAAGTAGATGGCCTGCAAAAGCTATGGCACAGAACAAGGTCAGGATGTCTCCTGTACCCATGGAACGGAGGATTTCTGTCGGATTTGTTCCAACAGGTGTCGTAAGTAGAACAAGCCCTGTAAAGGCGAGCAAAGCTCCAAAAATGACTGAGAGGCCGGGGGCAGGCGTAGACGCAGGGCGTACTGAGGGGATTATGGTCAAGAGAGGAACAAAGACCACGACCAGGCCGGTAATAAATGCTGATTTTGTAGGAGTAGTGTGGGCAAGTCCCAGGGTTTGCAATTGGTAACCCGTGGCAAGGAAAAAGCCTACGACGGCTCCGGCAACGATGGTTGGGCGTGAGAGCTGACGAAGATGACGTCGATTGATGAGAAATAGCGCCACTGCCGCCAGGGCCATGCGGAACAGGTTGAATAGTAGAGGAGATGCATCCTGAAGAGCATCTTTTACTAGCGTGAAGGTAATTCCCCATAGGGCAACTACAGCGAGAAGAAGCAGGTGGGCAAGCGTCGATGGCGTAAATCTATGCAAAAACGCTCCATAGGAGGAACAAACGGGAAGGTGGCGTACGTTCGGTTTGAATCATGGTCTCGAAGTTGCCGGAGATGTGGGGTCAGGGGCAATCTGGGAGGCAATCTGCGTCATGGACAGCAGTAATAAAACGATACGGCGTAAAGCCATCTCGCGGCCCGCAGGATCGTACCACTCGTCGAGCGTATGGATGCCTCCTCCTGCACCTCCGGTTCCGATCGCAAGAGCCGGAATTCCGAGCGAAAGGGGAAGGTTGGCATCGGTCGATCCCAGCCGTAGCTCTGTCTTCAGACTCAGATGTCGATCTACGGAACGTAAAGAGCTGAGGAGAACAGAGTCAGCAGGAAGCGAAGCCGCAGGGCGATCGCCGATCGTTTCGAGACGCAGTGAAGGAGCCTGATGAGTGGTTTCGAGATCCTGAAACATCTCTCGAAGGAGATGGCGGAGATCCAGAGCGGCCTTTCGCAACGCATAAAACTCACTGGAACGGATCTCCACCAGTGCGGTTGCCGAAGAGGGGATGGAGTTGACGGAGGTTCCACCCGAAATATGTCCTACATTCAGGGTTGTCAATGGAGAGGAGGGCAGAGGGAGTTCGGAGATTGCGGTCAGGGCTCGGCTTAGTAAAAGAATCGGATTCGGCGTACCCGCATCGGACCAGGAATGTCCGCCTTGTCCGCTGATCGTGATGCGAAAGCGAAGACTGCCAAGGGCCCGCGTTACGACAGCTGTTCCGCTACCTTCGAGGGCTATGGCAGTTGCGATGCGATCTCGATACGGGCCACGTTCAAGCAGGTGGCGCATTCCGCGAAGATCTCCCTCCCCTTCTTCCCCTACATTGGCAGCAAAGAGAATGGTTGCGGGTGGATTGATATGAGAGTAGCGAAGCGCTGCAGCGATCGATAACAGCGCAGACAAACCGGCTGCGTTGTCGCAAATCCCAGGGGCATAGATGCGCGAGGTACCCGGCTCCTCTCGAGGTTCACAGGTAATATCAGCAGGAAATACCGTATCCAGGTGAGCGGAGAGAAGGATGACGGGAGAGGGATGTGCTTCCGCGCTCTCTGGGGCAAGTTCCGCCAGGGCATTGCCCTCTTCATCCAGATGGACATTGTGGAGACCTAGCGAGAGAAAGCGGTCGAGAAACCATTGCGCCCGGGCCTGTTCTCCAAAGGGCGGAGCGGGAATGCGTACCATCTCGAGCAACCAATTTCGAATCTGCGGCTGATGCAGATGGAGCCAATGGAAGGCACGATGAACTGCCGTCAGGCTGGCGAGTCGGGTGATGCGTTGATGGGAGGTTGCAGACATGCCGTTCCTGAGAGTTTAGTGCGATTCATCCCGTGACTCGTAATCCACATGCAGTAGAAAAAGGCCATGCGGAGGAGCGGTTGGGCCGGCGGCAGAACGAGCGCGAGCGGCAAGAATCTTGGAAATGGACCCAACTGGGGTGCGTCCGCGCCCTACATCGACAAGTGTGCCGACAAGGTTGCGGACCATGTGATGGAGGAATCCGGAGCCGGTGACACGGTAGACCAGGAGATCGGATTCGCGATACCAGTTGGAGGCAAAGATTGTGCGAATAGCAGTCTTCTCTCTCTGTTTTTCATGATCTGGTTCGCCAGAGCCGTCCTGACTGTTTTCATTGCGGACTGCAAGGTCTGGATCGGTTGCAGCGAAGGAGGTAAAGTCATGGGTTCCGACAACGTATTGAGCGGCTTGGTCCATCGCTTCCAGATTTAGCGGCCAGGTGCAGTTCCAGACGAAGGGGGCAAGCATAGGGAGGCAAACGGGCTGGGGTGCGATGCGGTATTCGTAGGTTTTGCGGCGAGCGCTGTGGCGGGCGTGGAAGTTGTGTGAAGTGGCATCTATAGAGCGGATCCGAATACTGGCAGGAAGAAGATGGTTCAAGGCACGTTGCAGGTTTGGACCCGGAATGGGAGACTGAAGTGATACGGAAGCGACCTGCCCCAGGGCATGAACTCCGGTATCGGTGCGCCCTGAACCCTGGGGTAGGACCTCTTCTCCCGTGATATGGCGCAACACTTCTGCCAGCGTCCCCTGGACCGTGGACAGGCTGGGTTGAATCTGCCAGCCGTGGTACGGTGTGCCATCATAGGCAATGGTTATCTTCCAATAATGCATAGGGATCAATCTGGACAGTAACACGTCAGTGGCGGGGATGAATGGAATGATGCCTACCGAAGAGAATAAGGGGCAGAGGTTGATATACTTAGCCGGTTACGAGTCGCCAGAAATTCTGAGGGGATCCGGAACGAATCGCCGGCTTTCTGCGTATTAGTGCCCAGTTGCAAGCCAGATCTACGGACAGGAATGGCAGTAATCCACTGGATCGTCATCATTTAAAGAGTCCTTAGGGCGGTCTTGTGCGTCATAAAAAAGCACTGGAGAAAATCAGTCCACGATCTGTGGGAATGCAGGACAGGTCCGGCAAAAGGTAGTACCCGGTGAATCTTCCCCGAGCACGGGGAAACTCCCGGCCAGAACGATTACAGAGAAGGTTTGGAGATCGCATCGTGAGATTAAGGGATATGCAGGCGGCAGCAACAGTTGGACTGCTGCTGATGAGCGTGAGTACAGAACCTGTAATGGCACAGCAGGCAAATCCGCAGCCACAGACGCAAACCCAGACCAATCCAACTGCTCCGGCGGCACAGCAGTCGGTGGTAACGGATACGACTGGTACCCCAGGACTTCCACAGGCACCGCAGCCTAAGCCGACGGAACCGCTCTTCCTGCGAGACACCGCGGTGGACTACACCAAACCGAAGAGCCATTTTCGGAATCCGATTGCACCATACACTTCCATCAATGTTCCGCAGGTGCGACTTGGAAATACACCGCAGCTTGATCAGCTACTGCGCGACGGCAAGATTTATCTGAGCCTTGCCGATGCCGTTACTCTCGCCCTAACGAATAACTACGATATCGAAATCGCTCGGATCAATCTGGATATTGCCGATACTGATCTTCTGCGAGCTAAGGCAGGCGGTTCCCTGCGAGGTGTTTCGACTGGTTTGGTGCAGAACACGTTGGGCGGAAGTACGTCCACCATTACGGGAGGTGGCGGTCCTGGCGCAACGTCGAGCGGAATTGGTGGGGTTGGAGCAGGTGCTTCAGGTATCGTCCTTAGCACAAACGGCGGCGGCCCCGCTCCGGCGAGTCTGGATCCGGTTTTTACTGGAAACCTGCAGTATGAGAATTTAAGTCAGCAGCAAACCACAACGTTTATTACCGGTACGGATACCCTGAAGCAGAATACAGGGACCTACAACTTCGGCTACCAGCAGGGATTTATGACTGGTACGCAGTTTAACTTCACCTTCAACAACAACCGCACGACGACCAATAGCATTCGTTCTAACTACAGCCCGCAGTTGAACTCGCAGTTCCAGGCGAAGGTAACGCAGCATTTACTCCAGGGGTTCGGTTTGGGGGTCAATCGGCGGTTTATTCTTCAGGCAAAGAATGATCGTCGCATTACTGACTCGGCTTTCCGGCAGCAACTGCTTTCCACCATTACTCAGATAGAGAACATTTACTGGGGACTGGTAAGCGCCTATGAAGATGAACAAGCCAAGGAGCGCGCTCTTGCGCAGTCTACTCAACTGGCCGCGGATAACCGTCGCCAGCTTGAGATTGGAACGTTGGCCCCACTGGATATCGTGAACTCAGATGCTGCTGTAGCTACTGATAAGCAAGCTCTGGTGGCTTCGCAGACGAACCTTGAGTATCAGCAGCTCCTGATGAAGCAAGCTATTGCTCGCAATCTGAACGATCCTCAGCTATCGAGTGCTCCGGTAATCCCTACGGATCGTGTTGCTTTAGATCGTTTGCCTGAAGAAGATACACCGACGGAAGATCTGGTTCGTCAGGCCTATGCCAATAATCCGCAGATTGAACAAGCTGCGTTGAACATGAAAAACAATGAAATAACCATCAAGGCATTCAAGAACGGGTTGTTGCCTACGGTTGATGCATATGCCTTCTACGGCGGATCGGCATTGGGCGGTGCTCAGAACCCGGTTCTGCAATGCGACTTTACAACGGGAGCCCCATGCCCTCCAGGGACTGTCGCTAATACTGGTTTGAATGATGTGTTTGGCAATACATTCAACGGTAAATATCCAGATAAGGGTGTTGGCGTCAACATTTCGATCCCGCTGCGCAATCGTATTGCACAGGCTGACCAGGCTCGTTCGCAGATGGAATATCGTCAGTCGCAGATGCGCTTGCAGCAGCTGTACACACAGGTTCGCATTCAGGTCATCAACCAGCAGTACGCTCTGACCAATGATCGTGCCCAGGTACAGGCGGCGCAGGCTTCGCACGATTATGCGGCGCAGAGCCTTGATGCAGAACAGAAGAAGTATCGGTTGGGTGCTTCGACCACGGCTCTGGTCCTGCAACAACAGAGAAACCTGGCTGCAGCAGACAACACTCTTATCTCGGCAACTGCAGCCTACGCAAAGGACCGTGTCCTACTGGGGCAGCTGCTCTCTAACCTGCTGGATAAGTACGATATCAATATCGTCGATGCAGCGACGGGTAGCGTCTCCCATCCGCCAACGATTCCCGGTCTTACGGCTCCAAAGGCCCCTGAGCCACCGAAGCCGATCTCGGCCGGCCCAACAACACCGCAACAGTAGTTGAGACTTTACCGAAAACAAAAGGCCCGGGAACTCCCGGGCCTTTTGTTCATTATCGCTAGATGTGCATAACGCCTAGCCAACATAGCTGCACTACACTGAGAGAATGACTGAAGGACAATCAACACAGCATGAAAACGCTCTTCGCAACGCGGCTTCGGCATATTTGCGATCCGCAAAGCATCAGCCAGTGAATTGGAATGAATGGGGTGAAGAGGCGTTTGCACGAGCCCGAGTCGAGGGCAAGCCCGTCCTCTTGGATATCGGCGCCGTGTGGTGCCACTGGTGTCATGTCATGGATCGGGAATCCTATGAAAACGCCGAGACGGCGAAGCTGATCAATGAGCATTTCATTGCCGTGAAGGTCGATCGTGACGAGAGGCCGGATGTAGATGCGCGTTATCAGGCTGCTGTATCGGCCATCAGTGGACAGGGAGGCTGGCCGCTGACCGCGTTTCTCACTCCCGACGGAAAGCCATATTTTGGTGGGACCTATTTCCCACCGGAAGACCGGCATGGACGCCCCGGGCTACCGCGCGTTCTGCTCACGATGGCCGAGGCATTCAACACTCGCCGTGATGAGGTCGATGACTCTGCGAGCAGTGTGATCGCAGCTATTGAACATAACGAATCTTTTCTGGGGCGAGGCGGAAACCCAGGACGAGAGCTCGTGGAAAAGATTATCGGTGCCATTCTGAAACAGTTCGATTCGCGATCTGGCGGCTTCGGGTCACAGCCCAAGTTTCCTCACTCCGGGGCAATCGATCTGCTTTTGGATGCCGCCTCCCGTAGTTCCTCTTTTGCCGATGCAGATCTGCCCGCACAGGCTCGGAATGCGGCGCTCGTCACTCTCGATAAGATGTCCCGCGGCGGAATCTACGATCATCTCGCGGGAGGGTTCCATCGTTACTCGGTCGACGAATACTGGATTGTGCCGCACTTTGAAAAAATGGCATATGACAACAGCGAACTGTTGAAGAACTATGTTCATGCCTTCCAGAGCTTTGTAGAGCCACAGTGCGCTCGTGTCGCAAGAGAGATTATCCAGTGGATGGATACATGGCTGAGTGATCGCGAGCGTGGCGGATTCTATTCCTCGCAGGATGCCGATTTGTCTCTCGACGATGACGGGGATTACTTCACCTGGACTGTAGACGAAGCGCATGCCGTTTTGACGACGCAAGAGTTCGCAGTTGCTAGTGCGTTTTACGACATCGGCGAGATGGGGGATATGCATCACAATCCCGCGAAGAATGTTCTGCATGTTCGCGTTGGTCTTGAGACCATCGCAAAGGCGAATGCTCTTACGCTCGATCAGACGAAGGAATTCCTGGCTTCGGCCAAGGCAAAGCTATACGCTGCACGTCTGAAGCGTCCCACACCTTACGTCGATAAGACGGCCTATACCGGTTGGAATGGCATGTGTATCTCGGCATATCTTGCAGCCGGGCGTGTGCTCGATTTGTCGGAGACCCGCGACTTTGCGCTTAAATCTCTCGACCGGGTTCTTGAGTCTGCCTGGGATGCTGAGCAGGGGCTGTCGCATGTGATTGCCTATGGAGAAGGGGGGTCTGCAAAGCGGATTGCGGGAACTCTAGAAGACTATGCGTTTACAGGGAACGCAGCGCTGGACGCATGGGAGGCCACTGGCGAGCTTCGTTATTTTCAAGCCGCAGATCGCATTGCCGAGCGGCTCGTTGAGCGGTTCTACGATTCTGTGGGAGGAGGTTTCTTCGATACCGAAGCTCCATCGGATGGTGAGCAGCGCCTAGGAGCGCTCGCGGTGCGCCGAAAGCCTTTACAAGACTCTCCCACGCCGGCAGGGAATTCGGTCGCGGCGACATTGCTGCTGCGGCTGGCGTCGCTCAACGACCGCGAGGACTATGCCGCGAAGGCTCTCGAAACCCTCGAAACCTTTGCGGGGATCGTGGAGCACTTCGGCTTGTACGCTTCCAGCTATGGTCTGGCCTTGCAACGTATGGTTCACGGAACGGTCCAGGTCTGCATCGTTGGCGAGGATGCTGCAGCTCACGAACTGGAAGCTGCGGCGCTAGCACGCTATGTCGTCAATAAGAGCGTTGTCCGTTTGAAGAGGGAACAACTTGACACGCTTCCACCAGTCTTGGCTGAGACGTTGCCGCACCTCCCCGGGCTCAAGGACACTCCTGCTGTCAGCGTCGCCGTTATCTGCACAGGCAGAGGATGTCTACCTCCTGTGAAGAACGCGGAAGAATTAGTTGAGACGTTGAATCAGGCTTTATAGGAATGAGCAGCCCAAAACGAATCGTGATCTCCGGTGGCCCCGGAGCAGGGAAGACCACGTTGCTGGAAGAACTTCGCAGACGCGGCTATGCCTGTTCGCCGGAGGTCGCCCGTCAGATCATCCAGGAGCAGGTCCATATAGGTGGAAATGCTCTACCCTGGGGTGATCGCGAAGCGTACAGCCGGCTGATGCTGGCTCGCTCCGTCGCTTCATGGGAGTCAAGTGTTGGGGATTCCCGCATCATCTTCTTTGATCGCGGAATCCCCGATACCCTCTGCTATGTGCGTCTGGTCGGACTCTCTTCTTCCGTGGAAGAAGAGGCACTTCAAATGTGTCAGCAGTATCGTTACTGGTCGCGCGTCTTTCTCGCCCCTCCGTGGCGGGAGATCTATGAGAATGATACCGAACGAAAACAGGACTTCGATGAAGCGATAAGAACGTACGAACTCATGGCACAGACTTATCGGGAGTGCGGTTATGAAGTTGTAATTCTCCCGCAGGTTTCCGCAGCGGAGCGCGCAGAAGTTGTCCTTCGTCAGATAGAAGACGCGAGCTTAGGCGCCGATGCTGGTTGAAGCCGGTGGAGTCGTAGGATCAGCCTTTTGCTGCATGATTAGCATATTTCCAGAGATGCCGAGGGGGATTCCTTCTTTTTCGAAGGTCAGGATAATGCGTCGACGCAGCTCGCGCAGAACACCATCCCGTTGGTTAGCTCGAACCCGGATGTGGACCGGATAGATGATCTCGCGGCCGCGGATTTCATTAACTCCCAAAATATCGGGCGCAGAGATGATGATGTCTTTAAAAGCTGAATCGTTCCGGACGTCATTGGCAAGTTTGCGAAGAACCTCCATCACACGATCAGGGTTGGCGCTGGCATCGACAGAGACCGGAAGCTGCGCGATCGAAAAGTCTCGGGATTGATTTGAAACTGTGGCGATCTGGCTGTTCGGGATGACGTATAGAGCGCCGTCGCCATCGCGAAGCCTTGTGCTGCGAAGAGAAAGGTCTTCGACCGTGCCCTTCAAGCCGGCGATGGTGACGACCTCTCCAACGTTGTACTGATCTTCCAGCAGGATGAAAATTCCGTTGATCATGTCCTTGAAGATCGATTGCGCTCCCAAACCGATTCCCACGCCGAGGATACCGGCTGATGCGAGAAGCGGCTGATAGGGGATATCAAAGATCGTTAGGACCTGAAGAAAAGCGAGAAATCCAATGACTCCATAGGATGTGGCGCGGAGAATGGAGGCCATGGTCCGGAGCTGGGCTGCACGGTGAAAGTTTCCAACCTGTTGTTCAGCCCTCTTCCGCAATCGCTTTACAAAAAACTGCACGATCCGCAGCAATATGAAGGTGATGATAAGAACTCCCAGTAATTTGGGGGCTTTATCTCGAACAAAGATCAGAATGTCCTGGTGCCACCCGTGGGAGAGAACATAGGAGAGGCGCTCTTCTTCTGGGATTCCTTGCAGGGCTATGGCCAAGTGGAGCATGATACTGGCATCTCGCTTTCGCGCTAAAGTTATTTCTCTTCAGGATGCAGGAACTCTGAACGGGGATGCAATCGCGGCGAAGAGGAAAGGAGAGCCTGATGATCGGACATCGTTTTACCGGCATGTGGGTTTTCCTTGTGATGAGCAGTATGGTTGGTTTTGCTCAGGGGCAAAGCGGATCGCTTCCGCCAATCCAGACATCGCCCACACGGTCAAACTATCCTCCTCCTGGAGGGATAAACCCTATGGGCAGCGATCCTTCGGCGGCACCCGATGCTCTAAGTGCCCGGATTGTAGAACAACAGGCACGAACTCGAAATGCGGAAAGACAAAAGCGGCTCGAAGCGGATACCGATAAGCTGGTCGGCCTGGTTACGGACTTTAAGCAGCAGGTACAGAGTGAAAGAAAACTGTCTCCCGACGATGTCGGGAAACGAGCCGAAGAGATCGAAAAGCTTGCCCGGAGCGTCAAGGATCGAATGAAGGGCTGACTGAACCTGTGGGAGGATCTCTGCGCCAGCAAACCGTTTTCACCGTCACTCCCTTGAATGCGCATAGAGGGCGAAGTCTCCAAGGAAAATCAGCCCTGTGCAATTCTCTGGTTTATCAGGCAGGCTCAGGGCAAAAAAAATGCATTGTCCCCCTCATTGACCCTGTTTATCGCTACATGCTCTAATTGGCCGCTCTGCGGAGCCAACCCTGGAAAGACCGCTGAAGTGGAAGTTGCTGATTCAAGGAGACCTTTTGCATGTATGGATTGAGCCTTTTGGCTATGTCGCTTCAAGAGCAGGTTCCTTTAACCCCTGCAACAGGAGACGGAAGTAACGGACAGATTTGGCTATGGATTGCGCTTGCAGTGGGAATACTCGCTCTGGTTGCAGCCGTTCTATTGGCACGCATGGTGATTGCTGCCGACACAGGAACCCCGGATATGCAGGTCATCTCGAATGCGATCCGTGAGGGAGCCGAAGCGTTTCTCCGTAGACAGTATCGTACGATCGGGATCATCGCGGTTGTTCTCGCCGTAATTCTTTTCATCGGATATCACATGTCGGAGCGCACGGCTCCGTATGCCTGGAAGATGGTTGTGAGCTTCCTGGTGGGAGCAATCTGTTCGGCAGTCGCTGGCTATACAGGGATGTACTGTTCGATTCGGGCCAATATCCGGACGGCATCCGCTGCCCGAACCAGCCTCAATCGGGCGCTGCAGATGGCACTTCGAGGAGGCGCTGTCACCGGCTTGGTGGTTGTAGCGCTCTCGTTAGTCGGGATTGGGCTGTTGTTCCTCCTCTTTGGAGGGTTGGAAAATCCCAGGGCTGTACCTTACCAATTGGTGGGTTTTGGGTTCGGAGCTTCTCTGGTCGCTCTCTTTGCCCAGCTTGGTGGCGGTATCTACACCAAGGCCGCCGATGTGGGAGCTGATCTTGTCGGAAAGGTTGAAGCCGGAATCCCTGAAGATGATCCACGCAATCCTGCGGTGATCGCTGATCTGGTTGGGGACAACGTGGGAGACTGTGCTGGTCGTGGCGCGGATATCTTCGAATCGACCGCTGCGGAAAATGTTGGCGCAATGGTCCTTGGAGCGGCGCTCTACCCGGTCTTCGGGATTAAGGGAATTTTGTTTCCCCTCGTCGTCCATGCCATCAACCTGATCGCAAGTATCGTGGGAGTTTTCGTCGTGAAGTCGAGCGAGCAGGAAGATCCCATGCACGCTCTCAACCGCGGCTTTTACCTTACATCGACCTTGGCGCTGCTCGGCTTCGCCGGAGCAGTGTATGGCATGCTCAATGGTCCGGCAGTCGAACCGATCTGGCTGCTCGGATGCGGTGTCATTGGTCTGGCGACTGCGTTTCTGTTTGTCTGGATCACCGAGTACTACACCGAGTCGGTCTACCGCCCGGTCAAGTCCATCGCGGAAGCCTCATTGACTGGACCGGCGACAAACATTATCAGCGGACTGGCCGTTGGCATGGAGACTCCTGCGTTGCCCGTCATCGTCATCTCGGCGGCTCTCCTGTTGAGCTATTACTTCGGCGTTCGTGGCCTGGCTGGCGTGGTGGGCATCAGTGAGTACGAGAAAGGCATTTATGGAACAGCCATTGCCACGATGGGAATGTTGAGCTGCGCAGCGTACATTCTGGCCATGGATACCTTCGGGCCGATCACCGATAACGCTGGCGGCATCATTGAAATGTCGCACCAGCCGCACGAGATCCGCGAACGGACAGACAAGCTGGATTCGGCTGGCAACACGACCAAGGCCCTGACCAAGGGATATGCCATCGGTTCGGCATCTCTCGCGGCATTCCTCCTCTTTTCTGCTTACCTGGAGGAGATTAAGACCATCGTGATCGACAAGGTAACAAACGCTGGCGGTTATATGCCCGCCGGTTGGAGCTTCACCAATATCAATCTTGCTCAGGTTCCCGTCTTTGTAGGAGCTTTGCTCGGAGCGATGTTGACTTACCTGTTCAGCTCGCTTGCAATCAAAGCGGTAGGCCGAACCGCACAGATGGTCGTTCAGGATGTGAGGGCGCAGTTCCGTGAGAACCCAGGCATTATGGAGGGTACATCCAAGCCCGACTATGGTCGCTGCGTCCACATCGTAACCGGGGCTGCTCTACGCGAGATGGTTGTGCCCGGGCTGCTCGCGGTCGGGCTTCCTGTTGTTGTGGGGCTCATCTTCCGTCATTTCAGCTCGAGCTACCACGCCAGCACCGCTGCTTATGCCCCAGGAACCGTTCTTCCGGTTCCTGCGATTGCAGGACACGCCGTAAACCTTGGCGGCGCAGAAGCGGTCGCAGGTTTGCTGATGGTTGGAACTATCTCAGGCATTCTGCTTGCCATGCTGATGAACAATGGTGGCGGTGCGTGGGACAACGCCAAGAAGTTTATTGAGACCGGACAATACGGTGGGAAGAAGAGTGAGGCCCACAAAGCCGCTGTGGTTGGTGATACTGTTGGTGACCCCTTCAAGGACACTGCTGGACCCAGCCTTCACGTCCTCATCAAACTTCTGGCTACCATTACGTTGGTTCTTGCGCCGCTCTTTGTGTAAGAGTTGTTGCGTACACTCAATCTTCTATTCCAGAGCGCGACATTTTGTCGCGCTCTGTCTTTAAAAACAACTTGACTGCATTCGTAGAACCGGATCGATGAATTCGTATACTGAATCCTTTTTCTTGAATGCAGAACGCGGTTGACAATTATGCCCTCGATTCGTTAGTCCCGATATTTGCCTGGCACGTCAAATCGGCTCCGTAACCGGTACAATCTTCTACGGTAGTGCAGAATTTTGCCTGCCAGGGATAAGATCTATGGCTCGTCAATCAGGTGTTGGAGTAATGGAGAAGAAGAAGGCTGCTGAGGCTGTAAGCGGAACCACGCTTACGCGCGAGCAGCTGGTCCGGTTCTATCGACTCATGTATCTGTCGCGACGGACGGATGATCGCGAAATCGTTCTCAAGCGGCAACAAAAAATCTTCTTCCAAATCTCCTGTGCAGGCCATGAAGCCTTGTTGGTTGCAGCCGGAATGGCGATGCGGCCGGGATACGATTGGTTCTTTCCGTACTATCGAGATCGCGCAATCTGCCTTACGCTGGGACAGACCGTAGAGGACCAATTACTTCAGGCAGTGGGCGCAGCGGACGATCCTTCCAGTGGTGGCCGTCAGATGCCGTCTCACTGGTCTAGTCCACAGCTGCATATTGTCAGCCCATCATCTTCCACGGCGACACAATGCTTGCACGCGGTGGGTTGCTCAGAAGCAGGACGATACTTCTCGAAACATCCTGAAGCTGCGGCAAAGCATGATGGGGATTATCGCGCATTTAAGGATGTTGCATTTCATGGCGACGAAGTGGTTTACACCTCTATCGGGGAAGGAGCGACCAGCCAGGGAGAGTTCTGGGAGGCGTTAAATACCGCCAGCAATGAAAAACTACCAGTGCTATTCGTTATCGAAGACAATGGCTATGCCATCTCAACTCCTGTAGAGACCAATACTCCTGGTGGAAACATCTCGCGATTGGTGGCGAATTTTCCCAACTTCCATTTCGCCGAGGTCGATGGCACCGACCCGATTGCCAGCTACAACGCAATGGTCGAAGCGGTGGCTTGGTGCCGCTCCGGGAAAGGACCGGCGTTCGTTCACGGACATGTCATCCGTCCTTACTCCCACTCGCTGAGCGACGATGAACGACTTTATCGTCCAGCGTCAGAGCTTGAAGCCGATGCTTTGCGCGACCCCATCTCGCGGATGCAGATGTGGCTCCTCCGTGAAGGAATCCTCGATGCGGACGCTATCAATCGGTTGGAACGTCAGGTGGACGAAGAGGTGCAGCGCGCTGCTGATAAGGCGGTCATCGCGCCTTTCCCAACCCCAGACACCATCCTGAAGCACGTCTACTCCGAACACCTCACTCCAATGGATTCCTCCTTTGATCGCAAGCCCGAGATCACGGCCGACCGGAGTGAACGGACGATGGCCGACCTGATTAATCTCTGCCTCAAAGACGAGATGCGGCGTGACGATAGGATCGTCGTGTTTGGAGAAGATGTTGCTGATGCCACTCGCGATCAGCCTCTGCGGGAAGGCAAGTTGAAGGGCAAAGGCGGAGTCTTCAAACTGACCTCTGGATTGCAGTTGGAATTTGGAAACGACCGCGTCTGGAACTCACCGCTTGCTGAAGCCAATATCGTTGGCCGAGCGATCGGAATGGCAGTTCGTGGTTTGAAACCTGTCGTCGAAATTCAGTTCTTCGATTACATCTGGCCTGCCATGCACCAAATGCGGAACGAGATGTCTGTACTGCGCTGGCGCTCGAATGATGGCTTTAGCTGCCCTATGGTGATGCGTGTTCCGATCGGTGGCTATCTGACGGGTGGTTCGATCTATCACTCTCAGTCCGGGGAGAGCATCTTTACCCACACCCCTGGTGTGAGAGTTGTCATGCCGTCGAATGCGCTCGATGCTCTGGGGCTTCTCCGTACCGCGATTCGTTGCGATGATCCTGTGCTCTTTCTAGAGCACAAGCGCTTGTATCGCGAGACCTTTGGCAGGGGAATCTATCCTGGTCCGGACTATACGATTCCGTTCGGCAAAGCGAGTATCGTCCGTCCGGGCAAAGATCTCACCTTGGTCACCTATGGTGCTGTGGTTCCCAGAGCGCTGCAGGCAGCGCAGAAGATCCATCGCGAAAAGGGAATCGACGTTGAGTTGATCGACCTTCGCAGTTTGTCTCCCTATGACTGGGAGACGATCGCCGAAAGTGTCCGGAAGACCAATCGCGTCATTGTCGCCCATGAAGACATGATGAGTTGGGGGTATGGAGCGGAGATCGCTGCGCGGATCGCAGACGAACTCTTCCACGATCTTGATGCGCCAGTCCGACGTGTGGCCGCTATGGATACCTTCGTCGCCTATCAACCTCTGCTGGAAGACGTTATCCTTCCTCAATCCCAGGATTTATATGAGGCGATTGAAAAACTCGCTGCCTTTTAGCACCTTAAATTGCAGTTAGAGAGATTTACGGCGAAACTTCTCACCTCGGATGACGTTGGTATTGATCAAAGGAGCCCTTGGAGGCTTCCAGACGGCATCTCAGGAGAGAGGCATGGCTCAGTTCTCCATTACACGGCGAGGCTTCATGAAGGGCGGCGCTTTGGCGCTGGTTGGAACCTCAACGATCCCCAGTTTCCTTACTCGTTCTGTCCTGGCCGAAGCGACCACCGCAGCCGCAAACCATAAAAAGCTGGTCGTACTGTTCCAACGCGGAGCCGCCGATGGCCTGAATATCGTCGTGCCCTATCGTGAAAAAAATTACTACGCCATGCGGCCGTCGATTGCCATTCGCGAGAATGAGGTTCTGGATCTGAATGGCTTCTTTGGCCTGCATCCATCGATGGCCTCTCTTAAGCCACTGTATGACCAGGGACACCTCGCTATTGTGCACGCAGCGGGTTCTCCCGATATGACCCGTTCACATTTCGATGCGCAGGATTACATGGAAAGCGGAACGCCGGGGGTAAAGATTACATCCGATGGTTGGCTCAATCGCGCTCTCCAGGCCGAGAGGTCGACCGAAGCCCTCTCACCCTTCCGTGCCGTCGCTCTTGGCGCTCAAGTGCCTCGGACCCTTGAAGGAAAGGTTCCAGCTATAGCCGTCAACAATCTAAGAGATTTCTCCGTCGCCGGACGCGGTCCACAGGCATCGCCCATCAGCAATGCGTTTCAGGCGATGTACGATTCCAGCTCAGATGTGATGTTGCACAGCACTGGGCAGGAGACCTTTGAAGCCGTAAAGATGCTTCGCGCAGCCAATCCTGCGAAGTACACGCCTGCCTCCGGCGTTATTTACCCCAATACCCAATTTGGTAATAGTCTCAAGCAGATAGCACAGCTTTTGAAAGCAAACCTTGGAGTTGAAGCGGCCTTTGCTGACATTGGTGGATGGGATACGCATCAAAACCAGGGAAATAGTCGCGGACAGCTTGCTAACCGTTTGCAGGAGTTCTCCGACAGTATCTCTGGCTTCTGGAAGGACATGGGTGACGAAGCAGAAAATATCACGTTGGTGACCATGTCCGAATTCGGGCGCACAGCCCGGCAGAACGGAACTGGGGGAACGGATCATGGGCACGCCAATGTGATGTTTGTTCTTGGTGGCCAGGTCAAAGGCGGAAAGATCTACGGTAGATGGCCCGGACTATCAAATGAACAGTTGAATGAAGGGCGAGATCTCACTGTTACCACAGATTTTAGGCGTGTTTTAGGAGAGGCCGCATATCGTTCTCTTGGAGCCGGAAATCTCGATGTTGTCTTCCCAGGGGGGGCCGTCTCTCCGTCAGGCTTTCTAGGAATCCTCGGTTAGAAAAGACTTTCTGAATATTCCTTCATAATTCTGTTTTTGGAAAATTGATGAGACGAACCTTCAGAAAAATGAATAATCCACACAACTTTCCGTCACAGCTGGCGTCTTATTGGATGTAACACATAAATTGCTGGAGTTCGCTGTTCCCACAACTTCGGCTTCCTATATCCGCAATACCAGATCCCTCCCAATAATAGGGCCTCCAAAGCATCGGAGGTCCTTCTCGCCTTTCAGGATCAATGCTTTGTGTTTACGAAAATCCCAGCTTACGATCCAGAGCGCAGGCTCCAGAGCCATAAAAGAAGAGCATCAGGGCAATCGCCAGCAGAGCCAGAGCATACTCCGAGCCTGCGTATCCATGATGGCGATCGACCATGATCAAAGCGACCAGCATGTTGATCGTGATCAGAAAAGCTGTAAAGCGGGTAAAAAGCCCTAAAAGGATCAGTATCCCGCCTATAAACTCCGTCAGAGCTGAAACGATTCCCAGCCATGCAGGGAGTCCCAGAGAGGCTACTAGCCTGCTGTGGTGCTCAAGAGCTGCAAAAGTATCGCCGCCATGAGAGGGAACAACCTTGGCGTAGCCATGGTGCACCATCGCGACACCCAGCACGAGCCGGAGAAAGAACGCACCCCAGGGTTGCAGAGAATTGAGTGAACTGATCATTGCGGTTAATCCAGCCTATCGCAGATCTCCGTTGGCTACGGAGCCTTGATGCCTGAGAGTGCCGGAGTAGATATCACCAGATACTGATCCAGAAAACGGCGAATGGCATCGTCGAAAAGCTCCCCCTTATTGGATGGAAGCGCAATCGTAATCTTTGGAGTTGCTGCCGTTTGAAATGCCTTTGGTTCTTCTCGTTCGCCACTGATCAACAACTTGGGCTTGCTGAGATTGGACAAAGGTTCAGCAAGAGGAAAATCCTCATGGAAGAGCATTCCCACAGGCAACAGCCTCCAGCGTGTATCGTGGCGCACGATCTCGCGAAGGTCTGCATGGGGGGAGTCCAGAATTACTCCCGGAATCTCCGGATGGATCTCCGCCAAACGAACCGCCAGAGAAGCCCCTACGCCTACGCCGTATGGAAGGATGGAACTGGCCGCGATTTTATGAATTCCTGTGAGATAGTCCCAGGCCGCTTCGCTGTCTTCTTCCATCAGTTGTTGGCTCGGATGGGCCTGTTTGCTTTGACCATAGCCGCGGTAATCGAAGATAAAAACATTCAGACCAAGATCATGTAGTGCTTTCTGAGTGCCGAAAAAACTGGCTCGGTTTCCATCTCCGCCAGGCAGAAAAAGGATCGTGATCTGTCCGTAGCGACTCCCCGCCGCCGCAGGCAGCCACTCTCCGACCAGCTGCGGTTGTGCAGAGGAGTCAGGGGCGAAACGAATGAGATGATCCTGATCGGTAGTAAGAGGCTTTTCCTGTACGGGATGAAGCACAATCTGCCATTGACCGTGGTAGAACAGCAGGCAAAGTGTTAGGTAAGTGCAGAAAGCCGCGGCAAGAACGACGACAAGAGTGGCCTTCAGCAGCCAGGCACCCTGGACATTCTCCGTACGGGGTTGCGTCTGTCGAGTAGTCTTTGGAGTGCGGCGGGACATCGAAAGGGTCTACTACGACTCTAGCATCTCTCTCAAGTGGAACTCCGAACGATAGCATAGAGAGGGAGGAGTTGAATTGTCGAAGTGGGTGAAGTTGTGCAGTCTCTCTGAGGCTCCCGCTCTCGGGGTCGTTGCAGAGTTGGAGGTTGAAGGGGTAGGAGTTTGTCTGGCAAATATCGACGGGGAGTTTTCGGCGCTCGATAACTGGTGCCCTCATCGTCGCGGCCCATTGGGGCAGGGATGGATCGAACGCGACTGCGTCGTTTGCCCATGGCACTCCTGGACGTTTCATACAAAGACCGGCGAAGCTGAGTTTCCTCCAAACGAACGGGTCGATGTATTTCCTCTCCGGATAGAAGGCGAAGACATCCTGATCGATATCGAATAGCTGCGTCTTTCGTTTTCTCCTACAAAGTCTTGTTATCCTTGCTTCAGCAATGGCTCATCAACCGATCGTCCTTACTATTCTTGACGGCTGGGGTTATCGGCCGGATACGCATGGAAACGCAATTGCGTTGGCTCGCAAACCCAACTACGACCGTCTTCTGGCCAGTTTCCCCAATACGCTCCTTCATGCCAGCGACCACTTTGTCGGCCTTCCCGACGGGCAGATGGGCAATTCCGAAGTAGGCCATCTGAACCTTGGTGCAGGTCGTGTCGTACGGATGGATATCACACGGATCGATGCTGCAATTGCCGATGGAAGTTTCTTCGTCGACCCCACGCTTGTAGCCGCAGTGACTTTGGCTGCGCAGGAGAATCGTGCGCTACATCTGCTTGGGCTCGTATCGGACGGTGGTGTCCATTCGCATCAGCAGCATCTCTATGCTCTTTTACGTCTCGCAGCTCGGCACAGGCTGACGCGTGTCTTCGTCCATGCCTTTATGGACGGGCGCGATACCATGCCGACCAGCGGTCTGGGGTATCTCGAAGCCCTTGAGCAGCAGATTCGTGAGATCGGTGTTGGCCAGATCGCTTCCGTTTCAGGCCGCTACTATGCTATGGATCGCGATCTGCGTTGGGAGAAGGAGCGCCAGGCCTTCGATGCCATGGTTACCGGGCATCCGCAAGGAGGGACATATACAGATCCTCTGGCTCGTGTTCGAGAACTCTACAACAACGAGATCACCGACGAATTTATTCCGCCTTTTACTGTCATCGATCAGCACGGCTCTCCTCTTGGGCTGATTCGTTCCAACGATGTCTGTATCTGTTTTAACTATCGCGCTGATCGCGTCCGTCAAATCACCCGTGTTTTGGCACGCAATATTTCTGGCGGACTCACCGCGAACAACGCACACGATCTGCCTAAGGCGGCAGAACTGGACCTCGAGATTCCGCGCGCAGAAGCCCCCTCCGATATCCATTATGTTGCGATGACGCGGTACGACAAGAACTTTATGGTTCCCGTCGTTGTTCCGCCAGAGTCGATGGATAATCTTCTTGCCAATGTGATGGCCGATGCCAACCTGCGCAATTTGCGTGTGGCTGAGACAGAGAAGTATGCTCACGTCACCTACTTCTTCAACGGAGGAATCGAAAAGCCATTTCCTGGCGAAGATCGCGTTCTGATTCCATCTCAAAAGGTGGCGACCTACGATCTTGCTCCGGAGATGTCTGCTGCCGGAATCGCGGACGCCGTGATCAAGGCGGTCAGCGATACAGCATTCGACGTGATCATTGTTAACTTTGCCAACGCGGATATGGTCGGCCACTCTGGAAAGCTGGAGCCCACAGTACGTGCGGTGGAGACGGTCGATGCTCAGTTGGGACGAATCTATCAGGCCATCAAACAGCATGGCGGGGCTCTTCTGGTAACAGCCGATCACGGAAACGCTGAGCTTCTCATTGACCCTATAACCGGAGGCCCGCATACGGCCCATACCACCAATCCGGTACCGTTCATTCTCGTGACGGATGAGCGTGATACGAGTCACCACTCGATCCTTCGTCCTGGAGGAAGTCTGCGCGATATCTCGCCGACAGTCCTTAAGCTGCTCGGTGTGCACAAGCCCCAGGAGATGACCGGCGAAGGATTGCAAGGATAAAAACGCCATTCTGAGGATGGAGTCTTCAGATGCAGGATGAAGACTCCTTTATTTCTATCTCTTTTGTGTTTAGCCCAAAATACTGACCGCGCCCTGTGGTGTTTTGGTAAATCCGTGGATCGTTCGTCCTGTCTCATCGAAGTGCAATAACGTCAGTTTGTCAGGCGCGATCTGAAGATGACTGAAGCCATACACCTTGGCGGCATAAGGGCCGCGCTGGGCTTCGTCGATCTTCAAGGTATAAAGGTCAGCTCCGCCGCCGCCAGACAGGACAAACGAGGTTGGATGACCGTCAAACTCCAGATGCTGCATGTCGTGGTCATGTCCTGCTAGATAAAGATGGACTTTGTGTTCGCGGAGCAACGGCTCCCAGTCGGCAATCAGGACAGGATGATCTCCATGCGGTCCATTGGAGTAGACAGGGTGATGCGCCATCACAATGAGGTAAGGAGCGGTGCGCGGCTTTTCCAGCTCTGCCTTAAGCCAGCGAAGCTGTTCGGCCTGTTCTTCGGGAGTCAGCGTAAAATTCTTGCCTTTGACGGAGTGCGGCATATTACTGTCGAGTGCGATCACTTTTACCAGTGGCTTCACGGCAGGGAACTCGAAGCTATACCAGCGAGAAGGCATCGTCCAACGGGTCCCGCCTTTCTTCGCATAGGCAAGCTCGGCATCTACCTTGCTCTCGGGCATGCGCTGATAGTCGTGGTTGCCAAGAACAGCATATGCCGTACAGTCGAACGCCGAGCGCGGATACATCTCCTCAAACTGTGTCTTCCAGCGTGGCGAATCTACTCCCCCGACAAGATCCCCATACCAGTTATCACCGAGCATCAACAAAGCATCGGGCTTCAACCGTTGTTGGTGAACGTAATTCTGCATCGCATCCGCCACCCGCTTCTGAGCAGTGAAGTTCTCGTATCCCCAGTCGCCCACCATGAGCCATTGCAGCCCTTTCGCATTCTTCTCCTGCAGTTTGGCAAGTGCAGGCAGGGAACCAAGGCCAAGACCAGCTACTGCGCTGAAGGCAAAGCTCTGACGAAGAAATCCACGACGGCTAAGATGTTCGCTCATAGAGCGCTTTATAACATGCTCGGATGAACTTTTGTTGAATCTCTAGAGCTCACGCCGGCCTTCAAGTGCGCGCGACATCGTGATCTCGTCGGCGTACTCGATATCGCTCCCTGCGGGAACCCCCGTTGCAATCCGCGTGGTCTTTACATGAGGGGCTACGTGGCGAATCTCATCGGCAAGATAGCGTGCCGTTGCCTCACCTTCGGTTGTCGGTGAAGTTGCAAGAATTACCTCCTCGACCTCCGGTAGTCGCGTCATTAGATTGGCAATCCGTAGCTGCTCCGGCCCGACTCCTCCAATGGGGGAGAGTGTTCCATGCAGCACGTGATAGACACCGGCAAAGCTACGGGTCTTTTCAATCGTGGCAATATTGGTTGGCTCTTCGACCACGCAAATCAGGCGATGGTCACGAACTGCATTACTGCAATAGCTGCACGGATCGATGTCGGTGATGTTGTTACATACCGAGCATAGTCGAAGGCTTGCCTTCACCTCGCGAATCGCGCCGACGAGCTTCTCCGCATCTTCCGCAGAAGAGCGCAGCACATGAAACGCCAACCGTTGTGCGCTTTTTGTCCCGATACCAGGCAGCTTGCGCAGCTCATCGATAAGACGCGTCATCGGCTCTGCGAATCGTGCCACTAGCTCAACCCCGGCAGGTTAAGGCCACCCATCATGCCGGCAACGCTGGTTTTGATTGTCTCGTCAGCGCGTCGGCCTGCCTCGTTGATTGCAGCCACAATCAGGTCTTCCAGCAGCTCCAAATCGCTTCCTTCACTGCCAACCGCAGTGGGTTCGATCTTCAGCCGCAAAACCTCTTTCTTTCCGTTCATCCGAACCGTAACCATGCCGCCTCCAGTAGAGGCTTCCACGATCGTTTCGGTTAGCTTGCGCTCCATCTGCTCCTGCATTTGGCGCGCCTGCCCCATCATCTCTTTCATTTTTGCGAGATCAGAAAAATCCATACTCAAATCCTTCGAAAAGCTAATCGTTGTCGCGCAGGTCGATCACATTACGAATTTCAGCATTGAACAAACGCTGCGCCTGTTGCACCACAGGATGCTCCATTGCCTTGGCCTGGACGCTTCCACTCTTTACAGGTTTTGGCTTTTTAGCGGCTGAGGTATTTGCTGTTCCGGGTAGCAGAACCAGCTTAAGATGGCCCGCGCCCGCGCCTCGCAAGGCTGCCCGGACGATGCGGTCGGCGTCGGTGTTGATCACCATCGGCAGCATCGTCTTCGAAAGCTCAGTCTGTACACGAAGCTCGTCGCCGGCAATCATCCATTCCGCGTCGCCAAGCGCATCCGCCGCGGAACCCTGGCTCTTGGCTCCAGAGAGCGCCTCAATCGAACATCTCTGCAAATCCTCCGCAGAACCGGAAGATTGAGTTTGCGAATTTACCTTTGCCGATGGTGCGCCCTCTGGTTCCAGCGCTGCTGCGGGAGAGGGCTTCTTGGAGAGAAGATCCGCTGCGACTTCAACTGCCGTAATTTCCGCGATGGGATCGGCCTCCATAATGGAAACCGCAGGCGCGGGAGCAGGTGGCAGATGAGGCTGTAGCAGAGTCTCCGTTGGAGCGATCGCCCGAGGAGGCGTGGAGATTGGCTCGCTGGTAGTCTTTTTGCTATTGTCCGCCGCAAATGGCGAAAACGCTGGCTTCGAAGGGGCCGTAGCTACCGGTGTGGAGACTGGCTGCGGCGTCGGTCTTGTAGCAGGTGGAGTTGGTTGACGAAGTCGCTCTGCGCCTCCTCCCGAGCCCGGGCCTCCCGATGTTGGAAATTTGCTTAGCAACTCCTCAACCGGCAGCAAGCGTTGTAGATGGACCAGCTTCATCAGTCCCAGCTCGAAGTGGAATCTTTGCTCCTGCCGGTATCCCAATTCGTCGAACGTGCGCAGCATCACCTGCAAAAAACGTGTCAGTTCCTCTTCTGAGAAGAGCGCTGCCGACCGCGCCGCGCGCCGCTGCTCATCGGAAGAGATCTGCAATAGCTCAGTCGAGCCATTGTCCGGTTCAAGCCCGGCAATTTTTGCAATCAGGCAATTCCGCAGGTAGCGCACAAATTGCCGAGCCAACTGCGCTGGGCTGTTGCCGGCGTCCAGCAGTTCATTGGCGACGGTAATGACCTCGGCGCTGCGATTACCGTTTACCCCCTCCAGAACGCGTTCAAACACCGCGTTCGGCACTGTCCCCATCAGATCGCGAATCTGCAGAACATCCAGCCTCGGCCGTCCATCTTCAAGCGGAGCGCTGGCAATCGCCTGGTCCATGATCGAAAGCGCATCGCGCATGGAACCATCGCCTGCTTCAGCCAGCAGAGCTAAAGCCGCTTCATCGGCTACTACACCTTCTTTTTCTGCAATGCCGCGAAGCTGTGCCAGAATATCGACCAGTTTTACCGCATGAAAGCTGAAGTGCTGACACCTCGAACGAACTGTCTGAGGAATGTCCTCCGGCTGCGTAGTAGCCATCATGAAGACGATGTGATCCGGTGGCTCCTCCAAAGTCTTCAATAGGGCATTGAAGGCGGCATCCGTAATCTGGTGCGCCTCGTCGAGGATGTAGATTTTGTAGCGGTCGCGTGCCGGGCGATACCTTGCCGCGTCCCGCAGTTCGCGAATCTCATCGATACCGCGGTTCGTGGCCGCGTCGATCTCAATTACATCTACCGCATTTCCTGCGCGGATCTCCACGCAGGACTCGCATACCTCACACGGTTCTGCCGTAGGACGTTCCGGGCTGCCGATCGCATTCCGGCAATTCAGGGCCATCGCCAGAATGCGGGCAATAGTGGTCTTTCCGATTCCTCGGTGTCCGCTGAAGATATACCCGTGCGCAATCCGGCCCTGGGTGAGGGCGTTCATCAGTGTCACGGTTACGTGGTCCTGCCCCGCGACATCGGCAAAACGCTGCGGACGGTACTTTCTCGCTAAAACCTGATAGGCCATAATTCAGAGGCGACACAAAGCCGCATCTCGTTATTGTAGCGTTCCATTCTCCGGCTTAGGAGCGAGCCGCTCCAGCCTTCCGCCGAGCCTTTCTGGTGCGCCGTTTCACCTCATCCTCGCTGAACATCGTTCCACGGCACTTTCCTGCCCCACAATAGCAGTCGGCATCATCATCGTCGCTGTCGTGCAGGTTGTACTCGTAGGTCAGCTCTTCGCCGGGTTCGATATTGCGGGTGGCGACAATCCAGATTTCATCGCCAATCTGCTCGGTCTCGCAGTTCGGATCGCACGAATGATTGACAAACATCGCCGTCCCGAAACCATCGATCACATCCCCATTGCCCGTGCTGAACAAATAGGTGATGAATCGGTCTTTATACCTCTCATCGGCTTCGTCTTTCGTAAAACGAGGGCCGTCATATTGAACAACACGGGTTCCTTTGCGGATTCGTCGCGCCGTATAGCAGCCGGCGGCATGGATGGACGAAGAGCGAATCATCAAACCGGGGATCATCGAAAACTCATTGAAAAATGGATAGGATCGGGCCAAAAAGTATTCTCTTTGCCCGCTTGTGCTGACTATAACAAACTCTCGCCCTTCAGCGTCAAAGTCACTAAGGATAAGTCGTATTGGGTAGCATAAAGAGGATGAGCCGTACTTCCAACTCTCTTTCGCTCATGGCCATCCTGATGATGGCTGGGCTGGCGTACGCGCAAACAAGCACCCCTCCACCCTGTCAGCCGGATGCGTCCACAGCAAAGCAGGGAAGCAGTAAGTCATCTGATAAGAGCGGCCATACGAAAGATCAGAGCTCCCCCTGTACTCCTGACTCTGACAAGGAGCCATCTGTTGGAGAGCGCTTCCCGTTCCCTGGCGAATCTACCCCGCAGAAACCTACGACGCAGCCCAACTCACCCGACGCTCCCGCACCAAGCGGCAAACAGCCCTCCGCCGCTGACAAATTCCCTTTTCCCAGTTCGGCTCCGCCTATGCCCGGCTCAGAGCCCAACAGCAGTTCCAGTTCATCGAGCAGTTCATCTTCCAGTGCCGACGATCCCAACGCTCCTTCACCCGATGCAGACAAGCCTCCTTTGGACGACAAAGGAGACAATCCGAAGGCTGCTGTGCGCCGACGTCTGCCGAAGGTGGAAAAACTCCAGAGCGACGAAGAACGCGCCGCAGAGGACCTGAAGGTTTCTAAATTTTACGAAAACGCAGGCAATCTGAACGCCGCTTATCTTCGCGCGCAAGATGCGGTGAAGTATCAACCTGACGATCCTTACACCCATTTTGCATTGGCGCATGTCGCGGAAAAGCTCAACAAACGTGATCAGGCTATCGCGGAGTACAACGAGTATCTAAAACTTGACCCCGACGGTTTGAAGATCAAACAGGCTCGCAAGGCGCTCGAGCAATTACAGCCCAAGTAATCTACTTCAGATAATCAAACAGATTGGTCTGTTGCAGGACGGTCACCACGCTCAGGAGTGCCTGATACTGTGTCTGATTCGCCTTTAGATCCGTCGCGATCTTCGCCGGATCGGATGCAACCAGCGCACTCTGCTGTACCTTGATCTGCGCCTCCTGAGTCTGTGCATAGGTACTCGTCGACTGGACTGTGTTCAGCGAGTTATTCAAAAAGCTCCGTTGGGTCGAAACATTGGCGAGTGCATCCGTCAAAGCAGAACTGTCCGCTGAAATGTTTGCTGTTGGAGCGCCGCTTGTCAGGTCTGCGATCAGCTGATTCATCACTGCCAGAATCCCTGTGCTCCCCGATCCGAAGACTGTTGTTCCCGGCAGGCTAATTTGAATCTGTTGCCCCCCGGGCGTAACGATCGTCTGTACCTTGCCATCGCCAGAGTAGTTCACTGCCGCGGGAGTCGTTGTCGCGTCCATACTAAAGGGCGTTGTCTTTCCCTGGCTTCCAGCGAAGAGGTAGGTTCCCTGATAGCTGCTGTTCGCCAACGAGAGAACATTATCGCGAATCGAGGTGACCTGCTGTGCGATCGCCTGAAGATTCGAACCGTTCAGTGTCCCATTCGCAGCTCCAATCGCCAGTGTGATCGCCGAAGTTACCTTTGAGACTACCTCGCCCAGTGCTGAATCCATCGCCTGCATTCGTGACGCGACACCCGATGCCGTCTGAACATAGGTATCGATCCGGCTGATGTGACTGCCGAGTTGCAAGCTCTGCGTGACCGCTGTCGGATCATCGGCCAGCGATCCGACGCGCAGTCCGCTGGAAAGTTGTGCCGCAAGATTGTTCGAGTTGCCCATGGCTGTATTCAGTGCCTGCACAACTGTGTTGTAGTACGTCGGATCTGCTCTCATAGCGGTTGCCCCAGTTCCTTCTTTGATCTTGATTCGGGTTTTTGTTTAAGAGCACGGCTGAAGCCGTGCCGCAAAACCCTGCCTATGAGAACGCCGTCGTCACCCCAAGATTCAGCGCGCTGGTCATCAACTGGTCTGTAATTGAAAAGACCTTGGCAGCCGCCTGGTAAGCCCGCTGATACTTCGTCAGGTTGGCCGCTTCCTCATCCAGCGATACTCCCGACAAGGCATTGCGCTGGCTGGTCAGCTGAGAGAGCATCGCCTGTTGCGCCGTGTTACTGGTGGCTGCTGCCGAAGCCGCATTTCCAATCTGTCCTAACAGATCAGCTAGAAATCCCGAAGGACTCTCTCCTGAAAAGCTCGCTCCCGTGGCCAGTCCGGCCAGCAGCAGAGCGTTTCCGCTCCCCGTGACTCCTTCGCTAACAGCGGCTGCGGCGATTGCCTTGGGATCGTTTGTTGCCATCGCCAGAAGGCCTGCGGCTCCGTTCGCTCCGGAGAGAACCTGGAAGATCGCTTGGCCGGGATTGCCATCGGCATCCAGCCCTTGCGTATTGATCTGATTCACCTGTGCGCCGATCTGATAGGCCAGCGTATCGAGAGCACTCTGGTACTGCGGAATCAGTTGGTCTCGGGCCTGTAATACTCCTCCCAGCGCTCCTCCTGTCAGGCTGGTCGTCACATCCGCTGAGGGAACGCCGGCCATCACATGCGTGGTTCCGGATACCAGCGTCGTGCTCATCTTATAGGCTTGGCCGCCACTGACCAGCACCGCGCCATTTGTAGTGGTCAGGGTGATCTGATTGTTCTCGTTCTTGATCTGATTCAGGCCAACGTACTGCGAGAGCTGGGCAATTGCCTGCTGCCGCTGATCTTCAAGAGCCCCGGCATCACCGTTCGGACTCATGGTTGTAATCTTCTGATTCAGAGAGGCGATAGTGGTCAGCAGGCCATTGATACTGTTCACATTCCCCGAGACCTGCTGGTCCAGGCTCGAAGAGACACCCGCCATCTGGCTTGCCGCTGAATTGAAGGCGCTCACCAGGTTCGTAGCCGCCGATAGTACTTTCTGGCGGGTCGGTATGTCCGCGGGGTTCGCCGTCAGCGACGAGACGGCGTTGAAAAACGAGTCCAGCGCCGAACCCAGCTGAGTTGAGCTGGCCGAGGTTGTGGTCGAGCTCAACCCAAAGATGTTCTGCACTTGGTTGAGTGCATTCTGTAAGGCCTGGCTTTGGGCCTGCACCTGGGTCTGTTGTTGTACGCGCTGCTCCAGTATCCGGTCGCGTTGCGAGACTGCCTGTCCTGCGCTGACTCCGCCGCCGACATTACGATTCCCAATCGTAACGCTATCATTTTGTTGCAGGTTGACGACTTGCCGCGTGTAGCCAGGCGTGTTCTGGTTGGCGACGTTGTTTGAGATGACGTTCAGCGCCGCCTGGTTTGCCATCAATGCTTGTTGCGCCAGTCCCATCAACGATGTCAGAGTTCCCATCTCTCTTGTTCCTTTCCTGAACGCAGTCGTTCCAGCGCATCAAGGTTTGTGCGCGTCTCTTCCAGGGTGTATTTCAGCACCGCCCGCTTCTCCAGAAGGGAGAAGGTAGGATGAATCTCAGCTCCTGAGGCCACAAGTTGAAGCGTCCGCTCTTCGAGCAAAATAAGTCGCTCAAGATCGAGGCTGGTAAGTGCTTCGATGGTTTCTTCTAGAACACCTGCGATTGCCTCTTCTGCGGTTGCCATTACGAACCCAGCAGCGATTGAATGATCTTGTCGGCGACATCCCCAGAGGAGACCTTATAGCTTCCATCGGCAATCGCCTTCTGCAGAGCTTCTACTTTTGAGCCCCGTACATCCGATCCCTCCACTCCATTTGCCAGCAGCTCGCTGGCAGGGCTCAGTTGAGCCTTATCCGTGTGGGGCGAAGCTATCTTCTGCGACTCTGCTGCTTTGGCCGGATTGCCCTTCTGGACCTCTGTGGTGGATGCGGGAGCGATCGGATTCTGAATCTGTTTCCAATCGCCAATTCCATTGGTGTAGCTCATCTTGTTCTCCTGACTCATGGGATTCATCGGCGGCTTTGCGCCAAAACTTTAGTACCTATTTCTTCTCAAAAGGAAGAATTCGTGCTCGGATTATCCGCCTTGGAGTGTCATTTCGAGCGAAGCTGCGGAGCGGCGAAGTCGAGAAATCCCCGCATTTTCAGTAGGCATCTGGGATGCCCCATACATGCGAAGCATGTGTGGGGTTGCAGGATGTCACATCGAAAGACACCTCAGCCCCATCCTGCGGTACGATCTTCTTCGAGTGACCGATCCCGTTCAGCCCCGTATCCTCCACATCTACACAGCCCTTGCCCAGATCCGTTCCGACTGGGGAGGCTCTTTCATTCTCTCCCTCGGACTCGACTCCTGGGGGGCTGCACTCTCCATTGCGGCCGATATCGCGGGAGCCGTCTCTCTCTCAGTCGACAACAACCCTAATCATCTTCGGGAGATTGTTCGCAGTGGAGCAGCCGACTTCGTCGTCACCACTCTGGACGAGGCCATCCGTGCCATGAAGAACGAGGTGCGTAAACAAGCTCCGCTCTCTGTCGCCCTCAATGCCGATCCGTTTGCTGTACTCGAGGAAAGCGTCGCCCGCGGCCTTGCTCCTCAGCTTTTTTCTTCGTCGCTTCCTGAAGATCCCAGAATCATGCAAAGCGCACAGCACTTTCAGGCTCTCGGGGCCAAACTGCTCCACTTTCGCGAGGATCAATCTGCGCCTTCAGGATTTCTCCACAGCGAAACCATCCTTGACCCCTTTCTGCGTCAGAATGACTGGCAATCCCACACCTTTCGTTTTGATACTCCGTTGGCCTTGCGAGAGTTCGACACCAGGGCGCTCTCGCTTCTTCCGGAAGAGGATGCACTGCGCTATCGCTGGCTGACCTCCGTTCCGCGCTTCCTTCAGCGACAGCGACCACCGCAACGAACCCTCTGGCTAACGGAACAAGAAGCGAAGGCACTATAAGACCTTTCACAGAAGTGTCATTTCGACCGAAGCTGACGCTATCAAGCATCAGCGGAGTGGAGAGATCTCCGAATTTGGGTTTTGCATCACGGTAGCCCTTCCATCGTTGTCATTCTGAGAATTGAGACATTAGGCGAAGGACGAAGAAGCCCTGTATTTGCTTTCCGAACACTTCCAATCTCTGTCAAGCCCCGAAAGAACATAAGCCTATGAAAAACAAATAGATACCAATTGCAGATATTCCCCTGCCTATCGCTTAAAATAGAAAACAGAGAGAGATTTGTATGAGTTCTACGACAAAGCTCCATATGGGCTTGCGAAGCTCTTTGTAAACGTTGAAGTACGAGACTAAGCCACGTATTTGGAATACTTTGTGCAAATATGGCGGGGGAGGGGTTACTCGAGAACTCCCTGGATCGATTGCCACAGAGCTGGGATTCCATTGCTCGTCTTCGACGAAACCGGAAGGATATCTTCGATCCCATGCTCCCGCTTTAGAGCCGCGATGTTTTTTCCGAGCACATTATTCGAAAGCCTGTCAGCCTTCGTTCCCACCACCAGGAACGGCCTCTGAATCTGTTTCAGGTAGGTGATCAGTTGGTGATCGCTCTCCTGAGGGGGGATATTGGTGTCCACCAGGCAGATGCAGAGCGCCAGGGTCTCCCGCTCCGCCAGATAAGGCTCAATAAACTGCGGCCACTCCGCCGAGATGGATTTTGAGATCTTTGCATAGCCGTAGCCGGGAAGGTCAGCAAAGATCAGGGCCGGTGCGGCCTTCTGGCGTCCTCCGTGGACCTCATGCAGAGCGAAAAAGTTGATCGCCCGCGTTCTGCCGGGGGTCGAAGAGACACGCGCCTCTTTGGATCCGAGCAGCGCATTTATCAAGGACGATTTGCCTACATTCGAGCGTCCCAGGAAGGCGACCTCAGGAGCGCCATACGTCTTCGCCTCGGTAGGGAAGTGAGAGGCATCGGTCGCAGAGAGCAGAAAGACAGGATTCAGGCGCATGAATTCAGTTTACGGGACAAGAAAAGAGGCGTCCGCGACGGGACGCCTCTTTGGAGAAGTAGAGAAGTTACTTCGTTACGGTAATGGGAGTCTGGAGCGTAAAGGAGACGACAGACTCAGCAGGGATTACGATGTCCTTGTTGCCGGTCAGGCCTGCGCCTGCCGTACCCGCGCCACCACCAGCCAACGCTCCGATGGCCGCGCCCTTGCCGCCACCCGCAAGCCCACCAATCAAGGCACCCAGGCCGGCTCCGCCGCCAATCATACCGGCTGTCCGTTTACCCTTGCCTTTTTCTTGGCGAAGGTACGCGCTGGTCGTTACAGAGTGGCCGCCGATTGAGGTGAGCTGAATGGCCAGGTCGCCCTCACCCTTGAAGCGTCCACGCCCCTTCGCGGCAACCACGGTCCCTTCTACCTGGGTTCCACGGGGGAAGACCACCGTGCCGCCGGAGGTGGACAGGGCCGAAGACAATTCTCCACTAAAGGCATCTCCAACATTGGCAGTCTTTGCGCTCAGAGTCTGAGACAAAACAGCGGAGACTCTGGCTCCACTGGGGACTGTCAGCTTGACAGGTTCAGGAACTGGAGCCGGTGCCGGAGCTGCTGCAGGAGCAGGTCTACGCGCCGGAGCTGCTGCAACTGGAGCTGGAGCCGGTGCAGGCGCTGTAGCAGGAGCGGCTGCTGGAGGCGTAGCCGCCGCTGATTGGTCCGCTGGAGGTGGAGCAGCGGGTGCTGCCTGCGAAGTCGCTTCATTCGCTGGGGCTGCCGGGGTGGAACTTTTGCAGCCACCGAGAATCAGGACAGTCGTCAGCGCGAAAGTTGTTGCCAGGTTTCGTTGTACGTTATGCATGAGTCATTCTCCCCTGGTGCAGTTCAGATTTGGTGAGCAACTATACTCCCGATAGAGTATAGATCGTGCGTTGAAGGTTGTATGTACTTGTTTACAAGTAGTTTTCAGCTTCCTGGTTAAGCTCGTTCACCTTCGAAGTAACGTTCAATCTCTTCCAGAGTCTTTCCTTTTGTCTCCGGCAAGAAGAAGGTGACGACCGTAAAGTAAATCACTGTAAAACCGGCGAAGAGGAAAAACATCGACGAATATCCATACTTGCTGACCATTGGAAGAAAGATACCCGCCAGTGTTGTCGAAACCATCTGGTTGATGACAAGCGCGATACTCATTCCATTCGAGCGGATGCGTGTCGGCATCAACTCCGAAAGTGCTAGCCAGACACCAACCCCTGGGCCGATCGCGAAGAAGGACATAAAGACATATAGCCCGATCGCAACCATCCAACCGTGACCTGAACTCGGAACTCCACCTACAAGCGCACGCTCAATTTTGAGTGGGGCCGTGCGTGCCGCATCCAGATTCCCGAAAGGATTTTTAAAGAAAGCTTCAACTTTGTTGGAAGGAACTGCACTTTCCCGGGAGATCTGAATGGGAGCGGCACTCGGATCATCGGATCGAACAAAACTGGTTTCTGCCGTATAGTCACCATAAGAATAGATGACGGCTAAAGAAGCACGTTTGCTATCGATGGCGTTATCCGAAGCCTCACTTGTTTCAAGCAGGTGTTTTGCCTCTTGTGGGGTAAAAGAGAGATGGAGAGTTTGATCTGGTGCCACCATCGCTTGTACGACACCGCGGCAATCCCGGTTCAGTTTTTCGGTGCTCCGAAAGAGCAGGCCAATACCGATCAGGGAAACGATAATTCCTGAGGTTCCGACAATAAACAGGAATTTTCGACCTTTGCGGTCGATCAGAGTCATGCCCACGATCGTCATCAAAAAGTTGACGATCGTGAAGATAACATAGCCCCAGTGAGCGTGCAGGTCAGACAATCCGCTCTGCAGCAGGATGGCGGTGTTGTAGCCGATGATGGAGTTCACGCCAGTCGCTGTGTTGCAGAACAGAATGATGCATGCCAGCAGAAAAGGAATAACGTATTTTCTGCGTAGAAGCGAATCCTTGAAAGTTTCCCCTGAACCGGTTGCTTTTGAAGCAGCAGCGATCCGTTCCATTTCCTCTAATTCGATCCCTGCCTGATGAGATTCGCGGGAGCGCTGTAAGGAAGTAAGAGCCTTCTCGCGACGGCCCCGCAGTAAGAGCCAGCGAGGGGATTCGGCGACAAACAGGCTGCCGATGACAAAAAGGATTCCTGGAGGAAGCGAGACCCAGAAGATATGGCGCCATGCCTGATCTTTGAATGCAAAGATCGTAGCAGCGTCTGAAACTTTGCTGATGGCTTCAACCCGATAGCTGTAATAGATCCCGATAAGAGCCGCCGAGACGATGCCAAGCGTCAATAACCATTGAAAGACAGCTGTACCTTTTCCGCGATTCGAAGCAGGTAAACATTCGGCTAGATACAGCGGAACCACCACACCGATGAAGCCTCCACTGATCCCCTGTAATAGCCGGCCAAAAAAGAGCGGGCCATAACCATTGGATAAGGCAATGATCGGGATACTTACGACGAAGGCCAATCCACTGATCATCATGAGAGGCTTTCGCCCCATCCAGTCGGCAAGCAATCCGGCAAATAAGGTCGAAAAGACGCTGCCCAGAAGCACTGCCGCTACGATGACGGAAAGTTGCCCAGCATTGAGATGCGAGGTGGCTTCGAGATAAGGGAGTGCTCCGCCAATAATTCCGATATCTACGCCGTAGAGCAGGCCGCCAAGTCCTGCAACGAGGAGAAGAAAGCGGTTATAGCTGGATTTCGTATCGGCAGAGCCTGCCGCAGAGGTGGAGCTCGGTGCTTGATAGGTCATAGAAGTCTAACTTGGGCTTATAGAAATGTTCGCTATACATCGGTCCACGAAGAAAAATATAGCAATGCAGCAAGAATTCGAGTCCTGCCCAATCTGAGGAGTGTTCTGCATCACAGGTCCCTGTGTTCCCTCTGTGGGGTTATCTCATTTGCAGAACACAATATCAGTCCGCGCTACAATCACCAACTTTAACTTGGTTGAATGTAAGTTTATGGTATTTCATCGGCTTGCGGTTCAGAACGGAAGACTGAGGGAAAACATCTTATCTTCGGGGTGCGAGTCCACCCGCTTGCTTACTAGAGAAGTCGAAAGAAGGTTTTCCCCCTCCAAAATGTGAAAAACGAGGTATGCTTTTGGAGAGGACTTGGTTTCAATATATGAGTGATTCCTTTCACCTGAAAAACAAGATCGCTCTTGTCACTGGAGCCGCCAGCGGCATTGGAGCGGCTACCGCTCGTGAGTTGGCGCACGCAGGAGCGCAGGTTTTCATCGCAGACCTTAACCTGACAGCAGCCGAATCGCTGGCATCCGAGCTGACAGAGGCCCGTGCGATCAGGATGGATGTGACTGATTCTGCCTCCATTGCCGAAGCCTTTGCGAGAATTTCTCACCTGGACATCCTGGTGAATAATGCCGGGATCGGATTGGTTGGCGACATCGCTCGAACTTCGGAAGAAGATTTCGAACGGGTCATGCGGGTGAATGTCAACAGTGTTTTCATGGTGACGAAGGCAGCTTTACCTCTGCTCCTCGCGTCTCGGGGATCGATCATCAATATTGGTTCTGTAGCTGGTTCGGTTGGAGTGAAACAACGTTTCGCATATTGTGCGAGTAAAGGGGCAGTCCAGGCGATGACCAGACAGATCGCGGTGGATTATCCCAAGGAACTTCGGGTGAATTGCATTGCTCCGGGAACCGTCCAGACTCCTTTTGTCGAAGGCTATCTTGAGAAATATCACTCCCATGAAATAGAGAAAGTGAGAGCCGAGTTGGTGGCACGGCAGCCCATTGGGAGATTAGGAACACCAGAAGATATTGCTTCGCTGGTGCGCTATCTCTGCTCACAGGAAGCAGAGTTCATCAACGGAGCTGTGATCCCGATTGATGGGGGATGGACGGCGGCGTGATCATTCCTCTCTGTTTTGTTCCCGCTGAACTCTCTATTTTTAAAGAAGGGAAAGCCTGAGCTTTGAACGAGATTTTAATTACCGGCGTTCGTGTTATCGATCTACGCTTCCCCACATCCCGCGAGCACATCGGTTCTGATGCTGTTAACAAAGACCCCGATTACTCCGCTGCGTATTGCATACTTGAGACGAATACGGGGCTTACGGGACACGGTTTAACCTTTACCCTCGGCCGTGGTACGGATCTTGTCGTGCAGGCGGCGCGCTATCTATCCCGCTATGTCGTCAATCGTTCCCTGGATTCCATTACGGAGAACTTCTGCGCTTTTTCCCGCCAGCTTACGGAGGACACTCAATTCCGCTGGCTCGGCCCTGAAAAAGGTGTCATCCATCTGGCGACCGGAGCGCTAATCAATGCAGTGTGGGATCTTTATGCTCGAGCTGAAAAGAAGCCGCTTTGGCAACTACTTACCGATTTAGAACCGTGCCAGATCCTGAATGCAGTCGATTTTCGTTACATCGACGATGCTTTGAATCCCGCTGAAGCGAGGGAGATTCTTGAGAGGTCGCAAACCGGAAAGTCTGAGCGTCTGGCCCAATTGAAGGAAAAGGGATATCCGGCCTATACAACCTCGGTTGGATGGTTTGGGTACTCTGAAGAGAAGATTCGCCGTCTTTGCCATGAGGCGCTGGCTGAAGGCTGGACCTACTTCAAGTTGAAAGTCGGAGGAGATGACGTCGAAGATCTTCGTCGAGGCCATATCGTTCGAGAAGAGATCGGCTGGACCAATAAACTGATGGTCGATGCCAATCAAAAGTGGGGCGTCCTGGAGGCGATTGACCGCACTCGCCAGCTTGTCGAACTTAAGCCCTGGTGGATGGAGGAGCCTACGAATCCAGACGATATCCTTGGTCATGCGCGGATTCGGCACGAAGTTCCTCAGGTTCGAATTGCGACAGGGGAGCACTGTCACAATCGAGTGATGTTCAAGCAGTTTCTTCAGTCCAAAGCGCTGGATGTTGTTCAACTCGATAGCTGCCGTGTAGGCGGAGTGAACGAAAACCTCGCTATACTTTTGCTGGCGGCAAAGTTCAATACTCCCGTCTGCCCGCATGCCGGTGGCGTTGGCCTATGCGAGTATGTTCAACACCTCTCGATGTTCGACTTTCTCTCTGTATCGGCCACTATGGAAAATCGCGTGATCGAGTTTGTTGACCATCTGCATGAACATTTTCTTACCCCAGTCCATATCCGAAATGGCCACTACATGGTGCCGACTGAGCCGGGATACAGCATCGAGATTCGGGAAGAGTCTCTCAACCGTTTTGCCTACCCACAAGGTGAGGCATGGAGCGCAAAGGCATGAAGTTTGTAACTTTTTCGGGTAAAGCATCTTCCACGAAGAACCCGTCGGCAGTTCTGAGCCGTGGTATCCCAACGCCCGGTGTCCTTGTGGGAGATGAGGTCGTCGATCTTACGGGACTGGCGTACTCCAATGTGCTTTCGATCATTCAGGCAGGAAACCTGGCCCTCACCGATATTGCCGCGAAACTTGAGAAGGCGCCGCGCGTAGCCCTTTCAGAGGTGACATTACATGCGCCTCTACTTCCTCCGCGTATTTTTGGGGTTGGTCTTAATTATGCGAAGCATGCGGCAGAGTCGAAGATGGCGGTCCAGAAGGTTCCGACGGTCTTTATGAAGCTGTCGAGTTCTGTGACCGGACCGGATAGCCCCGTGATTCTTCCAAAGATCAGCACGCAACCAGACTATGAGGCGGAGTTGGGGGTCGTGATTAGCAAGCCGGGATATCAGATTCCGGCGTCGGATTGGCAGCAGTATGTATTTGGTTACACCATCGTAAATGACGTCAGCGCGCGGGATATTCAGCTGGCCACTTCCCAATGGACACTTGGAAAATCGTTCCCTACATTTACGCCGCTTGGTCCAGCAATCGTAACCTCGGATGAGGTCTCGGATCCTCATGCTCTCGACATCTCACTGACGATCGGCGGAGAGATACTGCAATCCTCCAATACTGGCGACCTGATCTTCAAGATCCCAGCGCTAATCGAATATATCTCCAGCTTGACGCCTTTGGAAGCAGGCGATGTCATTAGTACAGGTACTCCAGAGGGAGTGGGACTCGGGCGCACGCCACAACGCTGGCTGAAGCCGAACGAAGAGATGGCGGTCACCATCGAGAAGCTGGGCACACTGCGGAATCGGACTGTAGCTGAGTAACTTTCTTCGCAGCACAGAAATTACAGCATCGACTTCGTATCCCCCACATAGGTGATACGAAGTCGAATTTATTTTTTGTAAGCTCAGCGATAACTCTTCATGGATTCATTGTCAATCTTTCCTCCCCGCCGGCGATGGGGAATCTGGGCCTGTGTCTTCCTTCTGCTGACTCTTGCAGGCAGGGCCCAGAACCCGGCAATCACTCATCCCCTCCTTCTGCCATCCGCCATTGCGTTCGATAACCAGGGCAATCTTTATGTTGCCGAGACCAGCAATCATATGATCCGTAAGATTGATCGTACCGGCAACATCTCGATTGTGGCCGGCGATGGAGTTCAAGGCTATGGCGGGGATGGCGGAGCTGCAACTTCAGCACAGCTGGATTCTCCGCAAGGGCTGGCAGTCGACGCCTCCAATCTTTACATTGCGGACACCCATAACCATCGTATTCGCAGAGTAAATCTCTCCACGGGAGTGATCTCGACGATTGCAGGAAGTTCGATCGCAGGATCAACGGGAGATCATGGTCCTGCCAGATCCGCGACCCTGGATCGCCCGACTGCGCTTACGCTCAACGGCAATGGCGATCTTTTGATTGCCGATTCCGGAAGACATCGCATTCGCCGTATCGAAGCGGCATCGGGGGTGATAACGACTGTTGCTGGAGAAGGAACCCAGGGATATGCCGGGGATAGCGGGTCAGCCGCCTTAGCGGTGCTGGACTCTCCGCAAGGACTGGCGGCGGATGATGGAGGCAATCTGTATCTGGCAGATACCCACAATCAGAGGATTAGAAGGATTGATATTGCTACGGGAACGATATCCACCATGGCAGGAACCGGGGCCTTTGGATATGCAGGAGATTCAGGAGAGGCCACTTCTGCAAAACTGGCATTGCCACATGGGCTCACCCTGGATGCACAGGGAAATATATTTTTTACGGATTCTTCCAATCATCGAGTTCGCCGGATCGATGCTGTTACTGGAACCATTACTACGGTCGCAGGAGACGGTGACCAAGGGTTTTCAGGAGATGGGGGAGTTTCTACTGCAGCTTCCCTGAATGAAGCTCGCGCAGTGGCCATCTCCTCTGGTGCATTCACGATTGCGGATGCTGCGAACCAGAGAATTCGTCAGGTTTCTAACGGCGTTATTCAGACGGTTGTTGGACCCGGTGCTACCATTCCGGTGACTCTCTCGCTGAATGGAGATGCTTCTGTTCCGTATGGATTCGGTCGCATCACGGCTATGCTGGCTTCGGGAACAAGTGCTTCTGGAAGCATCTCTTTTTTCGATGGCTCTGCAATGCTCACGACGGTCCCGCTTGCTTCGAATGTCGCGATTCTCGATACCTCTGCATTCGCTGCGGGGCAGCACATTCTTACTGCTTCTTATACGGGCGATGCTACTCATCCTGCCGCGCAGAGTACTCCCTTTACGCTGACAGTAACTCCGCTCTCTGTAGCGGTGATGATCTTGCCAGCATCGCTCTCCTATGGCGAGGCAATTCCTTCAATCGCCGGCAGCTTGATGGGACTTCTTCCGCGCGATCAGCCTAACGTGTCCGCCACTTTTACCGTGGATGCTCCTGCTCTCCCGGTTGTAGGAAGTTACACAGTAAAGACTGTTCTCCATGGTTCAGCTGCGGGTAACTATACCGTCGCTGCGTTACCTGTTCTGACTATCACGAAGGCCAGAACGGCGATGATACTGACAGCTGCAACTGCAGGACTTAACTTTGCAACAGCAGTTGATGTAGGGCAACCCGTTCTCTTTACGGCACACGTGACCAGCGCAACGACGGGAAGTCCGACAGGAACAATGTCGATCTATGACGGAGGAGATCTTCTCTCTGCCGGCCGGCCGGATTCTTCAGGGAATTTGACCTTTACAACCTCGGCACTGAGCAGCGGGCCGCACACCCTTAGTGCAACCTACTCCGGAGATTCGAATTTCAATTCCAGCACTTCTCCTGCAATGCTCTTTACTGTGAATCCTTCTTCTCCAGTTTTTTCCGGAGATTTTACGATGGCTCCAAACGGATCTACTACCCAGACCATTATTGATGGGAGATCAGCGAGTTTTTCTTTTTCTGTTCAGGTGTTGGGGAATATCGCGAGTCCGATCATGCTTTCCGCTTCGGGACTTCCCGAAACAGTCATTGCTTCCTTTAATCCGAGCGCCATCGTCCCAGGGAGCTCTTCTGCTTCCTTTACGATGACTGTAGCAACGCAGAAGTCAGTGGCGGTTTACCAGAAAACGAGGTCGGCCCTTTTCACATTGCTCATTTTGCCTTTCAGCCTTTTTGAATGGAAAAGAAAGAGACCTATTTCGGTTCGCGTCTTAGTCACGATATTTCTTGCTTTACCAGTGATGCTTACAGGTTGCGGGGATCGTATACGGTCTGGCGGACCTGCTCCACCGACAGCAAAGACCTACGCGATTACGGTTACGGGAACGGCTGTAGATCTTGCTCGAGGTCAGATCAGCCACACTGCCACTGTGACACTTACGGTGCAGCCGCAACCCTAACCTGGGGCGAGCAGCTTGAGTAGGAAGAAAGTGGCGACTCCGGCAAAGAAGACAAGTGCCATCCTTATGCCAGGTTCGCGGTTTACCTCCGGGACTAAGTCGGTCGCCGCAACATAGATCGTTACGCCTGCAGACAGGGGTAATCCGGCTCGAACCCACTCAGGCCGAAGATTGATAACAAGAACTCCTGCCAGTGTGGTCGCCCCCAGGATCATCGCGGAGTTCAATGCAGCTCGGCTCCCTCGGCCACTGGCCAGCATGACGCTTGCGACCGTGAAGCCTTCCGGAAGCTTATGTAGAAATACCGCAATAAAGATGACCCAACCTAACCAGTGAGAGAGGACGAATCCTGATCCGATGGCAATTCCATCAAAAAATGTATGGGTTGCCAGTCCAAGAAGCACGGAGTAGCTGGTCTTTGCTGAGACAAATTCATGATGGTGAGTTTCTTCGCCGAAATGAAAGTGGGGAACCAGCGTGTGTTCCAAAAGATGGACCCCGCAGTAGCCGACAAGGATGAGCAACGGAGCCCAGTGAGGGTTGATCCCTACGCCTTCGGGAATCATCTCTAGCACTGCCGCTGCGAGCATAAAACCAGCGCCCAGCGCAACAAAGTAACGCAGTGCGCGTGCTGAAGGAGATCGCCGAACCAGTAAGACACCGCCGAGATAGTCCGCCAGCCCTGCCACTGCACCTAGTGTGAGACTCAATCCGAGAGATTGCATCCTATCCGTTCCAGGCGAAGCGGAGAGCTCCGACGCCTTTCACGGGATAGCATACGAACCAGCAGGCTCGAAGGATGCATTCAGGGATCATACCTTTTGATTCTACCTGTCTCGGGCCATTGAGATTCCCGTGCCAGCACCAGAAGTACGCCGACGCCGCAGAAAAAAACGAATCCTTCCAGGCGTTCAGACCAGACATGCAGGCGTTCAAAGTCAACTCGGGCCGGCGATTCAATATCCGCCGTTTCGATGTCTCCGCCCGCTGCAATGCGGTCCTGTTCCATGGCTGGAAGGATACGAAACTGAGAATATGCGGTAATCAGCAGCATCAGGGTAGTTAGAGAGATACCCATCGCGAATCCAATCCGAGCAGGAACTTCGGCGCGAAACCACAGGATGACCGTTGCCAGACAGAAGAGGGCACCGCCGATAAGACCGATCCAATGCAGAATTACGAGAGTTCCGCCGACAACAAGACCAGCTTCATGGGCACTTGGCAGCCGGTGAAAGGCCACTGGCGCCAGTACGAATGCAAAGAAAGCCAGACCGCCAACCCAGGCTGCCATCGAAAGCAGCCGTATAGCTCGAAGTACACGTTCGATCACTAGACCAGATCCCTCCCGATCAGGCGTTGTATCCGCTCTTTGATTGGAGGATGCGTTGAAAAGAGATTCGCAAATCCTCCACTCCCTAACAGAGGAGCCACAATAAACAAATGAGCTGTTGCCGGAGATGCCTGCATCGGGATTCGTCGCGAGTAATTGTCCAACTTTTGCAGGGCTCGCGCCAGAGCGTATGGATTGCCAGTCTCCTTGGCTCCGGTTGCATCGGCTTCATATTCGCGGGAACGCGAGATGGCGAGCTGGATGAGCGTCGCTGCAATGGGAGCAACGATCAGCATCAGGAGAGCTGTGAATCCACCGCCTCCCCGATTGCGGTCATCTCGTCCACCGTAGCCTCCGAAGAGAGAAGCCCAGTAGCCCATGCGGGCCACCATGGTGATTGCGCCGGCCAGAGTTGCTGCGATGGAACTGGTGAGGATATCGCGGTTCTTTACGTGACCAAGCTCATGCGCCAGAACTCCCTCGAGCTCTTCATCATCTAACAGATTCAGAATCCCGTGGGTGACGGCCACAGAAGCATGTGTTGGGTTTCTTCCCGTAGCGAAGGCATTCGGGCTTTCGCTAGGAATCACATAGATCTTCGGTATCGGAAGATTCTGTTTTGCCGAGAGACGTTCTACCACGTTGTATACGCGCGGAAGCTGCTCGCGTGTGACTGGCTGAGCCCGGTACATCGAAAGTGCCAACTTATCGGAGAAGAAATAAGTGCCAAAATTGAACACAACCGACAGCAGGAAGGCCACTATCATTCCATTCCGGCCGCCAAAACGGTCTCCCACGAACAGAAGAAACAGCGTCAGGACGATCAGAAGAAATGTCGATTTGAAGGTATTCATCTCACCCTCGCAGAGGTTCTGTCTCCAACTTACGATTTAGACGTTTGGGAGCCCGATTCTCTACGTGACAGCGCTCGCTTTAATACAGACTCAAGCGCCGCCTTCTGTTCAGCATACTCTGCTTCGTTCAGCCGGCCTTCCAGACGGTCGGTTTCGAGGGAAAACAGCTCTTCCTTCAAAGAAACGAGCAAGGCGCCTGGGCCGGAAGGCGTAGCGGCCGCGGCGGTCTGAACGCTGAAGGGAGCCGTGGCACTCTGGGGGCTGTTCTTGAGCATGATTCCGGCACCAGCAGCCATTGCCAGTCCGAGTCCGCCAAGAATCCACCACTTGTACTTTGCCCAAGGATCGTTTGTGCCGTTAGGGTCAAGAGGATTGCCTAAACCGCCACCAGGTCTTGTATCTGCAGCTGCGTTTCCTGCTTGAGAAGCATCGGGTGCTCCCGGCTGACCACCTTGTCCAGCAGTTGCTGCGGCAGTGTCGCGTGGCAACTGGCCGGTTCCGGAAACAGTGAACTCCAGGGACTGAGTGGGAGAGACGTTTCGCGCTACATAGGTTTGCGCTGTCGTTTCTTCTGTAACAGGTGTGTAGTTCGCCGATGCGCCCGACTCGAACTTCATGCTTTTTGGCATCATGATGGCAACAGTATCCGTTGCCATGGTTGGCCTGGGGCCGAGCTTTTGACTGCCGTTGTAAGGAAGGTGATAGGTGATCTGAAAGCGTGTTTCTCCCGGACGAATCGGGAAGATAAATGTGTAATGGTTCGCATCGCCCAAGGGCATTGGTGAAGCTTGTACGGGCATTCCACCTGGCCCGAGAGCCGCTGAGCCTTCGATCACAGCGCCGGCAGGAAGGTAGAACTCAAAAGGGCGATCGCCGAACTGTGTTTTGGGCGGGTGAGAGTCGTTCTTGATCCAAAAGTTTTCTGTGACGCGCAACAGCTTGCCGCTCTCGTCGGTCTGGATGCGCATAACATCAGCCTCGCTGCTGACACCAGATACCTTAGCAGCGGCATCGAATACCTCGATATCGACCGATTGCGTTCCTGGAGGTGCAGGACGGAAATAATTAGCCTTATCGTGCGTAACCCGGATCAGATGTACGCCGGCGTCAGGTACTTCAAGTGTGAACTCGCCTTTGGAATCCGTCTTGGTGCGTGTCGATTCCTGCATGCCTTGCGCGAGACGAATCAACACGACATCGTCACCGGCAGCCGGTTTGTTATTGGTTTTATTGACGACCGTGCCGCTGATGGAGTCGGCGAAAGCAAATCCTGAGAGAGCTACAACCATGGCGGCAGCCGCCAGGCGTCGAAGGCTGAAAATTGAGCAGGTCACAGATTAAGTCTACGTCAAACGGAGCGGTTGTGGCCGTATTAGGCGCGTCCTCTCGCTCGCATCCCACGCTGTTCCAGGGTGTCCATCTCGGCAATGACCTGGGCTGCCTCGTCTTCAAGGGAAGCTCGCTGCTCTGCATAGTCCTGCTCGGGATACTTGCCCGCCAGATATTCGAAGTTCAGATCGCGAAGGTTCTCATAGATCACATCTTTGCGCTCACGCAGATAATCGATGCGCGTCTTGTCTGCTTGGAAAAAGGGGTTCTTCTCTGGCCAGAAGACAAACGCGAACAGCGCAATGGTAAGCACAACTCCGGCTATAGCTCCCATCAGTACTCCGTCTCTCTGCGGATGCGCTCACGCAGATCATCATCGCCAGCTGTAAAGTCGTTGGGAAATCCGGCAGCGACAGGACGAGCAGCGGTCCGCTTTTTCCAAAGTACGACCAACACGCCGGTTCCCACGGTAGCGAGAAGAAATACAGCCATCGGCGCAATCCACGCTGCATTGTCGAAGCCACCGCGAATCGGAGCTGCCAATACGGTGGGGCCATATTTAGCAGAGAACCAGTTGAGGATTGCAGTATTGGAGTTTCCTGAGCTGATTTGCTGGCGAAGCTCGCCGATCATGCGGTCCGAATCAGGGCAGCCGACGTGGTTGCACTCCAACAGGATTTGTCCACAACTGCAAACGCAGACCATCTCATGGCCCAGCCTTCCGAACCGCGAACTGGCATCTGCTGCGCCAAGCATGACAAGAGCCAGCAGGCAGACGGTAGCGCCCTGCCACCAACGTTTAAGCATGATTCACCTCAGCTTCTGCTACAGAAGGGGCGATTACTTTGGCTGGAGCAGCAGCCCGCGTGATGCTGGGAACCAGTGCAAGGAAAGTTCCGAGAACGACGATCACCACACCGATCCAGATCCAGTTCATCAAAGGATTGATGAAAACCTTGATGATTGGTTTATCGGTATCGGGATTCTTACCTTCGTAGATGACATACAGGTCTTCTGCCAGGTTGGAATGCAGCGCCACCATCGTAGAGGTCGTCTGGCTGGCGTTATAGAAGCGACGCTCCGGGGCTAACTGTGTAATCTTCCTCGATCCCTTGAAAACATCCAAGAGAGCATACTCGGTATCGTAGTTCGGATTCGAGTCTTGGGTGAAGCTCTGACAGACCAGCTTGTAGCGGCCCATGGTCATGCTGTCGCCGAAGCCCATCTCCTGCTCGCGCGACTGGTTAAAGGCGCCGCCGGCAATTCCGATGAACATCATGACGATGCCGAAGTGGACGATATAGCCGCCGTAACGGCGGGTATTGCGCCGGACCAGCAGGACGGTCGAAGCCGCAAGATTCTTTCCGGTCTGAGTGCGGACCACACCGGCCCCGCGTAGGAATTCTGCCGCAATAGCTGTGATCACGCCCGCGGCAAGGGTAAAGGTGATCAAAGAGAAAATTTCTGCCTGCATGTCGTCGCCAGCGCTCCACGGACGAACGCCGCAGGCGATAACAACGACAAAGGTTACTGCCATTGCGATGGAAGGAAGGATAAAGTTTCTTCGGATTGAGCGCAGTGAGGTCGAGCGCCAGGCCAGCAAGGGGCCGATGCCGGTCAAAAAGAGTAGGAAGATTCCAATCGGCAGGTTTACGCGGTTATAGAAAGGAGCGCCTACTGTGACCTTCGAACCTTGCACATACTCGCTCAGAACAGGGAAGAGAGTTCCCCAAAGTACGGTAAAGCAGGCTGTCAGCAGGATCAGATTATTGAACAGGAAGCTTGATTCGCGGCTGACCAGTGACTCCAAGCGGTTTTCGCTTTTGAGATGATCTTTCTGCTTGAAGAAAGTGAACAGGCAAACGGCGAAGACGACGAGCATGAAGCCATAGAACCATCCTCCGATAGAGGATTGCGCGAAGGCATGTACACTGCTTACGATTCCCGAACGTGTCAGCAAGGTTCCTAGGATGGTCAACAGGAACGTCGAGAAGATCAGCCAGACATTCCAGGTCTTCATCATCCCGCGCTTCTCCTGCATCATGACCGAGTGCAGAAATGCGGTTCCTGTGAGCCAGGGCATCAGGCTGGCATTCTCTACTGGATCCCATCCCCAGTAGCCACCCCAGCCGAGTACGCTATAGGCCCAGTGTGCGCCGAGAAAAATTCCGCAGGTAAGGAATAACCAGGCCACCATCGTCCAGCGGCGCGTAATGTGGATCCACTTCTCGCCTGGATATCGCATCATCAGTGCGCCCAGTGCAAAGGCAAAGGGAACTGAGAGACCGACGTACCCGAGATAGAGCATCGGGGGATGAATGATCATCTCCGGGTATTGCAACAGAGGGTTCAGGCCAAAGCCGTCTGTAGCCGCCGGACCCGGTTGAATTGCAAACGGAGGAGCAGCGAAGTTCAAGAGCAGCAGAAAGAAGGTTTGAATTCCAGCGAGGATGGTGGAGGCGAATGCTGAAAGCCGGACATCCACCTTGTGACGCAAGCGGAGAACAAATCCATATGCGCTCAACAGCCAAGCCCACAGTAGAAGAGATCCTTCCTGCCCGCTCCATAAAGCGGCAAATTTGTATGCCGCATTCAAGTCGCGATTTGTGTGATGCAGAATGTACGAAACGGAATAGTCGTTTGTGAAGGCCGCCCACACCAATGCAAAAGCAGCACAATTTAGCGCAACAAAACTGGCCAATCCGGCGCGGCGCGCAGTTTCTCCAAGACGTCCGGCACCGGTACCACCGGCGGTAATGCCAGCCTCTGATCGGGACTGCCAGAGCGCGACGGCACCCATGACCAGTGTGTATGCACTCAGGGCCAGGGCAAGGAGCAGAGCAAAGCTCCCGAACTCAGGCATGGGATGGGTTGGCATGAATTCCTCCCTCCCATTCTCTCAAGCAGATTGGTTATCGGGCAACGAAAGGGGAGGGCCAGTGACGTTTATCGCGCAGTTTTAAGCCACAGCCGGGGCTGGGTGGCTCAAAATAGGCTCGGAAGCAGGATCTGAAGGCCCTGCCAGATTCCGTACACATTCCAGGAGTTGTTCTGGTGGAAGTGGTTTCACCCTGAACTCAATATTCAGGTCTTTGTACTCGGCAACGGCTTCTTCCAATCCGCTGATAACCAGAATTGGAATCTGGGGATGCAGATCTCGAACTGCCCGAACGAAGGTACTTCCGGTCATGCCTGGCATGATGTGATCGGTGATAACCAGATGGATTTCGGTCAGGAAATCTCCATAGCGCAGTTGCTCCAGAGCCCTGGACGGGTTGAGCGCTGTAATCACCGTGTACTCATGACGTTTTAGGATTGCCTGCCGAACTGTGGCTTGAATTGCGTTATCGTCAACAAGAAGAATCGTCTTTTGCATCTACAGACTCCAGGGAGAATCTCAGCAGTCGTACATCCGGATCAAAATCTTTCTCCCGAATACTGATAATTTGTGTCGGAGAAAAATGATCCGCAAAAAAGCATTCGATAAAACGTATCGTCTCGCCGTCTTCGGGGCGGTTCGATTTCAAAAAAGGCAAAGAAAATGCGACCTACTGCTTATAATTCTTCGTGCGTTGGTCAGTACAGAAAATCGGATGCAGGAGCATGGCTGGCAGGTTGCTCCTAAAGGGCAGATCCGCTGAACCAGGCTTTGTCTGTACAGAACTGAATCTCCTTACTCTCTAGACGCGCCGGGGAGAACGGGTTACAGTTTCCCCAGGAATAAAGCCTGCGAAATCAAAGGGAAAAACGTGACTCTTTCCATCATCGACTGGCTCATCATGCTGGTCTATTTCACCTTCGTTCTGGGGATTGGCTTCGCTCTGAAGCGATATATGCGAACTTCGAACGATTTTTTCCTGGCGGGACGTTCGATCCCGGCCTGGGTCTGCGGTTTGGCTTTTATCTCCGCGAACCTTGGGGCTCAGGAAGTCATTGGGATGGGAGCTTCCGGAGCGAAGTATGGCATCAATACCAGCCACTTTTACTGGATCGGCGCCATCCCAGCCATGATCTTTGTCGGCATCTTTATGATGCCTTTTTATTATGGCTCGAAGGCTCGCTCTGTTCCTGAATACCTTCGTCTCCGGTTCGACGAAAAAACACGTGCGGTGAACGCCTTCTCTTTCGCCATCATGACGGTGCTCTCTTCCGGCATCTCGATGTATGCGATGGCCTTGCTGATCCAGACCCTGGGACTCTTTCACGGGATTATTCCAGATCAGTATATTTTCCATGTCTCAATCTTCCTTTCAGCAATCATCGTTCTCGTCTACATCTTTCTCGGCGGTCTTACGAGTGCCATCTACAACGAGGTCCTCCAGTTCTTTTTAATTGTTGCCGGGTTCGCCCCTCTGGTCTGGATTGGCTTGCGAAACGTAGGGGGCTGGCAGGGGATCAAGCACACATTGCCAGCGGCGATGACCCACTCCTGGCGAGGGATGGCCCACGCGAATACGAATACCCTTGGGGTCGAATGGGTTGGCCTTGCGATGGGATTGGGATTTGTCCTCTCTTTTGGGTACTGGTGCACGGACTTCCTGGTTATTCAGCGTGCAATGGCAGCTGATTCCGAAGTTTCGGCGCGTCGTGTTCCCTTGATCGCTGCAATCCCAAAGATGTTTTTCCCGTTCCTTGTGATTTTGCCTGGACTGATCGCAGTTAGTGTCACCTCAAAGGTTGTTACTCCGGAGCAGGCAACTCTTTCCGGAACTCATACTGCTGGCATCCATGCTTCGGCAACCACAATTCCCAATGTTGAGACAGAGCACTCGCAACCTCATGGCATCGTCCCTCAAAAGACGAATCCCATCAATGGTCAGCCGGTGATGGATAGCAATGGGCAGCCTGTTTACAACTACGATCTAGCCATTCCTGTTTTGTTGCTGCATTACTTTCCAACAGGAATTCTGGGGCTTGGTCTTACAGCTCTTCTTGCGAGTTTCATGTCTGGAATGGCTGGCAACGTGACGGCGTTTAACACAGTGTGGACCTATGACATCTATCAGGCCTACATCAACAAGAAAGCTACCGATGCGCACTATCTCTGGATGGGGCGTATGGCAACCATTGGGGGGATCCTTCTTTCCATTGTTGCCGCCTACGCCGCAACCAACTTCAACAACATCATGGATGCACTGCAGCTAGTCTTTTCGTTCGTGAATGCACCTCTATTCGCTACATTTCTGCTCGGGATGTTCTGGAAGCGTACAACCGGTCACGGCGCTTTTACGGGCTTGATTTCGGGGACGGCTGCTGCTCTTCTGCATCATGGACTTACAATTCCGTCCGATGCGACTCCGGGAATCCACGGTGGCTGGATCTCCGTTCTTCACCACTATCCAAGCGATATGGCCCAGAATTTCTGGACTGCGATCTTCGCATTTTCGGTCAATCTTGTTGTTACCGTCGTAGTGAGTCTGATGACGCGGCCTCGAGAAGAGCAAGAATTGGTTGGTCTGGTCTACTCATTGACACCTAAGCCAGTTGAACATCACCTGGAGTGGTATCAGAAGCCGTCAACCCTGGCCTATTTGGTTTTGGGGATGCTCATTATTCTCAACCTGGTCTTTGCCTAATCGCATAGGAGCACACTTATGGGACTTGATATTCGTATTCCTCTTGGCCTCATCTTTCTTGTTCTCGGCGGCATCATGACCGTTTTCGGAATCGTGACGCGTCACTCCGCTATCTATGCGCGTTCTCTTGATGTGAATCTCAATCTGGGGTGGGGACTCATCATGTTCATCTTTGGTCTGACGATGTATCTCATCGGGCGACGCCAGAAATGGCAGGATGATCCAGTTTCCCCCCGCCCCTGGGAACGCAAAGGGAAGACGAGATCCCACTAAGGAACAACGCTGATCTTCATCGCTTTCTTGTGGGGAAGAAGGCGTTTCTGTACAAGCGTTTGATAAGCGTGCTAACGAACCTGATGTTAGAGCTTTGGCTCAACCGGAGAAGTCGTAGTCGACGTTGCCGGTTGGGGCGAAGGAGTGGGCGTTGGTTCATCGATCGCAGGAGGGTTGGCCGTAGGTGGCGCTACAGGTGGAGCGACAGCCACCGGAGCGGCTTGCGGCGGCGGAGCAGGTGCTCGTGGAATCTGCACCGGCATATTCACAAGATTGGCGGATTCAGATTCGTCTCTCAGTTTGAGGTAAAAGCCCGATCGTGGAGGACGCGGAATTGAAAGCGTGTCTCCAACGAATCCCTCCGGAACATCGACGGGATTGGTAAATGCAGCGTCCGATGCTAGTGAATCGACTAGGTAAAGGCCAGATCCAGTAAGAGTGCAAGCTGCGGCAGGATCGCTGGGGCAATGTATATCGTGGAATGTCGGAAGTCGTACCAAGGTGGCGAGAGGAATCCAGTCTCCGGCAGTCCCATCGGGGCTGATGGCCCGAAGGCGCACCGGGCCAAAAGCTGAGGTCCCGAAGGCCTTGAGAGGGTCGAAAGTTCCGAGCACGGTGTGGGAGTTCTGAAGAATCAGTCCGGAAGCTATCGTCAGAGATGTCCGGAGTGTCTCATCGGCATTTGCGATTTCAATCTTGCCGTTACGCGGAAAGGGCAGGGCGGAACGAAGCGAGAAGGTCAGCTTCTGGGTGATCGGGAGATCGTCGGGATTCGAAAGGTGAATCGGTGATGAAGCCGGAGTGGTGCTCCGACGCAGCATCGTTATCGACGGTCGAGGAGCATTGACGGTAAGGGGCAGGCTGAGCGTGCGACCGTCACGAAGGGCGACATGAGCCATGAGACGATCGCCGGCATGGACGTCGGGCGGTTGTGTCGCAAAGGGCAGGGCGAGTGTCAGGGTTTCGGTTTGTTGGTCTGCTCCTGCCGCTGGAGGAGGAGCAGAGGCAGGCTCCCCGGAAGGAGTGAAGGCCATGCCGCCCAAAGTGAGCTTGTGAACCTGGTCCAGGTTCGTTCCCCTCAATGTTGCAGAGGCGTCTCCTGCATGAAAGGTTAGGGCCTCAAGTTGTGCTGGTTCAGAGAAGGTCTGAGCCGTAACCGCGGCAGTTGCAACTTCCCCATACTGATGGACATTCACATGGATGTCGCCAGGGTCGACAGATTTCAACGAAAGGCTGACATCCACGATATTTGGCCGGTCGGACTGCTTCCATTGGGCCTCGGTTTGACGTCCTGAGAAACGCTCGAAGGTGATGGACTGGACACATGCTGTCCCGCTAGAGCTCAGGGCAAGATGGTTCTCCCGGCCTATGATGAGAATGGAATCGTTAGCCAGCTTCCAGCTCGTGCCTGCGACATCCTGGAGAGGGAGCGTGGGACCGACAAAAGGATCAAACCCCCAGTACCCCGTGATCGTTCCGGTTACAGGAGTATTCGGCGCGCCAGGGTCGGTCGGCATTCGTGGTGCTGAAGGCTGTGAGGGCTTCGTGCTAGAGGCAGGAATGGAGTCTCCGTCAAGAGGGAGCGATTTGCGCTCGGAAGCGGAGGAGAGGACGAGCCCCCCTTTGAATGGATCAGGCGTTAGTGGGACGTCGGCGCGTGGAACGTTACTGCCATTGATGTGCAGAACAAGGTCATGTGCGAAGCCCGTGGAGAAGACCAGCGGAGCGCCTTCGACGGGAAGGACGACATCCGGGCGTAATAAGCATGTAACGTACCTGGGGTTGGATGCCCGGAGCGGCGGAGGGGTCGCGTTCTGGATGGCAGGAAGCCCAATGACGATGACCGATTTGGGGTTGTGGAACGATGGAGCGGTGTTAAGACGGAGATTCAGCTGTTCGTCCTGCGGAAATGCGATGGCAGGAATGTACTGGTACTGGGCGGTGTGAAGATTGCCCATGAGGCGGACGAGATCAACCACTGCTCCGACATAAGCGCTATAGATCCCTCCGCCGGCGATCTGTGTGCTCGCAGCGGCTCCGATCAAAGCGGAGGTATCCGTTCTGGAGATCATGGATACGACTGTTTGCCCATGTCCATCATCAAGCAACGTTTGGGTTCCGCTCTGGGTAAGGCAGTTGTATTGTTGGTCGACAGGACGTGTGAAGCACTCCTGGTTTGGCCGTAGGCTCAGGGTACGAGCTAGCAGGGTGGAGTGTTCCTGAAGCGCTTTGGGGTCACTGGGGGGGACGAGTTTGATAGAAGCAAGGTATTTTTCGATACGGGCCTGCTCGAAGCCCGCTTCGGTGAGATCCTGGGAGGCGCGAACGAAGATTCCTGGACGCCCCTGGACCGCCGAGCGAAGGGTGCTGAAGTCGCCTCCTGTCTCGGGAGCGAGGAACAGCAACGCCTGCTGAGCCCCTTCAGGCACGGTGATCGTGGCGCCCTCTTCACGGACTTTTTTATTCCAGGTTTCAATTTTGAAGAACCAGTTGCTGGGCGGAGGATTCGTGGTTCCGCGCAGAAACGCAGCCACCAGAAGGTAGTGAACGGACTGGGTCCGAGGGAGGTCGGCAAAGAGCCAGAGCTTGTCACCCTCTTTGAGATTTGGAACAGCCGCGATGGGGAGCGTCTTTCCATCGCGGGTAACGCGAACATCAATGCGCGGTCCGCTCAGGTCAAAGCGGGCCTCTGCTCTCGCTAAAGAGGGGAGCGCGGCAGAAAACAAAACAATCAAGCCCGCAGATACAGCACGCAGGCGACCAAAAGATATTGCCATAACTCTATTTTAGACGGCTATAACAGCGGAACCGGATCACTCGTTTAGACACCCGATATAGGGGGAATCGATTTGGTTCATTCCGCAGTGGTTACGGAATCAGGGATGAATGTCCTACGTCCGTAAAATACGGGTATAACGGCATCCAAGCTGTATCGACATAATTCCGTGCTTTCATCACGGATGGAGAACCAAGCCCCCAAAGAACTTTGGAGTGGGCCCCCTCCCCCCTATTTTTGCGCAAAGTATTCGAATCATTGCAGTTAGTGTTATACCGGTATTCCAAGGGTGCAAGAAAAGTCCCCGGCTTGAAGCCGGGGACTTTATATATGTCTATTTTAGAAGAGGAGAAGGGGTAGATTTGCAAAATCGATGAAGCCTATTTTAGGTGTGTTTTGTTGTAGATACGGGTGATTCGCAGTTATGTGGGGCTTGACAGGTATTGTTCCGGTTCTTGGAATTGGCGCAATGTGGAGATTGCATCAACGTCGATGTTCCAGATCGCGAACAGCAGATTCCTCTTCCTTCGACTTCGTTCAGAGGACGGAAATGACGGCCACAGACGATACGACGAAGGAGATCCGATGCAATTTGTGGATACAGACTAACTGTTACGAAGGCGCCCTGAAGCCTGGTCGCTGGCAATGACGCCGTCGCGGATAGTAACGACGCGATGCGCGAATTCGGCGATGTCGGGTTCGTGGGTGACGAGGACGATGGTGTTGCCCTTGGAGTGCAGCTCATCGAACAGAGCCATAATCTCATCGCCGGTTTTGGAGTCCAGGTTTCCGGTGGGCTCGTCGGCGAGGATGATGGAGGGATTGTTGACGAGGGCGCGCGCGATGGCGACACGCTGACGCTGACCACCGGAGAGTTCGTTTGGCTTGTGCAACATACGAGTGCCGAGGCCGACATTCTCAAGTGCGGTCTTGGCGCGGGTTTCTCGTTCGGCGGCCGGAGTCCCGTTGTAGATGAGGGGAAGCTCGACGTTATGGAGTGCAGTCGCACGGGCGAGCAGATTGAAGGTCTGAAAGACGAAGCCGATCTCCTTATTTCGGATACGGGCAAGCTCGTCATCGTTGAGCTCGGAGACATCGTGTCCGTTGAGCCAATACTTCCCTTGCGAGGGTGAATCGAGGCAGCCGATGAGGTTCATCAGCGTTGATTTTCCAGAGCCGGACGGTCCCATGATCGCGACATATTCGTTGTGGCGGATGCGGAGATTTACGCCGCGGAGGGCGTGGACCTCCTGATCGCCCATCTCATAGGTCTTCCAGAGATTGTCAGTGACGATGACATCGCCGGGACGTGGCCCGTCGGCGTTGCTGACAGCGGTTTCGACTGCGGTTTCGATGGCCATCCGATTCTCCGGTACTTGCTTCTGGCACTAGAATAGTACGTTTCTTATAGATACGTCGCCGCGGACGCCTAGGTTCCGTAACGGCGGTTCCTGTGGCGGCCGGTTGAGGACTAATTCGCTGTTGTGGCCGTCTCAGGAGTGTTGTCCCGTTTGATGAGCGTTCCGCTCTTCAGCGAGCGAAGAGTCTTATAGCGACCGGTTACGATTTCGTCTCCCTGTTTCAAGCCGTTAAGGACCTCGATATCCGTTGCCCCGGTAATCCCTGTAGTAACGGGAACGAAGATCGCTCGGAGCTTTTTGCGTTCATTCCGCAATACATAAACTCCCTGAACCGTCTGGCCCTTTCCAGCAGCCGGAGTGGTGCTGGCCGCAACGCCGCTGGCCCCCGGAGTCTTTCCATTGTTCTGTTCCAAGGCCTTTTCCGTCGCCGGATTGCGTTGGACGAGCGCCTGGATCGGAATGGTTAAGGCGTCGGACTTATGTGCGGTGGTGATCTTCGCTGTTGCGGAGAGACCGGGCTTGAGGTCTCCGGATGCTTCATCCAAGGTCACTACGACCTTGAAGTCCTTGGCCTCTTCGGTGCCGGTGGTGGATTGCGAGGTCGCCAGACCCGTTGTGCGAAGGAGAGCCTGATCGCCGACCTCGGTCACGTGTCCCTTGAAGATTCGGCCGGGCAGGGCATCAACTGTTACGTCAACGGGTTGGTCGAGCCTGACGTTGACGATATCGGTTTCGTCCACTTTGACCTCGGCGGTGATCACCGACATGTCGGCGAGTGTCATCAAGGTGGACCCCTCAGCGTTCTGGATACCAACGACGACCGTCTCGCCCTCTCGAACAGGAACGTTGGTGACTAGTGCATCGAAAGGGGCGCGGCTCTGGGTGAGCCCGAGAGAGTACGTATTGCCACGAAGGGTAGCAACGGCTTGGGCGACATGTCCATGGGCCGAGGCTGTTTGAGCTTTGGCCTGAGCGACAGCGGCTTCGCGCTGTTGCAAGGTGGCGGAAGAGACGTCGTAGGCGGCTTTCTTGGCGTCATAGTCCTGTTTTGCGATCAGCTGATCGTCGTAGAGGGCTTTGGCTCGTTCGTAATCGAAACGCTTCTGAACAAGGTCGGCCTTGGCCTGAACGACATTGGCTTCGGCGGTGCGCTCAGCAGCGATATAGGATTGGACGTCGGTTCTGGAAGCAGCGATGGTAGCGTTCTGCGCCTGAACTGCGGAGGCGGGCTGCTCGCTTTCAACCGTGGCAACGAGTTGGCCTTTTCTTACACGATCCCCTTCTTTAACGTAAAGGTGCGTGATTCGACCGAAGGCGGTGGCTCCCACGTTGACGTAGGTTTTGGGTTTGATCTGACCCGTACCGTTGACGACGGAGACGAGGTCCTGACGAACGGCATGCCCGGTAGCAACCTTCGTGACAGAACTCTGGCTATGAAGAATGCTGCCAATGATAACGCCTGCGAAGACCAGGACGGCGACTGCAATCAGAACAATCTTTTTGAGGCTCATCGTTGCTTTCTCTGCGTCTCTTTCGCGGTTGCCGGGAGGCGCTTTTATGGGAAATGTTTAACCGAAGATACGGAGCTCGGACTTCTCCTGTTCCCGGTTTTTTCGTGGTCCAAATGTAAATACTTCAGAGGTTACGGGTGCCACGGCCACATTAACAACGTCTAAAAGGAAATGTTTAGGTGCGCCTGATGATATCAGGGTTCCAAAGTATGGTTCCACAGCTTGTAACGGGGGTGTAACCCGCTCTACAATACAGGTTGGTATCAGGAGTATTTCCAGCACTATGACCAGCTCGCGGCATGTAGTTTGTGGTACGGCTTTCCTTTCCTTGGTGTTGTGTGGGGCGTGGATACTGCCGGCCCAGGCGCAAAGTTCGCAGGGTGATGTGAAACAGGGAGCTCCAGTAGAGGAGAAGCCCGATCCGCTGAAGCGGCAGCCAAGCGATAAGGAGCGTTTCGCTCAGCAGAAGGCGCTGCGTCAGGAGTTGAAAGGCGTCTATAAGAAGTGGCTGGATGAGGACGTTCGGTGGATCATCACCGATCAGGAGATGCAGGCGTTCAAACATCTCTCGAATGATGAGGAACGCGACCAGTTTATTGAGCAGTTCTGGCTACGCCGCAATCCAAATCCTGACTCCCCGGACAATGAATACCGCGACGAGCATTACCGACGCATTGCGTATGCTAACGAGCACTTTGCGGCTGGCAAGCCGGGATGGAAGACGGACCGCGGTCATATTTACATTGCTTACGGCAAGCCGGATTCAATTGATTCGCACCCAAGCGGCGGCAATTACGAGCGCCCCATGGATGAGGGGGGTGGTAATACCTCAACCTATCCATTCGAGGTCTGGCACTATCGGTATCTTCAAGGCATTGGTGACAACATCGACATTGAGTTTGTCGACACCTGCATGTGCGGCGACTACCACATGACCATCGACCGTTCTGAGAAGGACGCGTTGAAGTACGTTCCCGGAGCCGGTGCAACGCTCTACGAGCAGATGGGAATGGCGGAAAAGAAGGACCGATTTACCGGCGGCGGCCTGGAGCAGTTGGGAACTGGGCCGATGTCGACGATGAACCAGTCGAAGCAGTTCGATCGTCTGAACCAGTATGCCAAGCTGATGGCGGCTCCGGAGATCAAGTTCAAGGACCTGGAAGCCTATATGGTGAGCTCGAAGATTCTCACCGGGCCTCCTTTCCTGTTTGATGTCCGCACCGACTACGTCAAGGTGACCAACGATACGGTTCTGGTCCCGATTACACTGCAGATTCGTAACAAAGACATCACCTTCCAAAATAAGGACGGAGTCGCGACGGGAACGGTCAATATTCTGGGACGCGTTTCTAACTTGAATCATCGTGTAATTCAACCCTTTGAAGATACGGTGCAGGTACAGGTTCCCAGCGAGCTTTTGGGACGGACCCAGAACAACGCTTCGGTGTATTGGAAGTCGATTCCGCTGCGTCCAGGCTTGTACAAGATCGATATAGTGATCAAGGACGTCAATAACCCTGATCACATCGGACGGTGGCAGCGCAGCATTAATGTTCCGAAGTACGATGACGACCGCTTAGCCGCATCCTCGTTGATCTTGGCTGATCAGATGGAACGGGTACCTTCGAAGGACATTGGTGCCGGTAACTTCGTCATTGGGAACACTCGGATTCGCCCGCGCGTTTCGTCGGGAGGGACGCAGCCTGTGACGTTCCACCGCGATCAGAGCTTGAACTTCTGGATGCAGGTGTATAACCTCGGAATCGACGAAAAGAGCAAGAAGAACGACGCGACGATTGAGTACCAGGTGACGAATCTGGGTAACAACCAGACAATCCTTGAAACTCAGGAGTCGACGACCAAGACGAATCCGAATGCAGATCAGGTCACTCTGGAGCGGTCGATGCCATTGACCAGCTTGGAGCCTGGAAAGTATCAGATCACCATCAAAGTCAATGATGGGATCTCCAAACAGCAGATCGCAGAGTCTGCGCCGTTTGTAGTAGATTGATTCGCTGTAAAGCGAATCCTGTTTTCGGGAGGCGACACGGTTTACGCAGATATCAGCAGGTGTAAACCGGTCCTTGGTGCTATCTTTTGATGCTGCTCTCGGTTTAGAGAGGGTGTATTTTGAGGACCAGCCTCCGACGCCCAGGTGCTTAATACGGTGCAACGAATTCGATTGAAGATCCCGATGCTGGCAGGAATGGTTCTGGCGATCTCGCTGCGTGGATGGGCAGCGGTTCCTGCTGCTGTGTCTGGAGTGGTCCGCGATGCGCAAGGAGTGGTTCAGATGGGCGCCTTGGTTCAGGTTGTGGGCGCCGATTCGAGCATTCTGGGAACAGCGTTTACGGATCTTCATGGGCGATATTTGATCGCTAATCTTCTTCCTGGAAGATACGATGTGCGTGCTTCTGCCGCGATGTTTGTTCCAGCCATGCGCGGCAATCTGCAACTGAGACCGGGAGCTAGAGCGGTCGTAAATTTAACGATGAACGCGATCTTCGACGCGGCGTCATGGATTCCTGCAGAACGTCGCAAGGCCGATGAGCCGAAAGACGATTGGACTTGGACGCTGCGATCCGTAGCCAATAAGCCGATTTTGCGCGTCTTCGATGAGAACGGCGATGTCGTGATGGCTTCATCCAGCGCGGCCGAACAGTCTCGCACCTCCGACAAGGCCAGAGCGTCGGTTTCTTCAGGAGACGGAGCTTTCGGGGCTGGTGGAATCCATAATGTGTTTCAGATCGATCGCTCGATGCCGGATGGTTCCGATGTACAAATCCGAGCCGATATTGGAGCACGGACGGGGCCGTACTTGCAGGCACCCTCTACTTCTCTGCAGGCCGGGTATCAAAGAAAATTAGGTTTTTCTGGTGCAGGAAGGCTGGTTACGAGTTATCAGTCGCATCCGGAGATGGTCGGAACCGGAGGCGCTGCGGGATTGGAGGCAATTCAGCTTGCTTCGGCTGAGAAGACTGAGCTTGGCGATGCTGTAGACCTTGAAGTTGGTGGCACGGTTTATGTAGTCCGCGGTCCCGCATATGCCATGGCTTCGCGCCCCTTTCTGAAGGTGACGGCGCACCCTGTAAAAGGGTGGGATGCAGGATACAAGATGGCCACGTCGCGCGACCTCCAATCCTTTCAAGGACTGGATACTGTTGAATTGGAGCTTCCTGTTGCCGTAATGGAACAAGGGCGAATGCGGATGGAGAGTGGCCTGCATCAAGAGCTCTCATTGGGCCATAAGACGGGCCGTGGCATGATCCAGGTCTCCTATTACAAGGACAATCTCGAACGGACGATGCTTTCTGGAGGAGGAACGCTAACTCGAAGCGATCTGACTGCTGCGGCATTAGCTGGCTCGACTGCAAACGGCATGGTTGCAGATACTGCGACGGGCTCTTTCCGTATGCTCGGGACGGGATACTCCTCGCAAGGAGTCAACCTTCTCATGACGGAGCCTATCACGCCGGCCTTATGGGTTGCCGTGGAATACAGCACAGGGAATGCACTGGCGGCTCCTGAAGGGAAACGGCCGATGCATCTGGAGAGCGTCTCCACCGAACTGAAGTCGAAGGCAACGCAGTCGGCAACGATTGCGCTGAAAGGTCGCGTGATTCACAGTGGAACCCAGGTTCGTGCATCGTATCGCTGGCAGCCTGAGGGTACGGTAACGGCCGTCAATCCATTTGCCGCCTTTAGCGATCAGGCGTATCTGAGTTTCCTGATTCGTCAGCCCATCCGTTGCAGGGGAGTGTTCCCGAATGGACTTGAAGCAACGGTGGATATTACCAACTTATTGGAACAGGGATACAGGCCCGTACTTTCGAAGGATGGAAGGACGCTTTTCCTGGCTCAGACTCCACGAATGATTCAAGCTGGGCTGGCGTTCAATTTCTAGGCACTGGCTGACAGTGATGGAGCTGACCTCTGTTAGAGCAACAAGAGGCGGGCGATTTCCACAAAATCTAAGCACTGAACCAATCGCAAAGTGGGACCTCAGATTCTGAGGTCCCACTTGCTTTGCAATTTGATTTTCTTCCAATCCGTGTTGGGCGACTATTTTTTGCCCGCAAGTAGAAGCGTTCCGAAATGCTCGGGGACGTGGAAACTCTTGCTCATCGTGGGTTGCCATGAGAGATAGTGACGCGTCTCCATCGGTCCCTGGCAGCGGAAGAGATTAATGCGCAAGGTTTCCCCGGAAGCGGGTGGGTGAGAGGTAAGAGACGAGAAGGGAATCTTCATCGCGCCGTACCACACCTTGTGAGCGCTATCGATGCGCGCGCTTACTTTAAAGCCAGAACTCCACTTCACGGCGTTTCGATTTCCTTGATGGTCAAGATCTATATCGAGATCGACCCATTCGCCTTGCGGTGAAACCTCAAATTCCTTATAGCGTCGAATATTTTCGAAGTCCGAGCCGATAAAAGCCTCGGCAACGTCCCAGTTCCACAGTTGATTGGTTTCTTCGGCTGTGTTGGGAGAGGGTTTGAGATGCAGTTCTTCATAGGGAGCGATAAAGAGCAGATAAAGATTGTTTTTCGTCCAGCGTGAACGGATTTCGGTGCGATGAGAGGGAACGGGATTGCCGAAGGTGTCTCCCGTGATAAAGACAGGCTTTGATTTGCGCCAGAAAGAGGACGATGGATTCGTCGTGAGGTCAGTGTCATGACCTGACTGCACGGCAGTGATGGTAGAGGATGGGGAAGCCTCATGGGCAGATTGCGCGAAGGATATTGGGCTCATGAAGGTCAACGAAGCAAGAAGAAAAGCGCAGGAGAGGTTTGGCATGGAAGATGAAATTCCTCGGCAGATCTGACTGGAATTGAAGGAAGAATCTGCCGGTTCAAAATACATCGGAGCAGATGCGATCCCTTCCCAAACATCATGGCATGAAACAATCTCGATCAGTAAGCGCGGGATAAGACGGATGGCCTACGAAGTAAGGAAAAAAGTCGATACTCTTCAGGGCAAGTTTATCTCTTGAATTGCGTCCACGCGATAAGCGGGGATCCAATAGCGAAAAGCCAGGCCAGTGTATGCGCAAATGGGATTCCGTCTGATCCATTCCAGGTCAAGGTCACTAAAGCTGCGACCCAGATCACAAGCCAAGAGACAGCGGTGATGGCTGCCACAACCCGGGGGTTTGGTGGATGAAATTCACGCATGGCGTAAACGTATCAAAAATATGGGGATAGCTCTACATCTCCAAGGTAGGGGATAAAACCTACTACCTTCGTGCATCGAGATGTCTGACGAAAATCTTCCTAAAGACATTAGCTCTACCTCTCTTGGATGCTTCGAGAGTGTGAGGAAGATGTAAACAAGAAATAGTCGAGGTGAGTTATGGGTGTAGATAAATGAGGTGGCGATTTTTTCTGTACTCTAAAACAAGCCCAGATTAGGGAAGCCTCTCACAGAGGTGATCCGGCGGGGCAGAAGATTCGACCTATTGCAGGTGGAGGGTCAATACTGATGATAAGGAGATTTCATGCAACGACGTGATGTTCTGAAGCTGCTGGGGACGGCCGCAGCTATCTCTGCCTTACCTCAGGAGGCGCTAGCGATTTTGCAGCAGGCAAGCGCGCAGGTGGCGGCCTCAACCGGACTCAGAACCTTTAATCCACATCAAAATGCTACGGTCACGACCCTCGCTGAGCTGATTATTCCTGAGACGGATACGCCTGGCGCAAAGGGAGCCAGGGTGAACGAGTTCATCGACCTGCTGCTTACGGAATGGTTTGAACCCACCGAGACTCGCCAGTTTCTGGCAGGGCTAGCCGATGTAGATCAGCGCAGCCAAAAGATGTTTGCCGCGGATTTCGTCAACTGTAAGTTGGAACAGCAGACAGAGCTACTAAAGCAGCTGGACGATGCCGCGATGGAATTTACGAAGAAGCAGAAGGCCGAGCAGCGAAATCCCCAGAGGAGTTCGCAGATGGCTGCATTACCGGACATGCAGAAGCCAGAGCAGCAGGAGGCGAAGCATCCGCCGGTCAACTTCTTCTATCAATTCAAGAAGTTGACATTGACCGGCTACTACACCTCAGAGATCGGCTTTGAAAAAGAACTCGGTAAGTCAATTATCCCGTCCGGTCACTCCGGCTGCGCTCCTTTGTCGGAGGTGACTCGATGAATGTACTGACCAATAAGACCAACACTTATGACGCGATCGTCATCGGTTCAGGCATCAGCGGTGGATGGGCCGCCAAGGAACTGACTGAAAAAGGCCTCCAGACACTTGTACTCGAAGCCGGTGAATTGATCGTGCCGGAACGCGACTACGTGGAGCACGTGCCTACGTGGGATGTGAAATTCCGGGGCATGCGCGATCGGCAGTACATGAAGGTACACCAGCCGATGCAACAGCACATCGCAGACGAGTGGAATTCCAAGTTCTTCGTCGACGACCTCGAAAATCCCTACACAACGCCGCCTGACCAGCCATACCTGTTTCTGCGCGGACGCCACCTCGGCGGACGTTCTGTTATGTGGGGGCGGCAGAGCTATCGCTGGAGCGACCTCGACTTTGAAGCCAATATCAAAGACGGCCACGGCGTTGATTGGCCCATCCGTTACAAGGATATCGAACCCTGGTACGACTACGTCGAAGACTTCATCGGTGTCAGCGGACAGGCCGAAGGGCTACCGCAGCTTCCCGACGGCAAGTTTCTTCCGCCTATGGAGATGAACTGCGCCGAGATTGCCATGCGTGATGTTGTAGCGCAGAAGTTCCCTGACCGCCGTCTGACCATCGGGCGTACCGCCATTCTCACCGTACCGCATCGCGGGCGCGCTGCCTGCCACTACTGTGGCCCCTGCGCTCGTGGCTGCATCACGCGGTCGTACTTCAGCAGCATCCACTCCACGCTGCCCGCGGCCGAAGCCACTGGTAAGATGACGCTGCGCCCCTACAGCGTCGTACAAAGCCTGGCCTTCGACAGGAAGACGCGGCGTATCACGGGTGTACGCGTGATCGACGCCAAGACAAAAGAGACACTGGAGTTTCATTCCAAGGTAGTCTTCCTGTGCGCTTCAACGTTGGAGTCAGCGAGGATCCTGATGAACTCGGCAACGCCAGAGTTTTCGACCGGCCTGGCCAACTCAAGCGGCCAGCTGGGACGCAATTTGATGGATCACATCTTCCACAGCGGTGCCAGTGGCCTCATGCTAGGGCATGAGGACCGGCAGCAGATCGGCAACCGTCCCAACGGTATTTACATGCCACGCTTCCGCAATGTTAAGGATAAGCACCCGGACTTCGTGCGTGGTTACGGCTTCCAGGGCGGCGGGGGACGCGAAGACTGGGGTCGCGGCAGCGAAATGTCAGGCTTCGGCGTCGACTTCAAGCATAAATTGCGTGAACCTGGACCATGGCGGTTTAGCTTTGGCGGTTTCGGCGAATGCCTGCCGCATCCAGACAACCGCATGGAGTTGAACAAGGACAAGCTCGACGCCTGGGGTATTCCCACGCTGAGAATCAGCCACAAGTGGCGTGAGAATGAGTTGGCGATCTTCAAGGATGCGACCGCTACAGCTGCCGAAATGCTCGAAGCAGCTGGGGCCAAGGACATTACTCTGTCCACAACGCCCTCGCAGCCCGGCGAAAGTATCCACGAAATGGGCAGTGCCCGTATGGGACGCGACCCGAAGACCTCGGTGCTGAACTCTTGGAACCAAGCGCACGATATAAAGAACCTCTTCATTACCGACGGCTCCTTTATGGTGTCATCAGCTTGCCAGAATCCATCGCTGACTTATATGGCGATGACTGCGCGTGCCTCCGATTATGCCGTCCGTCAACTGAAGCAGGGGGATCTCTGATTACCTTGCTGCCATGATTGCGCCCTTTGTAGGCGAGCATTTTGAAATCAGGTTCTCTCTGAAGTCTTTCGCATGATCGATGAGAGGACCTGATTTTTTGACAGTAAAACAAAGAGAGATGAGAGTCGCCCCGCATCGAATAGGCTGAGTCAACAAAAGCTGTCAGAGCTGTCCAATGTCCCCAAACAACTATTAATTTGATTGAGCGAGAGGGTAAACGCTGTCCTCCTTAGGGTTGTGACGAAGTTGGTTGCCCATCTCGGATGGTCTCGTATCAGAGATGCACCTGCTATATCCCGAGATCTACGTGCAGAACGATCTCTTCCGAAGATGCCGTAATGCTTTTACATCGAAAAACTCCTCATATCTGCATTGTGATCTTGGCATTCCTGGCAGGATTCATTGTCTCCAATTCTCTGATTGCAGGTACTGCATTTAGTCAATTTTCTATATGTAAAGAAAATATTACGAAGTTTTTTCAAGGCAGTAATGACGTACATGATCCAAACACTTTCTCTTTGGAGCTTTAAATTGGAACAGGTTGGATCGTAATGCTCTGAACGCTAGATCGGCAAGAAATATCGCTTCAACTATTACAGAAGGATGGATGGGAGTGTGGTTTGCCCGATATGCTTTGTACCAGTTGCAATCGTAGAGACAGGACAAAGGAGTTGGGAAATAGCAAGGAGACGTTATGCGTCCGAGCAGGTAGTGAATCTGCTTCGACAGGTGAAAGTGGCAGTTGAGAATGGAAAGACGACAGGGAAGGCAGCTGAGATTACAGAGCAGACGTACTAATCGCTAGCGTAAGGAGTACGGTGGACAGCAGATCTAATATGCACCAACCGATAGTCTCGATCGACAGCACAGGGGTTCTATTTCGGCCCGAGCGTTATCAATAGATTTGATTGATATCTTTGCGATTTTTGATGTTCTCATCTTCTGCCGTAGTCTATGAGACTTCATTCAGGGGTAACGGATTCGTCTGCGGTGGCGTGAGCAGACTTATCATCCAGGTAAAGAATACATTCAGGAGTAGGGAGAGGAACCCGGCGTTGATTCCGTGGAAGGGATCGTTATGCGAGAGCATGAGTATCGAGACCGAGATGAGGCCAATGATGAGTCCACTGGCAACGCCGATAGTTGTTACACGAGGCCAGAATAACCCAAAGACGACAGCAGGAAAGAACTGCGAAACGCCAGCATAGCCCAATAGCAGAAGTGCGACCAGAGTTGTTGAATTATGCAGAGCGAGGTAAAAGCTGATGGAGGCGAGGACCAGCACCATTAGCTTCGCGAGCCGCGCAACGCTCTGTTCATTCATTTGAGGCGAGAAGAGAGGGCGGTAGACATTCTTCGCAAAGAGGGTCGATGACGTAAGAATGATGATTGCTGCCGGAACCATGGCGGTCAGGGCACCTGCTCCGCCGATTACCCCGAGGAACCAGGCAGGGAAAACTCTGCGGGCAAGCACCAACAGAGACATATCGGGGTTGGTGAGATCCGGAATCAGCAGAACCGCGGAGAAACCTGCGATGAAGATGAAGACCAGACTCGCCGTGTAAAGAGGTGTAATGATCGCGTTGCGGCGCAGAGTCTCGCTGCTTTTAGCTGTAAACGCGGAGCCAAAGGTGTGTGGCCACATATAGAAGCCACATGCGCTGAGCAGGACCGTGGATATGAACCAGGAGTGCCCCATGACCTTTGTTGCGCTAGGCATGGTCAGATGCGTGGGATGCGTGGTAGCGAGTTGATGGAACAGGGGAGTTATCCCACCAAAGTAGTGATAGGGGATGTAGATTCCGATGGCTAGCGCAGCAACAATCATCAGAAAGTCTTTGACGACGGAAACCCACGCAACTGCGCGCATTCCCCCCAGAAAAACGAAGCAGGCCACAATTATGACGGCAATCAGAATGGAAAGATCCCGAGGGATCTGATCGAAGCTGCATACCTGCACGATGATGCCGAGGCCGGCGAGTTGAATCTGCAGGTAGGGAATGATGAACAGTACGCCGGTGAGAGAGGTAAAGATCGATAGCGGCTTACTGTTATATCTCCTTTCAAAAAAATCCGACTGAGTTTGCAGACCATGCTTGCGTCCCAGGTACCATATGTATGGCAGGATGAAGAACGAGATCACGTAGCCCAGGGTGATGTAGGCCATGATGTAGAGCGCCGGCCCCCCGCGCGAATAAGCCCATCCGCTTGCCCCTAGAAACGCAAACGTGGTGTAAAGCTCGCCGGCCATAAGAAGCCATACGAAGACAAATCCCAGGCTGCGGCCCGCAACGGACCATTCTTCCAGGCTCTTTGTCTGGCCGACGCTTGCTCGAAGCCCCACAAGCGTTCCTGCGAAGACAATAAAGAAGATGATGCTCATGGCTACGACGGTATGAGTCATATCGCTAATCTCGATCGCGGTTTTCTTCGACTGAATTGGCTACAGTGATACAGAGACTGCTAATAGCAATCCAGGCAATGAGCCAGAAGAGGTTGAAGGGTAACCCGAAGATCATCGGGGTTACCCGGTCCCACAAGGGCACGGTGAAGCACATACCGATGAAGGGAATCAGGCCGAGTCCTACGGCTTTTAGAGATGGCTTCTGCATATCGACAGGCTTACGTTGCGTGCGAGGCTGATATTAAACAAGATCAATGGCGATGACCTCATAGTCCAGGACAGATGGGACGTGGAATTTCAGAGTGCTTCCATTAACAGTATGTTGTACTGCACCTGTCTTCATCAGTGCGTGAACCTTCTCGACTCGCTTGCCCTTAGGGATCTCCACCTCTACATCCTGCGGTGGCGAGGCGATCAACTCGTGCATCTGAGGGCGCATGGCCATGGGATTTGTGAGATTGACCAGATGCACGGTCATGGAATCCTTCTGCAGCCATACTGTTGCATCGAACATTCCCTGTCCCTGCACGCGAAGAGGATGAGGCTCGTTATTGACCCAGTTGATGGCGTTGAGCAGGAGAAGCGCATGATCGTAGGCCATGACTTCCCAGTACACGCGATCGATATCCCACGGGAAGTAGACGACTCTTCCGGCGCCGATTTGGTTCATGAAGACCTCAGGAGCATCGGTTTTGTCGAGGGTCCAGAAGGTCTTTTCCATTGGAAGATTTGCTACTGCCGGAATACGCAGGAGAGGCTGTTTGCCTGCTTCATCATGCGACTTTACATTGAGCTGCCATGTTCCGCCGATGATCGTGTCCGCATCTTCAAGACCCTTAAGCATCGATCCATACAAAGGACTGGACTTTTCAGGATAGAGATAGGTGTTTTGCAAAGCGGTCTTGCCGTTTGCGCGAGAAACGAACGATGCTCCGAAGAGATCAGCCAGAGCGAAGTCTTTCCTGGGATTACCCTGCTCGTCGTAAAGAGAAGTCTCATAGGTTGCTACGAGACTGCCTCCCTTCTGCACATAGTCGCGCAATTGCTGGCATTGTTGATCGGAGAGCGCGGCGATATTAGGTAGAATGAGGGTCTTGAAGCGGCTCAGGTTGGCAGCATCCAAGTTGAGCTCGTGCACCATTTCGAATGGAATTCGAGCTTCGATAAGAGCCTGATAGAAGCCCAACTGGGGGTCTTCGACGAGGCGGTGCATATCCGCGGCACCTGCATAGAACTCCGCGGTCTGCTGGGAGTAGACGATGCCGATTCTGGCTACAGGAGAGGTGTTGCGGAAGTATTTCTCGTTCTTGTAGTGCCAGACGTAGAGATCTTCGATGACCTTCTGGCCGCGCTTATCGTGCAACTGGCCGGAGACCATGTTGAACCACGGACGCAACCCGTTGGCCATGCCGTCCTGTACCCAGAGGCGAGTTTCGGCAGGGCTCTTGGTTGAGTTGAGCCATCGATAGGGAGAGACGATGCCGACGTTGAAGATGCCGCCAATGGCCTTGTTGCCCAGGGTGGAGCGATACTCCTTGCCATTCTTTCCGTTTGCCCACGGCACCATGACGCGTTCGCGGCACTGTCGATCTGCAAAGAGCGTAGGCGCAAGCTCGCCAACTTTCTTCATGTTCAGACCGCTTGTCGCGCCTCCGCCGGAGTTTGCGATGTAACGGGCGTTCGGCCGAACTTTACGAATGACGCCATCCCACTTCTCCCATATCTCGAAGCGACGTGCCTGTTCCCACTTAAGATAGTTGCGATAGACCGGATTGCGCGGATTGCGCTCTAGCGGAAGATCCTGACTGTAGGCTGCCCGAAAATCCTGACGACAGTGCTCGCAGTAGCACATGCCATTGCCAGTCCAGCGGTTTGCGAAGATGCCATCCACGTCGTACATCTCGACGATCTCCTGCGTAACCTCTGTCATGAAGTCGAGATTGTATGGTCCGAGGGTGCAGGTGAGCCACATGCCGGGATAGTCCGGATGAGGCCGTTTCTTGCCATCGGGCCCAACGGAAATCCAGTCGGGATGAGCCTCTGCGACATCATCATAGGTGGCATGGGGATCGGTACGCGCAAGCACGACCATGTCTTGCTTGCGGCAGCCCTCAAGCATCACTGTCCAGAAATCCTCATGTCCTTCGAGCCACTTGCTGCGGTGCTGATACTTAATCTTCGTGGGATAGAACGCCACCACACCACCTGCAGAAAGACAGAGTGCATCGGCATGAATCCTGCGAAAGAAATCCAGCCAGTACGCCCGGTCCATTTTGGCGACGTCGTCTTCGCTCAGGTTTAGCTGCGCCCAGCGCATAGGGCGATCAAACCACTCGGCACCCAAGGGAGAGAGGGGGGACGCGCCACCCGGCGAAGCCATCGCAAAGGCGGTCATCGCGGCCGAAGTCTGCAGGAACTCTCTACGAGTCATCATTTTGATTTCTTTCTCCATAGAAACGTAGTTGTTATTAGAACTGGTAACGCAATGCAAATTGCATAATACGGGGGTCGCTTGCCGAGCGAATGGAGGCAAAGCTAGTGGAGAAGTTATTGAAGTTGCTGTCGGGCTGGCCGAAGTTAGCGTGGTTCAGCGCATTGAAGAACTCTGAGCGGAACTGTACCTTTCCGTATCTCTCTCCGAGTGGGAAGCTTCTTACAAGGGAGAGGTTTACATTCTGCAGACCAGGGCCGCTGAGCGAGTTGCGTCCGGAGTTGCCATACTGTCCTGGGTTGTTCGCTACATAGGCGCTCTTATTAAAGAATTGCGCCAGCTTGTCCGCATGGTTGCTGTAGCTGGATCTCTGTGGATTGCCGACAACGTTCGGGCGATCATAACCAACGCCCGTTAAGGATGCGTCGCGTCCAGTGACTACATTGAAAGGCAAGCCGCTCGACATCTGAATTAGGCTGTTGACGGACCAGTTGGAAAAGACCTGGCGAAGAACAGGATTGGCGTTCTTGTAGAAGGGAATCTGGTAGACGATGGAGCCGGAGAAGACGCTACGGCGGTCGAAGTCGGAGCGCGCGCGGTCGGCGGCAGGATTAGCAGGATCTTGCGGGAACTGCCCGAGGTTTGTTGCGGAGTATTGATCGAGCAGTTTGCCCCAGGTATAGGCCAGCTTGAAGGTGAGTCCGTTGGAGTAGTTCTTCGAAAGCGAGGTCTGCATAGAGTGATAGGTTGCCGGTGAACACATACAGATAACGCGAACACTCGCGTAGGTTCCTGGCAGCAGCGGGCGCCGCGCATCGGTATTTGCCAAGGTCGCGCCGGGGCCGTAGACGGCGGGGTTGGCCTGAGTCATGCGCACGAGCCCGTGTTCCAGCTTGCCCACATAACCGATGTTGAACTGCATACCGCCGAAGATCTCCTGTTGAATGGAAGCGCTGATGTTGTGTACATAAGGCGAGTTCAGCGTTGGAGCAAGAACCGTGAAGAGGCTCATGGGAAAGGTGAAGCGCGGGTTGGAAGGATTGTAGGTATAAGGGAAGGGGTCGACCGTGCCGCGGTATGGATCCGTGAGGCTAGAAGGCACGTTGAGAGTGTTCGAGATCACAAAGGGCTGATTGACGGCTGCATATGTGAAGATGTCGGAGCGAAGATCTTCAAAGAACAGGCCGTAAGCGGCGCGAATGCTCATACGTCCATTGCCGAGCGGATCGTATGCAACGCCAATACGAGGAGCTATGTTGGTATAGTTAGTCGCCACCAGTCCATTCTGAATATTTCTGTCCCCGGGAAATACCATCCCGAGCGGAGCTGAAGGAACGACGGTCGATTGTTGCCCGGCGCGAAATGTATTCGTACGATTTCCCGTAATGCCGAAGGGCTGGAAGATGGAGTAGCGCAGACCGAGGTTGAGGGTGACACGGTCGGTCAGGCGATAGTCGTCTTGCACAAATGCGTAGCCATCCCAGGTCTTCGCGTTGCGATGGTATGGGCTGGCCTGCAGAAGAGTTGCCGGACGGCCAATGAGGAAATCGGCGAATGCGTTGCCGGTTACTGTAATCGTCGAGCCGGGGTTCGACGGATTGGGAACGGTTCCAGCGGTCCTGGTTCCATTGAAGGTAAACGTCCCGTTGTTGCCTGAAGAGCCGAAGTTGTAGAGCTCGAGCCGTTCGATTTCGCCGCCGACGCTGATGGAATGCTTACCGTGCGTCCACCGGAACGTATCGCCGAGCTGATAGATGTTGTCATGCTCGTTGAACAGGTCGGTTACGTTGAGATTGATAAAACCGCTGATGTTGATGTTGGGCAGCTGCGGTGAGATGACACCAGGAAAGTTCGCGCCGAAATCGGAGAGCTGCCGAGTATCCTTCTGGGTTACGTTGGAATCGATTCTTGCTACCGAGAGGCGAAGCTCGTTCAGCAGGGAAGAGGAAAAGGCGTGCGTTGCGCCTAGAACCCAGCTTTGCAGGCTGAGCGAGGTATCGCTGGTCGCGTAGGGAGCGAAGGTGCCAGCCTGATTCGTCAGCGTGCCTTTGTCGCGGAAGTAACGGACATAGAGAGAGTCCTTTTGCGTCACGTTGTAGTCGGCGCGTCCGACGTACTGATCATCCACTGACGGATTCGGGACCTGGATGGAGACGTTGGAGCCTGTGGGAGAGGAAGCAACAAACTGATTCAGGATGCGGACGGCCGTGGGGTCAAAGTCCGACGTTGGAATCTGACCGACATAGACGCTGTTACGAATAGGGTCACGCATGATCAGAGGATTGCCCGACGCATCGGTGAACATTCCATTGCGCTGCGCCTGCGTGGGAACGAATGACGGTGCAAGGATCTGTGTCTGGTGAATGCGAGTTCCCTGATAGGAGAAGAAGCCGAAGAGTTTATTGCGTATGATCGGTCCACCGAGCGTGCCGCCAAACTGGTTCTGAATCAGGGTTGGCTTCTTGTTGGGCGGGCGGGTAAAGTAGTTTCGCGCATTCAACGCCGTGTTACGTAGGTAGTCATAGGCGGAACCATGAAACTTGTTGGTACCGGCGCGTGTCACAGCAATAAAGATCCCGCCCGAATTGCGGCCATACTCGGCGCTGGGACTGGAGGTCAAGATCTGAAACTCCTGCAGCGCATCAGGATTGGGAAGATTGAGGGCCGTATTCTGCGTAATGTTTTTCCACGAGGCTCCATCGAAACGGAACTCGTTTTGCGTATCGCGGCCTCCGGCTACAGTAATGCTGGGGCCGCTGCGGCTCTGCGTCTGTACCGTTGGTGCTGCGAGAATGTTGGTCACGCCCGGCACTACTGCAGCGAGCTGCATCGCGTTGCGTCCGTTGAGGGGCAACTCCTGAATGCGTTCGCGGTCAACCAACTCGCCCATGACAGCAGAGTGGGTATCGACGGTATTGACCTGCGCATCGACCTGCACTGTCTGTGACGCGGCGCCTAGTGAAAGCGTGATGTCGACACGTGCATTCTGGTTAACCACAAGCGTGATGCCTGTCTGCACGAATGTCTGAAAACCATTCATCGTTGCCCTAAGCTCATAGGCACCGATGGGGAGGTTTGTGAACAGATAACCTCCCTCATTATCGGTGGGTATCGTACGCGTGAAGGACGTGCCGGCATTGGTAACTGTCACCTCTGCGCCGGGTATAACAGCTCCGCTTGAATCATGCACGACACCCAGCATCGAGGCTGTCGTGCTCTGAGCATGAAGCTGGTGAGTTGATAGAAAACCAAAGAAGAAAAATGCAACAAAGGCTGAGAGAGAGAGAGTCCGGAACATATATGTGTGCCTCCGTACGATCAATGACGGTGTAATTTCATGCCCTCGGGTATTGAACTTTCGAGTTCGATACCTACGAAGGCGAGCATCTTTTCGAAAGAGCTAAACCGGGCCTATTAGCTCGGCCTGCCGAACTTTGCAGAATGCGACATCTTCCAGCGCACGAATAGAGCCGCTGATGTCTTCGTCGCCATATCCCATTGCAATGGCCGAACGAAGCTGTTGCTGTGAAGAGGCGGTGACTGGAAGAGGTATGGTCAGCTCGGCCCCCACGGCGATCGCTAATGCAAGATCCTTTTCCAGCCACCGCACGGAGAAGGTCGGCGAAAAATCTCCGCGCAGTACCGTTTCGGCCTTTGCCGCCACGTAGCCTGATCTCGCTCCGGTGTTGTTGATGATATCGATCATCACCTCTGGGGCTACTCCACCCTTTGTGCTGAGAACAAGACCTTCATTGAAGGCCTGAATGATATTTCCTAGGATCAGATTCTGCGTCACCTTGGCGTGCAGACCTTTTCCATGCTTTCCGCAGTAATAAAGCCGCTGCCCCATTGCTTCAAGCAGGGGGCGTGCCTCTTCGAAGACGGCCTTGTCACCGCCGACCATAAACGACAACGTTCCTGTCTCAGCGCCGACCTTTGAACCTGTACACGGCGCATCGAGAAAGCGAATCTGTTTGCTGCCAAGTTCCACGGCGATTTCTTTGCTTACCATCGGAGAGATCGTGCTGCAATCGACGATGAGTGAGCCTGGCCGCGCGGTCCTGATGAGGCCACTTGCGCCAAGGATGACCTCACGTGACATCTCTGTATTGCCCACGCAGAGAAAGATGACGTCGCTGTTCCGGGCGACTTCTGCTGGCGTGTCCGCTAGCTCGCAACCGTTCGCTTTTGCAAAGCGTGTCACCTTCTCGCGGTTATGCGACCACACCGTCAGATGATGACCTGCCTGAATGAGCCGCAGTGTCATCGGAGCCCCCATAATTCCCAGACCTAGAAAACCAATATTCATTGAGGCAGAACTCCCCGGTACAAGATGTGGTGCTTTCGCACAGAAACGAACTGGTCCTTCATGTAAAAATTATCGAGAAGGTTGTCATATTGTCAGACCATTGTCAAGCGATTTTAATCTTGCTTTGCCCAACGACTCATGTACCTTGAAAAAGATGGAACGCACACAGACGTCTCTTAAGAAGACAAGCCAGATAAGACTCAAGCCCATCCACAGGAGCTCGATTAGCGACAACATTGTTCAGCAGATCATCGCTCTGATTTCGAGCGGCGAGCTGAAGGCGGGGCAGCGCCTGCCGTCAGAGAGAGACCTCTGTCTGCGCTTTGGCGCCGGACGCTCGTCGTTGCGGGAGGCATTGCGCTGCCTTTCCATCATGGGTGTACTCACAGCCCGTGTAGGAGATGGGACCTCCGTCGCCATGGATGGAAACAAGTTTCTGGAGACGGTGCTGCAATGGCGGATGAGTGTGCAGCAGCATAAGATCGAAGATTTGATGCAAGTGCGTATCGCACTGGAAGGCATCAGTTCGGAGGCAGCAGCAACTAATGCAGATGAGGCTGATCTCAAAACCCTGGAAGATCTGATCGCGAAGATGGAGAATGTTGTCAGCGATCCCAAACGCTTCGCTGCTTTAGATCTGGAACTTCATCTCGCACTGGCTAGAAGCTCGAAGAATAAACTTCTTCTCGATTTGATTACTCTGATCCAAGGGCAGCTCGAGCGTGGCGTGTCAAGAGTTCTGCAGACACAGAATGCCATCCCCCTTTCTGTAAAAGAACATCGCAATATCATTGCAGCGATCATTGCGCGTCGTCCAGAAAAAGCACATGAAGCGATGGATACCCATCTAAAAGCAGCTATACGGCGTTATCGGAATTCAATAGCAGAGCAGAGTGATCCAAAGCGATGGAAGACTGAGGGAAGGGCTCCCTGAAACCGACGATTCAACCTGTTCGTCGAGCAACAGTTCAGCTAACTCTAAAGCGAAGAATGATTGTAAGAGTTGCGGTTATCCAACGTCAGGAGCTGGAACCATTGCGGAAGGCCGTCAATCAACGCAACCGGCGTAAAAATCGTTTGGCCAGGTTTTGGAAAATGATGAGTATGGGGCAGACGATTTGAATCGGTATCTGCTCGCTGGTTGAGGTTTTAGATGGTGGACGCGGAAGGAATCGAACCTTCAACCTGTCGATTAAGAGTCGAATGCTCTGCCAGTTGAGCTACGCGTCCAGGATTTATGCAATTCCTCAGGGAGAGGAACATCGTATGAGAGCCGTTGGTGGCTGCGATCACTTGACTTGTTAAGGATAACACAGCCTGCAGGTTAAATGTGGCCTGCAGGCTGCGTTTTAGCCCACAAAATCAACTTTTGCGCGATGCGGAATGATTCCACGGTCGTACCCCATCTCCAGCAGCTTGCGGATGGCTTCGCGTCCGTCCTTGCCATAGTTCAAGGTGCGTTCGTTGACATACATTCCGACGAAGCGGTTCGCCAGGTTTGTGTCGAGATCGCGTGCGAATTGCATGGCATACGCAAGGGCTTCTTCGCGATGGTCCAGCGCATGTTGAATGCTGTCACGCAGAGCGTTGGTTGCCATCAACATCGTCTCCTGTCCGAGGGAACGACGGATGGCATTGCCGCCAAGCGGAAGAGGAAGCCCTGTCTGTTCACGCCACCACTGGCCCAGGTCGAGCAACTTGATTAAACCGTCATTCGCATAGGTGAGTTGGCCTTCATGGATAATGAGGCCGGCGTCGAACTCTCCTGAGACTACAGAGGGGATGATTTTATCGAAAGGAACCACGCTATATTCGATATCCGGGGCGAAGAGCCGAAGCGCAAGGAAGGCGGTCGTAAGAGTTCCAGGAACCGCGATACGGGTCTTCTGCGCTTCAGCGAGGGTGAGCTTGGGATTGGCGACAATCATGGGGCCATATCCTTCTCCGACGCTGCCTCCACAGGCCATCAGCGTGTAGTTGTCCTGCAGGTAGGGATAGGCGTGGAAGGAGATCGCTGTGACATCGTAAAAAGCCTCGTTAATTGCCTTGTGGTTGAGGGTTTCAATGTCGGTCAGCACATGCGTAAATTTGTAGCCAGGTACCCGAACCTTGTTGGTGGCTAGGCCATAAAACATAAATGCATCATCGGAGTCGGGACTATGAGCAATGTTGATCTCTTGAACTGAGGCTTGCGGGGCGGTCATGATGCGAGATTCCTCAAAAGTTATAAAGCGACATGGAAAGGAGGCCACTGCTGGTCTCTAGAAATGGTAGATCGAAGTTTCAGGCGCGGCGCCAGCGATGGAGCGAAGTCGCAAGCCCTGCCGCGGCAGCAACCTTGACGATCTCGCCGGGAAGGAAGGGAGCAATCGCCATCGTCCAGATGTGGGATGCGCTGAGGTGAAGTAGCTGGGCCAACCAGAGTGATCCGCAGCTGAAGATGATGAATGTGGCAAGAACTCCAGCGAAGGCAGCACGAACATAGATGGAGCTGAAGCGAATGGAACGAAAGGCCCAACCGGCTACGGCCGCTGCAAAGGGATAGGAGAGAAGGTATCCGCCCGTAGGCCCGAAAATCTGGGCGAGCCCACCTACCCCCTGCGGATTGAATACGGGAAGCCCCATAGCTCCTTCTGCCAAGTACAGAGCAAGCACAGAGAAGCCGGTAACTGGGCCTAGCATCAATCCTATGAGCAGGACGGCAAAATTCTGAAGTGTCAGCGGAACCGGGGTGAAAGGCAACGGGATCGAAATGTGCGCGCATGCGCCGACAAAGAGTGTAGCGGCAAAGGCAATCACGAAACGGCCAGGTATGGACTGAGGAAGAGCGCGAGAAGAAGTTTGAGAAAATTCCGAATTAGAAAGGGTAGATTGCATAAAAATCCTTTCACGCTAAAAGCGTTTGGCTGAAGCTGACCGTAAACCAGAGACTACATGAAGGGTATCGGCATGGACATCGTTTCGGTGCTCAAGGCTCGTGTTCGAGTTTGTTTCGCAAGAGCGATGAACGATGTGGAGTCCGTCTTTCTGGGAGGGAGAAATAGGGTCTTTTTTTGCGGTAATAGAGTGTACTGTCTGATGCGAGCGCACCCTCATTGAGCGCGGAGATCCATATTCGGTTGCCGCTTTAAGATGCTCCTCAAAACTGGGGGGAGGAGGAGGCTCGTGGTGGTTCTTACGTTGGCTGGCACGGATATGGTGAACGATAGCCACCGTTGCTCCGACCAGGGCAAGACCGCAAAGCATCGAGATAGCAAAAAGGATATGCACCATGAGAAGGATACCAAGCACGGGAGCGTCGTGCATCGGATTCCTTCCAGTACATGCGGAAAACTCTTGTTGAGGCCACTTTGAGTACAAACTAGGTACATATCTATGTCCAAAAGCCAAATTCTTGAAGGTTTATAGCTTGGAAATCTGTACTCTTATCTAGACGATGACCATTACAGGCACAAAGGACGCGCAGCACTCCCATCACGGCGTGGTGATGCATGTGGTTCTGTGGGCCGTAGGTGGTTGGCGCCGGTGGGCGACCGTTGCAGCGGCAGCACTCGCAATTGGTCTTGGATACCATGTGGTGTTCGGTCAGAATGGTCTAATCTCCTACGAACGAAAGACTCATGACGCAAAATTGCTGGACCAGCAGTTGAAGACGCTGCAGCACGAAAACGAGTTGCTCAAAGGACATGTCGAGCGGTTGCAGAATGATCCAAGCGCGATTGAGCATCAGGCGCGCGAGGAGCTCCACTACACGCGCCCCGGTGAGGTGATCTATACATTGCCTGCGACCTCGGGGGCGTCGACGCCTTCCTCTAAGACCTCTCGTCCATAGATCTCTTCTCATATCTTCACATCTGCTTGCGATACTCTTCTCAGCAGAAGAGGATTTATGAGATTTGAAGTAGAAAAGGCAAAACCTCGCGAGATTTATAACCTTTTGATCGGCTTGGTCGCACCTCGTCCTATTGCGCTGGTTACAAGTATGGATGAAAACGGTGTTCTGAATGCCGCGCCGTTCAGCGCCTATAACTATTTTTCGACTGACCCTCCAATTGTAGGTATCGGAGTTACGGACCGGCCGGCCGTTGATTTCGTCCCAAAAGATACAGCGCGGAATATTCGCCGGACGGGGGAATTCGTGATCAATGTTGTAACAGAAGACCTCGCTGAACAAATGAATATCTGCGCGACGGACTTTCCAGCGGGCGTGTCGGAACTCGAAATGGCAAAGCTCGAAACTGTTCCTTCGGAACTTGTCAAAGTGCCACGGATTGCCCGAGCGCACGCTGCTCTGGAATGCCGGGAGCATACTACTTTAGAGGTTGGCCGTTCCCGCATCGTCCTGGGGCGTGTCGTTTCTATCTATGTGGAAGACAGGTATGTCGATCCTGCTGGATCGTACATCCGAGCCGAAGAATTGCATGCAATCGGCAGAATGAATGGACTCGGGGCCTACGTACGAACGCGCGACAGCTTTATAAGTATTCCGCGAATCTCCTACGAAGAGTGGAAGAGAAGAGAGCAGGGTTAGGAAAGATAGTCACGAAGCCAGGGATCGTTGGAGTGAACCAATTCGCGGGTTGTTCCATCGAAGATCACTCGGCCTTCATTTAGCACAAGGAATTTCGTGCTTTCGTCGACACCGCCGTTTGGAATTGATTCCATCTGCCCAGTTTCCGGGTTGAAGCGGTTCATCGCCAGAGTGAAGGCATCCTGTAATCGATGGGTGATCAGAAGCGATGTGGTGTGGCTGACATCACGTTGCTTCATCACGAGCTCGATGATTGTGGTCGAGGTGATTGGGTCGAGTCCTCCGGTAGGCGAATCGTAGAGGATGAGATCCGGCCTGGAGATAATTGCGCGGGCAATAGAAACACGGCGACGCATACCTCCTGAAAGTTCGGATGGAAACTTCTGGATCGCCTGCTCGAGTTCCACAAACTTCAGTGCTTCTACAACCCGGGAGTGAGCCTCCTCTACGGGAACATGCTCTTCATGCAGACGATAGGCAACGTTATCTTCGACAGAAAGCGAATCAAAGAGGGCGGATTCCTGGAAGACCATTCCGATCCTTGCACGAAGCTTGAAAAGATCGCGTTCTGGCAAAGAAGTAATCTCTTGGCCAAAGACAAAAATCTTTCCGGAGTCTGGGCGCAAGAGGCCGTTTGCCAGCTTCATCAGGACAGATTTTCCCCCGCCAGCAGGGCCAAGGATGATACGGGTCTCGCCGCGACCAACTGTGAAGGAGATATTCTCAAGAACCGGTTTTAAGTCGAAGGCAATCGATACATCCTTGAAGACAACTATAGGATCGTGCTCATCGAACTGGTCTTGCTGCGGATCGTGATTCGTAAGCAGACCTTCTCCCATACCTTACCTGCCAAAGATGCCGATCATGGCTCGACTGACGATAAAGTCTACGATGATGATGAAGACTGACGACACGACGACTGCCTGGGTCGTCGACCGTCCAACACCCTGTGTCCCTCCCTTGGTGTTCATTCCGAAGTAACAGCCCACAGTTGCAATGATGAATGCGGAAAAGAGGGGTTTGGTCAAACCCTGTACAACGTCGGCATATTGGAGCGAACTATAGGAGGTGTGGAAATAAGAAGAAGCGTTCAGGCCAAGTAGTGTGACGCTGACCAAGGCTCCGCCAGCAATCCCTACGGCATCGGCAACGATCGTAAGAAAGAGGAGCATAAAAACGGTGGCATAGAGGCGCGGAGTAACCAGCTTTCGTATAGGATCTGTGCCGAGCGCGCGCATCGCATCAATCTGTTCGGTCACCTTCATGGAGCCCAGCTCAGAGGCCATGCCCGCAGCATTGCGCCCTGAGACCATGAGGCCAGTCAACACCGGGCCAAGCTCCTTGACCATAGAGAGGGCGACGAGGTTGCCGGTCATGCTGATGGCCCCGAAGGCCTTCAGGGAAGTAGCCGATTGTAGGGCAAGGACGCAGCCGGTGAAGAAGCCGGTCAATACGATGATGGGCATCGAGCCTACGCCGATGGAGTCCATCTGGGTAAAGATATCCGCCCAGTAGCGCGGTCGGGAGAACATAGCCGAGATCGCCTGCCACGAGAGTATGGAATACTCCTGAACGGCAGTGATCTTCTGCTTGGCGAAATCTTCTGGAGAGACGAAGGACATGTCGTATCTGTGGCTCAGAGTATCAGATGCGGGCAGAAGAGAGGAGATTGCATCTTATTGATGGCTCGGGTTCTAAAGAATAGGAATTCCTGCCCATGAAATGAGAAGATAGTAAAGATGGTGCAAGAGATGACGGCAGCGGTTCTGTACGGCAAAGAAGACTTGCGTCTGGAACAGATTCCCATTCCCAGAGCCCAGAATGGCGAAGTTGTCGTGCAGGTCGGAGCAGCGCTTACCTGTGGAACAGACCTGAAGGTCTATCGTCGTGGCTATCACGCGATGATGCTGACCCCTCCCATTCCTTTCGGCCATGAGTTGGCGGGTACCGTAGTTGAGGTCGGGGCGGGAGTAACCAGGTTTCGTGAAGGAGACCGAGTCGTCGCCCTGAACTCCGCTCCATGCGACGAGTGCTTCTTCTGCCGCCGAGGGCAACAGAATCTCTGTGAAAATCTCCTTTTTAATAACGGCGCCTATGCCGAATACATCCGTATCCCGGAGCGTATTGTTGAGAAAAACACGCTGTTGATTCCTGAAGGAGTTCCACTGGAGTATGCCGCGCTCACTGAACCCTTGGCTTGCGTAGTTTATGGACTAGAAGAGACTGGAGCATCTCTCGGGGATACCATGGTGGTGATTGGCGCCGGGCCCATCGGCCTGATGTTTATGCACGTCGCTGAGCTATCCGGCATAGAGGTGATCGCTGTCGTTAAACGGGATGATCAGGTTGTTACCGCCAAGCTATTTGGAGCCTCCCATGTAATCCAGACCTCTGCGGTAGAGGACGTAGTTGCTGCAACCCGGGCACTTACTCCCGATGGCCGGGGAGCAGATGTTGTTGTGGAAGCGGTGGCTACCCCTGCAACCTGGGAGTGGGCTGTAGATATGGTGCGCAAAGGGGGCGTGGTCAACTTCTTCGGTGGACCGCCGAGCGGAACCAAGGTCGCGCTGGATACGAACCGTTTGCACTATGGAGATATCACTCTCAAAGCTAGCTTTCATCACACTCCGGCTACTTGCCGGACTGCCTTCGAGCTAATTGCCAGCGGACGATTTCGTAGCTCGGAGGCCATTACAAACCGAGTAGGGCTTGAAAAGGTCCCTGAGGTCTTTGCCCGGATGCTTACGCGGACTGGCGGTTCGCGCGAGATTAAAACCGCAGTGTTTCCTGGGGGAGTCCCACGGTGAGCGAATTAAGCGCGGCGGAGCACGCGTTGCTAGGGGCGCCACATCAGTACCTCACACCCTTGGAACGTCCCAGCCTGGCCGAGGCTCGGGCTTGGTGTGCCGAGTTAACCCGGACGCACTACGAGAACTTCCACGTGGCAACGATTTTCCTGCCGCGTCGCGTCAGGCCGCACTTCGAGAGCATCTATGCCTATTGCCGTGTTGCCGATGACCTGGGTGATGAGGTGGCAGATACTTCTGTAGCCACCCGCTTGCTCGATGCCTGGGGATCGATGCTGGATGAGTGCTACGATGCACCGGAGCGGTCGATGCATCCGGTTTTTGTGGCCCTTCGGGAGACCGTCGCAGCCTGCGATCTGCCTCGCCAGCTCTTCCACGACCTGCTGATCGCCTTCAAGATGGATCAGGTGAAGACCGACTATGAAACCTGGGAAGAGTTGCTCGAATACTCCCATTATTCGGCAAATCCTGTTGGCAGGCTGGTGCTCTGGGTTTGCGGTTATCGGGAAGAAAAGCTGGCACTACTTTCCGACAAGATATGTACGGCACTGCAGCTTGCCAACTTCTGGCAGGATGTTGTGGAGGATAAGGAGCGTGGTCGCCGGTATCTTCCGGCCGAATCGATGGATCGGTTCGGAGTCGATGAAGGTCAGATTGAAGGTCGCGTCTTTACGCCTGAGTTTGGGGCTATGGTTCGGGACCTGGTTACCCGGACGCGGGCTATGCTTGCCGAAGGTGGCGAGATCAGCCGTTATGTTGACCGCGAGCTTGCAGTGACGCTGAATCTCTTCCGCAAGGGTGGCGACGCCATTTTGGATGGCATCGTTTCTCAGGATTATGACGTGCTACGCGGGCGTCCGGTGGTTACGAAAACCAGGAAGTTGAGCCTGCTGGCCGGAGCCCTGCTCGAAAAGCTGCGGGCGGGGATGAAGCGGTGACAATTCCGGAGGCTTATACTGTCTGCCGCGAGGTCGCGAAGCGGGAGGCGAAGAACTTCTACTACGCCTTCCGTGTGCTGCCACAGCACAAGAGCGATGCGATGTGTGCGATCTACGCTTTTATGCGACGCGCTGACGACATCTCTGATGATGAGTCGATGCCAATCGAGCAGCGCAGGCAGATCATGGCGCAGTGGGTTGAGGATTGGAGGGCAGCGAGAAACGGCGCACCCACGGAAGATGCCATCTTCATTGCAGTCAACGATGCGCAGAAACAATTCAAGATCCCTGATCAATTGCTGGAGGAACTGGTGCAGGGAACCACAATGGACCTTCAACCGAAGGCTGAATCAGGCTCGGATGGGGTCCAGACCTTTGCGACCTTCGAGGATCTCTATCGATACTGCTATCTAGTCGCTTCCGTTGTCGGCTTAGTCTGCATCCGTGTTTTTGGATATTCCGACCCGCAAGCAGAGAAGCTGGCGGAAGAAACCGGGATTGCCTTTCAGCTCACTAACATCCTTCGCGATGTGAAGGAGGATGTGGAGCGAGGACGAGTGTACCTTCCACAGGAGATGCTGGCACAGTTTCATGTATCGGACGAACGTATCCACGCACTGTCGGCGGGAGCACCGATGGAGGCGCGGGAGCGAAGCCTGCTGGGAGAGATAGGCAATCGCGCAGAGCGTTTCTACCAATCTGCCGACAAGCTGCTTCCATTGATCGATGCAGACAGCCGTGCAGCGCTATGGGTGCTGGTGACGATCTACCACGGATTGCTCCGAAAGATTGAGCGCAACGGATTTGAGGTCTTCCAGCAGCGCGTAAGTGTTTCGACTCCGAAGAAGCTTGGAATTCTGACCTTCGGTGCGGTACGCGCGTTGAGGTACAGGGTGTTCCCATGAGCGACGTTATCGTCGTTGGCGCGGGCCTTGCCGGGCTTTCGGCAGCAGTAGCCCTGGCCCAGGGGGGAGCCCGAGTCACTTTGCTGGAGCGGCGGCCCTATATCGGAGGCCGTGCCTACTCTTATGACCATCCTGCTCTCGAAGAGACGATCGATTCGCAGCACGTTGTCGTCGGGTGTTGCACGAACCTGCTCGATCTGGCCAGGCAGGCCTGGATGGCGGAGACGATTCGGTGGTATGACGATTTGGTTTTCCTGGAGTCGAACGGCCGCCGTAGCCTGCTTCGATCCACCTCATTGCCAGCTCCGTTGCATCGCGCCAGCAGCTTTTTGCGAGCGCCGATGCTTGGGCTTGCGGATAAGACGGCGATCGCCTCCGGGCTTCTGCGATTCCTTCGAGGGTTTCCGCAGAATGATTCCGAGAGCTTTGCTTCGTGGCTGAAGCGAACGGGGCAGACGGAGCGGGCGATCCGGCACTTCTGGGAGCCTGTGATTGTGGGTGCGCTCAACGATACCTTTGATCGCTGTTCGGTGAAGTATGCAGGCAAGGTCTTCCATGAATCGTTTTTGCGTTCTCAAGAAGCGGGCCGCCTTGGGATTCCTGCCGCGCCTTTGACGGAGTTCTTTCAGCCGATCGTAGCTCTGGCGGAACGCAGCGGTGTCGAATTGCAACTGAAGTGCGGTGTAGAGGCCATTGCACAGACACCCGACGGCCGGTGGAGCGTGCGTACCAACGGTGGTGAATATCTGGCAGATTCGGTGGTGCTGGCCACAGACTTTCGTCAGACACAGAAGCTGCTCGACATGCTGCCGTCTTCAAACGGAGAACGCAGGCTATGGCAGGAAGGGTTTGAGCGCTTCGTTCCGTCGCCAATCACGACGATTCATCTCTGGTACGACCGGGATGTCACCGGTCTTGATCATGCGGTGTTGCTGGATGCAAGGATCCAGTGGGTATTTACGAAGTCGCGTATCCGCCGTTGGACAGAAGAGCGGGGGAGCTATCAGGAGCTGGTGATCAGCGCTTCGTGGCCGGAGTTGGAGATGAGCAGGGAAGAGATCCTCTCTTCGGCGACACGGGAGTTCGAAATGTTCTTTCCAGCGGCTCGTCAGGCAAAGTTGGTGAAGAGCGGTGTGCTGAAGGAGGCGCGGGCGACCTTTTCGGTGACTCCCGGGCTGGATCGCTTCCGCCCACAGCAGGTAACACACTGGAAGGGGTTGTTCCTTGCAGGCGACTGGACGGCAACGGAGTGGCCCTCCACGATGGAGGGGGCAATCCGCAGCGGCCGTCTGGCCGCAGGAGAGATCGCTGGAGATAGACAAAGATTTATGGTTCCGGAACTGCCAGCAGCTGGTTTGATGAAGTTTCTGTAGCTCCCCCTCCCCCCCTGTCTTAATGTGTCAAAGTATTCAAAAATATTGACTTAGATCCGTACTTCAAAGCTCGCTGAGAGTTTACAGATGGGGGAGGATCTGCTGCTTCTAAGAATCTTTCTTCTATTTCTATTTTAGCGAGCTAAGGCACAGGATTTGCAATTTGGAATATCCTGTAAATGTTTTGTAATGAATAGCTTACAGGGAATAAATCACTTTGTGGGCTTGACAGTGTGGGAAAGGGATATTCGACCGGACTTTGCACGGTCGAAATGGCAAGGGGGGAGAAGAAAAAAAACACTTTATATAGGGCGAAGCTAGCTAGTGAGCGATGAGAATGACACCTACACAGATGAAGAGGACTGCGAGCCAGCGTCGGCGGTCTACGTTTTCTCCCAGGACGAGTTTTGCGCAGATAGCGTTACCGATGTAGGTCAGCGAGGCAATGGCAGGGGCAGCCAGTGATAGGTCGACGATAGACAGTGCCCAGAGCATGGCGAAGAAGTTGAAGGCCATGCAGAAGGCTCCGATGAGGAACTTGGGGCTGGAAAGCACGGCTTTGACAGGGCCGAGAAATCCCTTTAGGCCGGGGCCAGTGCGGTGGTTGTCGAGATCACCGAGGTCGCGCATCGCCGAGGCGATCAGGACTTCACCGGCGATGGCCAGGGCGGCGACTCCACTGATGGCTCCCCATTGGCGGAGAAGATCGGAGCTGTGAGGAATCACCGCCCTACTCCTGAGTCCATGAGACCGAGTTGGTGCGGCTCTTCCGGGTGTTCGGTGCGGGATGGCCCGCCAGCGACGAAGCCGACGGCGCAGACGATGAGGAAGATGCCGGCCCAGCGATAGATGGAAAGATGCTCATGAAGCCAGAAGCGGCTGAGCAGAGCGATGACGACGTACCCGAATGCAGTAGCGGGCATCACGAAGGTGAGATCAGCCCAGGAGAGTGCCGTCATGTAGCTGGCGAAGAAGCCGATAAGGAGGACGATTCCGGAGATGACAAAGGGATTGAAGAGGGCTTTCCAGAGCAGGTCGAGGTGATGGAAGTCGACCTGACCGACCTGGGCCATGCCGCGGGAGAGCAGGGTGTCTCCTACGGATGCAGTGAGCATGATGGTAATGAGGATGGCGTACTGAGAAGGCTTAAGGGAGTGCTTCATAAAGAACATAGCCGCTCGAGAAGAAATGCGCGGCCTGTATCAAGGGTATCAAATTGAGGTTGAGAGGAAAGTCTGTGACGCCAGTAAGAAAAGCAGATTCCTTTCGGTCTCATTGTCGGAGATCGTTCGGTACGGGAGGAGAAACAAAGACAAATGCGAGGATTTTCCACTCCACTGCCGCCTGACGGCGTCAGCGTCGGTCGAAATAACACGGTGGTTGGAGTTGTACCGCAGGTCCTTCGACTTCGTTTGTCGTGCAGTCGCGCAACAAACTTTCGTTCAGGATGACACCTTTTTGGGGCACGGAGAGATCAGGATTTGTCGATACAACTTAGACTCTTAGCGAACCACGGAACCCTCTGGCAGCGTAATAAGATTCCGCGCCATTGTGGTAGGTAAAGACCGTATCGTAACGGCGATCGCAAAAGAGAGCGCCGCCGAGTTTTCTGACTGCTGAGGGCGTCTTGATCCAGCTCGAGGTTTTCGTATCGAAGGTTCCGAGCTTCTGAAACTCTCGATACTGCTCTTCGGTGAGAATCTCTATCCCAAGTGCGGTTGCCATATTGACGGCACTATCTGCGGGCTTATGTTCTTTCCTCGATTCCAAGGCGTCGTGGTCGTAGCAGATGCTTCTGCGACTTTTCGGGCTTTCTGCCGAGCAATCGTAAAAGATGTATTCCCCCGTCTTTTCATCCTGCCCCACAACGTCGGGTTCACCGCCTGTTCTTTCCATCTCGTGGAGTGACCACAGCTTGCCGGTATGGGCTTCGAGCCTGGCTTGTACCTTCGTCCATTCAAGGTTTTTATGCCGATTCGTATTTTTCTCGAAGCGGGCTTTCAATGTCTTGAGGAGCTCTTCACGTTGTTTGCTGGTGAGTGTTGTGTTTGGCATAGTTTTCGTTCCAATCATCTGTTGGTCAGGCGCTCGCTGGAATGAGCTGAAGGCGACGCCAGAAGAAGTACGACAGAGCCCAGAGGATAACGGTTCCTGCTGCCCATCCCCATGCATTGATGCCATCGCCGACAGCAAAATGAGCGATCAGAGCAGAGACAAGCGTGATGGCAAAGCCGGCGTAGGCCCACTCCTTGAGTCGCGCGGGGACCATGGGGATTAGGAGTACGGCGATGCCTGCGAATTTGGCCCATGAGAGTTCGATGCGGAAATAAGAAGGGAAGCCAAGGTGAGAAAATGCCTTGGCCACATCGGTGATTCGCAGTTGGGCATAAGCGGTGAAACCCATCTGGAGCGCAAAGAGAGCGGTGGTGATCCAGAAGCCAAGGGTGATCCATCTGGGAGGCTTCACTGAATCCCTCCGTCCAGCACTTGCTCCAGGTTACCGAAGAATTTTTGCCAGCCATACTTTGCACCACCGTAGGCCTGTTGCTGATCTGGGCGGAAGCCGGAATGCTCCATGCGAACGTGGGTGCCACCTTCCTCCGAAGTCAGAGTAAAAAGCACGACACTTTCCAAGCCCAAAGCGTTCCAGCTATAGGAGAGCCGTTTTAGTGGCTCGACCACGAGCACCTCGCAGTCAATAAGACCGTCCCACTGAAGCATCGGTTCGGAGCGAAACTGAAAGCGCCGTCCGACCATCGGTTCGAAATCATTCTTCAGCAGCCATTGTGCGAGGAGTGAACCTTCTGTGAGTGCACGCCATAGTTTTTCCAGCGGGTGGGAGAAGGTTCTTTCGATGACAAGGGTGCGAGTGTTCTCTGAGGTCTGGTTCATGGTTACATCCTTTCCAAAAGGGATTCAAGGCGATCGAAACGATCGCGCCAGAATGCGCCGTAATGATTGAGCCAATCGATCATAGGAGCCAGAGCTTCGGACTGGGCACGATAGTGGGTTTCGCGTCCTTCGCGACGATGCCGTACCAGCTTTGCCCGCTTCAGTATGGTGAGGTGCTTGGAGACGGCAGGCTGAGAGACGCCAGCGTATCGAGTCAAGGCATGGACGGTCTGCTCTCCTTGCCGGGTCAGCTCCTCGAAGAGGGCGCGACGCGTGGGATCGGCGAGGGCGCGAAATACATGGTTGGGGTCGGCCGACTTCATCGAACTAAACCATAACTATTTGGTTATGGTTTAGTCAAGGAGAAAACGTATGCCGTTTCGAGGGTATTCGGCAAGCCTTTAGGGCTTGGTAATTTTCAGGTTGCTGACGGTGGCGTCGGTGTTGTGGGCGAAGCGGATTCCGTAGACGCCATCGGTAGACTTGAGCTTACCTGCGGTGACGAGATCGGATTTCTCGAAGGTCTTCACCGTGGTTCCGTTGATGATGCAGGAGACCTTATCACCCTTGACCTGCATGGCGATCTCCTGGGTGACTGGCTGTCCGACTGCGGCGGCTTTATGGACAGCATCGTTGGCTTCGCGGCGTCCATTGAGCTGGAAGGCCTCAGGGCCGAAGCCGCGGACGATGAAGTTACCGTTGCCGTAGGCTGCGCAGTAGATGTAGCTCTGGTCTGCCGTGCCCATGCCGTTGCCCGCAATGACTATTCCGTAGGGGTGCGGGTGGGTGTTGAGGTTCATGAATTTCGGCTCGGTGAAGGTGGCCGAGACGGTATAGTCGCCTTTGGCGACGTTCTTCGGGTTCCAGTAGGTGATGGCGGGGCCGGTGGTGACCTGGAGAACTTTGTGCTCTTCGGAGAGCTTGGCATCATTGACAGTTTGTCCGGCCTTTTCGGCGTCGGCATCGATCTTGCCCTGCCATCCTTTGACGGAGATGCCTCCACCAGCGACCTTACGATTCGTGTCCGGGGTTTCCTGCTGCGCAAAGAGAGCGCTGGTGGTCAGGGCACAGGCGAGCGGAGCGATAAGAGCGTACCGGAGGGCAAAGCGCATGAGTGAGATCCTTTCAGAGGGACGGCATTATTTCCCCCGTAGTATACGGCGGGGCATCTCAGGCTGGATACTCTACTCGTTTGATCGAGCTCCTAAAAGTGATAAGTAATATCTCCGGCTACGACGAATTGCGTTTTCTTCGTTCCGAGGTCATAGGCGGCGCGATCGTAAGAGTGTTCCAGGCGGAGCTCTGGGCGGAAGAGGACCGTAGAGCCGATCCAATGGCCATAGCTGATCAGATGCTCAGTGTATTTTGTTGCATAGCCGGTGCGCTGTCCGCGGATGTCGTCCACGAATTCGTTGCGGATGGAGATGTAGTTATGTGAATCGATCTTATCTTCGAGGTAATTTACGACTGCATCGGCCGGAGCGAAGCAGGTCTGTTTTCCAGCGAAACAGAAAGCTCCATTCGCGCCTGTCTCTGTAGGCACAGGATTGGCAACATTTCCTGCGATGTTCGGAACGTCTCGTTCGTACATGTACCAAAACTCGGTATCGGTGTGCCATTTGGCATTGATCTTGTGATACCAGGTCAGATAGTAGGGCTGAACATTGTTATAGGCATACTTCCCTTTATTGAAGGAGTTTGCACACGCATACAGCGCATCGCCTCCCTTACCCCAGGTATAGTTTGCGCAGAACGTTCCGGTAGGTGTCGCATCTTTTGTCCAGGGGGCTACGTCATTTCCCCCCGAGAAGCCTGCCTGGAGCAGCCAATGATCTGAGAGCTTGACACTGGCGACGAGTCCCGTTTGTGTATAGGGATCGATGGTGTAGAGCAGTGAGTGCGAATAAGTGTAGTTGTTCGGAGCGAGCTGGGCTTCGATGTCTGGCAAGGAGATGTATCGGCCTATGCGGACGTTCATCCCCTTTGCGACGTGTGGTACATAGAAGTCCACGTAGAACATGACAGGATCAAAGCCATACTCGTGATTGCGTGCCAGGAGCTGCTGCGAGAAGATTCCTTTGCTGGTGGTGTAGCGGTAGTCCTGACCATAAAGCGTGGCCAAACGAAAACCATAGTCAACGTGATCCGTTTGAACGGTGTTGGGGAGACGTTCAATGTAGAGCACCTGTTGATCGGGCGTAACCCGGTTCGGGTTGTAATAGTAGGCGGCTGGAGAGTTAGCGCCATCGCCCTTGTTGGACGTGCTGATGTTGAATCCTCCATTGAACCAGCCGTAGATCTTTGTGCGGCTCCGATTTTCGTTGATGGCTTGCATGAGGATGTAGGACTGGGTATCTGGAGCGCCGATGACGGGCGTGCCTCCTACTGAATAGTCCGTGCTCGGAAAGGGAGGCGAATCGAGTGGCGCGGAGAATCCGCGGCGTTCTGGTGATGCTGAGGTAGAGGTTGGCGATGGGAACCAATCGTCGCGATAGGCTGCGATCAATCGACTGAAAAATGGTTTGGAAGATGATGCGCTTTGCACGACTCCTGAAGAAGAGGGTGAAGTCGAATCGGTCAAGTCTTGTGCAGAGAGATTGGTAACAAAGAAAAATGCAAATACAGCAAACAGAAGGCGGACCATCCATTTCCTCGCTTCAATCGGGGCGTTATGCCAAGTTGAAGTGCTAAGGGTGTAAAAAGTCCGTTAACTAAAAGAAGACAGTCCGTTAAAACGGACTGTCTTCTTTTAGGTGTTGAGAAAAGTTTTATGCGTTCAGGCTGACGGATTCCTGTGCCTTAAGTGCATTTTCAGCGGCCTTGGCGCGAGCAGCCTTATTACGCTGCGAGCGCAGCTTCATGAACGAGACGGCCTCGACGTAGAGACGGGGAACGTCGCGGTTGACGATGGCCTTCCAGATGACGCGGGCTGCGGCCTTGGGTCGGAAGTAGTACTCGTCGTAGAACTTGTGCACCATCTCCATGACGTACTCGGTAGGGAGGCCGGGGTATTCGATGTGCGCCATCTGATGACCGCCACCGTCTTCCATCTTTTCGTTGGTGATGAAGCCGCCCTTCTTGGCGAAGTCGTAGAACTCGGTGCCAGGATAGGCGTGTGCGACGGAGACCTGGATGGTTTCGCAGTCGAGCGTCTTGGCAAAGTTGATGGTGTTCCGGATGGACTCTTTGGTTTCGCCGGGCAGGCCAAGGATGAAGTCAGCGTGAATGACGAGGCCGAGATCGTGGCAATCCTTGACGAAGTCACGCGCTCGCTCGACAGTGGCGCCCTTCTTGATGTTCTTGAGGATCTGCGGGTCGCCGGACTCGAAGCCGACGATCAGCAGGCGGCAACCGGCGTCCTTCATGGCTTTGAGGGTGTCGCGATCGGTGGTGACGCGTGAGGTGCAGGACCAAGTGATGCCGAGCGGCTTCAGTTTGGAGCAGAGCTCGATGGTACGGGCTTTCTGGATGTTGAAGGTGTCGTCGTCGAAGAAGAACTCCTTCACTTCGGGGAAGTTCTCCTTGGCCCACTTCATCTCGGCAGCGACGTCATCGCTAGAGCGCTTGCGCCAGGCGTGACCGGAGAGCGTCTGCGGCCAGAGGCAGAATGTGCACTGCGCAGGGCAGCCGCGCGTCGAGTAGAGGGCAATGTAGGGATGAAGCAGGAACGGCACGTTGTACTTGGTGACGTCCATGTCGCGCTTGTAGATCTTGGTCGCCCAAGGCATTGCATCGAGGTCCTCGACTTGAGGACGATCGGGGTTATGTTGGATGCTACCGCTGGCATCGCGGTAGCTGATGCCGAGGATTTCATTGAGCGGCTTGCCGTTAGCAAACTCTACGACGGAAAAATCGAATTCGCGACGGCAGACAAAATCGATGACGTTGCATTCATTCAGAGCGCGGTCGGGGTCGGTAGTGACGGGAGGTCCGACGAAGGCGATTTTGATCGACGGATTGACCTTCTTGATGGCCTGAGCAAGACCATGATCGCCAGCCCAGCCTACGGTCGAGGTGAAGAGCACCAAAAAATCGTAGCCCTTTGCGATTTCGATGGTTTCTTCCGCAGAGATGTGGTGCGGAGGAGCGTCGAGCAGGCGAGAGCCCTCCAACATGCCGGCAGGGTAGGCGAGCCAGACGGGGTACCAGTAGGACTCGATCTCGCGGGTTGCGGGCCAGCGGGAGCTGGCGCCGCCATCAAAGTTTTCAAAGGAGGGCGGGTTCAGGAACAGTGTCTTGAGCGGCATGATTTATCTTCAATTTTACCATTCGGTAACCGCATTCCGGGAGAGGATTTCGGAGTTCTCTCTATGGTTCCAGCTCACTGGATGTAGCGGTAACTTGATTGTTTTCATCAAAAAAGACAAGCCAGTACTTCTCTCGCAAGGGATAAAAGATGGATCGATAGAGGAAGACATGGGTGCAGTCCGGAGTGAGCGAAGTGTCATAAGCCTGGCAAGGATGTAGAACTTGCCGTGGCTCACCCATCACATGTCGCACATCGGCTTCGCTGGATTTTGCACGGATTGCAGGGAAGTCCGCATCAAGACGAGAATCGCGAATGTACCCGACGGCTGTTCCTGCGAGGAACAGCGCGAGAAGAATCACGAGGATCGCCTTCCAGTTCATTCTGGTTTTAGTGCAGCCGGTGAAAGAGATTGCGACGAAGACTTCAACCAGTTCTCCAACTGTCCGTTCGATCGCATCAGGTTGATCTGCATCTGGCGAAGCTGGAGGTCAGAGTCCAGAAAGTCGAGATAGCGTGCGCGCTCCTGAATGAGCGCATTTTGCTCTTCTTTTGGTGTCACCGGCTGGCCGCCGGGATTGCCTTGTCGAAGTTGAACACGCACAACGTCGATCTGGTTCAGCGCGAGTTCCCGTTCGAGTGAGGCAATCTCGGTACGAGCCTGCAACTCACGAATGGCATTGTTCGTTTTATGACGCCCTTCAAGGAACTGATCGCGCGCCTGATCGGCCTCGCGAAGGCTGCGCCGAGCTTCGGCAAGGGACTCCCGTGCCTTGGCGCGTTTCGTGAAGTCGAGGAAGGGAAGATTGACCTGAAGTCCCACCTGAAGGTTGTTGTAATTACTAAAACTGCCGGGCCGGTAATAGTCCTGATAGTTGTTGAAGGCGGCAAGGCGGCTGTATTGAATGCCAAGTCCAATCTGAGGCCGGTACATCTTTCGTGAGTCACCGAAGGCGGACTGGAATTTGGATTCTGCTGTCGAGTAGGCCCCCTGTACAGATTCTGGGAGGACGGTATTCTTCACGGGATCGAGCTGCTGGAAGGCGGGGATACTTGCATGGTCAGTGGCCAGTCCATCTGCTGGAAGTCCGGTCAGATGAGCGAGGTGTTCGCGCTGGCTGCTGGCGTCATCTTCCAGTTGAATCTGGCGGAGTCGGAGATTTGCCGCGGTCAGCTTTGCTCGAGTGAGTTCGATCTGCGTATCCTGTCCGGCATCGAGGCGCTGCTGAACAATCTTTGTCAATCCGCCAGCGTATCCTGATTCTTCCTGAGCGGCTTGAATGCGCTCAAGGTCGGCATCGAGAGAGAGGTACGTCGTTGCCGCGTCTTCCATAATCTGCTGCCGAACATCTCTGAGATTGTGATTCGCTGCTTCCAGGCCGGCCCGGGCAGAGCGGGTATAGTTGCGTTGAGATTGGTCGAAGAGAAGCGATTGCGCAGTGATATTAAAGAGAGACGGAGCTCCGAACGGGAAGCCGTATGTGTAACCCAGGCCGGAACCGATGCTGAGGGCCGGAATATAAACGTCTCGGGTCTGATCGAGCGCTGCCCGTGCTTTGTCGACTTCTGCCTGAGCCGCCAAGACCTTAGGGCTATTCTTCAGCGCAAGATCGATTGCTGTAGTAAACGAGATCTGAGCAGCAGCAGGAACAGCTGTCGCGGATACGCATACGGCGACGGTAAGAAGTGAATGAAAAAGTGTCATGCGCCGTGAAAGACTCCTGCCCAGTCGGTCGTAGACCATGGTATCGTGTTTGCCTTTATGCACCCTGAACCGCCTTTCGGGCTGGGCCAAAGTTGGAGGCCAATGCGACTGCGGCAGCGTATTCGCGTCGAGCTCCGGCAGTATCGCCATGCTGTTTCAGAAGATCTCCCAGCTGCAGATGCACTTTAAAGGCGGGGGCAGCATCTGTCTTGGATGGAGAAGCCAGATATTCGCGCAAGAGTTTTTCTGTGAACTCAGGACGGCGATGAAGGTCTGTCAAAATACTGGCGGCATCCACTAAAGCAGCATCTCGCGCAGAATTTGCCTGCACGCTGGATTCTAAAGCTGCGACGGCTTTCTCGGGCTGGGATTGCTCCCGATAAAACAGGCCCAAGTCGACCCATGCCTCCGGAGTCTTGCCTATCGCGATTGCAAATTTATACTCTGCTTCTGCCGTGGATAGATCATTTTTCTTTTTAGCGATCATGGCCAGAAGGCGATGCGCCTTCTGCGGTGACCGAGGCATGATCTTTGGGACCAGAGCCTGCGCTTTATCTACGCCTCCGCCGACAATTCCGGGAGCAGAGACGTAAAACTGTCCCAGATCACTCATGGCCTGTACATTCGCGGGATTCAACTGTACGGCCTGCTCAAAGGCAACGTGGACCTTTTTGGCCACAGCAAAAGCAGTGAGCATATTGGCCTGAGATGCCTTCAATCCGTAGGCGCGACCTAGCCACATCTGATGGTCGCTATTGGAAGGATCGTCTGAGGTTGCCTGTTCGCACTGACGGACTGCGGAATCGGCCATGTCCTGGGAATAATAGACCCGGCAAAGTAGCTGGTGAGCGCGTGCATCGTGCGGCTGAGCGGAGAGAATCTGGTTCAGCATGGCGGCGGCTTCGTCGACGCGACCCTGCTTCAAGAGAGACTCGGCCTGAAGGTCATCGGCGAAAGAGCGAGCTCCGCAGAGAAGAAGCGCAACCCACAGAAATACAAGCCGAAAAGAAGGGGAGAATAAAGCCATAGTTATTCGACGATCTTTACGGCGAGGCCGTTCGAAAGATCGCGGTTACTGCTGGTAGCGTTCAATGCCACTGTATCCTTCTCCGTCAGACCGCTCAGGATCTCTACCCGGGTCAGATTCAGTACACCAACCTGGACCGGAGTTCGCACCAGTTTTCCTTGTACGATGCGGTAAACATAGTCACTGACGCCCTCCGTATGAAGAGCTTCCCGGGGGACGCTAAGCACATTGAAGCGCTGCGAAACCGTGACCGTGACAGTCACATTGGTATTTGGAAGCAGGTCTTCGCGGGCATCATCCACCGTAATGATGCACTCGCCGACGTTGCGGGTTCCATAAGCGATTACCGTGGAAGGGGCGCGGCTGATATGTCCATGCCATGCCTGATCGGGTTTTGCATCCCACACGATTTTGACTGCCTGACCGACAGCCAATTTGCCAATCTCGGGCTCATCAAAATACGCACGGACCTGAAGGCGGTTTAGATCTGCAACATCCATGAGCGTTTCGCCGCCATCGACGTAATCGTAGGTCGTTACGGGAATGGAGTAGACGGTACCAGCGAGAGGAGAGCGGATATTTGCATTGTTATAGCTGCTCCGAGCTGCGGCTACGGTTGCCTGTGCATCCGCCAATTGCGCTTGTACTTTGCTACGGTCACTTGCTCCATAGCGCTGGGTTTCTCGTTGCTGAACGGAGTTCAATGTTATTTGAGCGGCTTGCACCCGTTGTTCAGCAGAAGCTACTTCACTGGCCGAGGCAGCGCCTCTTTGTTGAAGCTGACGAAGCGCAGCCAGGTCTTTGTCTGCCTGCTGCTTTTGGTGCTCCGCGCGGCTGAGGTCCGCAGCCAAAGCGAGTCGCTCTTCCTGGGTTCCACCCTGAGCGAGATCGTGCGCTGTCGACTGAGCGCTGGCTAAACTGGATTTTGCCGTCGCGAGTTTGGAGACTACGTCAGCATCTTCCATGCGAAGCAGGAGTTCGCCCTTTTTGACCTTCTGTCCCACCTTGACGTAGATCTTGCTTACAACCCCTGGTGCCTGGGCGTGTGCCTGAAACTCCTCGATCGGTTCGACGCGCCCGTTGGTTGAGATGGCTTTGAGCAGGTTTTGATGGGTGACCGCTGCAGCGCGTACCTCAACAATGTCGCGGGTGAGCATGCGGATGCCTAAAAAGGCCAGTAAAACGACTGCCAGAATGATCCCTGTCAGCGCATAAGGGTTAAGTCGTCTTGTCTCGGTCGTAGGCATCCAAAGGGCCAGTATATAAGACGATCGAAGTCCCTAAGACGATGCAAACGAATTACTTCTGTGAAAATGCATCACGACGGATACCGCTTTTGGGGGACTGCGGGTCGAAGATCGACCAGTTCCAGCTCGAGCCCGGTAAACCATGGATTACTCTTCGTCCGGAGCCTGTATGCAAGATCCAAGCAGGAGCCAGAGGTAAGTTGCATCCTGTGGCAGACCTCAGTCCAGAGAGTGCTGCCACGACTCCATCCTAGAGCGTTGAAGCGGTGATTGCCGGATGCAACTTCAAGGCAGACGTGACGGTCTTTGATGATGCGAGCCTCGGATACGAGCGTGACGGAGCGGGTGAAGAGGATGGGTTCCGGATTGCCGATTCCGAAGGGGCCACATCGATCCAACCAATCGTAGAAAAGAGGATTGAGATCTTCGAGAGAGACCTCCGCATCGCATTCGAGAGGAGGAGCAAGGAGATCAGGAGAGAGCAGATGCACTGCACTATGCTGCTCCATTCTCTCGCGCAGGAGCAGAACATTTTGTGATGGAAGCGAGAATCCTACGGCGTGGGCATGTCCCCCAAAGCGCGTGAATAACGCACTATCCTCATCATGAACTGCGGTCAGGGCATTCAGCAGGTGATACCCGGCAATGGAACGCCCGGACCCGTGCGCCTGTCCGTCTTCGTGCGTCAGGACCAGGGCCGGCTGGCCGGTGCGATCAACGATACGTGAGGCCAGAATCCCGAGGACGCCGCGATGCCACTCCGGATCGTCCATTACAAAGCAGAGGGCCGGGAAGTGTCCGTCTGCATCGCGCAAGGCAAGCAATCTTTCTTCGATCGCCTCCAGTGCGTTTGCCTCGGTCGCTTTGCGTTCGTCGTTCAGACGATTGAGCTTTGCGGCCAGGTCACGGGCGCGATTGCTGTCGCGTGTCAGGAACAGCTCGACCACGTCGCTGGCAACGTCCATGCGGCCCGCGGCGTTGATGCGTGGCGCAATACGGAAACCGACCTCAGTGGCCGTGGGGGGGCGATCCAGCGGGATCTGAGAGACCTCCATCAAGGCACGCAAGCCCGTCTGGATAGGATTGCGCAGTTCGCGAAGGCCAAGTGAAGCAATGACGCGGTTTTCGCCTTCCAATGGAACGGAGTCGGCAATGGTGGCGATGGCGACCAGCTTTAGAAAAGAGGGAACCAGAGTGCGTTCCAGACGCTCCCGCTCCATGTCATTTGTGCAGGAAGCTCGAAGAATCGCATGAGCCAGCTTAAAAGCGACGGCTGCTCCACACAAGGATTTGAAGGGATATGGACAGCTATCTTGCGCGGGATTGATCACGGCATAAGCATCCGGCACACCCTGCGCTCCGTCGGGGAGATGGTGATCCGTCACGATAAGGTCAAGCCCGAGCGCGCGAGCTTCGGTAGCAGCGGCAAAGGCGCGGATGCCGGTATCGACGCTAATCACCAGACGAATTCCTTCCGCTGTGGCATCGGCTAAAACGCCGGTCCTCATGCCATAACCCTCGCGGATGCGGTGAGGGATGTGATAGCGGACGATCGCTGGAGTTTCTTTGGGGGCGCTGCGTTCGATGGCTGTCTTGAGGAGGACCGTGGCGGTGGTGCCATCGACGTCGTAATCGCCGTAGATCAGGATGGGTTCAGAGTCGTACACGGCGCGCTGGATGCGTTCTACGGCAGCACCCATACCGAGCATTCGCATTGGATCGATCAAGTCGTCGAGAGAGGGAGAGAAAAAACTCCGTATGGAGCCCTCATCCGTAATGCCTCGCGCAGCTAAAAAGTAAGCGATTCCTCGAGGGCAGCCTGTGGCACTTGCAATTTGTTCGACAAGCGTTTCATCGACAGGGGCCGTCTTCCATTCGCGCTGTATCTCAGTTTGAAGAGAGACCACCGTTTTTGCTGCCTCTTTCTTTACTCATCGTTATCGCGGTCGTCTACGATAATGCTGCCCAGATCGGATACGGTTTCGGTCAACTCCAGGAAGGTATCGTACCAATCGGTGGCAGCTTCAAAGAGGAACATGACGCCCTGATGGGCAAATCCCAGCTGCAGGTAGCCGATCTTGCCGATATGCCGCAGAAGTCGTTCTGCGTCTTCAATCTCATGGGCCTCGTCATCGGGATAGACCTGGTCTCGGATGCGCTCGATCAAAACGGCGATATCTGTTTTTTCAAGAACGACTTCGCTCATGGTCATGAAGGGGGCGCCTGAGGCTTTGGCGAGCTCGACAAAGTCCTTCCAGCCATCAGGGTTTTCTTCCTCAAAGAGGACCGTTGGAACATCCTCGGAGACATAGCCGTTCATTCGCTGCATGCCATGGCCTGCAATGAAGGCCACCATGTCGTCTTTGAGCGAGATGAGATTATCGAGATTCATCCGAGACGTATTGTCTCAGAAAGCGGAGTTCGGCGACACTGCTTTTCGGCGGTTACGGTGCATCGTTCGATATGCTAGGGAATCCAACGAAGATGCCATTCTTTGAACATCATCTGTTTATCTGTACCAACGAGCGCGATGAGTCGGCTTCACGCCCAAGCTGTCTCCCGAAGGGGAGCAAGAAGCTCAAGGCAGTCTTCAAGGATGCGATCAAGGACGCAGGGCTGAAGCATCGGGTGAGGGCCAACGAGTCCGGCTGTCTGGATCAGCGTGAACATGGCCCCGTGGTGGTGGTGTACCCGGAGGCGGTCTGGTACGGAAAGGTTCACGTTGATGATGTCGGGGAGATTGTGCAGCAGCACCTGATGAATGGGAAGCCCGTTGAGCGGCTGCGGCTGCCGGAATCCTGCATCAACAATGAACATTGTCCGCATCGCAATGCTAAGTCGAAGTAGAAGAACACGGTCATCTATCTGGATGCGCGTGATATATTCGCTTAAAGTCCAATGATCTTCTCTAAAGATTACGTAGGGTATCTGGCACGCCAGACCGTAAAACAGCTGATTGCGCAGAAGATGATCCAGACCGAAAAGCCGGCTATTCTCGATGAGCGAGTTGCGGCGGCTATGGTCGATGAGCTTTCACTCGAGGATCGCATCAACGACGAGGTTCGGGTGATTCTGGAGGCATTTCAGGATGATATGCGCAAGACCGGGGCAAGTTATCCCGAGATGTTCAAGAAGGTGAAGAACGAGCTCGCGCGCAAATACAAGGCGGTGCTGTGAGAATCTCCCGCGATAAATTGAACAAACTTGCTCACACGGTGGCCGATACGCTGGCTGAGATTCAGGAGTGTGACTTCCTTGAGGATCGCAATACGATCCGCCAGGAAGCCCGGCGGGCGCTGGAAAGGCTGCTGACCGAAGAGACGAAGATTGATGCGGCGGCGCGCCAGAAGATTGCGTCCCAGCGCAAGATCATTCTCGAGGGATCCCAGGAATGGGACATCCTTTACCGGAAGTATTACAACGATGAGGTTAAGAAGCTCGGCCTCTGATTTCAGGCAGAAAATCCTCAACGAAGTTGTTGTTCGGGAAGGCGAGAATCAGCTTTCCTTTGCTATAATGGATTATCGCGACAGAGAAGACCCTTCTCTGTGATGGCGTTATGGTGTAACTGGTTAACACGCCGCCCTCTCAAGGCGGAGAGTCCGGGTTCGAGCCCCGGTAACGCTACCAAATCTGTCCATCCTCGCAAGTCGTCAGAGCCTTGGCGCCATGGTGTAACTGGTTAACACGCGGCCCTTTCAAGGCTGAGAGTACGGGTTCGATCCCCGTTGGCGCTACCAAATTTCCAAACGATATACTTGTGTCTGTGAGCAAAACGTTTTACATCGAGACCTTTGGCTGCCAGATGAATGTCCATGACTCGGAAAAGGTCATTGGTACTCTGGAGCACGAAGGCTACGCTCAGGTCCATGATGAGACCGCTGCCGATCTGATCCTGTACAACACTTGTTCCATTCGCGACAAGGCTGAGCAGAAGGTCTTTCACCGACTGAATGAATACAAGCGCATGCAGGGCGAGGGCAAGAAGTTCGCCGTTATCGGCTGTGTCGCCCAACAGGAAGGCGAACGCATCTTTGAGCGCGCTCCATTCGTTTCCATCGTGGCTGGCTCTGCGTCGTATCGCAATCTGCCCACAATGCTTGAGCGACTTGAAGCGGGGGAGACGCGCATTACCGGTCTTGACGATCGCCAGACCGATGAAACATTTGATACGGAGTTCACAGTCCGCTCCAATCCTCACCGGGGTTACATCACGATTATTGAGGGCTGCGACAAGTTCTGCGCCTACTGCGTGGTTCCGTATACCCGTGGTAAGGAGCGCTCGCGCACCTCGGCTTCTGTGCTCGTTGAAGCTCGCCGGATGGCCGACGAAGGACATACCGATATTCAGCTTCTCGGTCAGAACGTTAACTCGTGGCGCGATCCTTCCGGCCGTATGAGCTTTGCGGAGTTACTTACTGAGGTTGGTAACATCTCCGGCATTCGCCGTGTGCGTTTTACGACTTCGCACCCTCGGGACTTTACGCGCGACATCGTAGAGGCAATCGATGCCACTCCTACGATCTGCGACCATATTCACCTTCCGGTACAGTCGGGTTCTTCTTCGGTACTGCACACCATGTCGCGCGAGTACACGCGAGAGTGGTATCTGGAGCGCATGAGTTGGATCCACTCCGCCAAGCGCGATATCTCGATCACCAGCGACATGATCGTCGGCTTCCCAGGCGAGACAGATGCGGACTTTGAGCAGACCATCACACTGCTGGATGCTGTGCGCTACGATGGCGTCTTTGCCTTCAAGTTTTCGCCACGTCCGAATACTCCGGCGGTCAATATGGCCGATAGCATCTCCGATGAGGTCAAGAATGAGCGTCTGCGCATTCTTAATGATCGCCAGCGAGAGATTCAGCGCGAGCACTATGCGCGGCATCTCGGCCATAACGTCGAAGTTATGGTGGAAAGCTACAATCAGGCCCGTGGCCAGATCGTAGGCCGTTCCAGCCAGAATAAGACAGTCAACTTTACGGTTCCAATCGGCGCTTCTGAACCACCGATCGGGAGTTATCTCCCGATTCACATCACGCGTACACAACCGAATTGTCTGGTCGGTGAAGCTGTTGCTGGAGTAGACCCCCTTCAGGCTACCCATCAACCCCAACCCTTCGTCGTATTAAATTGAGATGACTACCTCGGCCCCACAAACGGTTTCCACGCATAGCGCAGATGAAGTCGAGATGCAGATTCGCGGCCTGATGATGGATCCGGTTACGAATATGCCAATTGTGGTGCTTAAAGATGTCGCCAGCGATACGGTCCTGCCCATTTGGGTGGGGATCTTTGAGGCCAATGCCATTGCGCTGGAACTGGAGAAGACAGCCACGCCTCGCCCGATGACTCATGATTTGATGCGCAATATGGCGCGGAACCTTAACGCCGAGGTTCGTAAGGTGGTTGTTTCGGAGTTGCGCGATGACACCTTCTACGCCGTGATCTGGCTTGATCAGGCAGGCGAGACAATTGCAATGGACGCTCGCCCTTCAGACGCGATCGCTTTGGCGCTGCGTTGGGATTGCCCCATCTATGTGAATCGCGATGTCCTCGAAAACTCGCGCCAGGCTGCGACTGGAATGCAATCCGTCAATTCCGATGAGATGCGCCGCTGGCTTGAGAATCTGAACGACGACGAGATGGGCCGCTATAAGATGTAGTTATCATCTCCACCTCCCCTGAGAGCATAGCTACGAATGTCCCTGAAAAAGACTCCCCTTCGTCTCTCCGCACGCGCACTGCTCTCTGTCGAACGGCTTGTTCGTCCCGCGCCCGCGATTTCTCCTGCCAGCATTCTTGTACTGGAGTATCTGTTGCCTCTGGGGTGTTGTATTCATCTCACCCCGCTTTACCAGGCGATCAAGCGATCGGTTCCGGAGAGCACGATAACGGTAGCCACCCGCGGCCTTGGGCTCTCAGTACTGCGACACAACACCTTCATCGATTACCTGATTGAGACACCAGACCCACTGGTTACTCCTCTGAAAGCTGCACAATCGCTCCGCGCAGAGCTTTCACGGCGTTCTCTGCGGCCTGAGTTGATCCTTACAGGAGCCTCGGATCAACGAACTCGTATTGCGGTGATGGCCATGCTGACGGCTCCTGCAATTCGTGGCGGCTTCACGATTCATAACGAGCTTTATCATCGTCCGCTCATCTACGATTCTCAGAGAAGCCTGATCGACAATAATCTTCGTATGGCGGAGTTTGTCTCTGCTTCTCCAGAGCATCGAGAGCCTCGCGTCTTTTTCTCGGAGGCCAATGCTGCTGCTGCGCAGAAATTGATTCAGGCTGCGAATCCAGAGGCACGCCCTCTTGTTGTCTTCGTAACGCAGAACAGCGGCGGACAACTTACCGGATGGCATACCTCCCGCTTCGTGGAGGTTATCCAGCATACATACAACAAACTTGGCTGCGCTGTCGTTTATGTAGGAACCGATAGAGACCATGATTCCATTGAAGAGATTCGCAAGGCTGCCGGAGGGGTCGGCGTCTCGCTTGCGGGAAAGACTTCAGTGACAGAGTTAGCAGCCCTGCTTGCGTTGGCGGATGCAGCCGTATCGCTCGATACGGGAACCATGCACGTCGGCCGCTGCGTTGGGCTGCCAATGGTCGTGATCGGCCCTTCATGGCAGAAGCCTATCGAGTGGCTTCCGCTGGAATTACCGCAGGTTCGTATCCTTCGTGGGCCCGATCGTGACCGCAAGGACATTCCTGCGAATTACAAACTGGATGAAGTCGAAGCTCCCGCAGTGATCGTAGCCTTAGAAGATCTGCTGACGAAATATCCCGCGAATGCAGCAAGCCGTCAGCAGCGTCTTAACGCCGGAATCTCAACGATCGATCATCTTCAGCCTTGATCGACTTCGCGCTATCTCTTCGCGAGTTCATTAAGGAGTGTAAAGAACTCAGGGAATGAGATTGCTGCAGCTTCAGCACCGTGAATAATATTTTCGCTGCTTGCCCGCAAAGCTGCGACAGAGAAGGCCATCGCGATTCTGTGGTCGCTGCCCGAGTCGATCTCCGCCCCATGAAGCTGCTGGTTGCCGGTGATCGCCAGACCATCTTCGAACTCTGTCAACTCTGCCCCCATGGCCCTTAGATTTTTGACGACAAGTGCGATGCGATCGGATTCCTTTACACGCAGTTCCTTTGCATCGCGGATGACTACGCCATCACGAGTATAGGGAGCGATCGCTGCGATCACAGGAAGTTCGTCGATCAGCTGTGCCGAGAGGGCGCCGGAGATCTTGGCGCCTTTCAACCCCTCAGGCGAGCGATTGACCTGAATGGTTCCAATGGTCTCGCCGTGATGTTCTTCGACCATCAAGACCTTGATCTTTCCACCCAGCGTTGTGATTACATCCAACAACGCAGCGCGGGTTGGATTCATCCCGAGGGAGTCCAGTACAAGATTCGAGTCCGGAAAGAGGAGGGCAGCGCAGAGAAAAAACGCCGCCGAAGAGATGTCTCCCGGAACGGTAGCGTCGATGGACTTGAGCTTCTGGCCTCCAGAGATGCTCAACTTCTCACTGGAGCGCGTCAGGGTTGCGCCAAAGGCCTTTAAGGCGTGCTCGGAGTGGTCGCGTGTCCGTACGGCCTCCGACAGGCTGGTCGTTCCCTCTGCCTGCAAGCCAGCGAAGAGCACGGCCGTCTTGACCTGGGCCGACGGGATCGGCGTCTCAAAGTCGATCGCCTTTAGCGGGCCACCGTGAATCGTCATGGGAGCATGGCCATCGACGAGGTCGATGCGGGCACCCATGGCCGACAAGGGCTTCCGGATGCGCTCCATGGGACGCATCGTCAGCGAGTGATCCCCAATGAGCGTAAATGTATGCGGATGCGGAGCAATCAGACCTGCCAGCATGCGCATGGTGCTGCCCGAGTTGCCGCAGTCGAGTTCGGCCTTCGGTTGTTGGAAGGCTCCGGCCACGCCGGTCACTTCAATCTGTGTTTCGGATTTGACGACCTTCGCCCCCAGGGCCTCCATGCATCCCAGCGTGGAGTGTGGATCAGCCCCCGTCGAAAAGTTAGAAAGGCGCGTGGTTCCTTCCGCGATTCCGGCCAGCATGGCATAGCGATGTGAGATGGACTTATCGCCGGGAACAGTAACAGAACCCTGGAAACTACGGGCAGGACGAACGATCTGGGTCGTAGAAGGCTGAGCAATCGAGGAAGACATTACTTTTATCCTAACCTTTCTGTCACGGGCTTGATACACTGCCGAGGTTTCCACCGAATCCTGGGCCTCAGATCGTATTGCGAATCAGGAGTATTTCTATGAAAAGCAAATGCCTTGCACTCTTCCTGCTGGGGGCGTTGCCCTCTGCACTCTATGCCGATTTCAGTTATACGGAGACGACGCAGATCACCGGCGGCGCAATGCTTAACATGATGAAAACTGTAAGCGTCTTTAGCAAGCAGGCCCGACAGATCGGAGAGCCTATCGTCTCCACGGTGAGCATCCAGGGAAACCGCATGGTCAGGTCGAACTCCATGCGGACAGAGATCGTGGACCTGAATGCTGAGACCATCACGACCATCGACCACGCCAAGAAGCAGTACACCACGATGACCTTCGAGCAGATGCGCCAGCAGATGAACGAAGCGATGAAGAAGGGCAAGGAGCAAAGGGAAACCGGGACACAACCCTCTGATACGGATCTTTCCTTTCAGGTTAAGGTTCGGAATACCGGAGCAACGAAAGATGTTGCAGGCGTGAATACGAGCGAGGCGATCCTGAACATGACGATGGATGCGACTGATAAGAAGTCCGGGCAGACTGGCTCGCTGGCGATCACGAACGATATGTGGCTGGCTCCTGAGGTTCCCGGCTATGACGAGGTTCGAGAGTTTCAGCGACGTTTTGCTTTGAAGCTCGGAACGGTCTTCAGTGAATCCTTCAACCCAACAATGTTTGCTTCGCAACCGGGCGCAGGCAAGGCCCTGGCCGACATGGTCAAGGAGATGTCAAAGCTCAAGGGGATTCCTCTGCTCCAGGTGATGCGTATGGGAACTACGGCCAATGGGGATCCTCTTCCAGCTGCTTCAGAAGCTCCGTTGCCGCAATCGAACTCTCCGGCGATGCCGAGCGCGGGACAGGTCGCAAAGGATTCCGCGACCTCTGCTATCACCAGCAGTCTGGGGCTGGGAGGTTTGGGTGGATTCGGACGCAAGAAGAAAGCTGCGGATCCCGCGCCAGCTGCGGATGCTTCTGCCTCGCAGGGGCCAGCTGTTTTGGTCGAGTCGAACACGCAGATGAGTGATTTTTCGCAGTCTGCCGTGGATGCGTCGAAGTTCGCGATTCCGGCAGGTTACAAACAGATTGAGCCGAAGATCGCGAATCCGTAACCCGTCAGAGCGCGCGGAGCACGACGACGGTTTCATCGTCGAAATGCTCGGTGCCTGACTGGAAGGTTCCGACTGCATCGAGAATTGCATCGGCTGCCGAGGCCGCCGTGGGCTGTCGTAGAGTCTTGAGAACCTTGGTCAGCCGCTCGGTGCCGAACATCTCGCCTTTGGCATTCTCGGCATCGGGAATGCCGTCGGAGAAGAAGACCATCAGATCACCGGGGCGAGTGGAGATGGTGAACTCTTCGTATTCGACGTCCGGAAAGAGGCCGAGTGGAAAACCCTCAGCCTTGATGGTCTTTACGTCGACGGTCGTTCGCGAACTGCTGGAGGACAGCGAGACGAATAACGGCTGAACCGACCCTGCGTTAGCAATCTGAATCGTCTGGTTCGAGTCGTCCCAGATGGCGATCAGCATGGTGACGTACTGCGAATCCATGCGGCGCTCCTGTAACTGCTCGTTGAGCGCAGCCAGCAGCGCTGCGGGAGACAGATGTTGTGTCGCCAGAGAGCGCAAGATTCCGCTGACCAGGGCAGCGTAGAGAGCCGCTGGGGCTGCCTTTCCACTGACATCACCAATCGCCACGGCGACACGACCGGGGCCGTAGTCGAGAAAGTCGTAGACATCGCCGCCGATGGAGCGCGCGGCGAAGAACTGGGCGGCGAACTCCGCATGCTCGAGCTTGGGCGGTTGTGGAGGCATCAGGCGCAGCTGGACCTGACGGGCCATCTCGAGATCGCGCTCCATGCGTTGTTCTTCCTCGTGGATGCGTTGATAGAGCCTCGCGTTCGCAATAGAGATGGCAACCTGCGCAGCGAGCGTGGAGAGCGTCCGCTGATGGTCTTCGTTGTAGTAGTTAATTCGGGTGTGCTCGAGGTCGATCACCCCGATGACCTTGCCCTTGTAGATCAGTGGGACGGCAAGTTCAGAGCGTGTCTCCGGATTTACGGCAACATAACGGGCGTCCTTGCGGGCGTCGGATGCGAGGACAGGCTCGCGGAGCTGCGCGGCTGAACCGATAATGCCCTCACCAAGAGCGACGCTGCGTTCGCGGGTAATGCGTTCTCCATAGCGGGAGCTGAAGCGGTGTTGAAACTGCTGCGTGCGTTCACTCCACAGCAGAATGGTAAACATTTGATAGTCGATGACACGTTTAAGTAGTTGCCCGATGCGTTCGAGCAGGTCATCGACATCGAGAATGCTGGTGATCTCGCGCGAGATATCGTTGAGCACAGTCAGCGTCTGAGCTTGCCGGGAGACTCGGGTGTAGAGTCGCGCGTTTTCGACTGCGACGGCCATGCGAGAAGCGACCATCTCAAGCAGTCGCTGATGCTCGGTGGTAAAGAAACCGACTGCCTCAGACTCGAGATCGAGGACACCAATGACGCGGTTTTTGACGATGAGCGGGACGGCCATCTCCGAGCGAACGTTCGGATTGGCGTTGATGTAATGCTCTTCCTTTGAAACATCATCAACCCGCAAGGTTCTGCGCTGAAGAGCCGCTTGACCGACGATGCCACGGCCCATTTTCAGGCGGGTACGCTCGACATCCGGTGTATGGCCGATCTGAAAGCGCATCCAGAGTTCCTGCGTGCGATCGTTGATGAGCAGGATGGCGAAAATTCGATAGTCGATGACGGCGCGGACGAGGTCGGCGACACGATGCATCAAGGTGTTGAGGTCGAGCGTTGTATTAAGGGCATCGGCGAGGGAGTAGAGGAACTCGACCTGATGCACCGGGTCCACCCGGATATTTGCCGGCTGCGAGGTTTCAACGGCGCTGGGCCGGTAATCACCCTCGAAGCTGTGTTCGGGTGTGACCTCCGGCGATGGCGCGCCGGGGGAGGTTCCGCGCCGTTCTTTGTTGGCCGTAGACATAGGAAGAGCCGATGATACTACTGATGAGGTTGTACAGACTGCTGTTTGCTCACATAGATGCAGGCACTTTAGTCAATGTGTCGAATTAGTAACCGTTGTTGGATACCGGCCCTGATTCGCTTCCTGCAAGCTCATTGACGATTTTGACGCTGGCACTGGCCCCAATTCGAGAGGCACCGGCGTGCAGCATGGCTGAGGTGTCGGCGAGCGAGCGGATGCCGCCCGAAGCCTTGACTCCGGCGCGGGAGCCGGCGACTCCGCGAAGAAGACCGATATCGTCGACGGTAGCTCCTCCGGTGGAGAACCCGGTTGAGGTTTTTAGGAAGTCGGCTCCGGCAGAGAGCGCAAGCTCAGCGGCCCGAAGCTTTTCTTCGAAGGTAAGAAGACAGGTCTCCAGGATGACCTTTACGATGGCCCCGGCGCCGTGGGCGAGCTCTACGACGCCACGGATATCCTGCTTGACGGCTTCATAATCTGCTGCCGCTGCGCTCTTGAACAATCCGATATTGAGGACCATATCGACGTCGTGGGCCCCATGCTTCAGTACGCGGGCAGTCTCATCACGCTTGGAGGCAGAGAGTGTGGCTCCAAGAGGGAAGCCGATGACGACTCCTACAGGGATGCCGGTCCCCTTGAGGGCGTCGGCTGCGAGCTGAACCCAGGTCGGGTTGACCATGGCACAGGCAAAGCGATGTTCAGCGGCTTCATGGCAGAGCTGAAGGACCTGGTTGCGGGTCGCATCCGGTTTGAGCAGAGTGTGGTCTAGAACAGCAGCCAGATTCTGGGGAGAGGAGAGGGCCTGGTTTGCAAATGTTTTGGAATCATAAAGATATGTTTCGTGGTGCGACAGGCTGCTCATGGTTCTCCTTTGGACGCCGTTTGCGATGCGGTCTGTTTCTATCACACGGGGATTATCTCTGGCATCCACAGGGTCGGGTCCCCCTCCCGTCATTTTGGTGCAAAGTATTCAAAAGAGATACTTTAGTTGGGTACTTCAAGAGAATGACTCGGGAAGCGCTAGATTTGTTAGCTAAAGTATTGAAAATAAATTCTCTAGACATACAAAAGCAGAGCCCTGGAGATGGCTCCAGGGCTTCTCCACTTCTGCTTCAATTATACCAAGCCTGTTGCAATTGATCTGCATTGTCAAACTGCTTGTTTTCAAATACTTACGCGATTTATCGCTTGACAGCCCGGAGCCGGCGCATTTGAAGTAACTGAATCGTTTCCAGAACTTTATTGTTAGAGGTTCGTCGAACGGTGTTCCGTCATCTGATGGCTATGGAGATGAAGACAAAAGTACAGCTGTCGGTGTTGGATCAGTCGCCGGTGGCTGAGGGGAGCACTTCGGCGCAGGCCTTGCAAAACTCGATTGAGCTGGCTCGGCAGGTGGATGGGTTAGGTTTTCGACGCTTCTGGATGTCGGAGCACCATGCAATGGACCTGCTGGCATGCACAGCTCCTGAGATCATGTTGGCAAGGATTGGGGCGGAGACGAAGAGGATTCGAATTGGGGCGGGTGGGATTATGTTGCCGCACTATACGGCCCTGAAGGTGGCAGAGGTCTTTCGTACGCTTTATGGGCTGTATCCGGGCAGGGTAGATCTTGGGATCGGACGTGCGCCGGGTGGTGGGCCGATGGAGTCGCTGGCGCTGCGTCGAACCAGAAAGACGGCGATGGAGGATGACTTTCCTGAACAGGTGACGGAGTTGCTGGCGTTTTTGGAGGAGGATTTTCCTACGGCACATCCCTTCAGTAAGGTGAAGGCGATGCCCGCGCCAGTGATGGCTGGACAGTACGCGGGGCCAGCAGTGTGGATGCTGGGCTCGAGCATGTGGAGTTCGGCTGCGGCAGTGGAGTTTGGATTGCCGTACTCGTTTGCCCACTTCTTCAGTCCGGTGAAGACACGGGACGCCATCGAGACCTATCTGCGGAATTTCAGGACAGGGATTCGATTGGAGAAGCCCGAAGCGACGGTGGCAGTCGGCGTGGTGTGCGCCGAGACTCAGGAGGAGGCGGAGTTTCTGGCATCGAGCGTGAAGCTGTTACAGCAGAGGATTCGTCTGGGGGAACGCAAACCAGTGGCAGCGCCGGAGGAGGCGATTCGCGAACTGGAGATGCGGGGAGTGGTCCCGCTGGAAGAGGGAGAGTGGCCAAGGTATTTCGTGGGGACGCCGTCGGTTGTGCGGGGAAAGCTGGAGCAGATGGCCGGTGAGTTGGGGATTCATGAGGTGATCGTGAATACGATCGTCTGGGACCACCAGAAGCGGTTGAAGAGTTATGAGCTGCTGGCAAGGGAGTTTGGGATGTGATGGAGCTCTTGTGATAACCGCAGATCCTTCGACTCCGCGCTAACGCGCTTTGCTCAGGATGACACTCTGGAAGGCTTTCGTAAGCTCGAAGTAAAACTCTGAGTATACGAAGCCTTCCCGGTGAAGAATCAGTGCGCGGCGTCTTCGGGGAAGAGGCGAATGTCTTCGACTCCGCGATAGCGTTCGGCGTAGTCCATTCCATAGCCGATGACGAAGCGGTTGGGAATCTTGAAGGCAACGTAGTCGGCTTCAATGGGGACGAGGCGGCGTTCGGGCTTGTCGAGGCAGGTGGCGATTTTGAGCGAGGCTGGTTTGTGCTGCAGCATCAGGCCGCGAAGGTAGTTGAGGGTGAGTCCGGTATCGAGGATGTCCTCGACGAGGATGACGTGACGGCCTTCGATGGGGTTGTCGATGTCTTTGATGAGCTTGACGGCACCGGAGGAGACACGGGCACGGCCGTAGCTGGAGACGGCGACGAAGTCGAAGGTGTTGTCGACCTTGATGGCGCGGGCGAGGTCGGACAGGAAGATGGCCGCTCCTTTGAGGACGCCGATGAGAACGATGGATTGGCCTTCGTATTCGGCTGAGATCTGGGCACCAATCTCGCGAGTGCGCTGGGCAATCTGCTCTTTGGAGATGAGGATGTCCATGGTTTCAGGGGCCGGGAAGAATGCAGTGGGGGCAGGGGCAGAACTGGTGGGCATAGGGCTAAGTTAACGCGAAGATGGGCTGGAGGCCAAGTTTTTCTCTCAGGAAGCCAGTTCGGAGCAGTCGGACGATACACTGGAGAGGACTATGTTTCCTTACATTGATATCGGCCCGTTGCACCTGGGCACGTTTGGGTTAATGCTTTGGCTGGCTGCTGTTGTCGCAACGGTGGTGTTGCATAAGAACTTCGTCCGAAACGGCGTGAACGCGGACGCTCTGAATGTTGTGGCTTTTGTGGTGATTACAGGGGTCATTGGGGCGAAGCTCTGGCATGAGTTCCAGGATGTGACGACACTGCGGATGTCGTTGGCCCGTATGGGGGCTCCAGGGTGGAAGCATCCGTTGGATGTCGTGATGGAGTTCCTGCACTGGTTTCAGGCAGGATTCGCCTGGTTTGGCGGAATGGTGGCCGGCATTCTGATGCTGATGTGGATGGGGCGCACAGCACAGTTCCGTGCGACTGGAGAAAAGATTGGCGCCCTGCGCATGCTGGACCTTGCGGCTCCGGCGGCGGCGGTGGGTTATGGAGTAGGCAGAATTGGTTGTCTGCTTTCAGGCGACGGCGACTACGGCATCAAGACGACCCTACCGTGGGGCGTTCATATGAGGCCGGATGCGCTGGTTCCAACAGCGGACCTGGTGCAGCCGACTCCAGTGTATGAGCTGCTGTATTCTCTGGTGCTGGCGTGGTGGTTGTGGAAGAGGGCCAAGAGCAAGCCTCCGGTCAGTGTGATTACGGGTGAGTACCTGGTGCTGAGCGGAATTGGTCGGTTCCTGGTGGAGTTTGTACGGATCAACCCGAGGTTGTACTGGGGAATGAGCAACGCGCAGGTGGCGGCGATCGGTTCGATTCTGGCAGGCCTGGTGCTGGTTGCGGTGGCGAAGACGAAGAATGTGCAGTGGGAGCCTGAATTGGCCAGCGATTCGCAGGGGTAGGCCGGTTTGGGTATCAGTCCAACCGCAGATCCTTCGACTCGCACTTCGTGCTCGCTCAGGATGACACTTTCGTGGGGAGAAGTAGAAAGGCCCGGACAGGTTGAGTGTCCGGGCCTTTCTGTGTGAAGCAATTAGCGGGAGAGCTCTTCGCGAACCGGTGGCTGAGGTGCAGAGAAGAACAGATTGGAGATGAGGCCGCCGATGATGGCTCCCAAAATAGGAGCTACCCAGAAGAGCCAAAGTTGTGAGATGGCCCATCCGCCAACGAAGAGCGCGGGACCAGTGGAGCGAGCCGGGTTAACTGAAGTGTTGGTGACAGGAATGCTGATGAGGTGAATCAGCGTAAGACAGAGTCCGATGGCGATGGGAGCGAACCCCTTGGGAGCACGCTCATCGGTTGAACCCAGAATGACGAGCAGGAAGAAGGCGGTCAGGACGACTTCGGCTACGAAACATGCAACGAGCGAGTAGCCACCGGGAGAGTGGGCACCATAGCCGTTGGAGGCGAATCCACCGGCGAGAGAGAACTCAGGACGCCCGCTGGCGATCAGTAAAAGTACGCCCGAGGCGACGATGGCTCCGACGACCTGAGCGATGACGTAGGCCAGAAGCTCAGAGGCTGGAAAGCGTTTGCCGACGACGAGGCCGACAGAGACGGCAGGGTTCAGATGGCAGCCAGAGATATGGCCGATGGCATAGGCCATGGTGAGCACGGTAAGTCCAAAGGCAAGGGCGACACCGGCGAAGCCTATGCCTAGCTGAGGGAATGCAGCGGCGAGAACGGCGCTGCCGCAGCCTCCAAAGACCAGCCAGAAAGTGCCAAAGAACTCGGCGGTTGCACGTTTGAACAATGGCATAGCAGATTGACTCTCTTTCCCTGAATTTTGTGATTCGCACAACAAGGGACCCGTGATGCTGTCTTATCTAAGACGAGAGGATGCTAACACTTCCGGGCTTCAATCCAGAGAAACTTTGTAGAGGAAAAAATAAATAGAGAGAGTATCTAGAGGCGGCGCAGGTAAGCTTTTGCTTCTTCGAGTTGAGGGAAGAGGCGCTCTTCTGCCTGGAACTCGCGCGAATGAACACAGCGACGTCCTGCCTTGACCCGGACGGGATGCTTGAGGTGCAACATCTCGTGATACAGGAGGTACTCAATGGCAAAGCGTGGAGTGTTTGGCCGATCGAAGATACGGCTCACGACGATGGTGTTGTGTGCGGCGTCGTAGTGGCCGAGCATGCGACGAGCGTGATGCGCGCTCCATGTAAGGGTAGGCTTGCCGAGAAGCCCGTGGAAGAAACGAGCGTTGAGCGAGTCGAAGACCTCGTTGAGGTCGAAGTGATGGCCAACAGGAGTAAGGATGCGTTTGCGTCCGCGGGTCTGACGAATGTGTTCAGCCTGTCGCGAGACTGTCTCGGAAGAGACGTGGCGGCGGTAGCGATCTGCATGCAGAGGAGCGATGGGTTTGCGATAGAGCTTCGCGAGGAGAATGTGCGCGATAGAGTGATGAATGGTCGCTGGAGCATGCTCGAGCAGATCGGAGAGACGGACGTAAAGAAGGCCTTCGCGAAGGCGGATCGTCGTGTTCAGCGAGGTGAACCGGCGGAAACGAATGTCGAAGGGGGGAATAGGAGCGCGAGGGCGAAGCTCGCGGTATTCTTCCTGAAAGATGGCGGTAAGGTTTTGTGGAGCAGTTACAGTAGCACGCGATTTCTTTGTCGCAGGTTTTTCTACAGCCGCCTCGGACAATCCATCGAAGAGCGATGGGGCGTCCTGAAAGAGATGCAGAAACTTGCGCAAAGCAGAGCCGGGATGATTCGAAGTGCTCAGAAGAAGGATTTCCTTATCGGGGAGGCCCCCGATAAGGATTTTATTCGAGGATATGTTGTGAAGCGATAAAGTCTGGCCGTTACTACTTGTTTGATTCCTGTTCCTGGTAGGCCTGACGTTCTGCTTCTGTGAGGAGAAGAGGGAGTACTTTCCCTTGTTTCCCCGAGGCGAAGGAGGTTTCGAGGAGAGCCATGACGGCAATTGCCGATTCTGGTGAGACGGGTAGGGGGCCATGGCCGAGGATCGCGTCCCGCATGCGGATGTAATAGCCAATCTGATCGGCATGGGGAACGGGGATTTCGGTGCGCTGACCGGTGGCGCCGTCGAAGAGAATTCCTGGATCGGGATCGTCACCGAAGCCCCTGGTTCCGGGAACAATGCCTTCGACAAGCTGTTTCTCTTGTACGTCTGTCCCATACTTTGCCCAGGTCGCCTGCGTGCCATGGATAAGGGTCCGAACTACACCACCTGAAGAAAGCAGAGTGGCGTTCAGGACGACACGCATGTCGGGATATAGAAGTTGGACGTGTGCCCAATCGTCAGTCTTTCCTCCTGGCCGCAGGGTAGCGAAGCTCGCGAGGACCGAGTCGGGCAGGCCGAAGAGGTGGAGTGTGAGATCGATGAGGTGAGGGCCGAGGTCGAACCAGAGTCCTGCACCGGGGCCAGGATCTTCGCGCCATCGTTGCCGAACGAGCGGTCGGAAACGGTCCATATGAGCTTCAAAGTGGACAACTTTGCCGAGTGCTCCAGAGGCGAGAATGGATTTTGCGGCGAGAATATCACTCTCCCATCGCCGATTCTGAAAGACGGAGAGAAGGCGGTTGTGTTCTTTGGCTAGGGCAACAAGCTGACGGGCTTCGGCGAGATCAAGAGTAAAAGGCTTGTCGACGACGACGTGCTTGCCTGCTTTGATTGCTGCGGCAGCAAGAGGGAGATGACTTTCATTCGGAGTCGCAATGACGATGAGATCCAGTTCGGGATGAGTCGCGGTCTCCATTGCGGAACATACGGTGACACCTGGGATATCGGCGAGGACGCGCTCCGGTTTACTGGATCCCACGACAGTGAGATGGAAACCCGAGACGGCGCGAATGAGCGGCGCATGGAAGGTTTTGCCGGCATATCCATAACCGATGAGGCCGACACGAATGGGAGAAGAAGAAGGAGTCGTCATGAGGTTTATCTGCTTCTCCAGAGTAGAGGATGTAACGCTGGAGTCAAAGCAGATCAACAACGATCATCGGATTAGCGCGGATGCTCGAAATCGCCGCGACTGTTGTCCTCTTTAGGTGGAGGATGGGCGGCGAACCAGGTCTTTTGATCGGCGATCATCTCATTGGCCTGTTCACGCAGGTCGCGAAGAGATTCGAGAGCAATCTTGCGGGAGACGTTGTAGGTCTCGTTGTCGGGCGGAGATTTGATGGCGGTTCCCCATCGTTCAATCGCGTCGATGAGCTTGGGAAGGGCTTTGCGAATGTCTCGATGACGGGAGCTGTAGTCGTCGAGATTATCGCTGAGCTCATCGGAGAGAGAAGTAAATTGTTCGATCAGGTCGTGTGTGTCCTGCTCGCGGCCGGGACGTCGCGGCTTGGCGTAGAGGTCACGAAGTGAATTAATGCGTGTATCGATGAGCTTGATAAAGACGATGACACGGTCGTTTGCGACGTAAGCAGAATCGCGTAGTTGCTCGACCTCTGCGTCGGAGAGAGTGGCTTCGTTTCTTTGCGCTCTGGCAAAAGAAGCCGTCAGCGCAAGAAGCAGGGAAAGAGTCAGGCAAAGATGCGATCGTCGCATGCGGGTGATTGTAGCCTGCCGCATTAGTGGTTAAAGACCTGCGTCAGAATGTCGCTCTGCACCTGGTTCAATTGCTTAAGCGTTGCTTGCAGTGTTGGGCGATCCTCGTAGGAAGCACTGTGCAGGTACTCATTCAACTTATAGGTCGTGCGATGCATTAGTTGCTCGGCATTCTTCAGACGCTTTGTGTCGCGACTGAGTTTGACCTGAATGAGTTGAGCATATTTCGCGATCTTGTTGAGAGTTGCGGTAGCCTGGCTGGGGTTATCGCTTTTCAACTGCTGTCCGGCGATCTCCGTCATCGCAGAGACCAGTTCGGTATAAAGGAAGCATTGATCGCGGGGATTGGCTTGCTCGGCGCGTTGTTCCAGCTGGAGAAGCTGCTGTTCGTCCAGAATTGTAATTTTGTCCGCTGCGCGAGACGGGATACAGGTAGAGACAAGGAAAAGCAGAAGAACAGAAATCCGAAGAGTGAATTGCATAACGCACCTCGTGGTTAGGAGCGTCTGGCTTCAGGAATCCATGGAGTCCGACGTTACGTTCGTGTTTTCGCTACCGCTACTACAAATAAACTTTCTAAAGCCTTTTTTATTCTGATTTTTAGAGCTTTAAAAACTTTTATTTCTATTTATTCTTTCTTTACTTCATATGCTCCAGCGCTGCCAATCGGTGGCGGGCTTCCCATTCTTCGTCGGGGAACTGGCCTTTGGCCGCTGCGAGGAACTGTTTGTATAGATCAGATGCCTCCTTGACCTGATGGAGTTTGTCGTGCGCCGTTGCCGCTAAAAATATAGTGGACGGTGTCGGTGGCAGAACTTTAGCACGGAGATCGAGCGCCCGCAAGACCGTGGCAGGATCGTTATTATTCGTTGCCGCAAAGGCTAAATGGCTGAGGGCAGAGCCATAAGCGGCTGGACTGGGAAACGCCTGCGGATTGGCGATGGCACGTTGGAGCAGCGGCAATGCATCGGCAGAGCGGCGGAGCCGGATGAGAGCGTCGGCCTGGTCATCCAGCAGTGTGGGATCATTGGGCGAAGCCGCGGTAAGGGAGGCGTAGATCGGTAATGCCTTCTCGAAGTTACCGTTACGGACATAGAGATGGGCGAGGAGGCGGGAGATTGCGGCGTCCTGAGGATGGCTGGCGTGGAGTTTTTCGACGAGCGGAATGGCTTGGCCGGGCTTGTTCTGAAACTCGTAAAGGGAGGCAAGCTGGGAGCTTAGCGTTGGATCGTCGGGGTGCTTTTGGAGCGCGGCCGTGAGAAGTGGTTCGGCCTGATCGAAATTCTTCTGGCTGAGGAGCAGGTGGACGAGTGCAGCCGTTGCCTGAGCATTATCGGGATCGGCGGCAAGGAGGCGGCGGTAGGAAGCTTCTGCTGCGGCAGAATCGTTGGTGGCCTCGGCAAGTTCTCCGGTGAGGAGGATGTCGTCGGGAGTTTCGGAAGAGAGCTTAATCGCGTTGAGAAGCTCGTCGCTGGCTGCGGCTGGGTTGGATTGCTGATCGAGGCGAGCGAGAGCACGGTAAGCGCGAGCGCGGAGCGCAGCATCGCCGTTGGGAATGGCCGCCGCAACGGAGAGTTCGCTGCGAGCGTTGGAGGTGCGCCCAGTGCGAGCGAACAGCAGTCCGAGCGCGAGATGAGCATCAAGAAGATTGGGATTCGCATCGATTGCGCGATGATAGGCGGCTTCGGCGTCGGAGGTCTGGTCGAGAGCATCATGAGCAGCGCCGAGGTTATAGAGGACCTGAGCGTCCTTGGGATTCTTTTCCGCAAGGGGGGTCAGAAGTTTGATCGCGGTTGCGAAGTCCTGCTTCGAGAGAGCTTCGGCGGCTTGGGAACGGAGGGGATCCTGCTGCGTCTCGGGTTGAGAGGAAGCATCGCGGGTTCCGGCAGGAAGCTGCGCGTAAAGGGAAATTGGGAAAAATAATGTCAAAGACGCAGTGGCAAGGAGAAGTGACCCTCTGCGGTTACTCTTTCGATTGTGGTTCGCCTGCTGCATCCGGTGGACCTCCCCCTCCCGTACAAAGGTGCGCAAAGTATTCAAAATATTAGAGATAATCCAGGACCTCGATTGATTCGAACTAGATCCAGTTTAAATGGAAAGACCCAGCCTGATGGCCGGGCTTTCGTCCTTTTCCCTGATTTAAGTTTAGCAGTAGGGTCAAGGGGGGCTGCGATGATTCCCACCCCCTGATTTGAATGAGAGAGTGGCGAGGAGGATATCCATGGATTCTTCGCTGTGCTCAGAATGAAACGATCTTGCGATTTAATGGAGGTATGCGGATTCAATGGCCCAAGTGGGCTCTGGCGTATCTTTTCCTGGCAGATGGGACGGGGTTTGGATTATGGGCGGCGCATGTGCCGGTCTTCAAGCAGAATCTGCATCTTAGCAACGGCGCTTTAAGCCGTGTTTTGCTGAGTCTGGTGGGTGGCGCGATTGTGACAATGCCAATTACAGGCCACCTGATTGCACACTTCAACAGTAGAACTGTCGTACGGGTTGCTGCGTTGTGTTACGTGGTTATGCTGGCCTTTCTAGCGCAGGCGAATTCGTTCGGATTACTGGTTTTGTTTGCGGGGCTTTATGGAGGAGCGAAGGGAGCCCTGGACGTTTCGGTGAATGCGCAGGCTGTTGCGGTGGAGCATCACTATGGGCGCTCCAGTACGAGTCTCTTTCAGGGATGTTGGAGTGTGGGCGGTCTGATTGGAGCGGGAGTGACGAGTCTTCTGCTGAAGCATGGGATGACATTGCGCTTCAATCTGTCGGCAGGAGCGATCATTCTGGCAGCTACGGTATTGGCGATGTTGCCGGTGCTGATTGTGGAGCAGCGGAAAGAACATGAGGCGAAGGCGAGGCTGGTGCTTCCTGATGCAGCCCTGCTACGGCTGGCGCTGATTGCGTTTTTCGGGCTATTTGCCGAGGGAGCGATCGGAGACTGGGCAGCGGTCTATCTGCGGTCAAATATGGGGGCCAGTCTGTCGTTGGCTGCGGCAGGATATGCGACCTACGCGATTGCGATGGCGAGCGCGAGGTTCCTGGGAGAGTGGCTGACACGACGCTTCGAAGACCGCACGATTCTGATTGGAAGTGGGTTACTGATTGCGTTGGGTTTCGGCTGTACGCTGTTATCTCCGTCGCTGGCGGCAGCGGTGGTGGGGCTTGCGCTGACCGGCATGGGGGTTGCGAATATCTTTCCTGTGATTGTGACGCTGGCAGGACGCAACAAAAAGATGGGAACGGGGCCAGCGATCTCGGCGCTTTCGACCATTGGATATTTTGGGTTTCTCGCGGGTCCCCCACTGATTGGCTGGCTCGCTGTGGTCGTGGGTTTGCAGTGGGCCCTTGGAATGATCGTGCTGGCCGGAGTGATTGTGGCTGCCGGGCCTGTGATTCTGTCGATGAAGAAAGAAGGGGTTGAGGTGAAGGTATGTTGATGAAGGTGCTTTCGGTGACAGGAAAGGAACTCTACTAGCGTGCGTGGGCTGAATTATTTATGGCTGGCCGCAGCGATCTGCAGCGAGGTATTTGCAACGTCGTCATTGAAAGCATCGAACGGATTTTCACGTCTTAGTCCATCGATCGCTGTGGTCGTCGGTTATGGTGTGGCCTTCTTTTGTCTTTCGCAGACACTGAAGACAATTCCTGTTGGCGTTGCTTATGCGATCTGGTCAGGAGTTGGAACTGCGCTGATTGCGCTGGTAGGGTTCATCGTCTATAAGCAGACGCTGGACCGTGCGGCGGTAATTGGGATGGCATTGATTATTGCAGGCGTGCTGGTGATGAATCTGTTTTCGAAGTCTGCTGCGCACTAATCATGCGAATAAAAATTCAATCCCCTGATGTGATTGATTAGACCAGAACCGGGGATTGGCGTCGTGCAAGAAGTTCGCTCTAATCATCGTCATCTTTTTTATTAGGCGATTCACTGGCATCGGCGAGCGGACGAAAGCGATGGACCGGTAGAGGCATGGCGGAGTCTTTGCCTTTGATGCTCTTCCAGATGATTTCGTTAAGGGCGTACATCGGTGCGCGGTCCAGCTCTTTGAAGTCCATCTTGCTGCTTTGTTTCGCACCGTAAGAGTCTTTCGTGTTCTTAGCGTTGACGTCGATTTGCGGTTTGATGACTTCGAAAGGAGTTGCGATGGCCGTTGTCCCGAAGGAGTTGTACATCGGCATGGCTGCAGCATCATACTGGCTCATCGGCGGCAGTCCGAGAAGAAGTTCCATCGAGCGAACCATGGAGCTTGTGGTGTAAAGCGTGCTATCGACGATGCCGCGCTTGACGTAAGGGCTGATGACGAGGCCAACGGTACGTCGTCCGTCGACGTGATCGGCGCCGTCCTGGGCGTCGTCTTCGATGATGAAGATCGCAGTATTGGGCCAGTAGCGACTGTGGCTGACGGCATCGACAAGCTGACCGATGGCGTAGTCGTTATTCGCAACCATAGCCTGGGGAGTATAGGCTCCGGGTGCAGTGCCCCGGGTGTGGTCTTCTGGCATGCTCATGACGATGTAGTTGGGCAACCGTTTTTCAGGATTGGAACTGTCGTAATTCGCGTCGAACTCTTTGAGATCTTGCAGAAAAACCTCGACTTTTTCGGTGTCGCGAGAGGCAAGGCCATTTCCATACTCTTTGGAGACATGACCGACGAGACCATCGGCCCCGGGCGCTGCTTCCATCGTCGTGCCCGTGCTGGCGCGTGCTGCGTTCTCACCGTAGGAGCGATAGGTGAGGCCTTTGCGACGAGCGAGATCCCAGAGATGTCCGGCGGAGGGAACCATGGCGTGGACAGAATAGGAGGCGGCGCTGTGCCCGCCGTACTCCGGTGGCCACTGTTTCTCGTTGAAGTCGGTAGCGTAGGCAGAATTTGACCAGGAGTGTCCGTCGACGGAGACTTCGCCATCGCAGTAAAGGTTGTCGAGGACGACATATTGTTTCGCGAGTGCGTGCTGATTAGGAGTGACCTTTTCGCCAAAGAGGACGAGCTTCGGATCTCCATTGGCATTGGGAATATCGCCGAATTCCTGATCGTAGGTGCGATTTTCTTTGATGATGTAGATGATGTGTTTGATTTCGCTGGCTTCGCCGACGCGCTGCGGGATGACGCTTGGCTCCTGCGGTGGACGAGCTTCAGAGAGGAGTGAGTCATGGTAAGGCGTATTCTCGGTGACTTCACGAGTCCACTTTGGAAGCTTCTCTTTCAAGTCTATGACGGGCAATACTTCGAGACTGCTCTTCTGCAGTGTCTTGTCGCTCTCGTGACCGAAGTGCGGGCCGTCTGGGTCGGGATGGCCTTCTTCACCTTTGGTGTTGCCAATATAAAGTGTGCGGTCCTGGTTGGTGAGTAACAGCGCTGAAGGATACCAGCCGGTGGGGATAAAGCCAACGACCGTGCTGTGTGCGCGGTTTTCAATGTGTGCTACGGTGATCGAGTTATTGTCGGCATTTGCGATGTAGAGGAGCTTGCGCGCGTTGTCGATAGCGAGCGCGTCGGGCGTGGAGCCTTCGGGAGCTAGCGGTGTCAATGTGGTGGAGAGTCGCTCGAGGACTTGAAGTTTATGTGTATCGATTACGTATACGGTATTGTCATTCGAGCAGGCGACGAAGAGTCGGCCATCGGCAGAGATTTTCATGTCGTTTGGATTCATGCCGACATGAAGTGAGCGAATGACCTTGTTGGTGTCAGTGTCGATGACGCTCACCGATTCGCTGGACCAGTTGGAGACGAAGAGCCGTTTGCCATCGGGCGTGAGCGCGGTCTGATAAGGAGTTGTCTCGACGGGAATGCGCGTGACGATTTGGCGTGTCTTTGCGTCGAAGACGACGATGTTGCTAGGGCCGTTTCCGGTACCACGATTCGCGGCATATAGCAGATGCTTGCTGGGGAGATAAGCGACTCCTGACCACCAGATCTGTTTGGGGTCGATGGTCTCGACGAGTTTGCCGGTGCGTTGTTCACTTAGACGGCCGTTGGAGTACGTGAACTCGTAGATCGGTGCAATGGGCTCAGTTTTATTCTTAGCTCCCGATGCATTGCCGCCGGAGACATACAGAGTGTGTCCATCGGAAGACCAGGCCATACCAAGCCACGTTGATGGCAGGCCGATGTGTTGGAGCTTTTGATGCGTCTTCGCATCGAAGACATCGATGGCGTGAGGAAGAAAACCGGAATTCACAGAGATGATGACCTTGCCATCGGGCGAGGAGACAAGATTCATTACAAGATCTCCCATTTCTCCTACTGCCTTGCCTGCCGGAGTGATACGCCAGCCGTTCGGCAGGTCCGATCCATCGGAAAAATGCTTTGGGAGTCTCCTGGTTTGTTCGCCAAGGGGATGATCTTTTACTGAAGTGGAGGTTGGAGCCTGGCCAGATGCGATAGCCGCAGGAAAAGACAGAAAGGCAAGAAGCGTATAAACAGTAACCGATGAAAATTGCAGCCTGGTAGGCATCGAACTCCCTTTGTTAGAAACGTTACTGCGCACGATCTTCAACAGCGATTCAGTGGTGATACACGGCTGTGCTGATTTTCGGTATCGTGGCGCAATATAGCACGCGGCTGCAAAGAGGGGATAAATTCAGGAGATCTGCCACCAACAAAGCGGACTTGAGGAGTGTTCAGGCAGTTGTTAGAGCTTCCTGTTGGAGTTTGAGCACGGGCGCGAGCCAGTGGCCGGTGTGGGAGGCCGGGTTGGCGGCGATCTCCTCAGGGGTGCCAATGGCTACGACCTGGCCTCCGCGAGAGCCTCCTTCGGGGCCCATATCGATGATCCAGTCGGCGGATTTGATGACATCGAGGTTGTGCTCGATGACCAGCAACGAACCTCCACCTTCGATGAGCTTGCGGAAAGCGGCAAGAAGTTTGGCGACATCGTCGAAGTGAAGACCGGTAGTGGGCTCGTCGAGGATATAGAGCGTGCGTGAGCGAGCTTTGGCCGCGGCTTCGTTGGAACTACGATTCATGTTGGAGCGCGTGGCCGCGAGGTGCGAAGCGAGCTTGACGCGCTGGGCTTCGCCGCCGGAGAGCGTGGTGGCGGACTGGCCGAGGCGAACATAACCAAGACCAACTTCGTCGAGGACGTAGAGTTTGTCGACGATCTTCGGATGTCCGGCGAAGTAGACGAGAGCCTCCTTGACGGTCATGTTGAGGACGTCGTGGATGTTCTTGCCCTTGTAGCGAATCTCGAGGATAGAGGGTTTGTAGCGCGTGCCGTTGCACTCTTCGCAAGGAAGCTCAACATCGGCGAGGAACTGCATTTCAACGGTGACGGTTCCGTCACCTTCGCAAACATCGCAGCGCCCACCGGGGACGTTAAAGGAGAAGTGTCCTGCGGCAAGGCTACGGCGTTTGGCATCGGGTTGCGCAGCGAAGAGGGCGCGGATGTCGTCGAAGGCCTTGATGTAGGTGACAGGGTTCGAGCGGGGTGTGCGCCCGATTGGGGATTGATCGACGAGCACAACATCATTGAGATGCTGAACACCTGAGAGATCACGGTAAAGTTGCGTGGGGTCGACACCGTCGCCTGCGCCCTCCTGTCCGAGTGACTGAACGAGCGCACGATAGAGGACCTGGTGGACGAGTGTGGACTTGCCGGAACCGGAAACTCCAGTCACGCAGACAAGCATGTTCAACGGAATCTCGACATCGACTCCACGCAGGTTGTGGATACGCGCGCCGTTGAGTTTGATGCGCTCGCGGCCAGGTTCACGACGATGTTTCGGGACAGCGATCGAGGCGCGTCCGGAAAGATACTTGCCGGTGATGGAGTTCGGATCGTGTGTGACTTCGGAAACGGTCCCGCTGGAGAGAAGCTGGCCGCCGAGCTCGCCGGCTCCGGGGCCGAGATCGATCAGGTGATCGGCAGAGCGAATGACGTCAGGATCGTGCTCGACAACGAGGATGGTGTTACCGAGGTCTCGCAACTCTTCCATGATGTGGATGAGGCGAGCCGTGTCGCGGGTGTGGAGACCAATCGATGGCTCATCGAGAACATAGAGCGCACCGACGAGACGCGAACCAAGCGAGGTGGCAAGCTGGATGCGCTGCGATTCGCCGCCGGAAAGTGTAGAGGAGAGGCGGTCAAGTGTCAGGTAGTCGAGGCCAACCTGATCGAGAAACTGAATGCGCTGACGGACTTCTTCGAAGATCTTTCCAGCGATTTCGGCCTGCGAAGGCGTGAGCTGGAGCGAATCGAATAAATCGCGCGCGGCAGTAACGGTAAGAGCAGAGACCTCACAGATGTTTTTGTCGTTGATGAGTACAGCGCGCGCTTCGGCGCGCAGACGCTGGCCACGACAGTCAGGACAGGTAGCGTAGCCGCGATACTTCGAGAGGAAGACGCGAACATGTAGCTTGTACTTTTTCTGCTCAAGCGCGTTGAAGAAGCCGCGAATGCCGGAAAAGCCAGGGCCACCATCGTAGATAAAGTTCTGCTGTTCGGACGCCAGATCGTACCAGGGGACGTCGGTGGGTATACCGGCAGCTTTAGCAGCGCGGAGCATCTCGCTGTGATGCGGGCGGTACTTCGTGGTCATCCACGGAGCAATCGCACCTTGCGCAAGCGTCTTCGATTTGTCGGGGATGATGAGATTGGGATCGAAGTCGATGGTATTGCCGAAGCCCTGGCAACGTGGACATGCGCCGTAAGGGTTGTTGAAAGAGAAGAGGCGTGGTTCGGGCTCGCGATAGGCGCGATGGCAGGTGGTGCATTCGAAGGCGGCACTGAAGCGGTACTTCGTACTGTTCTCGCCTTCGGTTGCCTCGCCGGACCGCGGTACAGTTATAAAGCGGATTTCACCGGCCTCGCGGTAACCGGTCTCGATGGCGTCGACGAGGCGCGAACGGATCTCGGGAGAGAGCGCGAGACGATCGACGAGAACGAAGATTGGCTGTGAGAAGTCGAGCTCGAGGAGGGACTCGGGAGTTGAGAACTCGACGATATTTCCGTTTTGAAAGAGCCGGTTGTAGCCGCGGCGACGGAGTTCGGTAAGTCGATCTTTAAGCGCGTCGGTCAAATCGAGCTTTGGCTCGGGCTTAATTGGTTTTGCAGATTTCTTTGTGGCGGATTTCTTTGCCTTTGGAGCTTCCACAGGAGCTGCTTCGGTGGAGGGCGACTGCATCGGCTCGAGCTTGATCTCGGCGCGCTGGATGGGGAAGAGAGCGTAGACGCGAGTGCCTTCGGGCAGGCTGAAGAGCGAGGTTACAATCTCATCGACGGTATCGGTCTTGACGATGCCACCGCAGTGCAGGCAGGTAACGGTGCCGCAACGGGCGTAGAGCAGGCGGAGGTAGTCGTAGATCTCGGTTGAGGTGGCGACGGTGGAGCGTGGATTGCGCGTCTGATTCTTCTGCTTGATCGCAATGGCCGGGGCGAGACCATCGATGTGATCGACGTCGGGCTTTTCGATACGCTCGAGGAACTGACGGGCGTAGGCGGAGAGAGATTCGACGTAGCGACGCTGGCCTTCAGCGTAGACCGTATCGAAGGCGAGCGAGGACTTGCCTGAGCCCGAGACCCCGGAGATAACAGTCAGGGCGTTGTGGGGGATGTCTACATCGATGCCCTTGAGGTTGTGGGTGCGGGCGCCACGGATCGTGATCTGGTTGAGGTTCTGCTCAGGCTTCGGTTCGGGCATCGGATTACTCATGGCCAAACTTCTATTTTCAGGTATTCGGCTGGGAAATGCGAACCTGGCAAAGCAGGAGTCTTTTTAGCCTGAAATCTCAGGTTCGATAAGAGCTATATTTTCAAATCGCGTCCAGAAAGCTTGCGGGTTACCGCCTTCTGGACCGCCATGAAGAAATCCTTCATCATCAACAGAATCAATCTCTACTGACTGGACAATCCCATCGGTGAATGTAATTCGAAGATGCTGGCCAATATTTGCATGAAGAACGTCTAGAATTTCGTTCCTCACCATTCGCCCACCTTCAATCCTTTCGGTTCAAACATAATTCTGTTTAGGTTTAATAGTTGAATATTGATGAACCGCAGATCCTTCGACTCGGCTTTGCCTCGCTCAGGATGACACTCAACCGTCTTGTGCAGTTTCCCGGTTCGAACCTTTCTGCATGAGGTCCAAAATTGTTTCGAAGAGCTGGTTGCGTTTTTCGAGCCTTAGGCCGGCGCGGGTGATATAGCGGACGACGATATCGACTCCTGTACCGGCGGGGCGGAGATTGACTGACGGCATGGCACTGAACTGAGGCGAGCCTTCTTCGTGGGTGACGCGCTTCCATTCGGATTCGGCCATTTTGGCGTCGGTTTGGGTGGCCTCGACGGTTGCCTCATAGATCTTTTCGATGAGGGGATGGATTTCGGCTGTAGACGGGATGTTGACCTTGACCTCGTCCCACATCCACTGACCCACGGTAGAGAAGTTGAAGTACTTACCCCGGATCGCGTAACCGTTGAGGAATGAGACACGGCGGCCGGTGGGATGGCCGTTCGCGGTCCAGTTGCCGGTTTCGAGAAGCCAGGTACGGAAGATGCCGAGCTCGACGACCTCGCCTCCGACGCCGTTAATCTCGACCCAATCGCGGACACGGATGCCGTTGGGACCCATGAGGACGAACCAGCCGCAAAAGGCCAGGATGAAGTCCTGGAAGACAACGGTGAGGCCTGCTGTGGCGAGGCCGAGGATGGTTGGGGTCTGTCGCGGTACGCCAAAGACAACGAGCAGAACGAGCAAGAGGCCGATAAGCTGCGTTCCCAGGTTGAGAACGGTCTGAAGGGTATGTTTCTGGCGGCGGTCGCGAAAGATTCTTTCGAGAGCAAGCTGCAGTGCCCAGCCAGCCAGGAGTGTGAGTACGCAGATAGCGGCAATGATGGCCAGTGACTGGAGGAGAAGATGAATCACAATTCTGCGCTGAATCTCTACCTGTTTGCCCCATCGACCGTAAAGGGTGACGAGCTGTTGTTGCGCGTTGAGTCGATCTCCGAGAATGCTGAGGATGTTCTGTTGAGCAGCCATGCGCTGTAACTGTTCGATCCGCTCCGACCTGGATGGAGGAGCAGAGCTGGCGGAAGACTGCTTGCCATATTCAGATTGCAACCTTGTCTGATCGCCGGTGAGTGCAGCTACATCGGCATTGGCCAGTTGTTCGGCCTGAGTGATGAGTTGGCGGCGTTTGCTGAGCGAACGGAGAGCAGAGAGCTGACCGGCAAGAGTGGTGTATTGCTCCGCTGAGGCGACCGCGTTCTGTCCTTCGTCTCTCGATGCGGTGTCGCTCGCGTACTTTTTCATAGCAGCCTGTCGAGCAGTCAACTCCTGCTGAATCTTGCTGCGCTGGTCGCCGCTTTCTCGCGCTAGATTCTCGAGAGCGTCATCGAGGCTGTTCTGATCGAGTCCAAGCTGAGCCTTAGCGATCTCGATGTCGCTGGCATTCGAAGAGGCATCTTCGGGCTTTGTTCCCGTGGTCAGGGAGGCGATGCGAGCCTGATCGTTCTTGAGGGTCTCTTGAAGTTGGTTTACTTTTTGTTGTAGCTCGAGCGCCCTGCCGGTGAGCTTAGGTTTTTCGAGGCTGGCCTGCCGAAGCGACTGGGAGAAGGCCTGATCGACCTCGTGGTCGGCGAGGCGCTCGGCCTCGCGAGCAAACTCCCTCTCTTCGGCGGACTGGGCGAGAGCGGAGAGGGTTGCTGCGGTTTGCCAGGGACGTTGATCGACGATTCCGCGCGCGACGTACTCTCCAGTCCAGTTGCCCTTTCTGGCCTGAAGGAAAGGAAGGTATTCCATGACACCACGAGTGAGAAAGACTCCGATGGAGGTGGCAGCCAGAATAGCCAGCATTATCAGGAGGGAGAGTTTACGAGCCCGAGCCATGCGTGCCTTTCGTTGGAAGAAGCTTATGCCATTCAATCATCAAATAGAGATGGAACGGTAGCTTTGGTCCGATGCAGATCGGGTTTGAATGAGGCTATGCTGTCTTTCGGTCCAGCGTCTCTCGATCCCATTTCGCTGAGTCTGCTGCGGCCGAATAGGCACTCTGGAAGAAATCCAGAAGAGCATCCTCGGGTGAGGATTGAAGGCGCACATCGTCGTAGCGGAAGAGGAACTCTCCCAGATTGCTATCCCATATCGCGGCGGCGGGTGATATTTTCTTTTCCGCCAGGCCTGCGGGTACAGGAGCGGCATAGCAGTAGAACGCTGCTGCTCCATAACCTCCATTTCCTGGCCAAAAACCAGCGGAGATCACTTCGTGGGAATAGGCCTCCCGTTGGATGGAGTCAGCTCCTTCACGAGGTGGCGCAGGACGACCTGAGAAGCGAGTCATCGCGAAGTCGAAGCTTCCCCAGAAGAAATGTGCAGGGCTGACCTTTCCTAAGAATCCTGGAGTCCATGAGCGAAGTACTTTTTCTGTGTTGACCAAAACCTGCCAGAAACGGTGTGCATACTCCGGATCGTAGGAGTGGTGTTGGGTATCCAGATCAAAGCGGATGGGGTTCTGAATCTCGACTGGCATCGGCCAGATCTTTACGGGGGCGCCAAGGGTATCCAGGCACCGCAGATATTCGTGATAAAAATCCGCTACTGAACGCGGCTTCAGGGCAAGAGTCTCGTTCTTTCCCGAGCTAAGCCGCATTCGCAGCTCATGGCTGAGGAAATCGAACTCGATGTCGAGGACATCGTCGCCGTAATCCATAGCAGATGTGGTCAAACCGCGCGCGGTTACATACAGGGGAACATTCCACCAGTGGTTCTGCAGAGGTGTAAGAGCCAGTCGCGTCTTGCCGACGATCTGGGTCCACATGTGCAGGGTTGCGGCCGTATCGGACCAGGCGTTCCACGGTAGTTCAGGCCACGTCGTGTTGCTCATATCACCCCCTGGTTGCTCGCGAAGAGCATACCACCAGTGACGAGGCATTGCAGTGTAGGAGGGGAACTGGGCAGACTCAATTTTCCGGTTGTGGTCGGATGACCTCAATCATGAGCAGGCAGGCTCCGATGACGATAGCGGAGTCGGCAAAGTTGAAATCGGGCCAGTGGTAAGGGCCGACATGAAAGCCAATGAAGTCGATGACGTAGTGGTAGACGACGCGGTCGTAGAGATTGCCGACGGCCCCTCCGAGGATGAGCGCGAGTGCAATGCACGTGAGGTTGAGGCATTTGCAGGTGCGGAGCAACAGGACTCCCACGATGAGGACGGCCGCGATGGAGAAGAGGATAAGGCCGCGGCGCACTACGTCGGGGGAGGCAGTGTCGGCGAGGAAGCTAAAGGCCGCGCCGGTGTTGAGCACGTGGGTGATGTTCAGGATCCCGGGGATGACGGTGTGGGAGCGTCCTACGGGAAGATGGTGAACGATGAACTTCTTCGAGACGTGGTCGGCGATGGCGACGAAGGCAGAGAGCGCGAGCAGGAGAGGGAAGTAGAACCGTCGTCGATCCATGGACTGGCGCGGTTTGGGGTCGAACTCGGTGGGCGGATACTCGTAGCGCTCTGGCATCTGGTACCTCAGGGGCTAAAGCCCCTTTGATTTATTGCGATTCTTGCGGCACGGCTAAAGCCGTGCCCTTAAGCAAAACAACTTGTTGACGTTTTATGAAGCTGCATAAGGAGGATACCCGATTGCGTCAAGAGCATTGGCACAACGTTCGCAGACAGAAGGATAACGATGATCCTGCCCTACATCTTTGGTATAGCGCCAACAGCGTTCACATTTGGCCCCGTCGGCATTTATTGCTTGCACAGAGAACGTTTCCTTCGTCGCTGTTCCCACAACTGAATTCGTGTGAACAAGGCCAACGTCGGAAGTTCCGAAGAGCTCTGGAAGAATGCGCTCGTACCGGAGCGCAAGCTGATAGAGCGGGTCTTGCTCTGTTGCGGAAGATATCCAGCTAAGGACTACGCGAGCCTCTGCTGACTTTCCGATTAACTTTGCCGCTCTTTGATCTTCTAAGACTTTTAGAACGATATCTCGCAAGCTAAGAAGCTGGTTCCAATCTCCTAGAATTTCATTGGTATTAGTGGGAGCGATCTCGGCAGTATCGGGGAAGAGCGCGAGGTGCACGCTCGGCTCGCGGCCTTCGACGGCGGGTAGTGATTGCCAGACCTCATCGGCAGTGAAACTGAGGATGGGGGCTACGATGCGTGCGAGGGCATCGGTGATCTTGTAGATCGCAGTTTGGGCAGAACGTCGTGCAGGGTGGTTCGGAGCGAAGGTGTAGAGGCGGTCTTTGAGCACGTCGAGGTAGAGAGCGCTCAGCTCAGAGTTCGCGAACTCGTTGAGCAGGTGGTAGACGCGGTGAAACTCGAACTCGGCATATGCTTTGCGAGCCTTGTCGACGAACTCCGCCGTGCGTGCAAGGATGTACTGATCGATAGGCTCCAGCTTCGCGAAATCCTGCACAGCATCGGTGGCCGGGTTGAAGTCGTGCAGGTTGCCGAGCATGAACCGGAAGGTGTTGCGGAGCTTGCGGTAGATCTCCTCGGCAAGGCGCTTGAGCAGAGGCAGGCTGGCGACGACGTCTTCACGGAAGTCGACTGAAGCGACCCAGAGGCGGACGATGTCACCGCCAAGCTGATTCATCACCTCGACGGGATCGATAAAGTTGCCGAGAGACTTGGAGAGGGCGCGGCCCTTTTCGTCCAGCGTCCAACCATAGGTAGCGACGGTCTTGAAGGGCGCACGGTTGTGCAGGCCGATGGAGCAGAGCAGTGAGGACATGAACCAGCCGCGGTGCTGGTCGCCGCCTTCGGCGTAGAGGTCGGCGCGGGGATCGGGGTCTCCGGGCTTCTGCTGGACGTCGGGGTCGACGTCCATGACAGCGTGGCAACTTGCTCCGGATTCGAACCAGACATCGAGGATGTCCATTTCTTTGCGGAACTCGGTGTGGCCGCAGGAACAGGCTGTGCCGGAGGGCAGAAGCTGCTCGGCGGGATGGACGTACCAGGCGTCGGCGGATTCGCACATGAAGAGCTGGACGATGCTCTTATTGACTGCCGGAGTATTGAGAGGCTCGCCGCACTTGCGACAGAGGAAGACCGCGATGGGGACACCCCAGATGCGCTGGCGCGAGATGCACCAGTCGGGCCGGGTGGCGACCATATTGGAGATGCGCTCCTTGCCCCAGCCAGGGTCCCAGGTAACGCGATCGATCTCCTGCAATGCACGCTCGCGGAAGGTGATTTCTTCTCCGGTGGGTGTGGACATCTTCTTGTCCATCTCGATGAACCACTGCTCGGTGGCGCGGACGATGACGGGATTGTGACAGCGCCAGCAGTGTGGGTAGGAGTGCTCAAGCTGCCCGGCGGCAAGTAGTGCGCCTTTCTCCTTTAGCAGCTCGATGACGACCGGATTGGACTTGAAGACGGTAAGTCCTTCGTAGGGTTTGCCATCGGTGTTGGACTGGCGGCCAGCGTCATCGACGAACTGCACGGGGGTGAGGTTGTAGCGCACGCCAGTGGCGAAGTCGTCGACGCCGTGAGCAGGCGAAGTGTGGACGGCGCCGGTGCCTTGCTCTGCGGTGACGTAGGAGGCCAGCGTACCAAGGATGGTTCGATCGAGGAACGGATGCTGGAAGGTGACGCGGTCAAGCATCTCGCCTTTGAAGCGGGCGATCTCAGTCGTTTCCGTGAGGTTGCAGGCGGCTTTGACGGAGGCGGCGAGCGCCTCAGCGACGATGTAGACGTTACCGGCAGAGTTACGCAGAGCGACGTACTCCATCTCCGGATTGAAGGCGACGGCCTGCGATGCAGGAAGCGTCCAGGGCGTAGTGGTCCAGATGATGGTGTAGACCGGTTGTCCTGCCAATGCAGGGTCGATTGCCGCAGGGTCGCTGGTCAGCTTGTAAAGGACGTAAACGGAGGGCGAAGTGTGCTGCTCGTATTCGACCTCGGCTTCGGCAAGTGCGGTGCGGTCGTGGAAGCACCAGTAGACAGGCTTGAGTCCCTTGTAGACGAATCCTTTTTCGAAGAAGTCGTAGAAGGTCTCAAGAATGCGCGCCTCGTAATCGGCATCCATCGTGGCATAAGGCGTAAACCAACGGCCAAAGATACCCATGCGGATAAACTGCGAGCGCTGCAGATCGAGATACTTCTGGGCATACTCGCGGCAGGCACGGCGGACCTGAATAGGGTCCATCTCGAGCTTCTTGCGACCAAGTTGCTCGTCCACCTTGATCTCGATGGGCAGGCCGTGGCAATCCCAGCCCGGGACATAGGGAGCGTCGAAGCCAGCCATGGTCCGGGTCTTGACGACGAAGTCCTTGAGCGTCTTGTTGAGAGCATGGCCTAAGTGGATGGCTCCATTGGCGTAGGGCGGGCCGTCATGCAGAATGTAGCGGGGAGCGCCGGCACGGGCGGCACGAATCTTCGCATAGAGGTCCTGCTGCTTCCAGGTCTCGAGACGGATCGGCTCGTTGATCGGGAGGTTTGCCTTCATAGAGAAGGCGGTCTGGGGCAGGTTCAGGGTCGACTTCAGGGGCTTGGCCTGAGGCTCGGACTGGGAGGCTTCGGGCTTGGTTGCAGTTACATCCGGCATTGCTTCTTTATGCTCGCTTTTCAAGGAGTAAGCCAAAGGTCTATTGTATCCGGGGTTATAGCCGTCGCGCAGGAACTGCACCTCGACGGTTCTGAAGAATATAACGGTATCCAACAGAAAAAGAGAGACAATCCGGGGGAAGGTTACGTCCAATCAGACGAGCATCACGGGGCGAATCTTTGTAGAATGATTCCGGAGCCAGTTGCCCTGCCTTCGCGGTACAAATGAGAATGAGTCGGCGGAGACCGACAGCAATGAATGGGAGACGGATGATTTCCCCAGGAAACCGGCGGCAGGAGGGACCAGCCCTCGCCGTCGTTGAGGCAAAGCAGCTTAATGGCGAATACTTGGTTGAATACACCGGACGATAATTCCAGGGATGAGGCAGTTACGACGCTGCCTCCAGCGGTCGAAGCCCCGAAGCTGAACGAAGAGACGGAAGGGTCGATGTGGGCATCGCTCGTGTCGAATCTTCGCGATGTTTTTACCCCTGTGAAGCAGACTCCCCTGATGTTGGAGTCAAAGCCGGTTGATAGCGATCTGATTATTGAGCAGGAAGGCGTCTTCACCTCCCTGAAGAACAGCATCCGCGATGTCTTTTTTCCGCAGAAGTTACCTCCGCTGGTGCTGGAATCCAAACCGATTGCGGTTCCCGATCTTCTGAAGACGAAGCAGAACCCTGCTGCTACAGGTTCTGCAATCGCTATCTACGCTCTTCTCTTCCTGCTGTTTGCGTGGCTGCTCCACAAGAAGGTTCCGTTCGCGGCCCCGGTGAAGCAGCCTGAGCTGACGAACGTTTCCATCCCTCCGATGGCACCCATGAAAGCCCAGTCGATGGGCGGTGGTGGCGGACAGCGTGGGCCGACTCCAGTGACGAAAGGATCGCCACCGAAGTTTGCCGAACAGCAGATCGTCCCGCCGAAAGCTCCGCCGTTGCAGGAGCCGAAGATCAAGATTGACCCGACGGTGGAGGTCCAGAAGGATGTCCACATGGCCACTAATCTTCCGAACTTTGGCTTACCAAACTCTCCGCTTGCTGGAGTTTCGATGGGCAATGGTTCTGGCACGGGATTGGGCTCAGGCAATGGTTCGGGTATCGGTCCGGGTTCAGGCGGCAACATGGGCGGCGGCCCGAGGCGAATCGGCGGCGGCGTCTCTGCACCCCAGCTGATTTATTCGGTCGAACCGGAGTTTTCCGAAGAGGCCCGCAAGGCCAAAGTCGCCGGTAATGTACTGGTGAACCTGTGGGTCGACACCAATGGCCTGCCCAGCCATGTACGCGTCATTCGCGGTGTGGGCATGGGGCTGGATGAAAAAGCAGTTGAAGCGGTGAAGCAGTATCGCTTCAAGCCAGCGATGGAGAATGGAAAACCGGTTCTGGTAGAGCTGAACGTCGAGGTCAACTTCCAGATCTTCTAGAACAATGTCTAATGCCCAGGCGATAAGGGTAAACAGGAAGGGCTTGTCTAAACAGACAAGCCCTTCAACCTTTCTATGCTGCTCGCGAAGCCGCGGGAACGGAGTGGGGAATGGTCTCGATGGACCGGCCCAATTTCATACTGTGAGATTGCAACTGGAAGCGATCCACCTGTTCCTCGAGCATGACGGTGGTGCTGCGTAGCGATTCGATTCCGGAAGCCGTGGTTGCCATCCCGGCAAGGTTCTCGTTGCTGAGCGAGTGGATCGCGTCGAGGCTGGCCGAGGACTGATCTGCTGCCGCAGCCTGCTGTGAAGCGGCGATCGCAATCTGAGTGATCATCTTATCGACACGCTCGGCCATGCCGATGATGCGTTCCAGAGCCTCACCAGCCTGGTTCGTAGTGACAACGCCTTGCTGCACGGTGCCGGTGCCGCTCTCCATGCTGGAGATGGCAACGCGAGTACGGTCCTGGATCTCCTGGATCATGGTTGCGATCTCGCCTGTCGCCTGAGCGGTCGATTCCGCCAGACGCCGGACCTCACCGGCAACGACGGCGAAGCCGCGACCGTGGTCGCCCGCGCGTGCAGCCTCAATAGCGGCATTAAGCGCGAGCAGGTTGGTCTTGCGAGCGATCTCGTCAATGACCGTAACGATCTGCGAGATGCGCTTGGAGTCCTCGCCCAACAGCCCGACAGTCGCAGAAGTTTCCGTGACAGCCGTAGCGATGGAGTGCATGGAGCCGAGCACCTGCTTAACGATGTCTCCACCTTCACGGGCAGTCTGAGCTGCATTGCGGGCCGTCTCTGCGGCTGATTGCGTGTGCCGCGAAACCTCAGCGATGGAGGCCGACATCTCCTGCATGGCAGTGGCCGCCTGCTGGGTCTGCTGGCTCTGCTGGTCGATACGGCGATGAATTTGATCGGATGCGGTACGCATAGAGGCGGTGCTTCCGGTCAGAGAGCTTGCCGTTTGTACCACGGTGCCGATGATCGAGCTCAGATTCGATTGCATCTTCTGCATGGCCTTGGCCAACGTCCCGATCTGGTCATTTCCGTACAGGTGGTTGAGCTCGTTTCCGGTCAGGTTGCCCTCAGCGATTGCATCGGCGCGTTCGGCGACGAGATCGATAGAGCGAGTGATGCGACGGGAGAGAACGAAGGAGATGACTCCGCCGACGATAGCGCCGATCAGCGTTGCAATCCAGAGCGTCCATAGGGTGGAGCTGTTCGCCCTCTGAAGCTCGGTGATCTCAAGATTGGCCTGCTCCATTTGCGAGTCACCAAGATCGCCACTTAATGCGAAGAGAGATTTCTCCAGAGGAAGAATCTGGTTCTGAAAGACGTCGTATGCCTGGGCAGTTCCTTGAGAGGTCTTGGATTCATTCAGCTGTTCAACCTTCTCCTCCAGGGATTTCAGGGTCGTGAACCCAGTCTCGATCTCGCGAATCCGTGTGGCGTCGTATCCCAGGTTGCCCTGTGCGACGTACTGGCGGAGTTTGGCCATGGATTCTTCCGCCTGAACGAGATATTGCTGACGCCCGCGGCGAAAGGCGGCGGAAGAGGCTGGATCGATGCCGAAGAGCATGTAGGACTCCAACGCATGAACGCTATAGAGCATTCTGACCCTCAGGTCGCGCGTCGTGGCATTGATGGGAATATGTTGTGTGGTCGCGCTGGTGGCCAGCCGATTGGCCTCCCGGATACGCGTGGTTGCCGTAAAGGCGCTAAGGAGCATCGCCAGGATCAGAGCTCCTGTCGCAAGGCCGAGCTTGTGTTCAAGTTTCATAGTCTTCCTGTCGCTGAGTGAGATGTGAGCGGGCGTGTCTTTTTTGGTACAGAACTATTGGGCGGCGGCAAAATTGACATCGACGGTCATGCTGGTTGTTTCTGTAGCAGGCTCAAAGCGCCAGCGCTTGACTGCATCCTGGGCCGCTGTGCCTAGAAGCGCATGACCGGATTCCACTTTGGCGTCGGAGACCGAGCCATCCGGGAGTACGGTTGCCAGGACGACGACGACCCCACTGACGTGCATGCGCTTTGCAAGCTCTGGATAGACGGGAGCCACCTTGCTAACCACAGCGCGACGACCTGCAGCCAGCGCAATGCCGGTGCTGAGCATCAGCAGAAAGAGAAGAAGGGGGAGAGATCGACGAGTGTGTTCCACGCATTACCTCCAAAAATGAATTTCAGAGGTTCTATCGGCAAAAGAGAGGTTTGCTTTAGTGGCAGGTCAGCGCAGGGGTAGCGCACTCGGCAAAGGTCAGATTTTCAGCGCTGCTTCCGGTGCTCTCTTTCCATTTAAGAAAAAGTTTGCCGTAACTGTCTGTGAGACAGATCGCCGGATTGATGGAGAGGTCAATCAGGGTACGATCGATCCACACTGGAGGGCCTTCGAGTTCGGCATAGGTACCGATGGGAGTCTCATCCACAACGACATGCGCGCCGGGAACATCGGGGTGTGACCACTCTGTGCGGTACTTTTCGTAGGTGAAGGCAGGACCGTAGCCGAGCTGTTCGAAGATGCGCCCAAGTGCGGTTCCGTCAGCGACGGTGGTCTCAGTTTCGATCCGCACCTTGTAGCGTGAGGATTCGATAGAATTCTGCGGATTTGTACGTTTATGCGTGAGGGTGCAGATGTCGCCGTACTGGCGGATGCGGAGGATTTCAATGCGTGCGCGGAGATCGCGAGTAGGTGTGTCGTAGAGAGTGTTGTGTTCGAAGGTGCGCGGTGTTTCGATGTGGAAGCCGAGTTCGAGAAGACGCGCCTGAAAGGCTGCGGGATCGGGGACGGGGAGCTTGAGTTCGATCTCAGCGTTCGACATGGGCTGAGTATACGGCGGTTCGCGTTTCGATGGCAGCGATAGGATGGAGAAGATATGTCCACTGGAAAGACAGAACGGCTTCAAGGCCCCGAGGGAATAATGCGTGCGGCTGAAATCTTGAGAAGGGGTGGTACGGTCGCATTCCCAACCGAGACGGTCTATGGACTCGGGGCGAATGCCATTGATGCCACAGCAGTTGCGAAGATCTTTGCAGCGAAGGAGAGGCCGGGATGGGATCCGGTGATCGTGCATGTCTGTGATCGGGAGATGGGGGATCGGGTGGCGGAGGTTTCTAAGTCCGCAGAGCGACTCATGGAGGTGTTCTGGCCAGGGCCACTAACTCTGCTGTTGCCTCGGAAGGCTGTCGTTCCGGATACGGTGACGGCGGGTAGGCCGCTGGTTGGAGTGCGGATGCCGAGGCATGAGCTGGCGCTGGCGCTGATTCGAGAGGCTGGGATTCCGGTGGCGGCTCCGAGCGCGAACCGGTTTGGTAGGACGAGTCCCACGACTGCTGTGCACGTTCTGGGTGATCTGGAAGGGAGGATCGATGCAGTGCTCGATGGCGGCCCAACTGAGGTTGGAGTTGAGTCGACCGTGATTGGCCCTGCGGAGGATGGTCCACACTGGGTCATGTATCGACCGGGCGGTGTTTCCAAAGAGGCTCTAGAGGCGGCCCTGGGAACAGGCGAAGTGGAGATGTTTCGCCCAGCTGACTCATCTCGAACTCCAGAGAGTCTGCCTTCACCAGGGGTTGGGATTCGGCATTATGCTCCGCGGGCGCGACTGGTATTGGTACAGGCAGAGGGGCTTGATGTTGCTGTGGAGCGAGTGGCAGAAGGTGGAGCGAGAGCTGGAGTCATGCTGCCGGACGGTTATGTGGTTTCGTCGGCTTCAGCGATCTATCCGTGGGGAGCGTGGAGCGACGGTGAGACGTTAGCGCGTCGACTGTTTGCCGGATTGCGCGAGCTGGATGAGGCGGGAGTTGAGGTTATCGTTTGTCCGGTGCCCGAGATGAGTGGAATCGGCGAGGCGATTCGGGACCGACTCAGGAAGGCTGCGCGGGAAAAGTAAAGAATTCAGTTACAAACCCCAGCTTCCTCATTTATGCCAGAAGAAAGCATAGAAGCGTTGCCAGCAGTTTCTGCAGCGATAAGGTCGAAGCAGAGCCAACGCGAGGGGATACTCGAACAAGCGGTACCTTGATCGCTTTACGTCATTTTTCTCGCCACAACTATGGCAGTAAAACAAGGGGAGCATGAACGATCCTTTTGTTTAGGAAGGTTCTTTTATTTATAAGGATGCTTCTTGAATAGATAAAAAATGGTTTGCGAGAACTTAGCGAGCTGAAGAGGCAAGCTGTTCGGCGAAGGCATCGAGAGAGAGCCCGCGCAGGAGATTGCGGCGCATCCCGCTCCAGACCTGGTCGAGCCCGCGCGATGCCTGCTCGATCCATTGGAAGGAGACGGTCTGGGCGAGGCGCTCAAGCTCGGCGCGGAGATCGGCGTTGCGGACCAATTCCGGAGTTCCGGACTGAATGAGAAGAATGTCTTCTAACAAAAGAGAAAGAGTGCGGAGAAGATTGGTGGTTTTCTGCTGTCCTTCAGCACCGGCACGGTAGGTCTCGGTCATTTTGAAGAGTGCGGTGTGATCAGGATCATTGATGGCGCCGCGAAGAAGGAGCATGGCATCGGTACGAGCTGCGGTATAGGCGGCGAGATCGAAGCCGAGGGCGCGTCCTGCAGCCCCTTGAGCAAGTCGAGCGATGAGGGTGCGCTGTTTTGCCGGAATGTCGTGGCGGCGATCGCTGAGCAGCATCTCGATTTCGTCGACCGGAAGAGCACCGAGGCGGACGAGGGCGCAACGGGAGCGAATGGTGGGGAGAAGCTCCCCCGGATTTTCGGCAAGAAGAATGATGTGGACGGTTGCGGGAGGCTCCTCAAGAACCTTGAGCAGGGAATTGGCGGCCTCCTTCATGAAAGAAGAGGCAGTAATGATGAAGACCTTTCGTGGAGCTTCGGCGGGCAGGTAGTTTGAACTTTGGATGAGGGTGCGAACCTGGCCGAGCTTGATGAGGAGCTGTGGGGGATCGGGCGGAACGATCAGGACGTCGGGGTGAGGCTGAACCAGGACGCGGGTTTCCTTTTTGTCGGTTTCGCGGAGCTCTTCGCGGGCGGCGACGGCTTTATCGACCTCTTCCTCGAGGTTGAAGGCCGTGGCGATGCGGGTGCAGTTGCGGCAGACTCCGCAGAAGCCGGCGAGAGAGAGGCCGTTGGACCAGAGATCGCGGGGCTGGCGCTCACACTCGATCGCCATGGTGAGCATCAGGGCGAGAGTGTACTTTCCGGCTCCGGCAGGGCCGGAGAGGATGAGAGCGTGCGGGAAGCGACCTGCGGCGATAGCAGTCCGAAGCTGCTCGACCGCGGTCGAGTTTCCGAGAAAGGCGTTGAAGTCAGATGGAGGTGAAGTTGTGATTGTTGTCTCTGCAGTCATTCCCACCCCCCTATCTTAAAGTGCGCAAAGTATTCGATCCAGATAACTTAGGCTCGTACTTCTTCGGGATGCCTTTTGGATTTATATGAGGCGGATGTCCCGAGGAAACGTTTAGTTTCATTTTAGAGGAAGCAGGTGGGGGAATCTGCACCTCGACCGCAATTCTCACGGACGGTGTAAGTCGGAGGAGAGAAAGGGGTTGGCGATGAAGGCGCGAAGATGGTTCCTCTGAGAGGGATTGACAGGGAGTTTGGATGGAAGGCCGGGGTGAGTGAAGTTTATGTCCACATAAACGCAGATCCTTCGACTACGGCGGTTATACCGCTTTCGCTCAGGATGACACATTGGTTTAGAAAGATTTTTGTCGACAGAATGAGGATAAGTGCGGGGATTTCCCCGCTTTGGCGGCGTTGCCGTCTTCGGTCGAAATGACACTTTAGGGGGTGAATTCGGTCGAAGTGGCCCATCGGTGGAATGATGATTGTTGAAGGAGCATTGCGGGGATCCATGGAATCGGTACGGATGGATAAATGGCTTTGGGCAGCGCGGTTCTTCAAGACCCGTGCGCTGGCAGTAAAGGCATGTGAGCTGGGCAGGATCGAAAGCCGAAGAGCGGGTGCGACCTGGCAGCCAATGAAGGCCGCGCGCGAGGTGCACGTGGGCGAGATGTTGAAGGTGCGGAATGCGTCGGGCGAGTTTGAGATTGAAGTGTTGAGCGTAAGTGAGGTTCGTGGGCCAGCTTCAGTAGCCCAGGGTTTGTATCGGGAGACGGAAGAGAGCAAGGAACAGCGACGCTTGCTGACCGAGGCCAAAAAGGTGATGCCGGTCTATGAACGAGTGTGGGAGAGTGGAAGGCCGACGAAGAGGGACCGGCGGACGATGGAACGACTCCGGGGGAGGTAAAGGGATTGGGACGAGCTTCGTTTTCGAGCTGCACCGCGAGCGGTCTGAGTTTGCGGATGAGTGCATTGGTCTGAAGTCAACAGATGAGCCAAGCGTCACTTATTGAAAAGGCGGCTATTCGGCCGCGCGGCGAGAAGCCTGTTCTAACCAAGCCTTCGCCGCCAGCCTCAGCTGTATCTCGCACATGGCGATCGTCAAAACGTCCACTTGCTATTTCGCCGGCACAAGCTCCGCAACAACTGCGGCAACTTTATCGAGTATCTGAATCCAGCCCTCCATTTGACCGCTATTTTTCGCGCTCTCCATGGGTTCGTTTCCGATGAAGGTAAGTTTCGTCTGGCCGTTTCCGAGATCCTCAAAGAGGGTCACGTCGTACGCACCGTCGATAGACTCCTGTTCTATTCCTAATTCCGCAGGATCGATCTTGTTTCCCTTCGAGTCGGAAAAGTACATGGAAGAAACGATCTTCTCGTACGGGACAATTTCGTAATATTCAACCGTGTTCCAGCCGCAGATCTGCCCATCCGGTGCCTTCATGCAGCAGAGAAGTTTTCCTCCAACGCGAAAATCCATCTCACAAACCGGCGCAGTAAAACCCTTCGGTCCCCACCACTGCATGATGTACTTCGGGTCTGTCCACGCCTTCCAAACCAACTCACGTGGGGCATCAAAAATTCTTGTAACGACCATCCGCTCAATTTCGCTAACCGTGTTTTCTGCCATCTGAGGCCTCCTCTTTCTTCATTTGATTTACAACTACATCCAGCTTGTCGAAGCTCTCTTCCCAGAATCGGCGATAGCTAATCGCCCAGTCGCTGACTGTCTTGATCGCCTCGGGTCTGAGCGTGCAGACACTCTCTCGTCCACGCTTCGTCTTGATCACGATCCGCGCCCGCACCAGATAGGCAATATGTTTTGAAATCATCTGCTGTGAGAGTGCAAACGGTTCTGTCAATCCATGCACAGAGGCTGGCCCGTGGGAGAGTCGCTCGATCATTGCCCGGCGGGTTGGATCAGACAAAGCCGCAAATGTTGTACCCAATTTATCCACAACCATATGGTTGTGTATAGTCTAGCCAAATGTCAAGTGTCAAACGCATGTCCCTGTACACTCAGCACCTCCACTTCGTTGCCGCTTAGGAGCGTCAACCTCGGTCGGAATGACATCTTCCAAATAACGACAAACTGTCGCAAGAACCCTCTGTTCCGCTAGACTTTTGTCGGAAAATGAAACGTCTCAATTTTGAGGATGAAATCTATGCGGTGGTTTTCGTGTGCTGATTCTGTTTGTTGCCTGCTTCCGGCGATTGTGATGAGTACGGGGATGCTTATGGCTCAGGTGGTTCCATCAGCGCTGGAGTCGCCACCGGCGCGTCCTCCGCAGGCTGGACCGCATGGGGAGAAGCTGCCGGGAATGCCGAAGTTCCATGATCCTGCGCCGTATGACATCAATGAACATACGGGATACCAACAAATCTTCGACGGCAAGACTCTGAATGGGTGGGATGCCGATCCCAGCATCTGGCATGTAGAAGATGGCGTGATGGTGGGGGAGACGTTTGAAGGCAAGCCGAAAGGGAATAACTACATCGTCTACCGCGGGGAGAAGGCGAAGGACTTCGATCTGAAACTGCAGATGAAGATTGAGAAGGGCGGAGGCGGCGGGATTCAGTATCGGAGCGTAACGGGTGTGCCTTGGACGCGACCTCAACCTGCGGGCCTGCCTCCGTATGACCTGAAGTTCATGATGACCGGGCCGCAGGCAGACTTCTGGTTTCCGGTGAATGAGAGATCGGCATCGTATACGGGGCAGTGGTACTCGGAGAATACGATGCAGGGGATACTTGCCTATCGCGGACAGGTAACGCAGGCATTGCCGGGACAGACGAACCGTCTGGTGGCGAACATCGGCGACAAGCAGGCGCTGGGTGGTTATGTGAAGGTGAATGAGTGGAACGACTATGAGATTATTGCGCGGGGTGGGGTGATGATGCACATCATGAATGGGCAACTGATGGCAGTGTTTATTGATGACAACAAAGATTCGGTGAACAATCAGTCGGGATTGATTGGATTTGAGATTGAAAGCCAACCCAGCAAGATTTCGGTGCGGAACATATGGTTACGGAAGTTTGATTAGTTTCGGGTTGTCCAAATCATTCTTCCTCGATGGTAGCGAAGCGGGTAAGACATCTTCATCCTCAGATGAGGATTGTGATTTAGTCTGCGAGGAAGGAGAGCAACGATGCCACTACCAAATGATGAGACGTTGATTGCCCTAGGTGAGGAGATCCTAACGGAGTTTGAGAAGGTATTTGGCCCACACCCAGGTTTCAGGCCAGCTCACGCCAAGGGCCTGATGCTGACAGGACGATTCACTCCTGCTGATGGAGCAACTTCTCTAACCAGAGCTCAGCACGTGACACAGGCCTCAACGCCGGTGACGGTGAGGTTTTCAAATTCGACTGGACTTCCCCTGATTCCGGATAACGATGCCGGAGCCGATCCACGTGGGATGGCGATTCGTTTTCATCTGGCGGAGCATGTTCATACCGACATTGTGTCGCATTCGGCGAACGGATTTCCTGCGACCAACGGAACGGAGTTTCTGGAATTTTTGCGCGCGGTGACTCAGCCGGACAAAGGCAAGGTACAGGAGTTTATTGGGAGCCATCCAAAGGCGCTGGCGTTTGTGCAGTCGATTACGCCGATGCCGGTAAGTTTTGCCGAGGAGCGCTATTTTGGACTGACTGCGATGAAGTTTACGAACAAAGACGGAGTCAGTCGATTCGGAAGATATCTCATATTGCCCGAGGCCGGAGAGAAACATCTGAGCGCCGAGGAAGCCGCGGGCAAGGGGCCAGACTTCCTGTTCAACGAGTTGAATGACCGAATCAAAAACGAGCCAATCCGGTTCAAGATTACGGTTCAGGTTGCAGAAGACGGTGATCTTGTGGACGATGTAACCGTCCACTGGCCGCCGGAGCGGAAGATGGTCGATCTGGGGACGATTGAGTTAGCAGAGCTGGTTGCCGACAACGAGCGAGAACAGAAGCAGATCATCTTCGATCCAATTCCGCGATTGGATGGAATTGAACCTTCCGACGATCCCTTGCTGGAACTGCGCGCTGCGGTGTACCTGATTAGTGGCAGGCGAAGAAGAGCGGTTTCATAAGAACGACAGCTAGTTATGCTGCGGCGATCTTCTGCGTGAGATCGTCCTGCTCTTTGCGCGATTCGGCTCCGATGGTGAATGCATCGAGGACCCCAGTAGAAAGTGCATAACGAATGGCCTCGGCGGGGCGGTCTCGAAGATCGCCCTGGCCGAGGATCTTCATGCCGACGATTCCTTTGCCATCGGCGCGCATCTTTTTGATCTCTTTGAGAACCGTGTCGGGATCCGCGTCCATGTGAGAGCCGATTGGGTTGAGGCGAACAAGATCAACTTCGACCCAAGGCGATGCTGCCGCTGCGCGGAGGGCCTCAATGGTATGGCAGGAGCAGCCGTGGGCACGAATGATGCCTTTCTGCTTTGCTTCACTGAGTACATCCATTGCGCCACGATAGCGTGTGGTCCAGTCTCCTTCCGTGACGCAGTGAATAAGAAGAATGTCGATGTAATCGGTCCCGAGTTCGCGGCGATAACGATCGAGAGCACTCCGAAGCCTGTCAGGCTCGCGGATATCAGATTTGGTCATGATGACGACTTTGTCTCGCGGAAGCTGCTTTACAGCTTCGCGAACATTCGGGTGTGAGCCGTAGGAGTCGGCTGTATCGAAGAAACGAAGTCCATTCTCGTGGTAGCCGTCGAGAAGAAGACGGGTGAAGGGATTTGAGCCAAGACGGGTTTGGTTGGAAGCACCACCGAATCCAACAGTTCCTGTACCCATTGCCAGACGAGAGGTGCGGATGCCGGTCTTGCCGAGGGTGACCTCGTCATGGGCTGTGATTTTTTTCGCGAGAGGTTCGAGACCGAGTGTAGAGGTAGGGGAGTTGCTGGCGAGCCAAACGGCACCGAGGCCCTTGGCAGTGCGGCGAAGGAAATCTCTCCTCAGCATAGCGGCACCTCACTTGCGGGATACGATACGCCTGCAAGTGAGGTTGTGGCTACGACGGTTGGATTCTGTTGTTACGACTTGCTTTCCTCAACTGCTCCCAACTCAAGGAGAAAAAAGGCGTAGTCGAAGGCGATCTCCTTGAGGTAGTCATAGCGGCCTGAGGCTCCTCCGTGACCTGCGTCCATGTTGATGTGAAGGAGCAGGGGAGTGTCGTTCTTCTTCAGGGTTCGCAGCTTGGCGATGTACTTGGCGGGCTCCCAATACATGACCTGCGAGTCGTTGAGGCTGGTTTTGACCAGCATGGCGGGATAATCGCCGGGTTTGAGATTGTCGTACGGCGAGTACGACCGCATGTAGGCGAAGGCTTCGGGCTCGTTAGGATTTCCCCACTCTTCGTACTCGGCGACAGTGAGGGGCAGAGAGGCGTCGAGCATGGTGTTCATGACGTCGACGAAGGGAACATGCGACAGCACGACGCTGAAGAGATCGGGTCGCAGGTTGACCACAGCACCCATGAGCAGGCCTCCCGCGCTGCCGCCTTCTATGGCGACTCGATTTTTTGCGCCATAGCCCTGAGTGACGAGAGCTTCCACGATGGCGATGAAGTCGGTGAAGGTGTTGCGCTTGACCATCATCTTTCCAGCATCGTGCCAGGTGTCGCCGAGGTCGCCGCCGCCGCGGATGTGGGCGTAGGCCAACACCAGACCACGATCGAGCAAGGACAGACGAGCGGGACTGAAGCTGACAGGAAGAGGATAGCCATAAGAGCCGTATCCGTAGACATAGAGCGGATTCGTTCCGTCCTTATGGAATTGGTCGCGGCGATAGACGAGTGAGACTGGAACGCGAACGCCATCGCTGGCAGTGATCCAGAGACGCTCGGAGGCATAGTGGGAGCGATCGAAGCCCCCGGGGATCTCCTGCTCCTTGAGTAATGTGGAGGCTCCCGTGGCGACGTCGTACTCGTAGACCGAGGCAGGGGAGACGAGGGACTGGTAGCTGTAACGGAACTTCGTGGTGACGAATTCGCGGTTGATGTGAGCCATTGCGGTATAGGCAGGCTCAGGGAAGCTGATCTCGCTAGGAGTTTCGAGGCTTCCATTGGCGGAGAGTTGTGAGACGGCGAGTGTGGGGAGTCCTTGCACCCGTTTGGAGATGACGCAGAATGAGTCGAATACCTCGAAATCTTCAAGTGGAGCTTCCTTGTCCTCCGGAAGCAGCTCCGTCCAGGCTTCTCGACTTCCTCCGTCGACAGGGACAGTGACGACGCGGAAGTTTTTTCCGGTGTCGTTGACACGGATATAGAAGAGTCCGTTGCGATGGTCGACAGAGTACTCCTGCTCGTCCTGGCGAGGGGCAATGACGAGGAAGACGCCGCCGGGAGTATCGGCGGGGAGATAGCTGCACTCGCTGGTGGTGTGGCTCCCGGCCTCCATGAGTAGATATTTGCCGTCGCGGGTCTTACCGACGCCGATATTGAAGCGCTCGTCGCGTTCCTCGTAGATCATGGCATCGTCGATGTTGTTGTCGCCGAGACGATGGCGGAAGAGCTTGTCCTGGCGCTTGGTGACCTCATCTTCAGTTGTGTAAAAGAGCGTGTGCGAATCGGCGGCCCAGGCGATCGAGCCGACGCGTTCTGCGGTATCGGGGTAATCGGAGCCGGTGGTCAGATTGCGGATGTGAAGGGTGTACTGACGGAAGCCGGTATTGTCGGTGGAGTAAGCCAGCTTTTCGCCATCAGGGGTTACGACCATGGCTCCTACAGCCATGAAGGGCTGATCGACTGCGAGCTGGTTGACATCGAGGATGATTTGCTCTGGTTGAGTGGCGTCGTAGATTTCGCCAATGGCCTTTCGACGGCAGTGGATGGCATACTGGCTGCCTTCGACAGTGCGCGTGTAGTAGTACCAGTCGCCGAAGCGGAAGGGAACAGACTCGTCAGTCTCCTTGATGTGGGAGAGCATCTCGGTATAGAGCTTTGCCTGGAGATCCTCGGTAGGCTTCATGAACGCACTGGTGTAGGCGTTCTCGGCTTCGAGGTACTCGATGACTTCGGCGGAATCCTTGTTGCGCATCCAGCGGTAATCGTCTTCGAGAACCTGGCCGTGAATCGTGGTCGGTGAGGGGTCGCGGCGGGCTACCGGTGGAGTGACGGACGAGAGTGTCTTTTCCATGTTCCTGCAAGGATATCGTGTTCTGTGGAGAGATTTTAGGGCAACCTTTAGGCTTCGCGGAGGCACCAACAATCAGGTTGATTATTGCTGCGGAGATAGGGCTACAATGATCGACCAAAGGGGGCTCTATGACTCGTATTCTCTCTATGTTTGTATTTAGTTCTGTGCTTGGCCTGACGCCCACGATTCTGGCGCAATCCGATCCGATGGGAATTCCTGCTTCTCAGACGCAGCCGAATCAGCCGGGGCGGGTGCAGGCCCCGACGACATCGCTACAGGACTCCAGTGGAGCTCCAAATGACACGATTCAACACATGAAGGACAAGATGTTTGTTCGGAAGGCAGCGGAAGGTGGGCTGGGCGATGTTCAGTTAGGGAAGCTGGCTTCGGAGAAGGGGGCGAGCGAAGATGTGAAGTCGTTTGGACAAAAGATGGTCGATGATCACACTCAACTGAACAAGGAGATGGCTGAGCTGGCGGATACCATCGGTACGATGTTGCCGAAGAAGATGGGGAAGGCAGACCAAACTGAGTACGAGAAGCTGAATGGACTTTCGGGAGAGGATTTCGACAAGGAATATATCGCCTATATGGTGAAAGACCACCACGAGGACCTACGTGAGTTTCGGATAGCATCCACCAGCACGACGGATTCAGAGGTGAAGAATGTTGCAGATCGCGGAGCGCGACTGATTCACGATCACATGGTGATGGTGGACAAGATGGCGCATGACCGGGGAATTCCAATGCCAGGACATCGTCCCAAACCCGAAGTAAGCTCTGGGCAGATGCCTCCTTCGGCCCAATAGTGGATATAGTGCTGTGTTTTGATTGCGAGCGTAGAATAACCAGACGATGAACCGAATCACACGATGGTTGGGGATCGTTGTACTGCTGGTGTTGCCACTGGCAGTGTCGGCTGAGTCGGTGAAATCTCTTCCGGCTCCCACCGGCTATATCAACGATTTTGCGGGAGTGCTTTCGCCTGCAACGAAGCAGCAGATGGAGACGCTGTGCAGTCAGGTAGATCGCCAGGCGCATGCGCAGATCGCCGTTGTCACCATCAAGACGCTGGATGACGACCAGACGATCGAAGAGTTTGCCACTGAACTGGAAGACAAATGGGGAGTCGGAAATAAGGACGATCGCGGTGTGTTGATGGTCCTTGTCATGCACCCGAGGCGTGGCCGCATTGAGGTGGGCTATGGGCTTGAGGGCATCCTGAATGACGCCAAGGTCGGTGATATTGGGCGTTCCATGGTTCCTGCGGCCAATCAGGGAGACTACGACACGGCCGTTCCTCTGGGGGTAAGGCAGCTTGCGTCGATCATTGCTGCCGATGCAGGGGTGGCGCTGACGATTCCAGGACAGCAGTATCGCAGGCAGCCAGTCCGAGAAGAACCTACGCCTCTTAGCTTGACCCAGGTTCTGATCGGCGGCGGAGTGATTCTGCTTCTTCTCTTCTTCCTGGCTCGTACAGGCAACCTGGGGCTCATCTTCTTTCTTCTTGGGAATATTATGGGCGGCGGGAGAGGAGGGTATTACCGTGGAGGTGGCGACGACCGCGATGGTTGGGGTGGCGGTGGCGGCGGTGGAGGATTTGGCGGGTTTGGTGGTGGTCGCTCCGGAGGTGGGGGAGCCAGCTTTTAGAAGTACCGTTCAGGGGCCGCGCAGAGATGTCATAACAAGTGAGTACTGGCGGGGTGATACGATAGCACCTCGGCCCGTAAACCAAGCTCAGAGAGGGGAATACTAGAAAACATGAAGCCTTTATGGATTGTTTTGGGTGTTGTTGGCCTCATCATCCTTCTGCTGCTTTTTGCAGGCGGAAGTTACGTGAGCACCAAAAATACTCTGGTGCAAAAGAACGAAGCGATCAACCAAGCCTATTCGCAGGTTAACGTGGTGCAGCAGCGGCGTCTGGACCTGATTCCGAACCTGGTGGCTTCGGTGAAAGGTTATGTGGCGGAAGAGTCCAGCGTTCTTACGAATATCGCCAATGCCCGTGCAGGTGTGTTGGCGGCTGGTTCTGACCATTCGGCTAACATCGATGCCAACCGCAAGCTGGATGTCGCCCTGGGGCCGTTCTTCCGGCTACAGGAGCAGTATCCCAACCTGAAGGGCAACGACCAGTTCATGCGGCTGAATGACGAACTGGCGGGAACGGAAAACAGGATTGCGGTCGAACGGCAGCGATACAACCGGGTGCTGGAGGACTACAATGTCTACGTCCGGCAGTTCCCCAACAGCATCTGGGCCGGCATGGCTGGCTTCCACTACCGTGACGAGTATTTCAGGGGGAACCCGGAGAACAGTGTCGCGCCCAAGGTCGACTTCTCTAAATAAGTAGAAGCCGATTGAACCTTGGCACGAAGAAAGGCCGTTGCCCATCAGCAACGGCCTTTCTTATGGAAGAAAATTTAGCGGGTGAAGGAAGAGATTGCAGAAGCCTCGTCATCGCGCACGTCGAAGACGGTATAGAGCTTGGTGATCTGCAACAGGTCCTGAACCTTCTTGGTGAGATTCAGCAGCTTTAGTTCGCCACCGGCGTTCTTGACCGTGGTGAAGGCGCTGACCAGCTCGCCAATACCCGAGCTGTCGATGTAGTTCACATCGGCCAGGTTGAGCAGAATCTTCTGCTGTCCTTTAGCCAAAAGGTCGCGGACTGCATCGCGAATCGTTACACTGCCTTCGCCGAGGGTAATACGTCCGCTCAAATCCAGAATGGTGACGCCGTCCACTTGGCGAGTAGATACTTTCATGCTCATGTTTACTGTTCTCCTTAGGTCCCCGACTTCGCGGGTGTGCGGTGCTTGATGAGGGTCAACTCGGTGCCAGGATGTAACTGGCGAAAGTTTACCTCATCCATAAAGGCCCGAATCAAAAAGATGCCGCGTCCCGATCCCCGCAAGATGTTCTCTGGCGCCAAGGGGTCCGGAAGGGTGGTCGGATCTAATCCTGGCCCCTGGTCGGTGATGCGGATCACGAGGTCTTCGGCGGTGGTTTCAAACGATGCCGTGATGTGCTTGTTGGTATCGTAGGCGTTTCCGTGCAAGACGGCATTGACTGTCGCTTCGCGCACTGCCATGGCGATATAGGGAATCGTCTCTTCATCAAAGCCAGCGCGCTGGGCGTACTGCTCAGCTGTCTGTTCAACCTTATTGACGCTATCCAGGGTTGAATCCAACGTGTAACTAACGCGGCTTGTCGTTGAGTCGGCCAAGACTATCCTTGAGATTCCTATGTGCCCGTCGTCAATGGCAGACAACAGCGATGATGGCAGTGTGCTTGTGCTTGCCTCGATTGTCAAGATTGAGCCTCCATGCCGCTTTTCTCCTTCCATCGAGGGGAAGGATTGCATGAGTGACACCATACACTTTGGCCCGGCAGATTGGGAAATGGCGAGTTCTACGAAGATTCACATTGCAGTGCAATTCATTTCATAGGCAGGAATCGTAGATAATCGAAGACGAATGAAGATTCTTTACGCTGCGAGCCTTTCTCCGAACGACTCGGCGTTGTACCGGCAATGGGCGCTGGAGCGCCTGGGACACGAGATCGTTCCCCTGAATTTCCTCCCTTACATGCCTCAAAATCCCCTATTGCACCGCATCGTATACCGAGCGGTGCTGGGGCCGCACGTAGACCGGTTTAACCGGGATGTGATTGAGCTTGCTGAGCGGGAGCGCCCCGACGTGCTCTGGGCCGATAAGCTGCTGTGGATGCGCCCCCGTACTCTTGACCGGCTTCGTGGGATGGGGATTACGCTCGTCAGCTATATGATCGACAACCCCTTTGGTCCACGTCAGGATCCGGGTTGGAGGGTGTATATGAAGAGCATCCCCCATTACGATCTCCACGTCGTGCAACGCGATAAAAATATCGCCGATTATCGCTCGCGAGGCGCAAGAGACGTCATCAAGATCCAGACGGCGTATGAGCCTACGATCCATTTCCCCCCGCCAGAGGGGTGGTCGGATCGGGACCGCGACCGGGAGGTATCGTTCGTTGGCACGCCGTATGACGATCGCGCCGATACGCTGGCACGGCTGTCAAATGAGTTTGGGGTGACGATCTCAGGCAATGGACGGCAATGGCGACGCGCACTTGGACCAGAGGCGTTTTCGAAGCTCTATCGCGAAGGAGAGTTATACCGACAGCAGTATCGGGAGGCGATCTGGCGATCGAAGATTAATCTGAGCTTTATCACTCACTCCAACCAGGACGAGTTTGTCCATAAGAGCTTTGAGATTGCGGCCTGCGGAGGGTTTCTGCTCGCCGAGCGCTCCCAGGGGCATATGGACCGGTTTGTGGAAGGAGAAGAGGCGATCTTCTTTACCGGCTTTGACGAACTCGCCGAGAAGATCCGTCGCTACCTGCCGGACGAAGAGGCCAGGGCACGTATCGCCACCGCTGGACAGAGGCGGGCGCAGCAGGATGGTTATCACAATGACCGTCAGGTCGAGTTGATCGTCGAGCGCGTGGAATCGATTATGCACTCGGCGCGCAGCTGATTATTCCGCGACGGTCACCAGACGAATTGCTGCAAGATTTCGGACCCAGCGTTGAGGTTTCTTGTCGGCGCTGGCAACGAGTTTGAGCTGTCCATCTTCGCCAAGCGGCTGACCATTCATCGAAGTAGCGATAATGACGTCGGCAGAGTGTTCCGACGGTTCGATTTCGGTCACGGAGTACAAGACCCAGTACTTGTCTGTTCCCTCGGCAGTGATATAACTGCGCAGCATTGTGCGGTGAGTTGCCTGCCCCACGGCGAAGCCATGTTTTGCAAGCAGATCTCCCAAGGCTGCTCCAGTATAGGTTTCGTCTTTTTGTGTGTGCGGGTTGTGTACGGTAACGCTCTTTTGCGGCAGAACGGCCAATTCGGCCTGAGTTACGGTTGTGGTTTTACCGTCGATCGTGAGTTGCAGCTCCGTGGAGGGAATGGCCTTTTTGTGCTCATGTCCTGCTGGCGTTTGGCTGTAAAGGAAGTTGTTGGTCGGAGACAGAACCAGGGCAAGGATAACGGCAAAACGAGAGATTCTCATGGTTGTCCTAAGACAAGTACTTTTCGGTTCTTTTGTACAGGCTATACTTAACCTATGTCCATCATTCGCAATGCCGCTGCTATCGCCAAAGGAATGAGCGTTACTCTGAAGGAAGCCTTTCAGCCGACTGAGGTTGAGAACTATCCGGACGGCAAAGGACCGATGCGCGGCGCGAAGTTTCAAGAGCGGTTCCGTGGCAAACACCAGCTTCAACGCGATGAGAATGGCCTGGAGAAGTGTGTAGCCTGCTTTCTATGTGCGGCTGCTTGTCCTTCCAATTGTATTTATATCGAAGCTGCTGAGAATACAGCCGAGCATCGCATCTCGAGCGCAGAGCGTTACGCCAAGGTCTACAACATCGACTACAACCGCTGCATCTTTTGTGGTTACTGCGTAGAGGCTTGCCCAACGGACGCAATTACACATGGACACGGTTTTGAGCTGGCATCGCTGAATGCGACGACGCTTGTGATGCGCAAGGAAGACCTGCTGGTTCCTGGTCCACATGTTCCCGATGTTGTGCAGTCGGATAAGGACAAGGCAGAGGTTCTGGCCTAAAGCTACAAGAGACATCAAGATAACGGATCGCGAATGCGCCCGTTGATGTGAGTTTGCATCGTATAGCGCCTGAAGGACGTCAGATTAAGATGACCACGAACCGTCAGCATCCTCTGGAAAAAATTCTCGAGAACCGAATTGCCATTATTGATGGCGCGATGGGTACGACCATCCGTACCTATGACATGAAGGAAGCGGACATCAGGGGAGAGCGTTTTAAGGGTGCGAAGAAGGACCTGCTGAATAATGGTGATCTCTTCTCTCTGACACAGCCGAAGATGATCGGCGATATCCATCGCCGGTTTCTGGAGGCTGGGGCAGACATTATCGAGACAAATACATTTGGAGCGACGAGCATCTCGCAGAGCGAGTTTTTTGTGGATGATCCGCGAGAGCATGGTGGCCGGAAGGACCCTGAGTTTTACCAGAAGATCGTTGATGATCGTTTTCTCGACGATTTGGCCTGGGAGATCAACGAGCAATCCTCTCGTCAGTGCCGCGAGTGGGCGGACCGCGTTGCGAATGAGACTGGGCGCCAGCGCTTTGTGGCAGGAGCCATTGGACCGTTGACCGTGTCGTTGTCGAACTCGCCGGATGCCGACGATCCCGGCTTCCGGGTGGTGACCTTTGATCAGGTGAAGAAGGCTTATGCGCAGCAGGTGCGCGCGCTGATTGCTGGAGGCTCTGACCTGCTTCTGATCGAGACGATCTTCGATTCGCTCAACGCCAAAGCTGCGTTGGTCGCCATTCGAGAGGTTTTCGACGAGGACGGTTTGACGGCGCAGGGAAGAGAGCTGCCGATCATGATCTCGGCTGCCGTGGGACGTGGTGGCGAAACGATGATTTCTGCCCAGACGGTCGAAGCTTTCTGGAATGCAGTGGAACATGCCAAGCCTCTCTCGGTTGGACTGAACTGTTCATTGGGGCCGGATCTGATGTATCCCTTTTTAGAAGAACTGTCTTCGAAGGCTGATGTTGCGGTTTCGGCTTATCCAAATGCGGGATTACCCAATCCTCTTTCGCCGACGGGATTCGATCTCAACCCCGAGGACATGGGGCGTTACCTTGGCGATTTTGCGAGCGGTGGCCTGATTAACTTCGCAGGCGGCTGCTGCGGGAATACTCCTGAGCACATTGCGGCGATTGCGAAGGCGCTTGAGGGGAAGGCTCCGCGACAAATCCACCGGATTGAGGCTGCAGCGTGAGCATGAGCGAAGGAACCTTAGCAAGTCAGAAGTTTCGTCCACTCCGTCTTTCAGGATCGCAGCCGTTCACGCAGCAACAGAACGTCTTCATCATGATCGGCGAGCGGACGAACGTTGCCGGCTCGCCAAAGTTCGCCAAGCTCATCAAAAACGGGAAGTACGAAGAAGCTGTAAGCATCGCGCGGCAGCAGGTGGAGAATGGCGCGAATGTGCTCGACATCTGCATGGATGAGGGCATGATCGATGGTGTGACCGCGATGACTCGCTTTCTGCAACTGCTGGCCAGCGAGCCGGAGGTTGCGAAGGCTCCCTTTATGGTCGATTCCTCCAAGTGGGAAGTCATAGAAGCTGGCCTGAAGTGCCTTCAAGGCAAGGGAATCGTCAACTCAATTTCTTTGAAAGAAGGCGAGGAGAAGTTTCGTCAGAATGCCCGCACGGTTCTGAAGTACGGCGCTGCTGTGGTCGTGATGGCGTTTGACGAGCAAGGGCAGGCCGCCACATATGAGGACAAGATCCGTATCTGTGAACGTGCTTATCGCATTCTGGTTGAGGTAGGACTTTCGCCGGAAGACATTATCTTCGATCCGAACGTCCTGACCGTTGCTACGGGCATGGAGGAGCATAACAACTACGCTGTTGACTTCATCAATGCCACACGCTGGATCAAATCCAATCTTCCGAACGCCAAGGTTTCGGGTGGCATCTCGAATATCTCGTTCAGCTTTCGCGGAAACAACAAGGTTCGCGAGGCGATGCACGCAGCATTTCTGTATCACGCGATTGCTGCAGGGCTGGATATGGGGATCGTCAACGCCGGCCAGTTGGAGATCTATGAGGAGATTGAGCCCGAACTGAAGGAGATGGTTGAGGATGTGTTGCTCAATCGCCGTCCTGATGCTACCGAACGACTCGTCGATTTTGGAGAAGCCCTCAAAGCAGCAGGCACCGACGCGGTAGCAACGGAGAAGAAGGCTGAGGCGTGGCGCAGCGGCACGGTAGAAGAGCGCCTGACCCACGCTCTGGTCAAAGGGATCGACGCCTACATTGAGGCTGACACCGAAGAAGCTCGCGCCAAGCTGGGGCGGCCATTGCTGGTGATCGAAGGACCTCTGATGGATGGCATGGGTGTTGTCGGCGATCTGTTTGGCGCTGGCAAGATGTTTCTGCCGCAGGTGGTCAAATCTGCCCGCGTGATGAAGAAGGCTGTGGCCTACCTGACCCCCTTTATGGAAGAGGAGAAGCGAGAGCTGGCTGCGGCAGGTTATGAGGTCAGGACGCAGGGGAAGATTGTGCTCGCCACAGTGAAGGGTGACGTCCACGACATCGGGAAGAACATCGTTGGTGTGGTGCTGGCGTGCAACAACTATGAGGTCATCGATCTCGGTGTGATGGTTCCGGCGGAAAAGATTCTGGAACGCGCCAAAGAGGTGAGGGCCGACATCGTTGGCTTGAGCGGTCTGATTACTCCGTCTCTGGATGAGATGGTGCACGTCGCTCGCGAGATGGAGCGCCAGGGGTTCAAGCAGCCTCTTCTCATCGGAGGCGCCACCACTAGCCGCGCGCATACTGCGATCAAGATTGCGCCGCATTACAGCGCTCCTGTTGTGCATGTCGTCGATGCCAGCCGCGCGGTTCCTGTATCCACGAGCCTGCTTAGCGAAGAGAACAGAGATGCATTTGTTGAGCAGCACCGCGCTGAATATGAAGCCGTTCGCAAGGCCCATGCTGCGCCTCGCCTGAAGGCGGTTCCTCTGACGGAAGCTCGATCAAGACGAACTCCCATTGAATGGCGGACGGAAGATATTCCCGCGCCATCGTTCACGGGCGTAAGAGTGCTCGATGATTTTCCCCTTGCAACCTTGCGCGAGTTCATTGACTGGTCCCCGTTCTTCCACGCATGGGGATTGAAGGGAGTCTATCCCCGAATCTTTGAGCATGAAGAGTATGGATCCCAGGCGCGCCAGTTGTTCCAGGAGGGGAATGCGCTGCTGGATCGCATTATTGAAGAGAAGCTGATTACCGCGCGTGGAGTCTACGGTCTTTTCCCCGCGAATGCGATGGGCGATGATGTCGTTCTCTATACCGACAGCACACGCTCTGCAGAGTTGACCCGTTTTCACTTTCTGCGGCAGCAGGTCAACCGTGAAGGCAGTGAGCCATGCCGGTCGCTCGTGGACTTTATTGCTCCGAAAGAGACGGGATTCGCTGACCATATCGGTGCTTTTGCCGTGACCAGTGGAATCGGCTTGAAGGACTGGTGCGAACATCTTCGCGCCAGCAATGACGATTACATGGCCATCATGGCAGAGGCTGTCGCCGACAGACTTGCTGAAGCATTTGCAGAGTGTCTGCATAAATGTGTCCGTGAGGAGTGGGGCTATGGCCGCAGCGAGAAGCTCAGCAACGATGACTTGATCCACGAGAAATATCGCGGTATCCGGCCGGCTCCAGGCTATCCGGCTTGTCCCGACCATACGGAGAAGGGAACAATCTGGGAACTGCTGGATGTAGAAAAGAACACCGGGATCCAGATTACGGAGTCTTTTGCGATGTGGCCCGGGTCGAGCATCAGCGGGCTTTACTTCGCTCACCCGGAATCGCGCTATTTCAGCCTGGGTAAGATCGACCGTGACCAGGTAGCGGACTACCATGAACGGAAGGGCATGACCGTTGCCGAGGTCGAGCGCTGGCTCAGTCAGAGCCTGAATTACGACCCTCAGCAAGGGTGAGATAATAGATCTACACAACTGGCCAATATTTTCAGGCAAAGCTGTGCCTACGTTCGTCCTGGCGAAGTTTTGAGCCCTTGAGTCGGTGGGTGGGAGACTGCCATGGAAAACGAGCTTACAAAACCTACAATTTTGCATGTATGCAACCGAGAGATGTTGCTGCCGCTGCGGGACCAAATTCTTCGCATCTCAGGCTTTGACGTGGACTCGACCCTGCATATGAAAGATGCACTACACATGTTCTGGGCAAAACACTATGACCTGGTGCTCATCGACGTTGAGGGGGAATCGGGGATTCATGCCGCTGAGACTCTTTGCTCCGAGATAAAAACGGCGCAATCAGAGCAGAGAGTAGCTTTTGTCTGCAACTGGCGGGTGGCGATCATGACCGACTGTCCGGACGAAATTCTGCGCACCGAATTTGACCCTGCGGCTTTTGTCGATGGAGTTCGCGACATTTTTAACGAACAGAAGTAGATACTCCAGGGACAACTTGCCGAGCGGGTTTACTTATGCTAAAAAAGATATATTCAGTCTGAATCGGAAGAGATTTCGAATCAGGCGCGAATTTCATGAAGAGTGGTTGAGGGACGAGCCCTATGACGCCACGACAACCGGCCTGAAACCATTATTTCGGGCGACCGGTGTCAACTCTCTCCTGGAAACGGGGAACATGAGATTCGAGGGGTGAACCCAATAGGAAGATCCCCACGATCTTAAATCCATCCCTTGGCACGTGCTTTCGGCATGTGTAGATTTCCATGAGAGACGTCAAAAAGCCTTACCTCCTCCACATGGGAGAGAGCGTCAATGAGCTATTCGTGTACGTCGACCGCGTATGAGTTGAAGTGCAATGAGTGCGGCAAGGGATTTGGGAACCAGCCCCTCTCAGCATGCCCAGATTGTCTGGCACCTCTTGAGGTGATGTACGATCTCGACTCTGCACGCGGCGTCTTTACTCGAGAAGCGATAGCGAAAGGACCGGCAAATATCTGGCGCTATGCGACGCTGCTGCCGATTCCGAAGGGATGTGACCCGGACCTTCCAGTTGGCTTCACTCCTCTGGTTCGTGCAAAGCGTTTAGGAAAGCGCATTGGCGCAAACAATCTCTACGTCAAGAATGATGCAGTCTGCTTTCCCACGCTCAGCTTCAAGGATCGAGTCGTCTCAGTTGCCTTGGCCAACGCACAAGGATTTGGTTTTGACACGGTCGGCTGCTCCTCCACAGGCAACCTTGCCAACGCTGTTGCGGCACAGGCCGTGCGGCTTGGATTGAAGGCATGTATTCTGGTTCCCGCAGACCTTGAGCCGGCGAAGATCCTCAACACGCAGGTCTACGGCGCTCGTCTGGTGCGTATCGATGGCAACTACGATCATGTCAACCGCCTTTGCACTCTGATCGCGGACGAATACAACTGGGGCTTCGTAAACGTCAATCTACGCCCGTATTACGCGGAAGGTTCGAAGACCGTTGGGTATGAGATTGCAGAGCAGCTGGGTTGGCGCCTTCCCGACAATGTTGTCGTCCCGATGGCAGGGGGATCGCTGATTCGCAAGATCAGAAAAGCATTCCAGGAACTGATCTACCTCGGTCTGGTCGAGGACAAGCCCGTCCGCTTTTTTGGCGCGCAGGCTACTGGATGCTCTCCGATTTCGCATGCAGTCAAGCAGGGTTGGGATTACATCGAACCGCAGCGTCCGAATACGATTGCCCGCTCGCTCGCGATCGGAAACCCGGCAGATGGTCCAGCTGCCGCCAAGATGATTCGACAGACAGGCGGATGGGCCGAGGATGTCTCCGACATCGAGGTTGTCTCCGGAATCCAGGAACTCGCCGAGTCGGAAGGCATCTTTACAGAGACTGCGGGTGGTGTCACCACAGCCGTGACAGCACGTCTCTACTCCCACGGAAGAATTTCACCCGACGAGATTACCGTCAGCGTGATTACAGGCAATGGACTCAAGACGACCGACGCGCTGGCAGGACATTATCAGCAGGAGCGTGCGATTCGTCCTCGCCTGGCCGATTTCGACGCCTACCTTCGCGAGTTGGATGGCATAGCCGAACCCGCACTTGTTGCAGCAGGAGAAAACTGATCATGGCAGTTAAAGTAACCCTTCCTACCGCTTTTACTCGTCATACGGACGGACGCAAGCAGTTCGATTCGTCGGCGGAAAACCTTCCAGCGCTTCTGTCGGACATCGATCGCACCTTTCCCGCGCTGGGAACGCAGATCAAGGATGATGACGGCAAGCTGCGCCGCTTCATCAATATCTATGTCAACGACGAAGACATTCGCTTTCTCGGCGGAGAGACTTACGCCTTTCAGGATGGGGATGAGATTATGTTGATCCCATCGATAGCAGGCGGCTGCTGATCTTTAGCAGAAGTGAAAAGGGGGCGCCTCAGTGGCGCCCCTCTCTTTTTAGAGGATTTATGTTTGCTAGATTCCATGCTCAAGAAGCAGGACAAGCAGCACGATGAGAATAACCAGTCCCAGGCCCCCACTAGGGTAGTAGCCCCAATTCCGACTGTGCGGCCATGCTGGATATGCACCGAATGCCAATATAAGCAGAATGATCAAAAGAACGAGCATCGAGCCTCCTCGGTGGATGTGATCAATCGACTTTTAGTAGATGCATGATAGGCGAAAACACGTTATCTTGCTCGCTAATAATGAAGAACCAAGAAGATTCCTCCGTCGGACAACATTCTCAGACTCTTTTTGTCTCTTATTTCGTGAGGAGACTTACTGCGAGAAGAAGGGAAACGAAATGTTTCTTATCCTAGCTGTTGTTTTGTTCGTAATCTGGATCACAAGTTTTCTGGTCTTCAAGACTGTAGGAATCCTGGTCCATCTGCTCTTGTTATTTGCAATTCTCTCCGTCATTATGCATTTCATCAGTGGGAAACGTGCAGTTTAAATGCAAATGAAATGGCCGGCTCTTCCAGGAGCCGACCATAGAGAAAAGGAAATCCCGTGGTCACTGTCGGGAGACAGGCTGCGAAATCTCGATCTTATTGGGAAGTACAGAAGAGATCGCTTCCGGTTGCTCATCCGTCAACTCTGGCAGCTTTCCTTCCAAGGCAATCTGTAGCACCTGATCCATATCTTCGACAAAGTGCAACTTCATCGAGGTCTTCAAAAGCTCAGGAAGGTCTGGAAGGTCCCTCTTATTCTCTTCCGGCAAGATGGCTTCGAAGATTCCTACACGATGTGCGGCCAGCAGCTTTTCCTTCAGACCGCCGATGGGAAGCACTTTTCCGCGAAGCGTAATCTCTCCGGTCATTGCAATATCGCGGCGGACCTTGATTCCGGTCAGTGCGCTTGCGAGTCCCGTGGCCAAGGTAATGCCAGCCGATGGACCATCCTTGGGGATTGCGCCCTCCGGAACGTGCACATGGATGTCGACGTTGCGATAAAAGTCTTTGCTGAGACCAAGCTGATGAGAGCGGGAACGGATATAGCTCAGAGCTGCTTGTGCAGACTCCTGCATCACATCGCCAAGCTGGCCTGTTGTGGTGAGCTTGCCCTTGCCATCCAGAACCTGGACTTCAGTCTGAAGGATTGAGCCGCCGACCTCTGTCCAGGCGAGGCCCGTGACGAGGCCAACTTCGCTCTTCTCATGTACCTGGGAGTCGCGAAACTTGGCTACGCCCAGCAAATCAGACAGGTTCTCTGCCGTGACCACCTCTTTGTGAGTGGAGCCATTCTTTACGACGCGGCGAGCGACCTTACGGCATACATTCCCGATCTCGCGTTCGAGATTTCTGACGCCTGCCTCGCGCGTATAAGCGCGGATGATCTGGCGAATCGCTTCGTCTTCGAAGACAATCTGTTTTTCGGTCAGGCCGGTCCCTTCACGCTGCTTCTTGACCAGGTATTGCTTCGCGATTTCCAGCTTCTCAAGCTCGGTGTAGCCGTGCAGCCGCAGAATCTCCATGCGGTCCTGCAGAGGCCCTGGAATCGTGTGCAGCACGTTCGCAGTAGCCACGAAAAGTACCTGCGACAAATCGTATTCAACGTCGAGATAGTGGTCCTGGAACGATGTGTTCTGTTCGGGGTCAAGTACCTCGAGCAGAGCACTGGCCGGATCGCCGCGGAAGTCCGATGCCATCTTGTCGATCTCGTCGAGCATGAAGACAGGGTTTTTTGTGCCAGCCTTCTTCATCGATTGAAGAATCTGCCCGGGAAGAGCACCAATGTATGTCCGGCGATGGCCGCGAATTTCGGCTTCATCACGCACGCCACCCAGCGACATGCGAACAAACTTACGACCGGTTGCCTTGGCAATCGACATCCCGAGAGAGGTTTTTCCAACGCCTGGAGGCCCAACGAAGCACAGAATGGAGCCTTTCGGGTTCTTCACCAACTGACGGACTGCGAGAAATTCAAGAATGCGTTCCTTGATCTTTTCCAGCCCATAGTGGTCTTCGTTCAGAATATTTTCTGCATGCTCAATCGAACGAATTTCTTTGGAGCGCTTCTTCCACGGCACGGCCAGAAGCCAATCCAAATAGTTTCGCGAAACCGTAGACTCGGCCGACATGGGAGGCATCGCTTCCAGCTTCTTCAATTCCTGGAGCGACTTCTCCTGAACATCCTTCGGCATACCGGCGGCTTCGATCTTCTTTCGCAGATCGTCAAACTCCGACTTTTCGCCGCGCCCAAGCTCTTTCTGGATAGCCTTAATCTTCTCGTTGAGGTAGTACTCTTTCTGCGCCTTTTCCATCTGGCGCTTTACGCGCGACTGGATGGTGCGGTCCATGTTCAGCTTTTCGATTGCCAGGTCAAGCACATCGGCCACCCGCGCCAGACGCTGCTCCGGATCAAAGACCTCCAGGAGCTGCTGCTTCTCCTCGATCGGAAGCTGTAGATTGGCAGCGATCGTGTCGGCGAGTTTGGAGGGCTCGTCCAGGCGAACGCTGGCGGCCATCGTCTCATAGTTCAAAGACTGCTGCAGCTTAACGTACTGCTCGAACAAGGAATGAACCCGCTGCATCAGCTGTTCGACCTGTGGCGTCGCCTCGAGTTGTGTTTTGCCCGTACGAACAGTGGCAACAAAGAAACCGTCGGAGTCATTGACCTCTACAGAGCGGGCTCGCTCGACACCCTCGACCAGAACCTTGATATTGCCGTCGGGCATCTTGACGCTCTGTACGATGTTACCGATTGTTCCGGTGGCATAAATATCGTCGGCTGTCGGCTCATCGACCGAGGCGTCATGCTGCGTTGCTAAAAAGATCTTGCGATCCCCGGAGAGCGCTTCTTCCAATGCTCTTACACTGGATTCGCGACCAACGACGAACGGCGTCATCATGTGAGGAAAGATGACCATGTCACGGATCGGCATCATCGGAAGTTTCTGGGTGCTGCCGCTGAGAGTTTCTTTGGTTGCGTTGCTCATTGTCCTCCCGATTAGACGCATAGAGAGATGCAAGGATGCATCCCTACAGTATCCGCCTCAGCTGATTGTAACGCCTGATTTTTGGGAGTGTTCAGATTTATAGTGTCCGAATCTCAGAAGCTCTTATTTACAACACGGAAGTGCGGCGCCGATTTCAGGCGAGCCTCTATTTGTGATACATCCCTCACATAAAGCGTATTGTTTCCTCCCTTATTTTTTGACGGGATTGGAGTGAGGGAGCGGGTCACAGGATTGTAGGTACAAGGACTAAAGCCATTTGCTGATAGACATTCATGGACAGAGCGTTCATTCTCATTCAATCCGGTTTCAGAACCATTCATTTCGACGATGAGGCCGAGTAAAGAGGGATTTTTAAGAGTCAAGGTCGAGCCAGCAATGACCTCTGATTCCCATCCCTCGACGTCTATTTTGATGAGTTGAGGGACTTTGTTTTGGAGAACCATGTCGAGAGAAGACACCCGAACATTGATCGACGGGCCATCATAGTGAACATCGTCGATTACCTTGTTCATTGTGTCTCGGCTGGAAGTGAATCGCAAGATGGCTTCTTTGCTGCCAAGTCCAATATTATGAGCTGCAACTTTATCGGAGACACTGTTTATCCGAATATTAGCGCATAGTTTTTCAAACGTTTGTGGGATCGGTTCCACGGAGATGACCGTTGAGCCAATGGCTCCAGCGGCAAGCACAGTGTAAATTCCAGCATTTGCGCCCACATCGACAAAGAGATCGTCAGCTCGTAGCAAGTGAAGAAGAAAGGCACAATCGAAAAAGTCGCTAAGTCCGGTATAGATGTTTTGCGTAACCCCCGTCATTCCTGGGGAGGCAATAAAAACGGTGTCGTTGACAAAGGGCACAATAACAGGCCCCGGAACGAGACGACTTCCGACCTGCCACTTTGCATAGCGCAGGAGGGATCCTCGACGATCTGAATTGTTCAGCGGATGTTGAATAATGTACTGGAGCGTGCCAAGCAATTGCTTCACTGCTTACTCCATGATCTAGATTACCCAGCCTTCTCCAGCAACATCGGGACTGTCAGATCGCGATTCTTGACCATCGTCTCGGTAATTGCGATCTCTTTAACCTTTTTGTTTCCCGGAACATGATACATCAGGTCGAGCATCAGCTCTTCGATAATCATGCGCAGGCCGCGAGCCCCGACTTTACGCATCAGGGCCTCGCGAGCGATGGCTCGAGCGGCCTCGTCCGTGAAGGTTACCTTGACACCCTCGAAGTCAAACAGCTTTGCGTACTGTTTCAGGATCGCGTTTTTTGGTTTCGTCAGGATCTCGATCAGTGCCGCTTCATCCAGTTCGTCCAGAATTCCCATGACGGGGAGCCGTCCGACGAACTCCGGGATCAAGCCATATTTCAGCAGGTCCTGAGGCTCCGCCTGACGTAGCAGCTCAGCATCACGCTGGGCGCGAATCGGCATCACGTCGCTTTCCTTCGCCTCAGTTTCCTGCACGGCCTTGAAGCCGAGCGCCTTCTTGCCGACTCGTCTGCCGATGACCTTTTCGAGTCCGACAAAGGCCCCACCGCAGATGAAGAGGATATTGGTGGTATCGACCGCCGTGAACTCTTGGTGCGGGTGCTTACGTCCACCCTGCGGCGGAACGTTGGCGACTGTACCTTCCAGAATCTTCAGAAGCGCTTGCTGCACGCCTTCGCCGGAAACGTCGCGGGTAATTGAGGGATTCTCATCCTTGCGGCCGATCTTATCGATCTCGTCGATATAGATGATCCCGCATTGGGCACGCGCCACGTCTCCATCAGCGGCTTGTAGCAACTTCAGAATGATGTTCTCCACGTCTTCACCGACGTAACCGGCCTCGGTTAGCGTGGTGGCGTCGACGATCGCGAAGGGGACGTCCAGCATCTTGGCCAGAGTATGCGCCAGAAGTGTCTTGCCCGAGCCAGTGGGGCCTACCAGCAGGATATTCGACTTCGCCAGCTCTACATCGTTGCCGCGGGTCTTGTTCATCTGGATGCGCTTGTAATGGTTGTAGACCGCGACAGCCAGCTTCTTCTTGGTCGTCTCCTGACCGATCACATACTCATCCAGAAATGCCTTGACCTCCTGCGGTTTGGGCAGGTGGGCAGGAGCCGCTCCGGGGGCGGCCTCGGTGCGGTCATCTTCCAGAATCGAATTGCAGACCGCAACGCACTCGTCGCAGATGTAGGCTCTGGGGTAATCGGATGGAGATGAGATAAGTTTCGCTACGGCATCCTGCGACTTATGGCAAAACGAGCAGCGAAGCGATTCCTCTGAGCCTCGAGAAGTTTTCATAAATGCGACAGCTCCTGTTGGTACAACACGACCAACCTTCTGTTAATGATTTTACACCGGTTTGGATCGGAGAACGGTTCAGCGAAGGTACCACAGAGGGTGCAGAAAAACGAAGGCCCTGAGCCTGAGGGGGCGGGGCCTTCGCGGGGTGGTATGTGGAGATCTAGGTTCGCGGCCGATCGATGATGTCATCGATAATGCCGTATTCCTTGGCTTGAGGAGCCGTCATGATGAAGTCGCGCTCCACATCGCGCTCGATCCTCTCCAGCGTCTGACCGGTATTGGCGCTCATCAGCTTGTTGGTGATTTCGCGAATACGCAGGATTTCGCGCGCGTGAATATCGATATCTGTGGCCTGGCCGCTGAGGCCTCCCATGGAGGGCTGATGAATCAGGATGCGAGAGTTGGGAAGAGCGAACCGCTTACCCTTTTTACCCGCCATCAGCAGGAATGCGCCCATCGATGCGGCTTGACCGATGCAGAACGTCACTACATCGTTCTTGATGTACTGCATCGTATCGTAGATCGCCAGACCTGCTGTGATCGATCCGCCAGGAGAGTTGATGTACAGCTGAATGTCCTTCTCCGGGTCTTCGCCGCTGAGGAACAACATCTGCGCAATGATGACATTGGCAATGTTGTCGTCAATCGGAGTTCCCAGGAAGATGATGTTGTCACGCAGCAGACGGCTGTAGATGTCGTAGGCGCGTTCGCCCCGGCTCGTCTGCTCGATCACCATCGGTACAAGTCCCATAACGCTCTCTTTCTTTTTCAGACCCGCAGTTGAAATCAGAGGTTACGCTCTACGAGGCCAACTTTTCGTAGAGCACGCTTGCAGTCTTCTCGCGTCGCATCTGCTCTCGAATCCGATCGAGGCCACCGTCTTTCGCCAAACGGTCACGGAGTGTCTCCAACGGTTCGCGAGACTGAAGCGAGAGCATCAAGAGCTCGCGGTCCAAATCTTCCTCGTTGATTGTGACTTTTTCCGCTTCGCCGATCTTATCCAGGATCATCGACGCCTTGACTTCATTCAGCGCCTGATCGCGCTGAGCGGCGCGCAGACGTTCGAAGTCGAGACGGCGCATCTCTTCCGCCGACATCCCCTGCTGCGCCAGCGCACGCAGGCCGCGATCCAGACGGGCATCCACTTGCTGCTGCACGAACGATTCGGGAATAGGGAACTGGAACTTCTGCACCAGCTCATCCAGCATCTTGTCGCGAGTCTGGCTCTCGAGTGCACTCTTCTTGCGGTCCGCAGCCATCTCGCGCAGCTTGGCCTCGAAATCGTCCCAAGTCTCATAGTTTCCGAGCTGCTTGGCAAACTCCGCATCCCGCTCCGGATAGGTCTTACGCTTGATGGCCTTAACGGTCACGTCGTAAGCAACTGTCTGACCTGCCAGACGGGGCTCGCCAAACTCAGCCGGATACGCTACTTCAAAGCTCATCTCCTGACCGGGCTTTGTTCCACGCAGGGCATCATTGAATGCGGGCAGGGTGTTCTTACCGCCAATCTCAACCAGCACATCTTCGCCGGTGATGGGTTCGGTCTTCGAAGCGTTCTCGGCGCCTTCTTCTGTCACGGTCTGTGCCAGGTCCTTAACTTCGCCCTTAAACTGAATCTCGGCCCAGTCGCCGTCGACTAAGGGACGATCTTCCTCAACGGTTTCGACGGTGGCGTGGCTGTCGAGAACACGGCTCAACTCGGCCTGGTATTCATCCTCGGTCAAAGTCACATCGGGACGGGCGATCTTCACATTGTCGTAGCCGTCGACAGAAAACTCGGGCGCGACCTCAAAGGCTGCCTTGAAGCGCAGCGGCTCACCGTCATGGAGCTGCAAATCGAGAAGCTGGGGCTGCGAGATCGGGCTCAGCTTCTGCTCGTCGATGGCCTTGCGGAAACGTTCGGAGACCAGTGTCTCCAGCACTTCCTGGCGAACCTCTTTGGCAAACTTCGAGCGCACCAGCGACTCGGGAACCTTGCCTGCGCGAAATCCGGGAATCCGCGCCAGCTTCTGGTAGCGCTTGACGACATTCTTGAATGCTTTGGAAACCTCGTCTGCCTCCACCTCGACCGAAATCTCTTTCGTCAGTTCAGGATTCAGCGTCGGGCCATGCTGATGGGTGTGGTCATGATCATGGTCGTGGGCGTGCGTGTGGGCCGCCTCGGGGTGCTGCTCGGCAGCATTGTTGGTCTCAGTGGTCTCTGTCGGGGTCAAATCCATGCCTTCCAATCGGTCGCGTGAAAATTGTGCGGCAGCCGCTCACTCGCGCTGCGTGGCACGCGCCTCAGTTATTACTGTACGAGGCTTGGTTGCGGAGGGTCAAACTGGCTCAACAAGCTGTTTATGGTTGGTCCTGCTTTGGGGGATTCAATGAGAAAATCTCCAGACGTATGCTCCACGAGGCTGACTGGCCCGGTTGCAGGACCGCCATCCCCGTATCTTCATCCTTTGGCCACTCTCTACCAAACGGATCGTCATAGTTGAATCGTGGCTCGAGCATGACAAAATCCCCATTCATAGGAGATTCCACATGGATGGCCTTAATGGAAGGGCTTAGCATTGTGATCCGCAGCCCATAGTCGTTGATCGGATCACGCATCTCCAGCACAGGGCCGCTATCCAGCGGAGCCTGCTTCAAGTGCACGAAGGTATCGTTTAGAGAGAGGTCTTTCAGCGCTGTCCCGGAGCGCGAGCTGAAGTCGTACTTCGATCCCTCCACCGATAAAAGACGGCCCGTTGGAAGGCCGGACTTCGAGTCCCGGATCTCTTCCCGCATAGTACTGGGTAACCGCAACAAAATGGCTCCACGATCTCCGTTGAGTACGGCAAATCTTGGTCTCCAACCAATGCCAACCGGCTCTGGAGCTTGACCCGTATTGGTTGCGATGATCTTCATCTCGAGGGCACGGCTGCTCATCTGCACGCTGGTACGGATCTGCATATGCGACGGCCACGCACCGTCGAAGTTCCTGGCATCGTAGATTGCCTCAGCTTCTCCACCATCAGGCATGATGTTTGTCTTCGAACTGGTGGACGGCATCGCTAACAGCAGTCCGCCTGAGGCAATCGAAGTTCTATTTCCGGGTAGGTGAAGAGTTGTGTTTTGCCAGCCTACGTTGAGAGAGTCTCCCGAGAGCGTTCCAAAGATGTTGCCAGCCCAGGGAGCTTCGATTGCGCCTCCCATGGCGAGACTCGCCGCTCCGTGAACATCGTCGTCTGTCCCGCTCATGGCTTTCGCGGCATCCGCAAGGGATGGCGAAGCCAGCAAGCTGACCCGACCTTTTTTAGGAAGGATCGCGGTCAGTTGCAGCAGATTCATGCCGCGTCCCGGGAGCAGGGTGGCCGATAGAAACTCCGGAACAGTATTGCCTTCAATCGGCAAACGTTCGAGCACCAAGGCATCCTGTCCTCCAGGCTGCGGAGCCGGTGGTTCGTGAGGCTGGGATGAGTGGCGGAGATTGGATTTGAGCTGAGCAAAACGTCCTCGCGTGTGAGCTCGCCAGCCGATGGCTAGCCCGATGACAAGGAGCACGATCACCACAATCGTCAAAGCGCCTGAACGAAGAATCGCCTCTTGCCACAGCCGTCTTAAGGAACCCATCAACCGCTCTCTCACATGCTCAAAATACATCATTCCAAAGTACCACCTGCTAAAGGGGTGAATATTCAGCTAACGTTTCGCGCAGCTATCATGGAAGAAGTGAAACGTTCCACTCAACCGGTTCTGCCGCCTGCTCTTCTGCGTGTCCAGCAGGCCATTACCTCCTGTGAGAGATGCACACGCCTCCGCAATTACTGCAAAGGAATTGCCGAGACCAAGCGTCGTGCCTACCAGGATCAGACTTATTGGGCGCGTCCAGTGGCAGGTTTTGGAGACCCGCGAGCGCGCGTCCTGATCCTCGGCCTTGCGCCAGGGGCCCACGGAGCTAATCGCACCGGTCGCCCGTTTACAGGAGATGGCTCCGGCTACTTCATGTATCCCGTACTCCATGAAACTGGATTCGCCAACCAGCCCCAGGGCACTTCCCGCGACGATGGACTGAAGTTGCGCCATGCCTGGATCGCCTCGGTTGTTCGCTGCGCTCCCCCTGGAGACAAGCCCACGCCCCAGGAGATTCGGAACTGCGCTCCGCATCTCGCTGCCGAAATCGAAGAATTGAAGCAGCTGCGGGTCGTTGTCTGTCTTGGCAAAATCGGCTTTGATGGCTACCTTGCATACCTGCTATCAAAAGGAATCATCGAACGCAAATCGGCTTACAAGTTTGCTCACGGAGCGCATTATGTATTGCCGAATGGGATGCACCTGCTATGCAGTTACCATCCTTCGTTGCGCAACACGAACACGGGTCGGTTAGATAGCGCGATGTTCACCCGCATTTTCATCCAGGCCAGGGAATTAGCAGGCCTCAAATAATCTACGAAACTCCCGAAAGCCAACCCAGATCCCGATCGTCGAATCCTACCAAGGCAGTGTGAGTTGTAAAGAAAGTAGACATTCCACAAAGAGGAACCCTGCATGAGTGCGAAAAACTATTGGCTGGCTTTTGGAATCGGGGTCTCGGCGGGTGCGGCAATTGCCTTGCTTTATGCTCCCCAGAGTGGCGCCAGGACGCGCAGAAAGCTACGCAAAGGCGTCGAAGAAGCGGGAGATTATTTGCAGGATGCGGGCGACTATCTCAAGGCTCAGGCAGAGCGGTTCGGCGACGAAGCCCAGGATGCGATTAAGCGGGCTCGGAATCAGGCATCACACCTGGTAGACCGGGCAGGCGACAGGGCCAGCGATGTCGTCGGTTCCGTCTCCGAGGTTGTCAACAGCGCAGTGAAATCGGCTAAGGCGCGCGTCTAAAAGATTGGCAGGAAAACAACAACGCCCCGGTTGTCCCGGGGCGTTGTCGTTGGGTGGTCTGAACCTGAATCAGACGGCGGAGAGCGCAAGGCCCGAGATTTTATCCTCGCCGTCGTTCGAGATCGGACGGTAGAACAACTGGTTGTTTTCAAGGTAGACCTCAAGGAATGCCGGCCGCTGCGGAATGCCGCCAGCGATCAGCGCTTCTGAGAGCGGATCTTCGATGTACTTCTGCAACGCCCTGCGCAGAGGGCGCGCTCCGTACGTGCGGTCTGAGGCCGTCTTTTCGATGATCCACTTCTTGGCCTCATCGGTCACCGAGATCGTGATCGACTTGTGCACCAGGTTTACGTTCAACTGTTGCACCAGCAGTTCGAGAATCTGCATCAGGTCCTGATCGTTCAACGAGGTGAAGATGATGATTTCGTCCAGACGGTTCAGGAACTCAGGGTTGAAGGTACGCTTCACCTCGCCCTTGACGAGCTCTTCCATCTTGTCGAGTACCAGTTCTTCTTTCTCACTCTGGAAGCCCAACCCCTGCCGTTTCTGCAGATGTTTGGCTCCGATGTTCGAGGTCATGATGATGATCGTGTTCTTGTAGTCGACCGTGTTACCGAGACCGTCGGTCAACTGGCCATCTTCAAAGACCTGCAATAGCAGGTTGAAGACATCCGGATGAGCCTTCTCGATCTCGTCGAGCAGCACAACGCAGTACGGATTGCGCTTCACACGTTCGGTGAGCTGTCCGCCCTCTTCATAGCCCACATATCCTGGAGGCGAACCGATGAGCTTGCTCACGGAGTGCTTCTCCATGAACTCCGACATATCGAACCGGATCAGCGCCTTTTCTGAGCCGAAGAGGAACTGCGCCAAGGTGCGAGCCATCTCCGTCTTGCCGACGCCGGTTGGTCCGAGGAACAGGAAGCTGCCGATCGGCCGGGCCGGATTCTTCAGACCAGCTCGCGAACGGCGAATCGCACGTGCCAGGGCAGAGATAGCCTTCTCCTGCGAGATCACGCGCTTGTGCAGTTCTTCTTCTACGCGAAGCAGGCGTTGCGTCTCTTCTTCCTTGAGCGAAGTGATGGGGACGCCAGTCCACCGGCTGACCACATCTTCAATGTCCTCGCGCGTCACGATGCCTGCCGAGGAGTCGTCGAGGTGATACTTGTCGCGCAGAGCACGCAGGTTCTCGCGCTCCTTGCGCTCTTCGTCCGAGTAGAACCGTGCTTTCTCGAACTCGTGGTTCGCGATGGCATTCTCCATGCGGTGCACGATGAATTTGATCCGCTTCTGGACCTCGGTGATCTCTTCGGGCAGGGAAGTCTGACGCAGCTTCACACGCGCTCCCGCCTCGTCGATCAGATCGATGGCCTTATCGGGAAGGAAGCGATCAGGGATGTACCGGCTCGAATGCGACACAGAGAACTGGATCGCATCGTCCGTATAACTGACAGCATGAAACTTCTCATACTTGTCTTTGATCCCCATCATGATCTTGACTGCGTCTTCTTCCGATGGAGGCGGAACTTTTACGGCCTGGAAGCGCCGTTCCAGCGAACGGTCCTTCTCGATCGACTTCCGATATTCGGCAGGGGTCGTTGCGCCAATGCATTGAATCTCGCCACGGCTCAGCGCAGGCTTCAGGATGTTTGCCGCATCCAGAGAGCCTTCTGCTGATCCCGCGCCGACCAGCGTGTGCAGTTCGTCGATGAAGACGATAGAGTTCTGGTTTTCCATCAACTCCTTCATGATGGTCTTCAGACGTTCTTCGAACTGACCGCGGTACTTTGTGCCTGCGACGATCAGCGAGAGATCGAGCGCCAATACCCGTTTGTCCGCCAGAAAGCTCGGAACCTCACCGTCGGCGATCTTCTGGGCCAAACCCTCGACGATAGCCGTCTTACCAACGCCCGGCTCACCAATCAGGACTGGATTATTCTTCGTCCGGCGGCAGAGGATCTGGATGACCCGATCAACCTCTGTGTCCCGGCCAACTAGGGGATCGAGTTGCTGGTCCATCGCCGCCTGAGTGAGGTCGCGCGAGAACTCTGCCAACATGCTCTGCTCGTTACGCTGGCTCTTTCCGGACTGAGAAGAAGGGGACTTCTCCTGGGTGGTCCGCTGCAATTCCTCTCGAATAGCAGGCAGCCGCAACCCACGCTCTGTCAGAATCTCAGCCGCAAAGCATTTCTCCTCCCGTAACAAGCCCAACAACAAGTGTTCCGTCCCGATGTGTTTGTGGGAGAGACGCTCTGCTTCCTCGGCCGCATACGCCAGCACTCGTTTGCATTCATTCGAAAGCGGAAGATCAACCGAGGTCGACACCTTCTCCCGAATCGTCGTATGTCCTTCAATCTGCTTGCGAATGGACTCCACCGAGGCATGCGACCGCAGAAAGCGATTCGTCAACGCCTTGTCTTCCCGTAGCAATCCCAGCAGCAGGTGTTCCGTTTCAATATACGGTGACCCGAACTGACTTGCTTCGTAGCGGGCAAAGAAGATTACCCGCCGCGCCTTCTCCGTGTAGCGTTCGAACATGTTCTCCCTTTCGAACCCGGCACCATCTCAGCCTGTAAGAGCCTTCGATGGGCGCTTATTTCCAACTTCCATTCCCCGCGTCCTGTCTTGCCCGCCTGGAGAACACATTGGGTGCTACCGCCTTATGCGGCGCATCCATCCACTGGTACTAGTGTAGTCGCCGCGTCAACTCGTGCCTTATCTCGCAAAAGTTACTGCTTACACTACATCAATACCTATTCGACGCGATATGTGAAAAATGGGTTCATATGCCGGTAAAGCGGTATCCATCAATAAGTTCATGTCTGTCAAGAGGAAGTCCGCATATACAAAGCGGTATCCGTCGATAAGTTCACATCTCAGATGAAATGCCCAAAGTGCAGTTATCGGCACGGAACGTTTTCAAGCCGGCCATTCTTCAATCGAAGCATCCGTCCGCATCTCCCTGCAAAATCAGTATTATGCGTCACCAGAATGCTGGTAAGCCCATGGGCTCGATGCAGTCCCTGAATCATTTCAAAGACTGCTTCACCGGTCCGGGTATCCAGATCTCCGGTCGGCTCATCGGCCAGCAGGAGCTTCGGTTCCGTGATCAGGGCCCGTGCCAGGGAGATTCTCTGCTGTTCACCGCCGCTCAGCTCACCGGAACGATGCTGTCCGCGATCGGCCAGCCCAACCTCTCCGATCCAGAACTCCGCCCGTCGCAGTGCAGCGTCGCGACTCATCCCTCGTGCCAGCAGGGGCATGGCAACGTTCTCCAGTGCGGTGAATTCTGGCAGCAGATAGTGGAACTGCCACACGTATCCCACATCACGGTTGCGAAATTCCGCCGCCTGCCGCGGAGTGAAGGTACTCAGTCGCGACTCCCCGCAGAAGACCTCGCCCGCCGTAGGCTTATCCAGCGCAGCCAGCAGATGCAGTAAAGTGCTTTTACCGGCTCCGCTCTCACCCACAATGGCGACCATCTCTCCGGCGAGAATTGTCAGGTCCAGTCCGCGAAACAGCTCTACTTCGCCACGCGCTGCTCCTGCAACTGCCGGGTAGACCTTCGTGAGCCCTTGGGCCTGTAGAACCACTTGTGGACCGTGCGGCGTTGGAAGGGGTTGAAGGGTCGCCTCATTCATATCGCAACGCCTCCGCCGGCAGGACTTTTGCTGCGCTTCCACTGGGGTACAGCGTAGCGATCAAGCTAACCCCCAACGACACCGCCGCAACCACTACCCCGTGCCACACACGAGGCGCAAAGGGCAGATAGTCGATGGAATATACCGATGAATCCAGAGGAAAGTGATAGTGGCCGCCGAACCAGCTCAGTCCATATCCAAGAAGCAGTCCCAGCGCTGTGCCGATCACACTGATCAGCAACCCTTGCAGCAGAAAAATCCTTCGCACCTGCATCTCTGTCACGCCGAAGCTCATCAGCACAGCAATATCGCGTGTCTTCTCCATCACCATCATGGTCAGGGCGATCAGAATATTTAGTGCAGCAACACACACGATTAGAGCAAGCACAATGAAGGTCACAATCTGCTCGAGCTTCAATGCGCGGAACAACTCACGATTCTGCTCCATCCAACTCGTCGTCTGGAAACCCCCGCCTGCTTCCTGCTCAATCACCTTCGCAATCTGGTCTGCTTTATAAAGATCATCCACTTTGAAGCTGATCACCGAGATCAGGTCCGGCTCCGAAAACAGCCTCTGCGTATCTTTCAATCGCATAAAGGTGTAGGTGTTGTCGTACTGATAAAAACCTGACTTGAAGATTCCCGCCACCTTGCAGCGTTGAACTCGCGGCAGCCAGCCCAGCGGAGTCATCTCACCCAATGGACTTGTAACAACAACGACATCGTCCACCTTGGCGCCAAGCGTCTCGGCCAGATCCTTGCCAATCACAATTGGCGGCATCGCCTGGCTGATTGGTTGATTCCCTAATTCGCTGTCTGGCGAACTGACGGGCTCCAGGGCTTCGGCCGATCCCTCGTATATCTTTTGCAGCAGATCTCCCACGGTCTTCTCTTCAGCGGGAATCACTCCCTTGACCAGTCCTCCACCACTCCTTGCTCCGCGCGAGATCAACACTTGCCCGTAGAGTCCCGGGGCAGCGGCAGTAACATGCGGAGTCTTTCTCAGCCTCTCCAACAACGGTTGCCAGTCTTTGATGCCATCGGCCGCAATTCGCATCAGGTCGATATGTGCAGTAGATCCCAACAGCCGTGCCTGCATATCCCGCCGCATCCCATTCGTGATCGCCAGGGCAATGATCAGTGAGGCGACGCCTGCTGCTACTCCAATCACCGAGATGATCGTGATCATGCCGACTACGGCCTGGCGGCGTTTCGCCCTGAGGTACCGCGCCGCAATAAATAGTTCAAATCGCATTCAGTCTCAGCTTACTAGGTTGTAACGATAGACTCTGGTCTGTTCAGCCTCGAGTCCTCACAAAAGCCATTCTGGGTGAGTCGGAGGGGTCTACGGTTTCTCATTCACCTTCACTGCACCATCACTCTCGGCAGATTCCAATGCTGCCACACCGCTACCATTCGTAGCGCAAAGCACACTACAGCTCCGGAGGTCATCACGACCCATCGCGTCAGGTTTAACCGCAGTCCGAGCACAACCACGAACGCTCCGGCAAGCGCGGCAGCTGCATATACATCAGCTTGCAACACTCCAGGAACGCGATTGAGCAGAATGTCGCGGATCGTTCCGCCTCCTACAGCGGTGACGGCGCCCATCAGTACAGAGAGCAGGGGATTGATCCCGAACTCCATTGCCTTTCCCGCGCCTGCAACCGTGAACAAAGCCAGGCCAGCGGCGTCGAGGGTAATCATCAAACCCTGCGGAACCTGTTGAAAGAGCTGATAGAAGAAGAACACCACACCGCCGCCCAGGAAGGCTGTCGCCGGATACCTCCAGTCGCGCACACTGTTCGGTGGAATGGCCCCGATCATCAGATCGCGGAGGAGGCCTCCGCCTAACGCTGTCGTGAAGGCGATGACCAGCAGGCCCAGAATATCCAGCTCGGCCCTGATTGCATCCAGCGCACCCTCGACCGCGAAGACCGCGACTCCCATCAGATCGACCACAAGCAGCAGAAAGTCCGGATGATAGAGATTGAAGCGGCCTACACCGCGTCGTGTACTCTCTTCGACCCCCTCCGTCACCGCACGACCGCCTTTACTGCTGCCATGTTCTCGTAGCGGTCGTAAACCCGCACGGCGATCACATGCTCCTTCGCATCGGCAACAGGAGTTGTCGTCTGCGGAATCTCTGCTGTAAAGTCATACCGCTCCGTCCGAGAATCCGAGACCTGCCCCACCGGCTCCAGGTATTGCCACGGTCCGGCGTCGATGGAATACTCCGCATGAGCAATCGGAGAAGTCGCATCAGACGCCTCCAAGGTCGCGTGAATCTTCTGCTTTGAGCCAGCACTCCCCGGAACAAGGGTTGCAGTCAGCGCACCCGGAACCGGAGGCGTTGTATCCACCACGAAGACCGGGCTGACGCGTTCGCCTTGCAGAGCCTCAGAGTCGGTATGAACCGGAGCGTCACTGGCGACTACCTTTAGTTCATAACCTCCATCCGGCAGCAGGGAAGAGTCGAAGCTGTAGAAGCGTTCGCTGATCTTGTCCTTCAGCAGTCTCCAGTTCTTCTCTCCGACGCCGCGATACCAGACCGCGAAGATCAACTCATCGCCATTGTCATCATGAGCCAGCCATCGCGCTGTCACCGAGTTTTTATCTTTTTGTGCCGTCAAAGGAGCCACGTTTGCATCTGGTTGAAAGCTCATCACCGGCGTCGCACCAGCGGGTTGTGGAAAAGCCACCTGCACCGTCGTATTCTGCGGGGCGCCGCTCCCTTGTGCAATGCGTGCTCCCGGCTGCACAACAATCTCGTCCACCATTGGGGCGACATTACGCGGAAGATAGTTTAGCCCTACGGCATCGATGCCAGCCGCAGCTCCAGAATGGAACACAGCCTTCCACTGTGCATACCGTCCAGGAGGTGCAGTCACAGCTCCATCGCTCCCGATTCGCGTCCATTCGCTCCAGCCCATCAGTGGACTCGGAACATTTCCGCTTCGCACCCACAACTCATAACTTTGCGGATCGCCTTCGGCTCGCGTTTCGACGCGTCCCCACTTGGAGAAAACCTGTGTATCCAAGACCTCGCTCGTATAGGTCGACTCCTTGGCCGCAGCATCCGACAGCCGGAACAGTTTGCCGCTGTTGCTCGTCGCGACCAGCAGACTGTCTCTCGTTACAGCAAACGCCATTCCCTGTGCTGCATCGAGATGCGACACATCCGTAAACTGTCCCGGAGTTGCTATATCCACGCGATAAATTCGTCCGCGATTTCCCGTTGCCGCCAGCAGAGCTCCATTTCTGAAAATAAGCGCGTAGACCACATCGTCTTTCATGCTGAGCAGACGCAGGGGCGTTCCATCCTTAGCGATTCGGTAGATCTCGCTGCCTTCTGGAATTAGTGTGTTCGACCCAGCAGCACTGGAGGATCCAGGCTGCGCAAAGGTGACTGTGATGCCCACATTTCCCGTTACGGGCAAAGGAGGAAGCGGTACCGAGCCCTTCGCTCCGACTCCTGCGGCATATACGTTTCCGCTCTCATCCATCGCCAGCGAGGTGATCTCTCTGCGAGAAGCCGCATATGCTGCAAAGGGTTTAGCTCCGGCTACCTTCGTGTCGATGCGATAGATCACACCGGCACCATCGGACCCCGCCCACAGCGTTCCATCGGGAGCCATCAGGAGGCATCGGATGTGTTGATCCGTCGTTTTCAATAAGACTTCGGCCTTGCCCCCGTTTGCAGGCACACGATATACCGCCGCAGGTGCGCCTGCCGCGACGTACACATCGCCGTTCTTCCCCGTCGCCAATCCCCACAGATACTTCGGCTTCTCCTCAGTAGTCGCTGGATCGAAGATGACCGTTCCCGAAGCCGCTCCCGCTGGAACGCGATAGACCTTTCCATCAGGCGAAGTCGCCGCCAGTACTGAGCCATCTGGAGCAACAGCGAGCGCCTGCACCGCCAGCTCCTTCGTCTCCAGAATCTTCTCTGCCTTTCCATCCGCAGCAACGCGCATCACGACGCCGGATCCTGCCGTACTTCCTCCCAGGCCAAGATAGGCATTCCCACTCCGATCGCTGGCAAGCGACCACGCATAGCTCTTGCCCGAGTCATAGACCTGCGACTTCGCTGGGCCGGCCTCGAGGCGTCCATCGCTTCGGATCGCTACACCATCCGCCGTGCCGCGTTCCATCGCGTCATATCGATCGACAGACCAGAGCTTCGTACCCTGCGCCTGCATCGCCCCCGCCAGCACCACCGGCACAAGACATCCGAGAACCAAAGACCGTTGCATCATCGTTGACCTGAGTCTAAAGCAGGGAAGCCTCTCAAAAAAATACGAGAGCCTAATGCTCTCGTATTCATTCGTACGTTCCGTGAAAATCAGCGGTCGTTCTCAGTTCGTCAGAACTGCACGATACCGCACCTGGTTCTTCTTGACTCGAGCCACAGCTTCATTGGCTTTTGCCATATCAAAGGACTCTGTAATCGCCCTTACGCCATGACGGGCAGCGACATCCAGCATCTCGTAGAGGTCCTTTGGGCTTCCCGTCGATGAACCCGAAACCGTCCGCTGCCCTCCAATCAGAATCGGCACTTGCAGCTGCATCGCCGACGGCGGAGCGCCTAGCATACACAGCACCCCATTCGGACGTAGTGCTTGAAGATACGCGGACCAATCTTGCTCTGCATTCACGGTCGAAAGTAGCAGGTCAAAGCCCCCGGCGACCTTCTTGAGGGCCCCTGTGTCCCGTGTATTCACAAAGTGATGGGCCCCGAGCTCTCGGGCCTCAACCTCTTTATCTTTCGAGGAGGAGAACGCTGTCACCTCGGCTCCAAACGTTCGTGCAAACTGGATGCCCAGATGGCCCAGGCCGCCGATTCCGATGATGCCTATCCGAGACGAAGGCCGAACCCCATAGTTGCGCAAAGGGGCATAAACCGTAATCCCGGCGCACAGCAGGGGAGCTACATTCTCTCCGTCCAGATTTTTCGGCAGAGGAATGGCAAACCTCCAGTTCACGCGAATCTTGTCGGCAAAGCCTCCATTCCGTCCTACGCAAGTCGGCTGCGCTAGGGGACACATATGCTCGTTGCCGCTTCTGCACCACTCGCAGATCCCGCAGCTGTCCGCCTGCCAGCCTACCCCGGCCCGCTGCCCCACTGAGAGGTTGCGCACTTCCGTGCCAACGGCAATCACCGTACCGACGATCTCGTGTCCTGGAATAAACGGATACTGACTGGTTCCCCAGTCGTTGTTAATCAGGTGAAGATCGCTGTGACATACCCCACAGTGCGAGATCCTGATCTCCACCTCATTGGCTTTCAGCTCGCCCGGATCGAACTTGTATGGCAACAATTGCGCGCCAGCCGCATGCACAGCGAGGCCTTGAATCTCACTCATTCAGAGTCCGTATCCTTTTCGCGCACGGCTTCTGCGCCGCGCAGTGGTTTGATGCTACATCATCGCTGTATGGAAAAGCGTTTTCTCAGCACCTTCTCGATAGATTCGAAGTGAATCTCTATAAGCACTTAGCGAATATATCCTACCGAATCGTAAGATGCAGGATCTGGGCCCCGCTCACTGCGTCTCCTGTAGTTACAGAAGCAGCCTCAACGACGCTCTCTCCATTCAGATTAATCCGCTGCGAATCCTTGAGCGGACCCAGCACATTCGCCATCGACAGAGGAATTCCCGGCAGCGTGGCTCCTTCTAAAGCTGCCTGCGCTTCTTGGCTGAGTAACGTTACATAGATTCGATTGTTCGCGTGAAGCCGATTCATCTGGTCGATCGCATCCGCGAGTCCAACCGAACGATTTGCAGAGCTGCTGGAAGCAAGCAGACGATCCACGGTCGCGCCATCACTCACCAGCACCCGAAGCGTCCCGCGATTCAGGTCGGCAGGCAACTTAACCTTCAGGCGTACCAGCCTCGGCTCAGCCTGGTACGGTCGCAAGGTCACTTCGGTGTCGATGGTATCGCCCGCACGAGCTTCCAGAACTCCCAGCCTCGCAGATTCCAGTACGGCCGTCCTGCGTTCCGAAACCCCTTCCATCTTCAGCTTCACGCCTGTAATCGTTGGTTGATCGAGTGGGTTTCCATAAACCTTGCTGAAGCGGTCGTTCACGAACAGTGCGGCATTGATGGCAGCGGGATTCAGATCGCTCTGCGTAATCATTCCGTCCAGATGAACGGGAACATGTCCTGCAACGCCGATCTCGCCGGTCAGCCGGTAGCTCATTTCCGCTGCAGCGGAGTTTGTTCCCTGAAGACTCTGGTACACCGAAACCAGCATCGCTGAAGGAGTCAGCTGGCGATTATCCAGCACCTCGAAGTGAAAGTTTTTTTGCTTCGTCGTCGAGACCGCTGTTCCAGATGTAGCAGGTTGCTCAATCTCAACCGACACTGGAATCATCCGCGCCTTCTCACCAAACCGGCCCATAATCGCCGATGCGCGGTCCTCCGTAAACGCTCCTACAGTCTCTGTCGTATTCACGATCTTGAAGGCATTCAGCGGAGAGGGAAGTGTTGCCACCACAGTCGCCTTTGTCATCGGCATGTCTACCGGGCCGTACTGCGTAATCGGATGTCCGCAGGCCAACAGCCTCGTCGAATCGACGTACGTCACCGTGCACGTGCCTGCAACCGATAGATCACCCCGCACCAGCACGGCACTTACTGCCGAACCCGGCACCAGAGGCTCAGGCTGCGCCGCCGTTGTGTCCGCGCTCCCCAGCCCCGCCACCGGGGTCATCCCCATCTCGCGGAACCGGTCTCCAAACAGTTGGACCGTCTCCTGGCTGAACCCACTGAAGACCAGCGGCGTTTCCATCGCCTGCATCTGCAAGTCGTTGCTCGCATTGATGGCAGGCTTGTCTGCCATGCTCGCCGATGTGTCGTTCTGCCTTGCACCTCGGGCCGATGCAGGAAGCACTGCGCCATCCCTGACTTCCAGCATCTGCTCAATGGGTGTGATTCCGGCGATCGGCTCTTTACTGAATTGCCCGATCCGGTAGCTCAACGCGCCAACCAGTCTGCCGTCGATGTATACCGGACTTCCGCTCATTCCGGCCACCACCCCGGTAAACTCCGGCTTCGTTCCGTGCAAGCGCGCCAGAATCATGTCGCGTCCTGGCCCGAGTGAGTCCTTCAAGACCCCCAGTATCTCAACCCGCATCGGCTCCGGGTTGACCCCCTCAAAGACGGTATAGGCGACTCCCCACATCCCCTTCTTGAGGTCCGCTAAAGGAAAGATCTTCGTCTCGCCCGATCCTCCCATTGCAGCAGCTGCTGTTGGCGGCAGTGGAGCAGTCTCCGTCGCCGCAATTGCAGCAGTTGAACTTGTGCTCTGGGCAGAAACAGGTAAACCGGCACCGATCGCCCAACCCACCACTCCAAGACCAATCGGCAGCCAACGCGTCTTTCTCTTCTTCATCACGTCTACAAGACTAGAGCTTGCTCTCCGGCAATGCCAGCGGAGATCAGGTTCAAGACTTTACCCTTCAACATGAGGTTCCGTTCGTTCGACGTTTGGCCGTCTTGGAGGTTCTTCTCATCTTCCCTATGGCCTGCGGCATCGTCCAAAAGAACGGAGTACATTTGCAGATGATGAACTCTTTGGCTCGAACTCTTCGTAAAGCTCCTATTCTGCTTGTCTTCCTGGGTTTACTGTTCACATCAGGGGTAACGTTTGCACAAGCCAGCCAGCAGCAGACTCCGCCATCGCAACAGCCCGCCGATGACTCTGCTGGCCCACAGACCGACTCTGGACCTATCGTTATCAAAAAGAAGAAGGAAGGCGAAGAACCTCCCCCTGCTCCAGTCGCCCCTCCTGAGCCCAAGATCAAGAATCCCAATAACGAGACCTACTCGTTACGGGTCGATGTTCCCATCGTCAATCTCGATGTCAATGTCATCCTGGACAAAACCCATCAGTTCGTCCCCGGACTTAAGAGCGGAAACTTCCTGGTTCTGGAAGACGGCGTTCCTCAAACGATTACCAGCGTTCGCATGGCCCAGACTCCAATCACTGCTGTGATGCTGCTTGAGTTTGCCGCGAACAGCTACTATTTCATCCGCGACATGCAGAACGCCTCCGTCAGCTTCTTCAATACGCTGCGTCCGGATGACTACATCGCCGTCATCACTTACGACCTCCGTACCCACATCCTCACTGACTTCACCAATAACAGACAGGTCGTTGGTGATGCGCTCTCCTCGTTGATCATTCCAGGCTTCTCCGATACCAACGTCTTCGACGCGCTGTACGAAACCCTTGACCGTGTCAGCCGTATTGAAGGTCGCAAATACATCATCCTGATTGGGACCGGCCGCGACACCTTCTCCAAGATCACCCTCGACAAGATGCTTGCCAAGATCAAGGCGACTCCCAACGTCACGATCTTCACCATCGGAACCGGTGCCCTGGTCCGCGAACTTGCCGATGCGCGGGGCTACATGGGCCCCATCACCCGCATGGATTATCTCCAGGCGGAAAACCAGATGAAGACCTTCGCCCAGATGACCGGAGGCCTCAGCTTCAACCCAATGTTCCAGGGGGCTCTGCCTGACATCTTCTCTCAGATCAACGACTCCATCCGTAACGAGTACGTCCTGACCTATCGGCCGACCAACACGAAAAACGACGGTTCCTACCGGCACATCCAGGTCAAGCTGGTCGACAACGAAGGCCACCCATTACAGATGCAGGACGAAAAGCATAAATCGCTCAAGTACTCTGTCATCGCCCGCGACGGCTACCAGGCTAAGCGCGAAGTGGAGTAGGCCACTTACAAGCCGCTACGACAGTGGATCGAGCCGTACGACAACAGTGGATCTAGAAAAGTGTCATCCTGAGCGAAGTTTGAGCGCGTTCTTTAGCGCTCCAAACGAAGTCGAAGGATCTGCGGTTCAAAACCACCGAACTTCTTACCCGTGTCATCTCGACCGAAGGCCGGACTAGCACGCCCCGAGCGAGTCGAGTGGGGAGAAATCCTCGTATTTCTTGCGCGCCGTCAAGTCGTTATTCTTATAAGTGCCATCAAGTCAATCACTTCTAAATGCAGATTCTTATCTCTAGCTTGTTAAAATAGAAATAGGGAAGTTCTGAGCGATCTTAAAACCTCCCTTGCAATGAAGTACGAGCCTAAGTCATATCTTTCGAATACTTTGCGCAGTAAACGGGGGAGGGGGCTACCGGGGCCTCGGCATCGTCAGATCCAGATCGGTCCGGCACATTTGTTTGGTCAGCAGAATGATCTGCCCTACATGCTGCTGCACGTGCCCCACTACCTGGTAGATTGCATCGAGCTTCGTTACGTCCCGCCCCTGCGGAGTTGTCCTCTCGACCAGCTTCTCTGGAGGAAGTGAATCGATAATTCCACGAGCCTCCTGCACGGTCTCGTTCCATAAACGAAGTAGCTCGGCACCGGTCGTACCGCCATCGGCGCTGAACTCTTGGTCGCGGGTGCGAACGTCCGCCACTCCGCCGACGCCATGCATGATCCACTGCCGCATATTGCCGCAGAGATGCAGAACCAGATTGCCGACTGCGTTCTCATGCGCCCCGTGCCGCTCCCAGATTTGCTCGTCTGAAAGTCGGTTCATACAGTTTGTAAGATAACCACTCATCTGCTCGAGTTTTGTGCTCGAGTGGCGAAGAAACAAAATACCGATCTCGTTGCTCATGTGTGCATTGTAGATCGCAAACATTGACCGAAACGCGCGCAGCCCTTACACTCAAAAGAGTTGGAAGTCAGCACGGAATTGCAGCCTAAAGGCAGGCGAATCGTGCGACTCCTTCGCTAACCTGTTGCCCCCTCGTTCAATGGTAGGACAGTCGGCTCTGAACCGATCAATCGGGGTTCGAATCCCTGGGGGGCAACCATAAATGATTGGCGCGCGGTATTCGTCAGGGGTTCGAATCCCTGGGCAATCGATCAAATCTTCAGAACCAATGCCGTCATTCTGAGCCGAGCATCGCGAAAGTGAAAAATCCCTGTTTTGTCTTCGGTTGTCATACCGCACCCGAGCGACTCCGAGGGTAAGGGATCTGCTTTTACTGCTTCACCGTAACCTCGCGCAGATAATCAAAGGTGCCTGAACCCTTCGGCTTTACGCCCTCGATCCGCCGCGAATGAACGACTTCGTTGTTTGGATACCACAGCGGAATCCCCGGCAGGTCTTCCGCCAGGATCTGCTGTACCTCGACATACTCCGCTCGACGCTTAGCCTGGTCCGTCTCTGCTGCGGCAGCTTTCAACAAAGCATCGACACGAGGATTGGAATAACGTCCTCGGTTCGCTCCCTTTGGCGGGAATGCGCTCGACCCATAGGTGTAGCGGAAGATATCGGGATCCTCATTAGATCCGATCCAGCGCAGTGCATACATCTGGAACGCGCCGCGCGTCACATCCGAATAGAACGTCCCGAACTCCGCCGAGCGAAGCTCAAGCCGGATTCCGGCCGAACGAAGTTGCTGTTGCAACACCGTGGCCATGAGCCGTGTCGTCTCGTCCGTTGAGGTCTTCAGCGTAATGCGCAGGCGAACACCATCTGCTCCGCGATGAAACCCAGCTTCGTCAAGCAGCTTTTCGGCGCGTGCCACATTATGCGGATACTGTGCGAGCTCGTTTCCCTTGGCTGCGGCCCAATGCTCTGCCGGTAGCAACGTGTCCGCCAGCTTCGCCTGCCCACGCCAGATCGCATCCACGATCGCCTGTCGGTCCATAGCACAGGCAATCGCCTGGCGCACTCTTCGGTCGTGCAGCACCGGATCGGTGACGTTGAAGTTTGTATAGATCACAACCGAGCTTTGTCCCGATTCGATCTTCAAATTTGGAGCTTGTTCCAACGAATGGAGCTGATCGAAGGTTAGTACATTGCTCGCAAGGTCAGCCGACCCCTTTCGCAGTTCAAGCGCGCTGGTAATCGCATCCGGAACCACCGTGAACCGTACTCCCGCGATCTTCGGCGCTCCGGCCCAATAATCAGGGTTGCGAGCAACGATGACTTCCTTGTCCTGCACCGCACTCACAAAGCGAAACGGTCCCGAACCGATGGGACGCAAACCAAAGTCTCGCCCTGCTCCTCGCGGAACAACGCCAAACAGGCCATCGCTCATATTGAAGAGCAGACCCGCATCAGGATGCTTCAGATGAATCGTCAGCGTGAGCCTGTCGCGTACATCGACGCGATCGACCGAGGAGAAAGCACCTGCCTTGGCAGTGATCAGCGTTCCGTCGATCATGCTGCGGATCGTCCAGGCAACGTCCTCTGCCTCCAGCGGACGTCCATCATGGAATCGCACACCATCGCGCAGATGAATCACCAGCGTGACAGGGTCAAGTTGTTCCCAGCTTGTAGCGAGCCAGGGCTGCAAATTGTAGTGATCGTCCTTCTTAACCAGAGCATCGAAGATCAGGCCGCCCACGCGTTCGGACTGTGCATCCGTTCCTTGGCGCAGATCGAGGTTATTCGGGCTGCTCTCGATGATCATCACAACAGTCTGTGGGTCTTCAACACGGCGATGACACCCTGTCAGAAATCCTGCGAGGATCAACACAAGCAGGAAGGGATGGAGGCGTGGTCCGCTCATCCACGCGTTACCTTACCCAGAATGACTGGTCGGGGAGCACCCGTAGCACTCGGCACATTCCCCGACAGGCCATTCCAGGTCAACCACGCCATCAACGCGAACGCCACGCCTTCCTTGGCTTGTGTTGGTATGCCAAGTTCTTCGGTGGTGCGGATGCGGACTCCCAGCGGCTCGAGCCCCGAGCGCAACATCGTCATCAGGGTTTCATTCTTTGCTCCGCCACCTGCAACGACATACTCTACGCCGCGCGCCATTGGAGCCTTCTGGCCAAGATGTGGCCACACAAATCTCCGGTACGCATCGAGGATCGACTCCGCTGACAGCGCCGTTGCAGTGGCGATGATATCGGCATCTTTCGCACCAACCTTACGGCACAACGAAATGAAGTGATTCACGAATTTTTCGCCGTATTCCTCTCGTCCACAGCTCTTTGGCGGCAGGGCAGAGAAGTAAGGTTGCTTAAGAAACGGATGGATCACCTGCTGGATAACTTTGCCACGCTTCGCTATAGCGCCGTTACGGTCGAAGGGCTTGCCGTAAAAACGCTCCATGCAGGCATCGATCACCATATTCGATGGGCCGGAATCGAAGGCAAGCAGGTCGTCGATGGAAGCTCCTGCCGGAATCGCTGTCATATTTGCAATACCGCCGAGATTCTGAAGCACGCGATTGACCTTCTCCGAGCGAAACATCACGTAGTCGAGAATCGGAACCAGCGGTGCGCCTTGTCCTCCCGCAGCAAGATCCGCGGGACGGAAGTCGCTGACAACGGGAACTCGCAGTTTCTCGGCAATCACCGATGCCTCGCCAAGTTGCCATGTACACCGTATTGGTCTGCCGAGGTACTTCAAAGCCGCGCCCTGATGATAGATCGTCTGTCCATGGCAACCGACAAGAGCAACCTTAATCCCGAACTGTTGAGCAGCGCGTTCGACTGCGCCGGCGTACACTTCGCCGAGTCGCCAATTGAGTCGCGATAGATCTGCAACCGAGGCGTCCTTCGCATCCATCACAGCCAGTACTGCATTGCGCAAAGGCTTGGGATAGCGAAATCCGGCAGCTCCGATCAGCTTGATGCGTGGTGTTCCGTTCTTCTTCGCTGAAGGCATAATCCGGCAGAGTGCAACGTCCACACCATCGGCAGAGGTCCCGCTCATGACGCCAGCCACGATCATCCCTTGAGCTCCTTTTGCAGTTCGGCTAACAGGTTCAGCGCTTCGCGCGGAGTCAGGTCATCGACAGCAATCTCAGCGATGCGATCAACGATCCGCTGCGAGAGCGGAGTAAACATCGTCATCTGCAATGCGGGGGAGTGATCAGAAGCCGCTTCACGCACTTGTTGGCTCTCGGCCCTCTCATGGAGCTTCAAAACCTCGCGGGCCCGCGAGATGACTGCCGCAGGAAGGCCGGCAAGTCGCGCCACCTCGATACCATAGCTCTTGTTCGCTGGTCCTGCCTCGACCGAGTGCAGAAAGACGATGCCTCCTGCGGTCTCTTTAACCGTGACTCGCAGGTTCTTCAGCCGCTCGAGCTTGTCAGCGAGCAGTGTCAGTTCGTGATAGTGCGTAGCAAACAGCGTGCGTGCGCCGATACGGTCATGTAGATGCTCGACCGTGGCCCAGGCGAGCGACAGTCCGTCGTAAGTCGCGGTTCCTCGTCCCATCTCGTCCAGCAGAACGAGTGATCGGTTTGTCGCAGAGTTCAAGATGGCCGCTGTCTCGGTCATTTCGACCATAAAGGTTGAACGACCTCGAGCTACATTGTCACTCGCGCCGATGCGCGTGTAGATGCGATCCACCAATCCCAGACGCATCTGTTCGGCCGGAACGAAGCATCCGCACTGCGCCATGATGACGAGCAGCGCCGTCTGCCGCAGATAGGTGCTCTTACCTCCCATGTTCGGACCGGTGATCAGCAGCACGGAAGGACCAGCATCGGCATCTAGATGCACGGAGTTGGGAACAAACCTGCCTACACCGGATTCCTCCAATCGTTGTTCAACTACGGGATGGCGCGCTCCGATGAATTCCAACAAACCACTTGTTTCGACAGCGGGGCGTACCCATCCACGCAGAGAAGCGAGATGCGCAAAACAAGTCAGCAGATCGATCTCCGCCACACGTCGCGCTGTTTCTCTCATTCGAGGAGCAGCATCCAGAAGCTGACGGCGCAGCTCATTGAAGAGTCTTCGCTCGATCTCACCGCTTCGCTCCTGAGCAGTCAGAATCTTCGTCTCGTAGTCCTTCAGTTCCGGTGTCGTAAATCGCTCAGCGTTGACGAGAGTTTGTTTGCGCTCGTAATCCGAGGGCACAGCCTTCGCGTTTGCCTTGGTAACCTCGATGTAATAACCGAAGACATTATTGAACCGTACCTTGAGCGAACTGATGCCTGTGCGTTGTCGCTCTCGCTCCTCGATAGCCGCCAAAGCCTGTCGTCCGCTGCGGCTCAGTTCACGCAGCTCATCCAGATCGGCATTCACTCCGGAGCGAATGACTCCTCCGTCGGCCAGCGAAACCGGTGGTTCATCAGCGATTGTTTTGGCGATCAATGTGTGAAGGTCTTCAAGGGTGTCGAAGCCATTAGCCAGCGCACTCCATTTTGGAGCCTTAAATTGCTTCACCGAAGTAAGCAAGCCTGGAAGGCACTGGAGTGTCGCTCCCAGGGAAACGACTTCGCGCGGCCCCGCCGAGTCCAAAGCAATCCGTCCTAATAATCGCTCCAGGTCGAGCAGACCATTCATAGCCTGTCGCACATCTTCACGCCGCCGAAGGTCGCTTACCGCCTCTGCTACCGCCTCAAGTCGCGCCTCAATCTCAGTCAGATCGCTGGATGGTCGAAGTAGCGTCGCACGTAGCAGCCGTTTGCCCATCGGAGTGCAACAGGCATCCAACGTGTAGAAGAGCGTCGTCTGCTGCGTCTCTCCAGAAAAGAGTGGCTCGACCAGCTCCAGATTACGAACACTTACCGCATCCAGTTCCAGACAAGACGACCGCTCGTAATAGCGCAGGCCGTCAACATGCTCCAAACCGCCCTGTTTCGTCGCACGCATGTAGTGCAACAGAGCGCCTGCCGCGATTCCGGCCATTTCGTGACCCGCGAGTCCTAATCCATCGAGAGAATGAACACGGAAGTGATTACGCAACAAAGGAAGAGCATGATCCGATGTGAAGACCCACGCCTCAAGTGGCGTTTTCGTCCGGATAGCCTCAAGCGTCCCGGAGCTTTCTTCAACAGCCTCCCCTGCAAGATTGACTCCTCCAAACAGCCCCGAGCCATAAAGCAGCTCAACCGGCTTTACGCGGCCAAGCTCATCGGAGGCCTGGAGCCATGCATTTGCGCCGGAAAACTCGGTCGCACGAAACTCACCGGTTGAAAGATCGAGTAGAGCGATGCCGCAAACGGTAGAAGCATTCAATCCTGTTACGGCGATGCTGGCCAGATAGTTACTCTGTTCGGCTCCAAGAGAAGGATCGAGCGCGGTTCCCGGAGTCAAAACGCGGGTCACCTCGCGTTTGACCACTCCTTTGGCCTGCTTAGGGTCCTCCATCTGGTCGCACATGGCCACCCGATAGCCCTTGCGCAGCAGCCGTTGAACATAACCCTCTGCCGCGTGGTAAGGAACTCCACACATGGGGACGCTCTTGGCCTTATCCCGTGCCGTCAGGGCTAGTTGCAGCTCGCGGGCGGCAACCACGGCATCTTCAAAAAAGAGCTCATAGAAGTCGCCCATGCGGAAGAAGAGCAGAGTATCCGGATGTGCTTCCTTTGCTGTGCGATACTGCCGCATTGCCGGCGTAAGGGTCGCCAGGTCTGCACTCAACGCTTGTACTGTCTCCTGTGTCATTCGAGAAGGCTCAGGATATCGCACCCCGGCCCCTCGGGCCTTTCCACAACCCGATATACTGAAGATTCAGGCTTTCCATTATGTCGTTGCTCTGGCTCAGGATCGCAGTTTTGCTCTACGGTGTTGCCGCGCTCGCGGTATTGCCGGCTGCTCTCTATGACCGGCCACGGTGGAACAAGATCGCCATCCCGGCAGCGATAACCGGGTTGTTTTTTCACTTTGTTTCCCTGGTCGAAATGCTGAATGCCGCCCATCATCGGCTGCCAGTCGATACTCACGAGACACAGGGAATGCTCGGGCTGCTGCTGGCAGGAGCATTTTTGCTGGTCTACTGGCGTTACCGAACCGTCTCGCTTGGCGTCTTTGTCCTGCCGATCTCCTTTTTGCTTGGCCTGGTTCCCGCGTTTCGTCCCGGTCAAGAGGCTGCGCCTTTTCCGCAGTTTCATACGATCTGGATCTTTCTACACATCGCACTGCTGCTCGCGGCCTATGCAGCGCTGCTGCTCTCTCTCCTGTCTTCAGTGCTGTATCTCATTCAGGAACGGGCCCTGAAATCCAAGCACACTCCGGGAGCATCCTGGTTGCCGCCGCTCGAAACCACGGATCAGATCGCACTTCGCTCGTTGCTCTTCGGTTTGCCTTGCATGACAGCTGGCTTGTTGATCGGTTCGCTGATCGCACAACAGACAATCGGCCCATCGTACTTCCTCGATCCCAAAGTGCTGCTCTCCTTCGCTATGTGGCTGGCTTATGTCGCCATGATCTATATCCGGCGGCACTCCGGTCTGCGCGGACGTCGGGCGATTTACCTCTCCGGTTTTGTTTTTCTTGTTGTCCTCGCCGTATGGTCGGCGAATCAATTCTCTGTAGTCCACAGGTTCACGACGCCATGAGCCAGAACCAAAATCTCGTGTTGATTGGCGTAAACCACACAACTGCTCCCGTCGAGGTTCGGGAGCGATTAGCGATTCCGGCCGGTCGGTTGGCTGATGCGATACGGAGCCTTGTTCACCACCCGGGAATCCGCGAAGGGATCATCCTCTCAACCTGCAACCGTGTCGAACTGTTGACCGTGCAGGAGAATGGCTCAACAACTCAAGCGAACCTGCTTCAGTTCCTTCAGGACTACTTTGCTGTTCCACCGGCATCCATTACGCCTCATCTTTATGAATACCGCGAGCGAGAGGCCGTGCGGCATCTCTTTCGCGTTGCCAGTTCGTTGGACTCGATGGTCGTTGGCGAACCACAGATCCTTGGCCAAGTGAAAGAGTCTTACACTGTCGCCCGCGAAGTAGGAGCCGTTTCCAACTCGCTTGACCCGTTGATTCAACGTGCCTTTACCGTCGCCAAGAAGATTCGCTCCGAGACGCAGATCGGATCCAGCTCGGTTTCCATTGCCTCAGTCGCGGTCGACCTTGCGCGAAAAATCTTTGGCACACTTCAGGGGAAAACGGTCCTTCTGGTCGGGGCAGGAAAAATGTCGGAGCTTGCCGCCCGCCATCTGATCCAGCAGGGCGCTTCCAACATCCTGGTCACCAACCGGACCTTCGAGAGAGCTGAGAGAATCGCGCAGCTGTTCGACGGACAAGCCATCCCTTTCGAGACACTCTACGAGCAGGCTGCGCGGGCAGACATCGTAATCACCTCTACGGGCGCCCCTCAGAAACTCTTTCTTCGCTCTCACGGACAACAGTTTCTATATACCCGTCGAAATCGGCCCATGTTCTTCATTGATATCGCTGTGCCTCGCGATATTGATCCGAAGATGAATGAGATCGAAGGCTGTTTTGTTTACGATATCGACGATCTTCAACAGGTTGCCGCCGCCAACCTGGCAGACCGCAGCCGTGAAGCCGCAGCAGCGGAGACGATTGTTACTCAGGAAGTGGAGAAGTACGAGCAGCGCGTTCAATCTCGCGGTGCTGTTCCCGCTATCCTCGCTCTGCAACAGAATGCCGAGGTGATACGCGAGGCGGAGATGGCTCGTGCCGCCAAACGCCTCAATGGATTGACCGATGAGCAGCGGGAAGCTGTCGAGGCGCTCACGCGTTCACTGACTGCCAAACTGCTGCATCCTCAGTTGACCGCGTTGCGACAGGCTGCTAAATCCCGCGAAATTCCGGAAGAGAATGGCAACAGTCAAGCCTCGAAGTGACAACACGAAAAATAGAGGATTGTTGCGGTAGTCAAACCCGGATAAGTCTTTTATTACCATTACTTACACATGTATCTTTCAACCATGTTGAGCGTCTAATCCCTAGAGGTTTAAGAATATGCCACGGTTGAAAACATCTCTACTCTCCTTGGCGACCCTGGGTGCACTCTCCTTTGGTCAGATTCTGTATGGACAAAATGTAAATACGGCTGGTCCAGGGACATTGAATTACATCGAGGGGCAGGTCAATATCGATGGCCAGCAACTTGATTCCCAGTCTGTAGGAAAGACACAGCTCACGAATAACCAGTCGATCTCGACCGAAAACGGCAAGGCGGAGATTCTGCTTACACCGGGAGTCTTTCTACGGCTTGGAGCAAACAGCACAGTGGAGATGATCTCTCCATCTCTTACAAAGACTGAAGTCAGGTTGGTGCAGGGGCGGGTCAATGTTGAAGTCGATCAGCTCTATCCGCAGAACCTTCTTTTGATCGACGTGCCCAATGGTCAGGCGCACCTGACGAAGAAGGGCCTCTACGGCTTCGATACGGGGAACTCCACCATCCGTGTCTTCGACGGCGAAGCCCAGGTCTATCCCGGCGCTGATCTCAACACCAATATCAAACCAATCACAGTGAAGGGCGGGCGGGAGCTTGCGTTGGACGGAGAACCCGGCAAAACGCAGAAGTTCGATCGAGATAGTGCCAAAGATGACCTTTACAACTGGAGCAGTCTGCGTTCGCAGTATCTAGGTGAAGCCAACGCAAATTTGGCAGAATCGTATGCCGCTTCCGCCAGCTTTTACCCGGGCTGGTATTGGGCAGGATGGCCTTACGGCTATACATGGCTTCCGGGGAGCGGTCTATACTCGAGCCCATTCGGATATGGCTTCTACTCGCCGTACTACTACCGCGTGTATGGTCCGGGCTTCTACGGTTCTCCTTACGGATGGTACGGAAGACCCTATGGCGGTAGTTACCGTGGAGGTGTAGTGGTCACCCGTCCTTCAGGCGGCTTCAGCGGTGGAGTCGGTGGGTTCCATGGCGGTGGTGGTTTCCACACCGGCGGACGTCGTTAGATTCATTGTGCTCTGTAAGGAAAGAAGGCGAGCTAAGCTCGCCTTCTTTTTTGTGCGGCACAATTCTCACCGCAAAATCTCGTATTCTTAAAGAGCAATGTCTACCCCCATCCGGATCGGTTCCCGCGGCTCCCAGTTAGCGCTCTGGCAGGCCAATCATATTCTCGAAGCACTACGCTCTGCCGGGCATGACGCTGAGATTGAAGTCATTCGAACGACGGGTGACCGCATGCAGCAGGCGAGCTTTGTTCCTCCAGCGAATGTGGACGGGAAAGGCATCTTTATCAAGGAGATTGAAGAGGCCTTGGCTGAGGGACGAATCGATATTGCAGTGCACTCCCTCAAAGACCTTCCAACTAAGATTTCTCCGCGTTTTACCCTCGCAGCGATCCCAAAGCGGGCCGACGCTCGCGACGTTTGGGTCTGCGAGACCTACTGGGCGCTTCACACGCTTCCGCTGGGCGGACGTATCGGGACCACCAGTCCACGCCGCAAGGCGCAGCTGTTGGCGATGCGGCCCGATGTGGAGTTTGTGGATGTGCGAGGCAATATCGATACACGTCTGAAGAAGCTTGCAGCCGGGGAGTGCGACGCTCTCGTGCTTGCGGCCGCAGGATTGGATCGGCTCGATCGCGCGGAGTGGGTTCATCACAGGTTCTCTCCCGATGAGCTCTGTCCGGCTCCCGGACAGGGCGCTCTCGCCATTGAAACCCGCAGCGAATCGCATCCTCTGGATGAAGCCAGGGATCGCATGATCCGGCAAACCATCGCCATGCTGAATCATGTTGAGACTCGCTTCTGCGTCGAAGCCGAACGGATCGCTCTCGATGCTCTCGGCGGCGGATGTTCGCTTCCCATTGGTGTGCATTGTGTCCCGGAGTTCGAGCGTTGGCGTGCCTTCGCTCAGGTCATTGCTCCAGACGGAGAATCCATGGTGCAAATCGACACTGAAATGCCACTCTCCACGGACGCCGAAACGCTCGGGCAGTGGATTGCCGATGATCTCAAATCGCGAGGAGCCATGGAGCTGCTTGCCTCTTCTACTTTCTAATTTTTAGGGCAGCATCCGTTGTTTTCAAAACCTTGGTGGATGTTTGACATTCTTGTGCGTCAAATCGCTATACACTGCTTAATCGTTGGGGTTGTGAGGTCGAGTTGAACGAAGGTCGCTGGGTACTGTTGATTGCAAGTGAAGTGGGTGGAACGGATTCGGTCTCGGACCGCGCAATGGAGCGTCTGGTCGATGCCATCCGCGAAGAAGGCTACGAGGTGATCCGGACCTCCACGCCTGAGGATGGTCTGTCTCTTGTGACCTCCGATCCTTCGTATTCGGCCATTTTGCTCGATTGGGATCTCGAAGGCGAAGGGCAGTTCGACGAGCGCGTCGCCCTGATGGTGTTGCGCGCCGTGCGCCATCGCAACAAGAAGGTCCCGATCTTCCTGATTGCCGACCGTACTCTCGTCAGCGAGCTTCCCCTCGAAGTGGTCAAGCAGGTTCACGAATACATCCACCTCTTCGGTGATACTCCTGCCTTCATCGCCAACCGCGTCGACTTCGCCGTCGAGCGCTATCACGAGCAACTTCTTCCGCCGTACTTCCGTGAGTTGAAGAAGTACACCGACCAGGGAGCTTACTCCTGGGACGCACCCGGTCACATGGGCGGCGTAGCTTACCTGAAGCATCCCGTCGGCATGGAGTTCCAGCGCTTCTTCGGAGAGAACCTTCTTCGCTCGGATCTTGGTATCTCCACAGCCCAGCTTGGCTCATGGCTCGATCACCTCGGGCCTCCAGGAGAGTCCGAACGCAATGCCGCGCGTATCTTTGGAGCAGACTGGACCTTCTACGTTCTCAGCGGTTCTTCGACTTCGAATCAGATCGTCGGCCACGGCGTTATCGCGCAGGATGATATCGTTCTCGCCGATGCCAACTGCCATAAGTCCATCTGCCACTCACTAACCGTTACCGGAGCGCGACCTGTCTATATGAAGCCCACCCGGAACGGCTACGGTATGATCGGCCTCGTTCCCCTGAAGCGCTTCAGCCCAGAGTTCATTCGTGGTCTCATCGATCGCAGCCCGCTGACGAAAGGTGTCGAGAACCAGAATCCGACCTACGCTGTCGTCACCAACTCCACGTACGATGGCCTCTGTTACGACGTCAATCGTGTCGTCGAGGAGCTTTCGAAGTCCGTGCCTCGTGTTCACTTTGACGAAGCCTGGTATGCCTACGCGAAGTTCCACAAGATCTACCGTGGCCGCTTTGCGATGGACGTTCCTGACGACATGCCCGACCGCCCAACGATCTTCTCGGTTCAGTCAACCCACAAGATGCTGGCGGCGTTCTCGATGGGCTCGATGGTTCATATCAAGCTCAGCCCACGGGCTCCATTGGAATTCGACCAGTTCAATGAATCCTTCATGATGCACGGTACGACCTCGCCGTTCTATCCACTCATTGCATCGCTCGATGTCGCCGCAGCCATGATGGACGAACCCGCCGGGCCCACCTTGATGTACGAAACCATTCAGGATGCCATCAGCTTCCGCAAAGCGATGAGCTCAGTGGCCCATCGCCTGCGTTCCGCTGAAAACGGCGACGGATGGTTCTTTCGCCTCTTCCAGCCCGATATGGTTACCGATCCAGCTACCGGAGAGAAGTATGTCTTTGAAGAGACACCAGACGAGCTCCTCGGCTCAAATCCCGGTTACTGGACACTGAAGCCAGGCGAAGACTGGCACGGCTTCCAGGACGACGATATCGCCGACGGATACTGCATGCTTGACCCCACCAAGGTCACGATCCTGATGCCGGGTGTGAACGCACAGGGAACCGTTAGCGAGTGGGGGATCCCCGCCGCCATTCTCACAGAGTTCCTCGACTCCCGCCGCGTCGAGATCGCACGTACCGGTGACTACACCGTCCTTGTGCTCTTCTCTGTCGGCACCTCGAAAGGAAAGTGGGGATCTCTGCTCGAAAACCTCTTCGAGTTCAAGCGCCTCTACGACAGCGAGGCCCCACTCGAAGAAGCTCTGCCGGAACTGGTTGCTAAGTATCCTCAACGCTATCGCAACGCTACCCTCAAAGAGCTCTCTGACGAGATGCACGCTGCGATGATCGAGCTCAACCTGCCTACGCTCGTAGGCGAGGCCTGCGACGAGGACTTCGATCCTGTCCTCACCCCCTCGCAGACCTATCAGAAGCTGCTCCGTAACGAGACAGAGAAGATTCGCTTTACCCAGATGCCCGGTCGAATCGGTGCTGTCATGCTCGTTCCGTATCCTCCGGGAATCCCCATGTGTATGCCAGGCGAACGGCTCGGTGGACCGGAAAGCCCGGTCATCCGTCTCATCCTCGCCACCGAACAGTTCGGCAAGCGCTTTCCCGGATTCGAACGCGAGGTCCACGGTATCGAAGTCGACGAGCAGGGCAACTATTGGATGAGGGCTGTCATCGAAACTCCTGGCCAGGTACGCAATGGGAACAGCAACGGAAATGGAAAGGTGCATCCTCCTAGCGCGGCTCCGCCCGTAAAAAAGTCCCGGCGCTCTCAACCGCGGCAAAACTCAGAGTAGGCCTGCTCCGGCTGCTTGATTGGAACAATAAACGGACCGCATGAAATCAAGGCCCAGTCGGCTCCTCATCCCTGCGCTTCTCGTGCTTGCTGCCATCGTGGTGGCGCTTAATGCGTGGTTCGGCTTTCGTGCCATCCAATCATTGCACGATAGCGAATACTGGGTAGCGCATACCTGGCAGGACATCAACCAGGTCGAAAGCATCATGGGCTCTGTCAAAGATGCGGAGACAGGAAGCCGCGGCTATCTCATCAGCGGCGACGAGGCTTATCTTGAGCCCTATACGATCGCTACTCGCGAGCTGCCCGAAAAACTGAATTACTTCGCTGAACTGACTTCAGACAATCCCTCTCAGGGGCAACGTCTGGTAGAGATGCGTGCTGTTTTAGAGGAACGACTTAACCTGTTGCAGCAAGGAATCGATCTTCGTCATCAGAGTGACCGCGAAACCGTTCGCACGTTGGTGCTTAGCGGAACGGGAAAAGCTGAGATGGATCACCTGCGTCGCATCGCCGATGACATGGAAGGCGAAGAGCGCAGGCTTCTTGCGATTCGTACCGCAACAGTAGACGACGACAACCGGCGCGCGCACTACATCATCGCTCTTGCCAGCGCGCTCGACCTTCTCTTCATCGTCTTCCTCTTCCGCAGCTTCGCCATTGAACGACAGATGCGATATGTTGCCGAACTCGATGCAGAGCGCCTGACGCTTGCGCAAGCCGAAGCCGAACGACATGCCGAAGAATCCAGAATTTTGAACGAGACGCTGGAGCAGCGAGTGAAGGACCGCACCAGGGAACTCGAGTCCATCAATCATGAACTCGAGGCGTTCAGCTACTCTGTCTCGCACGATCTGCGAGCACCTCTTCGTACGATCGACGGTTTTTCATTGGCTCTTGAAGAGGACTATCGGGATGCCGTCGACGCAACGGGAAGGGACTATATCCAGCGCATCCGCAGCGGTGTTCAGCGCATGGGCCAGTTGATCGATGCGTTGCTCCAGCTTTCGCGCATCACCCGCGCCGAGATTACTCGCCAGTCATTCAATATCAGCTATCTTGCAGAATCGGTCGCATCCGCCCTGGTCGAAGAGAACAGTGGCAACAGGATTACATTTCAGATTGAGCCTGATCTTCAGGCCGAAGGTGATCCCAGGCTGGTGCGTATCGCACTCGAAAATCTCCTGGGGAATGCGGTGAAGTTCAGTTCGAAGAAGCCGGAGATTGCAATCCAGTTTGGCCGGGATCGTGAAAAGAACGCGTGGTTCATCCGCGATAACGGAGCCGGGTTCGACATGTCCTATGCCGACAAGCTCTTCAATGCATTCAACCGCCTTCACGGCGACAAGGATTTTCGCGGTTCGGGAATTGGCCTTGCAACTGTCGCTCGTATCATCCATCGCCATCACGGCAGGGTCTGGGCACACAGCGAGGTCGGCAATGGCGCGACCTTCTGGTTTACGCTAGGATGATGGGGATGACAGATGCAACCAAGTTGATTCTTCTTGTGGAAGACGATCCCGATCACGAGTTGCTGGCCATTCGGGCGCTCCGCAAATCGAATATCGCAAATGACATTCGAGTCGCGCGAGACGGAGAAGAGGCGATTGAACTACTTTTTGGCGAAAGTGCCATCTCTCCGCAGGTTATTCTGCTCGACCTCAAGCTTCCCAAGCTCGATGGGCTTGAGGTGCTGCGCCGAATTCGAGAGGGAGAAGCAACCCGTTATCTTCCTGTTGTGATCCTCACCTCTTCCGATGAAGAGCGGGACCTCGTGCGGAGTTATCAGCTCGGTGTCAATAGTTACATTCGCAAGCCGGTCAATTTCAACGACTTTGCTGAAGCTACCCGGCAGCTTGGCATGTACTGGCTGGTACTGAACGAATGTGCGCCGCAAATCACATAGCTTCAAACCGACTTCGCGTTCTCCTCGTCGAAGATAATCCAGATGACGCCTTCCTGCTGGATCGTCATCTCAGACGGAATGGCTATGCCCCAGAGATGATCCGCGTCGAAACCGAGCCTGAGATGCTGCAACAGCTTCAGCAGGTTGAGCTTCCCGATATCGTTCTTGCGGATTACAACCTTCCCAGTTTCAGCGGCCCTGCCGCGCTCAAGCTGCTTCACTCTACCGGATTCGATATTCCTTTCATCATGTTCTCCGGTGCCGTCTCTGAGGAAACGGCCGTTAACTCCATGCGCTCCGGTGCCCATGACTATGTCTCCAAGCAGAATCTTGCTCGCCTGATCCCCGCTATCGAGCGCGAACTGGCTGAGGCGGCAACCCGCAGAAACAGTCGAATCGCGGAACGCGCTCTCAAAGCGAGCGAAAACAGATTTCGCTCCCTGGTCGAAGCGCTCCCCCTGGGACTGCTCATCAGCGATGCCTCCGGTAAGATCGTCTATGCCAACCGTGCGATCGAACGTCTCCTGGGGCAGATCAATGGCAAGCCGCTGCTGCACGAGCTTACTCTCTCCGATATCTCTCCCTTGCTTTCCGAGCACCTCAAAAGCCTCGTCTTCACTCCGGTAAACTCAGAACCTTTTGAGGTCTCTTTTTCTCGTGCTGACGGTGCGTCGGTCGAAGCGCTCATCGGAATGTCGGTACTCGATCCTGAGTCGACCAACGGAGATCGCCAGATCGCGATCTTTGTTGCGGACCTTTCCTTGCAAAAGAGAAGCGAAGAGATCATCCGTCAGACCGAGAAGCTAGCCGTCGCAGGCCGCCTTGCGGCCTCCATCTCGCATGAAATCAACAACCCTCTTGAGGCAGTAACAAATTGCCTCTACCTGCTCGCCCAGTCCGATCTCCCCGGCGATGCCCGCCACTATCTCGACCTCGCCCAGCAGGAGCTCAACCGCGTCAGCCAGATCACTGTTCAAACCCTGCGGTTCTATCGCTCCTCTACCCGGCCTGCCCAGGTCGATCTGCATGAACTGGTTGATACCGTCCTTCTTCTCCTTGATTCGCGCATCCGCCAGATGGAGATTCGAGTGGTCTGCGATCTCCGCGCCAGCTCCACCCTCATGGCGCATGACGGCGAACTCCGACAGGTCATCGCCAATCTCATCAGCAATGCGATGGATGCCATCTCCGATGGAGGACAAATCACAATTCGAAGCCGTTCCACGAGGAACTGGTATCTCAATCGCGAGGGCATCTCACTCACCATCGCCGATAACGGTATCGGAATCGGAGAATCTATCCGCAATCGGATCTTCGAACCATTCTTCTCAACCAAAGGCATCACAGGTACCGGTCTCGGACTGTGGATCTCGAAAGAGATTATTGCCAAGCATCATGGCAGCATTCAGGTTCGCTCCCGATGTATGGCTTCCGGCCGCCCCACAGGCACAGTCTTTCGTATCTTTATTCCCATCCAGCAGGATGCCTCCCCAGACCGTGCCGTCCCGGAAGAGAACCATTGCAAGCTCGAAGGTCTTCGTTCACTCTCCGGTTAATCGCAATAGCCCTCCGTCTGTGCCTACAATAACGGTGTGAGTTCTAAGAACACATTGGCAGGGAAGCGAGTCTTAGTGACTCGTGCCTCAGGACGGGTATCCGAACTGGCTGCTTTGCTTACCGAAGAGGGCGCAACTGTCATCTCCCTTCCGACCATCCAGATCATCCCTCCGGAGTCCTACGCTGCTCTCGATACAGCTCTCGAACAGCTCGACCGCTTCGACTGGATCGTGTTTACCAGCATTCATGCGGTTGAGGTCTTTCTCAGTCGCAGGAATCCAGCCATCGCTCCCGGACAGATCGCTGTGATCGGACCGGCTACTGCAAAGGCTGTGGAGCAGGCAGGTCTTTCTGTATCCCTTCTGCCACCTCGCTACATCGCCGAATCTCTGGCTGAGGCCCTTGTCCCCAGGGTCGCGGGCGGACGTATTCTAATGATCCGTGCAGCCGAGGCTCGCGACATCATCCCCGCCGCCCTGATTCAGGCGGGAGCAGAGGTCACCCTGGCCGAGGCTTACCGAAACCAGATTCCCCCGGATGCTTTGGCAAATCTCAAGCAAATCTTCCAATTTCCTGCGGATCGGCCAGATATCATTACATTTACCAGCGCGTCTACAGCGCGGAACCTAGCTACGCTGCTCGAAACCGCTCAATTGTCCATTCCATCGCACGTCATCCTGGCTTCCATCGGCCCCATCACCTCCCAGACGATGCGCGATCGCGGTATGGAGCCTGATGTAGAGGCAAGCGAAGCGACGATCCCTGCACTCGTCCGGACGATCTCCAACTACTTTGCGACTCGATGACGCTGTCAAGTCTAGAACTGGCCTAAACCGCAGAATCCAAATGAGATTCAGGATGCAGAAGGTCGGTAGGCATTTTGTTAAAATAGAAATAGAGCCACAAAAACGGCTACGACTCTGCCTAAGGCCTGAGTGGAGTCCGGAGGACAAAGCGACCATTGATATGGTCACCCTATCGCATATATTGCTAAGCCTTAGAGGAAAACGAAGTACGAACCTAAATCACAAAGATTGAATACTTTGCGCAATATATGGCGGGGAGGGGTTAGTCGGGGTGGGAGGTCCACGTCTTGTCCGCTGAGTAACAAAGCTTCTCCAGTGTGCAGTCGGCGCAGCGTGGCTTTCTGGCGATACAGACCTGTCTTCCATGGTGGATCAGCTCATGTGAAAAATTGATCCAGCGATTCTGCGGGATGATCTTCATCAGGTCTTTCTCGATCTTCTCCGGCTTCGTCTCCTGGGTCAGCTCCAACCTCCGGGACAGTCGCATGACATGCGTATCCACAACGACGCCCACTGCAATGCCGTACCAGGAGCCGAGCACAACATTGGCAGTTTTGCGGGCCACTCCTGGAAGACGAAGAATCTCTTCCATGGTTTGCGGAACCTTCCCGCCGAATTCATTGACGAGAATCTTAGCGGCTCCTTGAATGGACTTTGCCTTGTTGCGAAAGAATCCGGTCGTGCGGATTAGCTCCTCAATCTCCGACAGGGAAGCAGCAGCCATGGCCTTCGGAGTTGGGAATGCTTTGAACAAAGCTGGTGTGACTAGATTGACCCGCACATCAGTGCACTGCGCCGACAGAATGGTCGCGACAGTAAGCTCCCACGCATTGCAGTGATGCAACGCGCAGACAACTCCCGGATAAGTTTTGGCCAGGATGTTTAGGATCGCTTCAATTCGCTTCGGATCAAGCGGATTCCGAGCCACACGCTTCCTGACTGTTTTTGCGATTGCCATCGATTAGCCCAGGCGATCCAGCATCTCCTCGGCAGAAACACGCACACAGCTGAAGATCGGCGTGTCCTTGAGCGTGTACATGCTGGCTTCCGTCTCGCGAAGCTGCTGCACTAAGTCGAGGAAATCTTCAGGGAAGTTTGTCTCGAACGCGACAACAAACTCCTGATCATCGAGACCGAACGAGTAGGTTGTATTCAGCTTGACCCGAGGATAGGACAGGCCGACGCGGATATGCTCGTCCATCAGCCGCTTGCGCTCATCCATCGGCAGCAGATACCACGGGCGGGTCTTCCAGAAGGGATAGATGAAGATGTACTTCTGTCCGCCGGGACGAATCGCTCCGCGGCCCTCACCCTCGCTCTCATCGGGCCGGTCGATCTGGTATTGCGAGCGTTTCGTCATCGCCAGGAAGTTATGCGGAGCAGTTAGGTATCCCCCTAGAGGAGTAGCCAGCAACTCGCTACGCATCTTATTCATCTCGTCGACGGCATAGCCGATCGACCAGACGCACATATCAACATCTCCACGTGTGCCCACGGTTGAGTAGGTCAGCGAAAGAAACTCGCCGGGCTTGCTCCACTTTGCCAGAACTGCTGCAAAAGCCGCCTTGTGCGCAGAGCGCTCTTCGGCAGGGAGACGCTTCCACTCCGGCATGATTTTGTAAAAGCTGAAGGCCACAATTTGACGCTTGACGGGCTTCGAGGGATCATGCGGCTGTGCGCCATAGCTCGAAGCGGGGCGCCCCGAGCCCTGCGGCGCGGCGGATGAATGTGCACTTTTCTCTGGAACGACAGCGGTCTCTGACATCTTCAAACTCTCCTGAACACTTTTAATGCTAACGCAAGCAGCCGGTTGCCGCTCGACCGCTATACTCAAAGCTGTATGTCCGAGAAGATCCTTGCTACTCTTGCTGGCTTTATCATTGCCGTCATCTCCGCTGGAGGATACGCCGGCGTTGCATTGCTGATGGGCATTGAGTCAGCGTGTATCCCGCTACCTTCTGAAATCATCATGCCCTTTGCGGGGTACCTCGTGTACACCGGCCAACTCAAGCTCTTCTGGGTAGCAACCGCCGGAGCCATCGGCTGTAACCTCGGCTCCATCCCGGCCTACTGGCTCGGCGCCATTGGAGGTCGCCCGGCGATTGAGCGCTTCGGCCGCTATGTTCTGCTCAGCCGACACGATCTTGATCGCACGGAACATTTCTTCCAACGTTTCGGTGGAATCACCGTCCTGATTGCCCGTTTGCTGCCGGTCGTTCGCACCTTCATTGCTCTACCTGCCGGCATTGCGCGTATGCCACAGCTCCGATTCCATATCTACACCTTCGTTGGCTCTTGGCCGTGGTGCTATGCGCTTGCTTATGTGGGAATGAAGCTGGGAGATCATTGGGAGAACGATCCGCGCTTCAAAGAGATCTTCCATCGTTTCCACCTGGCGGTGGAGGTGGTTCTCCTGGCCGGCATTCTCTTCTTCGTCTACACCCATTGGAAGAACCGAATTAAGACTGAAGAAGCATAATTTTTCTATTTTTACTTTCTTACTTTACTCAATCTTGACTGATATTCATTTCGCTCGAGATAGCGGCCAAAACGCGTTACCGCTAAAGCATCTTTAGCGTTTACTCCTGAAGAATTGGACGCTTTATTTGCATCCTCTTCGGTGCTTCTCCATACTGAGCCTGCCGTTATACGGAAAATCGGAATATGGAAGGGTACTCGCGAGGCATGTCTACGACACAAGCTGAGAATAAGGAAGCAACATCCAGCATTAAACCGGCACAAGGAAAATTAGGCGTCATGATTCCCGGCATGGGGGCCGTTGCTACAACCCTGATCGCTGGGGTTGAGGCAGTCCGCCGCGGGATGGCTCTCCCCATTGGTTCTACGTCGCAGATGGGAACCATCCGCCTGGGAAAACGGACAGATTCGCGTAGCCCCCTTATAAAGGATTTTGTCCCTCTCGCTCCTCTCGATGATCTGGTTTTTACTGGCTGGGACATTTTTGGCGGAAATCTTTATGACGCCGCCAAAACAGCGCAGGTTCTCGATAATGACCAGCTTCAGCAGATGCGACCTTTTCTTGAGTCCATTGAACCGATGCCCGCAGCCTTCAACCAGCACTATGTAAAACGTCTCGAAGGCAAGAAGGTTAAGACTGGAAAGAACAAATGTGACCTTGCCAATCAGATTCGCAATGATATCGCTGAGTTCAAGACCAAAACAGATCGACAGGTGATGATCTGGTGTGGATCGACTGAGATCTTTATGGAGCAGGCGCCAGTTCACCAAACCCTTGCTGCTTTTGAGAAAGGGCTTGTTGAAGACGACCCGGCAATCACGCCTTCCATGCTCTACGCGTGGGCCGCGCTGAAGGAGGGAATACCATTCATCAATGGAGCGCCGAACCTCACGGTAGATATCCCCGCACTCAACGAACTCTCGCGCAAGATGAACGCTCCGATTGCAGGCAAGGACTTCAAAACCGGCCAGACCTTCATCAAGACAGTGCTCGCGCCTGCGTTCAAGGTTCGTAATTTAGGGGTCTCCGGATGGTACTCGACCAACATCCTTGGAAATCGTGACGGAGAGGTTCTTGACGATCCTGAGTCGTTCAAGACTAAAGAGGTCTCGAAGCTCGGCGTACTTGAGTACATCTTCCAGCCCGAGCTTCATCCAGAGCTTTATAAGGACCTCTACCACAAGGTGCGGATCAACTACTATCCACCGCGTGGAGACAACAAGGAGGGTTGGGACAACATCGACATCTTTGGTTGGCTGGGCTATCCCATGCAACTCAAGGTCGATTTCCTCTGTCGTGACTCTATTCTGGCGGCTCCGCTCGCACTCGATCTTATCCTCTTTATGGATCTTGCAGCGCGCACGCCATCGCTTCGCGGTCTTGGAATTCAAGAGTGGCTCAGCTTCTACTTCAAAGACCCCGATTCTGCTCCAGGTGTCTATCCAGAGCACGATCTCTTTATCCAGAATATGAAACTGAAGAATACGCTTCGCCACATTATGGGGGAAGACTTAATCACGCACCTGGGGCTGGATTACTACGGCGATTAGATGTTTCCTTAATCATCCAAAAGCGGTTCGCGAGATCTTCGCAGCCGCTTTTGGATTTGCAATCAACCTTTACGAATCATCGGTTGTTTTTCTCATGTTCTGATATGACCTGTTGAATCACTTTCCGAGCAATGCCGAGACCGCCACTTTTTGAGATTGCAGTTGCAACAGCTTCTACGCCAAAACTGTTGATGGTATCTGCTCCGCTATCAGCGTCTGTATTACCGCTCCAATAGTTTTGTTCATCGTTGGAACGCATCGGCTTCAACAGTTCCTGAAGAAGCATTCCTTCAAACTGTTGCGCTGCGTCCACCAGCTTGCGGTCTTCTGCCCCTTGGCTACGAGCAAGGGTTGAATGTGTCGTAATATTTTGAACAATCATTGGACCTCTATCTCAGCTTCCAGTGCTCCTGCGGATTTCATCGCCTGCAAGATCGAAATCACGTCTCTTGCGGACGCTCCAATAGCCTGGAGGCTACGCACAAGATCATCGACTGTGGCGCCTTGTTTTAAGTCAATACGATTGACGGGCTTATCCAAAGCGTCGACACTCGTTTGCTGTATAACTTCTGTCCGTCCTCTCGAAAATGGGCCGGGTTGGGAAACCTGAAATTCATTGACAACATTAACTGCGAGTCCGCCGTGAAGAATGGATACAGGTTGTAGTACTACGGTTCCGCCGATCACGACTGTCCCCGTCCGTTCATTAACGATGACTTTGGCTCGCGGATAGATGGGGACCTCAATCGATTCGACTTGTGCCAGAAATGAGGGGATCTCTTCGCCAGGATTTGCAGTGAGGACGATTCGTCGACTGTCGATCGGATGCGCTACAGCACGGTTCAAGGTGCGGTTGATCGCAGTAGCGACTGCTTCAGCGCTGCGAAAATCCGCATCATTGAGAAGCAGGGAAAACTGAGCCTTATCCGCTATGTCCAGCGGAACTGCTCGCTCCACAATCGCTCCGAAGGGGATTCTGGCGGTGTTGGGATGGTTCATCTGTTTGGTATTTCCATTTGCAGTAATTGCGTATCCACCAACAACGAGAGGCCCCTGGGCCTGGGCGTAGATCTTTCCGTCCGCTCCGTAAAGCGGAGTCATCAGCAGAAGGCCGCCTTCCAAGCTGCGTGCATCTCCAGCAGAAGAGACCGTAACATCGAGCTTCGTTCCAGAGCGCGAGAAGGGAGGCAGCGTGGCGGAGACAAAGACTGCTGCGAGATTCTGCACCCGGATCGAGCCTGCAGGAACGCTTACCCCCATCCGCAAAAGCGTAGACACCAGCGTCTGAATCGGGAAGGTGGTTTGCTGACTATCTCCTGTGCCTTGCAGGCCGACGACGATTCCATAACCGACGAGTTGGTTATCCCGGATGCCTTCAATCGAAGCAATGTCTTTCACTCTTGCCAGTTTCTGTCCTGTCGCAGAGTCAAAGGCAAACAGCGGCCCCGTAAGAACTAATAGGCACGATATGAAGAGCGTTTTGCGCAGAAGCAGCCTCTTCTTTGTCTGTATCACTTCCATTCAGCAATCTCTTTTCAGTTAGAAGATCAATGCCTTTTGCAACAGCCTGACGATAACGTTGGGGCGATGGGTGTAATCGGTAATAATTCCTTTGCCTCGGACCTCTAACTCCAAGCTGGATATCGCGGTAGAACGAATCTGATTCTGCTGAGAGATATCTTCTGGGCGAACAACGCCACGCAGAACGATGGTCTGTGTCTGTTGGCTGAACTCGACCTGGCGAGCAGCTTCGATCACGAGCATTCCGTTGGGAAGAACCTCAACAACGTGTCCACCGAGGATCGTGCTAAGACTGGAGTTCGTTGCGCTGGTGCCTTGTGCATTCAACCCAGAGGAAGAGTTCTGGTTGACGAGATTCTGTAGCGCATTGCCAGCGTGCAGGTTCCCGAAGAGACCGGAAACCTGTGAGTTGGCATTGGACGCTCGTGAGTTCTTTACAGTTCCGTCAGTAGATGCTGCAAGGTTTTCGTCTACGATGACAGAGATCAGATCGTGCGGACGCATCGCTCGGACATCGGCCATCATTCGTGTTAGACGGCCACTTTCAATCCAGATTGACCCCTGCGCTGCCTGTACTGCGGAGTTTTCAGCGCGGACCCGTGCAAGATAGGTTTCGAGCGATGCTTCAGCAACATTAGTCTTCGTGCGAGCCTGGCCCTTCTCGTTGAGCGGTTGTCCGATAAAAGGCAGAGCAGAAAACATGGCGAGCAGAAAGATGGTGGCGTTTTTCCATACGCCAAGTCGCTTCGAATTAATGAATACCTTCATGGAACCAACTCCACGTTTCGTGGACCGCGAACAACTCCTAGCATCGTCTGTTCGCGTCCAGTGTCGAAGCCAGATCGGAGCAGCCTCACACGTATTCTGTTGCCGACCGCGCCGTTCTGTTCGGCTCTGCCGGCAATCTCAACGTGAAGGTTCTGATCCTGTCCCCATAGCTGCACGAGATCTCCGGCATGTACCACAGGAAACGGCAAGAGGCTCGTCGCACGAAACTGCGAAGAGATTGTCTCTCGGTCTGGCTTTGATATCGCGAAGCTGATCGAAGGATGTTCGGGGTGATCGCAGCTTGAAATGACGGCCCAACGTTGATTCAATACAGGATCCCATCGTGTTGCAATCACTCGATAGTTTTCTCCATGCTCCAACATCGTTGATGTGCTCGACGGGAGGGCCATCTGAGCAGCCAAATCAGCCGGACTATTACAGACAGACTCTCCTGCAAATGCAATCGAAGCGCTTCCAACTGTCATTACAACGATCAGGAAACTTGTCGAAACTATCGATGGGAATTTCATGACGATCTACCGAACCAGTCCATTGATCTGCGAGTACATATCGTCGGCGACGTGCACAACCTTTGAATTACTCTCGTAGGCGCGCTGAGCAAGAATCATCTGCACGAACTCGGCAACGACATCGACGTTCGAGCCCTCAAGGTATCCCTGCTGCAAAGTCCCCATACCGGTGTTGCCGCCTGGGGTATCTGCAATGGGAACGCCCGAAGCATCCGTCTGAAGGAAGAGGTTTCCGCCGATTGATTGCAGTCCGCCTGGGTTGGCAAAGGTGGCCAACTGAATGGTCCCTAGTTGCGTCGGAGTCGCCTGTCCAGGAATGGTCGCAGAGACAATGCCGTACTGCGAGATCATGACGTCTTTGGCATTTGAAGGAATCGTGATGGAAGGGATTACCGGATCGCCGTCTGCGGTGACAAGCTGACCCTGATTCGTGGGATGGAAGTTTCCTGCACGCGTATACGCGATGCTCCCATCGGGGCGTGATACCTGGAAGAATCCACTCCCCTGAATCGCAATGTCATAAGTATTTGACGTTTGATTGTAATCTCCCTGCGTCATGATGACCTCAGTTGCAGCCGAACGCGTTCCCAGGCCGACCTGCAGGCCAGCGGAGGTTGTCTGCTGAGTCTGCGGAGATCCAGGAGTGATCATGTTCTGATAGATCATGTCCTCGAACTGGAGTCGCCTGCGACGAAAGCCTGCGGTTGCTGAGTTTGCGAGGTTATTCGCTACGGTATCCAGATTGGCCTGCTGGGCACTCATGCCGCTCGCTGCTGTATAAAGTGCTCGAATCATCGTTTTCTCCTTAGGGTCATACGCGTGACAGCTCTGTCGCGGTTTTGTCGAACTCGTTATTGAAAACGCTGAGCGCTTTCTGCATCATCTCGGCTTGTCGTTGCACAAGCACAAGCTGCATCGAGCCATGAATCGCATCCTGGTTGGCTCCTTCAATGGCACCTTGCTCGATCGTTCCTTTTGCTGCCAGGGGAGTTTCATCGTTCGCGACGAAGCGGTTTGCTCCTTCTGCCGTCAACGCATATCGGTTTTTGAAATCGAAGATCGCGATTCGGTCAACAAGAACGCTTCCTTGCGGAGTCGATACCGAGACGTTTCCATCCGGAGAGATATGGACATCTCCTGATGGAATGGTGATGGGTTGGCTTCTGGCATCGAGCACCGGCTCGCCGAGGCTGGTTTCGAGAACGCCCGTAGAAGAGCGTCGAAAATTTCCATCGCGTGTATAACGAATGCCATTGGCCGTTTTAATAGCGAAGAATCCGTCGCCTTGGATCGCCAGATCGAGCGGGTTTCCCGTTGCGACGATCTCTCCCTGCCCCAGATCGATTGCGTTTCCACCCAGAATGCCGAAGTCGTTTACCGTGCGGCCGACCTGGGAATCCGCAGAGGAGTTTGGCCAGAGGCTATCGACCAAAACGCCGCGAAAAAAATCGCGTTGAGCGCGAAATCCATTCGTCCCTGCATTGGAGAGATTATTGGCTGCAGTATCGAGTGCTTGGGTGCGGGCCATCAGCCCGGTATATGCCGCATAGAGTCCGCTATCCATACCAGCGAGTGAAGCAGCTGGTTTGCCAAAACGAGGATATCCAAGGTTAGAGAGAGTTAAGCATCCTCCGCTCAAGCCTTGCTGCGATTCGGCCGATAGAGGTTCCAGAGCAACAGAGATGTGGAGGGGAAGTGCGAGCACTCATTATTGACGATTCAGCAGTGATGCGAAAAGTGATTGAACGGGCTTTGCGTCAGTCCGGTATAGAGATTCATGAAGTCTTGGAGGCTTCTAATGGGGAAGAAGCCCTGGAGGTTTTGCGCAAGGAATCTGGAAACCCGGCAAAGATTGGGCTGATTATCAGTGATATCAATATGCCCATAATGGATGGGCTCCAATTTCTGGAGGCCCGGCGGGACCAGCAACTGGCCGTTGGAGTCCCGGTTGTGATGATCACGACGGAGGGGAGCGAGCCCTTTGTGCTCCGAGCCATCGCAGCAGGAGCGCAAGGATACATCTGCAAACCTTTTACCGCAGAACAGGTCAAAGCGCGAGTGCTGCCTCTGATCGAAGCAGCTTGATTTGGGTCGGCGATTGGGCAAAATTAAAAAGGGTGCGGTCAGCACCCTTTTTAGCAAGTTGAGAGAATGTCGTTAGCGAACGACCGATTGGAAGAGTGGAGAAGTCAGCAGGCTGGCGAACTGACTATCCGAAGAGGAGTAGGAGACCGTCAAAGTACCAGAGTTTGAATCGATTGTTGTTTGATCGAGTGCGCTCTTCTCGAGCGGATTCCCCTGGGTCTTCTTCAACAATGACACCCCTTTGAGCAGGGTAGCGCAGGTGGCTGCGGTCATTGTGTCGCTCATGACAACAGCCATGTCGAACTTGACCCCATTCTGAAAGTCCATCGTATAGCGCGAGCTCTTCATTCTGTTACGAACCGTGTCGTAATCTGCCAGCTGCGAAGCTTCTCCCAGAACGGAGCGCATCATGGTTTGTGTGCCTTTTTGATCCAGAAGACTCCAGACTGCCTTTTGATCGACGGATCCCATCTCATCGACCATATCGCTGTTCGAAAGGAAGTTTGGCGTCAGACCATCTCGCGCATCCAGAGCTGCCTGAAGCGCACTCTGGTCTCCGAAGACCATCGTTGTCTGATTCAGAAAGACCACGTTCATGCCATTTGCGCCCATCGGGTAGACGCTGTTATTCCGCAGCATCGTGGGCTTTACCTTGTTCTTCGCAAAATGGTTCATAATCTCGCGGGTATGGAACTGTCCCTGGGCGACGCCCAGAATGCGGGAACCTTCGGAGGAGCCGTTGCGGAAGGCTGCAAAGGTCAGGACATCTGCATCCTGGTCGACCTTCAAACCAGACGTCTTCAACGCATTTTCCAGACGCTTCAGCTCCGGAGGAAGGACCCGGTTTTTCAGTTCCATCGCGGCGCTCGAGTTCTGCATCGCGCGGTAGTCGACGGAGATAATCTGCTGAACATCGCGCGGAATGGATGACTTGGCATCACTTGAAAGCTGCGCAGCGAGACAGATGTTTGCCGAAAGCGCAATGGTGGTGAGGGGGAGAACGAACTTCGATATCTGCAACGGAAACTCCTTAGCCCGAACCGGCTGGGCTGGCCGGAAGAACAACCGGCCTTCTTTATTCTTTCCTGATTCAAAGATGCCTTGCAAGCCTTGAATTCTAGGTCTTTGGACGAAATCCAGGTCAAAACGTCTGTTGAATATTACCTGTGATATCAATCAGTTTCTGGAAACCAACGAAATGCAATTACACCCCGGCAACAGGCCAATCGAGAGGATTTTCAAGACGGCGTTCGACCACCTTGAGTTCGGGGGTGAAGTTTGGAATCCGTGTGATCCATTCCGCGCCCTCCTCGTAGGAATTCTCCGGAATCAGACCGATCAGTTCGCTGTCGTCGAGCTCTGCGCTGTGACGGGCAGCCAGTTCTTTCAAACGTACATAGACCTTCGTCATCGGAGTCGTCAGGTGATCCGTAATGTTCATGCTGACCTGTGCGCGGCCATTGGCGAGCACGCCCAGGGCCTTCACGCCATGCAGACCGCCGTTGGAGGCGCGGATGTCGCGGGCGATTGCACGCGCCGCAGTAATGTCCGGATGACGCAGATGAACGTTATATGCAATCAGAAAGCTACGTGATCCAACAACAGATGCGCCGGCAGTTTCGTGCAACTCCGGTCCGCCTATGTCTGGCCTTCGGGAGGCGTCTCGATGAACTGCATCGCGAAGGCCTTCGAACTGTCCTCGTCGAACGTCCTCAAGGTGAACTCGATCCGGACGCGCAGCGGAGGCACCGTAGAAGTAGATCGGCACACCATACCGACGCCAGATGTGCAGTCCAGCCTGGCGGGCCAGCAGGGCGCACTCCGCCAGGGTTGCACCCCTGACCGGAATGAAGGGGACAACGTCGGCAGCACCGATGCGGGGATGTACCCCTTTCTGACGCGTCAGGTCAATAAGCTCGGCGGCTTTACCCGCGCCGCGTACTGCAGACTCCATTACAGCTTCCGGCTGCCCGGCGATGGTAACGACGGAACGATTGTGTGCGGTATCGAGCGACCAGTCCAGAAGGCTGACGCCAGGGACCTGCATTGCCTGCACGATGCGGCTGACCTTCCCGGGGTCCGTTCCCTCAGAAAAATTGGGAACGCACTCGATGATGGATTCGGAGTTCATCTTAATCAGTCCTGAGCTATTGGGAGCCCGATGTTGTTACTTCCACCAGGTATAGCCAACAGAGAATTGTATGCTCGCGTTGACTCCAGGGTTTTTGTCGCCCAATGAGGCGGAGGAGATATGGATTGCATTCGCTCCGAAATCGACAGAACGTTGGGGACTGAGGAAGTAGTGAAGGCCCACGCCAAACTGTGGCGTGAAGTTCCACACGCTGGTGTTGGCAGCTGGACCGTCGTTTACCTCGTTATATGGAGGACCACCGATGCCTGGGTATTTGTGGTTGGTCCAGATCATTCCGCCCCCACCCTGCGCCCAGGGAACCAATTTCCTGTGTCCTGATCCGGTAAAGTTCCAGCGGAGCAGAATTGGAGTGATGGAGATTCCGGTATAGGCGCCTCCGGTTTTATACGGAGCCGAGCAGGCTCCTGGCGCAGTACAGGTGCGACGCTGAATCGTTGGCGTGTAGGACTGCCAGAACGGAAAGACCTGAATGCCATACTCGAAGTTGCCGTGCAGAAGGCCGGGGCCAATATCAGAGGTCAGAACCTTTCCTGCCTGACCACCGAGCATGAGAAAGCTGAAGTCGTTGCGGTCTTCCGTCAGCCCCACTCCGCCCTGGGCAAGCACCCCGAATTCCAGCGGCCGATGTGTCGGCGTGAAAGCCGACGGAGAAGCGGCTGCAGCCTGCGAGAGAGCCGGGGTCGAAGAGAGAAAGGTAGCAAGCGAAAGCGCGCAGAGGGAGAAGAGACTTCTTACAATCCTGGTCACTCGTGAGACTCCGTTCCAAAGATAAAGATGCAGGTACAGAAGAAAAGCCGCCAAAGTCGGCGGCCTTTCCAGAAGAATAGACCGCTTCGGTCAGCTGGCTACGGCAGCCTCGTCCATATCGAAGTTTGAGTAGACGTTTTGCGTGTCGTCGAGGTCTTCAAGCGTCTCGAGGAGGCGGATCATAGCATTGGCTTGGGATCCCTCAAGCTTGGTGTAGGTCGAGGCGATTTTGGTGACCTCGGCGGTCTCAGGAGTAATTCCAGAAGCCTTGATGGCATTGGAGACAGCTTCGAAATCCTTGGGGTCGGTAAGAATCTCCCAGTTCTCGCCCTGATCGGAGAGATCTTCGGCTCCGGCGTCGAGGACGATCTCAGTGAGTTTCTCTTCGTCAGATGCCGATTTGGGGACGGTGATGACCCCCTTGGTGGTGAACATCCAAGAGACGGCACCTTCAGCGCCGAGGTTACCGCCGTTCTTTGAGAAGGCGTGGCGAATTTCGCTGACGGCCCGGTTCTTGTTGTCGGTGAGGACATCGACGATGATGGCGACGCCGCCGGGGCCGTAGCCCTCGTAGGTGATCTCTTCGTAGCTGGCGCCTTCGAGCTCGCCGGTACCGCGCTGGATGGCACGCTTGATGTTGTCATTCGGCATGTTCTCAGCTTTGGCGGCGGCGATAGCGCTACGCAAACGCGGGTTGCCGTCGGGGTCGCCTCCACCGAGCTTGGCTGCGATGGTGATTTCCTTGATCAGGCGGGTAAAGATCTTGCCGCGCTTGGCGTCGAGGGCGCCCTTCTTGTGCTTAATTGTCGCCCATTTTGAGTGGCCGGACATTTACAACCTCTACTTTGATTTCTGATTACTGCGACCTTGCGATTTTAGCATGTTCGACGGGAACCCCCTCCCCCCGGGCTTAATTGCGCAAAGTATTCAAAGAAAGCGCTTTAGGCCCGTACTTCGTTTCCCCGGAAGGATGTGTTTTCTGGTTCAGAAATGTCTATTTCTATTATAGCCAGCGATTGGGGGTGGATCTGCAATGAGGAACGATCCTGTTTTGTTAGAGATGGAGGGGAAAGGGGCTTGACAGGGTTCAGAAGCAGGTTTCCCACCTTGCAGCAGATGTGGCCCGTCTGCTGCTTTACAGTCGGTGACGCGATGCAAGCAAGACTGCGCCACATTGCTCAGGGATGACACAGTATTGGGCAAGGTGTCAGAGGACTTCGGGTGCGAGTTGGTCACGCATCGTTTCGCGGCGGCGGGCGAGAGATACTTTCTTGCCTTCGACCAAAACTTCAGCGGGACGTGGGCGGGAGTTGTAGTTTGAGGAGAGGCTCATGCCGTAGGCTCCGGCGTCGAGGATAGCGACGAGGTCACCGGGTCTAACCTGCGCAATAGCGCGATCACGAGCGAAGAAATCTCCGGACTCGCAAACGGGACCGACAACATCGGCAGTGATGGTCCCTTTGCTCGACGACTGACGGACGGGAATGATCTCGTGGTGAGCATGGTAGAGAGCAGGGCGGATGAGATCGTTCATCGCGGCGTCGGTGATAACAAAGGTCTTCGAACCGTTCTTTTTGATGACGACGACGCGAGTTAGAAGCGCACCTGCCTGAGCGACGAGGAAACGACCGGGTTCAAGAAGAAGATGCGCCGTCTCGTTTGCAAGACCTTTAGCGAGCGCGGCGGTGTAGCGCTCCACCTGATGCGCTGGATCGAAGGGAGCGTCGGAATAGTCGATGCCGAGACCGCCGCCCGCATCGATGGTGCGGATATTGTGGCCATCGCGGCGAAGCTCAGCAACAAGTGAGGTGACGCGCTCAAGGGCGGAGGCAAAGGGATCGACCTTGCGAATCTGAGAACCGATGTGAACGGAGACGCCGTAGGGCTCGAGCCACTTTGACTTCGCTGCGCGGCGATAAATGGCGCGGGCTATCTTAATGTCGATGCCGAACTTATGTTCAGACAGTCCCGTCGAGATATAAGGGTGGGTTTCGGCGAAGACGTCGGGATTGACGCGCAGAGCGAAGCGGGCACGGACCTTGAGTGCCTGGGCACGGGCCGCGACGAGGCCGAGTTCCTGTTCGGATTCGATGTTGAACTGGAGGATGCCGGCTTTGAGAGCGGCGTCGATCTCCCATGCTTGCTTGCCGACTCCGGAGAAGACGACTTTCTTGAGTGCAGGTTTGTGAGCGCGACGGACGCGTTCCAACTCGCCGCCGGAGACGATATCGAAGCCAGCACCTTGGCGTCCGAGGAGCCGAAGGATCGCAAGGGAGGGATTGGCTTTGACTGCGTAGCAGACCGTGTGTGGGCGGTCTTGAAATGCCTGCTGGAAGAGCTGGAAGCGCTCAGAGATCTGGGTGGCAGAGTAGACGTACAGAGGAGTTCCATACTGCTCTGCCAGAGAAGAAAGAGGGACGGAATCACAGAGAAGGGTGCGGTTCTTATAGATAAAAGGGCGGGCGGGCGGAATGCTCTTTGATGTTGCTTTCTTCTTCAAAATTCTGACGCTCACATGGTTGGTTTTGCTGAGGCGGTAAACCACAGATCCTTCGACTACGGGACCCTTTGGGTCCCTTCGCTCAGGATGACACATTTCAAGATAGGACGTGAAGGATGCCTGGACTATGCGGGAACGCTAGACGGGATTCGAAGGGATCGCATAGGGCTCTTCGGGAATGATGATCCAGGCGACGAGATAGGCCAGGGCGCCGGCGCCGCTAAGACAGATGAGGGCCGCAATGATGCGAACGACGGTTACGTCCCATCCATAGCGAAGAGCGAAGGCGGCACACACCCCGGCGATCATTCGGTTATTTCGTGGGCGAACGAGACGATCAACGGCAAAGGGTGGAGGAACTGAAGAGGTGGCGCCTCCATTGATGGGGGCTCCGCAGGAGGAGCAGAAGCGGGAGGAGGGGTCCAACTTTGATCCGCAACGGGTACAGAACATAGGAGATTCTCCGAAGGCCTTCATTTTACATAACTGGTCTAAGCCAGCCGACTGTTTCCTGACGAAGATATACGGTGAGATGGCAGGAACAGTTCCGAGTAAGATCTTGCCGGAGAGAACTACTTTCCTACATATGGCGTTCTGAGGTATTTGCGGGCAGCATCGGCCTGGGACTGATCGCCTCCACCGGCTGAAGCCAGTTTGTATTGCTCAACGGCCTTGTCACGCTGGCGAAGCAGGTCAAACATCTGTCCGGCGTTGAGCTGCGCACGTCGCTTGAGCCAGTCGCTGCATTTCGGCTGGGAGGCGGCGTTAAGGTAGTTCTGCGCCGCGTCGGCAATCATATTTTGTCCGCGCTGAGTATCGGCCAGGCCGAAATACGTCATCTGAAGGCGAGCGTCGATGAAATAGCCAGGCTTGCGGGCATCGTCAAGGACCCGTTTGTAGACTGCGATGGCGGCCAGGCCCTCGCCCTTGTCCTTGGTGAGGTTGGCTTCTTCCAGCTGAAAGAGATAGTCGTGAGGGAATTCCTGGGCAAGTCCACGCTGGACGGTGAGAGCTTCGGCGTAGCGAGCATCATGGCGGAGGAACAGGGAGAGAGCTGTACGGCACTCAACACGGTTAACGACCCCCTGCGCGGCGCATTGGCGCAACAGGTCGAGACCTTTTTCCTTATTGCCGGTGACTCCCGTGATGCCAATCATGATGCGAAGAAAACGAGGCAGGGAAGCGACAGCAAACTGCTGGATGCCGACGGCCATCTTAGCGTCCGCGTAGTTTGGGTCGATGCGAAGAGCTTCCTCGCTGTCGGATCGGGAGGCAAATCCCTGACGAGCAGCCGCAACATAGCTGTGGTCGACGAGAGTGATGAATGCGGAGTGCATGCCGCGTGCATAGCCGCGAGCAAAATAGGCGTCCGCGTTATTAGGATTGGCCTTAATCTGCTGATCGCACATATCGATGACTGAATTGGTCAGTTGCTCGATGCGATCACGCGTTGCTTGGGGAACGGGAACGTCACGTTTTGAGCTCAGAAAGGAATTATGCGCGTAGTAGGTGGTGTCGAGGAGATCCTGATGGTAGAGCTCGCGAAAGACGAGTGTAAAGAGAATGTAGTTCGACGCCATGGGGTTCTGAGGGTTTGCCCGCTGGATGGCTTCGAAGCGAGAGAGTGCTCCATCGTAGTCGAGGTTATAGAACAGCACATGAGCTTCGCGGACCTCGGGGGTGAGGTTCAGGGGATTTGTATGGGCTGTGGCGGGCTGGGCAAAGAGGGATGGAAGAAGAAAGACAAGCAACAGAGGAAGGGCAGCCATGCGTCGCAGTATGGAGGGAGTGGCGGGGTGAGTATGCATCATGCGAGTTCTACAGAATGGTATAAAAGCCACTCCTGATGTTTTAGACGCCTCTGACCGTAGACTATAACCTCACTGACCGAAGATGGGTGGTCTACAAAGATTTTGTTGGGATTGAGGGCAGGTATGACACGGTTGGAATTGTTACGAGTTCTCGTGGGGCAGGCACACTCGAACGGGTTTCCATTTAAGAAATGGTACGTGTCTCGCCTGGGAGTGCCTTGGATCAGCTCGGATGCAGCCCTGGAGCTACTTTCGACCCAGAGGCGCTATTATGCGTTGCTGTTCTCCCATGAGTTTGCGCAGAACTTCTGGAAGGCAGGAGAGCTGATGACCTTCCAGGTGCCGACGCAGACATTTTCGCGCGCGATGCCCGACGGGAGTGTCCGCGTGGTAACGCGGAAGTCCTACACAAGACGCAGCGCAAGAGAAGATGTCTGGCGATATCACCTGGGGGAGATGGCTGTCGCGGAAGATCCTCTGCGGTACATTCGGCGATTCTTACGGGTCGCTGAAGACATGGATGAAGAGGTAGAGAGCTAGATGTGATATTCACGCCGGATGGAGAGGACCTGGCGGAGGTGGTGGCGCCCGTGAATCAGGTGGAAGCGTCGCCATTGCTGAATGGTCAGCGGCCCAAAGGCAAAGTGAGAAAAGCATGGGGTGGAGTGGAACTGTTGCTCGGCTCTGTCCAGAAGCAGGTCCAACGAGCTGAGATCCGCAGAGATTGCTGAACTGAGGGTGGCCCCATCGAATAGCGCGGTTGGGGATTCGGTCTGCGGGAGAGTGATGGAGGGTGCTTCGCGTCCACTAGGGAGATAGCCCAAGGTAATGACGACGAAGCGTGCCAATCGCTGGGATGGGGTTGCAGAGACGCGTGTGGGATACCCCTTGGCCAAGCGGTCTTCAAGAGAAGAAACGGTAGAGGAGTAGCTAAGCAGAAGATGCTCGACGATCTGATGGATATTCCAGCGGGAGGGATTCTCGCACGGATGCAACAAGGTCTGGGGCGCGTGGAGTCCGTGAAGCGCCTGGGAGCATTCGTCTCGCAGGGTATGGAGAAGGGGATTCACCAACAATCAAGGTACACTCAGAGACATGGTGGAAGGTATCCGGTTTCTTTGGCGCGCGACGCAAGGATACAGACTGCGGCCATGGCGAAGCCCCTATCTGAGGTGGCGTCTGGAGACGTACTCAGGAAAGAAGGCCGAGACTGTGCAGGTAAAGGACTTCTGGGCATTGGCCTGGGGCGAGCGTGGCCAGGCGTTGCGCTTTCTTCGCTGGGTGGGGGAGATGCGGAGATACGCAGAAGGAACATCTGAGCGGCAGCTTTGACTGCGGGTGCTTCCATGGGGCGGAGCCTGAACCTGAGAATGCACAGATTTTTATGCTACTTCGCGGGCTATCTCATTGCTCCTTAGAGGGAACATGCTATCCTAATCGAGACACGAAGAGTGGACTAGAGAAGAATCAGGAGTATACGAAAGCTGTGCTAGCACCTGCCAAAAAGACTGACATTATTGCGAAATTTCGCACCCACGATTCCGACACCGGAAGCCCTGAAGTTCAGATTGCGATTCTGAGCGAGCGTATCGGGGAGCTGACGGAGCACTTCAAGACACACAAGAAGGATCACGGATCGCGCCGCGGCCTGCTGATGCTGGTCAGCAAGCGTCGTCGTCTGCTGGATTACCTGAAGAAGTGCGATGCCGACCGCTACCGCGATGTGATCGGTAAGTTGGGGATCCGCAAGTAACCCGCATCTCCGGAGACATCATTTCAACCATGGAAGCATGCTCGGCCTGCTCTATTCCGGCAGCAGATTCCGCTGAGGGCTGCAAATGCCCCTATCGCTGGAGCCTCTGATGAAATCACTCGTGGCAAGCGGAATGATTGCCATGAAGGCTGGACGATACGAGCCGGCGGAAGCCGAATCATCCCATGAAGAAATCTACAGAGTGCAGCCTGCCTACGGTCTGAAGTTAGAACGGACCGCAGGTAGACTGCGCTCTTTTTCGTGTATGCGGAGCAGATATCCGTTATGACGCGAACGAACAAGTTCCAATACGACGAGAGAAGAGAGAAAACACTATGAAGCAAGATGTGACTGTAGAGCTTGCCGGTGGCAAGCAGATTAAATTTGAGACGGGGCGTATGGCCAAGCAGGCTTCCGGCGCCGCGCTGACATCGAGCGGCGATAACGTTATTCTGGCGACGGCAGTTGCTGCACCGGATCCAAAAGAAGGGATCGACTTCTTCCCGTTGACCGTTGAGTATCGCGAGTTCACCTACGCTGGCGGACGCATCCCCGGCGGCTTTATCAAGCGTGAGGGCCGACCGAGCGAGAAGGAGATCCTAACCAGCCGTCAGATCGATCGTCCGATCCGCCCTCTGTTCCCGGAAGCCTTCCGTAACGAGACGCAGGTGGTTGCGTTTGTTTACTCCGCGGACAAGGAGAATGATCCAGATGTTCTCGGTATCAATGGTGCAAGCTGCGCGCTGGCATTGAGTGATATTCCATTCCACGGCCCGGTTGGCGCGGTACGCATCGGTATTGTCGATGACCAGTTCATTGTGAATCCAACTTATGCGGAGCGCGAGAAGAGCAAGCTGAACATTATGGTTGTCGGCACAAAAGACGGCATTGTGATGATCGAGTCCGGCGCACGCGAGATTACGGAAGAGCGCGTGGTCGATGCGATTGAGTTTGCCCATGGTGAGATCAAGAAGATCTGCACCGCAATTGAGGACCTGGTTGCACGTGCAGGCAAGACGAAGCGCCTAGTAACGGCCGTTGAGACGGACAACGAATACATGAGTGCTCTGAAGTCGAAGATCGGCGCGAAGCTAGCTGACGCACTCGACACAAAGAAGCACCCGAAGTTCGAGAGTTATGCGAAGGTCAAAGAGATTAAAGACGAGCTGAAGAGGGAGCTCCCGGAGGGCGATGCCGAAGCGGCCAAGAAGCTGAGCAAGTATTACGAGCTGCTGCGCGAGAACATATTCCGCGAGCAGGTGCTGAACGACCGCATCCGTCCCGACCACCGCGCGTTCGATGAGATTCGTGCGATCGCTATCGAAGTCGGCGTACTTCCACGTGTCCATGGTTCGGCGCTGTTTACCCGCGGCGAGACGCAAGCGCTGGTTTCAGCCACGCTCGGCGTGGCCGATGACGCACAACGTATTGAGACATACGAGGGTGAGCAGAAGCGTCGGTTCATGCTGCACTACAATTTCCCGCCGTTTTCGGTGGGTGAGGTTGGCAGGATGAGCGGCGTAGGACGCCGCGAAATCGGTCACGGCGCGCTGGCATCAAGGGCGATTGAAGCTGTGCTTCCGCCCGAGGACGAGTCGCCATACACGTTACGCGTTGTCTCGGACATTCTGGAGTCGAACGGCTCATCGTCGATGGCGACGGTGTGCGGCGCTTCACTGTCGCTAATGCAAGCAGGAATTGCTCTGAAGGGCGCAGTTGCCGGAGTGGCGATGGGGCTGGTGAAGGAGGGCGACAAGTACGCCATCCTGACCGACATCGCGGGCGCTGAGGACCACTACGGCGATATGGACTTCAAGGTGGCTGGTACGCGCAATGGCATTACCGCGCTACAGATGGACATCAAGATCATGGGGATTACGCCACAGATCATGCGCGAGGCGCTGGAGCAGGCTCGTCGTGGTCGCTTGTTCCTGTTGGACGAAATGGATGCTGTGATCGCAAGTGCGAAAGAGGAGAAGTCCAAGTTCGCTCCGCGTATCCACACAATGCAGATTCCCACGGATAAGATCCGCGATCTAATTGGGCCTGGTGGGAAGGTCATCCGTGGAATTGTCGATGCCACGGGAGTGAAGATCGATGTGGACGACTCCGGCAGAGTCAATGTTGCCTCCAGTGATGCTGATGGTTTGGAGCGCGCAATTCAGATGATTACCGATCTGACAGCAGTTCCAGAGGTCGGCAAGACCTATCTCGGCAAGGTCGTCCGGCTGGCAGAGTTCGGCGCCTTCGTCGAGATTTTCCCCGGAACCGACGGACTGCTTCATGTCTCGGAGATTGCAGAGCATCGCGTCAAGGAAGTGAAGGACGAGTTGCGCGAAGGCGATCAGATTCTGGTGAAGGTCCTGGCCATCGAAGGCAACCGCATCAAACTCTCTCGCAAGGCCGTGCTCCGGGAGCAACGCGCTAAGCTGGGCCTGCCTGATCCTGCTCCGCAGGGTGGTGGCGACCACGAGGGACGTGGCCGCAGCCAGCAGCCAGCAACCACGGAGCCCGAAGGCCTCGATGATGAGGACGATGATTTCGACGGCGCCGAGGAGGAGGGGGAAGGCGAAGGAGAGCCCAACTTCAATCGCGCTGAGGGATCTCCTCAGGGAGCACCTCGTCAGGGAGGTGGACAAGGTCCATCAGGCCAGCGTCGTGGCGGTAACCGCAGGCGTCGTGGACGTCGTGGTGGTTCGGGTGGTGGCAGCTCCAATCAGGGCGGAAACCACTAAACAATCCGTATTAAATCAATCAGGCCACACATCGCTGTGTGGCCTGATTTTTTTGTGCTGTCATGTATCCGAAGACAAGATAGAGAGAACTACGATCTCGCTGATCAGTTCTGTGGGAGCAAGCTGGTATTCCACCCGCCTCCAAGAGCAATCTGAAGCCTGGCACTAGATACGATCCGTTCTGTAACTAATGCAGCGGCTGCACGCTCATTAGTTAGCTCGATCGTCTGGTTGGTCAGGACTTCGAGATAGGGAACAAGACCTCGTTTGTAGCGCAGAGTAGATAGTTCTGTACTCCTTTTTGCGGCCTGGACCGCACGATCCTGAACAGTCGCTTCGTCTTCGAGAACGCGAAGAGCAGAGAGTTGGTCTTCAACGTCACGAAAAGCAGACAGCACCTGATCACGATAGAGAGCAGTCACCTGCTCTCGCTGTGCGATGGCCTGATCCACTTGGGCTTTTCGTCGGCCAGCATCGAATAGGAGCTCGTTGGCGGTGGGGCCAGCATTCCAGCCGGTGCTTCCCGTATTAAAGAGCTGATCGATCTGGCTGCTTTCTACGCTCCCACTTGCTCCCAGAATAATCGTGGGGAAATATGCCGATTTTGCGACACCAATGAGTGCATTCGCAGAAGCGACACGCTTTTCTGCGGCGGCAATGTCCGGTCTCCGTTGAAGAACTTCCGAAGGGATTCCGGTGGGGATACTTGGAGGTTCACCGCTTAGAGGCTTTTCAGCAATATGGAAGCCTGTGGCCGGAACTCCAACAAGAACGGCGATAGCATGCTCCAGTTGAGCACGGCCCACACCCAAGTCAATCAGCTGAGCCCGGGTCTGTTCCAGTTGCGCTGTAGCTTGCTCGACGTCGCTCTCGGTGCTGAGACCACCACGAAAGCGGTCCTGAGTTAGCTTGAGCGCTTGCGAATACGCGTCAAGAGTGTTGCGCAGCAACTGTGCCTGAAGATCGACGCCACGCAGCTGAAGGAAGCTGACGGCGAGCATCCCCTGCAAACTTAGCTTTGTGTTTGCCAGGTCTGCGGCCGATGCCTGCGCTGAAGCAGAGCTGGATTCGATTTGCCTGCGGACCCGTCCCCACAGATCCGGCTCCCATGAGATGTTCAACGGGATAAGAAAGTCCCAATAGCTCTGGGCTGCATTGGACGGACGCAACGGTCGCGTAGCCGAGATGCGATTCCGGTTTGCAGAGGCTCCGATGGAGACCGTGGGATAGAGCGACGACCTATTCTGTCGCACGAGATCATGTGCCTGTTCGTAGGCATGGAGCGCGGCAGCTATGCTTTGATTTGCATTGGCGCATCGCTGCTCCAGATCATTCAACTCAGCGTCACCATAAATTGTCCACCATGCTCCGCGGTCTGTTTCGTCGGCAGGCTTGGCCGAAGCCCAGTTGCCGTTGTGTCCGTCTTCACTATAAGCAGGCGGTGCAGGGACAGCGGGCGCTTTGTAGTTCGGCCCTACCCGGCATCCAGACAGAAGAAACACTGCCCCCGTGAAGGCGGCCGCTTTAAAGATTGCGGCTGACTTCATCGGTGAGCCTCCGTTGGAGGATTCGACTCATGCTGCTCCGGCGTAACCACACGCACTTCTTGGTTTTCAGTGAGGGAATCGGGCGGATTGGATATTACAGCCTGCCCAGGTTCAAGACCACTCAGGATCTCCATTGTCGAACCAAAATCGCGCCCGGAAGTGACACTCAGGATGTGCGCTCGATTGTTGCTATCGACCGTGGCGACATGGAGCCCGTCTGCTTTGAGGATGACAGCGCCTACCGAAACGATGAGGGCTGGCGCGGCTCGCGAGACATTGAGATGCACCTGGGTGTAACTTCCAGGCAGCAGCTCTCCGGAGCGGTTTTCTACATCAATTTCAGCCAGAAGTGTTCTGGTCACGGGGTCGACCGCATTGGCTGTACGCACCAACTTTCCTTTGAAAGTACGGCCAGGATATTGTGGCAACGTGAGGCTGGCCGTTACGCCTTTCTTCGCATCCGGAGCGTATATCTGCGGTACATTGACGAAGACTCTCAAAGTATCGATGGCCGAGATATCGAAGATTTCTCGACTGCTTCGGATTGTTCCTGCGCCTGCTGTCGTTGTACTTCCGTCTGCGCTGATGAGTTGTCCGATATCGAGATTGCGTGCTGTGATGACTCCATCAAAAGGAGCGACAACGCGTTCGAACGAAACCAATTCTTCCAACCTACGAACGTTCGCTGAGGCGGAGGCGACCTCTGAATTCCGTGCCTGCAAAAGGCTGACGGCATTGTCGGTATCCTGCTGACTCACAGCATTGCTTCCTACAAGATCTTTGTAGCGATCTGCAGTCACCTTTGCGAGGTTTGCATTTTGAATTGCCGTGGCCAGATCTGCCTTTGCAGAGGCGAGTTGCTGATCCAATTCTGGCGTCTCAATTACGGCAAGCAACTCTCCCTTGCGTACACGCGAGCCAATGTCGTGGTACCAAGCCTTCACATAGCCCGTCGTTCTTGCATAGATCGGTGCCAGGGTATAGGCCTGCATGTTGCCAGGGAGCACAATCTCTGTGGCGTTCTGTTGCAGCTTGGGTGTCTCCAGGGCTACTGGAGGCGCAGAGCTTGCAGCGGTGTATTTCTCAAGCTCAGTACTGGCATGTTTGCGACGAAGAATGCCAAAGACACCTAACACGACTGCTATCAGTAGAACGATTACAACGACGATCAGAAGAGACCCGCGAGAAACAGGAGGAGGCTCATGCTTCAGCGCATTTGGCTTATGTGCATCTGGAATCGAGTGCGCGTTCGTTCCTTGTTGTGTTTCACCGCTCATCGAGTCTCTCCCTCTATGTTCGTGCCCAAGGTGTCATAAATAAGCTTCATTGGCGTCGTCCTCCTGCCGAGTGAGCGGCGGATCATTGCGATGCATGAAGGCAAAAAATGTTGGTACAAAAGTTAGCGTTCCAAAGGTTGCCAGTAATAAGCCGCCAATCACAGCGCGGCCCAGGGGAGCGTTCTGCTCTCCGCCGTCTCCCAGTCCCAGCGCCATTGGAACCATGCCAATAATCATGGCGAGTGCCGTCATAATGACCGGACGGAATCGGGTGAAGCCTGCGGCCAGAGCCGCCTCGGTAGAGTTCATCCCTTCTTCCATCTGTTCCTTGGCAAAGCTGACCACAAGAATGGAGTTGGCTGTTGCTACGCCGACGCACATGATGGATCCGGTTAGAGCCGGAACGCTGATATGAGTTCCGGTCAAAAAGAGCATCCACACAATGCCTGCAAGCGCTCCGGGCAGAGCAACGATGATGATGAAAGGATCAAGCCAGCTTTGGAAGTTGACCACGATCAGGGCATACACCAGAACGATGGAAAAGAGCAGTCCACCGATGAGACCGACGAACGAAGTGCGCATCGTTTCAATCTGGCCACGAACGTAGACCTCTGTGCCACGGGGAAGCTTTGACTTACTGTCCTCAACGATCTTGTCGAGCTTACGAGCTACGGTTGCCAGATCTGTTCCGTCAACCGCGCCGTAGATGTCGATCACAGGACGGGCGTTATAGTGGCTGACTGTGCCTTGCTCCACGCCCCGTTCAATCGAAGCCAGGTTACCCAGAATCTGCGGAGGGGTACTTCCTGTGGAGGTAATCGGGAAGTTCTGAAGCTCCTGCAGGTTCTTTACGTCGTATTGTGGAGTCTGTACGACGATGTTGTAGCTGACATTATTTTGCGGATTGAGGAAGAAACCTGGCGACGTCTGAAAGCTGCCACTCAGCGCAACCAGAAGATTACCTGCGACATCCCGCTGGCTATAGCCCACCTGCTGGGCTCGTGTGCGATCGACATTGACTTCCCACTTTGGCAGGTTGAATGGTTGTTGAATACGCAGATCCGTAGTTCCCGCGATATGGCTGATCTGTTCCATCATTCCCTCAGCCAGTTCACGGTTCTTCTCCAGCTCTTGCCCCACAAACTGAATGTCGATCTGTGCAGGCAGACCAAAGTTCAGGATCTGGCTGACCATGTCTGTCGGCAGATAGTAGAACTGCGTTCCCGGGAATTGCGTGGTGAGCTTATCTCGTAACAGGCGCATATACTCAGCGGTTGGCCGATGCCCTTCGTTGAGAGATACGAGGATATCCGCGTCTCCCGTACCTACCGGAGCAGAGTTGGAATAGGAAAGATTGATACCGGAGTAGGGAAGACCAACATTGTCGATGATGGTTCCTAGTTCGGCAGCAGGAATCTCTTTACGGATGACCGCTTCAATGCGATCGCAAAGTGCGGCGGTATCTTCGATTCGGGTTCCTGTATGCGCTCGCACATGCAACTTGAATTGGCCACCATCAACAGAAGGGAAGAAGTCCTGCCCCAACCATGGATAAAGAAGTCCGATGGACAAAACCCAGAAAGCCACAATGGCCAACAAGAACACGGTTCTGTGGTGCAAACAGAGATTCAAAACTCCGTAGTACCAATTGCGTAGCTTTTCAAAGTAGTGCTCAAAGAGGAGTTGGAAACGAACAAAAGGGTTCCGGCTCTTCCGGGCTCTTTCTGCGCTGTCGTGCTCATGGCCTTTTAACAGGTACTTCGCCATCGTGGGCACGATGGTTCGAGAGAGAAAGTAAGAGGCCAGCATGGCGAAGACTACGGCTTCCGCCAGAGGAACAAAGAGATACCGCGCGACTCCTCCCAGAAAGAACATGGGAACGAAGACGATACAGATGGAGAGCGTAGAGACAAAGGCTGGGACAGCAATCTGAGCGGCACCATCCAGAATGGCCTGCTCGACTTCTTTGCCCTCTTCAAGGTTGCGGTTAATATTTTCGATCTCAACCGTCGCATCATCCACCAGAATTCCCACGGCAAGCGCAAGGCCACCGAGAGTCATGATGTTGATTGTTTCGCCCAGTGCCGAGAGCATAAGAAGCGAACAAAGGACCGAAAGAGGAATCGAGATTGCGATGATAACGGTCGAGCGCCAACTTCCAAGGAAGACCAGGATCATTGCAGCAGTCAGACAGGCTGCAATCAGAGCTTCTCGAACGACTCCACTGATTGCGGCCCGAACAAAAACAGATTGGTCGGCGATGGGGCGCATCTGCAACGCAGGTGGAAGCTGAGCCGCGATCAAGGGTAGCTGCGCCCGCACCTTGGAGATAATATCGAGCGTCGAAGCATTACCGACCTTCAGCAGCGTCAACAACGAAGCGCGTTGGCCATCTACACGAACGATATTGGTCTGGGGCGGGAAGCCATCGCGGACGTTTCCAATGTCGTGGACATAAATCGTCGCACCGTTGACGGTTTTGATGGGCAGATTATTCAGTGCTTCAATCGTGGTGGGTGCACTGTTGGTTTCGACTTGATACTCATAATCTCCTATTTTCGCAACGCCAGAAGGCAGAATAATATTCTGCGCATTGATGGCATTCACGACATCCGAAGCCGAAAGACCAAACGCTTGTAGTTTCTGGGTGTCGATATCCACCATGACCTGGCGCTGCTTTCCGCCATAAGGCCATGGCATAGCAGCACCTTGTACGGTTGCCAGCTGAGTTCGAATGAAATTCGTACCAAAGTCGTTGAGCTGTTGTTCATTCAGGCCCTTACCAGAGAGTCCCAGTTGCAAAATCGGGACGCTGGATGCGCTGTACTGAATGATCAGTGGAGGAGTGGTTCCCTGCGGATATTGACGGATTGCCGTCTGGGCAACAGCGGTAACCTGTGCGACGGCCTGAGAGATATTGACCCGCGGCTGAAAGTAGATTTTGATGACGGACACGCCATTCAGCGTTTGCGACTCGGTGTGTTCAATGTCGTTGACCGTCGTTGTCAGATTTCGCTCGAACGGAAGTACGATGCGATAACTCAGCTGCTCAGGAGATAGGCCGGCATAACCCCAGACCACAGAGACGACCGGAATATTGATATTCGGAAAGATGTCGACAGGCGTTCGAAGTACCGCGAGAGGACCCACAATAAAAAGAAGCAGCGACATTACAACAAAGGTGTATGGTCTTCTGAGCGCAAGTCGGACAATCCACATTGGAACTCCAGTTGAAAAAACTTCCAGGAGCTGACACGGTGATCAGCATAAGGATGCGCACCTCAGAGAGGCAGAACGTTTAGCAGTGAATACTAGACAAACAGTTTAGTATTTTTGACGTTTCAAATTGCGTCAAAGATTCATGGTTGTGCGCTTACCGCCTACAACATTTCGATTTTCGATCTGCGATAAGTCTATATGTTGGAGTCCTTTGAATACCGCTCTCACCATCGTTGCAGCTTCTTCATTGCTTAAAGAGCCGTGTCCCACAAGCAGCCGGAAGATCATCGGACCATAAATCAGATCGAGAACAATCTCAGAATCGACCTCTCCGCGTACCTCGCCTCGTTGGACCCCCCGCTCCCACATGATTCGTGCGGCGTCTCGCCGGGCATAGAGAAACCGCTCCCGAAATTGCTTCAGAAACTCCGGGTCGCTCTGTCCTTCTGCAATGAATTGACTGAAAATCTTTCCCAGGGGAGAAAGATAAAACGCAATAACCAACTGCATCTGCAGAATAAAATCCTGTTCGGCCGAGCCCGTATCCGGAGGAACTCCTACCCGCTCGGTCATGACTCCGAGAAATGCGTCGAGCGCAACCAGACTCTTATTCGGCCACCATTTGTAGATTGTGGCTTTGCTGACCCCTGCTTTTGCAGCAATTGCATCCGCACTGACCTTGCGGAGCGGTTTACGTTGCAACAGGTACAGAGTCGCCTTCAAAATCGCCGATTCTGCCTCGACGCTACGATGCCGTCCACGTCCTTTGGGTTGAACTGCTGCGCTATGGGGAGACATGCCTTGGCCCCGCTCCTAAAGAAAAGCCTCAACTTCGCTATGCAATTTGTAGGGAAAGAAGAGGATGGCGGAGAGACAGGGATTCGAACCCTGGATACCTTGCGGTATACACGCTTTCCAAGCGTGCGCCTTCAGCCACTCGGCCATCTCTCCACATATCAATAGTTTACATGAGATTGCTCCCAGCGAATACACACGTTAAGGAGAACTCACATGAATCGCACTGAACTATTTATACGAGAACGACGCTATCTTCTCAATGTCTCCGAACATACCGTCCGGTGGTACACCTGCGCTCTAAAATGGCTTCCCTCTGAATCACCCGCACAAGACGAACTAAAAGATGTCGTAATGGCAATGCGGCAAAAGGGTCTGAAAGAGAGCGGATGCAATGCCGCAATCAGAGCCATCAACGCATATCTCCACTGGAGCAGCGGCACAGAGCGGAAGTGTGGGGCCGGATGCTGTCATCCACGAATACAACCACTCAAAGAGCCACAGATTGTTTTACCGACGTTCTCGGAAGAGCAAGTCAAACGACTGATCGCCTGGAAGCCGAAAGCCCGAGACTTCTACGAGCGCCGTTTACATCTTCTGATTTTGACGCTGTTCGACCTTGGCTCGCGCATCAGCGAGGCTCTGGGGTTGCGGGTCTCTGATATCAATCTTGACGACCTTCTCGCCACATTGAACGGGAAGGGAAGAAAGCAGCGAATTGTCCCGTTCTCTTTTGTGCTTCGGCGGGCGCTGCACAGATTTATCCACGACTTCGGGCTCAAAGCGGGCAATTTAATCTTTGGGAACAGGGAAGGTGTGCAGATGAGCCGTGTTGTCGCTCTTCGTCAGGTCAAGGCACTTTGCAAGCGTCTTGGCTTTGAAGCTCCGTGCCGGACTCTTCACAGCTTCCGGCATCTGTTCGCTGTGAATTACCTTCGGCGCGGTGGCAGTCTCTTCCATTTACAGAAGACTCTTGGCCATACCTCGCTGGAGATGTGCAGGAGGTACGCCAACCTCGTGACGACGGATCTCCAGGCTGTACACGAGCGTGTGACCCTTCTAAGGGCTTTCTAAAACCCCAAGTAGGGGTATAGCCAAGGGTGTTTAGCGGTGCCTGTACGGGCCGCTAAACGCGATTAATGGTAGTCTCTCGCAACTATGAACACTCACTATTGCGGAAACTGCGGACGACAATTTGGCTTCGAGGGAATCCCTAGCCCTTGCCATGCCGGGCCATTGCACCCTTTGGATGTCACAGTGGACATTTTGGGGCTTAGGTCACTTAAAGTTAACGACTTATCAATTAGATTCTTGTCAAAGTGTCGACTTTTCAATAATTGCTTGTGTGTGTAAATTTAGCTGCGGCGGAGGGCTATTACGAGATCGTCCCCAAGATTTGACCCGCCCCTCCCCCCACAAGCTCACGAGATCGCATGATGATGACAGTCCTTATATACACACTGTCATCATCAATATATTGAGAGTAGAAGTGTTTGCTTTGTCCTCGTGGAATTAATAACTTAGCTCCCCAAAAATCGGTTCTGTCGTTGACAGTGACGGAGCATAATTTCACCCTGTCCCTGTCAACGACAGACACCGTTTTATGCTGCCGTCAAACCGCTTTGAAGTTCAGACGCCGATAGATAGTAATTACCGTCTGTTCGCACGACACTTCCCCTAGCAACTGCCCAGTCCCGCCAACGGTAGTAGGTTTTCTCCGCCCCTAATGCCCGTGTATACCGAATAGGTGTGCCGTCTCCGAAGATAGACCTAATCTGAGCGTGCATCTTCAGCAGCGCAGGAGACCCAACATCCGAGTTTGTCCCGCTGTCTTCTGGTTCTTCCACCTGCGTGAACCGCCCGTCCACCCAGTCAAAAAACATCTTTTCTGGTGAGCTGTTGCGAGGCATCACCCAGCAAACGCGGGGCGATTTGAGATCCTTCTCATCGTGGTAGCTCAACGCGACGATTGTTTCTGTCTTGCGTGCCAAAGCCGCACTTCCGAATAGAACGTCTCGTCCGTGATAGCGATCCGGCCCTTTCTGTTTCGGTGCACCCACAGAACCAAGTACGGCGACGTTGTATTTCTGTGCCACGGCGATGATGCTGCTTAGAACTGCCTGGACAACCGCCGCCTTGTTCATATCGGGAATCCATAGGTCAAGACCCTCGATGAACCAAGCTTCAGCCCCTGGATGTTCTTCGATGGCCGCCTGTAAGACCTCACCGATGTCCGCCGACTTCTGAGAGAGGCTGAGAGGCACCAGTCGAGTTGCCGATTCCTCGGTCAAGCCAAGCGCCTTGATGGTTCTCCGCGTCGCCTTCTTCGATCTGTCGTGAAGAACGACCCTGTACTCCCGTGGCTTCGTCTTGTGGCCAAAAACCTCCTCGCCGCGTCGGATCTTTTCAAGCATCGGCATGACGAAGCTGGTTTTGCCTACACCTGACGAGCCTCCGATGAGTGAGACTTCACCCTTCGGAAACCAGCCCTCCGCACCGTCATTAGGTTCGACAAGAAACTCCGTCTCGCCATCTTCATCCATCGTGTCCGACTGCTCGAATACGACAACCGATTCTTTGGCAACAGCAAGCACCGCCCGTGTAATCGTGCTGCCTCGGTAGTAGTCGCGCTCCCACTTTTCGCGGTATAGTCCAGATTCCCGAAACGCTTCGTCAATTTTGAACGCATCACACCTGTGTTTCTTTGCCAGAATGACGCACAGAGCGAAGTCCGCTTTACTGTGGTCGTTATCGTAGTCGCTAGTGTCACCGGCCATGAGCTTTTGAAAGCGATCCTCTTCGCTCAATGAAATGGATACGGTCAGGCCGGTCTTCTTGAGCTTTGCTGCCTTTACACGATTGTATAGCTCGTTCAATTCGTCCGCACGGTCTAGCAAGTTCGCAGGAGTCTTTCCGACGTGACGCCCCGTAAATGTGAGATATCGCGCCGAGTCGTATAGCTCGATAGCCTTGCAACCCGGAACCGGTTCTTTCGCGCCGGTACGTCCGCGAAGATCACCCAACACCAGAATGTGTACGCCGTCGCCAGAGGGACTGAACTCTGTATAAGAGTCCAGTCCGATGACATAATCACGAGATTCTGGTGTGAATAGTTTGGCCTCACGGTCGTAACATTTATCTATGTCCACGCCGGAAACGCGGATACCGTCAACCTCACCAAGCACTATGCCGACGCCGTCGAATTTATGCCTGTGAGCGGATACTTCCTCGTGTATCTGCCACGACGCGGGGTTAGTTGAGTCAGCCCGTTTTCCATTCGCCTGATAGGGAACTTTGGTTTCTTTGCCGTCGCGCGTCTCAAGCCGCCATAGAACCCAACGACGCTGCTTCTTGAGGTCTTCAATCGTGAGGCTATTGAGATTACTCATGGCTCGCCGCCGTCCGCTTTGTCCGCCGAGCAGTGCGTTCTAAGCGCTCCAAATCTCTGACAGCTTCTAAATCACGGGCAGCCGTCCGATCCTCACCAGGTGCGAGGAACACCGCACCGACCGACAATCCATAGTTGTTAAACAAGAGAAATTCCGAACAGGTTTCCCCCTGTAATGACCCGCGAATCAGAGGGTTAATGTGAACTACATCCTCCCACGGACCTAGTCCATTTATGGCTTGCTTGCGAATACTCGTTTTATGAGTTACCCAAGCAACGACGGGGCACTCCAAGACTTCTGCTTTGCCCTTACCACCGTCGCCGTTTCTAGTTGCGATCAGAACCCGCCATCCTTGGCCGGGTATCGTTTGGAAAATCTTGTGGTCACCGTTGAGCTGAATCATAGTGTGGAATAATTCCATTTCCTTTCAGGTAGTGTTGGGGTTATGAGAGGCGTCCCTGAGAGGCAGCCCCACGTTAGAGAAAAGGTCTTCTGTATGTGGCAAACAATAGATCGATCCGATTAGCGTTTATTCCCTCAATGCTTCGCTCAGAGGAGCGGGTTCATTTATTCATCCTTCTGACTTGCTGGTTGAAATGCTTCGTCAGTGTCGCCGTGTGAGTCTTTAGTGTTCGTTCAATACCCGCGCTGTCGAGTGCCTGGAGGTTATAAACCGGGCGCACGTGAACTTGAACTGTTTGGCCACCGTTTTCAAAGCCGCCATTCCGGGCAACGTTGCGTAAACCGTCCATGACACCACCGGGGACGATACCCTCACCGGGGGTCAACATGGCGGGGACTATGTCACCACGTCCTACCCCCGGCACCATATCCGTGCCCTGATTGAAAGCCATCACAGCCGCGAAAGCAGAAGCGCCGAGAATTGGAGGCATAACAAGGTTTGCAGGAAAAGGAAACTTGGTCCCGGCAAGAAACATCTGACGAGCAGCGGCTGCTGCCTCATGTGGCTTTGTCATGTCCATCGCCATGATCGACATCAGAGAGTTCTGAATCATCCCGCCTGCAACTTGGCTCGCTATGCTATTCATCACCGAGGCAAACGACTGTTGCCCTAAGAGAACGCTTGCAGTGCTTCGAGCGATGCCTTGTTCGAATTGCCTATAAGAATTCAGGACGCGATTGTTCCGCGCCATCGTCGCTTGGTTTTGGATAGCTGTCTTTTCGTTCTCGTGCTCTTTGATGAGCTGCAATTCTTTGTTTTGTAACGCCTGTAATTTGTTCTGATAGTCCTTGCCTGTCGTGTCCAACGCCTCAATCTGTGATCTCAACGCCTGTTGCTTGAGCTGAAATTCCTTCTCGGCCATCGCCAGCGATTCCGCAACGCGCTGCTGGTCCGTCATTCTCCGGGCAGAATCGAGCACGGCCATTTGTTGCCGCTCCGCCGCGACGGAAAGCTCTCCCATCTTCAGGGCGTTGTCGGCGGCTTCACGGCCTGCATCCGCCTTGAGCTTGGCCTCTTCGGAGGTCTTCTGCCGGACGGTGTCTACCCGCTGCGTCAACAGTTGCCGGTAGTAGTCCGTTTCTTGAAGGTTTTTGGCTTGTGCGGCTTTGATAGCCGCGTCGATAGCTGCCAACCTCTCGGCGGAACCTTGGTCTGTAGCGTTGATCTTCTCCCGCTCGATTTGTTGAGCGCTGGCGAGGTCACGTTGGTTTTGCTCGATGTCCGCCCGTGCCCGGAGAGCTGCGACGGCTGCGGTATGTTGTGCCTCGATGTTGAGCTGTTGGTTTCGGAGTGCCTTGAGCTGATTCGTGTAATCCTTCCCGGATTTATCAAGCGCGGCAATCTCAGCGGCGTTGGCCTGGAGTTTGATGTCCATGTCCCGCTGCGAAAAAGCGAGATCACTGTCGAGGCGTTGGGCGACGCTGGCCTGTTGGATTACGAGCCGAGCATCCGCGAAGCTCTTATCTGCTGCGAGCTGTGCCTGTGCGATAGCGAGCTGACTCTGTGCAGCATTACGGGCCGCTTCAGATGCTCGGGCGCTTGCTTCGTTGCCGGTTTGTTTCTTGGCGTTGTCGGAGTCGAGCTTCTTTATCTCGGCAATCTTGGCCTGTGCGGTTATCTGTCCGTTGAGTGCTTGCACGAGAACTTCTTGCGCCCGCATCTCTTTCTCGGTGTCACCCACCCCGGCAGCCTTCAACGTCGCAAGAGCTTTGTACTGTGAGACGTAATCCACCGATGGCCCCATCAGACCGCCGCCTTGTCTGCTGTTCTTTAGCGCGGTCTGGGCATCGAGGATTTTTTGTGCGCTGTCGCGGGTTCCTGCGAGTAAATCCGATGCTTCTTTGTCTTTACCCTGAGATAACAATGAGTCGTACTTCGTTTTGAATTGCTCGATAGCGTGAACCGCCCCGGCTGAGCCAATCCCAAGCGTGTACCAATGGCCTTCCAACATCTTGAAGACGGGGTCTGCGGCCTTCGCGATGCTCTCGAACTCTTTGACGAGATCCTGCATCGAAGTGTGGTCGATAAGTTCGAGTTGTTTGTGCAACGCGCCGAGATGGCTATTTCGCAGTTCATCGGCACGAATGCCCGATTGCAGAAGCCTTTGGTCCAGAGTGTTGAAAGACTCCTGAACATCCGTCCCGAACTTTGTTGTCGCGTTGCCGAGCTTTTCTTGCTCTTCCCGCCATTCACGGATTTTGTTAGCGACTTCAACGGCAACGGCTGTAACAGCAGCTATGCCCGCGATGGTCACAGCAAAGGGTAAGGCCGCCATCACAATGGCCGTGTGCTGGAACTCACGGACGAGGTCAGCGATAGCCATCGCATGAGCACCCCGGATGGTGTTGTCAACAAGACCGATGGCCGAACGGACATTGAGGCCCGCCGCTGCAACACCTTCGCCGCCCTCGCGGGCTGAATTGCGTATGTCGCTGAACGCACTACGGGCTGACCTTGCGGCCTCTCCCATGCCAGAGACGAAAGTCGCCGTCTTGGTTTGGAGGTCTACAGAAAGAACCCATACCGGAGGAGCCATTATTTACCACCTTTCGGGGTTTGAGGGGTGATGGTGAGAAAGACCCCGCCCTATCCCGAGTCGGTAGGACAAGGGGACAGGGAATAGGGCAGGGGATCGTGTTTTATGTGTTGGCTGGTTGAGCCTCGATGTAGCGGCGATGGGCCATCCCAATAGCGAACGCAACATCTTCAGCGAGTGATTTGGGCATCTCGATTACAGGAGCACCGTCGAGGATTCCGGCTATGGCCAAACACTCAAGGCCACGAGCTGTGACATCGGCCTGGACTTCGGGAGTCATAGGAATTGCCATGACTTCGAGGTCGGAGCCATCCCCGTCCCGCGCCATCACCGCAACGGGATGCCGTCCCCGCTCAATAATGGCCTGGACTTTAGCGAAGTCGAAGATGCCGATTAGCATTGCCCCTCCGCTCCCGTATCGTGTATCGCCCTATGCATGGCCGCGCTCCCGAGCCATGCTGTTGTTCCAGCGCCTATCGGATGCAGCTCGGCGAAGGTCTTCGGGTCTGCAACGTGCTTCGAAGTATTCCGAGAGGGTAGCGACCGATGCTCTTGACGGCGGCGGGATCTTGCAAGATACAAGAAGCTGTCCCTTGGCTGGCTTTGGCGTGGGGAGCAGGTGAAAAGCGTGATAACTGCGTATGGCCTTCAGAGAGAGGTGTGGCTTCTGTCCGCGACGGATGGCGCGGAGTGAAAGTGCAGCGAGGGCTTCTGAGATACAGGCGGGGTGATCTAACATAGGGTCTCCTTTGGGGGTAGGGGACCGCTCGACTCACCTTGATATGATGAAGGGAGCCGAACGAATCCATTCGCGTGGGTTGGTCTTTGGCTTAGGCGTCGTTTGGGCCAGAATCCCTTGCGACGCCATTCTTTTCTGTTGGCTCAATTCAAGCCGTTTCTAAATACCTCCAGCCGAAACTAATTGTCGAGCTGTTTAGTGCTCGCTAACCAAATGCAGTGAACCCTGTGCCGCCAACGGCCCGGACCTCACTCACCGTCATGGGTGGACCACCCTACTTCAAACGAACAATATTGCCGATCTTTAGATGATGCATTTCTTTCCCCTTCATCTACAATTGCGAGGGTATTATTGCCCTATCTTATTGTCAACCGTAAAATTAAAAATAAACGGATATTTTTATTTATTCGTTAGAGCGGATAATAGCAATGGAAGTCACAATTCTCTATCAAGGCGAAGTTAGCGAACTCGGTTATCAGTGGACGACTCGCGAAAAAGATAAGGAGCCGCAGTTGGCGGCCCTTGTTGAAGAAGGGTGCATGCTTAGACGTGCCGATGTTCAACCGGGCAGCTTCTTGACCTTCGCGGACACCGAGCCGACTAGAGATGGAATACTGCGATTTGCCACTGAGTATGGCCACCAGCTCATTGATTTCGACTCTGTTGAAAGTCGTGTTAAGAATGGGCAGCAGGGAGTTTGGGGATACGGTTCGAAGCTTCGGACATGGCAACAGGCTATTGCGGATGTACGCGAGGCGGTCAATCTTTGGCAGAACGTCAGAGCTAGAGATGTCGAAAAGCTGAAAGAGGTTATCAAGTGGCAAGAAAACAAGGACCGAAGCAAATACGTTATCTATGAAGGAAAGAATCGATGGAGCGTTGTGGCGCACTCTGCTTCGCTCATGAGCGGTGTCGAATATTCGGGGTTCCGGGAAGGTGAGATTTTATTACCGGCGCGATATGCACTCCAGCGCCTCATAAATGATCGACTTGAAACTCTGAATATTGCTCCTCACCTGACTATGGTTCGGAATGGTCAAACTGAACTCGGGCAACGTGTCTTATTTCAGCCCTCGAATCTACTGGCCGCAATGTGGCTCCGATTTGCCGAGGTTGTCGCAGGCGATTGGGACATGAGAAAGTGTGCTACTACTGGTTGCGGAAGATACTTCCCTATAACACCGGGAGCGCCAGGAGCGCGCCGGGCGGACTCAATAACATGTAGCGATAGGTGTAGGCAGCGGCTCAAACAGGAAAGCGATCAACGGCGAGCGGGGAAGGCAACAAAATAAAACACAATGAACAAACGCCGCTATCGCAGCATTCGGATACCACGCCACGTCTATGAGCGGGTGAGGCGACGATATCAGGTCCAATAGTCGCCGCAACTCCTGGTGATGGCCACGGACGCTGCAAGGCGCACCTCGAAGAGACAGCCGTGCTGCCATCATCCGAAGTGGAAAACAAAAATCATCACGAAAAAGAAGGCGATCAGATACGCCAGCACCCAGTCGAACCTGCGCCTGCCGCATCGCCAGCGACATCGAGCCCAATTCCAACTCAACCTTGGCTTTACATAAAGTTGACCTGGAATTCCTGCCGTTACTTGAGGCAACACCCTTACCAAATAGAACCGACAATTTTTCGACGCAAGAGGGTGAGTTCAATCGGATCCTCGTCTGACGACTTCTCAGTTACTTTTTCGATACCAGGGCGGGAGTCAAGTAAGAATTTGTAACGACACAGCAAGTTTCTACCCTCGATTCGAACAACGATACCTCCCGCATTTCTCCACAAAGTTACGGAACAGATTGAGTCCCAAGGGACATATTTGATCTCTGTAAGACGGCGATATCTCAAAACCGTCCTTGTCCAAGCTCGCCAAGTATGGATGCTTGTTCTCATCTACGCCCAAAATACCGGCGATGCTGAACTGGTTTGCTATTTGCGAAGCGCATTGAAGGATTTTGATAGCACGACTGGAGTTATTTGGGGCAATACCAAATGCACTAGCGTTGAACCTCGTCATACAAATATTCATGGTTTTCCGCTATTGCTTCATCTTTTCCAAGAACGTGAGCGGCCTAACGAATAGGATTACTTGCCCGGGCCGTGGCGAGGCTGTGACTTTGCCGCATGTGTTTGCCGACGCATATCCGTGGTCAAGAACTTCCTTTGTGCTGAAGTTCTTGAGGGCTAGCCAAGAGCGGTTTCCGCCTGCTCCGCACAACACGTAGGGAGCATTGATTCGGAAGGACGCATCGTATTTCACAACGGGATGCTTCTCGACGATAGTGCCGTGGCCCGTCGAGATGGAGATGTTCTCCTCGTTCGGATTCAGCGTGAGTTGTAGTCGAGCAACGCCGTGGTCGTCCGTGGGTATCGCGATTGCTTCCTTGCGCTCTCCGCCAACCCAGACATTCACGTAGGCGGAAGTTCCAACCATAGGGCGTCCGTTTCTACCGTCCACCAACTTGATTTCGAGCGTTTGAGCCGCAAGTGACATCACAGACATGGCCAGCAAAACTGTTACAAGCAGGTTGAGCCTTCTAAAGCAGAAGGATACTTGACGGTTCCCGATCAGCATTTGGGGTATCCTCCCACCTGCGTCATGTTCAGAAGCCAGTGGGCGAAAGCACCAATCGGATTGTATGGAAAGCCGGAATCGATGTGGAACGTCCCCTGGTTAGGTCCAAATTGTAGCGTCTGTGGGCTGTCTAGCTCGTCGCCGCCCACAACATGAAGGGTCGGCCCAAAGCCGATGGCGTATGTCCACCAGTGAACCGGGTAGTAGCCCGTGGATACGCCAGCCGTTGAGCCGTTGATGTTCAGATTCAACGTACCTTGACCTGGACCCGCTCCCGTCGAGAAATTGAAAGTGTTTGTGACATTCGCATTTGTATAGTTCGTCCCAAACTGATTATTGGTAGCGTTCAGAATTGTCTGCTGACAAGCTGTTAGCTGATTTCCGTTATTTGGGGCTACTGCTGTTTTCAAAGAACTTTTCGGCAATATAAATACACCCATAGGCCATCAGAAATCCCGGTATGACAAAGGCCATCGCGCCGATTCCGGTTAGATATTGATTCGACCATGGCATGAGGAATACAAGTGGCAGTTGTAATGCCGACCCTATACATAGAGCGATCCAGAACCACCACTTTCCTTTGAGTTCCCAGCGAGTCTTGGCGGCAACCATCAGCGCAACAGTGCAGGCACCGATTCCCCAAGCCGCATTACTGCTCGTATGCTGCTTCGCTATCGAAGAAATAATCACGGCGACCAAGAAAATCAGCACCATGAACGAAAAAGGATAGAGGTCTTTCTTCTCTTGATTCTTCTCTTGGCTAGCCACCGATTCCCGCCTTACACGCCTGATATTTGTCGAGAGCGTACACATATCCACTTCGATCAAGCTCTCTCCGCCACCTTCTCGACAAGCTTGAAACATCCGAAATAGATGCCGAAATCCAGCAACCCAAAAGGAACGAAAGCTGGGCCGCCGATTGTGGTGTAAACGTTTGGCCACGGAACGTACAGAACCAGCAGTACATGTAGGACAACCAGAACAGCGGCTGTCATCCAGAACCAGAGAAACCTTCGCTTTTCCCAGAAGATCTGAACAGTGATAACGAGCGCTGTTGCGAAGAACCACGCCGCTAGCGCCCTGCCTGGAGAATTACGTAAGAAAAACCAAATCGGGGCTGTACAGACAGGCGGAAGAAGCGCCGACAGTTTCGATGAGACACTCTCAATTTCACTAGGCATGATCAGTGCCCCGCCAAGCATGCTTGGTACAAACTCGACGCGTTTATCAAGTCAGCACCCAATGCAAAAGCACTGAGACCTCTGCCAAACCGTGTCAGCGTCGTTGCGGTCGCTTTCCATCCCACTTCGGCAGCTCCTGCTGTTATCGCCGAGACTTGAGCGCCAGTAGCGTTTTCCAGAGTGTAGGAGACGCTACCGTTGTAAGCGCTGTAGGCGGCTGATGCTAAGCCGACAGTCACCTGAGCTATGACTATGCCTTCACCAGCACCAGAGGCAAAGCTAAGAGCAGTTCCAGCGACATCAAGGCCGATTCCAACTCCGACCTTGATTTTGCATTGTGTCGCCCTAGGATTTTGCGTTGGGTTATTTGTGCCGTTATTTGGGGCATAGACAGTAGTTGCAGACCCGATGGTTTCAGCGACTCCAGACAGCCATGCTCCTGCCGTCGCGGCAGCCGCTTCACTAAACCCCAAAAGGGTTGCACCCGTTTCACTATAAACGCCTATATAAGGAGCAGTAGCCTTTAGACTGGCCATCAATTTGTTTCCAGTTCCTTTTAGGTTCCCAATTGCTGTCGCAGTCGCATGTACTGCGGCTTGCGTAGCCCTGGCAAATTGATCGCATCCCCTCTTAGGAGATGGTCCGAGCATCCCAATGCCGGGGACAAAGACATATACGTTATTTGCAGCAAGTCCAAATGCACTAACGTCGAACGTCGTCGTACATCTATCCATTTCCGTCGTACCGTCATAGAAGTGCTGTCATCTTTCAGTGGTCTTCGGTTCTCCCATGAACTTTCCGATTATCGAGAGAACCCAAAGCATTATGAATAAATCGGCTATGCCGATTGGGATTATCGCTAAGGCTGGAACCCACTTGGTCGTCCACGGAACGAACAAGATCAACGGGACATGAAGAGCTGCAAAAACGATCATCGTGACCCAAAACCACACATGCCGTTTCAGCCTCCACCTCATTGTGATTGCGATAACCACCATCGCTGCCGAGATCATGGTCGGACGAGCGAGAGCCAACTGTCCGAAATGATCGAATAAGATCAGCACTGCTAGGGCACCCAGAATTACACAGAGTACCCCCCACCACGGCAGGCGCATCTTTCTATCGTCTGCGGTAATTACTTTGTCTAAGGATGACATCCGGCCACCGCCTTATAGGTTCCGTACAAATCTTCAGCTACCGAAATGCCGGAAATAACTTGCCCAACAACCGGCGCAGCCTTTAGAAGACCCGCCCCAATCGCCGTCGCTCCGGTAAGCGTCTGAGCACCACTAAGCGAAAAGGCTCCTTCTGATCCTGAAATATCGGAACCCGCATTCGCAGTAGAGATCAGTGCTGTCCCAAATTGGACTCGCTCAAGAATCTTGTTTCCGTTAGAAACAGCAGCGGCTCCATGCCAAAGACTAAACGCGGAAGCGACAGCGCCACCTTCAGGAAGCAGCCCTACCGCATCAAGAGCAGTACTGGCAGCACCTTTGGCGAGTGCGCTTTGGATGCAGGGATTCTTGTACCAGGGAGTGTTATTTGGGGCGATAAATTCCGCCCGAAATGAGCAGCTTTCTTTCACATACATAACAATCTCAAAGTTTGTGCTCGACCATTGCGGCTGTAAACATCACGACGTAGAGAATGATCAAAATGATCCAAAAATCATACTTCTGCCACAGTGCCAAACGTGGCGTAGATCGTCCCCGCATCATCATTAACGTCCAGCCCCGCGTCATAAGCCAAGTCAATACTGCCAAGCAAGGAGGAGCGAACAGGAGAAGCCAGATAATTGAATGCATGACGTCTCCTAATTGTGGCAATGAACCAGACCGACTCCATAAGAGGCAGCGTCGTAGATGAATTTGGCTATTCCGACTCCCGAAGCAAATTCCGCAGCGTCGATTCCGGTTGAGGCGAGACTGGCCGCGCCATTCAGTCCTTGCAGCGTCTGCCCGGCACCGGTCACGGCAGAGAAAGCACCCCCCGCAATCGCTCCTGTAGTCAGATCGGAGGCAGAAGCACCCCAAACACCGCTACCTCCGGGAATGCCCTGGAGAGGCCCAGCCATGAGGCTCTGCCCCATGTTGTAGAAGACGCTATGACCTCCAGCAGCACCGCTGCCGAAGCTGGAGATTAAATTTGTGGCTCCGCTGAAGGCGTTCCCGCCAAGTGCATTGGTGATGAATCCACCTACGCCGCTGTTGCCGATACCAAGGGCATGTAGGCCGCCCGCGATGCTGTATTTATCTGCAAAATTGGCTGCACAGGTAGCGATGTTCTGGTTACTTGGGGCAATACCACCGCCACCCGGAATCCCATACTGTTCATCTCCTCCCGTCGCCCCAGGCATTCCAGTACCCGGAGCGACGGGATCTGACCAACCGTCTGTGACATTCACCGTACAGTTAGAGGCCGAAGTCATACAGTTATTCGGGTCTTTACTCGTGGGATCTTCCACTACCCAAAAACCACCAGCTCGGGAACAGGAGTTCGCATCTCCAGGCTGTATATTCTGATTCGGCGCTCCGCTCATATCGCAGTAGTCCAAACCCAATGGGTCTACAAAGCCCAACGGATTGTTGCTCGCATAAGCATATCGATTGAAGCTCTGGGGATTCATGAAGTCATAACTTCCGCTGTAGGGATCTGGACTCATCCATCGGCCTTGTGTGGAGGAATACTGCCGGAACTGAGCGTGCTCTGTACCGGATTCTGAGTCCTTGTCCAGTTGGGCGAAGTGGAGATTGTCGAGTCCGTCACCTGCTGGATCGTTTTCATTGGGACTGTAACCATCCCCCCAAGGCAGAGACGAATAGGTCGACGCGACAGTCCCGGTATAGTTCGTGCGCATTCGCTCCGTCCCAATCAGATCCTTATGCTCGAAGTAGGTTTGGCCGTTCTGGGCGCGATAGGCTATCTGTTGTCCGTCCCAATAGATTCGGCCTTCATTGCCGAAGTTGCTCGGCTCCAGCCAGCTTGATAGGCGACGACCGGCATAGTCATACAGATACTCGTAGGTTGCGGTTGCATTCTGTGTGCGCACTCTGCGATCCATTGCGTCATAAACATATTGTCCTGTCGTTCCGCTATCAACCTGGAGTATCTTGCCTTCCGCATCGTAGGTATAGGAATGGAAACCATCATTGGTCATATCGCCTGCCGCATCGTAGCCAAAGCCGTTGATGTGGTTGGTAGTGGCATCGAATGAGTATGACGGGGCAGGCCCTCCCTGAGGCGAGGTTTGCTGCCAACGATTGCCATAACGGTCGTAGGAATAGGTTCCATAGACGGTACCAAAGGAATCGTTTACGACGACGCGATTGACCTCATCGTATTGGTAATCATGGCAGCCCATTATTGATTCACATTGCCAACTCAAGTGATTGCCACTCATTGAACCTGTCGCCAAGAAAACTGTACTAGCGTTCGCGTTCCCACAATCCACTTGCGTCGAACCATTATTGCAAAACCAGTTTCCGACATAACGTCCCATCGCATCGTAGGTACGCAGAACACTCAAACCGTTACCCAACGTGTAGCTAGTAGGGCCGAACGGCCCATTGACCACATTTGAGACAAGATTCGGTGGGTTATAGGTATCGGTATAGTTGAGATTGGTAATCGAAGTGACCTCACCTGCTGGCGATCTTCCGTAAGCGATCTGCCCACTTGCGCCGTCGAATTCACTTGTTAGATTTCCAGCCAGATCATAGCCGAACTGAAGAGCAGGTCGACTCTCTTGTGAGGAAGTCCCACATATCGAGGGAGCGCATTGCCACATTGCGGTTACCCGACCCATCGCATCATAGGCGAATAGACCCCGCGTCAGCGTTGAACCGGAGCCCGAAGCCATATCAACCAGACGCCCCTTGAGATTGGCTGGGCTTTGGGTCCACTGCATCTGCGAATTGACCGCGTCATAGTCAAATTGCTTATTTGGCGTAAGGCCATCATCGTAACTGATCGACACCACGCGACCAACTTTATCGTACTGCGTTGTAGTGTTGGTCTTCGTGTTTGAATCACCCTGATTGGCCTTGGGCTTTGTGCGCGTTACTTGCAACCCCGTGCTGTTATAGACATAGGTGTACGTCGTCTCTCCACGTTCAGGCTCCTTCGTATAAATCGTTCGACCGAGCGAATCCGTTTGAAAGATGCGTTGCTGAACTCCCTGTGTGATTGTTGTCTTGTGGTTGGAGAGATCGTAAGCGTACGTCGTTAAATAACCTGTTCCAGCGATATCTAATCCGCAGTTCTGTGGAGAGTCACCCTGATACGAGACACCGGAACCTTCGCAGACTGCCGTGATTCTGCCCAAAGCATCGTACTGTGTGATCTTCTGAACGCCATTAACGTCGGTTACTTTGACTGCGCGAGAGTTGTACTGATATGTCGTATTGCCATCGGGTGTGTTGATATTGGTAACTCGCCCCAGAGCATCATAGGTGTATGTCGTTCCAGTGCCGGAACATTGCTTTGCCGTGCTCCAAGCGGTGCCTTGGTAAACTATGGGTTGAAAGTGAAGTCTACCCGTAACGTCATAGCAATAGTCGACCTGATACCAGGGACTACTCGTTTGCCCATTCAGTACAACCTTGCGGTCTACACGACCATAGAGATCGTACAAAACGCTCGTATTTGCGCTCGTGCTCGCATTGAGAGCCGTAATCGCATTCGCTCCACTCTGAGGCCCCCAGGCACTGGGATAGTAGTTGTAGATGGTGCTGCCTCCGTCAATCGTATTGATCTGTTTGAGCCGCAGGAGTTTGTCATATTGGGTATATTGCACCATCGGCGTGCCGGTATTATTCGCATCTGATGCCGATAGTTGAATGCCTGAAGCAACATCATAGCTTGCTGTTGTTGGAAGCGAGACTCCGCTGGACGGTGTAGGCGGTGTTACCTGCGTCGTAAAGCCTTGGGTCGAGTCGTATGAGTATTGGGTTGTGCCGTTCGGGTCAGTCGTGCTTACAGGGACCCCCGTATCGTAGTAGTTAGCAGAGGTATTCTGCCAAGTGTTCGTAGTATTGATCCAGGTATAAGACGATGTCTGATTCCCTCGGGCACTTGAAACCGGATTATGTTGTGGAATGCCGGAAGTTGTGGTCAGTGAGCCCTGATCATAGTTATATGTTGTCTTTGAAGTCAGATGGCTGCCCCCATCATTGATGGTGATGCTCGATATTCGGCCCGGGGCAACATAGGAATAGCTCGTTGACTTAAGCAGCGCACCACCATAGTTGTAAACCCATTCACTATTCAAAAATCCATTTGTACTGTAAGCATCAGTCGTTTTCTTTTGAGCACCGCCGTTGTAGCTAATGGTGACGTCTTTTTGCGTAATCGGTGTGGCAATTGCTACACCATTACAGCTGGAGATATTGTTATAGCAAGTCAAGACATCTGCCAGGACTGGGCCTGAAGTATTACCGCTGTGTACCGTGTGCTGCGTCTCGTAGTACAAACCACCTGAATTGGTGAAGATGTAGGATGTCTGATTTCCGGCTTCATCCTGCAATGTCGTCGTAGAGCCATTGGTGCTCGCGCCACGGTCATACGATCTTGTTCCATCCGAGGTCACTCGATGGAGTGAACCTGGTGTTCCATCCGCATTCATCCCGTTACCATTGCAACCACCCGTGTATTGATAGCTAATCGTTCCACCCGTTGGCAGAGTGACGGAGGCAAGACGACCTGTCACGGACCCACTGTATCCAGGAGTACTCTCGTAATTGAATTGATAGAACGTTCCATCCGCGAGCGTGATCCTGTCCACAAGGTCGTTTTGGAGTGGTCCGTATTCTCCGATATTTGGGCAACCGAAATTTGTCTGCACCGTATAGGTGTGGTACGACATCGAGGCGGTCGCAGTTGTGTTTGAGTCAGACTGACGAGCAACATTGTAGGTAAATGTGCGCGGACTGGACGCGTTACCATTGCCTCCAATCGTTAGCGCCGTTGTGCCCAGAGTGTCCGTAAACGTCCCGTTCCCATTGTTGTTGATCGTGTTTCCATTGCTGTCAGTAATACTGCTGGGAACTGCCGATGACGGGTTTTCTGGGGCACCAATTTTGAAACCGTTGCGACCGTAAACATACCCATCCGGCACTCCATCGGCAACATTCAAGTAATAGCCCGACCCATCCTTCGTTGATCCATCACCGGTTGCGACTGGAGGATTAGTGTTGTCAAAACCACAATATGTATCTTTAAAGTTGAATTGATGGTTTCTTCCATAAGGGTCGTGGTAAACCCAATTCCCAAATATGGTGGCGCGAATCGAGTTTCCATTGTCTACGCACTTATTTCCGAACAATGTATCAAAGGTGACATAGCCCGCATATAAGGCCCCACTGACCTGTCCTCTGAACCCAAACCCATCCCCTGGCACCCAACTCTGACTCGTTGAGACCAAGGCGGGCGCCCAATGCAGACCGTCATAAACCATGCGGTAATCAAAGTTCAATCCTCGCCCCGGCTTGCGCACAAGAGGAATCTCGAAGTGAATATTGAGATTACCGATATTGATCGTGTCAAAACCGCGACTATCGAAAGAACCCCAAGTATAGAGACCCGTTCCAGGGTTGCTTTGCGCTTTGGCAGAAAGACTGAAAATGATCAGAAGAACAACGATGGCAAACGCATGTGCTCGCTGCATAACGTCCTCAAGGCAGATAGAAATTTAGGAAATAACCGCAGAATCGATATCGATACTCAACTGAAGAGAGCCATTGATATACCGCTCGATATGCATGGGAATCTCGACACCCGAGACATTCTGGTATTTGCTGTATCTAACTTCGACCTGAATGTTTGCGAATGAGTTTTGATCCGGATGAATCGTGTATTTCAGGCTGGAGGGAAGTGCTGTTGCAGGATCGAGCGTGAGATCGGTCTGGCTCCATTTCTGCATCCGGGAGTAGAGATCCGCAACAACGGGCCGCGAAGATGCTACCTTTGAATTAAACGTCACTTGATGACGCAGATGGGTCTCATCGATAGACTGCACACTGAGCATCGATGGCTGACCGCTACCCTGCAAAGCGAGCTGCGGCAAGAACCATATTGTAGCTGTCCAGCAGTTGGCCACGCTCACATCATGCTCAACGCCATCTTTGCCAGACCACGTGCATGTCCTGTCCTCGGCAATCGCAGACTGACTCTCGATCCGGGTTCCATTGCTGAGGTCGAACTCGGCTTTGTTTTCGCCGTTGACATTGGCAGTGAGCTTTGCCGGGCCGCTGTCCTTGGTAGAACCTGCCGTCCATTCCGCTCTGCCTGTCATCTCGACAGAAGTCACCGGCTTACCAGCCGAGAACGCTTGGTTAGCGCGGGACACAATGGCGTTGGAATCTGGAGCAGGTGACTGCGCAATGGCAGTCTGACTCAGGGCTATACCGACAAGCCCTACAAAAACGGCTTTCCTGACCTCAGAACTGAGGCCTCTTGATCTACCAAAGCAGATAAACATCGTACAGTCCCTCTCGCAGTAAAGGACCTGGGAAGACTTCAAAAATATAGATCGAACTTTGTTTTGTGAGTGCTTCCGTAAAGTAAGCCCAACCAAGATTTGCGTCAACACAATTCTTCGGTTACCCAAAAATCGTCGGTAGAGCGGGAATTGCCCTCAAAAGCGAGAACGCCGAGATTGCCGTTCTCATATATTAGACCTCATTTTCTTTCTCGGTTCGCAATCGGGGAAGGGAATAGAGACGCTTTATCGGAAACCCGTGAGTCGCAAGATTCCCGATCTGCCAACGTTCAAAACCTCATGGCCCTGAAGACTGAGGGCGATGACACTTAACGAGAAAAGTCATCTCAAAATCAACTCTCAGGAGTACACACGCCTTGAATGTTGTAGAATTTCGTCGGGAGCAGTCGCTCAACCTAACCTATTGATTCTTTGATGGCGGAGAGACAGGGATTCGAACCCTGGATACCTTGCGGTATACACGCTTTCCAAGCGTGCGCCTTCAGCCACTCGGCCATCTCTCCACTTCTGTGCAGCTTTTTTGAGACTAACACACCGTGAAGATGGATTCACGGCGATTGAGTCGGAATGTCCTGCTTGAGGTTCATATTCGCGCGCAGATCCAGCGGAATACCCTGTGTGAGGTAACGTTGCAGCGTCATCGGATCTTTCCAGTTGACATCCCACCCATGATCGATTGCCGCAAGAATGTAAGGCCCGGGAATGACGTTGTTCAGGTGAAAGCTTCCGTCAGTATTGGATTGATCGCGAACCAGAACCGCAAAGGAAGCAGGATCGTCGAGGCCCGCAGGAACCAACAACACCATCGCACCCACTACGGGTTTGCCGTCGCCTGTGGTCGCAACCCCGCTCACAGAGGCATACCCATTCGAGGTATGTAATGCCAAAACTATATCTCCTGTACCAACGGTGATTTGCCGTCCTTTCACCTCTGCGCCTTTTGCCGTGATGCCCGTCAAAAAACTATTCCCTCTTCCTGCCACGAAGACCTCATAGCGTCCTGGGGGAACTTGCAGCGTCACGGATTGTGACGACTGCTCCGATGAACCGCGACGCAAGCTGCCCTCAAAGGACGAGAACCGTCTGCCGCTCTCGAGGCTCCTCAAGACGACTCCGAATGAGTGATCCTCATCGGAGTCCAGGTTCACCGTAATGTTTGCGACACCTGTCGCCGCGCTGGCGAGGTCAACAGTTCGCGTCGCACCTGCCGCGATCTCGACGATCTCGCTCTGCGATGTTCTATCTGGTCCCGGAAAGCGCACACGATAGAGACCAGGAGCAAGCCCTCCTATATCCATTTTCCCCTGGGAGATTCTGCCTCCGGGCATCGCCTGTACCATGCCTTGGCCCCCGGCTCCGTTATCGATGCGCTCAAAGACCGGGAAGGTTGGCGCTGGACGCCCGTTGATTGTAGAAGAGGACTGAGGAAGCTCAAGCTGTAGATGAATCGCTGGAATCGGCACAAGATGAAAGTCGGCCGTGCGGCTGTCCGCCGGTTTCAGCGAGAACACCTCTGCCTGCGCAGGATCATCGACTCCAGGGAACCACGTCACCTGGTAGGTGACATCCAGCGATGGATCGGGAGGAGCTTCATTGGACGTGTCATTGTATCTTCGTGATTGGCTTGCCATGCTATACCAGGGGCGCGCATTGACCAGGACGCGATAATCTCCCGGAGCAAGGCCGGCGAACTCATATATCCCTCGATCATCGGTCTGCACACTCATCCTTGCCTGAAATGGTTGCTCCTTCCGGTCTGGTGAAGTGGAAGCACGATGCTGCAAGGTGACCCGCGCATCTCGCACGGGCTCTCCTGCTTCGTCGATGACGGTTCCTGTTATCTCTGCTTCAGGAGGAAGAGAAAACTGAAGACGAGTGGACGGATTTGCGGCAGACAGCACAACGGCAGAAGAGTAGTTATCGTGCTCCTCATACGCTTGGGTTACAAATCCACTGGCGCTTGCGGTCAGACGCCATGCCCCCGCCGAAGGAAGTGTCAGCGCGAATCTTCCCTGATCGTCCGTGTCGGTTGCGATGCCGGTTCGGGGATTGAAAGTGCTGTTCATTCTCCTCTCAGTTATCGCGGGGCTGGCATCGAGGTGAGCATAGGCCACTGGAGCCTTATTCAGGCTGTTGACGACCACTCCTGTGATTCGAAACCCTGAAGGAGCGGCGGACTCGCCAGTCATGGGTAGAGTACAGAGCACGGTAAACAGAGAAACGGCAAGAAGGCTCTTCCTCATGGATGAAGCTCCGTATCAGGAACGCTCTCGAGATCCAGCATGGCTTTATTTCCAGAAGTGATGGTGACCTGTCGCACATAGGTGTTGAATTGCGCCAACGCATTGGGTGCGCGGTAATCAGCAGAATGACGACTCTCAAAAGCGACGACATCATAACTGCCAGGGGGCAGGGAAGAGAGATTAAAACTGCCATCTGTTCCGCTGTGGATCGAGTAGACTGGCACCGCGCTCTGTCCCGAGGGAACCGCATAAACCCATCCCGAAACGGGCGATCCCTTTTGCCGGACCAATCCTTGAAGTCCTCCAGTCTGATTGCTTACCGTCACGATGATTGGGACGCTCCCGGCTCCTCCCGCTGACACTGTTAGATCCTGTTGCAATAGATTGGAAGTTCCACACGTAATCGACTTCACATACCATGAGCCGCTATTCCGGGCATTGAATCGGTAGGTGCCCGGGGTGAGCCGGAATACTGCCCCTTGATTGCCGTTCATGACAGGCATAGAAAACGTCGACCCGGTGGGATAAGCCGCCCGTTGTACGTTTTCCATCCATAAGCCAAGCTGCTGCGGCCCCGGCGGCGTCTTATCGGACGTAGTGTCCCCATCGACGACCACCTGAATAGGGATCGGAGCGACGGGAGCCAGATGCAACGCGACCTCGGAGTTATTGTCCTCTCCGACAGTGACTGTAGCCTCTCCATACTCCACACCGTCTCTGCGATTGAGAGTGGCCAGTAAGGTAAAGGTCCCGCTGGGAAGACCGATCTGCATTCCTTCGGGCCCGCCTCCTCGAGTCACGTTGACCGGAAAGACCGCGCCGTTGCTTGATCGTGCGAGCAGCATCGGGAAACCGCGTTCCGGCGAGGTATCCAGCATCACTTTCACTGTGTGGGACGGGCTGACGGTAGCGTGAAGCTCCAGTCTTTGCTCTGTACCACTGCTCATATGGAGACTGTCTGCTGTCTCAGAGACTCCCGGCGAGGGATATGAGATCGGAAGTGCCATCTGGGAGTTTCCACGAAGACGCGCGAAGGGGGTTGAGGTGATGCGATAGTCTCCGGGAGGGACGGCCAGACGAAACTCTCCATGAGAGTTCGTCATGCTGTTCTTGACTGGGAGCCACTGACTACCCGAATCGTTATAGCTCCTACGAAGCGCGCTGACGAAGATCTGGGGCAGCGGAGTTCCGTCCTGAGTCGTCAACGTCCCCGTAATCAGAGCCTCAGGATAAAGTCGAGCGACGACGGGTTGGGCCATCTGATCGGCACGAAGGGGCATTGAGGAGCCCGTCTCCTGGCCGAAGTAGTACCCAGGCTTCTGGACCTCCAGGACAGCAGAAGAGGGCGGCGTAAATTGCGTGAACTCAAATCTACCCAGATGGTCGGTCAACATGGCGCGGTCGTTGATCCGTACGAGGGCTCGAGAGATCGGAATCCCGTTCGTGGCATTCACGACGACCCCTGAAACTGTAATCGGTCCTGAGGAAGGTGAGGTGAGCGCAGCACCGGATCCCATTTGCATCGCAGCAACGGGACATATGCCAGCAAATGCCACTACCAGCAGAGGGAACGCAGCCCGGAGCTTCAATGTATTTCCGATCAACACAGGAGGAACTCTTGCGAGATAAGACGTTTTCCAACGATCACTTGTGAGACTCCGAGACGCCAAGAAAGGGATCTAAAGCCGGATGTTTCAATAGCGTTTTTATGTCCGATAACACATATTATGTATACTTACGCGTTTGCTCTGCTTGACGGGGCGCTGAGTTGTTATTTTTGTAATTAGAATCCAATAGAATCGACCTTGGTCTCCGGATCATCGTAGAACTCTACGACCTTTATTCTGTCGCAGGTCTGGAGATGCTTCTCTGCTGTCTCAGGTAAACCACAACCAGCAGTCCGGACGAGATGCGCCGTACCCGGTTAGGACAAGACGACGCCAGGATTGCTATGTCCAAAAATTGGGTTTTGCTCATTATCGCGGGTCTGTTCGAAGTCTGCTGGTCAGTTGGATTGAAATACACCGATGGTTTTACCCGGTTGCGCCCGACTATCTTCACGATAACGACTCTTTGCATCAGTATGTTTCTTTTAGCCAAGGCCAGCCAGGGACTTCCTATTGGAACCGCCTACGGAGTCTGGGTCGGAATTGGAGCCACTGGTGCAGCACTTTTGGGGATTCTGCTCTTCGATGAGCCTGCATCGCCTGCGCGCCTCGGTTTTCTGGCCTTACTATTGTTTTCTATTATCGGACTCAAGCTCACCAGCCACTAAACCTCTTTTGGTAGTATCGGTTTTGAGGATCTCTCCCTCCCCATCTTCCTCATGAGAATTGTTCAGGCTGTCTTTGGCGTCTTCCATCATTTTGAACTCGCGCGCGAGCTCGAACGCCGCGGACATCTTTCGGTAATCTATTCCACCTTCCCCTGGAAAAGACTCCAGCGGGAAGGTGTACCTCACTCCAAGGTTGAGACCTTTCCCTGGCTCCACACGACAGAGTTCCTTCTGCAGAAGTACCGCATAGGAAATCGCTGGCTCTCCGATCAATTCGGATACAGCAATGCGCTCGCCTTCGATGATTGGACGTTGCGAAGAATCCCCGCCTGCGACGTCTTTATCGCAATCTCCGGGGCTGGCTTGAAAACCGGCCGCAAGATCCAGCAACAAGGCGGAGTGTTCATCTGCGATCGAGGTTCTTCTCACCAACGCTATCAGGAGCAGATTGTCTCCGACGAATACCGTCGCTGGGGTGTCGATGCTCCGGTCAGCGACGAGCGTGACACCATCCGAGAAGAAAAGATCTACGAGACAGCCGATTTGATTACGGTCCCCTCCGGCTTTGCGGCTCGGTCGTTTGTCGAGATGGGCGTTCCTGCGGGAAAGATCAGGACCATCCCTCTCGGTGTTCGGCTGGAGAAGTTCCAGCCGGCAGGTGAGCACTCTCGTGAGACCTTCGACGTCCTGTTTGCCGGCTCAGTCAGCCTTCGCAAGGGAGTTCCCTATCTGCTGGAGGCTTTTTCAAAACTCAAGCATCCTCACAAGAGGCTCCGGTTCGTAGGCTCCATCAGTAATGAGATTCGTCCGATCCTGGAGCGCATGCCGAAGGAGAATGTAGAGTTTCTTGGAGCTGTTCCGCAACCTCAGCTTGCAGCATGGATGCAAAAGAGCCATGTCCTGGTTCTACCCAGCATTGAAGACGGTTTCGGGATGGTGCTGAGTCAGGCCATGGCCACGGGGTGCCCGGTTATTGCTTCAACTAATACTGGAGGTCCAGACGTCCTTACAGATGATAAAGAAGGGTTTATCGTTCCTATTCGTGATGTCGAAACCCTGACTGACAGGATGCAGCAGCTTGTCGACGATCCCGACCTGCGTCAACGGATGAGCGAAGCCTCGATCCGGCGGGTGAAGTCTCTCGGTGGCTGGACAGACTACGGCGATCAGTGGGAGAGGTTGCTCCGCGAGGTCACAGGCAAAGCCTAGCCAATCCCGCCGCCGACAAAATGTACAACCTCAAGTTTGTCGCCTTCGGCCAGATGTGTAGCAGCCCAGGCTGTTCTGGGAACGATCTCGCCGTTATGCTCGACCGCAACCCGGTCTCCTTTGAGTCCGAGTTCTTTGACCAGGTCTTCAAGACTGGCGGACGGAGCAAGTTCGGAAAATGCACGGGACTGACCATTCAGAACAAGGGTTAGAGGCATACCTCTTTAAGGTAGCAAAGCCGCAGCTCCCTCAGCGAAGAGGCCAAAGATGGTTCAGTGGCCCCTTGCCGTAACCGAGTAGAACGGCACGGCGAATGGCTTCTGCTACATATTCCTTTGCTCCCTTTGTCGCTTCCAATGGCGCTTCGCCCCGAACCAACCTGCTGAGTAAGGCGCTCGAAAATGCGCAGCCCGTCCCGTGAGTAGAGTTGCTGTCGATCCGCTCGCCAACAATCCAATGTTGCTCCCCTTCGGCTGTCAGCAGAAGATCGTCCGGTTGATCCAGATGACCTCCCGTAGCCACGATATTCAACTTCGGACAGTTTTTCGCTAACGCCTGTGCTGCCGAAACCATCTCTTGCTGGTTTGTAACTTTCAGCCCAGAGAGAAGAGCTAGCTCGTCCAGGTTGGGGGTCACCCAGTTTACGAGCGGCAGGAGGCGTTCTCGGAGGAGGGCAAGCCCTCCCGGGGACAGCAGTTCCCTGCCTGAGCTGGAACGCAAAACAGGATCCAGCACGATCGGCGCGACTGGAGAAAGCGACCGCAAACGCTCCAGGTAGTCTGCTACTACAGATACGATCTCCAGGGTCGCCAGCATTCCCAGTTTCACTCCAGCAGGAGGAAGATCGGAATGGAGGCAATCGAGCGTCTCGCGCAGCAGATCGGGAGAAACAGGCTGGCTGTTTCGTACTCCCAACGTCGATTGGACCGTCAAGCTGGTGATTGCAGAGGTCCCAAACAAGCCGTGCGCGGCGAAGACCATCAGGTCTGCGGTGATTCCTGCTCCGGAGGAGGGGTCAAACCCAGCGATGGAAAGAACAGTCTGCATAGGACACAATCCGGGTCTCCCTGCCTGAAATCCGGGGCAAAAAGCCTTTTTTTATAATTTCTCAAATTTTTTGTGTTTCTGTCAGATCCGGTCCAGAGAGAGCGGATTTGACCCAGAAGTGGGAGATTTAAGGCCGAATATCGAATTGGCAACTCCGATCTTCTTTAGCACACTCTAATTATTATCTGCAACTAAATTTTACAGCTAAGTGTATGGTGTTGATTGACTTAGCAACGTTTTCCCCGGGACAATGTTAACAGGAGGTGCCATGAAGATCATTCCTGCGAAGCTGCGAGATGCTGTTGTCTCACCCCGGCGTGGGCTTGTTATCGTGACACTGCTTTCGGCGTTGGGAATCACAGCGTCGGCGAGCGATCCTTCTGTACCTGTGAAGGACACCGTAAAGGGTCCAGAACAGCAGCAAGGAAAAGGACGTCACTGGTTTCAAGTCGGTGTGGCGTCGTGGTACGGACACTACTTCCAGGGCAAGAAGACCGCCAACGGGGAGTCCTACGATATGAATGGACTCACCTGTGCGCACCGGAGTCTTCCCCTCGGGAGCTGGATCCGTGTAACCAACCTGAAGAACCGCAAGTCTGTGTTCGTTCGGGTCAATGACCGGGGGCCTGTTCCCGAGAATCGCATCGTCGATCTCTCGTATGGAGCAGCCAAGGCGGTCGGGATCAGCGGAATTGCCAAGGTGAAGCTGGAAACACTTCGTCCTGGCGATCCGGAGATGGCCCGACAGCTGATTGCCCAGCTCCAGATGCCGGTCGCGGTCGGACAGGGAATCTAATTCCCTTTCTTCGCCCGTTCCACAGCTTCAGTCGAGCGCGCTTCTGCCTCGGAAGAAAACCTCAGCTAGACTGAAGCTGTGAAAACTCCTACAAACAATGCCTTTTTCTCCGCTGATCCGCGGGACCGGTTTGCCGTTGCGCTGGATGTTCCAGATGCGAAAGCTGCGCTCGGCCTGGTCGATCGCCTGGAAGACAGCTGCCGCTGGCTGAAGGTCGGTATGGAGCTGTACTACGCCGCGGGCAACTCTCTTGTCGAGAGCCTGCAGAAACGCGACTTCCGCATCTTTCTCGATCTAAAACTTCACGATATTCCGAACACCGTGGCTGGGGCCGTTCGATCAGTAGCTGGCCTAGGGGCGGAGCTGCTGACCGTGCATGGAGGAGGGGGCGGAGCGATGCTGCGGGCAGCGGCCGAGGCCGCAGAGCAGCTTCCCCAGGCTCCCCGGCTGATCGCTGTGACGGTGCTGACCAGCATGGACCGGGGAGAGCTTACTTCGGTTGGAGTCTCGGCTTCTCCGGCGGAGCAAGCCCTGCGACTGGCACACCTGGCAAAGAACTGTGGCATCGATGGCATGGTCTGTTCGCCTGAGGAGGCTGCGTCTCTTCGAAGCGAGATCGGTCCTGAGGCGATTCTTGTCGTTCCGGGGATTCGCCCTGCAGGGTCCGCAGTGGACGATCAGCGGCGGGTTGCGAGTCCAGGCGAGGCGATCTCGCGGGGTGCTTCCCTGTTGGTGGTGGGGCGCCCGATCACACGAGCAGAAGACCCAGCTAAAGCAGCTCGTGCGATTGTGGATGAGATTGCTGCGGCGAGAACGGTTTGAAGTCCGCATCTTGAAAATGGGTTGGTCCGCATGTTCTCACTGCTGGTGTGGGTGGAGGGGGTACCCGCATCTGTTGTGGTTTGGGCATTGAGGTTTTGCAGGACGAGTGGTTTGGTGTCAGTGGGGAGATCGCAGGCGGGTGGTGTGGTGGTAGTAGCAGAAGTGCTCGCTGCGGAGTGAGGCGGAGCCGCAGCGTCGTTCGATGGCGTGGTCGGTCATGGGTGTCCCTCCCCCTGGGTGTTTTGTTGCAAAGTATTCGAAAGAGATGGCTTAGGTTCGTACTTCGGTGGTGATGCCCTATGTATGGGGTACCCGGTTGGTTGGCGGGCGGCAATCTCCGGCAGAGTTTAAATGCGAAAGCCCGGCCAGGGGCCGGGCTTCTTGTTCCCTGATTTAACAGTAGCAGGGCGTGTCAAGTTTTTGAGAGGGAAAAGTGAACGAAAGGCGCGTGGGCATTGGGGATTTCGCAGTGCAGAGGTTATGGATTGGGGGGAAAGGAAAATATTGATGCCCGCGCAGGATACGCTAAAACAGCGTCCTGTACGGGCATCGAGGTCAGAGTGTGTTGGCTTGATTAAGGGTGGGCCGGAAGTCCGTGAGTTACCCGAGAGTCGCTGAGGCGGAGGGCAAGAGCTTTCGCTGATCCTCCACCACGGATAAATTCGCTCAGGTTCAGCTCCGTGACGTTGTAGCCCAAGTTCATCAGGCGATTGGCGAGATCAGTCCCCATCGTCCCCATAATGATCTCCCGCCCCAGGTTGATGACGTTGCAGGCGAAGCGAGCAGCTTCGGCTTCGGTGACGACAATGCGCATCTCCGGGGCAAAGGCTTCTTCAATACGGGCCAGCGAGGGCTTGTCGAATGCCTTGGGGAAATACAGCAGGTGACCTTCCGAGAGCGGAGCGAAACAGGTGTCGAGATGGTAGAAGCGCGGGTCGACGAGGTGCAGTGAGCTGACGCCGACGTGCCAGGCATCGGCGACATGGCGATGGCTCTGAAGGCAGGTGCGGACGCCGTGCGCGGCCCAAAGATGGTCACCAGCGGCATTAAAGAGCGCGTCCCCTTCTCCTTCAAAGGATGTCTCACGAGGCGTCTGCCAGAGGAGGAAACCTGCGGATTCGAACCAGCGGCGCAGGTGCTTTTCTTCGGCCTGGCGCTGAGGGTGGGCAAAACTGGAGAGAGCCACAACGCCGTGCTGAACGAGGGCGGTGTGTCCGACGAAGACCATGTCGGGCAGGCCCTTCTGCGCAGGAATCAGTCTCACATCGGCCAAACGCTGAAGGTGGCTGTGAAGCTCCTTCCATTGCGCATAGGCAAGGTCGCGGGAGGGACGATGCAGATTGCCGGCCATCCACGGATTGATGACGTAATCGACGTCATACCACTCCGGTGGACACATCAAGTACGTTGGTCTGTCAAAGTGCGGAAGAGAGGCTAGGTTACGAGAAGATGAATCAGGTGCTGAAATGGTGCTCATATCGAGGGTGGTCCCTACTTTCCGGACTTGAGTCTGCCCGGAGGAAGCGACAGTCGTCAAGTAAGGCGACTGTTATTTTTTGTACAACTTTGATTCCCTATGCTTTCCAGGGAACCCCGTCAAACACAGATTGGACGGTTTGGGTCCTGGAAAGTTTGTTCTGAGATAGGGTGTTCGGGTCGGTTCACTGACCGGACAAGAAAAAAGAGCCCCGTGTAGGGCCCTTTTCCTGCCTTTTCAACGAACTAGAGCTTTTCGAAGAACTCACAGGCCGAGCAGGAGATATAGACTCCGCCGGGAACTCCGCGTTCGCGGTCCTTGACGCGCTTTACGATACGGGTGGGTTTGGAGCACTTGGGGCAATCGGTGCTCTTCTGTGTGTCCATGACCTTCTTACGGTCGCCTGTTTTGGCAATCTTCGCCATAATCTTGCTCTCCTGGTACGAATGTTTCGGCTCGCGCGCTGGGATGCGTGATGCTGGATTCGAGCATCGATCAACATCCGGAACTTCTCAGGGATTGTCCGGGCAAGGCCGCGGTAAAAATCGAAGAAGAAGAACTGCGGTTGTGGCTCTTATGATTTTACAACGTTGCCGGTTCTATGACTACGGGGTGGAACCAAGGTGTGGAGCCTGGGGACGGGTGGGGTCCTGAGGCTGGTTGTTGGGCTGCGCTGTCGTGGGTGGATCCATCTGGCTATTCGGGTCGGCTGGAGAGCCGGGAGCGGCTGGAATCGGTTGACGATCCGCGGACCGGCTGGCGTTCTTGTCGGAAGGATATTGGACTTTGCCCTGCGAATGAGCTGGAGAAGAGGATTCTCCTGGAAGACGTAGCGTCGGAGGGGGAGGCGCGGCACTTTCGTCCCCATCCTTTCCGGGGGTACGATCACCCATGGCAATCTGGCGGGTGTTCGCCGGCATCTCGCCATCTTCAAGTTCGTTCTTATCATGAATCTGGAGAGGCTTACCCATCTCCGCGATCTTCACGAGGGTTACGCGATCGCCAACGAAACGGACAAACTTAACTGTCTGCGGGACATGACCGTAGATCCACTCCTCATAACGCGGTCCGTTGGGATCTTCTCCCTGCTGCTCTCGCAATTTATTTTCCGGAGCTCCTAAGGCTGCCAGAACCATGCGATGGTTCATGCCGACGAGGACATCATGTGCAGCGATGGCATTGCGAAGTCGAGGAGGGAGTGTGTCGGCATAGGCTTGTTCGCCGGATTTGACGCCAAAATCAATCACCGGTTCGAGGAGCGCCTTAATCTCAGGTGCAGAGATGTCGGGGATGCCGCCGGGAAAGACAAGATTGATTCTGGATCCCATTGGCCGTTCGCCCGTAGTCGCTGTGACAGGGTTGTCATTGAACGAAACATGGCTAAGGAAGCGGTGTTTCGCGTAGGGACCGCCGTTGAGGTCGAGGATAATCTGATCGCCTTTGACGGTGAGAGCGGTGATGACAATGCGATCTCCGACCCCGGCAGCCTGGCCTTTCTGGTAGATCATCTGGCGATATTTATCGCCCCCTGGTGAGAGGTCTCCGTTTGCCTTCAGGCTGAAGACGCCGATGGGGATCGGACGGTGAGCAAATCCCTGCTCGGCCTCGAGGTTCCGGACGAGCTCTCGACGCCCACGTTCATTGAGCTTCTCGGAGGAGAGAGGAATATTTGTGGGGGTAAATGAAGTGGAGATATCGGCGGTCGCCGTCTTTTCTCCAACAACAAAGACCTGCGACTGAAGGGCCGGGACGGAAAGGAGAATACATCCTGCGAGGAGAATCCATCTGTGCGTGCGGGTGGCCATGGCAGCACCTCAGATACAGATAACTTTGCGCCTTTTGATTCTATTTTGGCAAGAGGTGGGGACAAATCAAACGATTCAGGCGTCGGGAGGATCTCCCGCGGAACGACCCTGCGGAGAAGTCGGGAGAATCTGAACAAGGTCAGGAGGCCGATTCTGCTGAGCCTGCTCCATGGCAACATGAGCCGCCGGGGGTTTGGCTTCCATCGGATAGCCGCCCGGAATAATGGGGGGATGAGTATAGTTCCAGGCATAGTCGCGAGTGATACGGACAAGCACAATAAGCCCCGCGAGGAGTGCAAGCGCGCTAAGCCAAGCGGCTTCGGGGCCGTAGCTTCCGCCAGTGAGCCAGAGCGGCCCTGAGGCGATGGTTTGAATGAGCACAGAAAAATCTTGGCTTCCGCTGACGGGAAGGCCAAAGAGAACTCCCATACTGGCCATCCATGCAAAACGCATTCCCCAAGCAAGCCAAAGGCCATGGGTCCTGAACCAGGCGACTGAGAAAACGATCCCGGCCCACACCGCAATATAGGTCGCAGGTGAGGTGGCTCCATTGGCGATGGCTTGAGCTACGCCATAGAGCACGGAAAGGATGATGGTCGCCATGACTGGACCGACGATTTCCACCATGCATCGAAAGGGATATCCGCGGAAGATGACCTCGATGATGAGCGAAGAAACCAGCAGTGCGAGAAGAGCGAGGGTGCAATAAAGGAGAGTTCCGGGCTGGGTCCAGAACGTGACGTAGAGATGGCCGGTGAGGGCCAGGGGAAGAACGGTGATGAGAACCATTCCCCAGCCAAGAGCTGCTCCTAAGAGCCATTCTCTTTTCCATGTGGATCGGTTTGGAAGACCAAGAATCCCGCGGGCGGAAGAGCGATGTCGCGCAAGCGTCTCGAGCACCGAGAACCCGACAACGAGCAGGAAGAGAAAGATGAGCGACCGCAGAAGCGGGAGTACAGCATCGATATTGAAGCGATTAGTGAGGCCACGGGCAGAGCTGGTAGCGAGCAGCCGCGACGAGGCCACCCACGCAAGTGCGGCGATAAAACGCACCAGCTGGAGGGTTCGTCCGGTGCGCGGTTGCGAGATGTCAGGGGCGGAGACGGACGACAACAGATGGACTCCGGAGTTATGCGCTGGTCGCTACGGTCTGATCGGATTCACTGGTATAGAACTGAGCGATGTTGCGGAATTTTCTATAGCGTTCTTCGAGGAGCTGACCGGCAGACAAGCTGCGCAATGCAGCAAGATGGAACTGCAACCGTTCATCGACGGTCGCGAAGATCGCTGCGGGATCGGTATGTGCTCCCTCTGGAGGTTCTGCGAGCACCTCATCAACACAGCCGAGCGCCTGCACGTCCGCTGCGGTGTACTTCAGCGCAGCCGCGGCCTGCTGTTTTTTGTTCGCGTCCTTCCACATGATGGAGGCGCAGCCTTCGGGAGAGATGACGGAGTAGATCGCGTTCTCCAGCATGAGGACACGGTCGGCAAGTGCAAGCGCAATTGCACCCCCTGAGCCGCCTTCACCAGTAATGGTGGCGATCGTGGGAACCCGGAGGCGGGACATCTCGAGCAGGTTTCTCGCAATGGCTTCGCTCTGTCCGCGCTCTTCTGCGCCGATGCCGGGATACGCGCCAGCCAGATCGATGAAGGTAAAGATGGGGCGAGAGAATTTTTCGGCGATCTTCATCGCGCGAAGAGCTTTGCGATAGCCTTCGGGATCGGGCGAACCGAATTTGCGGGCGACACGCTCCTTGAGGGTACGGCCTTTCAGGTTGCCGATGACCATAACCGGCTCACCATGAAACCAGGCCGTGCCACAGGACATTGCCTGATCGTCACCAAAAGCCCGATCACCGTGAATCTCGCTAAAGCCTGTAAAGATCGCCTGAATAAAGTCCATAGGATAGGGACGTTGCGGATTTCGTGCCAACTCTGTCCTGACCCAAGCTTCTGGAACCGGAGGAGGAGCGGCTGGGATGCCATGCGTTGCTCTGCCTGCTTCTTTTTCGGCCATATCTTCCTCTTGATTGTATGCGATCCATGACAATAGTGCCCGGTTGCCTGTTCAGGGCAAAACAACGGACGTATCCCGGATAGAGTAAGTGCGAAACGCGCGGGGTCCGGTGCTGTCAGAATCTCTGCGCCTGAGGGCTTCAGGGTCTGCAAGATGCAAATGCAGGTCCCTTCAGGACAGGCTCTTCGCTCAGGATGACACCCTAAATAAGGGGAGTTCTCGACTTCGCTGCCGTCTGATGACGCCAACTTGCTCGGAATGACATATCAGGTGAGTCGGGTCAGGTTACTCGATAACGCGGACACTTCCCTGACCCACCAGTTCTTCGACGCGATCGATGAAGAGACGGTCGGCGGCCACTGTGACACCATTGGGTTCGAGTACGGCGCAGAACTCGCCCGGCTCTTCGAGGTCGAGAAGAAGTTTGCCCTTTCCGGGTGCGGCGATCAGGATGTCGTGAAGCTTTTCGAGCAGAGCTGCGTCAGGGTTGTGGAGTGGAACTTTGATGCGAAGAGCCTCGGGAAGCTTGATCTTGACGTCTTCGAGTGCCTGAATATTGGAGATGGCAAGTTTGGGGGCCGAGTCTTCTTCGCCACGCAGGACACCGCGAATCATTACCGGAACTTCAATCTTGAGTTTTTCTGCCAGCTTTTCGTAGGACTGAGGAAACGCAATCAATTCGATTTTTCCAGTCGTGTCTTCGAGCGTGGCTTGCGCGTAGAGTTCGCCGGAGCGCTTAGACTTTGCGACCTTCAAGCCGGTAATCACACCGGCTATTTGAATTTCGTTTTGTGGCTGCTCGTCGCGGCCTCTGCGGAAAACCTGCGGTTCTGGCTTCATCTCACACGCAGTGGCTGCCTCGACGACCTTGAGGTTTCGCAGCTTTTCCCGGTACTTGTCCATCGGGTGACCGGAGACGAAGAAGCCCAGAACTTCTTTTTCGTTCTGCAGGCGGGTGTGTTCATCCCACTCGGGGACGTTGGGCAAAGCCTGGTGGTCATTGGAGGAAGCGGAAGGGTCGGAATCGAAGATTCCAAACAAGCCATGCTGGCCGGCGGCAGCATCTTTTTGGGCCTTCTGTGCCTGTTCAATCGCCCTGTCGAGTGCGGCAGTCGTTTGAGCGCGAGGGCCGAAGCTGTCCATTGCGCCAGCCTTGATGAGCGATTCGAGGACACGCTTGTTGAGCTTACTGAGATCAACCTTTTCGCAGAACTCCCAGAGGCTAGCAAAACCCTGGTTCCCTTCCTGGCGGAGTTCGGCACGCGCCGTGAGGATGGACTCGATGGCGTTATGACCGACGTTCTTGATGGCGGCGAGGCCGAAACCGATGGCTTTGCCGTTCTCCGTGAAGCTGGGAGTGAAGTTAGCATCGGAGAATTGCACGTTGGGCGGAACGACGGGAATGTTCATCTCGCGGCATTCGCCGATGTACTTGACGACGTTTTCGGGCTTGGAGGTTTCACTCGTGAGCAGGGCGGCCATGAACTCGACCGGGTAGTGCGTCTTGAGCCAGGCGGTGTGGTACGCGAGCAGAGCGTAGGCAGCCGAGTGTGATTTGTTGAAGCCATAGCCTGCGAACTGCTCCATCAGGTCGAAGAGCTGACCGGCTTTGGTTTTGTCGAATTTGAGCCCGACGGCACCTGCCATGAAGAGGTCGCGCTGCTTGGCCATCTCTTCGGCAATCTTTTTCCCCATCGCGCGACGGAGGAGATCGGCTCCTCCAAGCGAGTAGCCGCCGATGGCGGAGCTGATCTGCATGACCTGCTCCTGATAGACGATGACACCGAGGGTCTCTTTGAGGATGGGCTCCAGCTCATCGAACATGTATTCGACAGCGCGACGTCCCCATTTGCGCTCGATGAAGTCGTCGATCATGCCGCCCTGAATCGGGCCAGGGCGGTAGAGAGCATTAAGAGCGGTGAGGTCTTCGACAGTGGTGGGCTTGTAACGGCGGAGCACATCGCGCATGCCGCCAGATTCAAACTGGAAGATGCCTGAGGTAAGTGCGCGATGGAAGACCTGTTCGTAGGTCTTCTCGTCGTCGAGCGGAACCTTTGCCATGTCAACGTCTGCACCTGTGGTCTGCTTGATCAACTTGAGGCAGTCGTCGATAACGGTGAGAGTAGTCAGCCCAAGGAAGTCCATCTTGAGCAGGCCCATTTTTTCGACGGCCTTCATGTCATAGGCCGTGACGGTTGCTTCGTCCTTGGTGCGAGTGACGGGGACAAGCTCAGTGAGGGGCTTGGGAGCGATGACCACACCGGCAGCGTGAACACCAGCACCACGTACAAGGCCTTCGAGGCGCATGGCCGTGTCGATGAGCTCTTTGATCTTGGGATCGCTATCGTAAGCGGTGGCGAGAGGCCCGCCATCTTTGAGAGCCGCGCCGATGGTGATACCGATCGTGGCCGGGATCATCTTGGCGATGCGGTCGACTTCACCATACGGCATCTCAAGAGCACGGCCTACGTCCTTGATTGCGGCTTTCGCCGCCATCGTGTTGAAGGTAATGATCTGCGCGACCTGATCGTTGCCGTACTTGCGTTTGACGTACTCGATGACCTCGCCACGACGGTTCATGCAGAAGTCGATATCGATATCGGGCATGGACACGCGTTCAGGATTGAGGAAGCGCTCAAAGAGAAGCTCGTTCTGAAGAGGATCGATATCGGTGATCTCCATGACGTAGGCAACGAGAGAGCCGGCGGCGGAACCACGACCCGGTCCAACGGGAATTCCCTGCTCTTTGGCATACCGGATGAAGTCCCACACAATCATGAAGTAGCCTGGGAACTTCATCTGCTTGATGCAGTCCAGCTCGCGATTGAGGCGTTCTTCGTAGTCGGCGATGGTCTTGCGAAGTTTTCCGGTCTCGCGAAGGTGCGCGACGGCAGTATCAAGACGCTTGCGAAGGCCTTCCCGGCAGACCTGCTCGAAATAGCTATCGAGGGTGTGGCCTTCGGGCACGGGGAACTCAGGGAAGGGATTATCGACCTTGTTCAGCTTGAGGTTGCAGCGGTCTATGAACTGCATGGTGCGAGTACAGACTTCAGGGTTGTCGGCGAAAAGACGATGCATCTCGTCGGCCGACTTAATGTAGAACTCCTGAGTATCGAACTTGAACCGATTGGGATCGTTCATGCTTCCCGCGGTCTGGACGCAGAGAAGGATCTCGTGTGCGCGAGAGTCATCGTTGGCGACGTAGTGGCTGTCGTTGGTCGCGATGAGAGGGATTCCGAGTTCCTTCTCCATACGGTAGAGGGCTTCGCGAACCGGCTTATCGGGTTCGAGGCCGTGGTCCTGTACTTCGAGGAAGAAGTTTCCTTTGCCGAACATGTCTTCGAACATGCCGGCGGTCTTCTTGGCGTCGTCGTACTTCCCTGCCATCAGATGCTGGTTGAGTTCGCCTGCAAGGCAACCGGAGAAGGCGATGAGCCCCTTGGTATGGTGGGAGAGAAATTCCTTAGAGACACGAGGTTTGCGGTAGAAGCCGTGAAGGGCGGCCTCGCTGGTGAGGCGGACAAGATTCCGGTAGCCCTCCTCATTTTCGGCCAGCACCAGAAAATGGTTGTATCCACCGGACATTTCGCGGTGGTCCGCAGTCTCGGATAGATAGAGTTCACATCCGAGGATGGGCTTGATGTCCTTCTTCTTCATGGCATCGAAGAAGTGAACGGCGCCAAAGATATTGCCGTGATCGGTCATGGCGGCGGCCTTCTGACCGATCTTGCTCAGATGACTGGCGAGTTTATCGACGTCGCACGCGCCATCGAGGAGAGAGTAATCCGTGTGCAGATGGAGGTGGGTAAATTCGGCAGCCATGCTTCTATGTTAAGCCCGTTTGAAACGGGCCGCCGATGAGGAAAACGAGGGCGAAATTAGCAGGTATCGTTCTGGGTTCAACACGGGATGACGACACCATCGCTCAGCTAACGAGACTGGTGGCGAGGTTGTAGTACAGATCAACGGATTCGAGGAGTTCTTTCTTGGCGATCCTCTCATCTGGGGTGTGGGCGACGTGGATCGAGCCGGGACCTAAGAGGAAGGGTTCCCCCCAGGCGGTGAGAGATGGAATATCGGTGGTGAATTTTGCCACCATCGTGGGAAGGTCGCCAACTTTGCGCATCTTCACGAAGGGCAGATCGAGGGAGAAGGACACGTCTGCACGATCGCCGACGACGTTCAAGATATTCTGACGAATCTCTTCGGACGGACCAACGAGCCGGATCAGGAGATGGGCCTCGGCTTTATCGGCAATTACGTTCGGAGCGCGTCCCCCCTCAACCAAGCCGATGTTGAGCGTAGAAGGACCGATCTCAGGCTCGGCCGGGAGAGGCATGGCCAGGACATCATGCAGCGCCTCGATGAGTTTGTTGATGGCGGATTCTCCAAGTTCGGGATAGGCGGAGTGGGCCATCCTTCCTTTTGCGCGGAGTTCCACACGCAAGGCACCCTTGGAGGCAAGCGCGAGGCGATTCTCAGTGGGCTCGCCATTGATAAGGAACTTCGACCCTTTGGGATGGAGGTTGGCTTCTTTGGCACCTGCGGAGTCGCGCTCTTCTCCAACAACAAAGAGCAGGCCGACTTTAACCCCGGCTTCGCGAAGGCGTTCGGCCGCGGCAATCTGAGCAGCAATAATGCCTTTTGCATCGCAGGTCCCGCGTCCGTAGAGAAACTCTTCATCTTCGCTGGAAGCGAAATACGGTGGGACAGTGTCCATGTGTGTGGACAACACCACGTCCGGCGTGACGCCGGACAGTGCGGCATAGACATTGAATCGCTCACCATCCCCTGCTCCCGGCGTCAGAACGCGATCGGGTTGCGAAACCGGCATGCGCTCCACCTGATAACGCTCGCGCTCGAGAAAGGCATGGAGGAAGGCTCCTGCACGGCCCTCGTGATAGGTGGTGGATTCGATGTCGACAAGCTGCCGGGTGAGTTGAATGGGATCGACGGGCATAAGTTATTCAAGGATACGACACTGTCCTCGATACACTGGAGAACGAGCGATAAATACGATGATCTCTTCTCAAGCACCTGTAATCCAATCCATTGATGATCTCCGTGGAAGTGCAGGCAAATTGGAGGCCGTGCTGAATAGCGGCAGCGCAGATGCACGTTTTGCTGCGATGGTTTGTCATCCACACCCATTGGGTGGAGGGACGATGCATAACAAGGTCGTCTATCACGCGATGAAGGTCTTCTCCGGACTGGGTCTTCCGGTGCTGAGATTCAACTTTCGCGGTGTAGGTTTGAGCGAAGGGATCCATGATCATGGACGAGGAGAACTGGAGGATGCACGTGCCGCGTTGGACTGGCTGGATGCTACTGTTCATCTTCCTGTCCTGATGACCGGGTTTTCGTTTGGGTCTTTTATTGGGCTGCAAGCAGGATGCGGCGATCCTCGTGTGAGGGGGCTTGTAGGTTTAGGGGTTCCTTATCGCGCGGAGGGTCGGAGTTATACATATGAATTTCTCGAAAAATGCACCCAACCAAAGCTCTTTATCAGTGGGACGGAGGATCAATTTGGTCCTCGTGCACAGGTTGAACCGATGCTGACTCGGGCAGCCGATCCGAAGAGGATTGTATGGATTGAAGGTGCGGAGCACTTCTTTCAAGGAACACCGAACTTTCCCGGAGCCAAATTGAACCAGATGCAGGATGCAATGCGGGAATGGCTGAAAGAAGAGTTCGGACTGGGATAACGAAAACCGCAAATCCGTTGACCTCGTTGTTGCAAAGGCTCTCAGGATGACACTTTTAAGATGTCAAATTTGAGTTTGTCGATAAGCCTAACGTTGCGGCAGAGGTGCCGTGAGCCACTCTTTCATGGCGCTATTGCAGGCTTCGGGCATCTCTTCGAAAGGGATGTGACCGACTCCAGGCAGAACGATCAGGTTTGAGCGCCGCAGCTTTTTTCTGAGTTTTGTGGCGGAGGCCAAACCAACAGCCCGATCGCGATCTCCCCAGACCAACAGGACGGGTTTTTCAGCAAGAAGTGTGAGAGATTCGCGCAGCTCCTTCATGTCAGTTGACCATCCATGAACAATGCTGAGAACGTGATCGATCGTTCCGGGAATGTGAAGACCTTCCGTATAACCATCGAGCGCCTCTTGCGGAACCCGCGCGGGGTTTCCATACATTCGGCTGAGCGCCGTGGCTTTGAGCGTTCGTGGAAGCCAGGGAATCTGACGCGCAAACCACATTCCGAACCGTGTCTGATAGAAGGCGATCAGTTGTTTTCCTAAATCACAATACGGATTCGCCGGAGCGAAGAGCACCAATCGACGGACACGATGCGGATGGCGTGCCGCGAGCATCATGGCAACTGCGCCGCCATGGGAGTGCCCTGCTATATCGGAGGTTTCGAGCCCCAGAGCATCCATACACGCGGCAATTCGGTCTGCGGTTGCTTCAAGGCTCGAATCGAGTCCTCGAATACGTTCGGATTCCCCCATATTGAGGAGGTCCACCGCATACACTTCAGCATGTTGTGCCAGAAAATGAATGTTCTGCTGCCAGTTTTTGGCTGAGCCAACGAGTCCATGTAAGAGAAGGAGAGGGGTGCCTGAGCCAGCTCGATGAAAATGGAGACGGGCCCCATTTACAGAGACATACCCTTCCTGGACCTCGACTTCAGAACGCATGAACCCCATCGACCTCTTCTTTTAATGTTACAGGAAGATTAAATTTCGAAGGTCGGTATTTTCAGCGCAAGTTTTGTGATGAATGGCGGAAGGTGATTTTTTGGCATTAGCTATCTCAAAATTATGAAAGGGGTTATGATTTTTCATATGTCGCGATGGGCAGATTGGCGCAAATCGCTGCTCAATCACAGACGTAATGTTTGGCACGCTATGTGCTCGACGTTGTTTAAGGTTCCATGAAGAACGCTGCCCAAACGCGTATTTTGGCGATCGCTCTTGCGATCGCGACCCTGGCGGCCTGCGCACTTGCATTAATCAATTTACAGCGGGAAAACGGTTTTGAAGTTCCGACGGACGGAGTGACCTGGGTCGAAACTTCTGGGGGACTTCAAGCCCAGTATGTTCCTGCGGGGTCTCCGGGATTTCGCGCGGGTATTCGGAGCGGAGATTATCTTACCGGGGTCAACGATCACCCGGTAAGCCAGATGCCAGCCTTAGTGCGGCAGATGTTTCGCAGCGGAATCTGGGCCCATGCGACGTACTCGATTTTGCGGCCAATTTCTCATAGCTCAGATTTGAAGAATGCGGCCCGGCTCGATATTCAGGTCATTCTGGAGCCGACGGACCGCTCGATCAATCAGGGACTTCGGTTTATCGCTCTTGTTTATCTTTTCATCGGGCTTTACGTTTTATTTCGTCGATGGACTGCACCGAAGTCAACACACTTTTATGTCTTCTGCCTGGTGTCGTTTGTCCTGTACTCATTCAAGTACACCGGAGAACTGGATACCTTCGACTGGATTATCTATTGGGGCAATATTATTGCCGGCGCGTTGCAGCCGGCATTGTTCCTGCATTTTGCTGTCAACTTCTCTGACGACTATCGGCAGCCCGCAAACCAGCTCGGTCGGCGCATCCTTTGTACGGCCCTCTATCTCCCAGGGATCTTCCTTATTGGGTTGCAGTACTGGGCGCTACATTACTGGGCAGCAACGGGCATTCTCCGTCACAGACTGGATCAGATTTCGGTAGCATACCTCGCGTTTTACTATGTGATCGCGGCCATTGTTTTCTGGATTCGTTATCGCACAACGGATTCTCCCCTCGAACGCCAGCAGTTGAAATGGCTGACGCGCGGCACCTTGTTAGCCGTAACGCCGTTCACACTGGTTTCCGTTCCCTATCTCGCAGATGTCCATGTTCCCAGCTTGCTTACGAAGCTGGCCGGACTCTCGCTCGTCTTTCTGCCACTGACATTCAGCTGGGCGATTGTTCGTTACCGCCTGATGGACGTAGACCTTATCTTCAAACGCGGTGTTACATATACGCTTGCGACCGCGTCGCTTGTTGGACTTTACTTTGGTGTCGTAGCTGTAACGGCCGAGATGGTTCATGCGCGGTTGCCAAGCCTGCGGACCTGGGGGCTTTTGCTGGCCATCATCGTCACCGGTCTTATCTTCGATCCGCTTAAGCGAGCAATTCAGGCCCGAGTGGATCGCATGTTCGATCAGCGGCGCTTTGACTATCGCGAGACTCTGATCGAGTTTGGCCGTGATCTCAATTCGCAGACGGACCTTCGGGCGCTGCTGGATTCGATTGTCGAGCGTTTGCCTGAAGCTCTTCTGGTTACTCGCGTGGCGGTCTTTCTTGCACGCGAGGGCGAGAACCTTCGTTCAGGCCAGTCATTTGAGCTCGCGGCATCGCATGGTCTGATGAATCTTTCATCGGGCGAGCTGAATCCATTCGATCTTGGTTTTCTCGATTTTGATCGCCCTACAGCGAACAACCATATCTTTCTTGAGAATCCCCAGCAGGTTCTACGTCTGCCGGAGGTGCAGCGGCTCTCAGCTGCGCGCCTTGATCTGAACTATTACGTTCCTTGTCGGGTCGCGAACCGGGAGGGTTCTGGGACACGAACTGTAGCGGTGATCGGGCTTGGCAGGACGCATGATGGCGACTTTCTGTCGAGCGAAGAAATGGAAGTTCTGGAATCGTTGGCGGGCTATATTGGAATTGGAATTCAGAACGCCCAGCTCTATCGCAGGCTCGAACAGAAGATCACCGATTTTGAGCGACTCAAAGAATTCAATGAGAATATCGTCGAATCCATTAACATCGGCATCTTCGCGGTGGATCTGGAAGATCGGGTGGAGAGTTGGAATGCTCAAATGGAGGTCATGTTCGCAAAGCCACGCGCGGAGGCACTGCGTCAGCCCATTTCAGCGCTGTTCCCTGCTGATTTTGTCAGCCGGTTCAATTCGGTTCGCGAGGAACAAGGAACCCATACTCTCTATAAATTCCGTCTAGTTCTTCCGACAGGAGAGTCCCGCGTCGCCAATATCGCGATTGCCCCATTGGTCACTCGTAACTTCGTTACGATTGGCCGCATCATCCTGGTCGATGACATCACAGATCGCATCCAGATGGAGGCGCAGCTGACTCAGTCCGAGAAGCTTTCTTCCATTGGCCTGCTGGCCGCGGGCGTTGCCCACGAAGTCAATACGCCGCTGGCGGTCATTTCAAGCTATGCCCAGATGCTCACGAAGCATATGCGGGATGATGAACGGCTGGCTCCGGTGCTAGAAAAGATTACGCAGCAAACGTTCAGGGCATCAGAGATCGTCAACGGCTTGTTGAATTTCTCCCGTACCAGCGGGAGCGAATTTACGAATGTCGATCTGAACGAACTTTTGCGGGATACTCTTGTTCTACTTGAACACCAGCTCAAGACAGCGCAGATTCGGGTGGAGACTAACTTTGATCCTCAATTGCCTCCGATTCATGGAAATCGCGGCAAGCTTCAGCAGGTGGTGTTGAACCTGATGCTGAATGCCAAGGATGCCATGTTCGGCCTTCCAAATTCGACGCTACGCATCGCTACTTTCCGCGGTACAGGCCGTGTTTTAGTGCGTATTCAAGATACGGGCAGTGGCATTGAACGAGAGCATCTAAATCGTATCTACGATCCTTTCTTTACAACCAAAACCAAACCACAGGAAGGTGGACACAAAGGAACTGGACTGGGATTGGCTGTGACCTACGGTATCATGCAAGAACATGCAGGCAAGATCCATGTTGAGAGCGAAGTCGGTGTTGGAACGGCTTTTCAATTAGAGTTCCCGGTCTCGGCCGGAAGAGTACTGACGCCTCCGATCGTCGCTGCCATACAGGAATCCGACAGGAAAACCATTCATGCCTGAAATAAGCACAGAGACTATTACAGAAACCACTGATTCTCGTCCTGCAAGTCGCATTGCTGGAAGTCCACGCATTCTGATCATCGATGATGAGGTAGCGATCCGTGAGTCTCTTGAGACGATGTTGGCGCTCGAAGGTTTCACCGTGGTGCTGGCCACGGAAGGCACATCCGGAATGGAGCAGCTTGCCAAGAACCAGTTTGATTTGCTGCTACTCGATCTGGCTCTTCCAGGCGAGAGTGGAATGGACCTGCTGCCGCGCATCGTAGAGATGTATCCAACGCTTCCCGTCATCATGATTACCGCCTTTGGGACAATGGGAAATGTCGTTGAGGCCATTCGTGCGGGCGCAGAAAATTTCGTTCAGAAGCCGTGGGACAATGAGAAGCTTCTGGCAGATATCCGGACAGCAATCGCGCGTCATCGTGCTGAAGAAGAGGTTATCCAGCTCAAGCGCACGTTGAAGCAACGATATAACTTCGAAAATATTGTCGGCAAAAGCGAGCCGATGCTAAAGCTGTTTGATCTGATTGCTCAGGTTGCTCCCAGCCGGTCGACGATCCTCATCCAAGGAGAGAGTGGAACTGGAAAGGAATTAATCGCAAAGGCGATTCATTCCAATTCTCCTCGTCGTGAGCGTCCGTTCGTTCCTGTGAATACTGGCGCAGTTCCATCGGAGCTACTGGAATCTACGCTCTTCGGCCACGTCAAAGGAGCGTTTACCTCTGCGATATCTGCTAAAAAAGGGCTCTTTGAAGTCGCGAATGGCGGCACACTCTTTCTCGATGAGATCGGCACTATGACGATGGACATGCAGGCGAAGATCCTTCGTGTTTTGCAGGATCGCCGGTTTATGCATCTCGGAGGAACACAGGAGATTCAGGTTGATGTACGCATTATTGCTGCAACAAACGTGAACCTGCAGGATGCAGTGCGGGCGGGTCGTTTTCGCGAAGATCTGTTCTATCGCCTGAATGTGATTACGCTCGAACTTCCTTCTCTTCGCTCGCGTCGCGAAGATATTCCGCTGCTCGCAACGCATTTTCTGAAGCTGTATGCCGCGGAAAATGGGATGGAGGAGCGCTCTCTTTCTCCCGAGGCCCTGCGTGTACTGATGGAGTATGAATGGCCTGGAAATGTTCGCGAACTGGAAAACGCGATGGAACGCGGAGTAGTTCTTTCAACGGATAAGACGATCCACCCGGAACTTCTTCCTGCCCAACTGACGGGAAATACTTACACCGCAAATATCCTGGAGCAGCAGCCGAATGCTTCCCTATTCGACCTGATGGAAGAGATCGAGCGCCGCATCATCGCGGATCGGCTTGAACGTTGCCAATGGAACCAGACCGAAGCGGCGGAATATTTCCGTATTCCTCTTTCGACTTTGAATCAGAAGATCAAACGTCTGAACGTCGAGATCAAGAAGCGAAATCGAGAATAAGCCATCCACGAAGAGCCTACCCAGCATTCCTGTGTGCGTGAAAAATGCGGGGATCTCTCCGCTCGTCTAACGCTCGGTCGAAATGACATGGGATGAGGACAATACAGGGATTCTTCACGGAGCGATGCTCCGCTCAGAATGACAAGCACTTTCTCAAGGTTGGATAACGATCTTCATAGAGTCCGGCTGCGGGTTGGAGGCCATCTCTATCGCAGCAACTGCATCTTCAATGGAGAAACGATGTGAGATCAGTTGCGTAAGGTCGAAGTCCTTGGCATAACCATCGAGTACAAGCCGAGTGACCTCATCCTGGATTGCGACAGATGCGCTATATGATCCCATCAAGGTCTTCTCATCCATACAGACAGCAGCTGGATCGAATGGAGCTTCGCCATGTTGGGTTGCAGCGAACAGCATGACACGTCCACCAGAACGGATTGCGTTCATAGCTACCTGAATTAAGGAATTTCCGCCAACGGCAACGAGAGCTACGTCCGCTCCGCGTCCTTCGGTAGCCGCTTTTGCGGCGGCCACGACGTCTCCACGCGCATCTAAGGGGTGATCTAACCCGAATTTGGCGGCGATGGCGTGACGCTCCGGGTAGAGATCGCTCGTTAGCACAGTGGCTCCGGTTCTACGAGCCAGTGCCGCAAGAAGAATCCCAATGGGTCCCTGACCAATTACTAACACCGTTTCATCGGGCTGTAGCTTGAGGAGATCGATTGCTTTGTAGCATGTGTTTACAGGCTCGATGAAGGATGCTTGCTCAAAGGAAACATCATCTGGAATTTTTACCAGTCCGCGACGAACGATCCAATCCATAACGCGGATATATTCCGCAAAGCCACCGCCGGAGGGCTCAAAGCCCGCTGTGCAACCGACTATCTTATATGTCTCGCATTGTGCGAACGTATGTTTACGACAGTAGAAACATTCGCCGCAAGGGATGTGGTGATACGCCATGACACGATCTCCGATTTTGAAGCCGGAGACACCTTCTCCAATCGCGGCTACGATGCCTGCCATTTCGTGTCCGAAGATTCGCGGGGCAGAGTGTGAGCCGGTGTGAATCTTTTTGAGGTCCGTTCCGCAGATTCCGCAAGTGTGAATTTTGACAAGAACCTCGCCAGGACCAATCTCGGGAACAGGGACGGATTCTACACGTACATCGTTCACTCCGCGATAAACGGCGGCTCGCATCGTCTTTGGCAACTGGGTTTGTGTCACGGATCTAAACGGCTCCTCTTCGTTTATTGGACATGTTTTGCAGCAAGAAATTGATTAATCTCTTTAGCCATCGCCTGGGCCGCTAGAGTGCTGTTTCTTCCAAGCTCCCAGAGAGGTCCCCAGAATTTAGGGTGCAGCGCAACATGGGATAGAAACGACGGCATTCGCATCTGTCCACGTGGGTCGATGAACTCATTCAAGTCAGGCAGTTCTGCTTCCGATGCATCCGATACCGCCTTGAAACAAAAGAAGGGCACCTCTCGTATCAGGGCGAGACGAGCGATCGTTGCGGCTTCCATATCGACCAGTGCGGCTCCGTAGCTTTGGCGGAGCCTACCTTTCTCATTGGCATCTGCCACATGAGTCGCAGTCGCCAACGTGATTGGATCGCCCTCTGCGGCGGAGAACCTTTCTCCGGTCCCCACGTCAATGACCCGAGAAGGGCGGTAGCATTGTCTCGTCTTAATGCTCTTATCCAGCGCGCCAGCCCATCCTACAGAGATCAGCAGATCGAGCTTCCCAAAGGATTCTGCTGCTGCCACACTCCGAATGGCCGCCTGCGCGCCCATGCCACCGCATACTGCAACAAGATCGTTCTTGTTGCGAGAGGTCTTCCATAGAGTAAGACCCTTGCCCCCCAATGGCTGCTTCTTCCAACCACGGACTAAGGGCTTCAATTCGCCTGGCAACGCAGCGATAATTCCTATCCTCATAGCTGTGACCTGTCGAAGGCAGGAGCGTAACCATGCTTCACAAACCAGTCGATCGCAGAACGGAGCGCGTGATAGATCGGCAACACGCAGAAGCCAAGCTCGCGTTCGGCCCGCGCGGAGGAGGCGAACATCATCTTCTTCCCCATCCTGACAGCTTCAACGGTCGCTCGCGGCTCCTTTTTCAGGAGGCGTCCCGTAATCGTCTCATCGAAGAAGGCAAACCCCATCGCAACGGCGTGAGGAACTTTCTTCGTGGGCGAGGGCAAACCCGTGATGGCGGACATGCGATCGAGAATCTGTTTCAGGGTGAGGTTCTCTCCTCCAAGGATGTAGCGCCTGCCCGGAGTTCCGTGGTCGAGAGCAGCAAGATGCATACGCGCAACTTCTGAGACATCGACAAGATTTAATCCCGTATCCACATAGGCGGGAAACTTACGATTGAGAAAATCAACGATGATTCTTCCTGTCGGAGTCGGCTTGATGTCGCCGGGGCCGATAGGAGTTGTCGGGTTGAGAATGATCACATGCTGACCAGCAGCTGCTGCCTTGACCGCCTCCTGCTCGGCAAGAAACTTTGATCGTTTGTAGTGGCCAATCATCTCTGCCAGAGAAACAGGAGTCTCTTCATCGACGACCGAACCATCGGATTTGAACCCCATGGTTGCGACGCTGGAGGTGTAGATGATGCGTCCGATTCCGCTCTTCTGAGCGAGTTTCAGAAGTTCTCGCGTTCCATCGACGTTGGCGGCATACATCTCCTGCGGGTCGCGGACCCACAGCCTATAGTCCGCTGCTACATGGACCAGAGCATCGCACCCCTGGAGCGCGGATTGAAATTCTTCCGGCCGCCGCAGATCTCCTGTGACGAGATCGGCATTCAAACCTTCCAGAGAATTGAGATTGCTGGTCTTACGCGTGAGGAGTCGAAGCTGAGCTCCTGCGGCGGCATACTGACGCGCCACATGCGATCCCACAAAGCCAGTCGCTCCAGTAATAAATGCGCGCACGTGCTATCTTTCCCCGGGTCGTCGGGTGCTTAGATTCGGAAAGAATTTAGTCCAGCTTTTCTGGCTCAATCTGAATGTTTTTCTCGCCAGCAGCTTTCTTTTCCCAATATTTTTTTACCCAGGCTTCAAAGGTTTTTCCAGCTGCATTGTCGCGCCCTGTAAAGGCGAGTGCAGCGATATCCGCGTAGCTTATGTTGATCTTGTTACGGTCGTTGATTGGAATAACGCGAACAGACGAGTCTTCGAGCGAAGTTCCGGAACGACGATCAAAGAGATAACCTTCTACCTTCGAACCATCCTTCCGGGTTATCGTGACATCGCCACGATAATCGAAGGCTTTTTCCAATGCCTCACGAATCTCTGCATCGGTCGCGAGGGCAGGAATCCAACCTTCAAGGTTCTCCTTTTCGCGACCTGCGATGGTTTCGAGTTCATCGGCATTGTGTTGCCGCAGCTGCTCAATCTTGAGATGCTCTTGTTGCTCTGTTGCCATCGTGCTTAATCTCCTGAAACCGGCTGAAGTTCGTCGCTGGATGAGCCCTGAATCTGTACCAGCGGATTGGTATGAGCAGTGGGTTTCCATTCATTCAACAGCTTCTGCGCATCTGCATCCGGATAGAGCGGCTTGAGCATAAACTTCTTCGCTGTCTCGATAAATCCACCGAGCGAACTGAAGGCATAATCAACTGCCGAAGCCTCGTGACCGGAATGAACCATGCAGTTGGCACACTGCGGATTGCCGCTCTTGGCGCCGTAGTTTTCCCAGTTGGTCGTCTCCATCAGCTCCTGGAAGGTATCGGCGTAGCCGTCCTGCAGCAGGTAGCATGGCTTCTGCCAACCGAAGATCGAGAAGGTCGGCATGCCCCACGGTGTGCACTCAAAGTTCCGCTTACCCATTAGAAACTCGGAGAAGAGGGGATGCGTATTAAACTCCCACGACTTCTTGCGGTTCGAGAGAATCGCACGGAAGAGTCGTCGTGATTTTGCCTTGCCGAGGAAGTGGTTCTGGTCTGGGGCCTTGTCATAGGTATATCCCGGGGAGACCATCATGCTTTCGACACCGGCAGCCATCAACTGATCGAAGTGGCGACGCACGCTGTTCGGATCAGCACCATCAAAGAGTGTCGTGTTGGTGGTTACACGGAAGCCTGCGGCTACAGCAGCACGGATTCCTTCCATTGCGAGGTCGTATCCGCCTTCGCGGCATACCGAGAAGTCGTGATGTTCGCGTTCTCCATCAACGTGCACTGAGAAGGAGAGATACTTCGATGGCTTGAACAGGTGCAGCTTCTCTTTCAGCAGGAGCGCATTAGTGCACATGTACACATATTTTTTGCGCGCTACCAAGCCGGCTACGATCTCCGGCATCTTCGGATGCAACAGAGGCTCACCACCGGGAATGGAAACCATCGGGGCCCCGCACTCTTCAACTGCCCGGAAGCACTCTTCGGGAGTCAGTTCTGCCTTAAGGATGTGCGCCGGATACTGAATCTTCCCACAGCCTGCGCAGGCGAGGTTGCAGCGAAAGAGCGGCTCCAGCATCAGCACCAAGGGATAACGTTTACGCCCCTTCAGCTTCTGCGTCAGTACATAACTTGCGACCGTCCATGCCTGTGAAACTGGTACTGCCATTCGGGGTTTCCTCCCAAAAAATCTATAGTTCAGCTAGCCTGTTCGGCTGCTTCACGCTCCATAGCGCGTTGGTATGTCGTTAGAGACAGCAAAGGAAAGTACTGCTTATACAGGTGGTATCCCAGATAAAACACTCGAGGGAATCCAGTACCGGTGTAATAGCTCTCCCCATTTCTTCCGGGCACAAGCTCGTCCCAGCTTCCATCTTCGTGCTGGCGCTCTGTCAGCCAGCGAACTCCCTTGGCGACTGAATCAGAACGTGTGTCTCCGGCAGCGAGCAGTCCGAGAAGAGCCCACGCTGTCTGCGAAGGAGTACTGGGGCCGATCCCGCGCTGATTGGGATCATCATAGGTTCCACAAGTCTCTCCCCATCCACCGTCGGCGTTCTGGACCGAACGAACCCACTCAGCAGCTTGCTGGATGGCCGGCTCGTGATTCCAGATTCCCATCGCCTCCAGACCGCGGAGAACGAGGAAAGTACCGTAAAGGTAGTTCACTCCCCAACGGCCAAACCAGCTTCCATCAGGTTCCTGTTCCTTCAGGATGAACTGGATTGCCTTTTCAACTCTGGGATCTTTGCGCGTAAATCCATATTGCGCCAGCATCTCCAGCATTCGCCCCGTGATATCCACTGTTGGCGGGTCAAGCATGGCGTTATGGTCGGCAAATGGGATGTACTGGAAGATCATCTTTGTATTGTCTTTATCAAAGCTGGCCCAGCCGCCGTTTTTGCACTGCATGGCCCAGATCCAGTTCAGGGCACGCTGGCAAACCTCGTATTGATAACGCTCTCGAGGATTATCGACACAATTCAGAGCAAGAAGAACCTGACCGGTATCATCGACATCCGGGTAGAACTCGTTGTTGAACTCGAAGTACCATCCACCGGGCTCAACGTTTCGAACCTTCTCTGCCCAGTCGCCTTTTGTCCGAACCTCTTTGGAGAGAATCCAATCGGCCGCCTTCAGCATTCGGGGATCATTCCTGTCAACGCCAGCCTCTCCTAGGGCATACATCGCCTGTGCTGTATCCCACACCGGCGGGAAGCAGGGCTGCATCCGGAAGGTTGGGGTGGGATAGTCCAGCGTTCCTTCAGGGCAATCGATTCCTAGCTTTTCGAACTCGTCCATTGCGCGAATCAGCTGCGGATCATCAAAGGATCGACCGAGATATCGGAGCGCCACAATCGAGTTCAGCATGGCGGGGTAGATCGCGCCCAGGCCATCCGATTTCTCGAATCGCTCCAGCATCCATTTTTCGGCCTTTCGGATCGCAACTTTGCGCAGAGGGCGGATATGGACCCGTTCAAACCAGTGCGTTAACCGATCGAAGAAGAGAAAGAAGTTTCGCCAACTGATGGGGGTCTTCGTATCCCAACGCAGGTGCAGATTGGCATTCTGACGCCCTCCGACAAAAAGCTCGTCGATTCCCTGTTCCGGTGGGAGCTTTTTAAAAGGCTTTTTGGCGTAGATGATGGAGAGCGGGACGAGAATCCCACGAGACCAGGAAGAGATCTCGTAGATGTTGAAGTAGAACCAGTTTGGAAAGAGTACGATCTCCGGCGGAATCGCGGGAACCGCGTCATAGTCGTACTGGCCTAACGCGCACAGATAAATCTTCGTGAACGTGTTGCATTCAATTACTCCGCCATGCGCGAGGACCCATTCTCGCGCTTTGACCATCAAAGGATGATCTGCCGACCATCCCATTAATTTGAGCGCAAGGTACGACTTGACTCCATAGTTGATATTGGAGGGGCCGCCGGGATAGAGACTCCATCCACCGTCTTCATTCTGGTGACGGAGGATCTCGTTCATGGCCCGCTGCATTTTGCCGGGATCCCCGGTGCCCAGCAACGTGTGCATGAAGATGTAGTCGGCTTCGAGCATGACGTCTGCTTCGAGTTCGCCACACCAATATCCATCGGGATGCTGCTGATCCAACAACCAATCCTTAGAGCGCCGAATACTATCGACGACCTGATCCAACCCAAGATCCAATCGACCAAAACGGGGCTGTGTCGGAGTTTGCGGGTTCCCTGAAGTTTTACTCATCGACGACTCTCAAAAAGCGCGAGAAACGATTGATTGCAATCCCTTACTGCGCTGCCGGTGGAGCGGATGCAATCGCCTGAACGATCTCAGGCGGAAGTCCAAAGCGAACATTTTCGGGCATGACCTCGACCTCTTCGACCGAGCTATATCCCCTCGCCTGGAGATAATTGACGACTTCCTGAACCAGAACTTCTGGAGCCGAAGCTCCGGCCGTGACTGCAACCGTGCTCACTCCTTCCAGCCAGGAGGGCTGAATATCTTCAGCTTTATCGATCAGGTAGGACTTTGTGCCTAGGTTCTGTGAAACCTCTACCAATCGGTTGGAGTTGGAACTGTTTCGCGAGCCAACGACGAGAACAACATCCGCCCCGTGAGCGACGTTCTTCACTGCCGTCTGGCGGTTTTCAGTTGCATAGCAGATGTCCTGAGCATGAGGTCCGACGATATTCGGGAACTTCTTCTTCAGAGCATCGATCATGTATTTGGCTTCATCCAGTGAAAGCGTCGTCTGGGTAAGATAAGCCACTTTGTTTGGGTCGGGAACGACGAGCGCTTCGACCTCTTCGACGGTGGAAACCACCTGTGTAACTTCAGGAGCTTCGCCCTGGGTTCCCTCCACTTCCTCGTGATCCCGGTGGCCAACCAGAACCAGAGAGTAACCCTGCTTTGCGAATTTAATCGCCTCGACGTGCACCTTCGTAACCAGCGGACAGGTGGCGTCGACAACCTTCAGATTACGATCTTTCGCGCGCTGTCGTACGGCTGGAGAGACGCCGTGTGCTGAATAGATCACGCGGGCGCCCTCGGGCACCTCATCCAGCTCGTTAACGAAGATCGCTCCCTTCTTCGCTAGATCATCAACGACGTAGCTGTTATGTACGATCTCCTTCCGAACATAGATCGGAGCGCCAAAGGTCTCTAGGGCGATTCGAACGATATCGATCGCGCGCACAACTCCTGCACAAAAGCCTCGGGGCTTGAGGAGGAGGACACGTTTGGTCGTTGTGGAAGGGCCGCTCTCGGTTACAACAACAGGGTCGAGGGTCGTAGTGGTCACCTGATAAGTATACCGCGTTAAAGGGCAAGGTGCTGAGATGGAACCACATCTGATTCTGAGGTGATCTTTCTGAATCGATTACCCTTCCGTCTGTTGCGTGGATATCAACCAGCGCAATCAGGATGCCCACAATTACATTTCAGAGTCATAAACTTCCGCGAATCTTCACATTGGGAGGAGCAGTACTTGCTTCCCGGCTGAGCCATACAGCTGCAACCCTGCTTTGCACATTTCTGGGGAGTATTTGACATAGCCAGATCCCTCCGAAGGACCTTTATTGGTACCTTCGGATGCCCTTTCGGAGGAGAGGGATGTGCGAATAAAGAACGAGAAGGGTTTATCGGCTGGTTTGGAGCAGATGCTCGGCGTGCTTCAGACTGGTTTCGGTGAGATGTTCCCCGCTGAGCATCCGGGCAATTTCGCGAGCACGTTCGGTTTCTTCCATCTTGCGAATCCCGGTTTGAGTCCTTCCGCGCTTCTCTTCTTTCTCAATAAGGAAATGATGATCGGCAAATGCCGCAATTTGTGGAAGATGCGTAATGCACAACACCTGTTGCCCACGTGCGAGCGCCTTGAGCTTCTTCCCCACCGCTTCCGCAGCTCGGCCGCCGATGCCGATGTCAATCTCGTCGAAGACGAGCGTTCGGGGAAGCAGGCTCTTTCTCTTGCGTGCAGGTCCCTGCTTCCCTTCCTCCACCGTGACCTTCAGGGCCAACAAGACCCGGGACATTTCGCCACCAGAAGCGATTTCGTCCAGCGGCTTGAGCGGCTCACCCGGGTTGGTGGCAATTCTATATTCGATCCGGTCCCAACCATGGGAAGTCCACGAGGGCTGATCCTGTTCAGGATTGACCGCTACCTCAAAGCGCGCGTTCATAGCCAGATCATTGATCTGGACAACGGCCAGCTTCTGTAAACGGCTAGCCGCCTCTTTGCGGAGATCTGTAACCTTCACTGCCGCTTCCTGATAATTCGCGGCGTCTTTTTGCAGCTTCGATCTTAACTTTGTGAGAACGGCATCCCGGTTTTCGACCTCTGACAGCTTTCGCATCGATTCGGCTCCGAAAGAGATGACTTCAGCGAGGGTCTGGCCATATTTGCGTTTGAGTCGATCGAGCGCCGCTAGTCGATCCTCGATCTCTTCCAATCGGCCAGGAGATGCATTCACGTTCTCAGCAAACTCTCGAACCTCTGCATTGATGTCTTCGACGGTAGCTTTCGCCGCAGTCAGTTGTTGCACTGCGCCGACAAAACGAGAATCGAACCTTGCAAGATCTTCCACATGCTTTAGAGCGGCTCCAAGTGTAGTTTCGGCCGAACTTTCACTCTCATACAGCAGTTCATGCACGCTCATGGCTGCGGTATATAGCTTCTCGGAGTTCGCAAGCACTCTTTTTTCGGTTTCGAGTTGGGCATCCTCGTCCTCGGAGGTGAGCTGTGCTTGCTCAATCTCGTTTGCCTGAAATCGCCACAGGTCGGCCATACGCAGGCGATCCTGCTCGTCGGCCTCCAGCTCTGCCAGCTTCGTGGTTGTCTCTCGCCATGCGGCATGGGCCTCAGCAATAGCATCCGTCGATATCTCCGCAAAACGATCGAGCAACATCCGCTGTTGCGCCTGATCGAAGGCACCCATGGTTTCGCCTTGCGTGTGTATTAGCGCCAGTTCCGGAGCGAGTTGGCGAAGCACGCTGACGGTCGCGGGCTGATTGTTGATGAAGACCCTGCCCTTTCCGTTTGCAGCAATTTCGCGGCGAATGAGAATCACATCTGTTTCCGGATCAATGCCATTTGCTTCGAGAACCGACAAGGCCCCTGGGGTCATCTCGAAGACACAGGAAAGGACTGCTTTCTCCTCTCCGTGCCGAACCACATCAGAAGAAGCTTTGCCCCCGAGGAGCATCTGGAGAGCGTCGATCAGAATCGACTTTCCGGCACCCGTCTCTCCTGTCATCAGGTTGAGCCCTGGCCCGAAAGAGGCGACCGTCCGGTCGATGACAGCATAGTTTTCTGCGCGCAATTCGAGCAGCATACCTCTCGGCCTCAAGGAAGGATGTACGCCGAGCATAGCAAAACCCGCAGTCCTGTGCTTACACACTGAGGAATCAAGATGATGCACCACGGAAGATGCTCCCCGCTGCGCCAGTGCTTCGTCCAACGATTTACACTACCTGTTGGTGGACAAAATAACTATGGTCTGGACCTTAGCCCTCGCACTTCACTTCCTCCAGGAAGACGCAGCCGTTCCTCCCACTTCGACCAGTTCTTCCGCTCTTGCGGAGATGATTCACAACAGCGGCCCGGTCGCTTTTACGGTCCTGGTTCTTCTGCTGCTGGCGAGCATCTTTTCCTGGACGATCATGCTCTCGAAATGGTCGAGCTTCGGTAAGGCCGATAAACAGAGCAAGCGGTTTCTCCGCGCCTTTCGCAAATCGAGCCGGCTGAGCGAAGTTGCCACAGTTGCGGAACAGTTCCGCCCCAGCCCTCTGGTCTCGGTCTTCAACGAGATTCATGATGAATATCAACGCCAGAATGGCGGGCGCGGACTTCCGCGGAATGGTGTGGCGCTGGAACGGGCTGCTGCAACAGCCTCCAGCGAAGCCCTGACGATGATGGAGTCGCGCATGACCTGGCTGGCGACGATCGCGGCAATTGCTCCCTTTATCGGGTTATTTGGAACCGTATGGGGAATCATCGATGCTTTTCATGGTCTGGGTACGGCCGGTGCAGCGACACTTCGGGCGGTGGCTCCTGGCATCTCTGAAGCTCTGATTACAACCGCCGCGGGTCTGGTGGTCGCGATTCCGGCTGTTATTGGTTACAACCAGCTGACGGCACGGCTCCGCGAGTTCGGTTCGCGCATGGACGATTTTGGCCGGGAGCTGCTGAATGCGATTGAAAATGCAGCGATGCTTTCACCAGGACAAGCGCCGCAGGCATCTGCTCCGACATACGCGCCAGTTGAGGAGCCGCAACCGCCCCGCCGGAGAGGCTTTTAGTCATGGCCTTCAATACGAAAGGACGTACGCAGACTGCACTTGCGGAGATCAACATCACTCCGCTGGTGGATGTCGTCCTCGTGCTTCTGCTCATCTTTATGCTCACTGCGCCGGTGTTGCAGTCGGGGATTGATGTTGCGATTCCAAAGACCCGCACCGTCAATCAGGTCACCGAAGATCGAATGGTGGTGACGATTGATCGCGACCAGAATGTGTTTCTGCAGGACAAGCCGGTGAACGTCAATGAGCTTCCTACAAGATTGCGCACCACTGGCAATGGCGATCCAGCGAAACGAGTGATCTACCTTCGCGCGGATGAGCGAGTTCCCTTTGGCGCATTTGCGTCTGTAATGGATGCGGTCAAGCAGGCAGGCATCACCAACATCAGCATTGTTACCCGTCCTATCGAGAAATAAGCACGACGAATTATGGCAGACCTGAGCTGGAATCCGGATGAATCGTTCGCAGAGGAAAACCTGCGCGGAAAATTTATCGGCTCGATTATTCTTCATGTCACGGTAGCCGCCATGATTACCGGATTAGCTTGGCTCCACGATCGGGGCCATAACTGGGGCGAAAATGCAGAGACGGCCGGAGCGATTCAGGCCACCATGGTTGCTTCCCTTCCGCTGCCACCAAAGCAACGAGAACTTGATACGGGTGTTTTGACATCGGAAAATCCCAGTCCAGCACCTTTGATTGCTCCGGAGAAGACGGAACCGCCTCCAATGCCTGAGGCTATTCCGATTCCGCAGAAGATAACGAAGCCCCCCAAGGTAGCGGAGAAGCCGACTCCTGCGCCTCCAAAACACCCGCAACCCACTCCTCCGCAGCCGAATAAGGCGGCAACGGGAGAGACAGCGGGCATCCGCATTCCACAGTCGACGCTTGAGCTTAAAAACGGAACGGCCTCAGCAATGGTGCAGGACCGCACGTTTGGCGCCCGTTTCGCCTACTACGTCAACATTGTGAATCGAACCGTCGCGCAGAACTGGTTTGTCAGGGAAGCTGACCCGCGGGCCTCACTCGGCAAGAGTGTCGTCGTCGTCTTCGACATCAACCGAACGGGACAGCCATCGAATCCCCGCATCGAAACGCAGAGCGGCTCACCAACCCTCGATCAGTCCGCTGTTCGCGCTGTACAGCGCGTCGACAGCTTCGGTCCGCTTCCTGCCGGAGATCACATCACCGTCGAGTACACCTTTCATTACACGCAGCCCTGATCGACACTACTGCTTGATCACCGTTCCATCCGCGCGTCTGATCTCGCCCCATCCTCCATTCAATCCATTTCTGCTTTGAGTAAATGGAGCTTTCGCGGCTTCTTTCTCGTCGATCTCGATCCCCCATCCCGGAGTCTCGTTTACCCAGAAGTAGCCATCTCTCATCTCCGGGCATCCGTGGAAGATCTGCTTCGTCCGATCATTGAATGGCGTGTACTCCTGGATGCCGAAATTTGGACTCACAATGTCCAGCGTCACCTGCGCCATGTGTCCCACTGGTGAAACGTCTCCCGGGCCATGCCATGCTGTCTTCACTCCAAAGGTTTCTGCCAGAATTGCGACTTTTCGGGCCGGGGTCAGCCCTCCCATCTGCGACAGATGGCACCGGATATAGTCGATCAGCCTTCCTTCGATCAACGGCTGCCACTCATGTGGCGAGTTGAATAGCTCTCCCATGGCAATCGGAGTCGCGCAGTTATCGCGGATTTGCTTGAAATACGCGATATCTTCAGGTGACAGCGGGTCCTCCACGAAAAACATATGGAACTTTTCTGCCTCTTTGCAGAACTGGACCGCCTGGTTCGGCGAGAGTCGCTCGTGAACATCGTGCAGCAGGTTCACTTCCTCGCCTAGCTCCGTGCGGCATGTCTCCAGCATCTTCAGCGCCCGCCGCATATAGATCGCCGGTTCAAAGAACGGTTTGTCGTGCAAAGGCTTGTACGTTGTCTGGCTTCCACTCCTTGAGCCGTACCCTGCCATCCCCGGCACACCGATCTGTACCCGTACATTACGGAATCCCTGATCCATGTACCCCTTGGCCGAGGCCACCACATCCTTGAAATCCGCGCCATCGGCGTGTGCGTATGTGTCCACCGCCTCGCGTACCTTGCCTCCCAAAAGCTGGTACACCGGCATCCCGGCCTGACGTCCCTTAATGTCCCACAGAGCCTCATCGATCCCGCTGATCGCATTGTTCAGTACCGGTCCATTTTTCCAGTACGAACTGTCGTAGCAGGTCCACCAGATGTCCTCGATTCGGTCGGTTGTCTTTCCCATCAACAACGGTTTCAGATACCGATCGACCGCCGGCTTCACCAGGTCCGCTCTCTGCGTAAATGTCCCGCAACCGTAACCGTAGAGGCCATCCTGATCCGTCGTAATCTTCACGACGGTCAACCGAGATCCCGCCGGCTCGCACTCGATCACACGAATGTCCTTAATCTTCGGAGCCGGCATCCCGCGCGTTGCTTTCTCCACCTGCGCCTCGGCCCTCTGGTCCATCGCGAGAAACGGAGCCGTCACACCACACATGGTCGAGGCCGTGGCCATCTTCAAAAGATTCCGTCGGTTCATCGTCATAACATCAAGAAGATTACACTGCTGCAGTGCCCCTCTTCTCCAGAATCACGCCTCTTCTCATCGCCCTTATTCTGGCCGCTCCTCTTCTCAGCCAACAGCCCAGAATCCTTGTCTATACCCGCAACTACACTCCCGACGGCAAGGGCTACGTCCATGACAACATCGCAACCAGTGTCGAAGCCATTCGCAGGATGGGAGCCGAAAGCCACTTCACTGTCGATACCTCTGATTCTCCTGATGTCTTCACCGACGACAACCTCAAGCAATATGCCGCTCTCGTCTTCAGCAATAGCAACAACGAAGCCTTCACTACCGACGATCAGCGCGCCGCCTTCAGGCGTTACATCCAATCCCATCACGGCTTCGTCGCCCTTCATTCCGGATCAGGCTCCGAGCGCTCCTGGCCCTACTATTGGCAGGTCGTTGGCGGCAAGTTTGTCGAGCACCCCGTCCTTCAGACCTTCACCGTCCATGTGACCGATTCCGACTCTCCGATCACAAAAGGACTGGACGCCGACTTCGCCTGGACCGACGAGTGCTATTTCACCGATCATCAGAGTCCCGACATTCATCCCCTCCTAACCACTGATCGCACCAAACTTCGAGGCCTCGACAAGATGCGCCGCTCGGATCCCAATACCTATCCCAATCCTCTCCCCCTTGCGTGGACTCAGACCTTCGACGGCAGCCGCGAGTTCTATCTCGCCCTTGGGCACCGCAAAGAGGATTACGCCAATCCCATCCTCTACAATCTCATTCGTCGCGGTATCCTCTGGTCTATCAACGCGCAATCGGCTTCCAGTCGCCCATAAAAACACGTTTCGGTACAAATATTGGTTCGCAATCTCACCCCGAAAATAACCTTCTGCACTCTCTTTGCGTCTACGATAAAAGAGATGACAAAACGTCGCGTTCGTTCTCTGCTCAAAATTTTGCGTTTCGTCGGGCCTGTTGTTACTGCCTCCGCATGTCTTTTCTTCGCCACAGCCAGTCCCGCTATGGCGCAGGACTGGTTTAAGACGGAAACTTCCAGTGGCGTCTCCAACATTCGAATTGCAGCCGCGGACTTTAAGGCCGTTTCAGCCGATCCTCAAGCAGGCCCATTAAAGCAGACCTTCGATACCACCCTCTTTAACGATCTCTCGAATGCCGGCATCTTCGACATGGTCTCCAAGAGCATGTTGCCTCAGGCTTCACCGGGTGCCCCGGGAGAGATCAACCTTGCACAATGGGCTGCGCCGCCTACTTCTGCCGCCATGGTCACCTTTGGAGCCTTTGGGACCTCGGGTGGACGCATTACGGTGAATGGGTATCTTTTTGATGCGAAGAACACACAATTCCCCCAGGTGCTCTCGAAGCAGTACAACGAGGAAGCCTCTGAGGATATGGCTCGGCAGATCGCCCATCGGTTTGCCGATGAGATTATCTTCCGCCTCGGCGGCGGTATTCCCGGCATCGCAGAGACCAAAATTTACTACGTGAAGGTTGCAGGCGGAAATAAAGAGATTTGGGCGATGGACTACGATGGAGCCAACCAGCACCAGATCACCCATCTTGGTACGATCTCGATCTCTCCTCGTGTCTCGCCGGACAATAGTCGGATTGCCTTCTCTTCTCTGGGACGGGATGGTTTTCAGATCCGGATGTACTCTCTGCTGTTGAACCGGATGGTTAACTTCTCCTCCCTCGGGGGGACCAATCTTTCACCTGCCTGGTCACCTGACGGTCGTCAACTGGCCTTCTCCTCTTCTCGAACGGGAGATCCGGAGATCTACCTCACAGATTCCAACGGGGGCGGGATGAAGCGAATTACCAGCTTCCGTGGTCCCGACGTCTCCCCTGTCTTCAATCCGAAGACAGGATCGCAAATTGCCTGGATCAGCGGTCGCACAGGATTGCCGCAACTCTATATCATGGATGTCGATGGATCCGCTGTAACGCGTTTAACCGATGGAGGTTATGCAACTTCCGTCTCCTGGTCTCCCAATGGTCAGTTCCTAGCATTCGCATGGAACCGCAAATATGGGCCAGGCGCGCCGGGCGGTCAAGATATCTATGTCATGGAAATTTCCACAAAGCGCTGGATCCAAGTTACGCATGATATCGGCCGTTGCGACTTTCCGTCATGGTCGCCAGATGGTCGCCATATCGTGTTCGCGAACTCCCCGGACGGCCGTGCCTCGAGCACGCGTATCGTTTCCATGCTGGTCGATGGCACAGGGCGGCATAACCTGACTGGTCCTGGTGCTGATATGCCAAATTGGAGCTGGAAGTAATCAGTTCCCTGCGAGATTCACTATAGATCTCACAGATAACCTGAACCTTCGTTGTATTGATTGATAGAAGAAAGAGCAGGAGAAATCTTCATGAACGTATCATTCGCCCATTCTCGAAAAGCCCTGGTTATAGCAGCGGTCGTTGTCGCTTTAGGCGCAGTGACTGGATGCCACAAGAAAGAAAAACCGGTCAACCCAGCTTCACTGGGACCCATGCCGAGCTCTGCACCCGCTCCAACCGCCACCCTGACTGCTGATCCGGAAGCGATCGATGTGGGTCAGTCGGTTGTGCTGAATTGGCGGACACAAAACGCGACCTCCGTAACCATCGATGGCATTGGCGAAGTTCCTGTGAACGGTACCCAGACGGTGACGCCTTCCAGCTCTACCAACTTCCATCTCACGGCAAAGGGCGATGGAGGTACGACCGAGGCGAATGTTCGCGTTACGGTTCGGGTTCCGCAGGCTCCCTCGGCTAATTCAGGAGAAGGCGATATGGGATCTGAAGCTGCCTTTCACCAGAATGTGAAGGACATCTTCTTTGATTACGACAGCTACGATGTTCGTCCGGATGCGCAAGCCTCAATTCCAGCGGCTGCGTCTTATCTGAACGCGCACCCAGCCATCAAGGTCGTGATCGGCGGTTACTGCGACGAGCGTGGTTCGGCTGAGTACAACCTCGCGCTCGGTGAAAATCGCGCAAACTCTGCCAAGACTGCGTTGGTCAATGCTGGCGTCTCCGGATCGCGTATCCGCGTCATCAGCTATGGCAAGGAAAAGCAGTTCTGCACAGAGCAAAATGAGAGCTGCTGGCAGCAGAATCGTCGTGCTCAGTTCTCGCTTGATCGCTAAACATAAAGCTACCCGGCAATTTCAATGGCCCTCGCGCAGCATTCAGGCTACGCGAGGGCTAAACTATAAATATCCCTCACACAATGAGGAGGTATAAGGCAGAAGCCGTCATGAATATCTCTAATTTCATTTCCCGACATTCCACTTCCCTGGCTTGCACGGTCTTTGCGGTATCGCTTCTCGTTCCATCCTCTCCTGCATTTGCCGTAAGCAAGGAGATCGTGCAGCTTCAAACCCAGGTTCAACAGTTGCAGGACGCCGTTGCACGCCTGCAGCAATCGAATGACGAACGCATGGGCGTCATGAAGGACCTGGTCCAACAAAGCGCCGATGCAGTCAATCGCATGTCGCAAAATATCGATACACTTCAGAAACAGCTTCAGGTTCGTCAGGATAACCAAGGAAGTAAGATCGACCAGGTCTCCGGCCAGATCCAATCCCTCAACGACTCCCTGGATGAGGTAAAGGCTCGTCTTGGCCGCCTGGAGAAACTGGCACAGGATATCCAGAGCCAGCAACAATCGATCAATGCAAATATGCCGCCGGCTGGCGCTCCCATGGATAATTCAGTTCCGCCTGCTGCAAATACTCCTCCTCCTGTTGCCGCTCCTACACGGAAGGGCAAACCGTCAGCAGGAACACCAATGTCGGAGGTCACTCCGCCTCCGACTACTCCGGCGGCGCCTGCAGCTCCGCCAGTCGACGATCTCTACAAGACTGCTCTTGGAGATTACATGGGGGCGAAGTATCAGCTCGCCTCCTCTGAATTCTCAGACGTTGTGAAGTTCTACCCTGATCATCCCTTAGCGGGAAATGCTTCATTTTATCGGGGCGAGATCGCCTACCGCGCCAATCACTATCAAGATGCCATCAAAGAGTATGACCGGGTGATCGAACAGTATGCAGATAGCAACAAGGTTCCGGTTGCACATCTTCATAAAGGCCAAGCCCTCTTGGCGCTCAAACAAAATGAAGCTGGCGTCCGCGAGCTTCGCGCTTTGATCCAGCGTTTTCCTAACTCTCCTGAAGCCATGCAGGCTCGTAGCAAGTTGAATGGCATGGGCGTAACGATCTCTCCTCGCCGTTAGTTTCCCTTCCCTCCTTCCTCCCGAAATGATCTAAAAGAAAGGCGCTGATGTTTCCAAGAGAAACATTGTGAAAGGCTGCTTGCCCGTTACAAGACCACTAGAGCTCAGGCACAGCGGTTATATTTCGCAACAGAATCCTTCGATAGATCAGAGCACAAGGGGGATATGCTACAAAGAACTTCACCGGTAGCTCTGGATTGTGTCACTTTTCGAAAAGATCTCCACCCGTTACGCAATCGAAAAGGCATAAAGAAACATCATTGCTACCGTTAGGCACTCTGACGCGTTGCTTCTGAATCTCAAAGCTCGGAAGACTGAACTGCGCGAGTTAAAGAAGAGAGCCGCGAGTTGACACCTGCTGAAATCCGATCCAGGTTTTGGCTGCTATTCAGCGGTCTCCCCAAAGCACCTGCCGTCGAGAACAAAGCAAGCCTGCACGTTAACTCAATCCGCCGGATGCCTCAAACGGATAACTCATATTTTCTTAAGGGAATGGCCTGTCCAGTGATCAGGGGCCTGTGATTGGTTGCGGGGGTAGGATTTGAACCTACGACCTTTGGGTTATGAGCCCAACGAGCTACCGGGCTGCTCCACCCCGCTTAATCAATATAACTCTCGTATCCAATGAGGTCAACCTAAACTGGCTACATACGTTACATGCGCTCAGGAGCTTCAATCCCTAAGAACCCTAACGCGCGGATCATCTCGCGTTGTGCAACTGCCGCGGTCGCCAGATAGAGTGCTCGGCGATCTGGATCTGTTTCATTCAGGATGTGATGGCGGTGGTAAAAGTTATTGAACTGCTGTGCTAGTTGGAAGGCATAGCGAGCCAGATAAGCAGGCTCTGAAGTTGAGAGACACTGCTCAATGACGCTGGATAGTTTCGCAGCCAGCAGCCATGTTTCCCAGATCGAATTCCCTTCTTCCCCTTCCAGAAACGGCTTGGCATTGAATTGCTGAAACCCAGCGATTGTGGCCTCGGGGTTTGTGTTTGCCTTGCGAAAGATATTCGCAGCCCGAACGATGGCGTACTGAATATATGGGCCGGTCTCTCCTTCGAAGCTAAGTGCATCTTTGAAGTCGAATGCGATCACCGTATTTCGGGTATAACGCAACATAAAATAACGCAAAGCGCCAACCGCAATCTGGCGCGCGATCGTCGCCCTCTCGGCATCGGAGAGATCTGGATGACGGGCATCGACCTCTGTCTGTGCTGCACTTATTAATTGGTCGAGGAGATCGTCCGCTTTAACTCCAAACCCCTTCCGCCCGCTGACTTCGATGTACGCTCTCTTCTGGTCCTCTTCACTGACGGCATATCCCAAATCAAGCGCGCATCGTGGAGTAAGCGCAACCATCTCGTAAGAAAAATGGGTATAGCGATCTGCCTCCTTGGTAAAGCCCATGCCGCGCAGGGCCTGAACAACCTGCGTTTGAGGATCATTCTGGCGAGAATCGATTACGTTGTAAATTGCATCTGCATGCCCGAATATGGGGTGACCTGCGTCGCTTGGACCATCGGTCGAGATCCAACAGGTATGTGAGGGATACTCCAAAAATTTTCGATAGCCAAAATCTTTTCCGGGTAGAAGGCCAAACTTCCAGAGATGGTACGCAATGTCCTTGCCAACATAGGTAACTGTGCCATTAGATCGAACGATGACTTTAGCATCCTCATTTGGGCCTTCTTCTCCCTCGACCTCCTCCGTTCCGGCACGGCGCATGACCCAGCACCCCTTGTTCTTCCCTTCCGTCTCGAGATAAAGAACACCTTTTTCAATCATCAATTGCCGAGCAGCATCCCAGAAATGAAGATGCAAAATCTCGCTTTCCCGTGGAAGGAAGTCATATTCGATCGACAACCTTTGCATCGTCTCAAGATGTCGTCGCAAGACTGCTGTGGCGATCAGATCAGCGACAGCGGCTGTCTCATTTCCTCCATGCTCGATGGCATGGAGTGTCTCGAGGCGTATTTGTTTGCGGGCGGCAGCCTGGTCCGGATCAGCCGAGTACCATTGCGAAACGCTGGCATAGAGATCCCAGCAGTAATAATCAATGCGCTCGCCTTTTGCGTCTAAATCTGACAGAAGCCGCTTCGTAGAAGCAAGATCGCGCCCTTCCAGGTGCGTCAGACCGACAACAACATCAGCGACCTGTACTCCCGTATTGTCGATGTAATTTTGTACACCGACGTCGTAGCCACTCTTATAGTCGTCTTTCCGAAGTAAACGCTGGAAAGTATCTCCAAGGATCGCATTGCGAAGGTGACCGATATGAGCGGCCTTATTCGGATTGATACTGGTGTGCTCAATGAGCCTAAAACCTGGGCCTCCAATATCGGAGTGCTGATCGCTGGCAATATCGTGCGCAACCGCTTCCCTGTCGAAACGTACGTTGATATATCCAGCTCCGGCAACTTCGACCGAAGCTACGCCTGTGGGAAGTGAAGAAGACAATTCTGCTGCAAGTTCCGTGGCAATCGCTCGCGGCGCTTTGCGAAGCTGCTTGGCCAGCTCAAAAGCCACCGGAAGTGCTAACTCTCCCATCGAAATGGAGGGTGGCTGCTCAACAGCAAGATGCGAAAAGGTAAGCTGATATCTTTCAGCAAGAATAGCCTGAATACGCGCCAGCAAAGACTGTTGAACTTTACGATACATATTTAATTCACCGAGGGATTTGGCTTTGCTTCAGTTTACGCGACTATGGAAAAACGGCGCGATGTGGTTCTAGCTGAAAGCAAAATGGAATTACGGTAACTCTGTGGGAAGAGTCTCGATCTCGTTGAGTAAGGGCGTATGGTTATGCATACGTATCCTGTGGATGAGGAAAATCAGGCCTCCAGCACCTGTTACCGAGATCAGCATCCAGGCATGTATTGCCAAACCAAAAACTGCAGATACCCCTTGCGGAGCGCCATGGCTGACCAAAGAACTCTTAACAGCCCACTCAAAGGGGCCAATCGCTCCCGGTGAACTGGGCAACATATACGAGAGGTTGGCGAAGGAAACCGCCTCCCATGGCCCGAGCGGGGATATTTTAAGTCCGATAAGGTTTATCGCCGAAACAAAGATCATTCCTTCGCAAAACCATATGATGCCACTCTGAACAAGAAGAACGATATTGCCCGCAATACCCATCTGACGGAGCATGCTGATCGCCAGGAGCAGCCAATGCTCCACCTTGTGGACCAGCTTATTCTCAGGAAATGCGGCAAAGAATTTGCGGACTGGCGCTTCAAGTTTCCCAGCCCCGAACATAAGAATAAGCAGCCCCAATGTCGAAACCAGTAGAGCAACATCTGCACCGCGGCGAATCTTTACGGGCAGATCCCCTCCCATCGTGCCAACAAAAATAAGCCCCACAACAAATACATCTAGCAACTTTTCCAAAATTACAGTGCTAAATATGGCAGAGGGGGCCGCTCCGAGATCCGACGCATAGGTAAATATCCGCATGATATCCCCGATGCGCAACGGCATGATGTTATTGGCAGCAAGCGAAGTCATCAGAACCCGTGCGCAAGTGGAAAAACGAGCTCCTGTAGAGCGCATCATGCGGGTCCAGCGTACGCAGCGCAGCGTGTAACCTGCCAGCGTAAAGCCAATAACGCCCAGAACCCAGAGAGGATGAACAAAGCTCAGAGAGCGGAACTCCGAAGGATGAACGTGGCGAAACGTATACCAAAGGAAAAACGCACTGACAAGAAAGCCCGGAACCGTTTTGATGAATTTGCGAGAATGCGTCTGGGTCATCGGGGCCTACAGAAAAATACGCCTTCTAAAAGGAAGATAGAGCGCAACATACAGTTTATTTATTGTAAACGCCGCCTTTTTCACAATAGATGTAGACAAAATGGGCCAGTAACACGTCTTAGTCTTCAGTGCGTTCTTTGAATATCCTGCAGATTGAACCAATGGACAGTGATTCACTAGAGGATTCAGACTGATTTTCTTATCGATCAGGAGCATTCGAGAATTTGGCCACCACAGTCGTTTCCTTTTTAAAACACGATCTGAACCAAGTTGGCACTCATGCTGAACCATCGCGACAAAGGCTGGAACGCCGTTATGTCATCTGGTTTATAACCGCGCTAACCGCGCTCGCCTTTTTCATTCACGGTTACCACCCTTTTGCAGAAGATGGCGGCTTATATCTAACCGGCGTAAAGAAATCTTTGACGCCGGACATGTATCCTCACGAAACGGGATTTGTGCTCGGCCATCTTCGTTTTTCTGTTTTTGGGCCAACACTTGCCTCGCTGGTTCGGTTTACCGGAATCAAACTTGAAGTCATTGTTCTACTGGCCTATCTCGCGAGTATCTGGACCATGCTTTGGGCCGCCTGGCTCCTGGCCGATCGCTGTTTTCAGGGCTGGCAGCGAGTAGGTGCAGTCACCCTGTTCGCAACATGGTTAACTCTTCCCGTCGCCGGAACTTCCTTGATGGTGATGGATCCTTATGTAACAGCTCGAAGCATATCCACACCCTGCGTACTTCTGGCAATCGTCTTCGCTCTGGATCTGTTTATGCAGCGAAGTGAAGACGGCGAGCACAACATCCGCCCATTGCTCGCAATGGGAGCAACGTTACTGCTCGCTGCAATCATGCATCCTCTCATGGCCATATATGGCTTCGGCTGCATCCTTGCTTTAGGATCATCGTTATCGCGCAGAAAAAGCATCTGGTTTCTTGCCACAGTAACTTTCTGCGTAGCGGCAGTGGCGGCAGCGGCTCTTCTCAGTAGAGTTATGCAGCCGGAAACTGCAAATTACCGACTGGTAGCGATGACCCGCTATTACTGGTTTCTGAACCAGTGGCATTGGTATGAGTGGCTTGGATTAGCAGGGCCTTTAGCAATTCTGGCCTTCGCCGGTTTCAAATCGAAAAAACTCAATGAGACGGCACAAACTCTTGCGCGGATGTGCGTAACTGCTGGCCTGGCAGCAATCCTGGTCGCACTTATTTTCGCTCGACCAGATTCACCATCTTTGTTGATTGCCAGACTGCAACCTCTCCGCATCTTCCAGACCCTTTATATCGTAATGACCTTGTACGTCGGCGCATGGCTATCTACTTATCTTCGGCAAAAAAGAACCCTCTGGATAGCAGCGTTTTCCTTATTCGCATCGATCATGTTTTTTGTCCAACGTCAAACTTTTCCTGCTTCTGCCCACATCGAGCTTTTCCAGGGGCAGCAACAAAATGGATGGGCTCAGGCATTCACATGGATACGCAGCAATACTCCCAAAGACGCCTTATTCGCCTTGGATGCGGACTATATAACCAAACCGGGTGAAGATGCACAATCCTTCCGAGCTATTGCCGAGAGAAGCGCGCTGCCGGACTATTCAAAAGATGGTGGCGAAGCTTCAATCACCCCATCTCTGGCAGACCAATGGACGGTCGGCCAGAAACTTCAGGAACGATTGAGCGAGCAAAATGACGCAGAAAAAATCTCCGAATTGAGTCCAATGGGGGTGCAATGGGTGGTCCTTACCAAAGGTGCATCAACTGGGCTGACGTGTCCTTATATCAATTCAGCAGTAAAAGTATGCCAATTGCAGGCAGAAAAATCTTCGAAGGCTGCAAACATCATCTCGAACAAGCAGGCCCCGCGACTCTCATCAACTCAGTCTCGTTGAGAGCAACAAGGCATCTCACAGTCGGTATTTGCACCGTCAAATGTGCTAACTTTAATAAGGAGAGAGCGTAGCTCAGTTGGTAGAGCATCGCCCTTTTAAGGCGTTGGTCCTGGGTTCGAGCCCCAGCGCTCTCACCAAAATAACCCCACAATAAATTTATAGGTCCTGGCAAAAACGAGGTCCTCGGTGGCAAGAACAAGCACTGCAGCCCAATGCTTGCAGGGCTCGTAGTAAACATCGCAGTGGCGTTCCGCCGATGCCTACTGAGCTATCACGACGCCGGGACCGGCAAAGAAGGCTCTCGCCTACACCGCCGGTCCTTGATCGGAAGCCGTGATTAGATCACACCCAGCATTTGCATCGCCTCGGCCACACGGACGAAACCCGCGATGTTAGCACCCAGGACGTAATTGCCTGGAGCACCATATTCCTCAGCGGTAGCAGCGCAGGTGTCATGGATATTTCGCATAATCGCGGCAAGCCGCTCTTCTGTCTGCTCGAAGGTCCAGCTGTCGCGGCTGGCATTCTGCTGCATCTCCAGGGCTGAAGTGGCCACACCGCCCGCATTGGCAGCTTTGCCAGGAGCAAATAACACTCCCGCGTCTTGGAACACCTGGATGGCTTCTGGGGTCGAGGGCATATTGGCGCCTTCTCCAACAGCAATCACACGGTTCTTCACCAATGTGCCTGCATCCTTGCCTGACAACTCATTCTGCGTGGCCGAAGGCATGGCGACATCGCAAGGCACATCCCAAACCGACCCCTTGTCGGCAGAGATAAAGTGCACTCCCGCGCCCTTTACCGTTGCATATTCTGAGATGCGCTCACGCCGCACATCCTTGATCTCCTTCAACAGCGCGAGGTCGATACCACCCTCATCCACGACATAACCGCTGGAGTCGGAGCAGGCAACGACTTTCCCGCCAAAGGCCTGAACCTTTTCAATCGTATAGATCGCTACATTGCCCGATCCCGAGACAACGACCTTCTTACCCTCAAAATCGGTTCCCTTGGTCTGCAACATGGCCTGTACAAAGTAAGTATTGCCATAGCCTGTCGCTTCAGTGCGCGCGCGTGATCCGCCATAGGCCAGTGCCTTCCCTGTGATAACACCCGCCTCGTAGCGGTTGGTCAGGCGCTTGTATTGCCCAAACATATATCCGATCTCGCGTCCACCCACGCCAATATCACCGGCTGGAACGTCAGTGTATTCTCCGAGGTGGCGGTGCAGTTCAGTCATCAGCGACTGGCAGAAACGCATGATCTCGCCGTCTGACTTACCCTTTGGGTCGAAATCTGATCCTCCCTTGCCACCGCCGATGGGCATTCCGGTCAGTGCGTTTTTGAAGGTCTGTTCGAAACCAAGAAATTTAATAATGCCGACATTCACCGAGGGATGAAAGCGCATCCCACCTTTATAAGGGCCGAGTGCCGAATTGAACTGTACACGAAATCCGCGATTGATCTGCACCTTGCCGGAATCATCCACCCAGGGAACGCGGAAGATGACCTGACGTTCTGGCTCGCAAATCCTCTCGATCAGTGCCTGGTCAAGAAAATGCGGGTGCTTGGCGACGACGCGGCCTAGACTCTCAAGAACTTCGTGCACCGCCTGATGGAATTCTGGCTCGCCGCAATTGCGGCGAGTGACCTCGGAGAAGATGGGTTGAAGCTTTTCGTCAATACAATTCATCAAAAAATACCCCATTGTTCGTTTGTTTAAAACATTACATCTATCTTCAATTTTCGCTACACGAATACCAAGGAAAGCTGCAAAACGCATCTTTCGCAGGACGCAGAATTGGCTAATTTTTCCGTTTTAAAGTGTCAATCCTTGGATTTAATTCTTGCCATCGCATTTCCCTATTACTCTCTGGGCATTACTTGGGAAATGTCTTTTTTACCCCATCTTCCAGAGAGGTAAAGGGCTCAGCATAGCCCGCCTTCCGCAGCCCTTGAACGTCTGCCTGCGTGAAGTGTTGATACCGATTTTTGAGATCTCCAGGAAATGGAATGTATTCGATCTTTCCCGGACCATGAACGCTCATTAAGGCTTCAGCAACGGCCTTGAACGTGCGCGCCTCTCCAGTCCCAGCATTCACAATCGCCCGTACATCCTGAGGGCCCTTCTGATCAGCCAGCAATCCTGCAAAAAACATATTGATCCGGGCCAGATCGCCAACGTAGACAAAATCGCGACGCTGCTCTCCATTTCCATACCCACCCGATCCTTCAAACATCCGAATAACGTCAGTCTCCTTGAGCTGCTTCGTGAAGTGATGCATCACGCTCGCCATGCGGCCCTTGTGCTGCTCTCGTTGGCCATAAACGTTGAAATAGCGCAGACCGACTACAGTGCTCTTAATTTCAGGCATGAGGCGCCGGACGTAATTATCGAAGACCAGCTTCGAATAACCATAGACATTCAAGGGACGCTCGTTCTCTGGGATCTCCGTAAAGTCTGTACTGGCGCCATAGACTGCCGCCGTAGAGGCATAAACAAACGGAATTCCATGCTCCAGAGCAAAGTGAAGAAGCTCCTTGGAGTAGGTAAAGTTGTTGTCCATCATGTAGCGACCATCATCTTCAAGCGTGTTCGAACAGGCTCCTTGATGCAGGATCGCCTGAACCTTCGTACCATCGATCAAGCCATTCTTTACGGCGTCTCGAAACTCCTTCTTATCCATGTAGTCAGAAAACTCTGCGCCGTGAAGGTTAAGAAATTTGGGACCGCTTAGATTTGGCGCAGGGGCAAGATTGTCGACCACCAGAATGTCGCTGTGACCCGCCTGGTTTAGCTCTTGGACAAGGTTGCTTCCAATGAATCCGGCCCCGCCGGTGACAATGATCACTTTTCCTTCTCCTGTAGTGCGACCAGTTTTTGAACGATCTTTGTGGTCGAAAATCCCTCGACTGTAGGCACAATCTCCACTCGTCCTCCAGCCTCAATCACTTCCTTGTGGCCAACAACGGTTTCGATAGTGTAGTCGCCGCCTTTGACCAGCACATTGGGGCGAATATCCCGAATCAGTTCGAGAGGAGTATCTTCATCGAACAAGACCACCGCGTCCACGGCTGCAAGCGCAGCCATAACGCCGGCCCTCTCCTTCTCTCCAACAATCGGACGAGTCGGCCCTTTCAATCGGCATACGGACGCGTCTGTGTTAAGACCGAGAACCAGCTTGCTCCCGAAACGACGGCAATCCTCCAGCAACGTAATATGCCCAATATGAACAAGGTCAAAGCAGCCGTTGGTGAAAACGATCGTCTCCCCCGAGGCTCGCCATTCCGCTATGCGCTTTAGGATTCGTTCACGATCGAGAATCTTATCGCCCGCACTCAGATTCGTACTTGGAGTCAGAGCGGAGATCAGCTCATGCTGGGCGATCGGTACAGTTCCCATCTTTCCAACAACAATTCCCGCGGCAAGATTGGCAAGGTCCGCAGCTGTTGACGCTTTCAGGCCGGCGGCAAGGCAGGCTGTGAGCGTTGCGATGACAGTATCTCCCGCACCAGAGACATCAAAAACCTCTCGTGCTCGCGCAGGCGAGTGATACCGTTTTTGCGGCCATAAAAGGCTGATTCCCTTCTCGCTCATTGTGACGGTCAAAAACTGAAGGCTGTGCTCCTCCACTTGTTTTTGCCCTGCATCGAGCAATGCATCCGTTTGGTATGCAGGAATTCCAGTTGCAAGCGAGAGCTCTCCAAGATTCGGACAAACGGAGGTTGCTCCGGAGTATTTGCTCAGATCCGGCGTCTTTGGATCTGCCAATACCGGAATTCCCTTCTTCTGAGCTGCTCGAATCACAGCTTCGCAAAGCTGACGCGACAAAGCGCCCTTTGCATAGTCCGACAGGATGACAGCATGAACCTTGTCCACTAGCGAAACCGACCGCTCGATCAGCCGATCCATTTCTGCAACGGGCGTTACATCACGACTCTCAATATCGAGTCGCAAAAGCTGTTGCATCCTTCCAACAATGCGCGTCTTGGAAATCGTAGGAAGCGATCCAGTAACAACGCCGACAGTATCCACGCCGGCTCGCTCCAGAATCGTTTGCAACTCATTTTGTTCTGTATCGGCTCCCCAAAACCCTGCAAGAACGGCCTGGCAGCCTAGTCCTGCCAGGTTCATGGCGACATTGGCCGCTCCTCCAGCACGTTCATATCGTTGGGCATGACGAATCACCGGAACAGGCGCTTCCGGAGAGATACGTTCCACTTCACCGTGGATGTAACGATCCAGCATGATGTCCCCAATTACGAGGACCTTGATCTGCGAAAATCCACCTTCGAGGAGGTTCAAAATAGAATGAAGTTCCGGCAACATGCAGTAAGCGTGAGCTCCTTCTCTTTATGATCGCATCTTTACGCCAGAAGATGATGAATACAACAATTGAGAGGACGAGGTTCAGTCACCCAGTACGCCCTGTACTTGTTCCAGGACTTCGTCGACCGTAATTGAAGTCAGACAGCGTTTCTTCTCCACGATACAAGTCTCCAGACCGCACCCCCAGCACTCCGTCTTGTGATAAAGCACACGATGATGAGAGCCATAAGGAAACCAGACACGCGGTTTGTTCCGCGCGGCAAAGATCGCAACACACGGTATTTGCACGGCCGCTGCCAGATGCATGGGACCACTATCGTGACCAATAAAAACCCTGGCCCTCCGAAATGCGGCGGCGCTCTCGCGAGGCTTCAGGCGACCGCACAAATTCACAACAGGCCCACCGCCTGCCTGCTCCCACCCCTCCCCAGCGAAATCGCTGGCCTCTGCTTCTTCGGGTGCTCCGCTCAGTGCCAACCCATAATCTGGATAGAGTGCAGCCAATCGAGCCAGAAGAGCACGCCAGTTCTCCCGCCCCCAATCTTTCGATTGAACCTTGGTTCCCACACTCACAGCAATGATAGGTCTGCCTTCTAATGGGCGGAGCGCATCGTCGGCGCGGGCCATTTCCTCTACCGTAAGGTGCAGGTCCCAGGCCGAAGGGTCTTCGAGATTCGCATCCCCTAATTCGACGATATTTCGCGTCAGACGAGAGGCCTCCGGTTCGAACGACTGAGTAGTCTCATCCCATTGACACTTCTGCATCTCTTCGCGAACAGATACGCCGATCATCCTGCGAATGCCGCAGAATCGGAAAAATCGTTCATCTCGTAACGCAGAATCCACTCCGCGAGCCGAACCCAGATAAACCAGAACATCAGGTCGCCAGCGAAGTATGGTCCACCATAAGCGGAAAAGATCGCCAACGCTACGGGTTCCTACCGCATAGCGGATATATCCATGAACCAGCCCTGTATGCTCCAAAATCGCGTGAGCTGGAGGAGCCTTAACATTCACAGGAACGTTCGTAAGCATCCGTCGTTCGGCTTTAGGGAAGACGCGCGCAATCAGATGAAGCGCTGGAAGGGCCACCACCGTATCTCCCAGACTCCCAAGCCTATAAATCAGCACGCGGCGGGCGGAACTCTGTTTTTCGCTCGTCGAAGAGTTGATCATGTCCTGCTTCTAGTCTGCGGGTAGAACTCTTTCCCTGCAAGCGCATCTCCCGGTCAACTGGTAAAGTTTATTGAAACGTTAGCTTTATCTCCATGCTGGATGCTCCCTCCATTACCCGAATACACGATGCCGCAAACCAGGAATGGCATCGTTCCCCCTCCACTCAGGATGAACCCCTTCAAACTCTGGAGCAGATCATCCGTGCACAGCACCAGGCCAATTTCTCTCTGTGGCATGAAGAAGATAAAGCTCGCGATCCCGAAGCCACAGACCCGCAGATTGCCACCGTTAAACGCTCTATCGACCGTTTGAATCAGCGCCGGAATGATCTGATGGAACGCATCGACACCACTCTTCTCGCTCACTTTCATGCTGCATTGACGGATCACCCGAACTCCCGTTTGCACTCTGAAACCCCGGGCATGATGATTGACCGACTCTCCATCCTGTCGCTGAAAATCTTTCATACAGAAGAGGAAACGCAACGCACTACGGCAACCGAAGAACACCGGCAACGAAACCGCGAACGGTTGCAGCTTCTTCAGGAACAACGGAGTGATCTGGCGCGCGCTTTGGATACGCTATTTGAAGACATCACCCACGGGCGAACGCGCTTTAAGCTCTATCGGCAGATGAAGATGTATAACGATCCGGACCTGAATCCCGCAATCTACGGGAAACAATCTGGCAAACTTGCATCAAAGTCAAAATGATCTTCGTCGCAAGACCTGGCAGCGCCAGTTGACCTTCGGGCCGAGTCTGCGTATAAATCCGAAACTGGGATAATACAAAACTGGCCTGTCATCTACAGTGGCTGGCTAAGGAGTGCACCTTCAGGCAAACAACCATGGCACAGACAGCAAAGACCACCACTGCATCCAAACGTTCCCCCCGCACTCTAGCCGGGGCGGTCTCCCCAGCAGATGATCCAGCACGCATCCAGGTTCTCGCAAATTATGAGTCTGCGGTTCGGCTGATGCAGGAAGGTAAGTTCGAAAAGGCCCGGACGGCATTTGAGAAACTGCTTACCGCTGGCGCCGGAGAACTCTCTGACCGAATCCGTATGTACATCAACGCCTCCACCGCCCAGCTTTCACGTTCCAAGGCCAACTTCGAAAACCACGAAGAGCGTTACGACTATGCGGTGTCGTTGCTCAACGATGGTCACTACGAAGATGCCCGCGAGCAGTTCGAGGAGATTCTCAAGCAGAATGCTGAGGCCGACTACGCCCTTTATGGGTTGGCCATCCTTGCATCGGTTACGGGAGATTCTCATACCTGCTTGGAGCACCTGACAGAGGCTATTCGTCGCAATCCTCGGAATCGAATCCAGGCACGCGCCGATTCAGATTTTCAGAATATGGCCGATGATCCACGTTTTACGGAGCTTCTCTACCCAGAAATCTAGTACCGGCCTCTGATCCGCCAATACCTCCTCTTCGGTAAAACTCCTGACGGATTTACCATGATGAAGTGTGCGCAACAGGGAAAGGGGCCTCTATGACTTCGATCTCAGGTGAAACCCTCGAACGTCCGCTTCGCGTCGTCGCAATCGGTGGAGGTACAGGTCTCTCTACACTGTTGCGTGGACTCAAGGAGTACGTTCCGGTCCAGGACCGTCGCAGACGTGCGCGCCCTGAGGCATCGACTGCCCACACCTCCATCGCGCCGAGCTACCCCATTGGCGAATTATCAGCAGTGGTCACCGTAACGGACGACGGAGGCTCTTCGGGGCGTCTGCGTGAAGATCTCAATATCCTCCCTCCCGGAGACATCCGTAACTGCATGGTTGCCCTCTCCGAGGACGAGCATCTGCTGGCACGTCTCTTCAAATATCGTTTCGACCAGGGAGAGCTCGAAGGTCACAGTTTTGGAAATCTCTTTCTCGCCGCTCTCTGCCATGTCACCGGGGACTTCGCCCAGGCTGTTCAAACTTCCTCGCACATCCTCGCAATCCGGGGGCGCATCTTCCCGGCGACCACTGCAAACGTGAGTTTGGCGGCCCAGATGGACGATGGCTCCATGGTGCGCGGTGAAACCAGCATCACCCGCAGCAAAAAAAATATCGCAGAGCTTCGCCTGGAACCTGCCGAAGTCGATCCTGTCCCTGAGACCCTCGAAGCCATCGCGAATGCCGATCTGATCACCTTAGGACCAGGCTCTCTTTACACATCGCTGATTACCAATCTTCTGGTGCGTGGCATCCCCGAAGCGATCGCAGCCTCTCCTGCTACAAAAGTCTTCATCTGCAACCTGATGACGCAGGCCAATGAGTCGTTGGGTCTTACTGCTTCCCAGCATATTCAAAAGATTCTCGATCACTCCGGCGGGAAAAAGCTCTTCGACTACGCCCTCGTGAATACAGCTCCAATCTCCCCTGTAACTCTTGCGAAGTATGCCCGGGAAGGACAGGAGCTGATTGTGAATGATCTGGAACATATCCGTCAGCTTGGAGTCGAGCCCGTCACCGGAAACTTCCTTCACGAAGGCGAGGTACTGCGTCACGACTACGATTCCGTCGCAAAGGCCTTACTTTCGCTCGCGCGGGTAACTGTTTCCGCACAATTGGCGTAACCATGACTCCGATCACGGAAGCTCCAGTGCTGGAAGGCCGATGGGTTCGCCTCGAACCTCTCTCGCAGAAACATCTTCCTGCGCTGGAAAAGGTCGCCTTCGGCGAAAAGATCTGGCGATATATGCTTACCACCGTCCAGAATCGTCAGCAGCTCGAATCATGGCTAGAATCCGCTCTTCAAGAAAGAGCAAACCGCCAGATTCCCTGGGTCACGGTTCTCAAAGAGGAGAACCGCATTGTGGGATCCACTCGGTTTATCGACCTTGATCCGCATCATCGCACCGTCGAAATCGGCCACACCTGGATCTCTCCTCAAGCGCATGGCAGCAGGGTGAACCCGGAAGCCAAGCTCCTGCAACTTCGCTTCGCCTTCGAAGACCTCGGTCTCAACCGCGTCGCCTTCAAAACACACCACGAGAATCTACAATCCCAGGCTGCAATCCGAAAACTCGGAGCTGTGTATGAAGGGACCGATGGCTCGCTGCGTCACAGCGTTTGGTTTTCCATTACCCGGGAGGATTGGCCGCAGGTGCGATCCCGACTAGAGGAGCGGCTTCAGGCAACTCAACCGTCCGTTTAAGCTGCCCGCAGGCAGCATAGATGTCTCTTCCTCGCGGACGGCGGATATACGCTGGCATACCGCCATCGATAAGCATCTTTTGAAACACCGCGACGTCTTCAGGCTTCGGCTGCGTATACGCAATTCCCGGTCCCGGATTCCACACAATCAGGTTGACCTTTGCCTTCATTCCCTTCAACAGGTCCAACACCTCACGAGCATGCTCCGGCTGATCATTGATCCCACCCAGCAAGACATATTCAAACGTCACCCACTCCCGCTTCCCTAAAGGCAACGTATTCACCGCATCCAGAAGCTGATGGATCTTCCATTTGCGCGTAATCGGCATCACCTGCTCTCGCACTTCATCATTGGAAGCATTCAAGCTAAGCGCCAGCTTCGGCCTGATCGGCTCCTGAGCAAATCTGCGGATAGCAGGTTCAATTCCGCTCGTCGAAACCGTCATACGCGACTCCGGAATCCCAATCTGCTTTACCAGCAACTGAACGCTGCGGATGAACTCTTCGTAGTTCAGGAAGGGTTCCCCCATTCCCATAAAAACCAGGTTGATCCGGTCCTTGCCGATCTTCACCCCATGACGATTGAGTACGGCGGCCACCTGTCCGGCAATTTCTCCACCCGTCAGATTGCGTTTGACTCCCAGCTTTGCCGTCAGACAGAACTGACAGTTCACCGCGCAGCCGACCTGGCTGGAGATGCAGATCGTCGCTCTGCGGTAGCCATTCTGCTCCAAGGCCCCAACATTCCGCAGATCGCGCTTCACAGCCGTCTTGAACTCAGAGACGTTTCCTTCCAGGCCCTCCGACTCTTCCTCCTCCAGGGAGGCCTCGCTGCCGTCTCCGCGCTCTCCACCATCACCATCCGGCATCCAGACCGTCTCGACGGTCTCGCCGTCCGCGAGCCGCATCAGGTAGCGCTCCGTACCATCCACCGAACGTGCTGCCTGGACGATCTCCGGCATTCCCACCGTGTATCCGGCCGTCACAAGCTCCTCTCGCAGCGCCGCGGGCAAGGTGGTCATCTCGTCAAATGACGTAACTCTTTGACGGTAAACAGCTTCAGATATCTGGGTCGCCCTATAGACCTTCTGACCAAAGCCTTCCAGCACGGACTTCAGTTCCTCAGGAAACAACCCGAAAAGTGGCCGAGCCTGACCTTTCGCGCCAGGCTCCAAGCCATTTGTTTTGTTCAATATAGTCGACACAATTTCAACCAATCCCCTTGCCTTTCTGTAGTTTACGCCCTTCGGCCCGGCTATGAAACAATAGAAACATGGCAGCAACCACTCTGATCGAAGAGATTCGGATCACTCCCCGAGTCTCCCGCAATATCCGCAAGACGATCCTTCCCAACGGACTGACTGTACTCACCGAAAGCATGCCTCATCTGCGCAGCGTCGCAATGGGCGTCTGGATCGGCTCCGGCTCGCGTGACGAAACCGCTGAGGTCAACGGAGTCTCCCATTTTGTCGAACACATGGTCTTCAAGGGAACGACCACGCGCTCTTCCCGGCAGATCGCCCGCGAAGTCGACACCATTGGCGGAAATCTCGATGCCTTTACTGGCAAAGAAACCATCTGTTTCAACATCAAGGTTCTCGACGAGCATATCGCTCCCGCACTCGACGTCCTCTCCGACCTCGTTCTGCATCCCACCTTCACGCCGGAAGAATTGGACCGCGAAAAAGGCGTCATCCTCGAAGAGATCAAGATCGACGAAGACAACCCGGACTACCTGATCAACGAGCTCTTCACACAGAATTTCTGGAAAGGAGATGCCCTTGGGCGTCCGATCCTGGGAACGAAAAAGACCGTCTCTAGCTTTGATCAGGCCACGCTCTTCAACTTTTATCGCAACAGCTTCACGCCGCGGAATATGGTCTTTTCGGCCGCAGGAAACCTTGAGCACGAGAGCTTTGTCGCAGCCGTAGAGCATCACTTCGGTTCCCTGGCTCCAAGCCCGAGCTATCCCTTCCCCCATCGGGAAGCTCCTGCCTCCAAACCGCACGTCACTCTCAAGCGGAAGAAGGCACTGGAGCAGGTTCAGTTCTGCCTCGGCGTTCCGGCTCCGCAGGTTAATCATCCCGACCGCTATGCGATCTACCTGCTCAACAGCATCCTGGGAGGCGGCATGAGCTCCCGTCTCTTCCAGACGATCCGTGAAGACCGCGGACTGGCCTATTCCATCTTCTCCGAGATGAGCCCCTTCCGAGATACCGGCTCGCTGAGCATCTACGCTGGAGTCGCCATCGACAAAATCCAGCAGACCATCGAGCTTACCCTTCGTGAGCTAACTCGTCTGAAGCAGGAGACAGTCAGCGCATCCGAACTTACTCGCGCAAAGGATCAGTTGAAGAGCAACATGGTCATGGGACTCGAAAGCGGCTCCAGCCGTATGGCGAACCTTGCCCGCCAGCAGATGTATTTTGGGCGCTTCTTTGGCGTCGAAGAGATCACTCGCGAGATCGAAGCCGTAATTCCTGAAGACCTCCAGCGGCTCGCCTGCGAACTCTTCCGTCCAGAGGCCATGGGACTGGCTCTTCTTGGAAATCTCGGCGATGACTTGAAGATCGAGCGCGAAGACCTCGTCTGCTGATAAAGTCTTTCCTGTCAGATAATGATAGAAAAGCATCGAGGAGCACCATGAACGGACGGGAACCTATGTCCTTTGAGCAGAACCACCAGAGATCCACCCGCGAGCTTGAAGCCGGATTTACGCTGATTGAACTTCTGATCGTCATGTCGGTCATGCTCATCCTCATGACTCTTGCAGTGCCGCAGATGCTGAAGCTGACCAAGACAGCGCATGAGACCTCCGCGATTCAGTCCGTCAGAACGATCGTCCAGGCGCAATTGCAGTACAACTCGCTCTATCCCGCCAATGGATTTTCCTGCTCCTTGGCTCAGCTTGGCGGAGATCCCAAGTCCGGTGCTCCATCAGCCCAATCTGCGCAGCTCATCGCTCCCGATCTGGCTTCTGGAAACAAAGCTGGCTATACCTTCGCCCTCACCAACTGCAACAAGGTAACGGTGAATAATCAGGACATGTATACCTCATACGAGGTAACTGCCGTTCCAAATTCAGTTGGTAAAACCGGTGACCGCGGTTTCTGCTCCGACGAGAATAATCGCATCACCTACGACCCAGCTGGCGGAACCAACTGCACGCAGCCCATTCAGTAATGCTTCGTACTGCTCTATTGCTCTTGACCCTATCCTTCACGGGAATGGCATCTGCCCAGGATGCAGATGCCCTGCTTCGTCGTGTCGACGACCACTACAACCGTCTCTCCTCTCTGCGGGCACGCTACGTCGAACGTTATGCCGGGATGGGGCTGGATCGCTCAGAATCCGGAACCCTATTGCTCAAGAAGCCCGGACGCATGCGCTGGACCTACGACCAGCCCAAGGGCAAGCTCTTCCTGCTCGACGGCAAATATGCCTGGTTCTATACGCCGGGCGATGGGCAGGCCCAACGGATGCCGGCCAAACAACTCGACGATCTCCGTAGCCCACTGCGTTTTCTTCTCGGCCACACTCAACTCAAAAAAGAGTTGACCCACATCACCGTTACCGAGGATAGTCGCGGCATTCACATCGCCGGAGTCCCTCGGGGGCTGGAGCAGCGCGTCGAGCGGCTAACCCTCGATGTCACCCCAAAGGGTGAGATCCAGCACATGAAGATGGAAGAGACCGACGGAGCCCTTACAGAGTTCATCTTTTCCGATGTTGAAGAAAACATTTCGACACGCGCAGAGGATTTCGTCTTCACGCCACCAGCAGGCGTCGTCGTGGTGGATGCACCCTCACCGATCTAGTTGTCTCAATCCCTGCTAAGTGTCATTCCGACCGGAGCGCGTAAGCGCATAGCGGAGGAATCCCCGCATTTTGTTCGTACGAGCAAATACATTTGGAATATGTCGTGGTTCACAGAATCTGAAATTAATCTCTCTGTCACTATGAGAGGACCTACGCACTTATCCTTGATGCGATAGGAAGAGTAAACTTAAGAAGATAAAGATAAATCGCGCGCGAAAATGGCCGACGCGCAGAAATGTAGATTTTCCGATGCAGACACTGAGTGCCCACTCTCTTTCGACTGAAGAATTCATCGCTGCGGTTCATTCGCTCGTACCAAAGATCGCAGTATTCGACTGCGATGGCACCCTCTGGTCCGGCGATGCTGGATCGTCTTTCATGACCTGGTCCATTGAGACGGGTCTGGTTTCGCGCGAGGCCGCCGACTGGATCGATGCCCGTTACCGTGCCTATCACCGCAACGAGGTCTCCGAGATCGATATGTGCGGCGAAATGGTCCAGCTCTACCAGGGCCTGCGCGAAGAAGAGATGCGGCGAGCGGCACGGGAATTTTTCGCAGCTAAGATCGAACGGAACATCTTCCCCGAGATGCTCCAGCTCATTCAGAAGCTCAACGCCAGCGGAACAGAGATTTGGGCAGTAAGCTCGACCAACGATTGGGTGATCGAAGAAGGCGTGAAGCGCTTTGGAATCCCCGCGAAACGGGTTCTGGCGGCGCAGGTCGAGGTAAAGAATGGAATCGTCACCGATTCCCTGCTCGACGTTCCGACCGACGAGGGCAAGGTGGCCTCTTTGAACCGCTCCGGGATCACCGCACCCGATGCGGTCTTTGGAAACTCCGTTCACGACGCTGCCATGCTGGCAATCGCCCGCACAGCATTTCCAGTCAATCCCACTCCTGCTCTGTTGGAGCGCAGCGCTCAGGAGGGGTGGCCTGTTTACTATCCCGCGTCCGTCCGAATCGCCTGATCCTGTCTTTATGCGAGTTGGCATCTAAACTGAAAGATAGGTGAAAGAGCCAATTCGCAAATTGAACGAACACGAAGACACGGCCCCGCGCCCGGTAAGGTTCGTCGTGGCTGCCCTGATTCTGCGCGACACCCCGGTGGGAGTAGAGGTATTGATCTGCCAGCGGAAACCCGACCAGCCCATGAGCCTCAAATGGGAGTTCCCGGGTGGAAAGATTGAACCAGGCGAGACCTCCGAGAACGCGCTCGAGCGCGAATTGAACGAAGAGCTGGGAATTACCGCCATCATCGGCCAGCGTGTTGCACAGGTACGGCATAAATACCGTAACGGTGGAACCATTGACCTTCAGTTCTTCGTCGTCCGTGAGTTTGCAGGAGAACTCCAGAACCGCATCTTCAACGATATGCGCTGGTCTCCCCTAGACCGCCTCCCGGAGTTCGACTTCCTGGCCGCGGACCTCGGCCTCATTCGTGACCTCTCCGAAGGCAAACTCCTCTAACTAACCTTCCTCTCGTCTTCTTGACCTCCCACCGTGTCATTCCGGCCGAAGCGTGTCAGCGCGAAGTGGAGAAATTAAAACCCTGCACTCACAATTAGCCAACAACCACGCACCTCCAAGCCCCTTTTCCACGCCCAAATCCTTGACTCACCCTGCTACTCTTAAATCAGGAACATGAAAAAGCCCAGCCTCACGCTGGGCTTTCTTTCGTTTCCACCTCAAAAACAGAAGTACGAACCTAAATCATTATTTTGGAATACTTTGCCCAAAATAGATGGGGGGGAGGGCTATTCTTCAATCCCCAACCGCCTCCAGATCGCATCCACACGGGCCTTCACCGCTGGGTCCATCTCCAGCATCGGCGGCCACGGACGATGGAAGCCCTCAGCCGGCCATTTGCGAGTTGCGTCGATCCCCATCTTGCTGCCGTAGTTTGGCAGGCGGCTGGCATGGTCGAGCGAATCGACTGGTCCCAGGGTGAACTGGATATCGCGTTCCGGGTCGATGTTGTTGGTAGTACGCAGCACAACTTCAGGAATGTCGTGCACGTCGCAATCCTCGTCCACGACGATGATGCACTTGGTGAACATCGCCTGTCCCATCGCCCATATGCCGTTCATCACCTTGCGAGCATGTCCCGCATAGGATTTGCGGATCGAGACGATCATCAGGTTGTGAAATACACCCTCAGGCGGAAGATTGACGTCGCGGATCTCCGGCAACGTAAGCTGCATCAGCGGCAGAAAGATTCGCTCTACCGCCCTTCCCATCCACGCATCCTCCATCGGAGGCTTGCCGACAATGGTCGCTGCATAAACCGGGTCGCGACGATGTGTAATACAGGTCACGTGAAAGACCGGATAATCGTCCTGCATCGTGTAGAAACCGGTGTGATCCCCAAAGGGACCTTCCGTGCGCAGTTCTCCCAGCTCCACATAGCCTTCCAGAATGTATTCGGCATGAGCGGGAACATCGAGATCAACCGTCTCGGCCTTCACAAGTTCAAGCGGCTTCTGCCGCAGAAATCCCGAGATGATGTACTCCTCGACATCAGGAGGTGCTGGAACAATTGCACTGAACGTCGTCGCCGGATCGGTACCGATAGCCACGGCCACTTCCATGCGTCCGTCGCGAATCTTTCCGAGCGTAGCCTGAGGAATTGTCTCCAGCGACGGAGCTGCTGCCGTTCCTCCCGCTGTAATCGCCATCAGGTCAACCGCAGCAGTTGAGTTCGGAGAAGCCGCCCGCAACCGGTCGCGCATGTGCTCGGCGGCAACCTTCTGACGCTGCCAATGCATCCCGGTCGTCTGACCGTCGTATACCTGCATCCGGTACATGCCCACATTGCGTTTGCCCGTTTTTAGGTCGCGCGTAATTACGCAAGGCAAGGTAATAAACGGGCCGCCATCCTGTGGCCAGGTCTTGAGCACAGGAATCCGCGCGAGATCGACGTCAGCACCCTTTAGGATGACCTGCTTGCAGAGAGCGTCTTTCGCAGAGATCACTTTGGGAAAGAACGAACCCACTTCGGCCAGCTTGGGCAGCATCTTCAGCTTATCGACCAGGCTGGCAGGAGTTTCAGGCTTCAGCAACACCCGGATGCGATCTGCAATCGCATCCAGCGAATCTGTCTCCAATGCGAGTTTCATGCGGCGCTCGCTGCCGAACTGATTCATCAAAACCCGCGCACCGGGATAGCCTTTGACGTTTTCGAACAGCAGAGCCGGCCCACCAGCCTTTACGGTTCCGCGACCAAGCTTGGCTGCGCGGTCTGCAATCTCGGCCATCTCGAGCACCGGATCGACCTCGACGTCGATTCGTTTCAGTTCTCCTGCCTTATGCAGCGTGTTGATCCAGTCGCGCAGGTCGTTGTAGGCCAATTCTATCTCCTGCCGCAGTGTCTGCGGTCCGTTGTCTATGGTAACGGGTCAGGAGAGAGGAAAGAACCACAGACACGTCAGAGCTTCACCATGATCTTCTTCTGCCAGAGAATTATGTTGGGGATAAAACAGACCAGCACAAAGCAGACGGCAAACATCGCCGAAGTCATCTCGGTTGAACCATGTGACGCGAAGACGTGCCAGTAGATCCATCTCCACGCTGTCTCCACCTTGCCATCCGGGCCAATTGCGGAGGTGTGGATCAGGAAGAGCGTCTTCTCGAGGATGGCGGCCACCACATAAGCCACGATCGCATTTGAACCGAAGACCAGCCACGGCCAGGTTGCTATCTTTCCGAACTTCGTCTCGTGGAAGCGTTTGATATCGATCAACCAGTAGCACGCGGCAAGGCCGACCAGAGCGCAGCCTGCGGCAAACAACACATACGAACTGGTCCAGAGCTTCTTGTTAATGGGGAACCAGATGTCCCAAACCATACCAGCGCCGATAGCCAGAAGGCCCGCCAGCAGCAGTCCTATGGCGCATTGTGACTTTGTGATCGAAGGGGCCTTGCCGCCAGCGCGACGCAGCCACAAAGCAGCGACCGAGCCCAGTAACGTTGTCCCGATCGCGGGAATCGTGCTCAACAGGCCTTCGGGATCCCGTGTCACCTCGTACAGCCTTCCTGTATGAAGGTGCTGCTGGAACCATCCCATGATTCCGCGGTCGAGCCATGCCGCAAGGTTGCGGTCCGGATCCAACAGTGGAATATCGTGGGTGGGAACGCCAAGGCCCGGCACCGGAACAAATCGCATCAATACCCAATAGCTGACCAGCATGACTGCTGTAATCGTCAATAAATGGCTCGCCTTCTGAGTCACGAGACAGATCAGCCCGGCAATCAGATAACAGAGCGCAATCCGCGAAAGCACCCCATAGATACGCAGGTGAGAGAACTGGAAGAAAGGCACCAGGTTGATCAGCATGGCCACGACAAAGATCGTCACTGCCCGCCTTACGGTGTGAATCGCCAGATCGCGCCGGCTGGCTCCGCGCTGAAGCCGCGAGTGGATCGACAGGATGATCGAAACGCCGACGATGAACAGGAAGGTCGGAAAGACCAGGTCCGTCAGCGTCCAGCCGTTCCATGCAGAGTGCTCCAACTGCGTGTAAACATGCTTTCCATCTCCTGCATCGTTGACCAGGATCATGAAGGCGATGGTGATGCCACGCAGGACATCCACAGAAAGAACCCTGGAGGACGGGGCCTTGATCGTAGTCGAAGCAGCTTCAGTAGAGACGAGTGTCGCGGAACGTTCAGCCATGGTGATCCATGATCGCTCACCCGACCCACGTTTTACAGCTTTTTTTATTAAGGGAACAAATCCTGACCGCAAGGGGTCTAAACGCGTAGACGCATCCTCCTCGCGGATGCGCCTCTGAAACGAACAGGTTAAGGAGGTGTCTATGTTCGAGGAGAGTCTTATTGCGTCCCAGATTCAGTCTGTATCAACAACCAAACGATGGACGATGGTCGGCTCTATAACGCTGCAAATTGCCTTGGCGGCGGTATTGATTGCTCTTCCTTTGGTTCATCCGGAAAAGCTCTCCTTCCATGTAGAAACTCCGCTGGTCTTTACGCCTCCACCAGTACAGCGGCCAATTCCCGTCGTAGAGACACAAACAACAAGTCAGGAAACTTCCTCCACCCCGTCGATGCCGATTCTCATGCACCCAATAATTCCAACTGGTAGCCCCTACTCTGGGACGGTAACCGATTCACCGATCCAGGTCGGCACGGGCTCGCTCCTGGAAATGGGAGACAACTTTCCAAATGCCCTGACAAACACTGGCAGTCATGAACTGACAGTTACTGTGGCTCCTGCAAATCCTTCTTCGAAGAAGGCACTAAACGTCTCCTCTGGCGTCATGGCAGGAAGGCTACTCGTTCCAATCCAACCGGTGTATCCAGCGATTGCCCGAGCAGCCCATGTATCGGGCACAGTTGTGGTGGAGGCGGTCATCTCCAAGGCTGGCACTATCGAAAGTTTGCATGTAGTGAGTGGGCCGGAGATGCTGAGGGCAGCCGCACTGGACGCAATCCGCATAGCGCGCTATCAGCCCTTCCGGCTCAATGGCGAGCCAACAGAGGTCCAGACGACGATTACAGTGAACTTCACCTTGGGGAGTTGACCTGGAGGACCTGTTCGGCTGCCTTTGGTTCTGTCTGTGAGGCCGAAGCGATCTGCGCAGGCAGAATCACAGCGCCCGTCGGAGTATCCGTGATGTATTCCTCCAGAGGATAGCCGGCGTTCTTCCAGCCATCGAATCCTCCACGCAGAGGTCGCACGCGATAGATACCCAGCTTGTGCAGCTGCAGAGCCAGCTTAGCGCTGGTCTCCTCACTAGGGCAGGTGCAATACAACACGACATCACGGTCTCGGGGAATGATCTCGCTATGCTGACGAATCTCGTTCGGCCCGATGCGAAGCGCTCCCGGGATCACACGGGGATCGGGAAGATAATCCAGCGGATGACGCAGGTCGACGACAAACGGCGGCGTATTTCCCTGTTCCCTGGCCTGGTCCATTATGGCTTTCAACTCCTCGGGATCAAGCCGCATCTCACGTACCTGCTGCAAAAACTTCCGCTGCTTCAGGATGCGGTAAGCCATCAGCCCGATCACCATCAGCACAAAGATCGCAAAGGCAAAGTGCCCGAGCCAGTGGAAGAAGCGTGTACTCTTTTGAGCGATGTCGCCAAAGAACCTTCCTGCCAGCAGGAAGACCTCAGCCCAGATAATCGAGCCAGCAAGGTCCCAGACGAAGAATCGCGAATAGGGCATACCAATCTGCCCAGCAATCGGAGTAGCCACGGTGCTCAATCCCGGGACAAACTTCGAGAACAGAAGGGTGACAGCACCCCTGCGGGAGAAGTAGCCCTCTGTCTTGCTGACGCAGGTCGAGGCTTCCAACGAAAGTCTGCAAAGCAACTTCAGAACGCTATTGCCGTATCTGCGCCCAAGAACAAACCACATGGAATCGGAAACCATGCAGGCGGCAAGCACCGCAAGTAACGCGTAAAAATGATGAACCTGGTGGGTCGCCAACAACGTTCCGGCTGTTAACAGTACAGGGATACTGGGCACAGGAACGCCGAGCTGTTCCACCAGAACCCAGAGAAACAGAATCAGATACGCATAATGAATGAAAAATGCGAGCGCGATCGGCATAACAGTACGGTCCAGACTTTAACAGCTATTTTATGTTGGATGCCCGGACGTACCTTAAAGATACACAGCCCGGATATGGGAAGACATCCGGGCTGCGGATATGGGGTCAAAAGTAATTACTTAGCAAGTACCAGGGGCATCTCGACCAAATGCTCGCTCAGGAACCAGGACTGAAGTTCATTGGGACGCAGAACGTCGCTGACCACCAGATCATTTGTACCCTGATCTCCAGCCTTATCGGCTGCTTCGGAGATCTCAAGACAGCTCTTGATGATCAGCTTGTGAGCTTCCAGCAGGCGTGAAATCTGGACCGGTACCTCTTCCCTGCCACGGGGAGGACGCGCAATTCGGCTCATCTCGGCAACATCACCACCCATTGCGATCGTTACCCCACCCAACAGTTGAATGCGCTCGGCGATGGTATCGACGAGCTCGACCTGTTCGTTGAAGTGTTTATCGAACAGCAGGTGAAGCTGGTAGAACGTCGGGCCCGAAACCTGCCAATGGTGCTTCTTGTACATGTCCCGAAGCGTGATCGAATCGGCCAGCAGCTGATTCAGCTGCGCCACCATCTCTGTCCGCACTTTGGCATCGAGAGCATGGGGCAGGTCTTCGATTACGGTTCCGAATTTCTGAATTTCACGTGCATGCGCGTGCCAGTGCGGAGTAACCGCAGGGTTGGCAGCGCCAGCTTTCTTAATTGCAACAGCCATCATCCACCTCGCTTCTTTCTATCAGATGCCGAAGTGGATGAGACAGTTACTCACTTTTTGTTTCTGTTATTTAACCGAGACGATGGGAACGACTGAATATCCCGGCCGCAGCTTATGATCGCTGTTTTCCTGGTCCAGGTTTGTGAAGTCGATTCGCACCGGAATGCGTTGTACCACCTTCACATAATTTCCTGTCGCATTCTCGGGCGGAAACAAGGAGAGCCGCGAGCCGGTGGCTCCGCCGATCTGCTTGACGACGCCGTGGAACTTCTTTCCGCCCAGAGCATCCACCTTGATCTCGACTTTTTGCCCTTCGTGCATGTGTTCCAGCTGGGTCTCTTTGAAGTTCGCCGTAACCCAGAGATTGCTAAGAGGAATGATCGTCATCAGATCTTGCCCTACAGAGAGGTTTGCACCCACATTGACGTTCTTCTTGTTCACAATTCCGGTTGTGGGAGCCAGGATCCTGGTGTAGCTCAGGTTAAGTTTTGCCTGGTCGACGCGCGCCTGAGCCTCTTTGACGGCGGCATCTGCAGCACGGGCGCGGGCCTCCTGAGCCTTCACCTGGCTGGGACCGTTCTTGACAGCCTCAAGCGCCGTAGAACGCGCCTGCGAGAGCTTCTGCTGGGACTGCCGTACTGCCTCCTGCTGAGCAATCAAAGTGGACTCAGCCTCAAGAACCGAGGCGCGATTGGCAGCAGCGGCTGCAACTGCCGCATCATACTGCTGTTTAGAGATTACGTCCTTCTCGACCAATGGTCCGTACCGCTCGACATCCAAATCGCTTTTCTTGGCATTGGCCTGAGCCTGTGCGACCCTGGCCTGTGCGGCTGCAACCTGCTTTTGCGATTGAGCAATTGCCGCTTGAGCTGACTGCACATCACTACCGGTCGTGCTGATGCTGGTGCTGGATGTAATGCTGGTGATTGGCACGTTGACGCTGGCTTGGATCGCAGCAGCCTCGGCGTTCGCGAGGTTCGCCTGGGCCTGTTCAAGAGCCACCTGGAAGTCCTTGGGATCGATTTCAGCCAGCAGATCTCCGGCCTTGACCTCCTGGTTGTCCTCCACGTAAACCTTGATTACCTGGCCTGCGATGCGGGAGCTCACCTGGTATAGGTCACCATCCACCTGGGCATCATCCGTGTCTTCGGTAAAGGTCGAGTGCCAGTAGAAGAGCGCGGCGCCGATCGCCAGCAGCGCCACAACCGCAATGACAACCAACTTGCGGCGAGACTTCTTCTCCGGAGAATCGTCTTCCGGCTCCGGCATATGATCCCTATTCGTGTCGTACTTCTTCTCTGCTTGCTCTGGCAAGGTTACTTTCCTCCGAGATAATCTTTGTAACTCGTCTGCGCCGCACCCAGAGCACGTGCCAATGAAAGCTTGGCCACATTGTGCTGGTAAAGCGCGCTGATGTACTGATCGTTAGCCTGCTCGGTCTGGGATTGTGCCTGCGAGACCGGCAGGTTATCCGAGACTCCGGCCTTGAATCTCTGTTGCGCCTCGCTGAGGGCTTCGTTGGCCAACTCAACATTCGAGTGCGTAGCTTCTACAAGCTTCGCCGCTGCCTGAATATCCAAGATGGCATCGCGGACATCCTGGTTCACCTGCTGAGCCTGATCTCCAAGCTTCGCCCGTGCCTGTTCGAATTGAGCGGCGGCCACCTCGTTCTGCCCTTTGGTCTTGGCAATCTGAAGCACAGGGACCGTCACCTGACCGGTCGCTGTATAACTCGAGTGCGAATGTCCGGGTGTCTGGCCGAGATCTCCGAAATCGCCGGTGAAGCTGGCTACCGGAAGCTGATAAGCCCAAGCTGACTTCTTCTGCGCCTCGGCTACTTTCACCTGCTCACCTGATGCAGCAAGATCCTTGCGGGTCTTGAGCGCCTGATCGACCGTGGCCTGCGGATCGATATCGTTGAACGCGGCATAAGGAACCCGATCCGTCAGGTTGAACTCCTGGTCAAGCGGCAGACCAATGGCACGGGCCAAAACAAGCTTATCTTTGGAAAGCTGATTCTTTGCGGAGATTAGTGTTTGCTGCTCGTTCTGATAGTCGACCTGTGCGCGCAGAACATCAAGCTTGGGACTGGTTCCGGCGTTGTGTGCTGCAATCGCCTGATCGAGCGTGACCTTTGAGGTAGCCAGCTCGGCGGTGACCGCCTCCACCCTTGCTTTATCCGCGATACAGAGCAGATACGAGTTGCCCACGGTCAAAACCACAAGATCTCGCGCATCCTGAGCGGTAAGCTTCGCTGCCGCGAAGTTATGCTTTGCGGCGAGATAGTTCTGCAACGCAGAGATGTTCAGGAGATTCTGCGTAAGATAGGCGCGGAAGTCGACTACTTGAAAAGGCCCAACGATGGGGTTGACCCCAGGAAACTTTATGCCATACGCCGCAAGGTTAACCTGCTGTACGTTGATGCTTGCCGCGCCGGTGACCGTAGGAAGAAGCGCTTGCAGTTCTTCGAGGCGTTGACCGTTGGCGTTCTTCTGCGCTGCCCCTTGAAGGATGATCCCCAAGTTATTGCGAAGACCACGCTGGATAGCATCATCCAGCGAGAGGTCGATGACTGTCCCGGTCGATTTTCCCTCAACGATACTTCCTTTGAAGGAGTCGGAGTTCACTTGGGCTCCATTCGCTCCAGAGGCGGTATAGAGCTGTTGCTGCGCTCCGGCCACTGCGGAGCTTTGCGGGCCGCTGCTCGGTCCAGTCTCGGTTGGTCGCGGCTGATTGCCGGAGGGGGCTGTCTGTCCCTGAGCTAGCAAATAGGTCCCTGAGGCCGTCAGAATAAGGATGACGGCGACGGCCCGAAGCGAACGCTTAAATCCATTACCGATCGCCTGTCTTTCTACGATCGCTCTTTTGCGTTGAACCATAGTTTCGATGTTACCTGTATCCCCGTCTTTTCTAGTCAGACTCTTTCTTATGGGAGAGAGCATGGAACGAAATAACCTGGAATTTCTGACAACGATTAGGATGCACCGAATAACGACCGAGGCTCAAAAAGTTTCGTAGGCGATTGAGCCAACTAGAGTTCGACCACGATCGAATCAAATGAAATTTCTTTCAGGCACAATGACTGAACAGGAGATTTCATGGCAGAGATTGGAGTTGCAGTCATCGGGTTCGGACTCGCTGGACGGGTCTTTCATGCACCATTTGTCAGCGCCGTGCCAGGGCTGAAGCTGGAGGCGATTGTCCAACGGCGAGGCGATGAAGCAGCCAAAGCCTATCCAAAGGCGCGGATTCTGCGGTCAATCGACGAGGCCCTCAATGACAGCTCGATTTCGCTGATCGTCGTAGGAACACCCAACGAGACGCATTACGACCTGGCAAAGCGCGCTCTCGAGGCCGGGAAGCATGTAGTGATCGACAAACCGTTTGCCGCAAGCAGCGTCGAAGCGAAAGAGCTGATCGAACTAGCGGCCGCAAAGAAGTTGATTCTGGCCCCCTTCCACAACCGCCGCTGGGATGGTGATTTTCTTACAGTTCGCAAGCTGCTGAAGGCCGGAGACCTGGGCCGCCTGGTTACCTACGAGTCTCACTTTGATCGTTATCGTCCTTTGCCCCGGGAGGCGACCTGGAAGGAAGCAGCCAACGATGCCAATGGGATGCTCTTCGACCTGGGACCGCATCTGGTCGATCAGGCGCTGGCGCTATTCGGCGCTCCGCAGGGGATTACGGCGAGCGTTCGCCGGGACCGCGACAACACCGAGATCGAGGACGCCTTCGACATTACGCTGCACTATCCCCGCTTGCAGGCGATCTGCCGGGCGATGATGTTGGCAGCCGAACCGGCTCCGCGATTCCTGTTGCATGGCATCCGCGGGAGCTTCCGCAAATATGGCCTCGATCCGCAAGAGCCCGCGCTAGTTGGAGGTGCAACCGTTCCGCCACTCGGTGATGCCCGTCCCTGGCTTGGCGAGAACGAGGATGCATGGGGAACCTTGACGGTGGCTCCAGATTTAGCTGAGCCGGGCAAACTGATTCGCACCTCGGTGAGGACAGAGCTGGGAGACTATCGCGGTTTCTATGTCAGCGTTCGAGACGCGATCTCCAAAGGGACCCCGCTCGAAGTTACGGCTGAAGACGGTTTCCGCGTCATCCGGTTGCTGGAGATGGCAAGGGAAAGCAGCACGCAGGGCAGGACGATTCCGGTAGAGTTTTAGAATCCCCCCTCCCCCCCCCGCACTTTCCTGCGCAAAGTATTCTATCGAGATACTTTAGTCTAGTACTTCGTGAGTTATTGCTTGTGCAAGAAAACGGTCCCAGGGAATTCCCCTGGGACCGTTTTGCGATTCTCTTTGCTATTCCAGTTTAACAAACGGGTACTACCTTTTTAGCATTTGAAATCTCGCCTGGAATGAATGGCTTACGTCATTTTCATGCTTGACAGAGATTTCTGCTTAGGATTTCTGATAAAAGCAGATTCCTCCGCTCTTCAGAATGACGACCTAGATGATGAAATTGCGTGAATTATAGAGGAAACATTTCATTGATAAAGTAAGGTTTATGGAACGTGAAATAAAGCAAGGTGGGGCGCTACCCCTGGGATTTGAATGGGGTGCAGTGAAGGCAGGGATCAAGGCAAGCGGGAATCCGGATCTGGCGATCGCCCGAGCTTCGAGGGGGGCCCAGGCGGCGGCCATGTTTACCTCGAACCAGGTGGTTGCTGCTCCGGTAACGGTAGGGAGAAAACATCTGGGAACGACCGGGGGCCGGGTAAGCCTGGTTCTGGTGAATGCAGGAAACGCGAACTGCGCGACTGGGCAAGCAGGCATCGATGCCTGCAATCAGACCTGTATTGCGGCAGCCGAAACCTTTGGGTGTGTCTTTGATGAGGTTTTCCCTTCTTCAACCGGCATCATCGGAGTTCCGTTTCCTGCCGATAAAGTCGTCGCTGCGCTTCCAGAGTTAAAAGCCACGATGGGCGGTACGCTTCAGAACGCCGAGAGCTTTGCGCGAGCCATTATGACGACAGATACGCGGATGAAAGTGGCACAGGCAACGATCTCCGTTGGAGGTAAGGAGGCACACCTATTTGGAGCGGCAAAAGGCGCAGGAATGATTCATCCGCAGCTGGGCGCTCCGGTGGCTCCGCACGCGACGATGCTGGTGTACCTATTCACGGACATTGCGGCAGACAGCGCGCAGTTGCGGGAGTTGTTACCACCAGCTGTCGAGCGCAGCTTCAACTCGATCTCGATTGATGGAGATACTTCGACCAACGACACGGTGCTGCTACTGGCGAGCGGAGCCAGTGGGCTTCGTCTGGACGATCGCTCGCGGGGAGCCTTTCAGGGAGCGCTGGCCGAAGTCTGTGAGAAGCTGGCCTACGCGATTGTCGATGACGGAGAGGGCGTGACCCACGTGGTGACGCTGCACATTACTGGAGCCCTCAGCGAGGCCGATGCAAAGCAGGTGGCAAAGGCGATTGCACATTCGCCACTGTGTAAGACTGCGTGGTCGAGCGCAGATCCGAACTGGGGCCGGTTGATGGCCGCTGCCGGGTATTCCGGCGTGAAATTTGATCCGGCGAAGGTGACGATTCGGATTGGCAATCAGCCGGTATATGAGGGCGGGATGCGCTCGCCTGCGTTCAACGAAGCCGCAGCGCACAAGGTGATGCAACAAAGGGACTACACAATCACTCTCGATCTGCGACAAGGTACGGGAGAGTGCCGGTTTGTGACCTGCGACCTGACCACGGAATACGTGAAGATCAACGCCGATTATTCGACATAGGCTGGTTTGGAAGGACCAAACCAGCCTACGCAGGATTCATTTTTGCTGCGCATTGAGAAATGCTTCGACCGCAGTGATTGTGAATTTCTCTTTGCAGTCCAGCACGACGTGGCCACAGCCAGGGATGATGGCGAGTTCTCCCTGGGGAAGGAGATGGAACAACTCCACAACCTTTGCGGTCTGGTTGTAGGGATCGTGATCTCCGGCAACGATCAGGGCAGGGACTTTGATCGACTGAATCTGCGCATCGGTGACGTAGACCGGACCTAGCTCCATTGTGTTCACACGATTGACAAACTCCAACCATCGATCCGGCTGAGGCATCAACTTCTTTCTTGCCGACACAAATTGAGGCGAATCTCTTTCCACATCGGAAGGTTTGGCGTTTTTGAACTCCGCCTGCACGCTGGGAGTCCAATCTGCAAACTTTCGTGGCCCACCGATCGCTACCAATCTCCGAATCAGTTCCGGATGGCCACTAGCGAGAGTGTATGAAGTTATCGCACCATCGCTGAATCCCAGTACATCCACTTTTTTGCTCGTTTCATGGCGGATTACGGCAAAGGCATCGCTGGCAGATAAGGCGTAGGAGAATGGTTTCTCCCCTATCTCTGATTTGCCATGGCCGCGTGTAGCAATCGCAATGACACGACGATCTTTGCTCAGTTCTCCGATGAGCCCGCCGAACTCTTCGATGTACCCATAGAGCCCTCCATGCAAGAGCACGATGGGAGTTCCTCCACTGCCGTACGTTTCGTAGTAAATGTTGACTCCTTCCACACGCAGGTAGTGTCCTGCCGTGGGGTTTGCTCCATACGGGACCGCTGTTTGGCTATGTGTTTGTACGCAGGACGAAGGCAGTATCACCGTGCATAGGCACAGCATCATGGTTGAAGGTTTTCTCACTGGTCGTTCTCCCCCTGGACGCATGTGCGTCCGACGAAATCTCAACGTCGGGAAGATTGAGTAACTTCTCTAGATGGGATCGGGTAGCCGTTGAGCGAAGCCCTCCCCAAAAACGGCTAGGGAAGCTCGCAATCAACCATCGCTCTGGAAACGCACCTGCTATTTCAGGCCCCTGCGTCCAGTGCTACCCGGGTTGACGTGGCCAGATTATAAGTGCGGTATTGTGGTGTCAAGGGATCTGTCGATGATTGACTCGGCGATTGGCGGCCAACTGACCACTACCCTGCCCTGGCCAGATTCTCTTTCCCTTGAAGCAACTCCGAATAAGTACACCCGTGACAAATTACGCAGCATATGGCCTGTATGATGGACGGATATAGTCCGGCAGGAATTTTCCTAGCCGGCACTCAATGTCCAGCCGCAGCTCGGTGTTGATTCGTTCCACTCCTCTCGATCACGCTGCGAGCCTACCGTCTTCGTTCCGAAGTAAGGATGGATTCTTGAGTGTTCACCTTGTAAATCCCAGCGACAACTCTTTTGGGACCGCAGTCATTACTCCACGTTGGCTCTTCGTCCTCGCTGCCGCTACCCCCTCCGGCGTTGGCGACCCCATCCTTATCGACGAATCGCTCGAACAGATCAACCCCGAATCGATCCATGCCGGCGATATCGTCGGCATCAGCGTTCATACAGGAAACGCACTCCGCGGCTATGAAGTCGGCCGTATTGCTCGCGAACGCGGTGCCTGGGTTGTCTACGGTGGTATTCACGCAACGCTCTTTCCCGAAGAGGCTCTCGAACTAGGACATGCGCATGCAGTTGTGAAAGGAGATGGAGACATCGCCTGGGGAAAGGCGGTCGCCGATTGTCTTGCTGGAACCCCCGCAAGGATCTACGACGGCGGACGCATCGGAGGCTCGGAGTTTCTGGCTGCCCGCTGGGACCTTATGCCCCGCGACAAATACATGTGGGCCTCCGTCCAGACCATTCGCGGCTGCCCCAAGCACTGTTCTTTCTGTAGCGTCTGGCGCACCGATGGGCAGAAGCCTCGCCAGCGTGCTTTTCAATCTGTGATCGACGAAATCGTCAATCTTCGCCGTATTGGCTTCCGTTTCATCGCTCTTGCTGATGACAACTTCTATCCCGTCACCCTCACCGATCTCCGTCTTGCGCGCGAACAGAACAACTTCGCCAAACTCGAAGAACTCACCGCGATCCGTGCTGAACGCTTTCTCCTGATGGCAGAGCTCGCTAAACTCCCCAAAGACATGGTCTTCTTCACTCAGATCACCATGGAGGCCGGTGAAGATGGAGAGTATCTCGACGCCATGCGCAAAGCCAACATCAAGGGTGCGCTGGTCGGCGTCGAAGCCGTTACTCCTGAAGGCTTGAAGGCCGTCTTCAAAGACTTCAACTACTCCGGCGAAGCACTCGCCCGACAGCTCCAAACATTCAAGAAGCATGGCGTGCATATCCTTGGCTCTTTCATCTTTGGACTTCCAACGGATAAGCCTGCCACCTTCGACGCGACCGCCAACATGGCGCTCAAGGCCGGCGTTACGTTTGCACAGTTTGTCATGATGACTCCGTTTCCCGGCACAGTGGACTTCATTCGATGGGAAAAAGAGCAGGCTCAAGCCCCCGAGATGGTCGGCGAGATTCCCATTACTCGATACTGGCTCATTCCGACGGCCATCCGCCCCAAGATGTTCACGCCACATCCTTCGATGAGTTCCGGTGAAATCAGTGAGCGTACACAGAGGGTTTGGGACCGTTTCTATGACTGGCCGTCGATTTGGCAACGTTCTGCCTGTACGCCAACTCTTCGAGCGCGTGTTGCGTTCATGTTTCTTTCCAAGCTCTATCGCCAGATGTATGCCGGCACTGGAATCTCAACCGACAGTGCCCGACGAAAGAAATCGAAGACGTGGGCTCGCTGGACGGCAAAGCAGTGCCGCAAACTCTTTCAGGCCAAACCCATGCCGCAGCTCCAGTCACCGGCCTGGGAATTAGCTTTCTCTCCTGCTAGCACGCGTCGTCCTGCTTTCCTGGGCCGTGAACCTGAACCCGCTCCTCTCGTCGTTATCTCGAAGCAATAAGCTTGTAGGCTGCGAGAGACTGTTCGAAGCCAATAGAGGCGGTTTCTGCTGAAGCTCGGGCGAAATTCTTTCCCTTACTTCGTCCGAGGTCGGAATGACGACTCAACGATACCCCGAAACCACTCGATAATCCGGTTTTCGCACGGGAATTTTGCCCATGGATGACGGTTGTGGCCCTTGGCGATTATCTTAGAGGTGAGTAATTTTTGCCGCGCACACTATGAGCGCGGAGAGATGGGGATATAAGGACCGCTTATGACGACAAAGCTGGAGACACCCGCACAGGTTGACTTTACCGCCGAGGTCTCAGAATGGATCGAAGCCTTTGACGAGGTGGTAGCCAACGACTGGGAGCAGAGTGCCGAACTGCTGGAGGCTCTACGAACACGGGCCCGTGAAGCCGGAGTTTCGGTCGCAAGCGAGTTGACGACTCCCTATCAGAATACGATTCCGAAGCACGATGAGGTTCCTTATCCCGGAGACCGCAAACTGGAGCGCAGGATTGAGGCGCTGATCCGCTGGAATGCGATGGCGATGGTCCACGGCCAGAACAAGAAGGACGCAGGCATCGGCGGACACATCTCGACCTATTCGTCGCTGGCAACGCTGCTGGAGGTGGGTTTCAATCACTTCTTCCACGCGAAGTATCCGGGTGCCGCGGGTGAGCAACCGGGGGACTTCGTTTATTTTCAGGGCCATGCCTCACCGGGAGTCTATTCACGAGCCTTTGTGGAAGGGCGCCTGAGTGAGAAGCAACTTAAGAACTTCCGCCATGAACTGCGCGGCGAGCCGGGACTTTCGAGCTACCCTCACCCCTGGCTGATGCCGGACTTCTGGCGCTTCCCGACGGTTTCGATGGGAATTGGGCCGTTGAATGCAATTTATCAAGCACGGTTTATGCGCTATCTCGAGAACCGTGGGCTCATTGAGAAGACGGACCGCAAGGTATGGGCCTTTGTGGGCGACGGCGAGACGGACGAAGTGGATACGCTGGGTGCGATCTCTTTGGGCGCGCGCGAGAAGCTCGACAACCTGATCTTCGTAGTGAACTGCAACCTGCAGCGACTGGATGGGCCTGTGCGCGGTAACAAGCGCATCATCGACGAGTTGGAAGGCATGTTCCGCGGAGCAGGATGGAACGTAATCAAGGTGGTGTGGGGCTCGGACTGGGACGAGTTGTTTGAGCGCGACCACCAGGGTCTATTGCTGAAGCGCATGGAAGAGTGCGTAGACGGTGACTATCAGGCATTCAAGGCCAAGGGCGGGGCTTACCTGCGCGAGCACTTCTTCGGGAAGTATCCGGAGCTGCTGAAACTGGTTGAGGACAAGACAGATGAGGAGTTGTCCCGGCTGCATCGCGGGGGGCACGACCCGGGTAAGATCTATAACGCCTACAAGAGGGCTCTGGAGCACAAGGGCGGCCCGACAGTGATCCTGGCCAAGACGGTTAAGGGCTACGGACTAGGCTCGACCGAGGCACGCAATGCTTCGCACCAGGAAAAGAAGCTGACCGACGAGTCGCTGAAGTACTTCATCCAACGCTTCGATATTCCGGTGACGGAGGAGGCGGCGAAGAATGGTGCCTTCTTCCGCCCGGACGAATGGGCTCCAGAGATTAAGTACCTACACGAGCGTCGCACGGAGCTGGGCGGCTATCTGCCGAAGCGCGAGGTTCCGAAGATCGAGTTCAAGACACCGGCTCTCGATGCCCTGAAGGAGTGGACCGGCGGATCGAACAATCGCGCGGTCTCGACGACCATGGGATTTGTGAGCCTGCTGCGCCACCTGCTGAAAGACCCTGCGTTTGGCAAGCTGGTGGTTCCGATCGTTCCGGATGAAGGAAGAACCTTCGGGCTGGAGTCGGTGATCAAGCAGGTGGGTATCTATGCCCCGGAGGGGCAGAAGTATACGCCGCACGACTCAGACATGTTGTTGAGCTATCGCGAGGAGAAGAACGGCCAGATCCTCGAAGAAGGCATTACGGAAGCGGGCTCGATGGCCTCGTTCACGGCGGCGGGCACGGCATATGCGAACTATAAGCTGCCGATGATTCCCTTCTACATGTACTACTCGATGTTCGGCTTCCAGCGTATCGGTGATATGGCCTGGGCGTTCGCGGACTCGCGCGGCAAAGGCTTCCTGATGGGAGGCACTGCAGGACGCACGACGATGTTGGGCGAGGGATTGCAACATCAGGACGGCCACAGCCATGTCCTCTCGAGCACGGTTCCGACGTGTCTGAGCTATGACCCAGCTTATGTCTATGAGCTTGCGGTGATCGTGCAGGACGGCCTGCGGCGGATGTACGAGAAGGGCGAAGATCACTTCTACTACATCACGATGTACAACGAAGACTACGCTATGCCACCGATGCCGGAAGGCGTGACGGAGGGTATTCTGCGCGGGCTGTACAGGTATCGCGCGGCGAAGAAGGGTGAGGCGGTTGTACAGCTCTTTGGCAGCGGCCCAATCCTGAACGAGGTTCTGCGAGCACAGGAGATTCTGTCGGAGAAGTACAAGGTCGAAGCGGACGTGTGGAGTGTGACGAGCTACACCGAACTGCGTCGGGATGCGCTCGAGGTAGAACGCTGGAACCGGCTTCATCCGGCAGATCCCGAGAAGAAGAGCTATCTCGCGACGGTGCTGGAGAAAACGAATGGCCCGATTATTGCGGCAAGCGACTACATGAAGGTGCTTCCGGATGCGCTTTCGCCCTGGTTGCCTGGACGGTTGGTGACGCTAGGCACGGACGGGTTCGGGCGCAGCGATAATCGTGAACATCTGCGGAGGCACTTCGAGGTAGACGCAGAGGCGATTGCGGGCGCAACACTGTCTCGACTGGCTCGCGATGGCAAGTTCAAACCGAAGGCTGCACAGAAGGCCCTGGCGGAACTTGGATTGGATACGGAAGCGATCGACCCGGCTAAGGCATAATCAAAGCTGCGGAGTGCTCGAAGCGAGAGGGTTCCTTCGGGAGCCCTTTCGCTGTCTATAGAGGAGATTGAAAGGCAATAATGACAGCAAAGAGTGTAAGAGAGGCAGGCGAGAATCCGCTGGTGCCGAATGCAAAGCTGCGACAAATGTACATCCGGATGCTGACAGCACGAATGCTGGACGAAGCCGTTACAAAGCGCGGCAAGACGAGCGGAAGGCGCATTCCAACAATTCACGGACAGGAAGCGGTCCGAGCGAGCACAACGATTGAGCTGGCGAATGATGACCTAGTGAGCGACACCGCTATCACGGCTGGGATGGGACTATTGATGGGCGGGAATGCGGCTTTCCTTTTGCGCGGGCTAACTCGCACGAAGAAAGGCAGCAATAAAGTATGGGCAACATCGGATGTACGCCACGTATTGAATGCAGCGGGCGATACCGAAGAACGGCTACGACTATCTTTGGGAGCTGCTCTGGCGCTGAAGATGCAACGACGCAGCGGACTGGTGACCGCATATGCGTATAAAGACGATATGCGTCCGGCGACATGGCGATCTATCCTGGAAATCGCTGCGCGATTGGAGCTGCCCATCCTGTTTATTGCTCTCCTGCGAAATCCATCGAAAGAGAAGGATGCTGAAACGGCGAAGCTCTGCACAGCGGCGAGGGCCGTCGGAGTTCCTGCAATTCCAGTGGACGCCTGTGATGCCATTGCGCTGTATCGAGTGACACAGGAGTCATTCGGCCGACTGCGAGGCGGGGATGGTCCTGTGCTGGTCGAAATTGTGCATTGGCGAGACAAAGGGCGCCGAAGTGGAATAGGAGACCCGTTAGAACATTTGAAGGAATCCTTATCTGTTCGTGGAATTTGTGACGCCGCATGGTTCAAGGAGATTCACAAGGTGGCTCGCAGGCAGCTTTTTGCCAGGAGCGATTCGTCGAAACGATGAAAAATCGAAAGAGCGACTCGATCCCTTTCGAGCAATTACACTGGAGATACGGTTTCCTCCCCCGGGCCTATTGAGGTGCAATGCAGATCCGAACCTTTTTCCCTGTTTTGATTTTGTCCACGGCTTTTTTATCTGTTGGACGGGCACAGACTCCCGTATCGAATTCTCCTGAGGCGATTCCTTCCGCGCCAGACCCTGCTTCGCAGCAGATCCCGGCTCTTCCACCGTACAATCCTGATCCGCAGAAACAACCGGCACAGCAAGGAGCGCCCGCTGCTCCTACGAGTATTCCGTCGGCACCGATTCCACAGCCAGCTCCCGCCCCACAGCCTCCACCGGATGCTCCTGAACGGGCATATCCGTCCTACAACGCTACAGGAGCCTTATCCAAACCTAAGACGGATGCGCTGGGCTCGGCCTACGTTTCGATGGATAGCTGGGTTTATCCGGCGGTGCTGCGTCTGTACTCGATGGGGTTCCTGGATGCTCCATTTCTCTCGGTACGGCCATGGACGCGCCGAAGTGTGCTTCATATGATTCAGAAGGCCGAACCGGACATTATGGCCAGCAATAACGATGAGGCCGAGGAGATTCTGGCGAAACTGCTACGAGAGTTCGAGGATGAGGTCCCTTCCGGAAACGTTAACCGTGGAGTTGTCTATGGACTGCATTCTACCTATACAAGGTTTATGGGCATCGGCGGACCGGTGCTGCGTGACAGCTATCATCTTGGCCAGACGTTTTACAACGACTATGGGCGACCCTACGGGACGGGCTTCAATAACATCACCGGATTTTCCACGCTGAATGAGGCGGGACGTTTTTCTCTATACGTCCGGGGAGAGTACCAGCATTCTCCCTCAGGCGGTGGCTATTCTTATGACCTGGCGTCACAACTGGCGAAGATTGATCGGACCATTCCCTATGCTCCTCCGCTTCGGCCACAGGACACGATCCCGGAAGGACCGCTGAAGGCGCAGAACCAGTTTCGACTGGTGGAGGCATATGCTTCGTTCCACCTGCTGGGGCATGAAATCTCCGGAGGAAAGAGCGATGCGTGGCTTGGGCCAGGCATGGGGGGAGCTCTTGCATGGACGAACAACGCGGAGAACATCTACTCCTTCCGGATAAATCGGGTGGAGCCCATGTATATCCCTGGAGTTTCAAAAGTCCTGGGACCGGTACGGTATGACTTTTTCTATGGAAGCCTGAAAGGACATACAAGTCCAAACAACCCTTATGCCCACTCAGAAATTTTTGCGTTTCAACCGACCAAAAACTTCGAGTTCAGCTTTCAACGGACCATCATCTTTGGCGGGAAAGGGCACGCTCCCGTTACACTGCATACCTTTTTGAAAGGCTTCTTCGATCTCAATGACACGACATACGAAGAGAAGTTTTCGAGGAACGATCCGGGGGCGAGATACAGTTCGTTTAGCTTTGCCTACCGGCTGCCTTTTGTCCGCAAGTATGCCACGTTTTATACCGATGCCATCTCGCATGACGATGTAACGCCCATCAGCGCACCACGGAGGGCGTCTTATCGAACAGGACTTTATATCTCCCAGTTCCCGGGCCGGTTGAAGAAGATGGATTTCAGAGTAGAAGCGGCGAATACCGACCCTGACGTAGGTCCCAGCCATGGCGGAGAGTTCAATTACTGGGAAGTTATTCAGCTTCAGGGGTACACGAATAAAGGCTACATTATGGGCGACTGGATGGGGCGTGAGGCCAAAGGCGGGCAGGCCTGGCTAACTTATCACCTCTCCGGGGATGAGTGGATTCAAATGGCATATATGCGGAAAAAGATCCCTGGCGATTTCATCCCCCTCGGCACAACGCAAAACCAGTTCAAGGTCAGCTTTGTGAAGCGGTTCGGTCCTGACGTTGAATTGAATTCATGGGTGCAGTACGAAGGATGGAAGGCGCCGATCTACAAGATTGGCTATCAGCAAAATACGACCGCGGCCTTTCAGTTGACCTGGTACCCGAAGTTGCAAAGACTGCCGCGATAGTCAGACGGAGACATGGGACACGATACTGGACCGAAAGTACTCCAAGGATCGTGACAGGCCTTCTCTCAATGACACTTTGGGCTCCCACCCGAGTAACGTCCGCGCACGTGTAATGTCTGGGCGGCGACGTGCCGGATCATCGGGAGGCAGAGGTTTATGCACAATCTCCGAACGTGAGCCTGTGACTGCCAGAATCTCTTTTGCGCATTCGAGGATTGTGTATTCGTCCGGATTTCCGATGTTCACCGGCAGATGTTCGCTGGAACGGGAGAGGCGGAGAATGCCATCGATCAAGTCAGAGACAAAACAGAAACTGCGTGTCTGTGAACCGTCTCCGTAGATGGTCAGGGATTCACCGCGGAGAGCCTGAATCATGAAATTAGAGACAACTCGACCATCGTTGGCCTGCAAGCGAGGGCCATAGGTATTGAAGATGCGGACGAGATGAGTATTAACGCCATAGTAGCGATGGAATGCCATTACCGCTGCTTCGGAGAAGCGTTTAGCCTCGTCATAGACCGAGCGTGGACCGATAGGATTGACATTTCCCCAATAGGTTTCGACCTGAGGATGAACCTCGGGATCACCATAACACTCGGAGGTTGAAGCATGGAGATAGCCGGCGTTGTATTTCCGCGCGATCTCAAGAGTATTGAAGGTCCCGGCCGATCCTACGCGCAAAGTTTCTACACCGAGCCGCGTGTAATCCACGGGGCTGGCAGGAGAGGCAAAGTTGAAGACATAGTCTATCCGGCCGGGATCAAATGAGTGGGTTATATCGTGGCTGAGAAAACGAAACTTCGACTCAGATGAGAGATGTTCAAGGTTTACTGAACTTCCGGTAGAAAAATTGTCGACACCGATAACAGTGTGACCTTCAGCCAGGAGAGCGTCGCAAAGGTGGGAGCCCAAAAAACCAGCTGCTCCGGTGACTAGAATGATCTGGTTGGCCACGTTTCTGTCCTATTAACTACATGCAATTTCAATTCTCTATTTCCTGGGAAAAATACAACAGCTATTCTTTAATATCATCTTAATAAAGGTACCTACCATCCCCTTCTCGATGACCGCACTTATCGGGAAGAAGAATCATTAACCTATAACCGATGATGTAAGGTTTCGAACCGGATGGGCGATCGGCCGTCCCACGCTGACATAAGTAAAACCGTGCTCGCTCATTGTGGCAGGGTCGTAGAGATTTCGGCCATCGACAATGATGGAGTAACGAAGTGCCTTATTGGCCCGTTTTAAGTCCAGTTCGGCAAATTCAATCCAATCGGTAAGGATCAATAGTGCGTCCGCATCGCTCATAGCGTCATAAGAATCTGCCGCGTAGCGCATGTTTTTTCCTGCCGGAAGAATTTGCTGCGTACGTTCCATGGCGGCAGGGTCAAAGGCTGCGATACTGCAACCCTCGTTGATTAGCAAGCGTACGATCTCCACCGCAGGAGATTCTCGAATATCATCCGTATCCCCTTTGAATGCCAGACCGAGTACAGCAAGACGCTTGCCGCGCAGATTCCATAGGGCAGAACGGACCTTTGCGATAAAGAGTCTCTTCTGCTGCTGATTAATCTTCTCGACTTCCGTAAGGAGACTGAAGTCGATGCCAAGTTGCTCGGCAACAGAGCGGAAGGCCGCAACGTCTTTCGGAAAGCAAGAGCCGCCATAGCCAATACCAGGACGCAGAAACTTGGGCCCAATACGAGTATCGAGTCCGATTCCGCGGGCCACCTGCTCCACATTGGCGTTGGTCGCCTCGCAAAGGTTCGACACAGCGTTAATGAAAGAGATCTTCATAGCGAGAAACGCATTGGAAGCGTGCTTGATAATCTCGGCGCTCTTGGTGGAGGTCATCAACAAGGGAGGAGGCTCCGCCACGCTGCAAGAACCGGAAATACAATTCTCACGCTGGTAATACTCTCCACTTGTGAGAGGAGAATAGATTTCCTTCAAAAGAAGACCAGCGCGATCGCTATCTGAACCCACCACAATCCGGTCAGGATGGAGGAAGTCAACGACGGCCGTCCCTTCACGAAGGAACTCAGGATTGGATACAACATCGAACAGGTTCCGATCGACCCCGTTACGCTCCAAAGCCCGGCTGATCCATTCATTGGTATAAACCGGGACAGTGCTTTTTTCGACGATGACTTTATAACTAGTCAGGGAACGGGCGATTTCGCACGCGACCGCTTCCACGTAAGAAAGATCGGCATCTCCAGTTTCGCTTTGCGGGGTACCGACGGCGATAAAAATGGCATCGCACTCTCGCGTAGCCTCAGCAAGATCGGTGATAAAACGGACCTGGTTATTCCGATAGCGCCCCAGCAACTCGGGCAGATGGTACTCGTGGATCGGAGTTTCTCCTCCTTGCAAGGCGGTGACTTTGCGCTCGTCGTTATCAACGCAAACGACAGCGTGGCCCATCTCAGCAAAGCACACAGCTGCCACTAGACCTACATATCCAGAACCCACCACGGCGATGGAAATCGATTTACTCATAAGATCGGGAAGCAACCTCCAACTCTAGAATATCGTCCTCGTGCTCTTCAAGGAACAGAAAGGGTTACATCAATTTCTCTTTAATGCGTCATCTTCTCTTGTAGACTAAACGGAATGGGTCCCCAAAGCGCGCAGACACCCCCCAATACTATGGGCGTATCTGATACTCCCCCCGCATTCAGCACCGCGGTGACCGACACGACACTCTCCGAAGCGCTCATTACGTTGCGCAAACGGAAGAGGATCCTCTTGGTCTTCGTTTTGCTTGGTTTGGCATATGGTATCTACCGTGCCGAGATGCAACCTCGTATCTTTGAAGCATTTGGCCGTATCCAGGTGCGTTCTGGCTCATCGAACGAATACCGGATGAGCAATGTGCCGGGAATGAACACCGACTCCAGTCAGCGGATGTTGACCGAGGTCGCTATCCTCCAGAGCGATTCATTGATGTTGACCGTCGCCCGAGAGATGGATCTAGCCAACAATCCAGACTTTCTGGACGACAAAGCTCCGCAACCACGAGCATCGATTGACGATCCCGCCGTGCGGCAGCAGACGATCCACACACTGAAGGCAGGCCTGCACATCGCCCAAGTGCAGAAGACCGACATTATTCGCATCAGCTATCAGTCGCTAAGCGCAAAACTGGCCACCGATATTGTCAATAAAGTTATCGCCGCCTACATCCAGCGCAGCTACGAGACGAGGTTTTCATCCAGCCAGCGGATTTCCAACTGGCTCTCAGGGCAGCTGGATGATCTCAAGCAGCAGGTGCAGGCTTCCCAGGAAAGAATGCTTGATGTGCAAAAACGTCTGGGAATCCTTGGGATGGATCCGACGCGCAGCCAGATCAATGCTTCCCTGGAACAGCTCTCCACGGCAGCCAATGAAGCGCGCATTGCACGCATCATGGCAGAATCGCGCTACCGCATGCTCAGCGGAATGGATCCCAATTCCATTGAAGGATCCATCGAGATCACTCCAGGCGCGAGCGGACAACTTTCTGCACTCTCTACGCTGCGAACTCAATTGGCAACAGCTCGCGCGTCGTATGCCCAAATGGAGTCCGACCTGGGACTCAATCATCCGCAAGCCAAGGCACAGAAAGCCCAGATTGAAGAGCTGACCAAAGAGATCAATACAGAACAGCAGCGGCTGGTTCTGCAGGCGAAACAGGTCTATCTGGCTGCTCGCACTAACGAAGACGAGACCAGAGCAACACTGGATTCCGAGAAAAACGACGCCTATAAGCTCCGCGATGACATGGTCGAGTACACAATTCGTCAGCGCGAGTTTGAATCGAATCGAAACCTATACGAAGGCCTTCTTCAACGACTTCGAACGGCAGGCGTAGAAGCCGGCCTTGAATCCCTGGAGATTGACGTTGTCGATCCGGCGATGTTGCCAGCGACACCAACATTGAAACCAAAGTCGACGGTTATCCTGACTTACCTGTTCTTCGGCTTTCTCGCCGGAGTGATCCTTGCATTCCTGCTGGAAAGCCTGGATACGGGATTGCGCACAGTTGCAGAGATCGAAAACATCATCGAACTCCCCTCCCTTGCAGTGATTCCGCGCTTCAGTCGTCGCTCTGCGACGGAGATTCCAGGTCAGTCCTTCGCAGCGCGGAATATTATTTCCCTTTCTCAACCGAAATCGCAGTCTGCGGAAGCATTTCGTTCTTTACGAACTGCACTTCTTTTGTCTTCAGCAGGACATCCTCCGAAGTACATCCTGCTGACCAGCGCGACTCCTTCTGAAGGTAAAACGACTGCATCGAGTAACCTGGCAACGATCCTTGCTCAAGGAGATTCGCGCGTTCTGCTGATCGATGCCGACCTTCGCAGGCCGACAGTGCACCATCAGTTTGGCTTGAACTCGAAGGTAGGATTGTCAACGGTCCTGACTGGAACAACAACACTCGAAAAGGCCGTACAAGCGATTCCTGAGATCCCGAATCTTGACGTACTCGTCAGCGGTCCGATGCCTCCGTTCCCAACGGAGATGCTCAGCTCTGAGACGATGAATCGGTTGCTAGAGCACGCTGGAGATCTCTATACGCATATCGTGATCGATTCCCCGCCCGTCCTATCGGTCACAGACGCAGTCATCCTGGCACGCCGTGCCGATGCTGTCGTGATGGTGATCCGGCACGGAAAATCCAGCAAGCATGTCGTACGTCGCGCAAGGGACCTTCTGCTCCGCTCGGGCGCGCCGCTCACAGGAATTCTATTGAATGCCGTCGATGTGAATTCTCCGGATTATTACGGATATTACGGCTATTCGGGATACTCGAATGCCGGCGCGGATGCGGAGACCTGGCAATCGAAGGCCGATACCCGTTCTGCACAAGACTCCGGGGAGGGAAATCGATGATCCAGTATCTTACCGTGAAGAATCTTTTACGCACTGGCGCCGTTTTCTGCTTTCTACTGGGGTTGGCTGGAACAAAGGGGTATGCCCAGTTCAGTGGCCCAGCTCTCACAGTGTCAGCAAACGTGAACCGTCCTCTGGTTCCCACAACGGACCCTGCAATTCTCTTCCCTGCGAATCGCGAGATGCGCCTTTTCCCTGGCGATCAGATTGCCGTTCATCTGTTTGGATCGACAGATTACACCCCCGTCGTACGAGTCAGTATGGATGGTTCGGTTCAGCTTCCGCTGATCGGTAAGGCTCAGGTAAAAGACCTTACCATCTCTGAAGCGGAGAAACTAATCGCTGACGAGCTCATTGCAGCAGGGATGTATCGAAATCCGCAGGTCAACCTCCAGGTGATGGATGCACCGAACCAGGTGGCAACGGTGACTGGCGAAGGTCACGCCGTGGTTCCTGTTGTGGGGCAGCGACACCTTTTTGATGTGCTGGCAGCTGCCGGTGGACTTCCTCCGCTTGCGAGCCATACCCTCATTATTCATCGTCTGGGCCTTGAACAACCAATTGTCCTGGATCTTGGAAACGATCCAATGAAGAGTGATTTGATCGATATTCCGATCTTCCCAGGCGATACCGTCGTCCTTTCACGGGCTGGCGCTGTTTACATGCTGGGGGCCTTCAAGAAAGTAGGAGCCATTCCATTGCAAGACAACGCACCATTGACCCTGATTAAGGCAGCCAGCGTTGCGGAGGGGCCGGGATGGGAAGGCAAATGGAAAGATCTGCGTCTGATTCGCACGGTGGGTGGAGACCGCAAGGTGATTCAGCTTAATCTGAATCGCATTCTCGATGGAAAAGATCCGGATCCCGTACTTCAGAGCGAAGACATTGTCCTGTTACCCTCGAACGCGATCAAGAGCGCCATCAAGTCTGGCGGCCTTGGCACCGTCGTTGGTTTAGCTTCCATTCTCGCAGTATCTCTTCGCAGCAATTGAACCAAACTCCATTCGCTGTCGAGTAAGAAATCGTGAGTCATGAAATGAGAAAAGGAAAGGTGCGGCTGGCCTATCTGGTCAGCCACCCCATTCAGTATCAAGCTCCCCTGCTCCGGCACATTGCGCGTGAACCGGATATCGATCTGACTGTCTTCTTCGGGTCTGATTTTTCCGTGAAGGAGTATAAAGATGAAGGCTTTGGGGGAGTGGGTGTTAGGTGGGACATCCCTCTACTTGAGGGATATCGTCATGAATTTCTTCCCGTCATTCGAGACCATGCCAAAGTGACTCCATTTTTGCCATTGAACCACGGCATCGCTCGCCGTCTGAAAGGATATGCGGGGCAGCCGGGCTTCGATGCCTTATGGGTCCATGGATATGCTAGCCTCAACTCTTTGCATGCGATGATTGCCGCAAAAGCATTAGGGATCCCAGTTCTTGTGCGGTCAGATTCATGGCTGGGAGACCGGGAACGCAGCGGCGTAACTCTTGCAGCGAAACAACTTTTCTTTCGCGTCCTTAAACAGATGGTCGATGGCGTTTTATCTGCGGGTACGCTCAACTCTGAATATTGGCGACACTATTTCGGCGAAGATTTTCCTATCTTCTTCATGCCCTATGCCGTCGATAACGAATACTTCCGTCGACGCACTCTCGAGGCCAGCCAGCATCGGGAATCGCTGCGAAAAGAACTGAATCTTTCTCCGGATCGTCCAGTCATTCTTTTTGCCTCTAAACTGCAGAACCGGAAGAAGGCCGACGACCTTCTCAACGCATATCAGCTTCTCTCCCCGGCTTCCGGTGTTGAACCTCATCCCTATCTCGTGATCGTAGGAGATGGCGAACAGCGGGAACAGCTCGAGCGCATGGCAAAGGAGACCGGGTTCGATAGCATTCGATTTTGCGGCTTCCGCAACCAATCGGAACTTCCAGGGTTCTTCGATCTGGCAACTGTTTTTGTGCTTCCTTCTCGCCACGAACCGTGGGGACTGATTGTTAATGAGGTGATGAATGCAGCCAGGGCTGTCGTTGTATCGGATGAGGTTGGCTGCCAGCGCGATCTAATCACCGATGGCGTCGAAGGCGCGGTCTTTCGTGCCGGAGATGTTAACGGATTGGCGGATGCGCTCCGCAGAACGCTAGCAACCCCAGAGACCGCGATTGAGATGGGGAGACGAGCACAGGAGCGCATTGACTTTTGGAACTTTGACGAAGACATTCGCAGTTTACGAAGAGCGTTGGCTGCACTAACAAAAAAGATCGCGGAATAATCAACGGGGGCTTTAGGATGCAGATCCTACATCTTATTGGAACGCTCAGTCCGGAAGCGGGCGGCCCAAGCCAGGCAGTGCGAACCTTTTTGAGCTATAAGGACATCGGCTATTTTGGCGAAGCTGTCACATTGGATAACCCTGCGGAACCATTCCTGAAAAACATCGATTTTCCAGTCCACGCCGTAGGTTCTGGAAATTCAGGATATGGTTACAGCTATTCGTCAAAGCTTGTCCCCTGGTTGAGAGAAAATCATTCGCGGTTCGATGGTGTGGTAGTCGATGGACTTTGGAATTATTGCGGCTTTGCAACCTGGAGAGCGCTGGCCGGAACCGATACGCCGTATATGGTCTTTCCCCATGGGATGCTTGATCCCTATTTCAAACATATATCTTTGCTGAAGCATCTAAAAAAGTGGCTTTATTGGGCTCCGGTGGAATATCGGGTTCTGCGGGATGCTTATCGCGTCCTGTTTACCTCAACAGCAGAACGGGACCTTGCAGAACAAAGCTTTTCGCTCCATCGATGGACCCCTCATATTGTTCCTTACGGAACGAGCGGAGTTCCTGATCGGAATCCCGCGAATCTCGCTGAAACATTCTTTGAGCGTTGTCCCGATGTCAGAAATCACAGATTCCTTCTCTATCTCAGCCGGATTCATCGCAAAAAAGGATGCGATCTACTGATCCGCGCTTTTGGAAAAGCGGCACATATGGATGCGGGACTCCACCTGGTTATGGCGGGACCGGATCTGCAAGGGTGGGGCGAAGAGCTCCGGCAGATAGCGCGCGACCTTGGAGTGGATCATCGCATCCACTGGCCAGGTATGCTAGCAGGCGATGCTAAATGGGGAGCCTTTTATACGTCTGAGGCTTTTATTCTTCCTTCCCACCAGGAGAACTTTGGGATCGCTGTTGCAGAAGCAATGAGTTGCCGAAAGCCTGTCCTGTTATCCGATAAGGTTAATATTGCTGAGGTGATTGCCAACGATCAGGCAGGATTTATGGAATCCGATACTGAAGAAGGGACGCTGCGGCTGCTCGAGCGATGGATTGCAACACCTTCGGAAGAGCGTCTTGCGATGGGGGAGAGAGCAGTTCAGTGTTTCCGGCAGCGCTATGATATGCGCGAGAGCGCAAGGATGATTCTTCAACTCTTCGAAGCATCGAAAGGACCCAAGGGAAAGACTGTACTCTCCCACTCTTGAGATCTCTATGCCACGACCGGTCCATTACAACGCGGCAGATCATATCTCTTCAGAGACAGCAGCCGATCCCTATCTGCGTCCTGCCTTTTCCCTGTCGCTGCGCATCCGTCGCTTGGTGTGGAATCTCTGCTGGGTGTTTTTTTACCGCACATCTCCTCGGCCGTTTCACAGATGGCGCTCATCTCTGTTGCGCCTATTTGGGGCGAAAATGGGGCCGAATTGCCATTTTTACCCCAAATCCAAAGTATGGGCTCCGTGGAATCTGATCTGTGCAGATCAGGTGACCGCGGCGGATGGAGCGGAGATTTACAATCCAGCTCCCATATCTTTTGGATCTCATGCCATCCTTTCTCAGGACGCGTATGTCTGTGGGGCAACCCATGACTATGACGATCCAGCTTTTCCTTTGCTTGCCTTTGCCATGAATTTCGGGGCCTACAGCTGGGTCTGCGCTCGCGCCTCTGTTGCGCCCGGGGTGCATGTAGAAGAAGGAGCTGTCCTGGGGCTTGGGTCAGTGGCAACCCGAAATCTGGAGGCATGGACGGTTTATGCCGGGATTCCAGCCGTAAAACTGAAGGAACGGAAACATATTTGAAGCGAGGCGACACCAAAGTTCCGCCCCAAGCCTAAGAACATCAAAAGATCATTAAAAAGTGCGCCGATCAGCTCCTTAGCTTGGCGAGCAGATCGGTTGGATGAACGGGTTTGGCCAGAATCTCGAACTCGTGCCCTTGAGCGCGAGCTTTCTCCAGCAAGTCAGCCGTCGCTGCCTGTCCTGAAAACAAGAGAATTTTGCAGGACGGGAGGCGTTGACGGGTGATAATCGCGGCCTCGATTCCGGTCATTCCTGTCATGATGACATCGCTAATGAGCATGTCTGGCTGAAAACTGTCGAGCATCTCGACCGCTTTTTCGCCGCTAAATACAGCGCGCGCCTCAAACCCCGCCTGATTTAAAATAATGGCCAGGGTATTTGCAATGACCTGCTCGTCATCGGCGACGAGAACTCTCCGTTTTGATGTCGTATTCGGCATCTCTGACATTCGTAATCTTCCCCATTGAAGTGGTTAAACTTTAGGCTGGAGCGATCTATCTTTGTCGCTTTCCTTATGTTCACTGCTAACTAATGATACGCTGAGCGCAGAGCCTTGCGGTATCGCTCAATCTTGGTTTCCATCAATTATCTTCGTCCTAGTCCATTAGCTTATGCAGCAAGTAATCATACGTGCCGAGCAGGTCGAAAAATACTACGCGCAACCGAGCGAGAACCGGATTCAGGTTATCTCGCCCACCGATCTTTCCATCAGCGAAGGCGAGATCGTCGCATTGCTGGGCCCGTCTGGCTCGGGCAAATCGACCCTGCTGCGTATGCTCACCGGCTTATCAACTCCTTCTGCCGGCCAGGTGTACTGGCACGAGAAGCCAGTCGCTCAGGCGAATGTTAATGTCGCCATTGTCTTCCAAAGTTTTGCGTTGTTTCCGTGGCTGACCGTTGCAGAAAACGTCGAAGCTCCACTGAAAGCGCAGGGAATGGAACCTGCTGAGCGGCGAAAACGAGCACTGAAGATACTGGATACCGTCGGTCTGGACGGGTTCCAGGCGGCATACCCCAAAGAGCTCTCCGGGGGAATGCGCCAGCGAGTAGGCTTTGCGCGTGCGCTGGTCGTCGAGCCCGAGGTGCTCTTTATGGATGAGCCCTTCTCGGCGCTTGACGTTTTGACTGCGGAAAATCTTCGCAGTGAACTGCTGGAGCTTTGGCAGAACAAAACGATTCCTACACGAGCCATCTTCATCGTTACGCACAATATTGAAGAAGCGGTGCTCCTCGCGGATCGGATTATTGTTCTTGGCCGAAACCCTGGACATGTGAGGACAGATTTTAAGGTTGCCCTGGCCCACCCCAGAGAGCGAAAAGCCGCGGCCTTTACGCAGCTGGTGGATTACATCTACAAAGTGCTCACACAGCCGGAAGCGCAGCCCCCAGCCCTACCCCTGACTCCGACGGGCAAACCGGTGCGGGACCAGCGCCAGATGCATTACCAGATGCTGCCCCATGCCCGTCCGGGAGGTATCGCCGGTCTTCTGGAGATTCTGCTCGACCACAACGGCAAAGACGACATCTATCGACTGGCAGACGATCTGGCCTTTGAGATCGACGACCTGCTTCCGATTGTGGACGCGGCGCAACTTCTTGGCTTCCTTACTGTGACAGAGGGGGATGCTGTCATCACTCCTACGGGAGCCGAGTACGCCAACTCAGAGATTCTTCGTCAGAAAGAACTGTTCCGTAATGCCGCGGTTGAGAACGTGTTGTTGTTGCGCCAGATTGTGCGAGCGATTGAGGCGAAGAGCGACAAGAGCGTTCCAGAGGAGTTCTTTCACGACATGCTCGATGAGCAGTTCAGCGAAGACGAAACTCTTCTACAGCTCGAGACGGCGATTAACTGGGGGCGCTATGCCGAGCTGTTCGATTTCGATGCGTCTCGGCGCCGATTTATTCAGGCTGAGAAGCAAGAGGCTGATTCGGCCACGGTAGCGGAGACCGACGCATGATCCAGCTTCCGGACAGATTCAACCAGGTTCGGAACAGCGAAATGCTGGCCAGGTCGCAGGTACTGCGACGCAGCTGGCCCTTTGTCATTGATCTCTGCGTTGCAGGAATCGGGTTGGCCTGTTTCTATGGGCTCGTGCAGCTTGCACGGTACTGGTTCGGCCATCCGATGCCGAGCATTACCATCTCACTAAGCCCTCATGCACTGCCTCTCTACGCTTTTTACTCCATTGTCCGCATCTGGCTCGCCTATGCGCTCAGCCTCGCGTTTGCCATCGCGTATGGCTATATTGCCGCCTACAACCCTCGCGTAGAAGCATTCATGATTGCTGGATTGGATATCCTCCAATCGATTCCAGTGTTGAGTTTTCTACCGGGTGTCATGCTGGCGATGGTCGCCCTCTTTCCCACGCGCCAAATCGGTGTCGAGATGGGAGCAATTATTCTCATCTTTACCGGTCAGGTATGGAACATGGCCTTCAGCTTTTATTCTTCGCTGAAGAGCATCCCTCGAGAACTGCGCGAAGCGGCAAGCATATACCGTTTTTCTCACTGGCAACGGCTAGTCGAGCTTGAGCTTCCTTACGCTGCGATTGGCCTGGTGTGGAATTCGATGGTTTCGGTGGCGGGCGGCTGGTTCTTTTTGATGGCCTGCGAAATGTTTGTGCTGGGAACACGCGATTTTCGTCTGCCTGGGCTTGGATCGTATCTCCAGACCGCAGCCAGCACGGGAAATGCGTCGGCGATCAGTTGGGGGCTGTTTACGATGGTCGCCATTATCGTTGCGACCGATCAATTGGTCTGGCGACCGATCATCGCATGGAGCGATAAGTTCAAGTTCGAACAGGTCGAAACCAAATCTCGTATCCGATCCCCCTTGCTCCACCTGCTGCAACATTCGCGCGCTCTGCACACCCTACGAAGCCATACGATTCAACCCCTCTCCGAGGCCATCTATCAAAAAATTGCGGAGAAACGCCACCGCGCAGAGGCTTCAGGGGATCCCCATAGCGCTGCAACCCAGAAGAACCGTGAGCGCTGGAATGCGTTGATCCGTACGGTCATTATCGTTCTTGCGGTATGTGGGGTGGTTTATGCAGCATTTCAAGCCCTGGCACTCCTCAAGGACGTACAGCGATCGGAGTTTGTGCAGATCCTGGAAGGAGCGTTGGCGACCTTTCTCCGGGTCAACGTTGCACTATTGCTAGCCTCTGTCTGGACGATCCCTGCCGGTGTCTCGATCGGTTTCCATCCCCGTCTTGCGCGCATTGCACAGCCTCTGGCCCAGATTGCTGCCTCCGTTCCTGCAACTGCACTCTTCCCTGTCGTGCTGATGGCGCTCGTCAGAATTGGAGGCGGCCTCGGCGTGGGTTCCATTATCCTGATGATGCTGGGAACCCAGTGGTACATTCTGTTCAATGTGATTGCCGGCGCAATGGCGATCCCCACCGACCTGCGCGAGGTGGCGACGCTTTTCCGCTTCTCTTCGGCGCAGCGATGGCGCACACTGATCCTGCCGGGAATCTTTCCTTATCTCATTACAGGCTTGGTCACGGCATCTGGCGGGGCATGGAACGCCAGTATCATTGCTGAATACTTTCACCTGAAAAATCAGACGCTACAGACTCTTGGATTGGGTGCTGTGATCAGCGCCGCTACGGACTCCGGAAAGTTTCATCTTTTGCTGCTCGCAACCATCGTGATGGCAGGTATGGTGGTAACGATCAATCGTCTGGTATGGCGGCCGCTATATCGCCTGGCAGAGACACGCTACAAGCTCGGTGCCTGACCTACAAACGCACTTTATTTCGATCACGCAGCGCAAAGATCACAGCCAAAAGCGGTGGAGCCAGCAGCACTCCCCAGAACGGGATGATGATTCCCATCACAATAGGGCCGAGGAATGCCGCCCACCAAGGCACCTTGGTCGTGCGATGCAAAACATAAGGGCCAATCACCAACCCTTCGAGAAACATAATCAGGGCGTAGAGGCCGAAAACCAAACCCAGCCGCCACCAATCATCCGGCCCTTGTACCGCGATGGAGATGACAGGGCCAATCAGAGCAAGCATCGCTCCAAAGGTTGGGATGATCTGCAGGATCGCGCCCAACAAAGCCCAGAACGGGGCCAATGGGACATGAATCAGTTTCAAGCCGATAAGCCAGAGCACGCCTATGATGAGCGCATCGAGCGTGGCGGCACGCCACCAGTTCACCAAAGCGCTACCAGCCGTGCGCAGTGAAGACGGAGTCTGAGATGAGCCTGGCGCTGTCATTCCTGATTTGTCTTTCATTGCTGAGAAATACCGTATCGCAGTCTGGACAGACAGGATAGCTTTTCTGACAAACGCATCTTATGTTCAAACTGATAAGCGCAATCGCTCGGATGCTATCCTTAAGGTATGAAATTCGGCGTTCTGGTTTTTCCAGGCTCCAACTGTGATCACGATACCTATAACGTGATCGATGCGATTGCGAAGCAACCCGTTACATTTCTGTGGCATGCCTCTGAAGATCTTCAGGGCTGCGACGCCATCCTGGTTCCTGGAGGCTTCGCCTATGGCGACTATCTGCGCACGGGAGCGATTGCTAAGTTTTCCCCTATCATGCAGTCGGTCGTCCGGTTTGCCAAAGATGGCGGCCTGGTCTTTGGGATTTGTAACGGCTTCCAGATCCTTTGCGAATCCGGCCTGCTGCCAGGCGCGCTGATGCGCAATGCCAACCAGCGCTACATCTGCAAACAGGTCTACCTGCGCACCGAAACTTCCGATTCCCCGTTTACACATGGCCTGGATCATGGACGTGTTTTGCAGATGCCGATCGGACACATGGAAGGAAACTACTTCTGCGACGCCGCAACCTTGAACAAGCTTAAGGCAGAAGATCGCATTGCGTTCCGCTACTCCACTCCGGCAGGCGAGATCACAGCCGATGCAAATCCCAACGGTTCTCTCGAGAATATCGCCGGAGTTTTGAGTGAAGGCCGAAACGTGCTGGGGATGATGCCGCATCCGGACCGCTCGAGCGAGAATCTTCTCGGCTCTGCTGATGGGCTGCTTCTCTTCCGTTCGATGGTCGAATCACTTGCAGTAGCAAAATAACCGGATCACGGTACAGACAGATAAACGATGATCGATATTCACCATCATCTGCTTTGGGACCAGGACGACGGATCTACCAGCCTGGAAGTCTCCCTTGAGATGGCGCGCATTGCGGCCGCTGATGGCATTACGCACATTGCCTGCACTCCTCACGCCAACGGCAATTATGAATACGATCCAGAACAGATCACAGCGAAGATCGCTGACCTACAACGGCGTCTTGACAGCGAGAATATTTCAATCAAACTCGGCCGAGGATCAGACTTCCATATCACGTACGACAACATCCAGCTGGCACATAAAGAACCTACCCGCTTTTCTCTGAACGGCGGAGGTTATCTTCTGGTCGAGATCCCAGACCGTGCACTTCCTCCCACGCTTCATGAGGTTTTCTATCAGATGCAATTGGATGGGTTGATTCCTATCCTCACACACCCGGAGCGGAATCTGACGCTTCAGGGAGATCTGAAACGTCTGGTCGGCTGGCTACAGAGTGGAGTGCTAATTCAGGTGACGGCCGGATCCGTGCTCGGGCATATGGGGAGAACGGCTCAACGCATCTCTCACGAACTGCTCTCCAAGCGCTGGGTACACTTTCTTGCCACCGATGCTCACAATACGACCTCGCGGCCACCCAGGATGCGGGAAGCGATGGAGCTGGTAGCCAGCAAATATGGGCCGGACTATGCCCATCTGCTATGTGTTTCGAATCCCCTGGCTGCTTTTACTGATAAGCCCTTGGCACCCCAGCTTGAGATGTTCGACCTCTACGATGACATGAAGCCCAAAAGCTGGTGGCAGCGTCTCGTCGGGCGCTAACCCGCTTTACGTGTTGCCCAGCCGGCAATTCCCCTTTCCCCGATTACTCTAGAACGAGAAAGCTTTCCAAAGCATCAAACCGGAGTAAGCTGTATCCAGAGGTCTCTAGAGGCTCGCTGCCATGCCCTCGACTTTTACACCGACCAATACCGAATGGGAAAAGAAACGCCGTCTTGATGATCATGACAGCGGCCATGGCCGTCGTCCGCCTACCGATAAACGGACGGGAGGCGGCGGAGACAACGACAATTGGAATGATCGTCCACAAGGTCGGCGCGGACCTCGCGAAAAGTTAAGTCGTGCGCGCCTGGGCCTCTTCTTTGCGCTCGCGGGTGACACAATGTTCTTTGTCGCCATTGTCAGCGCCTTCTTTGTCGCGCAGAACAGCGGTCACATCGATGTCTATAACCGTTATGTCAACCAGTGGCTGCCGACCACGATTCCTCCCATTCTTTGGCTCAATACAGCAGTACTTTTGCTGAGCTCTGTGACGATGGAAATTGCCCGCCGATCGATGTTCCGGGAAAACGATGTTATGGATGAGTGGCTTGGGCTTGGGAAGCCGATTACACGCCGCGCCCTGCCTTGGTTGGCGGCGACAACGGTTCTGGGTCTGCTGTTTCTTGCCGGACAGGCAGAGGCGTGGAGACAACTAGCCCTTCAGCATGTCTTCTTTGCTTCCAATCCAAGCAGCCACTTCTTCTATCTGATCACCTACACGCACGCCATCCACCTGTTCCTCGGCATCGGTGGATTGGTGGCTTCTTTGATCGCCTTCTATGTTTCCCGCCAGCTGGAAACCAAGCAGATACTCGTTGATTGCTCTGCGTGGTACTGGCACGCCATGGGACTCTTCTGGGTCTTCCTGTTCACGCTACTAGCGTTCTTCCAGTAGTCTGACGGTCCCAGCTCTTCTACAGCAACACAAAGCCGGAGATGCTGGAAAAAGGGATTCCTGCAATCTCCGGACTTCGAGTGGTTACCGTTTTTTCTTTGCAACTTTCTTGGCTGGAGCTTTCTTCGGTGAAGGCTTTGCTGGAGTTTTTTTGACGGCGGTCTTCTTCGCTGGCGCGGCTTTCTTTGAAGGTGTGGGCTTCTTGGCCACCGTCTTCGCTGGCGTCACCTTCTTGGCAGGTTTTTTCGCAGCTACAACAGCCTTCTTGGGCGGATTCTTTTTGACGACCGCCTTCTTGGCCGGAGCCTTTACGGGAACTTTTTTCGCAGGTGGTTTGGCAGCCGGAGCTGGAGCCTTCTTTGCAGCTACCGGAGCTACCTTGCCAGCAACCGCCTTCTTCTGTTTTTCCTGCTTCTCCTGGGCCGGCTGAGCTGCAACTTCAGGAGTCACAACAGCTGTCGCTTCGGATTCAACAGCAGTCTTCTTGCGCCCTTTCGGTGCCTTCGGCTCTTTCTTCGTCGCACGAGCGCGACGGAGATTAACCGGCGGCGGAGGCGCAGGAGGAGAATAGGGTTCGAGAAATGCCTTCTGCTCCTCCACCGTGGACAGGTGGTTATCCATAAATTCGAAGAACAGCTTCTCGACCAGTTCGTCGTACCCAGGCAGGTCTGGCGTAATCCGCATCTCCTGCATGAGCGTAAACGGAATCTTCTGTCTTGCCTGTGGCCAGTCCGTATAGAAGGCCTTCAGCTTGTTTTGAACTCCAGCTGCCTTTACATGGTGGGCAGCCCACAGCACGGCCTCAGGGCGAGTAGCGTGCAGCAGTTTCCATGCCTGCGAGGGGGCAGAAGCCTCTTTGCTCGAAAGCTGCGCGGCAAAGGCCTTGCCCTCAGATTCCAAAGCGTCGATCTGACGAACAAAACCCTGTCGGATAAAGCTCTTCTTAAGAGAGGCTACGTCCTTCGGCGTCAGTTTTGCAGTCAAAAGAGGGAAACTCGCCGCAGCGATTTCTGCATGGATACCATGGATCTGCAATTGCATCTGGATATCGCGTAACCGCTCCAGCTCACTGGCGTTCACTTTACTGGATCCCAGCGTTGGATTGAGCAGCTTTAGCCATCCCTCCGACTCTAGCTTAGAAATCACTCGAAGGGGGTCTTCTTCGTGGAAGATCTCCTCCGTCTCATAGTTCCGCTGCCAGGCAGACATGACTGAGATATAGCCTTCTTCTTTGCCTGTCTCATAGCGGCTGCGGGTACGCTCATCCATCTGCCATCCAAGCCGGGCCATCAGACGGACTGCCCGGATCATCTGGGCCGGATCTTCAATGAACCCATAGTTATTCACGAGACGAAGCTCACGGTTCTCGATATCCGCAACCCCGTTCAGAGGATCCATCAACAGACCATACGATCCCTGGTTCAGGGAGAGCCCCATGGCATTGGCCGTAAAGTCACGTCGCCGAAGGTCTGCCAGAATGGTATCGGCCTTGTAGACCGGCTTTCCGGGCTTCGGATAGGTAGCAGACAACGTCGAACCAATCTCCATCCGGACTTCGCCGGGAAAATCTACAAAAAAAGACTGGGTCGTCTCCGATTCCCCGGAGATGAATCCACCAGACTTCTCTATATCTTTCTTCAGTTTGAGAGCATTTCCCTGAACCACTACATCAAGATCGCGTACTGGCGACCCACTGGTCAGGTCGCGTACCGCTCCGCCTACTAAAAAGCTGGTAAGTCCTTTTATACGTGCAATCTCCCGTACTTTTTCAAGCGCATGTTGTTGTGCCTGAGAAAGCCGGCTCTCTAAAAGATAGATGTAATCGGCCATATCGGTTGCAATCGCTCCAAGCCGGTCTTAAGCGTCGAATCTCGCGTGTAACACATAAGCCACGGAGAATCAATCGCTTAGAATGCTCTCATTACCGAGACGCAAAAGCTGACTGTAACACAGCGTTGGCCAATTGACTACTCCACGCGCAGCTTTTTCAACTGAATCTCACTCTCACGTGCGACAATCCGCCACAGGGTCAATGTCTTCGGCGCATAAAAAAGTTATCGTTCGTCGTCTGCATGGCGACACGCTCGCGGGCTATCTCCCCCTGTCCGGCTTCGTTAGGTTCCGTGCCTCGGGAGAAGACCGCGTCATCGACCTGCTGGACCTCTCGGGGCGAGTGACCCAGGTGGCTTTGCAGGATATCAAACATATTTGTTATGTCCGGGACTTCAATCTGAATGATCCTGTAGCTCCTGAACGGCTTACCCGAAAGACTTTTCTTGCCCGACCTCGAACTGAAGGGCTATGGCTCCGGCTCACCTTTCGGGGACAGCCCTCACCCACTTCCGAACTCGAGCAATTTGAGGGACTTGCGCCTCTCGATCTCTCGTTGATGGATGACATCCTTCATGACGCCGGTCTTTTCCTTCTTCCGCCTGATGTCCGTTCGAATACCCAGCGAATCTATATCCCTCGGTCGGCCATCTCCGAATTGCAGTTGCTGGCGGTAATTACGACACCTTCTCGCAAAAAACCATTGCCGGGCTCATCCTCTATCCCTTCTCTGCAGGAAGATTTGTTCCGCAACCTTCCACCCAACGCCAAACCCAATTAGCGGGATACTTGTCTTCATCTCCCTATTTCACTTCCCTGGTTTGCCAACCTGCACAGCCTACTATCATCACTCTATGAAACTTGCCGACATTGCCCAGCGCCTGGGAGCCACTCTTCAGGGTGATCCCTCGATCAGCATTACCGGAGTTGCCTCCATCGAGACGGCAAAGCCGGGAGAGCTCGCCTTTGTTGCGAATCCGAAATATGCCTCACTGGCGCGAACCACTCAGGCATCGGCAGTTCTTGTAGAGCCAGATTTTGCTGAGATTGCTGCCGCTACGCTGAGGATCAAGAATCCCTATCTAGCCTTCGCCCGTGCGATTGAGCTTTTTTATCAGCCTCCTGCTTATGCGCCTGGCATTCACCCTACAGCCGTGATCTCAGCTACAGCCAAGATCGGTGAAAACGCGCATATCGGGGCTTACGTGGTCATCGGAGAAAACGTTGTTCTGGGTGAGAATGCAATTCTTTTACCGCATTCAGTCCTCTATGACAATGTCCGTGCCGGTAAAGCTCTTTTCCTTCATTCCCATGCTGTCATTCGCGAACATTGTGTCGTTGGCGACAACGTCATTGTTCAGAATGGCGCTGTGATCGGCGCGGACGGCTTCGGATTTGCGAAGCAAGCCGACGGAAGCTGGTACAAGATTCTGCAATCCGGACCAACCATCCTGGAGAACAACGTCGAAGTACAAGCCAATGCCTGCATCGACCGAGCCTCAATTGGAGAGACCCGCATCGGTTCCGGTACGAAGATCGATAATCTCGTCCAGGTCGGTCATGGCTCCGACGTAGGAAAAAATACCCTTCTTTGCGCCCAGGTCGGGCTTGCCGGGTCGTCTACGATCGGCAACGCTGTTATCCTTGCCGGGCAGGTGGGCGTTGCGGGACACTGCACGGTCGGGGATGGAGTTATCGCCACGGCCCAAAGTGGCATTCCCGGAGACGTTGAATCAGGAAAAGTCGTCAGCGGCTATCCTGCGATCGATAATCGGCAATGGCTTCGTGTCGTCGCCCTGATGAACCGTCTTCCTGAACTTCTACGAGGACTGAAAAATCCGTCGAAATCATGATCTCCCTGCTTTCCGGTCAAAAAACTAAAGTTCACATTGACGGATGCAGGATCTATTGCATCTAAATGGCCAATGATCGTGGAACCACCCAACGAAGAGATTCGTGTGCCCGAAAGCACACCCGATGTTCGTGTCCTTCTGCTGGATGACGAACCTGCCAACCTTCACCTTCGCACAGCGATCCTTCGACAGCACGGATATCATTGCATCCCCGCCTCTACGATCGAAGAAGCGACAGAAGCCTTCAACAATATCGACATCGCCGTTCTTGACTATCACCTCGGCTCTGGACGTTTTGGAACCGAGGTCGCGGCACATCTCCGGCAGAAACGTCCCCAAGTTCCCATCATCATCCTCTCCGCCACTCTCGAACGACATTTTGGCGGAGCTGAAGATATGCATCTGCTGAAGGGTTACAGTTCGGTTGAAGACCTTCTATCCGCCTTGAGTTCGCTGAAAGCCAAGCACCTAGGTTCGCCTGTTGTTGTCGACGCACGTGACTTTTTTTACTCGAGGATCTCACTGGCGATTGGTTCCGATGTGTTGGTCCAAATCTTCGATGACCACGGAGTGTGGCTCTATTGCAATGACGCCGCCGCTGAATATCTTGGTCAGTCACGTGACTGGTTCCCCGGCCGCTGCGTCTTTGACGAGATGCCTACCTTGATGCGCGATTGGCGCGATGTGCTACGGACGGTCGCACAAACCCGGGAGACTTACATTGATCGCACCAGACGCGGCCTTCTTGCTCTTCCGCGTACTGGAGAACAAAACGCCACCTGGAGCGTACTCGCTTTTCCGATCACGCTTCACGATAACCGGACCGGGGTTGTATTGACGGCTCGTATCCTTGAACGTTCGCCCGCGTTCTACGTTTGAATTCATCACACTGGTACGCTATTAACGTATGCGTCTTTATCGTATTTTGGCTTTGATCCCTGTTATTGCTTTGGCTGGCTGCCGCTCCGCCTTTGTTACAGCCACCATTCAGAACCGTAGCTCTCAAACCATCGACCTGATCGAAGTCGACTATCCAAGCGCCAGCTTTGGAACGCAATCTCTCGCCGCAGGCGCCGACTTTCATTATCGCTTCAAGGTTCTGGGCGATGGCAAGATCAAACTCACCTATACGAACTCTGCCCATCAGGAACAGAAGTCAGAAGGGCCAACACTCAACGAGGGCGATGAGGGTCCTTTGACCATCACGATTCTTCCTCATGAGATTCAATGGCAGAACCATACGCGAGCAAAGTAATTGAATTAGTCTGCTGCACAACAAGAAAGCGAAGCCTGATAATCTTCTACACCATCTAACCGCCATGAGCATTCAACAGATCAGACTTGGTTCACAAGGGGCAGTTGTTTCCCGCATGGGGCTCGGCTGCATGGGAATGAGCGAGTTTTATGGCGACCGCAACGATGAAGAATCTGCGGCGACGATTCTCCGGGCGCTTGATCTTGGGATCAATTTTCTGGATACCGCCGATACTTATGGGATCGGTGACAATGAAGAACTGATCGGGCGTACCATTCGCTCTCGCCGCGATGAAGTCTTTCTCGCTACGAAATTTGCGAATATCCGCAAAAAAGATGATCCCAGCTATTGGGCGATCAGCGGTAAGCCTGAATACGTCAAGAGCGCTTGCGACGCATCACTCAAACGACTCGGTGTCGACTACATCGACCTCTACTATCAACATCGGGTCGATCCTGAGGTTCCCATTGAAGAGACTGTGGGCGCCATGAGCGAACTGGTCAAAGACGGCAAGGTGAAGTACCTGGGACTTTCTGAAGCCTCTCCCTCAACGATTCGTCGAGCTCACAAGATCCATCCCGTTACGGCGCTTCAGACGGAGTATTCCTTATGGGAACGCCACGTCGAGGCGGAAATCCTTCCTACGATACAGGAGTTGGGGATTGGCTTTGTACCATATTCTCCCCTTGGCCGTGGGTTCCTTACGGGGACGTTAACGACGCCCAGTGATCTCAGCAGCAGCGATTTCCGGGCTCAGCGCTATCCACGCTTCGCAGAAGAGAACCTTGATAAGAATCAGGTGATTGTTGCCCGCATTCGCGTAATCGCGGAACGAAAAGGAGTCAAGCCGGGGCAGCTTGCTCTGGCTTGGGTACTAGCAAAAGGTAACAATATGGCTCCAATCCCTGGAACAAAACGCAGAAAGTATCTGGAAGAAAATGCGGCAGCAGCAGAGATTCAGCTCACTGGGACTGAAGTTGCAGAATTAGAAGCCGCTGTTCCTCTAAGTGAAGTAGCAGGCGAACGCTATGCGGCCGCAAATCTAAAAACCATCGATCAATCGAAATAATTCCAGGCACAGCGGATGCTCTCCCCTTGAGCATCCGCTGTTCTTTAATCATCACCTCTCCCATCAACCCGCTTTCTATCGGGCTGCTGTTGAATGTCCGTGTTCGTAAGAGGATTTGTGTGCGAGTCGCCATGTACCAGATAAGGCAGTGTCTTCTTATTCCGTGAAGAGTATGCGAACAAAGCGACTAGCGTCAGAATGAAGAGGGCTCCAATCCAAATAAATGTCAGCATCGCGTCCCATCTCCTGCCGAACTCTACGTTCTGCTGATTAAGATGCCTTTTGCCTGCGATTCGGTAGCTGCGCTCGGCCCGGCTTTCCAACAGAGCCTGCTATCCTTTCTTATGGCACGTGGTTACTTCATCACTTTCGAAGGATTAGACGGCTCTGGCAAGACCACGCAGCTTCGCCGGCTCACGGCCTGGCTTGAGGCCCAGAGTCATAAAGTGATCACGCTTCGTCAGCCCGGCGGCACCGCGCTTGGTGACCGTATTCGGTCGATTCTGCTCGATTCCCGCTCTGAATCTACGCTGGGGGCCATTTCACCGCTTGCCGAAATGGCATTGATGTTTGCCGATCGGGCTCAAGCCATTCACGAAATCATCCTCCCCGCACTTGAATCGGGAGCAATTGTTCTCTGTGACCGCTACACCGACTCCTCAGAAGCCTATCAGGGGGGCGGCCGTCAACTTGGAAGTGAGCGCATCCTCGCTATGCACCGTGCAGTCTGCGATAATCTGCAACCCGATCTTACGTTGCTCCTTCTCCCATCACTCGAAAGTTCCCTTGCGCGTGCACGTCGCCGGAACCAAAGAAATGCTAAGCAGAAGGGGACGGACGAAAACCGGTTCGAACGTGAAAACGATGCTTTCTACCATCGTGTCTATGAAGCATACGAGACTATCGCCAATCGAGAATCAAACAGGGTCGTTGCCATTCGCAACGATGCCTCCATTGAAGACATCCACCGTCAGATCTGCGAAGTTGTCTCTTCCCGCATTCCTGTTTTAGTTTCCTGATTCCGCGTTCGGTACGGGATTCAGTATCTAACGGATACGAAAGACCAGTCCCCAGCTCACCTGAAGCAATTTCGATGCAGGGTACGACGCAGTCGTATTTCCGAAAGAAGAGTTGCTGATGGTCGACAATGAGCCGTACCCAACCTCAAGAACCTTGAGATCAAAGTAGCGGTTCAGTTTGTAGTCTGCGCCGCCGTAGACCGCATATTGTCCGCGATTGAGATGGATCGAGGTATGCGGCGCTCGCGTTGTTCCCAGACCTCCCGAAACCTGAACATACGGACGCCAGGAAGGAGAGAAAGACTTCATCACTACCCGTCCACCGACCAGAAAGCTGTTCAGCCTCGCGTCGTTTCCTCCCACCACGGTGTCTCGAAGATCCACTCCTACATCCACATTCTTTCCATGGAAAAAATCGTCGTAAAAACCGATATTCGCGCCCCAGAACATCCGCGAGGTGGTTCCCTGTCCCAGGAACGAAAAGATGCCTGAATCAGACTGCGAATTGCTAACCCGGATTCCTATGGGGTTTATGTACACCCCCATCTGCGCATGGGACGGAAGTACAAAGAAGGAAAACACAGAGAGAAGCACAGAAAGGCACAATTTCATCTACAAAATCCTTGAGTAAAGACCATAAGCAGCGTCTGGGTCGAAGACGTGCATCTGGGAACTAGCTTAAAGCAATGTTAAAGCTAATTCCGGTTCATCCATACTACTTCATTCAATTTCGATTGATCCTGGGATTCAGCGAATACTTCCCAGTCAGGCTCGCTTTGGACAAAACATGCCCCTGTATCGCTGCCAAAATATTCTCCGATGTCAGTTCACCGTCTACCTCCAGCGCTTTTGTGTCCAGAGCATATAACGTAAAGACGTAGTGGTGCATGATGGAATCATTCCAGGGAGGGCAGGGTCCATCATAGCCAAAGTAATCCCCTTCCATCTGCGGGTCACTTGCAAACCATTGGGTGTAGTGATTGATCCCATGCCGCATCCCGCCGGGAGCTGCCGGGCCACGCTTCCCATGGGGAGTAACCCCATTGCTCTGGCTTCCTGCAGCGATCTCGCCCACGGATGCCGGGATGTCGATTAATAACCAGTGATAGAAGTTCACGCGGAGAAGGTCTGATGAAACTTCTCTTCCCTCTTTGTTTACATCATCTCCCTTACTAGACACATCAGGATCGTGAACGATCAGAGCAAAGGATTCAGTCCCTGCTGGAGCAGCCGACCATGCAAGATGGGGATTTCGGTTCGCGCTGAGTGCAATATGATTCTCCGCGCTTTCGATAGCGAAACAAAACTCACCCGGAATCAATTCACCATCTTTGAAACTATTACTCGTCAACTGCATGAAACTCTCCTCCCCTTTCTCGTGATCCAATTAAAACTTGGACTTAGACCTCTGACGTCTCCGGCTCCTCCACCTTATCTCCTTCGCCGGGAGCAAGAAATAGGTTCGATTCCAACCCATGTTGGCGTGTGTATAGGTCGTAATAACGGCCACCCATTGCATACAGCGCCTCATGCGTCCCGCGTTCGACGATATCGCCTTGTTCTACGACAAGGATCTGATCGGCTCGCCGAATCGTAGAGAGTCGATGGGCAATCACGAACGTCGTTCTACCTTGCATCAGATGATTCAGGCCAGCCTGGATCATTGCTTCAGACTCCGAGTCGAGAGAACTGGTGGCCTCGTCCAGAATCAGAATGCGAGGATCTGCCAGGATTGCTCGTGCAATCGAAAGTCGTTGCCGTTGCCCGCCAGAAAGCTTCACACCACGTTCACCTACGATCGTCTCGTAGCCATCCGAGAATCGTTCTGCGAACTCATCCACGCGGGCAATACGACAAGCATTCAGGAACTCCTCTTTGGTAGCTGCAGGATGCGAAAACAGAATGTTTTCACGAATCGTTCCATCAAATAGAAAAGTCTCCTGCAATACAACACCCAACTGACTCCTGTAGCTTGGCAAGCGGACTGTAGCGAGATCCACACCATCGACCAGGACCTGCCCTGTCGTAGCGGTATGAAAAGCACAGACAAGGGAGATAATCGTCGACTTACCTGAACCAGATGAACCCACCAGTGCGGTAACGCTCCCTGGGTGCGACTCAAAGCTGATACCGTGCAGCACTGTTTTATCCGGCTCATACGCAAACGTCACGTCTCGAAAAACGACCTCTCCCCGCAATGACTCAAGTTCATTTGTACGGCGAGGATCTGCATCTTCGGTCTTTTCTCCGAGTAGTTCGATAGTACGATCTAGTCCAGCAGCAGCCTCTGTCAATTGCGTTCCGATGGAAACCAACTGCACGATGGGTGCAATCATAAACGCTAAGAACATTACATAAGTGACATAACCACCAGTTGTGAGCTTGCCTCCAATCATCTGATGGGCTCCCAGATACATCACCAGAGCGCCAACAAGGCCGAGTACGACCGTGGAGGCCAGCGACATCAGCGACTGCGCCGTCAGAGACGAGATCACATTGGCCAAAAGTCGATGTGCCCCTAAGGCAAACGTTTCCGCTTCACTCTCTTCTGCGTGATAACCCTTAATCACGCGCACCCCCCCCAGTGATTCCGTTAGCCTTCCCGTCACTTCGGAGTTGATCTTGGCTCTCTCACGAAAGATGGGACGAATCGTCTTAAAAGCCCGTTGCAGAATCAAGCCAAAGATCACAAGGATGGCAAACGTCACCAGCGTCATCTGTACGCTAAGGTGAATGAGATAACCAAAGGCAAATAACGCCGTAAGAAGGCCGCCAAGGAAATCGATGATGCCAGTTCCGATCAGGTTCCGGACACCTTCAACATCAGTCATAATGCGGGCCACCAGAGCACCGGTGCGGTTGGCGTCATAAAACGCAACTGGAAGACTTCCAACATGCTGTTGTGCCTTGATGCGTAGTTCAGCTATTAGTCGCTGCCCTTCCTTGGAAAGAAGCTGGGTGAGAGTGTAAGAAGTAATACCCTGCACAATAGTCGCTGCCACAACCACACCGATAATGATTGGCAACTGGTTGACCAGGTGTTTTCCTACCACGTTATCGATCAGATATCGCGCAGAACCAGGAAGGATCAGTCCGCTCGCACGATTGATGACCATGAGCAGGAAACTGCCACCTAGCAGTAGCGCGCGCGGCTTCATCAGCTTCCACATCTCAGGAAGCACTCTCTGCAGATTCGGTTTTTGACGGGTAGGTGTATCGACGGAACTTCGTGTGCTTCTCGACGGGCGGTCGGCAGCTTTTAGTCCTGGCGCTCCGAAGCTGGCAGGTCCGATAGAAGGCATCTTATTGGCAGTTTACGCTTCTATCGGCAGCTACGGAGTCCCAGGATATGCAAATTGGATCGGACACCCGCCTAGCTTCGTTGCACTCGCGCGTTGATAAACGAACGCACACAGAACAACACATAAATCAGACACAGAAGTGACATCGCTGCCTTTTCAAGAACGGCAACAGGATGCGCGTATTCTGCCCCATGCGATAGCCGCATGGCCTGAATTCCTGCCGGCAGCGTACCGAGAAACGCCAGTAACGCCACCGTCACCGAGATGTGCATCCACAGCATTCGTTTCTTAGGATCGGGCGTGTTCGAGAGAATGCCAAAGATGGCAAACACGACCCCCACACCAGAAGGAATCAGCGCGGTCGGATGCGCGCTTCCGGTAGAAACAAAGCCGATCAATCCCAATAAAATCAGCAGTACTGCAAATACAATCGTCAACTTTGCCATAAATACCTACGCTCCTTGAAGTTCGCCGCACGTCGGCAATCCACAGAATACCTGATCTGGGCGCCCCCTTTGCCAAACACGCCAATACGAGACTAAGCTGCTTCTCTGCTTGAGCGCAGCTATATCGAGCAGGTTCTTAATTATTTGCCATTTGGAGACCGTCTATGAGTGAGCTGGCATCCACAGTCGGTGCGGTTCTAAAGAAAAAATCTCGCGATATCTGGTCCGCAACTCCCGACACTTCTGTATATCGCTGCATGGAAATCATGGCCGAAAGAGAGATCGGCGCTCTTCTCGTTATGCAGGAAAACGATCTTATCGGAGTGATCTCTGAACGGGATTATGCGCGCAAAGTAATTCTTCAGGGCCGCTCCTCGAAAGAAACCGCTGCGTCTGAGATCATGAGCAGCCCAGCCTTATGCGTCTCACCCGAGCATACGATTGGAGACTGTATGCTGATCATGACAAGAAATCGCATCCGGCACCTGCCTGTCCGAGAAGGTTCCAAGGTCATTGGAGTTGTCTCCATCGGAGATCTTGTGAACTGGATCATTACCGAACAGGAAGAGACAATCCGCCATCTCGAAGCCTATATCTGTAGCAGCTGAAAACTACTCCGCAGCTGCTTTCTTGATCACCGCAACGACCTCTTCCGGTTTCCATTCGTTGGTAGGAAACCAGGCTGCGATCTTGCCATCCTTTCCAATCACCACGGTCGAGAGGGAATGGTTCAAGGTTTGGTTCTCCCCTGGTGTAATTCCTACGCCAAAGAATTGCGCCACTTGCGGTAGTTCCTTCTCAGAGGGAGCGGCAAAATCCCAGTGCTCAAAGGCCTCCTTGGCATGTTTCCCCGCATAAGCCTCGCCATACGTTCGCAGCACCGCGGGCGTATCGTAAGACGGATCGAAGCTAATACTGAGCAGATGCGTCTTTTTGTACAGTGCATCATCCCCTGCGAGCTGCTGGTCAATCTCTGCGAAGTTCTGGCTCATCCGCGGGCAGTAATCGGCCAAAGGACAGCGCGTATAGATGAACGTAGCGACCAGAACCTTTCCATGAAACTGCCCCAGATGGATCGTTTTAGCGCTCTGATTCAACATCCGGAAATCAGGAACGACATCGCCAACCTGCGGAACATGATATTGAGCCGCCGGTTTATAGTCGGGTCGCGCCTGGGCAACAATGACGATGTTATCCAACTGCGGATCGCGAAAACCTGCTGCATCCTGCTGAACATGAATGGTAGCGGTAATGCGATCGCCGGGATGCAATTCGCCCACGATGCCGGGATCTTTCAGCTTATAAGGCATCGTCATCGCCTCCATAAAGCCGGGCACATCCTCATGGTCCAGAGTCACGTGCGTAGCGTCGGTACTGACGACTTTACCTTTTACCTGGAAAGTCTTTTCGGGATATTTAGAAGAGGATTCCTTCTTCCCTTCCTGGCGGCAGCCAGTAAATATTCCGCAGAATGCAATCAGGAAAAAGGCAATATAAACCGGATATCTTCGATGCACAAAAAGCTCCTTTTTTGAGGATACATCCCCTTCGGCATGAACATTCTTTTCCTCGAAGATCCAGAGTATAACCAAAGATATATGAGTGTTCGTCAGCTTCCAGTGGAGTTGCCACCCCAGGTCGCCCACGCGCTGGACCAGGGGGCTACCCTTGTTACGGCAAACCAACGCGCAGCTCATACCATTCGTTATCGCTTCGATCTCCGCCATAGGGCCGCTGGAACACTCACCTGGCAACCCGCAACGATATTTTCTTGGGAGACGTGGGTTTCTACCCTCTGGCAGAGGCTGCTTACGACTGGAAAAACAACTGGGCTTTTACTGAACCGCTCCCAGGAACATAGCCTGTGGCGAAAGATCATCGCCTTGGATCATGCATTACCCGACACATTGCGCTCTCCCGATTCGTTGGCCGAACTAGCTGCGAAAACATGGAAATTACTTGCACAATACCGTGGACTCGAGCGCCTGCGGGAATCCTGGAACAACTCTGAAGCGAAGGCTTTTCAGCGCTGGTCGGCTGAGTTTGGCCGCCAGTGCAATTCGCAACATCTGGTAGCGCGGGCCCGATTAGAGGATTGGCTAGCAAAATCGCTTGATGCGACAGATCTCCAGTCTTCAGGTTCTATTGCCCTGCTGGGCTTCGATGAACATACCCCTGCCCAACAGAATCTTCTTCGTGCAATCACTTCCATGGGGATCGCCATCGAAGTAATCGACATTTCCGCTCCAGGTGAATCCAAACAACTCATACAGGCCGACAACGAAATCAGTGAGATTACCCTGGCCGCAAGCTGGACACGCGACCTTCTGAATCAAAGAAGGTCCGACGCGCAGATTGCAGTCATCGTTCCATCGCTGGAGACCCGCCGTAAGACAATCGATCGCATCTTCCGTGAAGTCCTGGCACCGGAACTCGAAGATATCCAGGCCCCAAACCATGTCACGCCTTATGAGTTTTCACTGGGCGTGCCTCTATCAACGACTTCGATGGTGCGAACGGCCCTTGAGCTCCTACGATGGACCATAAAACCCCTCTCAGTCGAACAGATGAGCACGCTGCTCCTCTCCCCTTTTTGGTCAATGCAGGAATCGGACCGTAATGCACGTGCACTCTTCGACGCATTCGAACTTCGCAAATCGAAGCTGTTGCTTCCAGAGATTTCAATGGGATGGATGATCAGGGCTGTTCGAAAATCCAAGTACAGGGCAAATCTACATTCCTTGCTGAACTCTCTGGAATCATTAAGTCATCGCGAAAAAACCTTCCTTACAGAATCGAAATCGTACAGTTCCTGGTGTGAGCTCATTCGTGATCTGCTACAGGAAGCTCAATGGAGAAGAATCGCCGGAGAAGACAGCGTCGAATTTCAAACCCGTCAGAAGTGGGAGAGCGCACTGGACGAGCTTGCCTCGTTGGATTTCAATGCGGTACCAGTACTTTTTGAACAAGCTCTCCATGAGTTAGAGCGCATCACACAACAAACCTTGTTCGCACCTGAATCGCGTCACGCGCCAATCCAGGTGATGGGACCTTTGGAAGCCTCCGGCGGCAGCTTCGACGCAATCTGGTTTCTCGGTGCAGGCGATCTTAGCTGGCCCGTGCGCGACACACCAAACCCTTTACTTCCCTGGCCACTTCAACAGGATCTGGGCCTTCCTGGCTCTGATCTGAAGGCAGATGATCTCCGCGCCAAGCGCACCACAGAACGGATTGCCGTCAGCGCTCCCATCGTTCTATTCAGCTATGCGCTCGAATTATTGGAAGGCAAACAAAGACCATCGCATCTTTTACACTCGATGGATCTCAACGTCGTTTCTGCGGCACAAATTGCTGCTCTTGGACCCGAATCCCCCAAAATCGAACTTGAACCCTTTTCTGACCAGATGCCTCTGCCCACGTTGCCCGATCGAATGATCGCGGGAGGCGCCGAGGTGCTCAGACTGCAAGCGGCATGCGCCTTTCGTGCCTTTGCAGAACGCCGCCTCGGCTCAGCAGAACTTCGTGAGATCGAACTTGGAATGGACGCAGCCGAACGTGGCAGCATCGTGCATCGCACACTTGAGCATTTCTGGAAGCAGGTGGAAACGCAAGCGGCCTTGAAGTCAATGACTCGTCAGGAACGCTCCCGCGCCCTTACGCAATCGATCGAATATGGCCTTAATCGCGTCAATGCAAGTCAGGACTCTTGGGAGCAGGCTTATCTCGACCTGCAGCGAGCCCGGTTATTCTCCTTACTGAACCCATGGCTCAAGATCGAACTGAAGCGCAATCCTTTCACCGTAAAATTCAGCGAAGAGTCATCGCGGGACTTGCCCATTGGCCCATTACGCTTGAATGTACGGATGGATCGGGTGGACAGAACGGACGAGGGTGAGATCATTCTCGATTACAAGACTGGTATGGCAAAATCTGCTGACTGGCTGGATGAACGGCCTGATGAGCCTCAGCTTCCCTTGTATGCAGTGCTCCAGACGACCGCGCATCCGGAGATACAACTCGCCGACATCGCCTTTGCGCAAATCCGCGCGGGGAAAGATATGGCTCTCGATAGCTATACCGGCAAAACAACGCTGGAGAAGTTAACGATCAATCACGCTCGCGCTCCATTGACAGAACAGCTGGCGAGATGGCGCGAAGATCTTGAGGCTTTAGCCGAGGAGTTTTACCGCGGCGAAGCGCACGTTGCCCCCAAAGACTATCCATCAACCTGCGCTTATTGCGCACAACGAATTTTGTGCCGCTTGAATATTGCGGCCTTCGATGAGGGCTTGGATGAAGAAGAGGCCACCGACCTCGCAGATGGGTGAACTATTTGTTTTCCCTTTAGAGCCGGAAGAACAGGAGCTTTCCTCGCTTGATCCACCAGATCGGTTGGAGCGCGAACGTGCGCTCGACATCACGCGATCATGGATTGTAGAAGCTCCGGCTGGATCGGGAAAAACCGGTCTATTGATTCAACGTTATCTCAAGCTATTAGGCTTGCCGGAAGTTGAGCAGCCGGAGCAAGTGCTCGCCATTACCTTTACGCTCAAAGCCGCCGGCGAGATTCGGGAACGCATTCTTAAGCAACTCGAATTGGCCTCTAGTCCAGGCCAACCCCAAACTGGCTTTGAACGCGAAACCAGGGCATTTGCCCTTACGGTGTTGGAGCGCGACCGCAAACTGGGTTGGGGACTTCTCGAACATTCCCGCCGGCTGAATATTCGCACGATCGACTCTGTTTGCGCAGAGATTGCGCGGAGCTTGCCGATTCTGTCTGGGAGTGGCTCTCTCTCTCCCTCAGAAGATGCCTCGTCTCTTTACAAGCTGGCTGCGGAGCGCACACTTATGCAGCTTGGTCGCAAAGATGCCGCGTTGAGTAATGCTCTACGGTTGGTGCTTTTGCATCGAGATGGAAACCTTGCACAGGTGCAAGATCTTCTGGCAGAGATGCTCTCCCTGCGTGACCAATGGGCCCGTTTGATCCCGCTTGGTCCCCAGCTTCAAGACGAAGCATTCCTCGATGGCCCCGTACTTCAGCAGATCGAACGGACTCTTGAGGAAGCCATCTGCATCGAACTCGCGAAGCTCGCCGACATCTTCCCTTCCATGCTTTTGCAAGACCTGGCGTCGATTGCAGGTGAGTTAGGAAACAACCCGAGCACCAATGACGATGCTTCTCCCATCCGCATCTGTGCCAACGTTTACCATGCTCCTGCAAAAGCCGCCACCGATCTCGATCATTGGAAAGCAATAGCGCATCTTCTACTAAAGAAAGATGACCAGTGGCGCTCAAGATTTTCTCGGACCGATCTTCGCTTCGAGATCGATAAAGTTCAGGCCGCGCGTCTCAAAGAGATCGTCGATCAGCTTCAACATCGAGATGATCTCCGGGAGGCGCTTAAGACCGTCAGGACATTACCTCCGCCCAAGTACCCCGAAGAACAATGGAAGGTCGCCAAAGCACTCTTTCGCGTTCTCTACCGTGCACTCGCTGAACTTCAACTTGTCTTTTCCGAACGCGGAGAATGTGACTTTATTGAGCCCAGCTTGCTCGCACGCGCTGCTCTTCGCAGAGATGGCGTAGCCTTCGAGACCGCAATAGGAACAAAGCTACAACATCTTCTCGTGGACGAGATGCAGGATACGTCCACCAGCCAGTACGAGCTCATTCAACTTCTTACCCAGGGATGGGATGGTCACTCTCAGACGGTGTTTCTGGTCGGTGATCCAAAGCAATCCATCTATCTCTTCCGGCAGGCGCGTGTAGAAGGATTCATCCGTACCATGCAGCAACAGTGTCTGGGCGATCTCAAGCTCGGCACTCTACGGCTCACGGCAAACTTCCGTTCGCAACGCAGACTGGTGGAAGCATTCAATGTGGATTTCTCACACATCTTTCCACATGCGATCGAAGCAGAGCATCTTGAGGAAGCGCCGTATCTCCCAGCCAATCCCGTCCGTTCACCTTCCGAAGCCGTGAACAGTATCGTGTGGCACACGCAAGTCATCTCGTCGGGCAGTAGTCGCGATCAGAAACGTAGCTTCCGCAAGCGGTTGTTAAGAATCGAAGCAGAGGAAGTCCGGCACATCATTGAGCAATGGCAGAGCCGACCGCTCCCACCAGATCGCTCCACACCATGGAAAATCGCGGTTCTGGTGCGTAACCGGGAACATCTCTCCCGCATTATCGCCGAGCTAAAACACGATCGGACCTCACTACCCATTCCCTTCCGTGCGGTCAACATCGAGCCCCTTGCCGAACGACCGGAGATCCTGGATCTCTTCGCCCTGACACGGGCGCTTCTTCACCCGGCAGATCGAATTGCATGGCTGGCCGTTCTTCGCGCGCCCTGGTGCGGGCTCGAGCTCGCCGACTTACATGAACTGATCGGCGGAAACGAAGCACAGTTTTCCGATACGACAATCGCAGAATGTATTCTGCATCGCAGTCAGTCTCTTAGCCCTGAGGCGCAAGAGCGCGTTGCCAGAGTGTGGCCTGTATTGGACTCTGCGATCAAGCTGCATTCCCGTCTTCCTCTGTCGGAATGGATAGAGCGGACATGGCGCTCTCTCGGTGGCGATGCTCACCTAATTCCTGAGCAGAAAACCAATGCCAGAATGTACTTCGAGTTGCTGGATGAACTGGAACAACGCGGCACCTTTAGCCTTCGTCAGTTGCATACACGACTCAAATCGCTCTTCGCTGAATCGCTTGCCTCTCCGGGAGCAGTTGATCTGATGACAATTCATGGCGCAAAAGGACTTGAATGGGATGTTGTCCTCGTGCCTGGACTCGAACGGAAGAGTCGCAATAATCGCAGCAGACTGCTCAATTGGAACGAGATGATCTCTTCGAACGAAGACGCTGCGCGGATTCTCCTGGCTCCAATCATCGCTAAGGGGGCGGCTTCCGAATCTCTCAATCTCTGGCTTCATCGAATCCAGCGCTCGCGCGAGCAGGCTGAATACAAACGACTGTTTTATGTTGCTTGTACACGCGCTCGGGAAGAACTACATCTGTTTGCTTCGCCCGAACAAAAGCAGAATGGAGAAATTCTGCAAAACTACGGAAGCCTACTCCAGGCTGCATGGCCAGCCGCAGAATCTCACTTCGTCGATTCCCATGTTCAGTCCAAGCCGTTGGTCGCCCCGGTAATCCCTCTACCCATCTCAGAGGATAGTCTCGTCTTGCCGACCCTTGCCGCATCCGATGCCGAAACAAACACCTCTCTGCTTTACCGACTACCTTTGTCCTTTGCTCCCGCAAGCCGCTTCTCCACAAAAGGAACGGCTAGGCCTGCGGTGCCCGCTTTCTTCCCCTCTATGTTTCAACGACCAGAAGGATCCTTTGAAGCACGAGCACTTGGAAACGCAACTCATCTCTTCCTTGAATTGCTAGCGCAGCAACTCGCAACGGGTACAATTCCGCAGGACCTCCTCGAACAGCTATCCGGTTGGTCTCCTCGAATCCTGGCCGTTGTTCGTAGCTTTGGACTCTCTCCTCGCGATGTTGACCGCATAGCTAAACAGGTTCATGATGCGCTTCTTCTTACGCTTCGCGATCCTGCAGGATTATGGGTATTGGGAACGCACAAGGAAGGCTTCAGCGAACGTGCACTTATCGCGTGGAACGAAGAGCGTTCCAGTGTCCGGCTGGATCGCATCTTTCAGGCAGGAGCGGAACCCTTTGCTCCCGGAAGCGATTATCTATGGATCGTTGATTACAAAACCACGCAATATTCTGGATCAGACAGAGAGCAGTTTTTCTCCCATGAACGCGAGAAGTATGCGCCCCAGCTTCATGCTTATACCAGAATTCTGGGGAACTCTAAGGATTCCAATCGAGTTCGACTCGGCCTTTATTACCCAATGCTGCCTGGTCTTACCTGGTGGATTCCCGACGGGGAATAAAGAGATCAGGCAGACGCGGCGTGATGACGAACATCAGCGCCCCGTACCCAGAAAATCACGTCTTCTGCGATATTGGTCGCATGATCCCCAACCCGCTCCAGGTTTCGAGCAATGATAAGCGCGTTGAGAGACTGAGGCGTCAACTCCGGCTTCTCTTTGATCAGGGAGCTCAAGGCGTAATAGGCCGCATCATTCATCTTATCGACTTGGTCATCCATCTCGAAGACAGAGTCCGCCATCTCGGCATCACCTTCAATAAACGCCTGGAGCGCTTTCCGCACCATTGCGGAAGCTAATTCCGCCAGCTTCGGAATATCCACTGGAAGATCAATATTCGCGAAGGCCCCCATCTCACGCACACGAATAGCGATATTGACAGCTTGATCGCCGACTCGCTCCAGATCAGCATTAATTCGAATCACCGAAAGAATGAACCGAAGATCAATCGCCATCGGCTGCTCCATTGCCAGCAGGTCTAGCGCCATCTGGTCGATCTCGCGCTCCAGGCGATTGATTGCAGGCTCCGAGTGCAGCACCAGTTCGCAGATGCTCATATCGCGTGTGCGGTACGCCTCGATCGAGCGCTGAATTGCCTGCTCAGCCATTCCTGCCATTACCAGCAGACGCTCTTTCAAATCGTCCAGGCTCTGATGAAACTTCACCCGCATCATCCGAACCTCCCGGTAATGTAATCCTCGGTGCGCTTGTCGCGAGGATTCGTAAAGATCTTATGGGTCGAATCAAACTCCACCAGCTTGCCGTTGAGAAAGAAGCCGGTATTCTCTGCCACACGCGCTGCCTGCTGCATATTATGCGTCACAATCACAATCGTGTACTGGCTCTTCAACTGGAAGATGAGATCTTCAATCTTTGAAGTCGAAACGGGATCAAGAGCCGACGCAGGTTCATCCATCAACAGCACTTCAGGATCGACGGCCAACGCCCGGGCAATACACATACGCTGCTGTTGTCCACCAGAAAGCGAAGCTCCAGACTTTTTCTTCAGATCGTCCTTCACTTCTTCCCACAGAGCAGCCTGCTTTAGAGAGCGCTCCACTGTCTCATCCAGGATTCTGCGGTTCCGAAATCCATTCAGCTTCAGCCCGCTGATTACATTGTCATAGATCGACATCGTCGGAAATGGGTTCGGTCTCTGAAATACCATGCCAACGCGACGACGAATCTCGACCGGAGACGCATCGCGATAGATATCGATCTCTCCCATCTTCACAACCCCCGTTGCGCGGGCAATTGGGTTGGTCTCATGCATACGATTCAGGCAGCGTACAAAGGTGGATTTACCGCATCCTGAAGGACCAATGAGAGCGGTCGCATGGTTGGCTGGAATATGCAGGTTGATGTCCTGCAATGTATGCGTTGAGCCATACCACGCATTCAGGCTTTCAACTTGAATACCGACTCCCACTAACTTCCTCCCTTCAGCACGCCGCGATTCGCAAAAACTCGCACCAGCGTCACTGAAACCATAATAAGAGCGATCAGAACCAGGGCCCCAGCCCATGCCAATCGGTGCCACTCGTCATACGGAGAGATGGCATAAACATAAATCTGCAACGGCAGAGCAGCGATTGGCTGATCCAGCCGGAAGCTCCAGAACTGGTTTCCAAACGCAGTGAAAAGAAGCGGAGCTGTTTCACCCGCTACACGTGCAAACGCCAGCATACAGCCAGTAATAATGCCAGGGGATGCCGTCCGCAGACTTACCGAAAGCACAGTTCGCCACTTCGGCACGCCGAGCCCTAGCGCAGCTTCACGAATCGCATAGGGTACGGTAGCCAGCATCTCTTCTGTCGTACGGGTGACTGTCGGGATCATCATGATCGCCAAGGCAACACCGCCTGCAAAAGCGGAATAAGGCGGATGCGGTCTCACAACCAGCGAGTACACAGCAATTCCCATCACGATCGATGGAACGCCGTTGAGAACATCGGCTGTAAAGCGAACTAGATTTCCAAGAACACTGCCCCGCCCGTATTCGGCCAGATAAACGCCGGCAGCGATCCCGATCGGAATCCCCATCAGGCTGGCCAGCGCAAGAATGATTCCTGAACCCGCAATCGCATTGGCCATACCTCCGCCGTTTTCTCCTACAGGAGCAGGAATGCGTGTAAAGAACGCAAGATTCAGCGAAGAGGCGCCTTTATAGACCAAGTAAAAAAGGATTGCTGCAAGAGGCGCCAGCACGATCACCGTCGCCAGGATCGCCAGCCCCGTGACCATATGATCGGCCGCATAGCGTCGAAGAATATTCGCTCGCGAAGGCTTGCGTGGCTCTTCCAGCGATGCCGGAATCATCGATCGAGTGCTCATTATGAAGCCCTCGCCGGGGCGCCACGCGTTACTGCCCACACCATCAACCGGGCAACTGCGTTCACGACGATGGTGACTAGGAAGAGCGCCAGACCAATCTCAATCAGCGCGCTGTAGTAAAGATCGCCTGTGGCCTCTGCAAACTCATTAGCGATCACGCTCGCCAGCGTATATCCAGGGGAAAAGAGGCTCTTGGCAATATCGGGATGATTCCCAATCACCATTGTTACGGCCATGGTTTCACCTAGCGCTCGGCCAAGCCCAAGCATAACCGCACCGACAATCCCGATGCGTGAATTCCTCAAAACGCCAATCCGGATCATTTCCCATCGAGTTGCACCTAGCGCCAGCACGGCCTCTCGCTGACTGTTCGGGACCGCTGTCATAATGTCGCGGGTCAAGGATGAGATAATCGGCAAAATCATAATCGCCAGAATGATGCTTGCCGTCAGTAGGCCGACGCCGAAGTTCGGTCCTTCGAAAAGCCCTGTCCAGCCAAAGATCTTCACCAGAAATGGCCCGAGCGAATCGCGCATCAATGGTACCAGGACAAAAACAGCCCAGAGTCCATAGACCACACTGGGAATCGCTGCCAGCAACTCGGTAAGAAACGAGATTGGTGCGCGCAGCGGACGAGGGCATAACTCTGTCAGGAAAATCGCAACTCCAAGCGCCAGCGGAACAGCCATGATCAGCGCAAGGATCGAAGTCATCAGCGTCCCATAAATAAAAGGCAACGCTCCAAAATCACCTGAGACTGGGTCCCATGCCCCGCGAGTAAAAAACTTCCAGCCAAAGGCATTCAGGCTAAGATGCGAGTTCTTGATCAAAATCCAGAAGATAAAGATAACAATGACGAAGATGCTGCAAGCACAGATGAGCATCAGGACAGCAAAGCTACTGTCTCCCATCCGACCGCTGCCGCGGGATCGCAAAAACTCTCGAATAGGCGAGACTGGACCCGGACCAGAAGGCATCTCACCCGTCCCTGCTCCTGAAGGAGCCGATACGATTGTTTGAAGCGGCGTAGGAACGCCCGGCTGTGGATGAATACTCATTCGACGGAATTACAGTCCGTTTCTAATAAAGGTTTCAAAGTGATTGTACCGGGGAATACTTCCGCCGCGAGCTTGCTCGGCCTCTACTTTTCAGTCTCGCGGCGGAATTAACTATTGAAGCTGAGCGACTGTCTTGCGAACCATTTCTTGTACCTGCTTAGGCAAGGAAGCATAGCTCAATCCAGACGCTTCGCTCTCGCCGTGCTCCAACATCCATCCCAGAAAATCCTTCAGCGCCTTTGCCTTCGCGGCGTCGTTGGAATGCCGGGGAATCAGAAGCCAGGTAAAGCTCGAGATCGGATAGGAAGTTGCCCCCGGAGCATTCGTAATCGACACACGATAATCTGCGGGCATCGTTTTTGCCGCAGCAGCGGCTGCAGCAGTCACGCCATCTGTTGAGGCCTTTACAAATTTGCCGGAAGCGTTTTTCACCGCGCCAAACGACATCTTATTCTGCAAGGCATAAATCAACTCAACGTAGCCGAAAGAATACGGAGACTGCCGAACCATTCCGGCAACTCCTTCATTGCCTTTCTGACCAATTCCAGTAGGCCACTTCACAGAAGTGTTCTTCCCAACCTTTCCGGACCAATCTGGGCTCACCTTGGAAAGAAAATCGGTAAAGATATACGTCGTACCGCTTCCATCCGAACGATATACCGGAAGAATCGCCTTGTCTGGCAGACTAACCCCAGGGTTATCCTTTGCAATTCGCCCATCATTCCATTTGGTGATCTTGCCAAGATAAATATCGGCAATCACATCGCCAGAAAAGTTAAGGTCCTTGTTTACACCTGGAATGTTATAGACCGGCACGACTGCTCCCAAAACGGTGGGAATATGCTGCGTCTTGACCTTCGAAGCGGCAATTTGTTCGTCGCTCATTGGGCCATCAGTTGCACCAAAATCGACCACTCCGTCCGAAACCTGACGAATGCCGCCACCCGAACCAATCGATTGGTAGTTGATCTTTACATTTGGATGTAGATGGTTGTATTCGTTGAACCACTTGGAATAGATCGGGTAAGGAAAGGTCGCTCCCGCTCCATTGATGTTCTGGGCGCTGGCTCCGATGGCTGCTATCGCCAACACGCCCACTGCAATCATGCTCTTTTTCACACTTCCACCTCGCAAATAGGTGTGTGCAATTTACTAATACACACTGTATCCAGTGTGAAGCGCAATTGTTAATGGAAAGTTACATACCCATAAAAACAAGGAAAAACAACTAGATAGCGTCACTTTCGGCTCTGGGCAGTGTGAAAAGGAACGCACTTCCGGCATTCAGCTCACTTTCGGCCCAAATCGTGCCCCCTTGCGTTTGAACCACGTGACGCGCGATCGCCAGTCCCAGCCCTGTCCCACCGGACTCTCTGGACCGGGCTTTGTCTACCCGGTAAAACCGCTCAAAGATGCGGCTCAGATGTTCGGAAGCGATCCCCTGTCCAAAATCTTTTACCCGAAACTCCACCATCTCCGGCCCAGCATGGGCGCTCACGATCACCCGGCTTCGCTCTTCCACCCGCGATTTTCCATATTTAATCGCATTTTCAATCAAGTTGCTCAATACCTGGACGATGGAGTCCTGGTCTGCAATCACATCGCAATTCGTCGTCTCCCCAATCTCCAGCACGGCCTCTTCATCCTGCACCATTCCGCTCATGGCTTCCACAGCATCGCGAATCAGACTATCGGCTGGAACCCGTGACGGATGCAATTCCTGCTCCGATGACTCTACCCGGGCCATCGCCAGCAGGTCTTCCGTCAGCCGATTCATACGCGTCGCATTCTTGTGGATCGTCGTTAAAAACTCCCGCGCCAGTGTGCTGAGACCCTCTTCGTGGTCCAACAACGTCTCCACGTATCCTGTGATCGAGGTCAGAGGGGTCCGAAGCTCATGGCTGACGTTCGCAACAAACTCTCGCTGCGTCCGCTCCACCTGTTCGATCCGGGTAATATCGTGCAGCACAGCCACCGCTCCTCCTCCCGGCATGGGAGAAGCGGAGATCTCAAAGATTCGCCCCGGAAATAAGGTGGTTGAACGTCGCTCACTCAACGAGCGCTCTTCCAGGGCAACCCGCACACATTCCAGAACCTCCGGGTCGCGAATCGTCTGCACCAGTGCATGTCCAACTCGCACCGCGCTCGAAAACGCAGCTCCCGGGATCAACCTCTGCATCCGTTGATTGGTCCATTGAATGCGTCCTGCAGGGTCCACCGCAACAACAGCGTCCTGCATGCTGTCGATCATGGCCTCCAACTCGCGGCGACTCTCCGCAATCCCTGCAAGGGAACGCTCAACTCGTGTTGAAGCCTGCGAGATCGTCAGCGCCAGCACATCAAAATCACTGAATGGCACCGCTCCGGGATCGACTGGCCCTCTTCCGATCCCATCCACCATCCGCTCAAGTGTCGTTAACGGGCGCTTTATCAAACGAGCCGTTGCAATCGCAACCACCACACCCAGTCCAAGCACCGCTGCTGCCTTCAGCCGCCACCCGGCAGCACCCATTGCAGCAATAATCGCCAGTGCGACAAGGACCCATAGAAAGACAGAGAGACTCAGGCGACGCCCCACTGCGAAACCTCTCAGGCCGGAACCGGAACAGCCTTTGGAATCTCAAAGCGGTATCCGGCTCCTCGCATCGTCTTCAGATAACGCGGCAACTCAGGATCAGCTTCGATCTTTTCGCGAATGCGGCGCACATAAACATCCACAGAACGAGGAGTGACAAACCGCGCATCTCCCCAGACCGCATCGAGAAGATGATCGCGGCTGAACACACGCCCCGGATGCCGTGCAAGATAGTCCAGCAAACGAAACTCGGTTGCCGTTGTCGTCACCAGATCGCCATTGACTCGCAGCTGCATCGCTCCTGCATCGATTTCAATATTTTCAAACTTCACCAGAGAAGGACCGCTAGGGCGCTCAAAGCGGCGCAACACAGCCTTCACCCGTGCAATTAGCTCCCGCGTCCCGAATGGCTTGGTGATGTAGTCGTCAGCCCCCAGTTCGAGCCCATGCACGCGGTCATTTTCTGCAGCGCGTGCTGTCAGAAAGATGATCGGAACGATGCTCAGCGCCGGGTCCTGACGCAATCTGCGGCACAGGTCGAGTCCGTCGCCTCCCGGAACCATAATGTCCAGCAGAAACAACGCGGGTGGTTGTCGACTTGCATCCGAAAAAATCTGTCCCACAGCGATGTAAGGACGAACAGTAAACCCAGCGCCTTCCAGATGATATTGCACTAGCCGGGAGATATCCGTATCGTCTTCCAACAGAAAAATCGTCTGATTCAAAAGGTGACCTCGTGCGGATTCCGCAAATATTCCGCCTACAGCTTAACCCACCTTGCGAAATTTATTGCTAACATACGATGAATCATTGATGACTGGCCAGAAGAAAGCCGGCTTCGTATACTGGGCGGGGGGCTGGTAATCTCTGCTTGACTCCATCCAGTCCGCTAGTCCGGCGAGTGTAAGGCTATGATACAAAACTCCCATCTCATTCTCTGTGTCGATGATGAGTTTGTCGGGCTTAAGGTGCGAAAACTCCTGCTCGAGCGCGCTGGATATCGCGTTCTGGCAGCAACAGATGGTCTCAGCGGCCTTCAGCTCTTCGAAAATGAACGAGTCGAAGCCGTCATTCTCGACTATTCCATGCCTGGAATGCATGGCGGTGAGGTTGCGGCCCGTATGCGACAGCTAAAACCTCAAATTCCCATCCTTCTTCTTTCGGCTTATGTCGGACTCCCCAACGAAGTCACATCTCTCGTCGATCTTTACATGACCAAAGGAGAAGGCGCTCCCGTTCTCCTGCAAAAGCTGGAGAGTCTGCTTCAACCTGTAAGTACGTCATCCTGACCGGCCTTCAACGTGAATCTAGCCCAGTTCAACCGTATTCTGCGCCAGACCTTTCTGCTTCCGGTCATCGCGCTGCTCATCGCTGCCGGGGCAATCTACTTGCAGGTGCGCGGTGCAAACGAGACGGTCCGACTCATTCAGGAAGCCGACACCCGCATCGCCCAGACAGCCCAGGTCGCAAAGCTTATCGTGGACCAGGAGTCGGGCCTGCGTGGTTATCAGGCTACTGGAGATGGTCGTTTCCTTGTGGACTTCCGAGCCGCCGAACAACACATCCAACCCGAATTGGACACGCTCGCCAACGTGTCGGGCTTAGATGATGTGCAGAGGCGCAATATCGAAGACCTCCGAAACGAATACCAGAATTGGCACGATGCATTCGCACTGCCTATCATGGCAACCGTCCGGGCAGGAGGACAGGCTAATGACGTAAACCTGAATCTTTATGGGAAATCACTGATGGATCAGGTCCGTCAGGATCTCATCACAATCACTCAACACGCAGAGGACCGGCGCTCTGTACGAATTCAGGAGTGGCATCGGCAGGTCCGCAACCTAATCGAAGCTCTGATCGTAGTTGCCTTAGGCATGGGTATTCTGATCGGCCTGTTCATGCGCAGTCGGCTTCATGCCGTCTCCTCTGCCTACCGCACTTCGCTCGAAGTCCTCGGTCGCCGAGCCGAAGAGATCTTCCAGTCCGAACAGCAACTTCGCACGACACTTGCCTCGATCGGCGATGGAGTCATCACCTGCAACGCATCCGGCCGCATCCAGATGATGAATCCGGTTGCCTCCGAGCTCACCGGATGGGACCAGGCCGAGGCAACGGGACGCTCCCTGGAAGATGTCTTTTGCGTTGTCAACGAAAACACGGGCGAGCCGATCGAAACGCCAGTGGCCAAAGTCATGCGTCTTCGGACCGTCGTCGGGCTGGCAAACCATACAGCGCTCGTTCGCAAAGATGGCACTCGTATTCTGATCGCCGATAGCGGAGCCCCCATCCGAGATCAGAACGGGGAGATCGCGGGTATTGTCCTGGTCTTCCGCGACATCACACTCGAGCGCCGCACCCAGGAGACTCTTCTCGCAAACGAGAAACTTGCTGTTGCTGGAAGATTAGCCGCCACCATAGCCCACGAGATTCACAATCCTCTCGATGCCGTCTCTAATCTGCTTTATCTCATGCGAATGGGCGTCACCGAAGAGGAGTCGCGACAGTTCATCAGCATGGCAGAAAGCGAACTGGCGCGTGTCACTCAAATCAGTCGCGCCATGCTTGGGCTTTATCGCGAATCCCGTGCCCCCGTTCCCGTCGACCTCAAAAATATCCTCGAGGAGATCCTGCTACTGATGGAGCATCGCTTCCACGAACTCCATGTCACTGTCCAGACCGATCTTCCCGACTCCGTCGTCGTCGATGCATTTCCTGCAGAACTGCGCCAGGTCTTCACCAACCTCATCGCCAATGCTGCAGAAGCCTCAAGCCCCGGAGGAAAGATCACTATCAGCGCCTCCTCCATCGCCGGAAATAGCGCTGCTCCCGCTGGGGCGCGTATCATCATCGCCGACAATGGGCCCGGTATTCCTGATGAGATCCGCTCTCAGCTCTTTCAGCCCTTCTTCACCACTAAAGGCCAGCACGGAACAGGGCTCGGGCTCTGGGTCAGTCGCGGAATCACGAATAAGCACGGTGGCGCCATCGAGATCGTCAGCGATACCAACCCCTCCTCACACGGCACCGTCGTCACCGTCTCTCTGGCCGAAAAGCCTGCCATAGCCACCGGGACCACAGCCGAGGCCATCTAGACTCTTCGCAACTGCTCCGCAATCACTCCTGCAGCCTCGTTGCAATCTTCACGGCTCACATCGTAATGCGTGACAAACCGAATGCTATGGGGCCCAATCGCACTTGCTAGAACTTCTTTCTGCCTCAGAGCGGAACAAAAGGCCGCTGCATCACCCTCTCCTCGTAACTGAAAGATCACAATATTCGTTTGGACACAATCCAGATCGATCTCTGCACTCGCCTCATTTGCCACGGCCTCTGCCAACAGCCGTGCATTTGCATGGTCCTCCGCAAGCCGCTTCGATATCTCCAGCAATGCGATCAATCCGGCGGCAGCCAATACGCCTGCCTGTCGCATTCCACCACCCAGCGCCTTGCGGAATCCTCTCCCCCGCTCAATGGCCTTGGTAGAACCCACCAGCATCGAACCCACCGGAGCTCCCAGGCCCTTCGACAGGCAGAACATCACCGTATCGAATCCTGCTGTCAGTTCGGCAACGCTCACCCGAAGTGCAGTCGCAGCGTTGAAGATGCGCGCACCGTCCAGATGCACCGGCAACCCCACTTCCTTCGCGCCCTGCCAGATATTCTTCATCACCTCCAGCGGAGTCACCGTTCCGCCTGCCATATTGTGCGTATTCTCCAAGCAGATCAATCCTGTAGGTTGCCGATAATAGATCTTCGGCCCAATCGCCCTGCGAATCTTCTCCCAGGTCAGAATTCCGCGATCTCCCATCACCGTGCGCGCCTGGCAGCCAGAGAACGCCGCCATCATCGCCATCTCCCAATCCAGTACATGCGAGCGCGATTCGCAGATCACCTCCTGCCCATGCTCCGTATGCAGGCGAATCGCAATCTGATTGCCCATCGTTCCTGTAGGAACAAAAATTGCTGCCTCCCGCCCAAAAATCATCGCGGCTTCTCTCTCCAGCCGGTTCACCGTCGGGTCTTCGCCATACACGTCGTCACCGACCTCTGCCGCTGCCATCGCTTGCCGCATCGCCGCCGTAGGTTTGGTAACAGTGTCACTGCGCAGATCGATCATTTTTCTCTCCCCTTCATCTATACCGTGGCTACGCCGTAGCTGAAATCAACAACCTGCAGAAGACCTCGTTCGAAGCCATGCGTCCACGCGCTGTCAAAAAGATGCGCCCTTCGCTCACGTCCAAAAGCCCTGCTTCGCGCGACTCCTCCACACCCGGCATCACAGCTGCAACAAGCTCAACACCAAACTCTCTTTGCAGGTCATCAAAGCAGACACCTTCAACCAGTCTGAGCCCTAAAAACAACGACTCCTCAAACGCTGCTTCCCTGCTCACGAATTCCGGATCCGGCTTCGCATTCTTCTGCGGGAGCACTTTCAGCTCAGACGGGTCCCCCATATACACATCGAGATCGTCCACATTCTGAAACCTCACCGCACCTTCACCCGCACGAAGCATTGAATGCGCATCCAGTCCGAACCCTATATATGGCAGCCTCTTCCAGTACTTAACGTTGTGTCGTGAAGTATGGCCCTCGCGCGCAAAGTTCGAGATCTCATACTGTCTTACCCCACCTACATCCAATGCTTCGCAGGCTACCTCGTAGAGAGCAGCACTCTCATCCTCCGAAGGAAGATTCTCCGCACCATATCGTTCGCCTCCTTTTAGTGCCTCGCGCCCCAACCGCGAGTCCTCATCCACCTCCAGCATGTACACACTCACATGCTCCACACCGCTTGCAATCGCCCGTTCCAGCGACTCTCTCCAACTCCCTTCCGTCTGATGCGGAAGCCCAGCAATCAAGTCAATACCAACATCGCGGATGCCAGCCCTGCGCAACCGAGCAATCTCCTCCTCGCACATCACTCGCGTGTGCAGCCTTCCCACAGCCCTTGCCTCTCGGTCGACAAACGACTGCACCCCCAGGCTCACGCGGTTCACGCCCTGCCCCAGCAACTCTTCCAAGGTCTCTTCCGAAAGCTGGCCCGGAGCGCACTCCAGCGTTATCTCCGCCTCAGATCTGATCTCAAACTCGTCTCGCAATGTCGTGAAGATCGTTCGAAACTGTTCTGCAGAAAGCAGGCTCGGAGTTCCACCCCCGAAGTACACAGAATCGACCGTCCGTTCCAACCTCGCGTCCATCCGTGCCACACTAAGCCGTGTCTCTGCAATCTCCCTGCATAGCCGATCCACGTAGCCATCCATTCTCTCGGGCCCAAAAGCATCCGAGGCAAAGTTGCAGAAACTGCACTTCGCCTTACAGAACGGAACCGAAACATAGATGCCAAGTGGACTAACCACGTTTATCCTCACAAAACATTGTTTCATGCAGGATTTCTTTGTGACCAACCGCCTGGAAACCCCATCGAATAGGTCGTTAGATTGGTTTGTGGCTTTTTGAAAAGGAGAAGCATTTTGAATCCTTATCGCTTTGCCTCCGCTCTCTTGCTTCTGATTCCCTTCTCCCTGACTGCGCAAACGAAAACGTCCGACTCTCGCACCCCAGTCCTCGTCGAGCTATTCACCTCCGAAGGCTGCTCTAGCTGCCCCTCCGCCGATAAACTCCTTGCCGCTCTTCAGAGCCAGCAACCTGTCGCCGGCGCCCACATTATTGTTCTTGAAGAGCACGTCGACTACTGGGACCAGCAAGGCTGGCACGATCGATTCTCTTCTCCGCAGTTCACAGAGCGACAAAAGGTCTACGCCTTTCGCCTCAAAGTCGACGACCCCTATACCCCTGAGATGATCGTTGATGGCGTAACCCAGTTTTCGGGAAATGATCCGGCAAAGGCCGTCTCCGCCATCACTCAGGCGGCACAGTCTCCCAAGATCGATCTCGTTCTGTCGAAACCCAGTATCGAAGGAAAACGCATTTCCAGTTCTGTCTCGGTTGCCTCAGAAGCATCGACGCTTCCAAAAGGCGATCTCTACGCTGCTCTGGTCACCCCATCTGCATCCACACAGGTCAAATCGGGCGAAAATGGCGGCAAGCATCTCGATCACGTCAGCGTCACCCGCACGCTGCAGCACATTGGCAAGCTGCAGGATCTCGGCCATGCCCCCATCGCCTTCAAGCTCAGCGCCCCACCCGATGACGACCCCGCGCACATGCAGCTGATCATCTTTGCCCAGCTTCCAGGCCAGGGAGCAGTTCGTGGCCTGGTCCAGATAAACGCCGTGCCCGCATCTTAACGCTAACCATTGCATCCCTCTTCCAGGCCACGCATCTAGAATAGATATCGATGGCCGATCAGCAGACATCCGAAGACGTCGCGAAAGAGCCTGCGAAAAAACCAGCGCAGGACGACGAAATCTCAGGCAAGGCGTATGACGGACGCATTATGCGTCGTCTGTTAACCTACCTTCGTCCTTACAGGCTTCAGGTCATCCTCTCCGCCATTGCCATCCTCATCAAGGCTGCCACCGATGTCATGGGACCCTACCTCGTCAAGGTTGCGGTCGATACCTATATGACCTCGACACCACCCGCTGAACTCTCCTGGCTGTCGCACCGTCTTAGCCCCGCACCGATGACCGGCATCACTCAACTCGCGTCTCTCTATTTTGGTGCGCTGCTCACAAGCTTCGGTCTTGAGTTTGTCCAAACCTACCTCATGCAGTGGACCGGCCAGAAGATCATGTTCGACATGCGCAGCCAGATCTTCCGACATCTCCAGCGCATGTCGCCGTCCTTCTTTGATCGCAATCCCGTCGGTCGTCTCGTCACCCGCGTCACCTCCGATGTCGATGCTCTCAACGAGATGTTTACCTCCGGCGTTCTTGCCATCTTTGAGGATGTCTTCGTACTGGCCTTCATCGTCATCATCATGATGCGTATGAGCTGGCCGCTGGCCCTGCTCACCATCTCCGTCATCCCCGCCATCCTCTACGTCACCCGCATCTTCCGCCGTCACGTCCGCGACAGCTACCGGCGCCAGCGTTCTGCGACCGCACGCATCAACTCCTTCACGCAGGAGTATGTCTCCGGCATGGCAATCGTGCAGCTCTTCAATCGCGAGCGCCGGGCCTTCCAGGACTTCTCACAGGTCAATGCCGAAAACAAAAAGGCATGGACCGACGCCATCTTCGCCTACGCTCTCTACTACCCCATCGTTGAGTTCCTAAGCTCTACTGCCATCGCGCTCGTCATCTGGCGTGGAGGAATCAGCATTCTCCATACCGAGAGCTTCTCCTGGCTGACGCAATATACCTACCTTGTGCCAGGTAGTAGTGCGGTCCACACCAGCCTCTTCGGAACCGTCACCATCGGTGTCCTGATTGCTTTCATCCAGTACGCGCAACGCTTCTTCCGCCCCATTCAGGATCTCAGCGAAAAGTACAACATTCTGCAGGCTGCTATGGCCGCAGCTGAGCGCGTCTTCAAACTACTCGACACTCAACCCGAGATCGTCTCGCCCGCAAATCCCACCCCCGGCAACAACTCCGGCCGAGTCGAGTTCCGTAATGTCTGGTTTACCTACCAAAAACTCAGCTCTGAACAGGAAACTGCTCTACGCGATTTGTCCTTCCGGAATGACGAAACCATAGAGGAATCTGCTTTTGAATCCGGGCCTCTGACTGACATTGAGTGGATTCTCCGCGGCGTGTCCTTCATCATCGAACCCGACGAAACAGCCGCCATCGTCGGCCACACCGGAGCTGGCAAAACCACCATCACCAGTCTGATGATGCGCTTCTACGATATCCAGCACGGCACCATCCTCGTCGACGGAGTCGATGTCCGCGACCAGGATCTCACCGCATTACGACGTCGCTTCGGAGTCGTCCTCCAGGACCCGTTCCTCTTCAGCGGCACCATCGCCGACAATGTCCGCCTCGGCTCTTCATGGATTACTGACGAAGCTTTGGAAAAAGCCTGCGACGAGGTCAACATCGGCGATTTCATCCGCACGCTTCCTGGGAAGTTCAAAGAGCCCGTTCAGGAGCGCGGAGCCACTCTCTCCACCGGACAGAAGCAACTCATCAGCTTCGCCCGCGCCCTCGCTCACGCACCGCGTATTCTCGTCCTCGATGAGGCCACCAGCTCCGTCGATACCGATACCGAACTTCGTGTCCGCCTCGCCCTCACGCGCATGATCACTGGTCGCACCTCCATCCTGATTGCACATCGGCTTTCCACCATCCAGCGCGCCGACACCATCCTGGTCATGCACAAGGGCCATTTACGCGAGCACGGAACCCACCAGCAGCTCCTCGCCCAACGCGGCCTCTACTGGAAGCTCTATCAGCTCCAATACAAAGACCAGGAGCTTGACTCCGGAACCGATTCCACCCCCTCCCTCGAGCCCAGCACTGCCTGAAACCTACCCGGGAAATTACATTTCTCCTCCGCTAACTAATTCCCTAGTTGCTCCGTCATATCTATGTCCCGTCATGGGAATGGATTTTGGGATGCCGCCAAAGCGCTCCAATACGTTGACTGAAGCCGAGCTCCGCATCATGCGGATTCTCTGGGATCGCGGAGAGTCTCTGGTCAGCGACCTCGTCGCAGCTATGTCCTCCGAGGCTCCTCTGGCCTATACCTCAGTCTTGACTACAGTTCGCATTCTTGAACAGAAGGGTTACGTCCAGCACCGCCAGGAAGGTCGGGCTTTCCTCTACATGCCCTGCGTCGCCGAACACGACGCAAGTCGCTCTGAGATACGCCACGTCCTCGGCCGTTTTTTCGATAACTCCCGCGAGCGGCTAATGCTTTCCTTGCTTGGCGATGGAGAAGTCACCTTCGATGAGCTTCAGCGCCTCAAGCAGGCCATCGCCGAAGCCGAAGCTGCACAGAAGGAGGAATCGTAATGCCAAGTACTCCTCTTTCACAATTTGCCGCAGAAGTTTTCACCGCAGGACTCTGGCAGGGTGTCTTGGTCGCCGCCGTCGTTGCTCTCAGTCTGCGCCTTGTCTCGCGCATCTCGTCTTCTGCTCGTTTTATTGTCTGGGGAGTAGCCTTCCTCCTAATCATTGCCGTTCCCCTTCTGCGCCTCCAGACACCTGGCGGAACCGGCTCCTCCGCCGTCCTGCACCTGACACCGATTTGGACCATCGTGATCCTTAGCATCTGGGTCGTGCTCACAGTCTTTCGCTTCGCCCAGCTTCTTTATCAAGCCAGACAAACGCATCGCATCTGGAAAGATGCCTCCCCGGTCTCGGTCTCGCCCTCAGTATTGGCCCTTCTTCAGACAAGCGGCCGCCGCGCCGAACTCTGCACCTCGCGCGATATCGATTCACCTTGCGTCATCGGCTTTTTCTCGCCGCGCCTGCTCGTGCCCGAATCGCTCTTCGCTGAGCTATCTCAACCTCAACTCGAGCACATCATTCTCCATGAATGCGAGCACCTACGCCGCTACGACGACTGGATTAACTTAGCCCAGAAAATCATCCTGGCACTCTTCCCTCTCAATCCGGCACTCTGGGTGGCCGACCGTCGCCTCTCTCTGGAACGCGAACTTGCCTGCGATGCAGGAGTGATCGCAAAAACCTCCGCACCGTTCGACTATGCGCACAGCCTTACGCGTCTGGCAGAACACCGGCTATTCTCCAGTCGCGTAGCACTTGCCCTTAGCGCCTGGACCCATCGGTCAGAACTCAGCCATCGAGTCCACGCACTACTCAAGCCCGTTCACCAGCTCTCGCCTTCCTGGACCAGGTCCGCCTTTGCAGCTCTCTTCCTCATTTTAGGAGGGGGTTCGTTGATGCTCGTTCATGCACCGCGCCTTGTCTCATTCTCCTCTGCGCCTGTACTTACAGCTTCTGAGCTTTCTGCGGTTTCGGTCATCTCCAGCCGCACATCTTCTGTCCCCGTTCTCTACCACTCCGAAGCAGCGTCTCAACCTCGCATGACCTTGCTCAAAGCAACCATGCCTTCTACTCGGCCTGCGTCTGCGCACGCCAAAAAGCCTGCACTGAAACAGAATGGACGCTCTGAAGCCACCAGCCCCCGAACCTCCTTCCAGCAAACACCTCGTGTTGTTCAGACTAAGGCTGGCAGCAGTTCCACAACACCATCGCGCTCGCATCGCAACACAGTTCGGGCCTACTACATCACGACAGATTTCGCGCCATCGTATGCCGCCGTTCCCTTTGGAGATGGCTGGCTGATCGTCCAACTTTAGACCCCCAATCTTCTCAGGAATGAGGAAGGATTATGACTCAATCAACTAATAAACTAGTAGATCAATTCAAGCGAATCGCTCTCCCGGCTGGTGTAGCTGCTGCCACAGCAGTCCTCGCATCCGCATTTGCGATTCACTCCAGCAACGTACACGCCTCCGCTGTTTCGGCGGCTCCGCTCGACGACTCCAGCGTCTCCGCTCTCACTGCGATGGACCAGGCCATGGAAGCACTAGCTGCACGCGTTACTCCAGCTATCGTCAACGTTGCCGTTACTTCGCGTGGTAACGAAGAGCAGCAGGCTCAGATGCAGGGTGTCGATCCCCAGGATCTGCCTCCGGGGTTCGCTCAGTTTTTCGGTATTCCATTTGGAGGCAATGGCCGTGGCCAGCGCTCCGCGCCTGAGCAACAGCCGTTGCAACACGGAGTCGGAAGCGGCGTCATCATTTCGCCAGATGGTTACATCATCACGAACAATCATGTCGTCGATGGAGCGACCCAGATCAAGGTCACACTTCATGATCGCCGTGTCCTGAACGCCAAGATAGTTGGCGTTGACAAACTCACCGACCTCGCAGTCATCAAGGTGGACTCCAAAGATCTCCCCTACATGTCCTGGGGCAACTCCGAGAAACTTCACCCTGGCCAAACCGTGCTTGCCTTCGGCAGCCCCTTCGGCTACTTCCAGTTCTCCGTCACCCGCGGAATCATTAGCGCCGTCAACCGTCAGAACCCCTATTCCGACGATGCCCGCAAGCTCGGTGGATACATCCAAACAGATGCTGCAATCAACCCCGGAAACTCCGGCGGAGCGCTGGTCAACTCCCACGGTGAACTGATCGGAATCAATACCTTCATCATTTCCAATAGCGGATCGTTTGCTGGAGCTGGCTTCGCTATCCCCTCCCAGGTAGCAAAGGCGACCGCAGACCAGATCATCAAGACTGGCGGCGTTCATCATGGATATCTCGGCATCAGCATGAATGACGTGACACCTGAAAACGCCCACTTCTTCAACCTTCCCGATGCTACGGGAGCCATCATCGCGCAGGTCACACCAGGCTCACCTGCGAGCCGTGCAGGTTTAGAGAACGGCGATGTCATCCGCCAGCTCAACGGTACGAAGATCATCAACGGTAGCGATCTCCAGCTTGCCATTGCCGGAACGACTCCTGGAACGAAAGTACAGCTTGGTGTTCTGCGCAACGGTCACAATCAAAACATCGATCTCACCGTTGGTGAATATAACGCCAAGAACAAAGTCGCCAGCAACGATGGCGAAAATAGCAACGGAGGGCAGCAGCAAGGCAAACTCGGCTTAGCGATGTCCGATATCACGCCGGATGTACGCCAGCAGCTCAACCTCCCTGACAGCATTAAGGGCGCAGCCATACAGAACGTACGCCCAGGAAGCCCTGCCGAGGATGCCGGACTTCAACCTGGTGACGTCATCGTGCAGGTCAACCGTCAGAATGTTGATTCCGCAAGCCAGGCCGTCGCTAAAGTCCACGCCATTCCCGCAGGACAGGATGTTCTTCTGCTGGTGTGGTCACAGGGCGGAGAAAGCTATCGTGTTCTCCATACCAATCAAGGTTAATTGAAAGCCAGCAACCAGAGACTTAGAGCCGCCATCTATTGGCGGCCCACTTTTTACGCTCTCCATTCAAGCTCGAACCGCCCGTGCCACCGTGTCATTTCAACCGAAGCTGACGCCGTTAGGAGGCAGCGGAGTGGCGAAATCCCCGCATTGTCATGTCACTCTATCTCTGCACCACCTTCAAACAATCTTCAACCACTTTCCCTGCTCTCTTCTCTCTCGCCTCAGGGCTCTGGTAATAGAACACGCCAAGGAGATGGCCACGCCGTTGTATCTCGGTCATCTTCTCCCAACCTTCCTTTGCACGAGGATGTTTTCGAAACGCCACTTCGAGGATCGGTGGCAATGCCTTCTCTCCCTCCATGGCTAAAAGCATCCTCTCGGCCATCTGTTCGACTCTCCGTTGCTTCGTCTCCGGGCTCTTTACCTCATCGATAGTCCTCGCGATGTCCCGTCGGATAGAGTCACTGAGCTTCGCATACCACTTCGCCAGCGACTTCTCTTTCTTGAATAGCTTCTCCAACTCCGGCGGAGCTTCCGTCTCACGCTCATCGAGGTCCGGCTCCACAGCAAGGTCGATCATTCCACCGACACTCACCCCCGCGGCCCTCTGCATCTTTTTGTTCACCAAAACAAAGTGCCCTCTGTGCGCAGAATCAGCAAATAACGAGGTGCGAAAAACCTCGCCTCCCGTCTCGACTTTTACCCGTAGCCGCACCATCTTCTTCCATGTCTTCGACACATCAAACGGAACTCGCGCTACAACCCAGCCCAAACCTCCAGGCAGCGGCTCCAGTGCCGCGCGAAACCGCTTCACAGTTCCCGCCATGCAATCCCCCCGAGAAGAATCTACACTGATCTCATCGCCACAACATCCAATCCGACCTTTTTTCTCTCCGCCGGCGAGGCTTCAGGCGACCACTACGGCGCGCAGATCATTACCGAACTCCTCCGCCGTCATTCTGACGCATCCTTCCTCGGCCTCGGAGGGCTTGAGATGGAATCTGCCGGACAAGAGAGGATTGTCAGGGCTGAAGACGTCGCGCATATGGGCATCACCGAAGTCATCAAACACGCTCCGCGCGTCTACGGCTCGTATCGCCGCCTTGTCGCTTCGATCAAGCAACGTCGACCACAAGCCGCAGTCCTCATCGACTTCCCTGACGTCAATCTCCGCCTTGCCCGCGAGCTCAAGACCCTCAATATTCCTGTCGTCTACTTCGTCAGCCCACAGCTCTGGGCCTGGAAACGTCGACGCCTCCAGTGGGTTCAGCAGCGTGTCGACCGCATGATGGTCATCTTCCCCTTCGAAGAGCCCTTCTACCGCAACCGCAACGTCGACGCCACCTTCACAGGACATCCTCTGGCCGAGCTTCCCTTACCCGCAAGCACTCGCGAAGAGTTCGCCTCGAAACATTCGCTCGATCCATCCAAACAATGGATCGGCCTACTCCCCGGAAGCAGAACAAAAGAGATTCTTTCCAATCTTCCGGCAATGCTTCAGGCTGCATCCTTGCTCGGAGACAATTACAAGTTTCTTCTCCCGATCGCCAGCACCATTCATCCTGCCGACGTCGAGGCGATCATTGCTCAGCACCAGCCTTTACCAGCGGTTCATCTCGTCCCTGATGCCCGCGAAGCCCTCTTCCACGCTCGAGCCTCCATAGTCGCCAGTGGGACCGCCACTGTCCAGGCTGCCGTCATCGGGAATCCCTTTGTCGTCGTCTACAAAGTGTCTCCGCTCACCTTCCGTCTGGCAAAACGCCTGGTCCACTATCCCCCAGAGGTCTGGCCCTCTGGAGCCCCTGATGAGTTCGGCAACCCGCCCATTGGTATGGTCAACCTCATCGCTGGTCACCGGATCGTTCCTGAGCTGATCCAGGACAACTTCACAGCTACAAACGTGGCTTCGGCTCTCCGCCCTCTCCTCGATGACACCCCCCAAAGGATTCAGATGATGGCCGATCTCGCCGCTCTCCGTCAGAAGCTACTACCGCCTGTAGGAGCAAATTCCATCTCCCAGGTGGCCGATGCAGTGGACTTGCTCCTCAAACGAGGCCGAATGCCCCTTCCAAGCGTCTAAACAAACAGTCTGCCTCTCAGCAGGGATACAGCAGTACCATATTGTTCAGATGTTGTTGAGGAATTTGGCCTTCATGCGCGCTTTCGCCCCAAAAATTCGCACGCTGTTTGCAGTCTTGCTCCCTTTCCTTTTCCTCACAGCGACGGCTTGGGCTGCGCCTCCGCGTCCGCAGCTTCAGGTCACGGGATATGTAATCAACGCGGATCTCTACCCCACCGACAACAAGCTCTCGGCCACTGCCGAAGTTACCTTTACCGCATTGGAGGACCTGACCGCACCGGTCTTCGAGCTGAATAACGGTCTCCAGCTTTCCAAGGTCACCGACGCCACGAAGAAACCGCTTGAGGCTGAGCGCGTCGCCACAACCTCGACTGTCCGGTTCAACCTCACCAATCCCATCCCCAAAGGGACCTCTACCACCTGGACCTTCGAGTATGCCGGTACGCTCAAAGGAGCCGAGACCAGCCCCGTCGAGGGTATCAACTTCGCCTCCGTGCAGGATCCCATCAGCATCCTGCTCTATCCCGGGCGCTGGTTCCCCATGGTCGGCCTCTACACCAACCGGTTCACCGCAGAGATGCACATCCGCGTTCCAGGCAACGAGCGTGTCGTTGGCTCCGGCTCAGGTGTAGCCGCTCCGAAGAGCCTGCCTGGAAACCGTACCGAATACACCTTCAAGTGGTCCAAGCCCGGCTTCCCCGGAACAATCATCGCTGGCAAGTTTGTTGACTCCATTACCGCTCCCGGCGTCGGCAACATACGCGTCTTTGTGACCGACAAGAATAAGGCCTCTGCCGTTGCCTTTGCCCAGGACGCCGCCAAACAGTTCGAGTTCATGTCCACCGACTTCGGACAGCCTGAAAGCGGGCAGATCAACCTGGTCGAGCTACCCTCGGACGCTGTCGTCGCCACCTGGGCGCCCGAGATTGCCGCCATCGCCGGCCCTCGCATCTCTGGTAAAACATACTCTCGTCTCCTCGCCAATACCCTTGCGCATCAATGGTGGGGCTCCGAGATCTCCCCCGCCACTCTGAACGATGCCTGGATCACCAACGGCATGTCGCGCTATGCCGAGCTAATGTACGTCGAAGACTCCGCAGGCAAAGCAGCTTTCCAGTCCGCCGTTACCGACGTGCAAGCCGGAGCGCTCGCCTACGACACCGAACCTCTCACCACACTAGGTCGCCTCGATCCCTTTTCTCCCCAATTCCAGTCCATGACCCTCGAAAAGGGCGCGATGGTCTTTCATATGCTCCGTTGGGAGATGGGAGACGATGTCTTCCTCAAATTTCTACGCGGAGTGCTCTCTCAGTATGCCGATAAAGGTGTCCGCACCTCCGATGTCCAGACCGTGGCCGAAGCGCAATCACAACTTCAGCTGACACCATTCTTCGCACAGTGGTGTGACGGCACCGGCGCTCCCACCTTCACCAACAAATACACCGTCTTCCGGCTGGGCAACAACAAGGGCTTTCGCACCGTAGGCTCCATCGCCCAGGATCTCGATCTCTTCCGCATGCCCGTTGAGCTGCGCATCGAAACCGACGGTAAAACCGAGATCCGCCGCGTTGACGTCTCCGGCACCGAAAGCAACTTCTCCGTCGAAACCTTCGGCCGCCCTCGCCGCATTTCCATCGACCCGCAGAACTGGCTTCTCAAGTCCACTCCCGACCTCGCTGTTCGCGTCGCTGTTCTTAAGGGGCAGCAGCAGGTCGCTCAGGGCGACCTCACCGCAGGCCTGATCGAATACCAGAAGGCTCTGGATGCCAACAAGAACAGTTCGCTCGCTGCTTACCGTATAGGCGAAATCTTCTTTATGCAAAGGAACTATCAGTCCGCTGCGAACTCGTTCCGCGATGCACTCCGAGGAGACGGCGATCCGAAGTGGACCGAGGTCTGGAGCCACATCAAACTCGGCAACATCTTTGACGTGACTGGTCAGCGGGACCGCGCTGTTAACGAATACCGTTTAGCCGTACAGACCAATGACAACACGCAGGGTGCAATCAATGAAGCTCGCTCGCTGATGCAGAAACCCTACAAGCGCGAAGCCAGCGAATAGTACCTTTTTCCATGGTTAACCGCACGTCTATGTTTCTCTAGGGCGGATGCCATATCACAAATAGAACGCTCTGCGTTATCGTGCATTGCGGGAGATATTCCACATGGCAATCGAGATCGTGTCCAGCGATGACATTCGATTTGAGCGTCTGTCTCATGGACAGAACGGTCGTTTTCCAGCAACAGAGCATGACCGCGCCAGCCGTATCGCGCTCTGCGATAACAGCGATGACGTCGCCGAAGCGCTGGAGCGCTTCATCCACCAGGGCCTGCGCCCCACGGTTCGCTCCGGCGGGCATTGTTACGAAGACTTCGTCGACAACAATCCAGGCGGAGCAATCATCGACCTCAGCCTGCTCGCTGGAACTGAACCGCCAGCGCATGGACCGAAGTACCGCCTTGGCGCCGGATGCACGTTAGGCCAGGCCTACCCGAATCTCTACAAGCGCGCCCTCGTCACGATTCCTGGCGGCACCTGTGGCCCTGTCGGCGCAGGCGGCCATATCTCTGGCGGAGGATACGGCCTGCTCTCCCGCCTGCATGGCGTGACTCCAGACTGGGTCAGTGCTGTCGATATCGTAACTATCGACGCTGCGGGCAAAGCCCATGTGCGCCATGCCAATAAAAGCACCGATGCAGACCTGCTTCGCGCCTGCCGTGGAGCGGGCGGAGGAAACTTCGGCATCATCACAAATTTTTATTTCGACACTCTGCCCACCGCTCCTGCTGAAGTCATTAACGGCGGCATCAGCTTTGAGTGGGAAGGTATGACCGAGGAACGCTTCTCCCGCATTCTCTACCTCTTTGGAAACTATTGGGAGACGCGCGGCCAGGACCCCGACACCTGGGGGCTCTTCTCGATCTTCGGACTCACCCATCGCAGCTCTGGGCATCTCAACATCAGCGTCGCCTTCACAAATCCCGATGGGACCGTCAACGATACCCGTGTTCTCGATGAGTATCTTGCAGTCTTTGATGAGTGCAAACCTGTCGCGGAACTTACCCGGCATCCAGCCATTGCGGAACACCATCCGGAACCGAACCATCCCGGGAGCCCGGTCTGCCTTGCGAACCATACGCTCAACAAACTCTCCTGGATCGATGCCAATTCGCCTTCAGGTGGGTTCCGTCGGCCTCCCGGACAGCCGCAACTCAAGTTCCGACACAAGTACAAGTCCAGCTACATGAAGCATGGCTTTACGAAGGAAGAAGCGGCCATCTTCTATAAGCATCTCAATCGCACAATTCCCGGCGTAGACCTCAAAGGCTGCGTGGTGCTCTCCGATTCGTTTGGAGGCGCCGTGAATAAGAAGCAAATGCTGGAAGAGACATCCCTCGTTCAACGTGAATCCGTCCTGAAGTGCCAATTCATCGCAAGCTGGACCGATCCCGCGCAGGATGCCGGACATGCTCAATGGATTCGCGATCTCTTTACCGAGCTTTACGGAAAGTCGACTGCGGGAGCAAAGTATAACGGAACTCCATTCTGGAGCGATCAGTATGAGGGTTGCTACATCAACTATCCCGATGCCGATATGCTCCAGTACGACTATTGGCCGCAACTGTACTACGGCACCGGGGAACTTTATCCCTTCCTCCAGAAGGTGAAGAAGAAATACGACCCGAACAACATCTTCCACCATGCTATGTCGATTCGGACCTAGAGTGGATGATTCCCCTTCCGCCCCGGACTCTGTCCGGGGCTTTTTGTCGAAGTGGAAGAATACAGAAATGAAATAGCGGTAAGTTTCTCCATTGAGAACAGCTCAAGGCAGGGTGTCTATTCGTATCTCAGCGCCTCGATAGGGTCGAGATTTGCTGCCTGGATTGCAGGAATCATCCCGCTGACAATACCGACCACCGCCAGAACTGACGTCGCAATGATCACGATATTTGGCGAGATCAACAGATAAATATCCGCCGCGCTCGCATTGGTGGCAATCGCACTATAAAAGGTGATTCCCCCAACGAGCTTGCTGACCGTAAACGCGAGAGCGATCCCGCCCAGGCCACCGACACCGGTAATAACCAATGCCTCTGCCAGAAACTGGAACAAAATATGCCGTTTACGCGCTCCAAGAGCCTTTTCCACTCCTATCTCGCGCGTCCTCTGTTGCACGCTGACCAGCATGATGTTCATCAACCCAATCCCCGCGATCCCCAGCGTCAGAACACCGATAAACAGTAGCAGCGCCTGCAATGCGATCGAGATAATGCGGAATTGTGCCAGTTGTGACATGATATTCGCTACCCACATCGCGTTCTTGTCCGTGGGACGGAACCCATGCGTCGCGCCCATCTGGTTACGCAACGCATGTTCCACGGCCATGTGATCTCCGTGATAGTTCATCCAGATCCCGTCGAGGTATTTGGTGTCTTTGATATCTCCCATCGTCGGGAACGGAATGTAGCTGATGCGATTGATATTGTCGTCACCCTCCTGCATCTTGGGCTTGAGTACACCAACCACCTCAAAGCTGATTCCATTGATCCGAATCTTCTGCCCCAACGGAAACATTCCAGAGAACAACTTCGTCTTCGCCTCCGATCCAATCACGACGACGTGGTTTCTTTGCTGGACATCTGCCGCAGAAAGAAACCTTCCCTCATCCAACTGCATGTTCATGATGTCTGCAAGCTCAGGCTTGACTCCATCCACCTCCCACGTATAGGTGTGCAGATCGTTCTGCAACGGAACCTGCTTCCACAACATTGGTGAAACGTGAAGAATCCCCGGAACCGTCTCTTGAATTCGCTCAACATCGTCCTGCGTAAACCGGATCTTGACTCCTGCTTTGGTTCCTCCTGCCTGTTCGCTCGTTGTCCCGGGAAACACGCCGATCATGTGCGTTCCCCACTGTGCAAAGATCGCCTCAAAGGCCCGTCCGAAGCCTGCACCATAGGCCAGCAGAAGTACAACCGTAGCAATTCCCCACGCCATGCCGACGATCGTAATCGCCGTGCGCCGGCCGTTATACCGCATCGCCTCCATCGCCTGGGCAAAGATGTCCTTCAGCATTGGCTACTCCTTCCTCAGCGCTTCTACCGGCTCCAGTGCCGCGGCTTTGCTCGCAGGATATAGGCCCGCAACCACTCCGCACAGAACAAGCGTTCCCATCGCCATCGCCGCCGACCACGGAACCAGCCTTGGTGGGTCGAAACCCATCTGATTGTTCCCCATCGCCTTTCCAAGAGCGAACATCAGTGTTCCGGAACCAGCAATCCCGATCAATCCACTCAAACCAGTCAGTAACAGCCCCTCAAGAAAGAATTGCGTAAGGATGCTGCGCTTGGTCGCGCCTAATGCCTTGCGTAGCCCAATCTCCTTTGTCCTCTCCGTCACCGTTACCAACATGATGTTGATAATTCCAACTGCTCCCAGCGCCAACGTTACGATTCCTACGCCGCCCAAAAAGACGTCCATCGCAGTGAAGATCAGCCCCACCGTCCGTTCGGACTTGATGGTGTCCCACTCCTCGAAGGCATCCTTCACCGATGAATCAAAACCGTGTCGCTCCGCGATAATCCGATGGACCTCGGCCTTGGCCGTCTCGTTCAAATCCGGGGTCAATGGCTGATACTGAATCGAACTAACCGAATCCTGCGGAATGTTTTCACCTGTTATCGGAAACAGCTCCAGCATCGTCGACAGCGGAATATAAAGCCGCTGGTTATCGCCATCGTTATTTCCGCGGCCAATCTTCTCCGCCACTCCAATCACCTGGAACCTGGCGCCGTTGATCGTAATGAACGCCCCCAGCGAGGGGCGTCCTGGAAAGAGTAGCTTGTTATTCTTTTGTCCCAGCACCACCACTCGCCGACGATCGGCAACGTCATCCCGGTTGAGGAAGCGCCCCTGTGCCATCGGGATCGTCCGGATCTCCGGGTAGTTCGCCTGAACCCCCATCACCGACCCGCCTGAGCTCGAATACTCGCTGACTTGCTTTAGATCGCCCCGGTTGATAAAAGCCGTCACATTGCGAACATTGGCGGCCTGACTGCGGATCGCCTCCGCATCCGAAACCGTCAGTTTGTAGGGCTTCATTCCCGTATGCTGATTGGGCATAGCGGGAATCGTCCCACCCCACATCATGATCACGTCCTGCCCCAACTGAGCCAGGCTTCTACGCTGTCCAGAACGAAAGCCCTCTCCCAACCCGATCAGAAGCAGCAAAGACGCCACTCCCCATGCAATTCCGAACATCGTCAAAAACGAACGCAGCTTGTTGGCTCCGATCGAACGGAAGACCTGAGCGAAGATGTCCACAAGTGCGCGCATGGCAATTCTTTTGACTTACGATAACTCTCTTCTGTTACGCAAATAGAAGAAAAGAGTTCCCTAAGTGACGAAACACGCTATTTATAAGGGGAGATACCAACGAAAGCGTTTACGCCATGTTCTTCGTAAGAACAGAGTCTTCAGGGTCAGCCATCAGGACCGGAAGCGCACCGAGGCATTGCAGCATCTCTTCCACGGTCTCAAGAACACCGCGATCCACCGTCGGTGGATAGACCACCTGCACCACCTCACCCCGGGCCACCTCTCCCCGAAGGGCGACGCAACGCTCTGGACGATACACGCAGGACGCCAGATCAGTAATGCTCAGAGCAGTACTGGGGGTACAAAGGATCGTCTTCGGAGGAGCCATCCGATCGATCATGCTGAAAATCTCCAACTTGGATTCCAGCTCGTCCGGTACAAAATCGATGGCAATATCCGCCTCGCGCACCGCATCTTCCACGGTCGAAGCAAGCTCAAGCGCGCCAAAGCCACCCCTTTGACTCAGATCGGAATACTCCACCTCAGCCTTTCGCAGGTTCGACGGCAGCACATCTTCGAGGACAACATAAAAACCGGCCGCAGAACACGCCATCGCGAAACTGCGACCGGCATTGCCCGCACCGATCACGGCCACAACCCGAACCTTTTGTCCAGACTGTGGACCTCCTGCCTCTTTGCTCACTTCTTTCCTGCCACAGCCGCCACAACCGAATCGTAGCTTGGATCGGCGTGCTTGATATGCTCTGCAACGCGCTGACGCTCCTCATCTGTCAGCGACGGCAGTACGGCAAGAATGCGCCGTAGGGTCACAGAGATGTCGTCAACATAGTTCATCGTACGGATGGCTTCGCCAGAAAGAGGCATGGGAACTCCTGATTTTGAAATCGCTCTTTTAGTCTAAATGCTCGAAGCCGACTCCGGCGCGGCACTCACAATCTCGATTCGTTCTCGCTCTGGCGAAACATAACCATCCCTGTCCGTCATCTCCATTAACACCGCCAACTGAGCCGAAAAATCCGAATGAAGCGCGTCCAGACGATATCTCCAGGTCCAGTTCCCATCCGCCGCTGCCGGAGTATTCATGCGTGCTTCACTTCCTAAATGCAGGACATCCTGCATTGGAACAATGCAGATATTCGCCACCGATCGCTCAGCAGCCCGGATCATCGCCCAAACCACCTCGCCCTCATGCAGTATTGGTTCAAGATAAGTCTGAAGGTTCTTTCGTTCCAGCTCGCTCGCGTCCTCACGCCACCATCCCAGCGTGGTGTTGTTATCATGCGTCCCGGTATACACCACTGTATTCGGAATAAAGTTCTGTGGCAGGTGCAGATGACTGCCGCGATCCGAAAAACCAAACTGCAACACCCGCATCCCAGGCATCCCGAAATGCTCGCGAAGCTCGTCGACTTCAGGAGTAATCAACCCGAGATCCTCCGCGATAAACGGAAGTTCACCAAAGACATCTTTCAGACGACCAAAAAGCTCGTGTCCAGGAGCCTTGACCCACACTCCCTTGACTGCCGTCTCCTCCTCCGCAGGAATCGACCAATAGGCATCGAACCCGCGAAAGTGATCCAGCCGGATCATGTCGTAAAGCACAAGAGATCGACGCACCCGCGCCACCCACCAGTCAAATCCCCTCTCCTGCATATACTGCCAGCGATAGAGAGGATTTCCCCATCGCTGTCCGGTCTCGGAAAAATAGTCTGGCGGCACTCCAGAAACTCGGATCGGATTGCGCTTTTCATTCAGTTCGAACACCTCAGGATGCCGCCATACATCGGCACTATCGAAGCTCACAAAGATCGCCACATCGCCAAGAATCCGAATCCCGTGCTCCGCGCAGTACGCCCGAAGCGCGTGCCATTGTTCGTCAAAAAAGAATTGCACAACCTCTTCGATCGCCAGTTCGTATGCATGATCCTTAAGTACCGCCGCAATCGCCGCCTCATGCCGATACGCAAACTCTTCGGGCCACTCATTCCAGCAGGCATAATCGAATCGCCGACGCAGCACGATGAACATTGCATAATCAGCCAACCATGAACTGTTGTTCTGGATAAATCGCTGAAATCTCCCCTTCGCATCCTCTGGCGCGTGCTCCAGAAAATTCTTCGCCGCCTCTTCAATCAGCGGCAACTTCTCCATCTTCGCCCTCTCGAAATCTGCTGCTCCCTCATGCCCTGCCAATCCGGCAATGCGCTCTGCGGTAAGCCAGCCATCGTCCACCAGACGTTCCAGACTGATCAGCAAAGGATTTCCTGCAAATGCCGATAGCGCAGAATAAGGAGAGTTCCCATATCCCGTCGGACTCAGCGGAAGGACCTGCCAAAGACGCTGCTTGGCTGTGACAAGAAAATCGACAAATGCATATGCCGCAGGACCAAAGTCTCCAACGCCCCCATACGAAGGAAGCGAGGTTACATGCAGCAAAACTCCCGATAGCCGCTTCTCATTCTCTCGTTCGCCCATCGCGCTCCCCTTCGCATTCCGTTAAGGGCACGGCTTCAGTCGTGCCGAAATGGGTTCGATTCTATGCAGCTTCAGTCACTGAGGCATCAATAAGCTGAAATCACCCGATTCCAGCTTATTCCACCTTTTAGGATGCAAAAAGGGCCTGCTCTCTTAGAGCAAGCCCTTTGCTGTGTCATTTCGACCGAGTGCGAAGCGCGAGTGGAGAAATCCCCGCATTTCTCAGAATCGAGGCTGATTTAGCTTCCAGAAGGCAGCGACGGAGCCGCGGGCTGCTTCTTCGAATAACGAATCGCTCCCGCCTCTTCGTACTTCTTCGTTACATTGCCAACGTAAACCTGGAAGATCTGCTCTCGCTGATCATTCAGAAGCTGCTCACGAGTCTGCTCAAAGTTTTTCGTGATCTCTTCAGCTGTTGGCTCCTGCTTATCAGTGACGGTCAGAACAATGCCCGCCCGCCCAAGATTTACAGGTCCGGAAACAGCACCTTTGTTCAAGGTGAATGCCACCGCAGCCGGACCGCTCATTGAACCGATTTCAGGAACCTGGGCGTCCCGTCCCACCATCTCGCTGGTCTTCACAGGGATCTTCATCTCCGCTGCTGCCTTCTTCAGGTCATTCAGTACCTTCGCGCGATCATCCAACTTGTTCAGCTGCGTATTCAAAAGCAACGGAATCTGCTGCTCACGATAATCATCGAGAATGTGTGGCTTGTAATCTGCAAAATTCGGTGCATGTGCTGCCTTGATGTCCTGAACCTGAAAGACCGCGTATCCGTCTCCCGTTGAAACTGAGGCAGGATCAGCGCCCTTCACCACCGTGAAGGCCTGGGTCAACAGCGCCGAGCTGTCCGCCAGTCCTGCCACGACTCCATCCTTCGCAACGTAGTCGGTTGTAACCGCATGAAGACCGCGTGCTGCAGCTGCCTTCTCCATGCCATTCTTCTTGGCATCCGCTGCAAGCGCTGAAGCATAGGTCTGCTCTGCCGCTCCGACACGCTGCTGCTCAAGAATGGGAACGATCTCACTCTTGACCTCAGCGATTGGGCGCAGGTGGGCAGTCTTCTTCTCCTCAACCTGCAGAATGTGATAACCGAACTGGGTCTTGATCACGTCTGACGTCTGTCCGGGGGCCAGCGAAAATGCAACCTTGTCGAACTCAGGAACCGTGCGCCCGCGGTCCAGCCAGCCAAGCTCTCCGCCCTGGGTCTTGCTGCCGGGGTCATCCGAATTCTTGGTCGCCAGATCAGCAAAATTCGCGCCGCCCTTGATCTGCTTAAGCAGATCCTCTGCCTTGGCCTTCGCCGCCGCGTCCGTCTTGCTGTCGGCCCCATTGGGAACAGAGATCAGGATGTGGCGGACCTTCACCTGCTCCTTCACCTGGAACTGCGACTGGTGCTGGTTATAGTACGCCTGAATATCGGCATCGCTTACCTGCGGTTTGCCGCCAGGAAGGTTCGATGCGTCGAACGAAACATACTGAATCTTGCGGGTCTCAGGAATCGCCGTCGCATAACGCGCCTGGTTGTCCTTGAAGAACTTCTCCAGGTCCGCATCCGAAGGATTGATTGTCTTCCGCAGATCGTCTGCCGAGATGACCGCATAATCGAACTTCACCTTGGTTCCCTGCGTCCGGTATGCCTCTCGCACAGCCTGGTCCGAAACACTGACACCACCCGTAATCAGTGCTTGCAACCGCTGCAGCTCCATGTCGCTCTTCACCTGCGACTCGAAATCCGCACGACTCACTTGGAAGAAGTTCTGCACGAAGTTCATATAGGCGTCATCGCCGATGTACTTGCCGCCCGGGAAGAGGTACTGAGCAAAAGGCCCTGTCTCCAACTCGCGGCGCAGATCTGCATCTGTGACCTCTAAGTTCAGGCGGTCCGCCTCATGCTTCAATATCTGCCGCTGCACCAGAATCTGACCGGCCCGCTGCGACATATACGGCAGCAGGAACTCCGGAAGTCGCTGCTGCTGCAACTGCCGTGCCGCCAGCTGATTCACTTCGGTCATCCTCACCGATGAGCTGTCAATTCCCAGCCGCCCCAGCAGACCGGGCTCACGCACCACGGCGAAGGTATTGGCATCATTGACTGAAGAGTTGTCAAAGACACCAGGGACAAGCGTAATCACCATCGTGATAATCGCAAAACCGATAATGACCGCAAAGAGGATCTTTGTAATGCGGTTGTCCTGCTGCAGAATACGAATCATGCTTGACTGAAGACCTTCACTTCAAAAAACGCCACCGTTTAGGACGATGGGCGGGTGCCCGGGATTTGCGGAACCATGTACAGCCACAGGAACTGCACTGGATGCAGGGCAAGCTACGAGTATAAATCACCTGACAGGACAGATGCTTCCCTTGCACCATCGAAAAACCTGTCAAGGCCCCTGAATTCATAACTGCAACAAATCAAAGCTCCTCAAGCCCATTCAAGAATGCGGATTCATCGTCCCCGATTGATAAACTGGAAGTAGTAGCCAAAACCCTTTAGCTTTCGCTGATCTGTTCTTCTTCCAAATATCTTGTTCGCACTGGCCATTTCTTAATCGTGGGTGGTGGCCCATTCATGGAGCGTAGCGACACGTGCGGAAAGGCAATTCGTGTGCTAGCTGGTTCGTTAAGGGCATGGCTTCAGCCATGCCGAAAAGTCTCACCAATAAAGCGGCTTCAGCCGCTGAGGTCATCCCCTGAAGTACAGGCCTAAGCTAAATATTTCGAATACTTTGCACACAAATGACGGAGGGGCTGAGTTCGAGTGAAGGCCCGGGCTCCGGACCTTTCACTTAGCGATAGTAACGGGGATAGTAGTACGGGTACGGATAAGGGTAGTAAGCAGGTCCGTAGTAGTAGGGTGGCGGAGGCGGAGGAGGTGGATATGCATACCGCCTTCTCATTCCCTGAGGGCCTCCCGGAGCGGGAGGAAGTCCGGCGCCAAGCCGATCCAATTCGGCCTGCGAGACCGTCTGCAACGCCGCCTGTTGGCTAAGCCGGAAACTCACAATCGCCTCTGCGGGTACTGTGGCGTCTCCCTGATGCGAAGCTGAAGAGGCTCCGAGCCCGACGATCGCACCGATGACGGCTCCAAGCGCTGCTCCCGGCCCACCACCCGCGACCGCTCCAATCGCCGCGCCGGTTGCACCCAGTCCGGCAGTCGCTCCTACCGTGTTGCCGGTCTTGTCATATCCCTGATGCGACCACGACTCTGTGGCCAACGGATAAGGACGCCCTTCCAGGACCACCTGGTTGAGCTCAAGAGCGATGATTCCGCGTCCTCGGAAGTCGCCGCTGGGCTGGCTTTCGGAAACGCGCCCTTGCACCATCGCTCCACGCGGAATCGCAACCATGCCGTTTGCGAGCACATCGTTCAACACGACGCCGTCAAAGGGAGTTCCAGGCTGCGTGTGACGATTGTCCATCGCCTGATTAATGCGAATCCGGATCATTGAGCCCGCAGGAACAATCACAGATTGCCCTGCCTGCTGTTGCACCCGATAAGGCTGTCTGGGTTGCTGCGCTGTGGGATAAGGATAATTAGGATATCCCTGCGATTGCTCGATCGGAGCAGGAGCACCTCTCGGCGCAGGAGGTATCGGAGCGCCCTGCGGCTGCGGCGGAGCCTGAGGCTCAGGAGCGCCCTGTGCCATCGAACCATCCATCGGTTGGTTCTGGTCCATGGCGTCATCGGCAGTGTCCTCCGGTGGCTGCGAGACACCCGTAGTCGGCGCTGGGGTCCCAATCACAAGCTCATCGACGACCTTCTTAACTCCGGGAGTATTCGCAACCGCCTGCTCGGCCTTGCTTCTCAGGGCTTCGGAAGCTACAGAACCGCTCAGGGTCACCGTGCCATAGACGGTCGAAGAACCGATGGCCTGATCCGCCAACTCCGGCACCCCAGCCAGAGACTTCAAAACATCTGCTTCGACCTGGGCATCGGAGACAGTTTTTTGCTGGGGATAGCCCGTCGCCGTCAAACCCACAGCAACGACCGCCACACCAAACCATCTCCAGAAAATACTGCGCTGATTCATGCTTCCTCCAGCAAAACTTCTCACCCTAATCAAACGTATTTCTGGTCAAAAAGTTACGCTGCGGCCCAGACAGATAAGTCTAAACCTGAGAATCAGTTTCGGATTCCGTCCATCACCTGCTCCACAGCCGCCCGTTCTGGGCCGGTCAATGGCAGCAGAGGAAGCCGAGGGCGTCCGCCAAAATATCCATTGAGATCAGAGGCATAGCGGATTCCGGGAACTCCAAGCTCGACCTCAACCTGGGCAATTGCCGAAGTGATTCTAAGCTGCTTCTCATCCGCAAGAGGCTGATCATCGTCCTTCCAGGCCGCATAGACCTCATACGACGCCTGAGGAGCTGCAGCCGCAAACGCGGGCATAACCCCAACAGCCCCGGCCCGAAGCCCCGCCAACATACCCGCCGAGCTGGCTGCAACCACCTGGAACCCTACCGCTTTAGTACGAGTCTTGATCGCTGGCCGTGGCGGAGCGGTTGCTACGGCTGCGCCGCCACCGAGGCTTTCTGCGGCAACAAAGGTCGCGGCACCCGCCTGCTCCTTGACCGCGAGCATGCGCCTCGTAACCGCAGCAAAGACGGTCGTCACTATAGCTTCACGCTTCACAGTCGAAGTCGCAGCGCGAACCTGTTCGATCCGTGCAACAGAAGTATCCCCATCGAACAGGCCGATCACATTGGAGTGTGAAGAAAGCTCAGCGACAGCTTCGGCTGCAAGCGAAGCCAACGAAGCCGAATCAAGAATCACCGGAATCGGAGAACGGTCCGCCACCGCCTGGAAGAAGGTCACTGTCTCGCGTAGCTGTCCCTCGCCCAACAACGCTGGCCGCTTCACTAGAACTGCATCATAACCAGCAGTTGCGACAAACCCAACGAGATCCAGCGCAGTCGCAACGCTGCCACACGCGATGCCAGCGATCATCACCTTCGTCTCGCCAGCTGCTCCGAGAGCTGTCGCTAACGTCTCACGGGTCTCGACATCCGATAGCGTCTCCGGCTCGCCGATCGAGCTCAGCACCACCATGCCCGCGGCCGGAGTGCGAGAGTAGCGATCCACATTATGCTCGAGCTTGCGCAGGTTCAGCTTGCCATCCGGATAAAACGGAGTCGTCAGCGGAATATGAACGCCTTCCAGCAGCATGGCTAGTTCCTTTCTCCACGGTCAGCATGAAGAGCCTGCAAGGCAAAGACGCTCAGCGTTCCGCGCTGAAGGGCCGAGATGCCCTCAGCCGCAGCACGGGCAGCGGCCAGCGTCGTAATGGTCGGGATTCTCCCCTGCACTGCCGCTCTCCGGATCGCCTTCTCGTCGAAGAAAGTGTCCTGCCCGCGCGGTGTATTGATGATCATCTGAATTCGTCCACCCTTGATCAGGTCGACGACATTGGGTCGTCCTTCTTTTACCTTGTAGACCCGCTCCGGCTGCAACCCTGCGGCTTCGAGCACCTCGGCGGTTCCATGAGTCGCCACCAGATGGAAGCCCATCTCGACAAACTGCCGGGCAAGAGTGACAACGCCCTTCTTGTCGTGATCGTTGACGCTCAGGAAGACGGTCCCCTTCAACGGAAGATGTTGGCCAGCAGCGATCTGGGCCTTGGCGAAAGCTTCTCCGAAGTTGTCCGCAACCCCCATGACCTCGCCGGTGGAACGCATCTCCGGCCCCAGTACCGGGTCAACTCCCTGGAACTTGCCCCACGGGAAGACCGGCGATTTGACGAAGAAGTGTTCGCCAGTGCCGAGATCCTTGCCCGAAGCAACCTGCTCCGGTAGCAGCTGCTTGAGCTTCTGACCGACCATGATGCGCGAAGCGATCTTCGCCAATGGAATTCCAGTCGCCTTCGAAACATACGGCACGGTTCGCGAGGCACGCGGATTGACCTCGATCACATAAACCTTGCCACGTTGGATCGCAAACTGAATGTTGACCAGACCGCGAACCTCAAGCGCCTTGGCCAACTTACGGGTATAGTCACGAATCGTCTCCAGGACTTCGGGCGCAAGATCCACCGCGGGAAGAACACAGGAGGAGTCTCCAGAGTGAATACCAGCCTCTTCGATGTGTTCCATGATGCCCGCAATCACGACATCATCTCCATCGCACAATGCATCGACGTCAACCTCGGTCGTATCTTCGAGGAAGTGGTCAATGAGAACCGGGCGTTCCTGCGAGTACTCAATTGCAGTCGTCATGTAACGCACGACATCGGCATCATCATAGGCGATAACCATCGCACGACCACCGAGCACATAGGAAGGCCGCACCAGCACGGGATATCCAACACGGTTGGCTCCAGCAACTGCCTCTCCGACGCTGGTCGCCATGGCGCCCTGAGGCTGAGGAATTCCAAGATCCTCGATCAACTTTCCGAAGCGTTTGCGATCTTCCGCAAGGTCAATCGACTCTGGCGAGGTCCCGATGATCGGCACGCCAGCCTTCTTCAAAGGCAGCGAAAGATTCAACGGCGTCTGGCCACCAAACTGCACGATCATCCCAATCTCTGCGCCGGAAGTTGCCTCGTGTTCATAGACCGAAAGGACATCCTCAAGCGTCAGCGGCTCAAAGTACAGGCGGTCGCTGGTGTCGTAATCAGTCGAAACAGTCTCGGGATTGCAGTTGACCATGATGGTCTCATAGCCGTCTTCACGCAATGCGAAGGCTGCGTGACAGCAGCAGTAGTCGAACTCAATTCCTTGCCCGATGCGATTGGGTCCACTCCCCAGGATGATGATCTTCTTCTTCGAGGTTGGAGTAGCTTCATCCTCTTCGTCATAGCAGCTATAGAGATACGGTGTAAAACTCTCGAACTCCGCGGCGCAGGTATCGACCAGCTTGTAAACCGGCATTACTCCCAGCTTCCGGCGCAGCTCACGCACCTTTGTCGTTCCTTCTGCTCCGGTAAGCCCCCAGACCGCGGCGAGACGCTCGTCCGAGATGCCCATGCGTTTCGCAGTACGAAGCTGATCTGCCGTAACCTGATCGAAGCTCACCCTACCAATTGCTTTGATCTCATCGGTGATCTGCTTGATCTGGTGCAAAAACCACGGATCCATCGTGGTGATGCGAGCGACTTCGCGCACAGTCATTCCGCGCTCGAAGGCATAGCGAATGTAGGCGAGACGCTCCGGATGCGGTGTAACTAGGCGCTGCGTCAGGCGACGCGGCTCGATGTCGTCGGCAGTGGCTTTCTTGCCGGTCTCGAGCGAGCGAACAGCCTTCATCATGGCTTCTTTGAAGGTACGGCCGATAGCCATGACCTCACCGACAGACTTCATCTGGGGCCCTAGTGTCTCATCAGCTCCAGGGAACTTCTCAAACTGCCACTTCGGAATCTTCACCACCACGTAGTCGATGGTCGGCTCGAAGCAGGCAGGCGTCGCCTTGGTAATGTCGTTCTGAATCTCATCGAGCGTGTAACCAACAGCGAGCCGAGCCGCGATCTTCGCAATGGGAAAGCCCGTAGCCTTTGAAGCAAGTGCAGAAGAGCGCGAGACGCGTGGGTTCATCTCGATAACCGTCATGCGGCCGGTCAGAGGATTGACCGCGAACTGCACGTTGCTTCCGCCAGTCTCGACACCGATCTCGCGGATGACGTTGATCGCCGCGTTACGCATCACCTGATATTCGCGATCCGTGAGTGTCTGGGCGGGGGCGACGGTAATGGAGTCACCCGTGTGAACTCCCATTGGATCGAAGTTCTCGATCGAGCAGATGATGATGACGTTGTCCTTGAGATCGCGAACAACCTCAAGTTCATACTCCTTCCAACCGAGTACACTCTCCTCAATCAAACACTCATGAACTGGACTCAGATCGAGGCCGCGAGTGAGGATCTCGGTCATCTCTTCGCGGTTGTAGGCAATGCCGCCGCCGGAGCCGCCGAGCGTAAAGCTGGGGCGAATGACCGCAGGGAAACCAATCTTGGCGGTGAACTCGAGTCCAGCGCTCACAGTGTTCACAAGCTGCGACTTCGGCATATCGAGGCCGATCTTGTTCATCGCATCCTTGAACAGCAGACGGTCCTCAGCCTTCTTGATGGCTTCGAGTTTGGCGCCGATCAGCTCTACGCCGTGCTTTTCGAGAAAGCCGGAGTCGGCGAGATCGACTGCAAGGTTCAAGGCAGTCTGTCCGCCAACCGTGGGCAGAACAGCAAACTTGCCCGAACCGGGCTGCATCATCTCGGATTCGATGCGGATGATCTCCTCAAGATATGCCGCGCTCAAAGGCTCAATGTACGTGCGGTCGGCTACTTCAGGATCGGTCATGATGGATGCCGGGTTCGAATTGATCAGAACGACTTCATACCCTTCGGCTTTAAGTGCCTTACAGGCCTGGGTGCCGGAATAGTCGAACTCTGCCGACTGACCAATGACGATCGGCCCGGAGCCGATCACAAGAATCTTCGCGATGTCATTTCTACGTGGCATCTTTACGTCTTTCTTGTTGCTGAATCCTACTGGCGTTTCAAAGGGCGCTTGCTTCGCGCCCTTTGTCTAATGCCTGAAACCAAAATTACTTCTTCCACTCTTCCATCATCTTGCGGAAGTCCTGGAAGAGATAGTGAGAGTCATGCGGCCCGGGGCTGGCCTCGGGATGATACTGGACGCTGAACATCGGATCGGTTTTATGGCGAAGGCCGGCGAGCGTCTGATCGTTAAGGTTCGTGTGAGTCTTCTCAACGTTCTCGGGCAGCGAATCGGGATCGACATTGAAATTGTGGTTCTGCGCCGTGATCTCGACCTTACCCGTCCGATGATTCATGATCGGGTGATTGCCGCCATGGTGGCCAAACTTCAGCTTGTAGGTCTTCCCGCCAAGTGCGAGGCCAAAGATCTGATGGCCGAGGCAGATTCCAAAGATAGGCTTCTTCCCCTGCAGCTTCTTCACGTTCTCAATTGCATAGTCGAGTGGCTCGGGATCGCCGGGGCCGTTCGAAAAGAAGACACCATCGGGGTTGAGCGCGAGTACTTCCTCGGCTGGCGTTCTGGCTGGAACCACCGTAATGTCGATGTTTTCGCGCGCCAGCATACGCAAAATGTTTTGTTTGATGCCGAAGTCGTAGGCGACCACATGCAGCGTATCGCCTTCAACAGCAGGCTTCAGCAACGGATCGCCGGTCTGGTTCTTCGGTTCGGTCGCATCCCACTTGTAGGGTTCCTTCGTGGTAACAACACTCGCAAGATCTGTCCCGTCCATTTTGGGGATAGAGCGGGCCTTCGCGACGAGCGCGTCTACGTCCAAATTGTCGCCGCTGGCGATGACACCACGCATCACTCCGTTCGCGCGAAGGTGACGCACGATAGCGCGGGTGTCGACCTCAGCGATGACAGGAACGCCATATCGCTCAAGATATTCATCAGCGACCTGGGTAGATCGCCAGTTAGAGCTGACTGGAGAAAATTCGCGTGTAACCAGCCCTTCAATAAAGGGTTTTCTCGACTCTGCATCGTGGGGTGTAGTCCCGTAGTTGCCGATGTGAGGATTGGTCAAAACGACGATCTGGCCGGCGTAGGAAGGATCGGTAAAAATCTCCTGGTAGCCAGTGAGTGATGTATTGAAGACCACTTCGCCAGAGCATTCCGCTCTTGCGCCAAAGCTTTTGCCGCGAAAGATACGCCCGTCTTCGAGCGCCAAGATTGCCTGCATTGCCTCTCCGAGGAGTGGATTTAATAGATTCTAACAGCAACCTCGGGTGCTCTGCTGAGCGATTGCGCGATGTACGGACACACTCCCCTCTTCAACCACTTCTCCGCGCCCAAAAGTATGCAAAATATTTAGACGACGGAGCTTAGCAACACACCGTTCACGGCGCAAATCCCGCGGATTCGCAAGGCTTGTCCCCTGAATCACGAAACGGCATGGAAGCTGTCCGCGGTCTCGGCTAGCGGAGATTGCCAGCCACCAGGAGGAGTGACGTTGCTTAGAGATTCGCTGGGAACATCAGCAGGCCCCCAGGTGTTGGACACGTAGGGATAGACGGGAGTGTTGATTTTAAGAACAGGATCGACGATACGCCAGGCCTCTTCGACATAATCCTGACGAGCAAAGAGAGTTGAATCTCCTGCCATCGCATCGGTAATCACGCGCTCATAAGCCTCCATCTCCTCCGAACGAGGATGACGACAGGCTTCTAGCTCAACCAGAGAGCGCTGCCCATTTTCATCGGCAGCAGCAACGGAGACAGCAAGAGCGATGGTCATCTCAGGGAGAATACGGAAACGCATATAGTTCTGCGGAGCGGGATCGGTAAGGTTGGTCTGAGGTGGACGGCGAAGGCGGGCGACGACTTCGGTGCAAGTGGTGGGAAGATTTTTACCGGCGCGGATATAGAAAGGCACACCATCCCAACGCCAGTTTTTAATTTCGAGTCGGAGAGCGGCGTAGGTTTCGACAGTGGAATCAGGAGCTACACCTTTCTCATCCTTATAGCCGTTGAACTGGCCACGGACCAGATTGCAGGCTTGGATGGGAGGAATCGCTTTGAGGACCTTTACCTTCTCGTCGCGGATCGAGTCGCTGTCACGACGAGCGGGACACTCCATGGCAAGATTGCACATGAGTTGGAAGATGTGATTTTCGATGACATCGCGGATCGCTCCGTTCTGGTCGTAGAAAGCTCCGCGTCCCTGGATACCGAAATTTTCGGCCATGGTGATCTGAATACTTTCAATGTAGTCGCGATGCCAAAGCGGTTCGAGAAAAGCATTCGAAAAGCGAAAGGAAACCATGTTGTGCACGGGTCCCTTGGCGAGATAGTGATCGATGCGAAAGATTGCGGATTCAGGAAATGCGGAGTGGAGGACTCGGTTCAGCTCTTGAGCAGAGGCAAGGTCGTGACCGAAGGGCTTCTCGACAATCATGCGTGCTCCCTTTGCTGAACCGGATTGAACCAGCTGCTCGACAACCTCTTCAAAGAGAGAGGGCGGGATCGCGAGATAGTGAGCGGGATGCTGGGCCGAGCCTAGTTCCTTACGCACAGCAGTAAAGGTGGCTGAATCGGCATAGTCGCCATCAACATAGCGGAGGAGCGAACAGAGCTTTTGGTACGCGTCAGGGTCGAGGCCACCGTGCTGCTCAAGGGAGTCCTTGGCACGGGCCTTGAGCTGATCGAGATTCCAACCGGCTTTGGCGACACCAATGACAGGTACATTGAGGTGACCGCGCTTAACCATTGCCTGGAGAGCGGGAAAGATTTTCTTGTAGGCAAGATCGCCAGTAGCCCCAAAGAAGACAAGGGCGTCGGATTGAATGGCAGGATGGATGGTCGGGGCTTGCGCGCTCAAGATCGTGTCTCTCCTTATGGCTTGCAGTTTATTTGTTGGCAGGTTTTTCAAGGTGTCCGCCAAATTCATAACGCATGGCAGAAAGAAGCTTATCGGAAAAATCCGCCAGACCGCGTGAACTGAAGCGTTCGTAAAGAGCCGTGGTGAGAACCGGAGTTGGTATGCCTTCGTCGATACTCGCCTTAATCGTCCAGCGGCCTTCGCCGGAGTCGGAGACGCGGCCTCCAAATTTAGAGAGTTGCGGGTCTTCAACCAGAGCAGCGGCAGTCAGGTCAAGCAACCAGGAGGCGATGACTGAGCCGCGCCGCCAAACCTCGGTGATCGCAGGAAGATTGAAGTCGTACTGATAATGTTCGGGATCGCGCAACGGAGTAGTCTCCGCGTCGATCTCTTCGGTGTGTTTGCCGATATTGGCTCCTTTTAGAACGTTCAGTCCCTCGGCATAAGCAGCCATGATGCCGTATTCAATTCCGTTGTGAACCATCTTAACGAAGTGACCGGCTCCATTGGAGCCGCAATGGAGATATCCCTGCTCAGCGGTGCCGCCGATTTTGCTGAAGTCAGGTGTACGGGGGACGTCGCCCGGACCGGGTGCGATGACCTGGAAGATGGGATCGAGATGCTGGACGATGTTGTCCTCGCCGCCGATCATCATGCAGTAGCCGCGCTCAAGCCCCCAGACGCCTCCGCTGGTCCCCACATCAACATAGTGAATATTTTTGGAGGCAAGCTCTTTCGAGCGGCGGATATCGTCGATGTAATAGGAGTTTCCACCATCGATGAGGATGTCTCCTGCCTGAAGATGCGGAACAAACTGGGCGATAACGGGATCAACAGCGCCGGCAGGAATCATGAGCCAGATAGGGCGAGGGGGAGTCAGTTTGGCGATGAGGTCTTCAGGAGAGGAAGCACCCGTGATTCCCTTCTCTTTTGCAAGGCTGGCAACGGCATCGGCAGAGCGATCATAGACGACACATTCGTGTCCGTGAGCTGCGAGGCGGCGAACCATGTTCGCGCCCATTCTTCCCAGACCTACCATGCCAAGCTGCATATCACTGCTCCTTTTGACCGGCGTGCACCAACCAAGATACACCGCAGAACGCAGCGACCCTGGCCTAAAAGTGGGTACTTGTGAGTAGGATGACAGGTTTCGGAAGAGCGTCGTCTCTCCTTCTGTAAATCGAATTTAAAAACAATGCGCCGATGCACAAAGGCACCGGCGCATACAGAACAAACCGGCTATTCGCCGAAGTTCACTGATTCAATACCGAGGAACTGGGCAGCCTGTCCAAGCTCTTCTTCGATACGGAGAAGCTGGTTGTATTTCGCGATGCGGTCAGTACGCGAGGCCGATCCCGTCTTAATCTGTCCGGCTCCGGTACCAACAGCCAGGTCAGCAATGAAGGTGTCCTCTGTTTCACCGGAGCGATGGCTGATGATCGAGGTATAGCCATAACGACGGGCAAGCTCGATGGCATCGAGTGTCTCGGAAACCGTGCCGATCTGATTCACCTTGATCAAAATGGAGTTTGCAACCTTCTGCTCAATGCCCTGCTGCAACCGGCGCGTATTGGTAACAAAGAGATCATCACCAACCAGCTGGACCTTATCGCCAATTGCCGAGGTCAGGATCTTCCAACCGTCCCAATCGTCTTCAGCAAGACCATCTTCGATCGAGATGATGGGATAACGCTGGGTCCAGTCCTGCCAGAAAGCAGCCATCTCGGCAGAGCTTAGCTCACGTTTGTCAGACTTCTTGAAGATGTACTTCCCTTTTTCTTTGTCATAAAACTCACTCGAGGCGGGGTCAAGCGCAATGGCGATATCTTCGCCGGGTTCATAGCCTGCGAGCTGAATTGCCTCAAGGATGAGATCGACAGCCTCTTCGTTGGACTTCAGATTCGGAGCAAAGCCACCTTCGTCGCCAACCGCCGTGTTGTAGCCCTTCTTCTTAAGTACGCCCTTCAGGGTGTGGAAGACTTCGGTTCCCCAGCGAAGCGCATCGGAGAAGCTCTCTGCACCAACGGGCATCACCATGAACTCCTGAAAGTCGACATTGGAGTCGGCATGGGAACCACCGTTAAGAATGTTCATCATGGGTGTGGGGAGAATGCACGCATTGACGCCTCCCAGGTAGCGGTAGAGCGGCAACTTGAGAGCATCAGCCGAAGCGCGGGCGACAGCCATCGAGACCGCGAGGATAGCATTCGCACCCAGCTTGGACTTGTTCTCCGTTCCGTCGATAGCAATCATCGTCGCATCGATCAGGCGCTGATTCGAGGCGTCCATGCCCGTAAGCTCAGGTGCGAGAATCGACTCCACATTCTCAACTGCTTTGAGAACGCCTTTTCCGAGGTAGTGCTCTTTATCGCCATCGCGCAGTTCAACAGCTTCATGCTCTCCAGTGGATGCGCCGCTGGGAACGGCTGCACGGCCACGGGCTCCGCCGTCGAGAACGACGTCAGCTTCAACAGTGGGGTTGCCGCGGGAGTCAAGAATTTCGCGGGCATGTATCGAGACGATCTCAGTCATGTTGCTCCTGTCGTTGGGTGATCCGAAGGTTTCGGGAACAATACGGTGCGTAAGGCGCTCGTTGAGCTTCGGACGGCGGTCCACAAAAAAGGTCTGACCGCCAGCTAAACCGATTGTCTCCACGATCTTTGCGCCGGAGAAACTCACTTTTTGGATTCTAGCAAAGGAACTCAGGGCTCCGCGTGAACTGCATGGAAATGCAACTACAGACATGTACAGGTGTTTTGGAATGTAGTAGCAGCCTCGATTCCCCTCCCAGGGATTTACGCAATTGAGCTTCGCAAGCTCTTAAACTCGTTTCAGGAACGGTTGCACGTGCACCACGTGCTATGACCCGTTCGGGAGGATGTTGACCCCATGAAGATTCGGATGATTCCTGCAGCCGTGTTGATGACCGCGGCTCTTCCGCTTGCAGCACAGACCGCGCGAACCGGTGTCTCCAACCCGGAACCCGTCACAATCGACGCTGATAACGGCGATGCTGCGGTTCAGGCAAGGCCTGAGGCAGAATCTACGCGTCGCCCGTTGACCCAGGCAAAGCCCTCAGCCGCCAAAGCCGACAAGGCTAATGATGGCTATGGTCCTTACGTGCCCTATGCAGGAGCTGTAACGACGACAGCAACGGCCACTTCCGCCTCGGATCAGGATGTCGATGCGCAGATTGTGACGAGCGTGCCCGAGCGCGAAGGCGAGCTTAATGAAGGAACACTGTTGCGCGTCCGGATGCAGGAAACTCTCTCTACTGAGACGACTGCTCCCGGAACGAAATTTACGGCCGAGATCATGGAGCCGATTACAAATAATGGCCGCGTAATCATTCCCATCGGGTCCATCCTTGAAGGACAAGTCACCTCCGTGCACGCCGGTCGTCGTATCTCAGGAGCTGCCTCCCTGCACCTGGAACCCGAAAGCGTCACCTTGCCCGACGGCACCATGTACGTCGTTCACGCCCAGTTGATCGACACCACTTTAGGCAGCTTCAACATCGACCGCGAAGGCACGCTGAAGCGCCGTGATCGCGCCAAGGAGACACTCGCTGTCACGGCCCTCGCGACTGGCAGCGGAGCCGTCGCAGGCGCAATGATAGGGGGCGGCGTTGGTGCAGTCGTCGGAGCAGGCATTGGCGCAGGCGCCAGCACCGTAATGTGGCTGAAGCAGGAGCGTCAGGCCACGCTGGACAAGGATTCCCGGCTCGTCTTCAGCCTCACCAGCCCCATTATGCTGAAACCGCTTCATTCCAATACCAACGCCGGGATGGCCATGAATACCCAGCCTGCCGTCGCAACTACCAACTAGTTGTTTTCTCCTGATTTAAGGCGAGCCTTTTTGGCTCGCCTTTTTTATGCTTCGCGCTGAAGAGTTGAGTTTTAGGTTTCAATCTCCGATATCGTGTCATTTCAACCGAAGGCGACAAAGCCGCCGAAGTGGAGAAATCCGCTTCTCCAGCTATCAACATGTTTTAAGAGCGGTTGAAAAACCTCTGTTTTGTTAAGGGCACGGCTTTAGCCGTGCCGCAAGAGGCTTGATTTCAAATGCGGCTTCAGCCGCTGAGGGACTCTTTTCTTTTCGCTGAAGCACTTTTTACGCTAATCCCGCACTTGAGACAGCAGGCGTTTCCAATTCTTCTGGTTACGGCGATAGCTCTTCTTCAGGTCTTCCAGGATGCGTTCGAAGTCGGTATGCCCCGAAAGCCGTTTCCACGCTGGATTCTTCGAGAACCAGGGATAGTTTTCGTTCCCTAAGTAGATGGCTCGGCGCAGCCAGTGCAATGCCTCACTCTCGTCTCCATCCACCGCAAAATAAGTAGCAAGCCGATAGGCCATCTCGCTATCGGCTTCAGCAGCTGCAAGAGTCTCATCAATGATGAAGGTCGCGGCCTTCTCACGATCTCCCAGCTGCACGTAGCAGAGCGCGATCGTGGGAAAGACAATACGAAGCGACTTTTCATCGCGAATAACACTTTCCAGTGTCTCAATGGCCGCTGGCAGATTCCCCGTACGCATCTGCTGATAGCCCAGCGAGATTCGCAAAAGAGGCTGACGCGGCTCCAGAGTAAGTCCCTTCTCGATCTCGTCCGCCGCCAGCTCCAGCTGGTTCTGATACTGGTAGACCCTGGCGCGATGGTTGTAGATCATCGCTGCGTTGGAAGGATTCATACGCAACGAGGCATTGAACTGGTCCAGGGCCTCATCGTACATGCCATCGAACCGCAGGGTAATTCCGGCAACCATGCGCACGTTCCAATCATTGCCGGCAGTCTGCAGAAGATGCTCGATGCCGTGACGGGCAGACTCTTTCTCTCCACGCGAGAGCAGCATGTAAACGCGATAGAGATTCGCTTCGATCGAGCCCGGATCAAGCTGCAACGCGCGATCGAAGGCGCGGCGCGCTTCCAGCAGATGCATCTGTCCGCCCAGGCCATGGCGCGTGTACTGGAGCTGCGTTATCCCCAAGCCTGACCACGCTGGAGCGTAATTCTCATTGCTTTTAATAACCGAATCGAAGAGCTCTCGAGCACGATCGAGATCATCCCGGCTCCCGGTACGGGTCATAAAAGAAGAAAGCAAAGCACGGGCCTGTAGGTACTCTTCCGAAAAGTCTTCCGAAAGCGACGGAGGGCGATGCACATTTTCCCGGCCATAAAGACCACCAACCCCCTGAAGTGTACTGAAGACCTCGTTGCAGATCTCCGTCTGAACCCGAACCAGATCGAAGGAGGCCACATTAATAGAGCCTCCGGCGCGAACACTCTGGCGAGTAACATCCAGCAACTGCCAGTTCAGATCGAATCCCTTTTCAGAACGAAGGAAGTTTCCTGCCAATACAAAGTCAACCAACAACTTCTTCCCGACACTCAGCGGATCGAGCTGATGAGTCGGAATAGAAGCCAGCGAGCTGGATGGTCGAACAACCAGCGAACTCATACGCGCCAAACGCGTGGCTATGGCATCGGCAAGCGCATAACCGTACAGCGGAGCCACATCGGACGGGCCGTAGTTGATGAATGGCAAAACAACGATGCTGGCCTCCTGCTTCGCACTCGTCGTCGAAGTTCCGGATTCGCGAAAACGCTCGGCCAACATGGAGAGGATTCCCGTAGTCCGCTTCTCCTCTTCCGGAGTCTCCAATGCTTTTCGGTTTTGCGAATGGAGCGTAAGCGACTCTCCCCCCGGCATCAAAACCGAATCCAACTGCATCGAGCGCATGATCGTCTTCAGCGCTTCGCGAACGTCGGCGGCAGAGGCAAAACGTGCAGCAGGCTGCTTTTCGAGGCAGCGCAGAATCACGCTTTCCAGTTCCTCCGGCAGTGCAGGATTGATCTCTCGCAACGGAGGCGGATCGGCGAACTGGGTCGCGCGGATCGTCTGAAAATCCGGCGCGTCGGGCCGATGGAAGGGATGGCGTCCCGTCGCAAGTTCATAAAGGATCAGCCCAAAGGCGAAGATATCGGACTGCACCGACGACTGGCCCGTAACAAACTGTTCCGGAGCCATGTAGGCAATCGTTCCTCCTCGCGCAGTGTAGGTCGCACCCAGCGGTGGCAGCGAGCGCGGATCCGATGGGGCCGAAGGATCGAAGTCCGCCTTATCCAGTGAAAGTCGACGTGCGAGGCCGAAATCGAGAATCTTGATCAGGCCGCCATCGGTCAGCATGACATTTGCAGGCTTTAGATCGCGATGAAAGATTCCGAGCGAGTGCGCTGCAGAAAGACCATCAGCAATCTGAATCCCGGCCGAAAGTACAAGCTGAAGGCTGGAAGGCCCCTCGGAGATGATCTTGTCCAGCGATTTGCCGGGAATGTACTGCATCACGATGTAGGCTTCTTCCACATCACCCGACTCAGCGGGAGCCTCTCCAACGTCATAGATCGCGCAGACATTAGGATGATCAATGGCAGAAGCCAACCGCGCCTCTCTCAGCTGCGTCGTGCGCATCTGCTCGATCGTTAGATTTCCCCGCCGCAGCAGCTTGATAACGACCGGACGCTGGAGCAGCGTGTCGTTGGCGAGAAAGACCACCCCGCTGCCGCCCGCGCCAATCTTGCGGATAAGCTCATACTGCCGGATAACACGCCGCTTCATAGTTCCATTATTGCAAGGGAGCGTGTGAGAAATCCGTAAAGAGACCTCTCTTCTGAACTCGCTTCAACCTCATCTTCCCAAATCGATCCTGTTAGATGCTTTGTTGGATCGACACATCAAGCCAATAGGAAGTCGCGATGTAGCGATCAGGAACAGAACCACCGCCGCGTGATTCTAAGAGAAATTTAGCGTCACAGATGAAGTCGAAGGATCTGCACTTCATCTTCATCCTCCATGAAGGGCCACGATGAAGGATCGATTCCGTCCCCTGCCTGTTCTACAAATTTCTTTTGTAGTCATCGAATCGCACAGCCAAAAGCCATCATTTCTTCGGTGTCATTTCGACCGAAGGTGGCGAAGCCGCCGAAGCGGAGAAATCACCGAATTTCCCGCAAACTCATTAAAGATTGTCGAAACGAATTCCTTGTCAACACCCCAAAACCTCTAACCAACTGATAAAAAGCCAAATAGAGTCGTTTCAAAATTGCAGGTTTTCCCTGTTTACTTTGCTACACTGATTTCAGGAGATAAACAGAAAGACCCAGCCATACGGCTGGGTCTTTCTGTTTGGAAGTCCGGATCTATCTTCTTTGTTTCAAATATTTTGAGCAAAAAGATAGGGGGCTACCCCTTCACTCCGACGGAGTTCGTCAGACGCTGCCGCACCCGGCTGTGCTTCACACTGTAGGTGAAGTACACCACCAGACCGATCGCTAGCCATACGATCAACCGGGCCCAGTTCAACCAGCCCAACTTGACCATCAGGTAGCCATTGGCAAGGATGCCCATGACCGGTACAAACGGCACCCAGGGAGTCCGGAACGGGCGGTGGCGCCCAGGATCGGTTCTGCGCAGCACAAGGATCGAGGTGCAGACGATTACAAACGCCAGCAGCGTGCCGATGTTCACCATCTTGCCGATATCGTCGATCGGGGTTACCGCTCCAACAACGCCCGCCAGGGTTCCCACCAGAAAGGTGTTCTTGAACGGCGTGCGGAACCGGGGATGCACCTCGGCGAAGAACTTCTTCGGCAGCAGTCCGTCCGAGGCCATCGCGTAGAGCACGCGCGTCTGCCCCAGCAGCATCACCAGCATCACAGAGGTCAGGCCCGCCAAGGCACCAACCACGATAACGTCCGAAGCCCAGACTAGCTCGCGATCCAGAAATGCCCGGGCCAGCGGAGCTTCGATATTCACCGACTGCCATGGCACCATGCCTGTAAGCACCGCCGCAACGCCGATATAAAGCAGGGTGCAGACAAACAGCGAGGCGATCATGCCGATCGGCAGGTCGCGCTGCGGATTCTTCGCTTCCTGAGCCGTCGTTGAGACTGCGTCAAAACCGATGTATGCGAAGAAGATGTACGCCGCAGCAGCGCCAATGCCACTCATGCCAAACGGGGCGAACTCGTGCCAGTTCGTTCCCCAGTTGCCGGGGTGCACATACTTTGCGCCCAGCCCGATGACAAACAGCACTACGGCAACCTTCACTACCACGATCGTCGAATTAAACTTTGCCGACTCCTTGATTCCGATCGCCAGCACCGTCGTGATGAGGAGCGCAATGATAAGAGCGGGAAGATTGATACCGATCTCGTGCCCAAAGAGAGTTGGAGCACCAAGCACCTGATGTGCCCTGGTCACCATGTCCGCTGTAGGAGCGGCGATCAGTTCACTCATCTGCTTGATGTAGTCCTGCGACCCGGGTGCTAGAGATGGGAAACTGCGAGACATCACGTCCCGGCCTACCTCCTCCATGGCCTTGCGCAAACCCGTCCAGTGGTCATAAGCCAGCCATAGCGGAAACTTGAGGTTGAAGACATTGAGCAGCTCGACAAAATTATTCGACCAGCCCGAGCTGACCGTGCTCGCGCCCATGGCGTACTCCAGCGTCAGGTCCCAGCCGATGATCCAGGCAATCAACTCGCCCAGCGTCGCGTAGGCGTAGGTGTAAGCCGATCCGGCCAGCGGAATCATCGCCGCGAACTCCGCATAGCAAAGGCCGGCGAATCCGCAACCCAAACCCGAAAGGACAAACGAGAGCATCAATCCCGGGCCTGCGTAATGCGCCCCCAGGCCCGCCATCACAAAAATGCCCGCGCCGATCACGGCCCCGACTCCGAGCGCCGTCAGCTGAAACGGTCCCAGCGCACGCTCCAGCGTATTCTCTCCCTCGCCCTCGGCCTCCTTCATCAGAAGGTCCATCGATTTTTTTGCAAACAACATCGACATATTCGTTCTTCAGCTCTCCTTGGTTACGTCCCTGTGGTTTCTAGTTCGGCGGCCTCTGCACCAGCTGCTGCGTCCTGCCGCCTCCATACCAGGTACACGGGAACGCCAAGCAGAACGAGGAACAGCCCCGGCCAAGTATATTGAGGTTTGTAACGCAATAGTACAAAACAAATCCACGCCGCCATCACTACATAAAGTGCCGGCAACACAGGATACCCAATCGCCCGGTAAGGCCGCGGGGCCTCCGGTCGGGTTCTGCGCAGAATAAACAAACCGGCAATCGTAAGAATATAGAAGATCAGAACCGCAAAGATCACATAATCCAGAAGTTGCGCGTAACTTCCCGAGAGGCACAGAAGGCACGTCCAGCCACACTGCACCCAAAGGGAGTTGACCGGCGTCTTCGATCGCTCGCTCAACTTTCCGACCGACTTGAAGAACAGACCGTCGCGGCTCATGGCGTAATAGACCCGGGCCCCGGCCAACAGCATTCCGTTCACGCATCCGAAGGTCGAGATCAGGATCGCAATCGCCATCAGCTTCGCCCCGTATCCGGCAAAAGCCCGTTCCATCACCGCCGTTGCTACCCGGTCCTCGGTGGCAAACTGAATGCCGCGTCCTGCAATCGTAGTGGCATGGGGATCGCCAGCCAAGGGAAGAACGCTTAGGTATACAAAGTTGCAGAGCACGTAGAGCAGCAGTACTACGCCCGTTCCAATCGCCAGCGAGAGCGGAAGGTTGCGCTTCGGATTACGAATCTCTCCTGCGGTAAACGTCACGTTGTTCCAGGCATCGGCGCTGAACAGTGATCCCACCTGCACAACAGCCAGGATCGTCAACAATCCGACATACTCGCTTCCGCCGAACTGGGATACATGGAGCGTATTCCAACCTGCACCGGCCCAGAAACTTTTCCAGCCTGCACCGAAGTTCGCCGCAATGGCCGCCGGATCGCGAACGACAACCCCGACCAGAACAACAGCAGCCAGAGCTAGCACCTTGGCCGAAGTAAAGAGGTTCTGGACCGCCGCTCCCGTCTTCACGCCATGCGTATTCAAAAAGGTCAGAAAAACGATGATGAGAATGGCAACAAGATTGGCCGTATTAACCCCAAGGTCCATATTGCCCAACACCATCGGCCCAACGTGCCACGCAGGAACATGCCCGATATGCCAAAGCCAATGAGTCGTGTTGATAGAAGGAACGAAGACCCCGAGGAATTTGCCAAATGCAACGCCAACCGCGGCGATCGTTCCCGTCTGGATCACCAGAAAGAGCGTCCACCCATAAAGAAAACCCCAGAGTGGCCCCAGGGCTTCACGAAGATAGACATACTGGCCGCCTGCTTTCGGCATCATCGCAGCCAGTTCCCCGTAACTTAACGCTCCAATGATGGTCATCACCGCCGTCACCAGCCATGCCGCAATCAGCAGCGCCGGAGACTGCAGCACGCGAGACATATCCGCGGGAACAATAAAGATGCCCGAGCCGATCATCGACCCCATCACGATGGCCGTCGCAGAGAACAATCCCATCCCCTGGATAAACTGCGGTGGGCTATCAGTTTGGTTCACGGAAACTTTCACGTTGCAGTCTGTTCTACCGCAAATAAGACAGAATGTCTCTCCCGATCTTTCCTTCGACCTGTTTCTTATTGTGGAGGAACGGTAAGTGGCATGACCTCCAGGAACTCTTGCACCAAAGTTCCTGGATCGGCTCCTGAACGCAATAAAGCTCCAATCACCGCGATGGCGTCTGCCCCTGCCTCGATCACGCTGGCTGCATTTTCAGGAGTAATCCCTCCAATCGCGACCAGCGGACATTTCGTCAAAGCTCGCGCTCGACGCACTCCTTCCAACCCAACCACTGGGTCGGGATTCAGCTTTGTAGAGGTCGAAAATACCGGTCCGATCGCGATGTAATCCGCGCCGACGGCCTCTGCCGCACGCACCTGCTCATCGTTGTGAGTCGAGCAGCCCACGATGCCCCCAGGGCCCAGTAACGATCTCGCTTCAACGACCGCTGCGTCCTCTTGCCCCACATGCACGGCATTCCATCCCGCCTGTTGTGCAAGCGCCGGAAAGTCATTCATTACCAGAACGGCTTCTGTTCCGCGGAAGACTTCGGTAAGCAGGTGAGCATTCCTCAGAACCTCTTCCTCTCCTGCTCGTTTGTCACGGTACTGCAACAGTGTGACTCCCGCATCCCGCAGCTCTTCGGCAAATCGACGAAGCTCTATACCGCGACTGGCCAGCATCTCCGCATCTGCAATGACATACAGACGCGGAAGCACTAAAGTTCGCGAGGATGACTGATCCTGATTCACTGGTCCCAATTTCCTGACGAAGAGCCGTCCTACATTTAGGCCTGCTCTTCCTTCTGGCGTTCCAGGAAGCGCTCCATGAACTTCGTGTCAAACGTTCCGGCACGAAACTCCGGATCAGCGAAGATCCGCTGATGCAGAGGAATCGTCGTATGGATGCCCTGCACCACAAACTGGCTTAACGCTCGCTGCATCTTATTCATCGCTTCTTCACGGTCCTTGCCGTGACAGATCAGCTTGGCGATCATCGAGTCGTAATAAGGCGGCACCACGCCTTCGGCATACTGTGCCGTATCGACGCGAACGCCGTTTCCTCCCGGTACATTGAACGCTGTAATCTTGCCTGCGCTGGGAGTGAACTTATCCGGATGCTCGGCGTTGATTCGGCATTCGATCGCGTGGCCGCGAATCTCCACCGGTCCCGGCACAATTGAGTTCAGCTTTTCGCCAGCGGCGATCCTGAGTTGTGCCTTCACCAGATCAACTCCGGTAACCATCTCGGTCACGCAGTGCTCCACCTGGATGCGCGTGTTCATCTCGATAAAGTAGATCTTGCCATCTTCATCCATCAGAAACTCGATGGTGCCGGCATTCCAGTACCCGATGTTCTCAAGCGATTTCTTGATCGTCTTTCCCAGCTCTTCGCGCAGCTTCGGTGTGACCTGAAGACTCGGCGCTTCCTCAATCAGCTTCTGATGCCGTCGCTGAATGGAGCACTCACGCTCGCCGAGGCTCATCACATTGCCATGTTCATCGGCCAGCACCTGAAATTCAATGTGCCGGGGCTTCTCGATGAACTTCTCCATATAGAGATCGCCATTGCCAAAAGCATTAGCGGCTTCCGTCGAGGCTTGATTGTAGAGTGCGGGAAGCTCTTCTGCGCTGCGGCAGATACGCATTCCACGTCCACCACCACCTGCGACTGCTTTCAGAATGACTGGATACCCGACGCTCTTCGCCCATTCCAGTGCCTCGCCCTCGCTGGCAATGACTCCATCGGAGCCAGGAAGAATCGGCACCTTCGCCTTCTTCATCGTCTGGCGCGCCGTGGACTTCTCGCCCATCATGCGCGTTACTTCAGGGGGAGGCCCGATGAATTTGATATTCGAAGCGCGACACACCTCCGCGAAGTTGGCATTCTCGCTCAGCAGGCCATAACCCGGATGGATCGCATCCACGTCCGCGATCTCCGCCGCCGAGATCACAGCAGGCACATTCAGATAGCTTTCCGCCGAGCGTGGCGGGCCAATGCAGATGGCTTCATCGGCAAACTTCACATGCAGCGAATTTCTGTCAGCTTCGCTGTAGACAGCAACCGTACGGATGCCCATCTCCTTGCACGCGCTGATTACACGCAGCGCAATCTCCCCACGATTTGCGATCAATACCTTCCGAAACATAAATCCAGATGCCTTCCCGTCAAACGTTATCGAATGCCGTTATCGTGGCCGAATCGCAAACAGCGGCTGACCATATTCCACCGGCTGGCCACTGGTGGCGATTCTCTTGACCACCTCACCGGCCACATCGGACTCGATCTCGTTCATTAGCTTCATCGCCTCGACGATACACAATACCTGCCCGGCTTCGACCTGATCTCCGACCTGCACAAATGAAGGGGCTCCGGGAGCGGGCGACTCATAGAACGTCCCTACGATGGGCGACTTCACCTCGTGCAGCTTCTCCTCAGCAGCCGGGTTGGCCGATGCCGTCGCAGAAACCGCCTGGGTGGCAGGAGCTGCAACTGCCGGCGCAGAAGATACCAGACGGCTCAGTTGAGAAAGATCCAGACTGGTTGTCGGAGCCGCGGCTGCACCTGCAAACTTGATCCTCACCTTCAGATCGTCCTGCTCCATGTCGAACTCGGCGATCTCATTCGCCTTCAGGAATTCGACCAGCTCACGAAGCTCTTGCATCTTTGTTCCGTCCATCTTCTCTCCTGTGCCTCTTTGCGGCACGTTCTTGTTATTACAACTCAATCCAGGCCTTCACACTCGGCGTTAGCACTTCGCCGCCCGCCGCCGTAACCAGCACCATATCTTCGATACGCAATCCGAACTTGCCCGGCATATATACCCCCGGCTCAATCGTGATCACCATCCCCTGCTCCAGCGGCTGCGTCTGCCTCGCCGCAAGCCGTGGCCCCTCATGAATCTCAAGCCCAACTCCGTGACCGGTGGAGTGCGTAAACCATCCGTCGAGCCCTGCTCCGCGCAAAACGCTTCGTGCTGCCTCATCCACATCTCCGGCAGTCACGCCCGCAGCCACGGCAGAGACCGCCACCTGCTGCGCTTCCAGAACCGCATCATACACTTCCCGCTCTTCGGACTGTGCCTTACCCAGGTGGACCGTCCGCGTCATGTCGCTCATATATCCATCTAGAACAACACCAAAGTCGAGCGTCACGAAGCCTCGACGAGGCAGTTTCGCCTCGCTGGCGCGTCCATGAGGAAAAGCGCTGCGCTCTCCACTGGCCACAATCGTCTCAAACGACATCGCCTCAGCTCCGGCCAGCCGCGCCCGATGCTCCAGCGTGGCCGCAACCTCTCTCTCAGTCAACCCCGGACGCAGGTACTCCAGCATCTCATCAAAAAGCTGGCAACCGAGTTGAGCGGCAGCACGGATCTTTGCAATCTCGTCGGAATCCTTCACCTCACGGAGCCTTGCGATCAAAGGCTGGACCGGCACGAACATTCCTCGCCGCACCTTTGCCGGAACCGCTTTACGCATGGAATCCAGCAAGGCCACTGTCGTCTGCTCAGCGTCGAAACCACATCGCTTGACACCTGCCTCAGCCAGCGATTCGCAAGCCGCCGTAACGGCTGGTTTCTTCGCGATCACGACGCGGGTTCCTGTAGCCTCCGCCTTTGCTTGGGCGGTATACCGCCCGTCGGTAAAGAGCACCGCCTTGCTCCCTGACAACGTCAGGGCAGCATTCGATCCGGTAAAGCCACACAGGTAGCGAACATCGGGAAGATGGGTCACAAGCAATCCATCCACCCCGGCTCTGCTTACAGCCCGGGCTGCCTTTGTCCTCCGCGCTCGAAAGTTCATCTTTTTGATTCTACTCAACCGGAGCGCCTCGCGACGTAGCTTTCGGGCGCGAGGAACCGTTATCATGAACTATGTCCGTTGCCTTACGCGATTCCTCGAAGCCGAGCCTTACGCGTAGAAGATTCATTCTTGGTTCTGGTCTTACCGCTGCCGGACTTGCCTTTTACGCCGGTGAGATCGCCCGTCACGAGGTCGACGTTGTCGAAAACCGCGTCGCAATCGCCAATCTTCCCTCCGCCTTTCACGACTTCCGCATTGCCCAGATCTCCGATATTCACCTCGACGAGTTCACCGAGCCCTTTTTCCTCGAGCACGTCGTCAACAAAATCAATGCCCTTGCGCCTGATCTCGTCCTCGTCACCGGCGATTTCGTCACCCGTGGCTCTCTCACCTTTATCGACAGCCGTCACGCTGCTTACCGCTGCGCCGAGATCCTCAGCCGCCTGAAGGCTCCTCAAACCTACTGCGTCCTGGGCAATCACGACGTCGCCGTCAGCGCTCCTCTGGTAATCGGAGCATTGCGTTCGACTAAAATCCCGGTCCTGGTCAATGAGCACGTCCCCATAGAACGCTCCGGCTCTCGTATATGGCTCTGTGGAGCGGATGACGCAACCCGCCGCCCCGATCTCGGCTTCACCATTCCGGAGGCACCCGACGGCCCCGTTCTCCTGATGTTCCACGAACCGGATCTGGCTGACAGTGTCATCAAACACCCTCGCGGAAAATTCGTAGACCTGATGCTCTCCGGCCACTCACACGGAGGCCAGGTTCGAATCCCTTTCTATGGTCCGTTGATCCTTCCTCCACTCGGCCAGAAATATGTCATGGGGAACTACCGCTTAGGGAAGATGCAGCTTTACGTCAATCGTGGAATCGGAGCTGTTGGCCTGCCCTTCCGTTTCGCCTGCGCACCAGAGCTCACGATTCATACCCTGCAACCCGTCTGAGTTTTGCTTTGTCATTCCAGAACAACGCAGAGGAACCTGTTTTTACCAGCGGGCTACGTTCGCCGAAAACATTTCAAGGCGTGGTCGTTCACAATGCCCGTGGCCTGCAACCATGCATAGACAATTACCGGCCCGACAAATTTAAAACCGCGTTTCTTCAGCGCCTTCGATACCTCTTCCGACAACGCAGTCTTTGCGGGAACAACTCCAGTTGTATTCAGAATCGGCTTACCGCCAGCCATCTTCCATACCCATTGGGAGAAGTCTTCTCCTTCCGCCTGCATCTTTAAATAGGCCTTCGCGCCGCCAATCGTCGCTTCAATCTTTGCCCGAGACCGTATGATCCCCGGGTTCTCCAGAAGCCGTTCCACGTCGGCTTCCTTCATCTTCGCGACCTTCACCGGATCAAAGTTATGAAATGCCTTCCGGAAAGCATCGCGTTTGCGCAAAATCGTGATCCACGAGAGTCCCGCCTGAAACCCCTCGAGCATCAGCATCTCCCACAACGTCCGGCTGTCATACAGCGGCACGCCCCACTCCTCATCGTGGTAAGCACGATATAGCGGATCGCTCCCTGCCCAGCTGCAACGAACAAGTTCTTTCATGAAATGATTGGATTCGCCGGTAAGAACAAAGATGCCAGATCTACAGAGATCAGCGTGCTCGGCCTGCTGGTTTCTTCTGCTTCGGAGCAACTACGGCAGGAGCTGACGTCTTCACACCGCTCTTCTCATCCATCCACGCATCCAGCAGAGACTTCTTGAAACGCCAGCGATTGCCCAATTTGAAAGCAGGGATGAATCCCTCCGAGGCATAGCGATACAACGTATCTCCACTGATCCCGAGATACTCCGATGCCTGCCGGATATCCATCACCTCGCGGAATGCTACCTGTGCATGTGCCATCGGATAAGAACCTCCTTACCTCAGAAGAAAATGGGCGAAACCGGGAAGAGTTCCGGACAACCCGGCAATCTCTTTGTATTCCCTTTCGTCCGCCCATTTCAATCAAATTCTTCAGCTATTGCTTAGCAAGTTACTGATAACTCATCACTAAACAGGAGGCTGAAGGCCCTTTACCACGTCCAGCAGGTCCTTTCCGACCGTCCGGTTCTTCGCAATGGCATCAGCAATCGGAATATCCGAGATCTGCGTTCCCTTCAGCACCACAAGGCGTCCGAACTTACCTGCATGGACCAGATCGATCGCCGCCACACCATACCGCGTCGCCAGCATTCGGTCATACGCTGTGGGAGTACCACCACGCTGGGTATGCCCCAGGTTTACGCTGCGGGTCTCATACTTCGTGCGCTTCTCGATCTCCTCAGCCAACGCCTGCCCGATGCCGCTCAACCGTGCATGGCCGAAGGAATCCACCGCGGTTCCGTGCGTGGCCTGCTCTCCTTCCGGCAACTTCGCGCCTTCGGCTACGACGACAATCGAGAACTTCTTCCCATGGTCATGCCGATATTTCACCAGCTTGCAAACCTCGTCGATATCGATCGGGACCTCTGGAACCAGAATCGCATCGGCTCCGCCTGCAATTCCCGCCGTCACCGCAATCCATCCCGCATCGCGCCCCATCACTTCGACGACGATGACACGATTGTGTGCCTCCGCGGTTGAGTGCAACCGGTCCACGGCCTCTGTCGCAATGCTCACCGCCGTATCGAAGCCAAAGCAGACATCTGTTCCATTCAGATCGTTGTCGATCGTCTTCGGCACGCCGACACACTTCACTCCGCGCTCACTCAGCGCCAGGGAGATCGACTGCGTATCGTCTCCACCCAGTGCAATCAGAGCATCCAGCTTATGCTTCTGGAGCACCTCCACACACTTCTCAAATCCACCCGGAATCTTCTTCACGTTCGTCCGCGACGAACGCAAAATCGTGCCGCCCTTGTGCAAAATCCCCGACGTCGTCTCCAGGTTCAGAGGCATGGTGACATCCTCCAGAACGCCACGCCATCCCTCCATAAACCCAATGAACTCATCGCCATAGTGGAGAATCCCCTTCCGTACCGCCGCACGAATCACGGCATTCAGCCCCGGGCAATCACCACCACCAGTCAACACTCCAATGCGCATCGAATCTCCTTTTCTACGTCGGGAGCATGATACCGCAGCTTCAGCGCCACCACTCCGACCGCAGCGCAGTCTCGCGCACCACTTCCGTCGGTATCCCGGGCTCAGGAATCCACGTCGCAATGCCCTTCTCGTCTGCAAGCTCGCAGAATCGCTCGATCGGCTGTCGCCATCCATGCATCGCCAGGTCAAACAGGCCCCAGTGAATCGGCATCAGAAGGCCCTTGCTACCCAGTTCTTCGAACGCCCGCACCGCTCCATCGGGCCCAAGATGAATGTCCTTCCACAGTTCGTTGTAGGCCCCGATCTCAAGCATCGTCACATCGAACGGCCCATACGCATCACCGATCTCTTTAAACCCGGGCCACCATCCCGAATCGGCTCCGTAATAGACATTGTGTTTCGGTCCCTTCAACACAAACGACGACCACAGAGTTTCGAAGCGGTTGAACATGCTTCTCCCAGAAAAATGTCTCGATGGCAATGCCGTAATCTCAAGCGATGCATCGCCGATGCTCTGTGTCCAGTCCAGCTCCGTGATGCGGCGTTTCTTCACTCCATACTCTTCCAGAATCTCGCCCACTCCTAGCGAGGTCACCCACTCCGTATCGCGCAACGCCGGCAGCTTCGCAAGGTTCCGAATCGTCCACTCGCCTAAGTGATCGTAGTGGTCGTGCGAGACAATGACCACATCCAGTCGAGGCATATCTTTCAGCTTGAGTGGAGCTGCAAAGAACCTCTTCGGTCCCGCCCACCGTAGCGGAGAAGCTCGCTGATCCCACACCGGATCCACCAGCACCCGCATTCCATCGATCTCCACCAGCGTCGATGAGTGCCCCATCCATGTCAGTCTCAGTCCACTTGTTGGTGGCGTCCCATAGAGACTTACATCGGTACGGAACGGCCCCAGCGGTGTCCGTGGAGATTTCTCTTCCTTATTCCGAAGATAAAGCGGAAGCGCCTTACGCAGCGTCTCCCATCCACCCACTGACGTTGGCACAGGATTCAAAAAACGTCTGTGCTCATAAATAGCCTGGCGAAGCAGCGCTTTCGCTTGCTCCGCCTCTGGGGCATCCACAGATTCCATCCCTTCACCTCCGCAATCAAGGCAGATAATAGAACGGATTCGGCAGCTTCACACTCGTCTCTCCACGCGCCTGTCCGTTCAGATCGCTCCATTGATCGCCCATGTTCAATACGATGCGATAGCCCGCGTCAACGATCTTTTGTCGTTCCTGACTCTTATAATCCACCGTCGTCATCTGCTTCTGCGATCCTGCGCGAAGCGCCAGCCCTTTCCATCCTTTGAACCCTGCGCTCTCCAGATTCCTGGCTGTTGCCTCCCGCTGCTCCTCCCATCGCCCCGTAATAAAGAAGACATCCACACCCGCTGCCTGTGCTTTGTTCACCAGACGCACCGTGCCCGGAATCGGCATCGCCGCCTCAGGGGACATCGCCCATTTATTGAACGCTGCTAATAGGAAGCCATAGTCTTCTCGCCGCAACTCGCAGAAGTTCGTCATCGACGTCTCATCGATATCCAGAACGATTGCCAGTTTCTCTCCCTTCTTCTTCGAAGCAATCGCCCGCTCCAGTACGGTCTCTGCTCGCTTTGTCTGAGCATCCAGATCAGCCCAATAACACCCTACGGTTCCTGTGCACTCTGCATAATCAGCTAGCCGATAGCGCTCTGTGCCAAAGTTAGGAACAGGTTCTGCAGCCACCAATACCGTAGGATCCGCCGCTGCTGCCTCTGCCGTCTCTCGAACCTGTTCTGGCGATGGCCGCTTCGATGTCGTCAATGTCATTGGCCTGCTGGCCGGGTCCACCGAACACGAGGGAGGAGTTGTTATTTGCCCAACACAAACCTGACTCGCCAGCAAAACCACTCCCAACAGCCGCCACTCGCTCTTCATTCCGTCTCCTTGCATCATTCAATTTCTCTAAATTTATGGAAGTGTCATCCTGAGCGAAGTTGGCGCATTTTTTGCGGCAACGGAGCCGAAGGATCTGTGTTTCCTGAGCGGCAGGGATCTATCCCTTCGACGTCGCCTCATCAGCATAAAAATCTGCAATCTCGCGAGCGTACTTCTTCTCCACCACGCGACGCTTCAGTTTCAGGCTCGGAGTCAGCTCCTCCGTCTCCACACTCCATTCATCAGGAACCACCAGCATCCGCTTGATGCTCTCAAAATGGGCTAGCTCCTGATTCACTCGATCCACGATCTCCTGATACTCCTTCACCACCTTGGGATCCTTCACAAGCACAGTCGCGTCCTCCGTCTGTATTCCCTGCCCCTTTGCCCAGCCCTTCAACGCCGCAAGGTTCGGAGAGAGCAGTACGCAGGCGAACTTATGCTTATCTCCCACCATCGCCGCATGTCCTATCAGGTGATTTGCCTTTAACTTGTTCTCAATCGGCTGCGGAGCGATCAGCTTTCCGCCGCTTGTCTTCAACAACTCCTTCTTGCGGTCGGTGATCGAAAGAAAACCATCCTGATCAATATTTCCGATATCACCGGTCTTGAACCAGCCGTCCGCAGTGAAGGTCTCCTTTGTCTCCTGATCCTTCTTCCAGTACCCCTCAAAGATCGAAGGTCCTTTGACCTCCAGCTCGCCATCCACTGCAATGCGGCACTGCACATTCTCCAGCGGCTTTCCTACAGTTCCAATCCGATGAGCACTCGGATAGTTCAGCGCAATGACCGGCGAAGTCTCCGTTAGTCCATAGCCTTCGAAGATACGGATCCCCGCATCCGCAAACCATCCTGCGGTGTCCATTCCCAGCGGAGCTCCACCTGCAATAAAGATGTGCGCCTTCCCGCCGAACGCCTCGCGGATCTTTCCGAAGACCAGCTTATTCGCCAGCTTCCAGCTCAGCCCGCCAGGCTCCTTCCCTTTCAACGTGTCAGCCCGATGCGCCTTACCAACACTCAGCGCCCATGCAAGGATTTTGTTTTTCACCGGAGAAGCTGCCGACTTGCCCTCGACTGCCTGCCGGATTTTTTCGTAGACCCTCGGCACGGCAACAAAGATCGTGGGCTGCACAATCTTCATCGCCTCCGGAAGCTGTTCGAACTTTGCGCAATACGCCAGCTTTGTTCCATGACACAGCAGCGCATAGTCCAGGTGCCTCGCCGTCACATGCGACAGAGGAAGAAACGAGATGCTTACGTCCTTGTCGCCCAGCCCCAGGGAGCCGGTCGAATAGTTCAGGTTGCTGGCGAAGTTACCATGCGTCAACATGACACCCTTCGGCTCGCCTGTTGTTCCTGAAGTGTAGATAATCGTCGCCAGGTCTTCTGGGCGCGCAGTCTTCACCAGCACGTCGAATTCGGCATCGCGCTGCTGCTTCGCAACCGCCTCCTTCATCAAATCAGAAAATTGATCTGCTCCCTCATACTGGCCCTCATCCATCACCACCACATGTTCCAGCTCGGGAAGATCGCCAGCCTGACAGACCTTCTGGTACTGCTCTGCCGACGACACAACAATCGCCTTCGCACCGGAGTCCTTGAGCATGTAGCCAATCTGCTCCGGCGTTAGCGTCGGATACAGTGGAACATCGACACCACCAATCGCCAGCACCGCAAGGTCTGTCACCAGCCACTCCCAACGGTTCTCCGCCAGCAGCGCCACACGGTCCCCTTTGCCGATTCCCCATCCGCGCAGCACATCAGCCAGCGCCCGTACCCTGCCATAAAGTTGCACCGAAGAAATCGGAGACCAGCTCGCCGCTGCATCCTGCGCCATCAAAACCGCACGATCCCCACGCCCCGTGGCCCGCACAAAAACATCGTTTACCGTTCGCAGATCAAACATGTGCCTTGTACTTCTCCAGACTGACGCTGCGCGTCGTTCACTGATCATCTACGACTACAAACAGCCACAACGAATAATCCGCGGCTCTTCTAAGAACCAGCATTCCGTTCGAATGCCTCAGTTTTGTAAGGGCACGGCTTTAGCCGTGCCGTAACATCCGCTAATATCCATGCGGCTTTAGCCGCTGGGGTACTCTTCCCTGCTCAAAACTCGTTTAGCAGGGAAACGCATCCCCTGTTCCCTGCCTTCCAATCCCATTCAACAGCACATCCATTACCTGCCGCGCCGTTGTCTTGGAATCATAAACGCGCCCAGTAAACACCGCCGAGCTCAGCAATTCATCGATCGCACCAAACATGCAGTGCGCCACAACGCCATCGGAGACATCGAGCCGGAAGACACCCTCCTGCTGCCCCCGTCGCACCACCTCGCGAACCATCTGGATGTACTTCACCAAATGATGATGGGAGAACTCCGCAATAAACTTCGCGCTCTGACGCACCTCGGTCTGCATCAGGATCGCCATGCTCCGGTTCTCCCGATGACTCTCCAAATGGACCTCGGCGATGTACTCCAACTGCTCCCGAGGGTCCTTCAATAACTCGAACCGCTCTTCGAGCTTCCGATAAAACCGTTCGAAGGTCGCGTCGATCGCCGTGCGCAATACGTCGTCTTTATTTTTGAAGTAGAGGTAAACCGTCCCATCGGCCACCCCGGCGCGCTTTGCAATGGCGCTGATCGGCGAGTGGAAGTATCCACGCTCAGCGATCACCTCCACCGCCGCATCCAGAATCCGCTGATACTTCTCGCTCCCCGGACCGGTCGTCGGCGCCTTCTCCAACTCCGTTACCATCCAAATCCTCGCCTCTTGATCTTCATGATCTTCTCTTTTCCTTGAGTGAAGAAACCCAGTTTTCTCGCAACTCTAAAGAAACGAACCGGCTTTGCCAAGAATGAATTCCGATTCCTATATCTATCTCGACAAATTCCTCTCCATCGACCGATCTAAAATCTCTGTCAATAGACAAAGGCATTGAAGTGACACAAAACAAAGCCAATTCAGTTTGCAGAATAGTCCCATCTACCCCGCTATACTGGAAGTAGCTCAGAAACCAAAATGCCCCGGGAGATCCGGGGCATTTTGGTTTTGTCATCTGGAACCGAAGTACCAGGCTAACTCAATCTTTCGAATACTTTGCGCAATAAAGCCAGGGGGGAGGGGGTCCTCCCCCGATGACTACACTTGTGACTTCGGGCTAAGCCGGACGAAGGCTTTTGAGCTCGTCTCCCAGTCAGCCAGCATCGCCTTCGCCAGACCGCTGTCCGAAAGAGCTACATGCTCTTCGATCAACGCCTTCAGGCTTACCTGAGCATCCGAATCCAGCGAACTAAATGGTGTAGGATCAATAAATTCTGGATGAAACTTCGAGTCAGACAGGAAGCTGCCGTCGATGTCATAGATCCACGCCACGCCGCCGGTCATACCGGCGCCGAAGTTCATACCGGTCTTACCCAGTACGACAACGGTTCCGCCGGTCATGTACTCGCAACCATGATCGCCGACTCCTTCAACGACCGCCGTCGCGCCCGAATTCCGGACCGCGAAGCGTTCGCCTGCACGACCCGCAGCAAACAATTTGCCCGAGGTTGCACCATACAACGCCACGTTGCCAAGAATCACGTGTTGACCGCTATCTTTCGCCGCCAGACCACGCGGACGGATCACGATCTCACCACCCGAGAGTCCCTTACCCACAAAATCATTCGCCTGGCCATCGAGGATCAGCTTCATTCCCTCAACAGCAAATGCTGCGAACGACTGTCCCGCTGTTCCATGCAGGTCGAAGGTGACATCGGCGTGCAGATCGGCCTGAGCGCGACGCAACGCCAACTCACCGGCCAAACGCGTACCCACGGAGCGGTCGCCGTTGGCAATCTGCGACGAAACCACATACGGCTTCCCTGCCTCGACTGCCTCGAGCGCTGGTGCAACCCACTTCTCGTCGATCGCAGGCTTCGGCAACGGTTGATCGTTTCGTCCGCCCATCCAGCGACGCGGGCCATCGTTGACCTGGGTCAGCATCGGACTCAAATCCAGGTTGCCGTCGAACCGGACCTGCTCTAGCAGATCGGAGCGCCCCACAGCCGCCTCCAACGAAGGCAGGCCGTAGCGCGCCAGCAGATGCCGCAGGTCCGCCGAGAGCTCTTCAAAGAATCGGACCACGTGTTCCGGCTTGCCGCGGAACTTCGCCCGTAGCTCCGGCTTCTGGGTTGCAATGCCTGTAGGACAGGTATTCAGGTGACACTGACGGGCCATATCGCAACCCAGCACCACCAATACCGCCGTTCCAAAGGCAAACTCGTCGGCCCCTAACAGCGCGGCGACCAGAACATCGCGTGCTGTCGCCAGACCACCGTCGGTACGCAGACGAACACGACCACGCATACCGTTCTGCATCAGCACCTGCTGTGCCTCGGCCAGTCCAAGCTCCCACGGATTGCCTGCATACTTGATGCTCGAAAGAGCAGCTGCTCCAGTTCCGCCGGTATTTCCAGCGATCACAACGTAGTCTGCATAAGCCTTCGCAACACCAGCCGCCACCGTTCCAACACCGCAGCCGGAAACCAGTTTCACGCCAACCGTCGCCTTCGAATTCACACGCTTCAGATCGTAGATTAGCTGTGCCAGGTCTTCGATCGAGTAGATGTCATGATGCGGCGGAGGCGAGATCAACGAAACACCAGGCTGCGCATGACGCAGGCGGGCGATCAACCCGCTCACCTTGTGGCCCGGAAGCTGTCCGCCCTCACCAGGCTTGGCTCCCTGCGCGACCTTGATCTCAATTTCTTCGGCATGAGCGAGATACTCGGCAGTGACACCGAAGCGTCCCGAAGCAATCTGCTTGATCTTGTTGTTTAGTGAGACGTGAACCGCTGGAGCCGCAATCATAGGTTCGGCAACAGCAACGCCGCCTTGCGCATGCAACGCAGCGCTTGTTCCGCCCGAGCCAGGAAGGTTCTCTGACCCGACTGGATGCTGACGATAGACAGCGGAGTCTTCTCCGCCTTCGCCGGTGTTCGAGCGGGCACCCAGCATATTCATCGCGGCGGTAATGGTCTGGTGCGCTTCTGGACTCAGGGAACCCAGAGACATCGCACTGGCCACAAACCGCTTCGCCAGGCTTGCAGGCTTCTCCACCTCGTCGAGCGAGAGTTCGTGTCCGGCCGGACGAATCTCCAACAGGTCGCGCAGCACCGCCGGATCGCGGGCGATCACGTCCTTGGTAAAGATGGCAAAGGCAGCAGCGGGGTCGGTCGGCTGCGGTACATTACGTGCGCTTCCCACGACGGACTGCAACGCCTTGACCGTCGGAGGTTGCCATGCATGTGGTTCGGCAACGTCCGCCTTGCGGAAGCGTACCCAGCCATAATCCGGCAGATCGGCGCTCTCACGCGGTTGCCATGTCTGGCGAAGCTGACGATCCACCTCTGTAAACCCAATCCCCGAAAGCGGAGCCGGGGTGTTCGGGAAGCAACGCTCCACAACGCTCGAGTGCAGACCGAGAATGTCGAACTGACGCGCGCTGCGGTAACTGTCGACGACAGAGATTCCCATCTTCGACATGACCTTGGCCAGGCCCGCATCGAGAGCCTTGAGCATCTTCTTCTCGGCGACGTCCGGCTCTGTGCCTGCCGGGGCAAGGGCGCGTCCGGTCTCAAGCGCAAGCCACGGACAGACCGCACCGGCGCCATAGCCGATCAGCACGGCGGCGTGGTGAATATCGCGGCAGTCGCCAGCTTCGACGGCGATACCGGTCAGCGTCCGCAAGCCAGCTGCGACCAGCGCCTGATGGATGGCTCCGGTGGCCATAGCGATGGGAACCGGCAGCTTCTCCGAGCTGGCATAACGGTCCGTCAGCAGCAGAATGCGCGCCCCGTGCCGCACCAGGTCGATCGCCTGATCACAGAGCTCATCGAGTGCCTGCACCAGGGTCAGTTTCGGAGAGAAGACGCAGGGCAGTTCCGACAGGGGCAGCTCGCTTGCGTGCGGGTAATCCCCTTTTCTCAGCGACTCGACCTGCCCCACCGACAAGAAGGGGGACGGTAGGGAGACGCCTGGAAGAGGTGCATTTTTATCCAACAGGTGCGGCCAAGGGCCGAGACGCGTATGCAGCGAGACGACGCAGGCTTCGCGCAACGGATCGATTGCGGGATTCGTCACCTGGGCAAAGCGCTGCCGGAAATAGGCATAAAGCGGCCGCGGCGTCCGCGCCAGGAAGGCCAGGGGAGTATCGTCACCCATCGACCAAACGGCATCTTTTCCATCAGTTGCCATCGGCTGCAGAATCATCCGTACATCTTCGCGGGTATAACCGAATCCCTTCTGCAGAGTTGCGAGCGCTTCATTCTCCGGGGCTGCTACGACTGCAGGAAGCAGGGGGCTGTCTTCGATTAGCTTGGCATAGATCGGATCCGCATCGAAGAGAGCAAGCAGATCTTCATCTTCAAAGACCTTGTGCTTTTCGAGATCGACCACCAGCATCTGCCCAGGACCGAGGCGACCGCTGTGGGTAACTTCATTGGGATCGAGATCGACCAGACCGATCTCCGACCCGGCTACAACAAGTCCATCCTTTGTGATGGCGAATCGACAAGGCCGCAGACCATTGCGATCCAGAATGGCTCCGACAAGGCGACCGTCCGAGAAGGCAATCGCCGCCGGTCCGTCCCACGGCTCGGTGCAGTCGGAGTGATAGCGCAGGAATGATGAAGTGTGACCGGAAGCAGCCGCCGGAGGCATCAGCATCCGCATGGCCTCCGCGAGCGTGCGGCCGTTCTGCGAGATCAGCTCGACCGTCTCGTCCAGGCTGGTCGAATCGGTTCCGCCCTGCGTGTGGACCGGCTTGCATTCCACCGGCAGCGTGGAGTCGCGCGAGGCCATGCGGGCGCGATTCCCCCATACCGTATTGATCTCTCCATTGTGTCCGAGGGTACGGCCGGGCTGAGCGCGATGCCAGGTAGGAAGGGTGTTGGTGGCGTATCGCTGATGAAAGATGGCAAAGGGAGTAACAAACTCTACTGAGGCCAGATCGGGGTAGAAAGAAGCCAGATCAACACCGGTACACATCGCCTTGTAGACGATGGTCTGAGTGGACATCGAACAGATATAACCTTCCACTTCGCCTTGTTCATGAGAACGCTCAAACTGTTTACGGGCAAGATAGAGGCGACGCTCCGTCGTTGCAGAGTCCGCGTTATCGGCGTCGATCACCAGGACCTGCCGAACCTTCGGCATGGTGGAAAGAGCCATTTCGCCGAGGTATTCCGTATGAACCGGAACGTCGCGCCAGCAAAGCACCTTGAAATCGTGCGATTGCAGGGCGCGCTCGATCAGCGCCTCCGCTCGAATCTCGTCCTGGGGGATGAAAACCATGCCCACCCCAAGAGTTTTACCCTCGGGAATCGAAAGTTTTTCGGAGCGAATCAAAAGCTCGCGCGGAACCGCAACCAGCACACCGACGCCATCACTGCTCTTACCATCGGCCGCAGTAGCTCCGCGGTGAGCAAGTCTTCCCAGAGCTGTGAGGGCTTGAGTAAGAATTCGATGAGATGGAACAGCGTCGACCGAAGCCACAAAGCCGACTCCACAAGAGTCATGATCGAAGCGTTCATCAATCAGGGACATGACTTGAGACGACTGGGAGCTTATACAGTCAGAGGGGGATGCGGACACAGAGGCGGAGACGAGAGGGCGAAACCTTTCCATAATTCACTATACGTCCGATGAACGGCGAGTTCATCGAATAACCTTTCCGTCAAGGTGTGGTGATGTTCCGCGTGGAACGTCTTGCATAAATATACACTACAATGTATATTTATGCAAAGCCCGGGAGTCTTCTTGTTGTCTGTGGCAGAAAAGAGCTGAAACACAGGTGAAACAACAACGTCATACCGTAATCCGTGAACTGCTGGCCAAGGGACCGATCGCCAGCCAGGATGAGCTACGGCGAAAACTTGCGGGGCGTGGTTTTCATGTTACACAAGCCACGCTCTCTCGCGACATCCACGAGTTGCGATTATCGAAAGGGCCTGATGGATATTCCCTCTCCAATGGAGGAGACCACGAAGAAGACTCGCTTCCGGAGATCCGAGAAGTGCTTCAAAGTTTTGGCCTTGAGGTGCGACAAGCGGCAAATCTCCTGGTGGTAATGACTACGACTGGAGGAGCGCAGCCCATTGCTGCAGGAATGGACTATGAGGACTGGCCCGAGGTTGTTGGGACCATTGCAGGAGACGATACAGTTTTAATTATCTGCCCCGATGTGGAGCAGGCGACACAGTTGAAGACGCGGATTGAAGGGTACATTGGCTAATCTGGACATTCTCGAGAAGACGCAGGAGGCGGGAACGGCAAATGCTGCTGTTCCCCGAGTGGCAATTGCTGGCGTAAGCGGGTATGCAGGCGGTGAGCTTGCCCGCCTGCTGCTGCGTCATCCGAACATGAACGGAACAGCTCCGCTCTTTCTGGGCAGAGCCAGTGAATCGGCCTCTGCAGAGATCACCACGATTGAATCGCTGCATCCTCACCTCGCTGGGCTTGGCACAAAAGTCTCTCATGCGATCGAGCCATTTCACTGGGACCGCCTCGTCGATACCGGGATCGAAATTCTGTTCCTCGCGCTGCCTCATGAGCAGTCGCGCGAGTGGGCCCCCGAGGCCATCCAACGCGGCATCCGCGTAATCGACCTTAGCGGAGCATGGCGCCTGAAGGAAGAGAGCAACCGCGCCGTCTACAAGCTGACGGATGCTGATCCAGCGGTAGCTGCAAAACTCCAGCAAGAGGCTGTCTTCGGCTGCCCGGAGCTACACCGCGAAGAGATTCGCACCGCCCGGCTGGTTGCGAATCCGGGCTGCTACTCCACATCTTCCATTCTTGCGCTGGCTCCACTGGTGCGTGCTGGAGTCATCGATCTTGAACGTGGAATCGTATGCGACGCAAAGTCTGGTGTCAGCGGAGCCGGCAAAGCTCCTACATCCAAGACGCATTTCATGTATGCGGCGGACAACCTTTCTGCGTATTCCGTCTTTGGCCATCGCCACACGGGCGAGCTTCTGGAGCAATTAGGGTTGAGCGCGGATCAGATTCAGTTCACACCGCATCTGCTGCCAATACCCCGAGGTATTTTGTCGACGGTCTATCTGAGACTGAAACAACCAATGACAGCGACTGCGATCACGGAACTGTTCCACAATTTCTACCAGGGAAGCCCAATGGTTCGACTGCATGCCACGCCTGAGCTTCCGCAGATTCAGCACATCGTACGCACAAACTTCTGCGATCTCGGATTTGCACTGGATCGAAGCGGGGAACGTCTGATTGTCGTTTCCTGCTTGGATAACCTATTGAAAGGCGCCGCCGGACAGGCCGTGCAGAACATGAACCTGATGTGCGGGTGGAAAGAAGAGGAGGGCTTGCTGTGAGATTCGTCGTTAAGTTAGGCGGTGCGGGCCTGGAAAAACCCGAACTGTTGCATGCCGCGGGCAAAGCGATCGCCGAAATGGTTGCGGATGGCAACCAGGTGGCCGTAGTCCATGGCGGTGGCGTGCAGCTGACGCGAACCCTGACACAACTGGGCAAAAAGAGCGAGTTTATCTCGGGCCTCCGCGTAACAGATGCAGAGACACGCGATGCTGCGCTGATGGTACTTGCCGGCCGCGTCAATAAATCTCTGGTCGCGTCATTGGCTTCGCATGGACAAGCTGCCGTTGGCCTCTCTGGTGGCGACGGCCATGTCTTTCGTGCGCGCAAGAAGAAGACCAATCCCGATCTAGGATTTGTCGGTGAAATTGCCGCGACTGATCCACGCTGGCTCGAAGCCATCTGGACCATGGGGGCTGTACCGGTAATCTCGTCGATTGCGCTCGGTTTCGATGGAGAGTACTACAATGTTAATGCGGACGAGATGGCAGCAGCCTGTGCGATTTCGACCAAAGCCGACACGTTGGTCTTCCTGACTGACGTGCCGGGGGTGAAGGGGGCTGACGGCAGCGTAATGCGCTGGCTGACGCTCGGGCAGATTCCTGCGCTCGAGAAGCAACAGGTAATATCCGGTGGAATGTTGCCCAAACTGAATGCATGCCGACAGGCACTGTTGCATGGCGTCAAGCGCGTGCGCATCCTGCCTGCGGAGTCCGCGGTACTTTTACCGGATCTCTGCTCAACACGAGTTAACGACGGAACGGAGGTCATGGTCGCATGAACCTGGCATCGATTCAGGCTGCCGAAAGCAAGCTGCTGCTCAACACCTATGAGCGGAATCCTTATCTCTTCGTCAGCGGCAAGGGCGTCTTTCTGGAAGACGAAAATGGAGAACAGTTTCTTGACCTGCTCAGCGGCATCGGCGTCTCTGCGCTGGGTTACGGTCATCCCGCCATTGAGCAAGCGATTACAGAGCAGAGCCAACGCCTGCTTCACACTTCGAATCTTTTTTTCCATCAGGGCACGGCCGAGCTTGCCCTGCGCCTGACCGAGATCAGCTGCATGGACCGCGTCTTCTTCTGCAACAGCGGCACAGAGGCATGGGAAGCAGCGCTCAAGCTTGCACGCGCCTATGCCACAAAAGCCCGCGAGAACGGCAAACGTATTGGGACGAAGTTTCTTGCGCTGGAGCACAGCTTCCACGGCCGCACGATGGGTTCAGTGGCCACGACGCACAAGGAGAAGTACCGCCTTCCCTTCGCTCCGGTCATGACCGATGTCGAGTTCGTGCGCTTTAATGATGTTGCCGACCTGCGCACGAAGTTCTCCGATGAAATCTGTGGCATCTGCATTGAGCCGGTTCAGGGCGAGGGAGGCATCCATCCTGTCTCGCAGGAGTTCTTTGCTACTGCACGCGAGTTGTGCGATTCCACTGGAGCCCTGCTGTTGGCCGATGAGATTCAGAGCGGCCTGGGACGCACCGGAAAATGGTTCGCGTATCAGCACTATGGAATTCAGCCCGATGTGACCACGCTGGCCAAGCCGATTGCTGGGGGAATCCCTATGGGGGCGATGCTTTGCATGGAACGCGTCGCTTCGGCCATTACTCCAGGCATGCACGGTACTACCTTCGGTGGCGGTCCACTGGCCTGTGCTGTTGCGATTGCCGTAATCGACACCATGCGAAAGGAAAATCTGCTAGGTCATATTGAAGAGGTTGGCGGCTTCTTCCACGCCGAGCTTGAGGCCTTGAAGAAACAGCATGATTGCATCACCGAGGTACGAGGGTTGGGTTTGATGCTTGGTATCGAACTCAACTCGGCCGAACTTGCGAAACAGGTCGCTGCGCAGATGATGGAGCGGCGCATCATCATCAATCGCACGAGCGAGACAGTATTACGCTTCCTGCCTCCTTACATTCTCGAAAAGAAGCACGTGGAGATGACCATCAACGCGCTCAACGAGACCTTGAAAGCGAACACGGAACTTGCCGGCGCAACTCCGGCTGGAGAAAAGATTCATGGGTAGCAAAACACTGACGATGAGCTCGAAGCCCGAGACTTCGGGAGAAGGGACAGCTCCCCCTCGCAAGTCAACCGTAACCCTTGGCGTTCAGTCCGACACAGCTTTTACCGAAGCTGCCAAGCGGATGTGCGGACGCGATCTCTGCTCGATCGGTGACCTGACCGTGCAAGAGATGGCCGCCATCATGGAACTGGCTCACGCCGTAAAGAACCATCCGGAAGATTTTCGCCACGCCCTCGATGCCAAGCAAATGGTGATGTTCTTCGAGAAGGCCTCGCTGCGCACGCGGCTAACCTTCGAGGCCGCGATAAACACGCTGGGCGGAAACGCGATCTTTGTCGATCAGACGCATTCCCCATTGGGCGAGCGGGAGTCTCTACCCGATGTAGCGCGCAATCTGGAGCGCTGGATGAACGTGATCGTGTTGCGCACCTACTCACATGAGACCATCACGGAGATGGCGGCCTGCTCCAGGGTTCCGGTCGTCAATGCTCTCTCGGATCTTGAGCACCCCTGCCAGGCCCTTGCAGACTTCTTCACTCTCGAAGAACGCTTCGGCTCGGCCGAGGGCCTGCGATTTACTTACATCGGCGACGGCAATAATGTCTGCCATTCGCTGATGCTGGCTGGAGCGCAGCTCGGATCGCACGTCACGGTCGCCACACCAAAGGGCTTTGCGCCAAAGCTGGAGATCATCCACAAGGCCATCGAAATCGCTGAATCTACCGGCGGCAGCATTACACTGCAACACGATCCCGTAAAGGCGGCCACCGGCGCCGATGCAATCTACACCGACGTCTGCACCAGCATGGGCTTTGAGCACGAAGCCACCAAGCGCGCTCCGATTTTCCAGCCCTACCAGGTGAACGAAACCCTAATGTCGCACGCGCAGCCTGATGCAGTCTTCATGCACTGCCTTCCCGCGCATCGGAATGCCGAAGTCACCGATGCGGTGCTCGACGGCCCGCAGTCGATCGTTTTCGACCAGGCGGAGAACCGGATGCACGCGCAGAAGGCTCTTCTGCTGATGTTGCTGGGGGGAGCCAAGCGCATCTCCAGCGCACGTGGACGCGGAACTCAGGCGCGCAAACGGCCTTCATTGGTCTAACCCTGAAAAGGAAGGGGCAGGAAAAGTGAGCAAGATGTGGTCAGGACGGTTCCGTGAGCCGCTCGATCCTTTGTTTGAGTCGTGGCAGCGTTCGTTCCCTTTCGATGTGCGGTTGCTTCCCCAGGAGGTCGCCGCTTCGAAAGCCCACGCACGCGCCATCGCTGCTGCCGGAATCCTCACTGAAGACGAGCTCCTCCGGATGCTCGATGGACTCGACCGCATCCTTCCGCTCTCAATCGGGGAAGCAGCGAAGCCGGGCTCTATGGTAACGGAAGAACCCCTACCCGCGCACTTTGCAGGAATCGTTGCGATGAATCCGCAGGCCGAGGACATCCATCACTTTGTCGAGTTACAGTTGACGAAGCTCATCGGCGACCTCGCGCTCAAGCTACACACTGGCCGCAGCCGCAACGAACAGATCGCAACCGATATGCGTCTCTTTGTGCGCGATGCAATTGACCAGACTCTCGAGGGCCTGGTCGCATGGCGTGATGCCCTGGTTGAACAGGCACGAGCGGTGGGCGAGGCCGTCATGCCTTCGTACACGCACCTTCAGCGTGCAGAACCTGTCCTGATCGCGCACTGGCTTCTGGCATATGTCTCGATGCTCGAACGAGACTTCTCGCGCCTGATGGACTGCCGCAACCGGCTCAATCTCTGTCCGCTGGGGTCAGGCGCGATCGCTGGCGCCACTCTGGCCCTGGACCGCACTATCGCCGCCGAAGCTCTCGGTTTCGACGGCCCCACGCCAAACAGCATGGACGCGACCAGCGATCGTGACTTTGCGCTCGAGTTTACCCAGGCGCTCTCTGTCCTCGGTCTACATATCTCGCGGTTCGCAGAGGAGCTTACGCTGCACTCCACGGCGGAGTTCGGATTCCTCGATCTTCCGGAGCGCTTCTCTACCGGCTCGAGCGCGATGCCGCAGAAGAAGAATCCCGATCTTACGGAGTTGATTCGCGGTAAGGCAGGACGCCTGCAAGGTGCGGCCATCACGCTAGCGACCATCGTCAAAGGACTTCCTCTTGCCTACAACAAAGACCTGCAGGAAGGCCAGGAACCTGTCTTCGACGCGACCGATACGATCCACGGAATCCTTGCGCTATTGCCGGAGTTTACCCGCACTCTCCGCTTCCGTACCGATGTAATGAAAGCCGCCGCCGAGAAGGGTTACCTAAACGCGATGGCTGCGGCGACCTACCTTACACACAAGGGAGTTCCCTTCCGCAAGGCACACGAGAAGATCGGTCAGGCAGTCCGGCTGGGTCTTGAAACCGGTCGCGAGCTGAACGAGCTTACCTTAGATGAACTGCGAGTTTTTGGCGAAGAGTTCGGCCCGGACTTCTTCGAAGCTGTCTCCCTGGAGGCCACGCTCGATTGCCACGACGTCAGCGGCGGAACAGCCCGCCTCCGCGTAAGGGATGCCGTCGAAGGTGCCGATCGTCAAATTGCGTCCGACAAAGCCTCGCTTGCATCCAAAAAGTCTGCGAAACTTGGCTTGGAGAGCCTCACCGTTGTCTAACTCGTCCCTGCTTCCGATCAGCGATTCGACCTCATCTTCACGTCCGCGCGTGGGAGGAGCAATTGTACGCAAGGCGAAGTTGCCAGATGCAGTGAACATCTTCGAGCTGGTCAACTCACTCTCTGGCGATGGGACACTCCTGCGACGTAGTTATGCCGAGATCTGCGAGAACGTTCGCGACTTTACCGTAGCCGAAAGCGAAAGCGGCGTCTTTCTCGGTTGCGGAGCGCTGCATCTTTATGGTCCGCATCTCGCCGAGGTTCGCTCCATTGTTGTGAGACCCGAGGCCAAGGGCCAAGGTGCAGGCGGAAAGTTGCTTCGCGCGCTTCTTGATGAGGCCGAAGACCAGAGCGTCACCTGCGTGTGCCTCTTCACACGTATCCCAGACTTCTTTTTTCACTTTGGTTTTCGTGTCGTCGATCGCACCGTCCTTCCTGACAAGATCTACAAGGACTGCCAGACCTGCCCGCGCCTCTATGCTTGCGACGAAGTTGCCATGGCGCGCGGTCCTATCCCAAAGATCTCGGTTCTGGGCCCCAACCGGTTTCCTCAGCCCGAGCTGGTAAAGCTGCAGGCAGGCTCGATTGCCAACCCTGAGCACAGCTCACACTGACCGATACTCGCGCTTGCTGCGCTTTTTCCTTCGGTAATCGTTTTAATTTATCCGATTCTCTGCACATCCTTTCCAGAACAGGGCATACTGTTGTTCGAAACAGCAAGGAGCCACCCGGATGGATGCATTGACGCTTCATCGGATCCACTTTGCTTTTACGATTACCTACCACTACCTCTTTCCGCAGTTGACGATGGGCCTTGCGCTGCTGATCGTCGCGCTGAAGACAGTCGCCCTGCGCACGCATGATCCCGACCAACGGGAACGCTACGATATCTCGGCTCGGTTCTGGGCCCGCATCTTTGCCGTCAACTTCGTCCTGGGCGTTGTCACGGGGATTCCCATGGAGTTTCAGTTCGGCACCAACTGGTCAGAGTTCTCACGCCGTACCGGGGGAGTCATTGGTCAGCCACTCGCCATGGAAGGTGTATTTTCCTTCTTTCTGGAATCGGCTTTCCTAGGCCTATTGCTGTTCGGTGAAAAGAAGATCTCACGAAAGCTACACTGGTTCGCCGCCTTTATGGTCTTTCTGGGCTCATGGATCTCCGGGTTCTTCATCATTGTCACCGATGCCTGGATGCAGCACCCTGTAGCATACAGGCTGATGCCCAATGGAACCTACGAGGTCACCAGCTTCTGGGGCTTGCTAATGAATCCGTGGGCCTGGCTCCAGTACGCACACAACATGTCCGGCGCGGTCATCACGGGCGCCTTCGTGGTGGCAGCCACCGGAGCGCTCTACCTGTTGCAGCAAAAACACGTGGAGTACGGACGCATCTTCCTTAAGGTTGGGGTCGTTGCCGGAATCATCTCGTGCATTGCCCAGATCTTCCCCACAGGCGATCTCCACGGGAAGTATATGGCTCGCCATCAACCAGCAGCAGTTGCTGGCATGGAAGGGTTGTTTCATTCCACACCAGGCGCGCCGATGGTCCTCATGGGACAACCCAGCGTAGAGAAACAGACCATCGATAATCCGCTGGTCGTAAACAAAGTTTTGAGCTTTCTCATCTATGGAACGACGACCGCAGAGGTGAAGGGGCTCGATCAGATTCCACGAGACCAGTGGCCGTCGGCCCTGCCTCTGTTGTTTTACAGCTATCACATCATGGCGGGACTCGGAACGTACTTTGCTGCCCTGATGGTTGTCGCAGGCTTTCTTCTGTGGAGAGGCAAGCTCTACAGCACACGATGGATTCTCTGGCCCATCCTGCTGAGCTTTCCCCTGCCCTACATTGCCAATACCGCGGGTTGGATGACGGCCGAGTTGGGTCGACAGCCTTGGCTGGTCTATGGCCTGATGCGAACCTCAGAGGGCTATTCCAAACATGTCGGTCCGGAAACGAGCTTATTTACATTGCTCGGCTTTCTCGGGATGTACTCTTTGCTCTCGATCCTATGGATCGTGCTGGTCTATACCGCGATCCAGAAGGGACCAAAGGCTCCAGTCGTCGATGAAGGACATGACGCACATACGCTGACCACCGCATAAAAGGAGAGACGGAATGGGAACCTTGTGGTTCTGGATTGTAGCTGCAATGCTGACCGTTTATGTCGTGTTGGACGGATTTGATCTCGGCGTCGGAATTGTCTATCCGTTTGTTGCGCGAACGGAACAGGAAAAGCGTCAGGCCATGCATGCGATCGGCCCGGTGTGGGATGGCAACGAAGTGTGGCTGATCGCTGGTGGAGGGACACTGTTCTTCGCCTTCCCACTGCTCTATGCCTCCTCGTTCAGCGGCTTCTATCTTCCGTTGACTATCGTGCTATGGCTTCTGATTGTACGTGGACTCAGCATTGAGATGCGTTCGCATACGCATGATAGCGTCTACAAGACCTTCTTCGATGCAACCTTTTTTCTCTCGAGCGCCTTGCTCGCCGTCTTCTTCGGGGCTGCACTGGCAAATGTCATTCGCGGGGTTCCGCTTGGAGCGGATGATTACTTCTTCCTTCCTCTCTGGACAGACTGGAGGACCGGACCCAATCCAGGCATTCTGGATTGGTACACGGTTCTGGGCGGAGTACTCGCTTTGCTGGCGCTGGCTCTGCATGGACTGCTCTATCTCGCCCTCAAAACTACGGGTGACCTCAATGCACGTTCGTCTGCATGGGCTCGGCGCTTGTGGCCTGTGATTGCTGTCATCACGGCCGCAAGCGTTCCGGCCACCGTGATTGCCCGGCCTGATTCTCTTGTCCATTACCAAGAGCATGGATTTGCGTGGCTAGCTCCAGCGATGGTTGTCGTCAGCCTGGCGACGATTATGCTCTCTCTGGCGAAGCGATGGGAATGGAGAGCTTTTCTTGGCTCGTGTTTTTATCTTGCCTCCATGCTGGTTGGCGCGGCCGCAGGACTTTATCCCGTGCTGCTTCCCACCGTCGGCTCAGAGGGTCATGACATTACAATTGCCCGCGCATTGGCGGGGCCGCACACCGTTCGCGTGGGCCTGGTTTGGTGGACCTTTGGAATCCTTCTGGCAGTACTCTATTCTGCGACCGTCTACTGGCTATTTCGAGGCAAGGTGCCTGAACATACCGAGGGCTACGGTCACTAAGCAGAACTACCAGGCGTGATGGAAACCGTCCTTCTCTGTCAGCCGAACAGCGATATGGAAGAGATCGCTGAGCCTCTGCTCTGTAAGGAGTTCAGCACGAGGGCCGTCAGCGACGATCTGGCCATCCTTCATCATCAGAATGCGGTTGATCTCCGGAATAATGTCGGAGACGTGATGCGTGATGAGCAGAATTCCAGTTCCCTGTTGCGCAAGTCGTCGCAGAAGGTTACGCAGCTCCTGTTGAGCGGAAAGATCGAGCGCGTTCGAAGGCTCGTCAAGCAGAAGCATCTGTGACGAAGCCACCAACGCTCGGCCGATCATGATGCGGCGCTGTTGTCCTGCCGACATGTGTCCAACGAGTTTGTCTCGCAAGGGCTCGGCGTCGATTAGTGCGAGAATCTCATCGGCGCGAGCTCGCATTTCTTCAGTGACGTTGAGGTTAGGCCAGAGCGTGGAGCTGGAGAAGAAGCCGGTGAGAACGGCATCGCGGCCTGTGGTTGTCAGTGTCTGTTTGCCGGGAAGTTCTGCGGAGACGACACCGAGGCGCTTCTTGAGTTCGGTCAGGTCCCAGCGCTCGCGCCCGAAGATACTGACTTTCGTCTCCGGCTGGACGATCGGATAGCACTCGCAGGTAATAGTTTTGATGAGCGTCGATTTACCGCAACCGTTCGGCCCGAGGATTACGATGTGCTCGCCGGCGTTGACCGAGAGGCTGATATCGTGGAGAACGATGTTTTCGCCACGAGCTACGTTGACATGCGAGAGGTATAGAAAAGGCTGCTGCTCAGTCGCTTGCGGGGCCATTCTTTTACGATATCGTGCTCACGTGACCTTATCGAGCATCATGCATCGAATAAATAGCTTCATCAGTGATGGTTGGAGGAAGCATGAAGTTCAATACCTCGAACAGCGATGAAAAGATCGCCTATGCGCTGCTGCGGGCGGTTGCCGGAGTGAACCTGTTGATGCATGGCGTGAGCCGCCTGCTTGCCGGTCCGGAAGCGTTCGCAGGGCACCTGACTGAACAGTTCGCTCATGCGCCTCTTCCTGGGTCACTAATTCATGGGTTTGGCGTTGTGCTGCCTCCGATCGAGGGGCTGATCGGGTTGCTATTGCTGATTGGCTGGAAGACCCGCTGGACGCTGATCGCGGCTTCGCTGCTGATGCTGGTGCTGACTTTTGGCACAGCGCTGGTCCAGAATTGGCCGGTCGCAGGAAGTCAACTGATGTATGCACTGGTATATTCCGTGTTGCTGTTCCTGCGGCGATACAACTCGTGGTCAGTGGATGGTTGCTGGAATAAAGAGTGAGAGGAAGCAGTATTACCTGCGTTTTTATCGCAGATCCTTCGACTCCTCTTCGACGCGCTTCGCTTGCCAGGGTCGCTCAGGATGACACTCCGGTTATTCGTCTTCCTACATTCCCTTTAGTACTGAACCTACAATTCCACCGATAACGCCTGATTCTGTGTTCTGCTCAGCACGTTCGACCTTCATGTACTCCTGAAGCTGGTGGGCTAGACGCTGGATGGGCAGGGTCTGGAGCCAGACGCGCCCCGGACCGGTGAGAGCTGCAAGGAAGATTCCGTCTCCACCAAAGATCAGATTGCGAATTCCTGGCACGCGCTGAATCTGAAACGCGACGCTAGCCTGAAAAGCTCCAACATGACCAGGATGGACGCGCAGGGTCTCTCCTGGAGCAAGGTCTTTGACGATGACCTCGCCGGAGAGCTCGAGCCAGGCGATTCCCTGTCCGGAGACCTTCTGAAGCAGAAAACCATCTCCACCGAAGATTCCAGCGCCCAGCGATTGCTGGAAGCCGACGCCGAGTACGATTCCCGCAGTCGCACAGAGAAACCCGTGGCGATGAACAAAATACTCATGACCGTTGTCGACTTCGACTGAAACAATATGCCCGGGCACACGGGTGGCGAAGGCTACAGTTCCAGGTGCACCGTATGCACGGTACTCGGTCATAAAGAGGGTTCCGCCACCGGCGACCCGTTTGAGGACTCCCAGGAATCCACCGCCCCCGGCATGCTGGGTGTGAGTGGTCATTTGGATGGATTGGCTCATCCAGGAGAGTTCGCCCGCCTCGGAGATGACGGCATCATTGTGATCCAACGCAAACTCCAGAACAGGCATGGTGGTGCCGACGATACGATGCTGCATGGACTCTCCTTTTGTTTCTCCCAGAGGATACCCTACCCCACCAAAAGCGCGCAAAGTATTCAAAGGAAATAAGATAAGTCCGGACTTCGATCTTCGGACATTTAAGCAATTCAGCCCGGCATTGAAATGCCGGGCTGAGCTATTCCCTGATTTAAGGTTAGCAGAGCGTGTCAAGAAAACGCATGTGGAAAATCGCCGAGAACGCCCATTTCATATGGAGAAAATGCGGCGTCTGATGAGAGATGAGACTGGAGCAGATCAGGGCGGCATACGGACGGAGCATGGCAGCCAAAGCAGGAGTTAGCCTTGATAGTCCGATTGCGAAAGTCTTCGGAGAGATCCCTCGTGAAAGATTCGTTGGCGATCCACCGTGGAGAGTTTTTGCAGATGAGTCTGAGGGAGAATTAGTGGATGACCCTGCCCTGCTCTACCGGGATGTGTTGGTTCAGTTGAAACATGAAGGTGCCATCAATAATGGTCAGCCAAGTCTTCATGCAATCTGCTTAGCATCTCTGCATCTCCGATCAGGAGAGGTTGCGATTCATGTAGGAGCGGGTACGGGATATTACACCGCCATGCTGGCGCTTCTGGTGGGAGCGGCCGGGCGTGTGGATGCCTACGAGATTGAGAATGATCTTGCAGAAGAGGCACGAAAGAATTTAAAAGAGATGATCTGGGTTAAGGTCCATACGGGATCGGGTACCTTGGATCCACTACCAGAGTGCGATGTCCTGTATGTCAGCGCAGGAGCAACTTCGCCGTTATCCGTCTGGTTGGACTCGCTACGGATGGGAGGGAGGCTGTTGTTTCCTTTGACTCCTGAACAGGGCTACGGTGGAATGCTGTTGATTGCCCGACAGGAGATGGGATATTCCGCGCGCTTTCTGTGTGGAGCGAAGTTTGTGGGATGCGAAGGCGGACGCGATGCGCGGACTGCAGAGAAGCTGGAGGGGTGCTTCCGCAAGGGGCATGTAAGAGAGGTCCGCTCGCTGTGGAGGAATGATGCCCCCGATGAGACAGCATGGTGCGCAGGGGATGGATGGTGGCTTTCGACGAGAGAAATACACGAGAATTAATGGTAGCGGATCCATTTGAAAATACCTCAGGGGCTAAAGCCCCCTTCTTTCTACATACATTCATGGCACGGCTAAAGCTGTGCCCTTAACACGGCATCTCCGTTCTTCCCTTGAATGCTGGACTCACAGTTCGGAATCGAATAGTGTTTTCGGGGAACACAAAAAGTGCGCGATACAGCGTTGTGATCATGAGAAAAGGAGCAGAGATGATCTCTCGACGGAAGTTTATTGGCTATGGATCAGCAGCAGCGGCATATGCAGTAAGTGGAGCAAAGTTTGCTAACGCGAACGCTCTGGGGCTACCGATAGGGATTCAACTGTATTCAGTGCGGCAGCAGCTGCAGCAGGACTACGATAAGGCTCTGGCTGATGTGGCAAGCGCAGGATTTCAAGAAGTTGAGGCAGCAGGTTTCTATGGCCGTAGCTCTGCTCAGGTCAAACAGGCGCTCAAAAAAGTCGGACTTCGATGTGTCAGTTCGCATGTGTCCTTTGGGGATTTACGAAACAAGCTGGATGAGGTGATCGCCTTCCATAAAGAGCTTGGCGCGCAGTACATCATTGCCCCGGGCGCCGGACCGAAAGACCCGACTCCAGGACCGAATGGCAAGCCGAAGCCGATGACGATTGAGGACTGGCGCTGGTTTGCAGGTGAATTAAATACGCTAGGCGAGAAGACGAAAGCCGCAGGAATTACGTTGGGCTATCACAATCATGTGCACGAGTTCGAGCCAGTCGATGGCGGGCTGCCCTATGCAGAGCTGCTTCGGATTATGGACCCGAAGATTACCACATTAGAGCTGGATTGCGGATGGGCTTCCGTTGCCGGACATAAGCCGCAGGACCTGATGCGGGAACATCCGAACCGCTTTTCCATGTTGCATGTGAAGGACTTCAAACTGGGATCGAAACCGAGCGAGGCCAAGGTGACCGAGCTTGGCCTGGGAGACATCGACTACAAGCCGATCCTTGCTCAGGCAGCCAAAACACAGAAGATTCGTCATCTGTTTGTGGAGCAGGAGGCATTCACGATGCCGTATATGGATTCGTTGAAGACAGATGCGAAATACATGCGGGATTTGAAGGTATAGAAATACATAACGCAGATTCCTTCGACAACAAAGGGGTTCGCCAATGGTGAACCCCTTTGTTGATCAGATGCTGCGGCACGGCTTTAGCCGTGCCCTTAACAAACCAGCCTGCTGCTACAGAATGGCAACAGCATTCTAGGCAACGTCGCGCCAATCGAGGATGACCTTGCCGGAGTTGCCGGACCGCATGGCGTCGAAGCCCTGCTCGTAGTCACGCCAGTTGAGGCGATGCGTGATAACTCCAGAAATATCCAGCCCGCTTTGTAGCATGACGGTCATCTTGTACCAGGTCTCATACATCTCACGGCCATAGATTCCGCGAAGGGTAAGCTGGTTGAAGACCACCTGATTCCAGTCGATGGCGATCTGCTCGGAGGGAATGCCGAGCATGGCGATTTTGGCGCCATGGCTCATGTTGGCGAGCATTTCGCGAAAGGCGGCGGGATTGCCGGACATCTCGAGACCGACGTCAAAGCCCTCGTGCATCTGGAGCTGCTTCTGGATTTCCTTGAGTGGCGTTGCGCGAGGATCGACCGCACGGGTTACGCCGACTTTTTGCGCTAGATCGCGACGGTACTGGTTGGGATCGGAGATGACGACATAACGGGCTCCAGCATGTCGGGCGACCGCAGCCGCCATGATTCCAATAGGACCCGCCCCGGTAACAAGGACATCTTCCCCGAGAACCGGAAATGCAAGTGCAGTGTGAACGGCATTGCCAAGGGGATCAAAGATGGCAGCAATCTCATGATTGATGCCCGGAGCGTGCTGCCAGATATTCGACATGGGCAGAACGATGTATTCAGCAAAGGCGCCGTCGCGGTTGACTCCAACCCCGAGGGTGTGGGCACAGAGATGGCGGCGTCCGGCGAGACAGTTGCGGCAACGGCCACAGACGACGTGCCCTTCTCCGGAAACAAGCTGGCCGATAGCGACGTCGGTGACATTGGAACCGATCTCGACGACCTCGCCAACGAACTCATGACCAATGACGAGCCCCTGGCGAATCGTAGAGCTGGCCCAGGCGTCCCAATCATAGATATGGAGGTCTGTCCCGCAGATGCCGGTGTAGAGGACGCGAATTTTGACATCATTGATGCCGATTTGAGGTTCTGGAACATCCTGAAGCCAGAGGCCACGTTCCGAACGGCTTTTTACCAGTGCTTTCACGAAAGAGAGCCCTTTCTGGTGCACACGAACGGGCTTACAACGCAATGGGAGAGTCTGCGATGCACCTGGTAAGCCGCGACATCTATTCTACTGTTCCCATATCATTTCTAGAGCATTTGACGTAGGCACGAAGCGTGGATTGCGGTATAGGATGATCGTGCCTAGCTGTACTGTCAAACAGTTGCAGCCAAAGAACGAGGAGGGGACGATGCAGGAACGTAAGGGATGGAGCCGCAGGGAGTTTGTCCAGTGGATGGGGTATTCCTCATTCGGTACAGCGGGGCTGTGCTCTTCCCTATCTGCTACGACAATCTCAGGCAAGAAGGCTTCTTTCGCCTATGTGAGCTCCCTGGAAGGAAGCGATGAGGGCATCCATGTCTATGCGGTTCATCAAGGACGGTGGGAGAAGCTCCAGATGTTAAAGAGCGAGCGCCCCGTGGCCCTGGTGCTTGCTCCGAATCGAAAGACGCTTTATGCCGTGAACGAGGTGGACCAGTACCGTGGACTTCCGGTTGGAACAGTGGAGGCTTTTGCGATCCACCCGGATGGTAGGCTGAAACTCCTGAATCGCCAGAGACTCGCGCTTTCGGCGATCCATCCGAGGCACGCTGCCGTTACTCCAGATGGACGTAGTCTTGTTGTTGCCGTTCAGGGCGGTGGAGCCTACAACGTATTAGGAATCGAAGAAGACGGGCGGCTGGGACACATCTCCGGACTATGGAAAGAGACTGGGGTAGAACGCGCAGGTGAAAGCCTTGTTGCCCGCCCCCAGATGGTGGCATTTGATCAGACAGGCCGCATACTGAGTGTCGACGGCGGAACGGACCGTTTGAACATCTTTGGCCGCGGCGAAACCAGTCTGACGACACATGAAAGGGCCAACCTGTCCGTGGGATGCGGAGCCTCACAAGTGGAAGCGCACCCGGCGGGAAGCCACCTCTACGTGATACAGAGCAGCGGAATCTCGTGCCATGGCTATGACACAGCGTCAGGGAAAGTATCGCAACCCGTGCAGAACCTTTCGTTCCCTGCTGCCACAGAAGGCCCTTCGACGATGGCAGTACACCCTTCCGGGAACTTTCTCTATGCATGTCAGCAGCGCAATGGGGTGGCCGCGTGGAGCGTGAGTAAGATGACTGGTCGGCTGCGCTCGATAGGAACGCAGGCTGTGGAGCTGGGCGAGCTGGATGCTATTCATGTTGCTCCGGACGGCAGAAGCCTGATTGCGCTGAACGCCGATCGCGGACAGGCAGCGGAGATTCAGATTGACGCCACCACGGGCAGATTGAAGGAGAGCAGGATTGTGGCGCGGGTGAACTCTCCGAAGAGCCTCGCGGTACTCTACAGTTAGCTGTTTCTGAATGCAAGGAGAAAGCATGGCAAAGATTACTCGACGTGGATTCCTTCAAGGGTCTTCGGCGGTAGCGCTCAGTGCGCACCCCTGGGCTGCTCTTGCACAACCGAAAGAACGGCTCGTCTTTATCGGAACCAGCACAGGAAAAGGCAGCAAGGGGATCTATGCCTACAAGTTCAACACAGTCACTGGCGAACTAACGCAGACAGGACTTGCGGTCGAGGCAGATAACCCGACTTTTCTGGCTTTATCGCCTAATGGAAAGATTCTATTTGCGGCGAACGAGCTAATGCGTTTCGAGGGTAAGCGCAGCGGGGCGGTGTCGAGCTTCCTGGTCGATCGTAAGGCGGGAAAACTGACTCCGATCAACGAGGTTTCGGCTGGAGGAGGCGGAACATGCCACGTAGCCGTCGACCACACCGGGCGCTGTGCATTTGCGGCCAATTACGGAGGAGGCAGTGCAGCCTCGTTTTCCGTAGATAAATCGGGCAAACTCAGCCAAGCTGTTTCGTTCTTCCAGTACAGCGGACATGGCCCCAAGCCACAGCAGAAAGGCCCCAGAGGGCATCGCGTTACTGTGTCTCCGGATAACAAATACTTGTTTGTGAATGATCTTGGCCTAGACGAGATTCATGTTTATCACCTGAATGCAGCCACGGCAGAGCTAACGCCACAGGATCCTCCGGCATGGAAGGCAGAGCCAGGTTCGGGACCACGTGCACTTCTGTTCCATCCCAATGGTAAATGGGCCTACTGCGTAAACGAGGTCGGCTCGACCGTAAATGTATTGGATTGGGACGCTAAAAAAGGTGTTTTCACGACCGCACAATTGATCTCGACCGTACCGGAAGATCACCAGGGACCGACTGCTCCGGCGGATATCGTGCTGGATAAGTCAGCCCGATTTGCATATGTTGCCAACCGGCTGGACGACTTTATGGTCTCGTTCTCGGTCTCTCCGACGGACGGAAAACTCACCCTGATGGAGCGGACCTCCTGCGGGGGAAAAACACCTCGCCATATCGCTTTGGATCCGACTGGAAAGTGGCTGCTGGTTGCGAACCAGGCGACAGATAATCTTTCAGTCTTTGCGCGCGACAGCCAGACAGGAAAACTCGCCAAAGAAGGCAAAAACTATCCGCTATCGGTGCCACAGTGCATTTTGTTTGCGTAATACGTTCTCCGGCAGATGAAAGAAAGGCGCTCAGATCAACTGAGCGCCTTTCTCTTTGCATTGTCGCAAGAATTAGTGGTGATTGTTATCTGCTGGCGTGGGCTTGGTGCCGTGCATGTCCGGTCCACGCGGAGCGAAGGTCGTCCACTTCGAATCATACTGCTCGTATTTGCTCGGAGGCTCGCCATACTTGCGGGCTTCGATGCCATTGAGGTCATAAACGATCTTGCCACCCTTGACGGTGAGCTCATCGATGACCTTCTTGGCTCCGTCGACGCGGACATTGTCCATGTCGGTGAAGCCAAAGTGGCCTTCTACAACGCGGAGCACGGCAATGTCAGCCACCGAACCTACGGAGAGATTGCCGAGATCTTCGCGCTTGATCTCGCGCGCAGGATGAGAGGTCATCTCAGCCACAGCCTGTTGCAGGGTAAGGCCGATCGCCATCATTTTGCTGGCAACGTTGAGCTCATCCTTGGTAGCGCTGTTCATGCTGCCGATGTGGAGGTCGGTCGAGAGAGAATCGGGGATGAAGCCATCCTTGACCATCGGAACGGCGAGCGAGAACCGGAAGCTTCCGCCGCCTGTTCCTGTGTCAAAGAAGATTCCGCGCTTACGACCATCAATGAAGGCCTTGCTGGGCCCTTTGGTAACGGGATCCTGCTCATGACGAAGACCGGAGTACATATGGGTGTAGATGTCGCCGGGGCGCAGCTTCTTATTGAGCAGGTCATAAAGAGGACGGCTCTCCGGATGATCGACACCGAAGTCAACCATGACCGGGATGTTGGCTTTGGTTCCAGCAATCACAGCCTGCTCCACTGGTTTCCATTGGGGGCCAGCAAAGTGGGCTGTCTTGATGCCGACAACAGTCTCGGGATATTTGAGAGCCATCTTTGCGGTGGCTTCCCCGTCCATGTCATCCATGTTCTGCTCGTATTTATCACCACGCATACCGGAACCGACGATGTTGAGCATAGCCAGAACACGGGTCTTGGAACGGTCGATGATGCGCTGTTTGAAGTCTTCAAAGTTTTTCCAACCAGAGCATCCGGCGTCAACCACGGTTGTTACGCCATTGCGGAAGGTGAAACCATCCGGCGGAATACTGTTGTCTCCAGCGTAGGAACCGCGTTCTCCTGTGCCGGTGTAGACATGGACGTGAATGTCAATCAAGCCCGGCGTCACATAGAGCCCATTGACATTGATCGTCTTAAGGGCATCGGACGTAGCGATATGCGGAGCAACCTTGGCGATCTTCCCATCTTTAATGGCAACATCCATCACCGAATCGATGTGATTTTTGTCATCGATGACATGACCATTTTGGAGAAGAAGATCGTATGCAAAGTTAGGTGCCTGTGCAAGCGCATGAACAGAGGCAGCCGCCAACGAAAGCACAGCACAACAGGCAGCGATTGGTCGGGTAAATCTGGAAAGCGAGCTGGTCATGAATCTCCTTTTTGTTCGACCCATATTAACTCAAGTTTCAGGCCTCCCCACAGATGGATGAGGAGGCCTCGTATAACGTTTATTGGATACTGCTCGGAGAATTTATGCCTTTGGGGCAGCGCTGAAGATCTCAACTAACCGGTCTGCGATGTACTTATCTTCGCCATCCTTCAGCTGCCACATAGCAAAACCAAACGTTGTCGGATCTTGATTCCGCCGGCGACGCGGCTCCGGTGGATGCGCCGGTGCGTCCGGGTTACGTCCACGCATTCCCATGGAATTTGCATTCGTGCTACCAATACCTACCGGCTTCGTCTCAGCAAGCTGTTTGATAACGTCCTGCGCGGTGATGTTCACCTTTGTCTGGTCGATCTTCCAGCTGTAGTGCGGGGTCACGTTGCCCAGCGCGTTGGGATTAAACTGACGCGGAAGAGCAGTTACGCCGAACTTCGCAACTGCCTTTGAGATGACCTCGGCGCGAGCATCGTAGCTCCTGAGTACCTCATCGTAGTCCTGGTCGACGAACATCTCGAGCGCTTTTAGAAGAGCAAAGATCTGTTCCTTACCGACCTTGCAGGCACGACCGATACGATCTTCCTGTGGGCTCATATTCATCTGCGCCCAGCGGATGAGCTGCTCCTTACCGATGAGGATACCCGTGGATTGAGGGCCGCAGATGTCTTTGCCACCTGAGAAAGCCACAAAATCCCAACCCTGTGCGGGGTACTCCCAGAGCCGCTCCTTGGGGGGAACGTCAGCGGAAGCATCATTGAAAGTGTAGATGTTGGCTTTCTTCGCAATTTCAATCATCTCCGGGCCTGAGACTTTGCCCATGTCCGATTGAATATTGATGTAGTGCATCGCCAACGTCTTTGGATTGATGGCGTTGATCATCTGATCCTTCGTCTCCACCTCGATCAGCTTGACGCCGGTCTGACGAACCTGATGATCAAAGGGGTTGCGATGGGCTTTCTGGATGATGACTTCGGACTTCGGGAAACCAGTGAGATCGGGAACGGTGCTCAAACGAGGCTCAAGATCCTCTGTGAGCATGCCAGCGTAAGCCACGACGATGCCGGCAGCAACACCGCCGGTGACGAGGCCGGTATAGCCTGGAGGCGTCTTACAAAGTTTTTCGATGTAGCGTCCTGCAGCCACTTCGAGATCGTTGATCATGACAAAATGCTGATTGCCCTGGCGCATCAGCTCCATGACCTCAGGTTTCATGACGGAACCACCGATGACAGTGACGGTACCTACGATGTTCACCAGGGGCGTAACTCCAAGCTCCTTATAGACATCTCCGGTGGAGCCCAGACCTTTCTTGATGGGAACGATCGCGTGGCCATCCACCCCAGGCTTCTCGTCCTTCGTCTTCTTTTCAGCCAGAGCGGCTTTAGGGGCTAACAAGCTGCCGGTGGCAGCTCCAAGGGTGGACAGGAACGACCGGCGATTCCACTTCAGATTCATGAACAATATCCCTTCGATAGTCTTACATCAAAAATTAAATTTAGATTCCTGCAGGAGGTTTGGCCGGAGCGGAAGTTGCGGGAGGATTCACAACCAGAGCGCTGCCGACGATCTCGATCAGGGAGTCTCCGGGAATCCATTCCAAAGCCATACAGGCGCGTGAGGGCGCTTTTCCGGGGCTGAAATATGTCCCATATATTTTATTCAACGCATCATATTGTGCTTTGTGAGCATCGAACCGTGCCTTTCCTGTGGGCATGGGAATGCCATCGGCAAGCGGAAGGCACAGAAAGACCTGCAGATGCAGAATGTTATCCATTGTCGATCCAGCACGCTCAACAGACCGTTTGAGAGCATCCATCGTGCGGGTTACATGCTTCTCAAATGGATCCGTTACCAGAATATGGTCTTCTTTGGAATAGCCGTCGTTCGAACCCGTACCAGAGAAATAGTAGATGCCATTGTGAATGTGATTGCCCATCCGGCGTGGGCGTTCTTCCGGGCCTGAAGGAGCAGCGGCGGGCTGTTGCGAAAGAAGTTTTGGTGCTCCAACCATGGCTGCTGTCATTGCGGCGAGTTTCCCGAAGAAGGTGCGGCGAGAGTTTGTCTGCATTCTTTTCTCCTTAGCGTGGAAAGTGCAGCGAAGGTATAAACGATACCGTCCCTACCATTCAGATGGCAAAGCACCTCACGTCTTCCGAACAGGAGTACTTCTCTGTTCGGCTCCTGAAATTACTGCTCTTGAATGGTGGTGGAATCATAGGTTCCGCAGGAATCCCTTGGCTACGGACAAATGACTTATTTGCACGACTTACTCATATCTGAGTTTTGGGCTTACCTGGCTAACAGATGCTCTTCCGAGGAGGACTCCGCCAGGAGAGGCCGCTCGGGATGAACCGTCATCCAGCAGATGCCTCCGACAATAGCCAAGATGGCCGCAATCGCGAAGGAGGTGGTCCAACCATAACGCTGCGCGACCCACGGAGTTAAAGAGGCGGTTACGGCTCCACCAATCTGCCCTCCCATATTGATCATGCTGGAAAAGACCCCGGAATTGTTTCCGGCGATATCGACGGAAACCGACCAGAAGGAACTTTGCGAGAGATAGAGCGCGCCGGCCCCACCAGCAAGTATCAATCCGGCAAGCTGTGGGCTGTGAACCTGGGACCCCAGGACAAGAAAGACGGCGGTGAGCCACAACGCCACAGCTGCGAGACCACAGCGTCCGGTACGCAACCCAAACTTATCGGTAAGGCGGTCGCTCAACATGCCTCCCAGGAGGCAGAAGATTGTCATGGACAGAAATGGCAGCATGGAATACCGCGCACTCGACTTGAGATCGAAGCCGCGTACCTGGGCCATATAGAGAAAGAACCAGCTAAAGAAAATCCAGGCGATATATCCAAAGCTGAAATAGCCCATCATCAAAGCGGGTAGATCACGGCGATGAAGAATCGCCCGCCAGGAGATCTTGTTTTCTCCTTCGGAGGATGAGCCTTCCTTTAATGCCAGCCCATCGTGAATCTCAGCCAATTCTTCGCGTGTCACGGATGGATGCTCTTCCGGTGTATCGCGCGAGCGTTGCCACCAGATTGCACCTACAACAAAACCTACAATCGCGCTGAACCAGAAGGCCGCGCGCCAGCCATGATGCGTAATCAGCCAGGTCAGGAGCGGAGGGGTAAGGCCGCTTCCTGCGCCAACTCCTGCGAAGATCAGGCCATTGATAAAGCCTCTCTCTTTAACAGGAACCCAGCGGGCCACAAATTGATTGGCAGCCGGGTAAATGACGCTTTCACCTGCTCCAAGTACGAAGCGAATGCCGATAAGAAACAGGACGGCATAACTGATAGTGGAGGGGAGAAGAGCTGTAAAAACGGTGGCGATTCCCCACGACATGACGCCAAAGGTCAGAACGCGGCGAGGTCCGAAACGTGCGGATAGCCATCCGGCCGGGACCTGAAATCCAGCGTATCCGATCAGGAACGCGCTGAAGATCCAGCCCAGACGCTGATTACCTAGTCCATACTCCGTACTGATCTGAAGGCCAGCAATTGAGATGTTCGTGCGATCAAGAAATGCAACTCCACTTAATACGAACAACCAAAAAGCCAGAAAATACCGCACTCGCATCTTACGTCTCAATATCTTTACCTCTCGCAGCAGTCCTGCCAGCCACGTTTTCCTTCTTCGGAAAATTTATACGCAACCTGGCGCATTCTTTAGGGTGAAGTCTGAACCCAGACGTTTAGTGGCCGGGTTCATTTGCGGTCCGAGTGGTACGAAGACGGAAAGTGGTCCAGTGCGAAGACAAGCTCGGGTCACTCGATGGGGGCTCATTCCACATATCCATCGAAATGCCATTGAGGTCATAAACGATCTTTCCAGCGCGAACAGTGAGTTGGCAGATCAGTTTCGTATTGCCCATGAGCTTTGTGTTGTTCATATCGATGAAGCCGAACTTGCCATGCTCTTCACTCAACACAGCGATATCTGCCGGGGATCCTACAGAGAGGTTGCCCAGCTGAGTCTGTCGAATCTCCTGCGCCGGATTCCATGTCATCTCTTGAATTACCGTGGGGATGCTTTGTCCCATCGCGAGAAACTTATCAGCCACATTGAGCAGGTCTTTCGTTCCGGAGTTCATCGCAGTGATATGCAGATCGGTTGAAAGCGAGTCGGGAGGAAATCCATTTTGGAGAAGCGGAATTGCCACGGACCAAGCGAAGCTGGCTCCGCCAGTTCCGGCGTCGAAGTAGATACCGCGCTTGCGGCCGATCAGCATTGCGTCGCTGGCCTTGAGGGTCTTGGGGTCCTGCTCACCACGGTGACCAGAGAAAGCGTGCGTGTAGATATCCCCCTTACGGAGATGTGTTGCCAGCAAATCATAAAGCGGACGCTCCGGGCGGCGCGCCCCGTAGTCGATCATGACCGGGATGTTAGCGATGTTTCCCGCCTTGACCGCCTGATCATAAGGCTTCCATTCAGGCCCCATAAAGTGGGCGCTCTTAACGCCGACGATGATGCCGGGATACTTCAGAGCCATGGTTCCGGTGGCTTCGCCATCCATATCATCGAGATTCTGCTCAATCAGGCCTGGCCGCATTCCCGCGCCCACAATGTTCAACATAGCAAGTACGCGGGTATGTGAACGGTCGATCACATGCTCTTTGAAGTCTTCAAAGTTCCGCCATCCGGAGCTTCCGGCATCAACAGCAGTCGTCACTCCATTGCGAAGGGTAAAGCCGTCGGGCCAAATGGAGTTATCGCCCGCATAAGAGTTCTTCTCCCCTGTAGTGGCGTACATATGCATGTGAATATCAATCAAGCCAGGGGTGACGTAGTAACCGGTGACATCTACGGTCTTCGCGGCGTCTTTTGGATTGAGATCGTCGCCCACTTTGGCGATGACACCATCTTTGATGGCAACATCGGTGACCTTGTCGACATGGTTCTTTGCGTCAATGACATGCCCGTGCGCAAGAATCAGGTCATACGGCAGAGGATTGGGAGTCTCTACAAAACGACGAGGAGAGGATGCTTGCTGTTGGGCTTGAATCACAGCTGAAGAAGGTTGCTGTGCCTGAATTCCCCCTGAAAGAAAAAAACAAAGGGATCCCAATAGAAAAGAACGCGTTTCGAACTTCATTTACCGAACCTCGTGGCAGCTCTTGAGAGCAGAAAAATGTCCTGACCTGACCATTTTCAAACGGGAAACCGCTTACGTCATCGGCCCTGTGGTTCAGGATCAAAGTAGGTCAAATAGCCTAATTTTCAAGCTCGAACGGCGCTCCAGGTCGCATTCCCGTATTCGCCCATATTGATAGTCCCGTTCATGCTGTTTCCTTCAACCGTGCCTTTAAAGTTGCACCGTAAAGGGTTTCCGGCGACCGGCATCACGCTATGCAGTTCGATCTGGTCACCATGTATGGCTCCCTGGAACTGCGCGTTGTAAATCTCGCCGTGATGCTCTCCGGTAACCTGATTTCCGTTCTGTTCAAGGACGAATTGTTGCTCTCCAAGCCCGCGAAGATAGTGGATCTGGACAGACCATCTGCCCTTAACGGAGGCTGAAACGCCGGATGGTACAGCAGGCGTAGGATACGAACCGGGGTTTGTAAGCGCCTGGTACAAGGCATCGGCGATGATCTTTTCTTCTCCTGCGGAAAGCATGTAGGAGGTTACACCGATGGAGCTCTGCATTTTGTCAGGGCGCTGCCCCTGTGCTCCTGCCAAAGTAATACGCGGAGTTCCCGCATCCAACTTCGCCGCCAACTCTGTTCCCGTGATCTTGAGAACGTTCGCATCCCAACGAACGCGCAGATTGGGGCAACGGTTGGAAAGGTCTTCATGTGCCGGAATCACTTCTGCGGTCAACGAAGGTAATCCTTTTAGACGATTGGCGATGTGTTGCATCCATGAGGTCCACTCGGACTGTTCTGCAGCATGATCGCGTTTATACCACTGACGCACGGCAGCCAGGAGCCCCATAGCCTCTTCCTTACTGCACTTCAGTGCTCGGCCATAACAATGATGCGGAGCTGCCTGAAAGTACGCCGCCTTGCAGAGGTTTTTTTGACCGATCATCATGCCTGAGGACTGCGGTCCACGCATACATTTTCCGCCGGAATACCCAACGAGTGACGCCCCGGCCGCAAGGTGAATGTTTGGCTTCACGGGCTCTTCCGCGGCAGCATCCACAAATACGGGAACGTTCTTCTCTTTTGCCATGGAACACAGAACATTGATGCTCATCGGCCCCGAGGTCGATTCTGGTCCAGAAAGAATATAGACCATGGCAGTGCGGTCTGAGAGTTTTGAACGGAATTCTTCAGGTGTTGCAACCTCGACGATCTCTGCGCCGCACATACGCACACCGATGTCGTAAGGGTTGCGCGAGTGCTTCGGGATAATGACCTGATCTTTCTTTTTGATATAAGGAAGAGCCTGACATTGTTCGACATCGGTGCCTGCAATGCAGGCGATTGTCGCCAGACAGATGGCCGCAGCGCACCCCGTGGTTGCAATCCCCCACTCCGCACCGGTCAACTGGGCCAGTTGTGCACCGATACCATCCATCATCTCATCGAGATGAACATAGTAGAATGAGGCATCGTACATGGCCTGTTTGACTTCAGGCAGCGAGCAGGAGCCGCTGATAATTGTGAAGGTGCCACGCCCATTAATCATGGGGCGAACACCGATACGGGTGAACAGGTTGTCGTGAATATCGCCATCATGCATCAGCATGTTCTTCGCTTTCGGCTTTTCCGCGAACCCTGCAGCACTGGCAGCGAGAGGAGATGCGGCAGAAGCCGCCCCAAGGGCCGAAAGAATTCCCGACTGCTTCAAAACCTCACGCCGGGACCATTTGCTATTGCGAAGTGACGACATAACCAATTCTCCTTCTCGTGAAAACAGCTAAAAGACAAAAAGGCATGGTGCCAATACGCACCATGCCTTCTCTTCGCTTTAGATCGAGGCAATCAAATCAATCTCGACTAGCGAGTCGCCAGGAATACCCCCCGCAGCAGCAATGGTGGTGCGAACTGGCGGAGTGTCTCCCCAGTTTGCCTGAGCGTAGACTGAGTTCATTGCCTGGTAATCCTTAAGGTCATTCAGGTAGACGTTAACCTTGAGAACCTTATCCATCGAGGAGCCAGCCTTGATCAAGTTCTTTTCAAGTTCATCCAGCACGTGCTTGGTGTGCTCTTCGACGGTTCCCTTAAAGTGTGCTCCGACTCCGGCGAGGAAAACGAGATTGCCATACGTAATAATGCTGGAGAAAAGCGGCTTCTTGCCAGGTGTCGTAGGAACCTTATCATTCTGAGTCTTCGGTGGAACAGACTTCTTCTCGAGTTTTCCGGAGACCTGAGCCTTGGCACTGCTGGTTAGCGCAGCCCCACCAGTGACAGCAACTGCTGCCTTGGCTGCATTCTTCAAAAGACCTCGTCTAGACTGTTTTTCCATCGTTTACTCCTTTTCTGATTGAACGAAAATCTATGCCTTCTTTGTGAGAACGGCCTTAATACGGCGGCCAACAACCTGATCCTCACCTGGTTGGAGCATCCAAACACCAACAACAAGCGTGTTGGCGTCGCAAGGAATACCCTGATTCGGCTTATGGCCGCTGTTAGGATTGAGTTCGATCGATGGCTTACCAGCACGTAACTGTTTCAGAGCCTCTGGAACAGTTACACCGACCGTAGCCGGATCAAACTTCAAGAGCAGATGCGGCACATGGTTGGCGATCCTGGGTGTAACGACATTAATCTGCATCGACGGAATGTTCTTCACTGCATCGCTAATAACTTTGCAGCGCCGATTGTATTCGGCTGTACTAGCTGTCTCGGATTGCTCAAGAAGCCAATCCACAGCGGCAACCATGCCGACAATCTGCTCCTTGGCGACCTTCATACCTCGTCCTACTGCATCCCCATAGGGATTCGTATTCCTTAAGGCTAAATCGGTAAGGTGTTTTTTCCCGAGGAGAAGTCCGGCGTTCTGAGGTCCGTGGATTCCCTTTCCACCTGAAAAGGCAACCAGATCGAAACCCATCTGCGTATACTTCCATAGATTTTCGACAGGTGGCATATCGGCAGCCGCATCGAGATGGCAAGGGACATTGTGCTGATGCGCAATCTCCAGCCATTGCTCGCGACCTATTTCAGCTGGAGGACCGTCTTCTTCTTCGGCAGCATTGAAGAAGTTTGTCATCACCGTCTTCTCGCTGAATGCACGCTTGTAATCATCCAGAGTAACAACCTCACGAATTACAGCCCCAGCGAGCATCATGGCATGGTCATAGCTGTACCGATGCGCTTTCTGGACGATCACCTCATTTTTGAGGCTACCCGCATCCTGTGGTAATGCGCCTGGCTTGTTGCTATTGGCATTGCCAATACAGGCAGCCGTAGCGAGAGTGATAGCTCCCGATGCGCCCGAAGTCACAAGCGCCCCTTCGCATCGCAGTTTCTTCGCGAGGTATTCTCCCGATTTAACCTGAAGGTCCTGGAGACGAACAGGGTGTTCTCCCGCGCGATACACGGCACGAAGAACCTGTGGAGGCATGCAAGCTGCAGTGAGTGTTGTATAGGTACCTGCAGCATTGATGATCTTTTCGACGCCGAGCTTATCGTAGTAGTCTTCGCCCTGGGGTGCAGGAGTAGCGGCTTCAGCCGTGCGCCCTACGAACGGAGCCGCTCCCAATACAGCAACAGCGGATTGAGACCATTGAAGAAAACTACGACGGCTAACCTTTGTGCTTTTTTCGCTATTGGACATTTCGTTCACCTTGCATGGGTTCATCACGATGGAATCATGGTAAGAAAAGTTGTCATCGGGCAAATGCCTTAGCACCGCTATCAAATTCGCCCGAACTGCTTGACCGCTTCTACGATCGAGTGAAACTTCTCGATATACGGATACATTGCGTGCTCGCTATTATCCAACTTCTGCGCAAGAACCAGTACTTCCGCGGCGTGCTCGCGGGGGACGACAACAACACCGTCCTGATCCGCAACGATGATGTCATTGGGGTTAACTTTGACTCCATCGACTTCGAGAGGTATGTTCGCCCCGCCAAAACGATAGTGCCCCACCGAGGTGGAAGGAACGGGCCCGAGGGCATAGACCGGAAATCCGAGCTTCTTGAGCTGGGGGACGTCACGAACGCCACCGTCGACAACTGCACCGGCAAAGCCACGAGAGAACATGGCTGTCCCCATGAGGCCTCCCATGCCTGCAATGTCTGCTCCATCCTCAACCTTCATGACATATACCGAACCCTGGCCACCGGAGTCGATCGCCTTCAGCATCCCCGAAAGCGCATCCGGATCTTTATTTTCCTGCTTGACCAGTTTGACTGTCAGCGCGGGTCCGGCGAATTTCGTGGGGAAGATCGCCTGCATACGGTGCGACATATATGACTTGATATGCAGACTCTGTTCAATCGCATCGGAAACCGAAGCCGCTTCAACATGGCGATAGGCTTCCAGCATTTCTGCAGGATTGGCGGCATATTCGGCAGCTGTTTTCGGAGCATCGGCACGCACGATATGAGTAATGGTCAACGCCGTTGCGCAGACAACTGCAACTGTAGCTACAGTGCGAAGACGAAGAAAGACAGAAGAAGATAGAGAACTCATTTTTACTCCTCAAAATCTAAGGACATCGTACTTGAAGAGAGAAAAAGCCGCCGGATTTGTGGTCCGGCGGCTTCCGTTTATTGAAAGCGGGGTTAGAAGTTAATCTTGCCAGCCAGCTGCAGAACTCGAGGATCGGTCTGCGTGCTGGTGACAGTTCCGAAAGTTCCAGCTACGTTGGGTCCGGTATATCCAGTCACAATCGGATTGCTGGGGTTGGCGTGATTGAAGAGATTGAAAGCCTCTGCGCGGAGTTGGAGTGTCAGACGTTCGTAAAGCGGGAAGTTCTTGAACATCGAGAAGTTCACCAATTCACGACCTGGACCATGCTGATCGTTCCGATGCAGATTGCCATAGGTATAGTTTGCAGGAAGTGCATACGCCGTCCTGTCAACGCAGCTTACTGATCTGTTGCGAACGAGGAAATCATTTGTGCAAGTATTAGACCCTGCATTGACGAAGTTTGGTCGCTGGACTCCACTTGTTCCTGTATTTGCGATGTCCGATGCAAGGCCAACATTGAACGGCATACCAGTCTGCAGGGTGACGATCATGTTTGCCTGCCAGCCTCCAAGAACCGTACGGACGGCATAGTTGCGTCCCGAAAACTCCGGAAGCTGGTAGAGCACTGTTCCCACGAAGCGATGACGGATATCCCAGTTCGAGTTTCCGTAATCTGCGTGGATGTTGTATGGATTCATCAGGTATCCGCTACCATTGGCATCGTTTGAAGTATCCATGTTATGAGCCCAGGTATAGGACATGTTCATGCTAAGACCACGGCTCATACGCTGACGAAGGATAGCAGTAAGGCCGTTGTAGGTCGACCAGCCACCATTGTAGATTTCGCGGATGACCCCGAAATTTTGATAGGGGCGACGTGAATTAATAACTCCAGAACCAGGTTGGGGGGTGTTCGGCTGCCAGGAGAAATCAAGATTGACCGACTTGGACCCGAGGTACTGGAGTTCGAAAGCTGCATCTTTCCAGAGTTCAACACCGGTATCTACGTTCCACTGATACATACGTGGAGTAGGAAGTCGGGGGGCATCTGTAAAGGCGTTGCAATAGCTCTGAAAGTCTGTGGGAACACAGCCGGACTTAGCAGCTGCGCCGCCACTTGGATTTTCGAACGTATTGACCGAAAGATTTGGATTTGCGTTATAAGTAGCAGCATTCGCAAGAGGGTAATTGCTGCTAGCTAGCGTAAACGCATTCAAGTGATTTGGGTTGTAGTAAATACCGCCGCCTCCGCGGATTACGATCTTGTCTGTAGCACGATAAGCAAACCCGAGGCGTGGAGCCCAGAGATTGTTGTTTGATCCTGTGAATTTGAATCCAGGGGTGGGAGTGAAGGTGTTTCCCGTTGTCGCATTAGTTGCAGGGATGAGAGCGGTAAAGTCTGCATTGAGAATGCGCGCATATCCATTTAAAGAGTACGGAATCGTGGGTTGTTCATAACGGATGCCATACAACAAAGTCAATTTCTGGGTTACCTGCCAGTTATCCTGAACAAAGTAGCCATTTCGCCAGCTCCCGACAGAACCCTTCACCTGAAACGTAGGCGTTACTGCTGCGGAAGCGCGACCAATGATAAAGTCTGCCATTCCATTGCTCGACGTTTTATTATCGCAGGCTGACGGATTGGAACCGGGAACGGGCTGGCAGAAGCTGGTGTACCGCCCGTTGAAGGTAAAGCTTCCGCGAGGATCATTCTGCGCTGCGCGGCCGATGGTCATACGGCGAATATCCGCACCTGCCATGATGGTGTGCTTCCCTTTGGTCCAGGAGATCTGATCGTATGCATGAAGGGTACGATCATCCTGCTTCCAGTTGGTTCCACCTGAACCAAGAGTGAAGTAGTTGGTCACGTTAATGGTTGGAATTCCGGGGTTGTTGTTATCCACATCGGCCGTATAACCAGGAATGCCAAGTTTTGATCCGGCATCTTTTTGTCCCGCCTGCGCAAAGCCGTTGTTGACACTATTCGTCAGAACGTTGAATCCAACGCGAAGATCGTTGATAAAGTTCGGCGTAATGATATGGGTATAGCCGATCATGCCATTCCGATCGGTAGTTGGCGAATAAGCGTTAGAAGTCGGAATAGCGCTTCCGCTTACATAGTCAAGTTTCTGCCAGAGGAACCGACCAAAAAGTCGAACGTTCTGACCAATGTTATGATCGACGCGATCCAGGGTTTGGTTCTGCAGGAGATTTAGCGGAGCATAACTGTTGAAGTTATTTCCCAGCCCAGACTGAGTTGGCAATGGATAGTACTGAAGAAGCTTCGCGGCGATGGGATCGACCGGAATTTGGTTATTTGCATATTGAGTCGTGCGATTTGCAGGATCATAAAGCTGAACCAGCTTTTGCTTGCATTGCTCGGACGTATCAGACGGCGAACACATTAGATTCGGGTCAAGCAGCTCCGAGAAATCTCCTGAACGCATCTTTACAGTAGGAACTGCACCGACGGTGCTGGTCTGCTGATACTGTCGGAGACCTTCATATGATCCCATGAAGAATGTCTTGTCGCGACCGTTGTAGAGGAACGGGATAACGACCGGGCCGCTGAGCACGCCGCCAAACTGGTTGAAACGCATCTTAGCCGCTTTTGCACCCTTTGCTGCAAGCCAGGGCTTTGCATTGAATACGTCGTTCTGGACGTAATCATAAGCTGTTCCATGCAGAGTGTTCGTACCGGACTTGGTGTCCGAGTTGATGTGGATACCCATGTAGGCGCCATACTGCGCGGTATAGTTACCGCTCTGAACCTGAACCGCCGAGATAGCATCCGGGTTTGGCGTAACCGGGGAGTTCGAGATCAGCGAGTTCATGATGGTGATACCGTCGAGCGTCAGCGAGTTCGTGACTTCGCGAGTACCTGCGCCGATGTAGTTCGCTCCAGGAGGAACGTCACGGAAGGAGGTCTTCGGACCAATGATTACGTTCGACGCCGTCGTTGCGAGATCCATCACGCGGCGGGTGTTCATCGGGAGGTTCGTCACCTGATGGGTGCCAATAGTGTCGCCGATCAAGGCATCGTCGGTCGAAAGAGCCGGAGTCGAGGCCGAGACCGTAATTTCCGTGGTGTCGGTACCAACGCTCAGAGAGAAGTCCGTACGAACGGCCATATTGAGCTGCACCGCTACGCCCGCAGTCGTGATTTTCTGGAAGCCCGACTTCTCTACCGTAACGTTATAAGTTCCAGGAGCGACAAACGGGATGGAGTAGTACCCTTCTCCGTTGGTATCACCAGAATAGGTGACCTTTGTATCGCGGTTTACGCCCACCACATGTGCACCCGCTATCACGCCGCCGGTCGCATCACTCACTGTACCAACCAGCGAGGTATTGTTTGCGACCTGGGCCAAAAGCGTCAGTGGAGCAGCCAATAAAGCTAAACAACAAAGTAGTAATAATCTCTTCACAATGAACTCCTATTATCCCGATAGCGGCATGCCGTTAAGGTATGCAAACTGTTGCAACAGAACCGGTACTGTTGTCGCACCAGGTTCCGACTCTTAGGATGTGGATATTCGACTATATTTTGGATACTGCTGTCATCGGGCAGTTGACGTGCAGGCCATTAAGGCTAATGACCTATAAACATCAACGGCTGCCCATTGACAGGAACATAGATACGAAATCGAAAGAAAAAAATATCTTACGATCTATTGACTAATCCAAATGAATCAATCCACGCTGCAAGGCATAAATCGTTGCCTGGGTACGATCACGAGCTCCCATCTTGTCCAATACAGAGCTGACATGGATCCGCACGGTCTTCTCCGCAATATGAAGCTCTTCGGCGATCTCTCGATTACTGCGTCCCTGGGTGATACAGGCCAGGACCTCCGACTCACGAGGAGTCAGTTCAACCGATGGCATTCGTTCTGCCAGCCGGTCGAGGGCGACATGAGGGAGATAGCGCAGCCCACGATCGACATTCTGGATCGCATTCAACAGTTCTTCCCCGCTGGCATCCTTTGTTAAATAAGCCATTGCTCCACTTCGCACGGCGCGGTAGATATCTTCACTACCCCGATAGTTCGAAAGCACTACGATGCGCGCCGTGGGAAACTCTTTGCGCAGCTCAGTAATAACCTCAAAGCCGCTCAAACGAGGAAGACGAAGATCCAGCACAACGACATCGGGACGATGCTGGCGATACATCGTGATTCCGGATTCCCCATCGCAAGCCTCTCCAATGATGCGGATCTGCGAATGCCCGGAAAGAACGGAGTGCAGAGCAATGCGGGCGAGAAAATGATCTTCGATAAGGAGAACGCGAATCTGCTTCATATACCAATCCACCGTATAACATGATGTTCCTGATTGACAGGCTGTTGCATTGCATTAAACGGGACCCACACATTCACCTCGGTTCCATTGCCGACTGAAGTCTGTAGCCGGAAGGTGCCTCCCAGTTTACGTGTCCTTTCTTCCATTACGGCAATTCCGAAATGACCATGCCGCGATATCGATCGCTCGGACGACGAAAATCCTCGCCCATTGTCGCGGATCGATAGATTGAGGGCATCGCTCTCATATTTAAGATGGACTGCAATACTGCTGGGAGCAGCATGTCGAACCGCGTTCGTAATAGCCTCCTGCCCAATAGAGACGAGATGGTGGACACACCCGGGAGGCAATGAAGGTTCATCTCCTTCGACATCCAATACAGTCGCGATCGATTCACGCAGGTGATTGGCGGCAAGAGTACGCGCCAGTGCATGGGAGAGGACGTTGGTAATCTCGTCACTATCACGAAGGTCCCAGATAATACGCCGGGCTTCGGCCTGGCAGTGCGCTACCATGCTACGTGCAAGTTCGCACGACTTCGCTGCTGGCGTTGCATCAAGGTCACCATCGTGAAAGAGTTTTGCGGTCGCCTCGAGCTGCCAGGAGATTGCAGCAAACCCCGCCATTAGCGTGTCATGGCACTCCCGAGCAATCCGGTTTCGCTCTTCCAGGACGATCCCAATATGCCCTTTCATTATCTGCACTCGACGGCGATAAAGATATGCTGGAAGAATGATGGCCAGTAAGACCAGGCCCAGGTAGAAGTACCAACTCTGGTAGATCTCCGGCTTCTCTCCCACGGACAGCGTAACGATGCGAGAAAGCCACTCGTCTGTTCCACCTTTGCGTTCCTGTACTTCTAACTGGTAAACCCCAGAGGTCAACTGACTATAGTGGGCCGTGGAAAATGGGCTATTTCTCCACTCGGAGTCGTAACCTATCAGGCGGTATCGAACCTCTTGGCCGGGATCAAAATGCCTGTTCTTATCGAAGAGGATCACGACATCGGGCTGGCCGCTCCGAAGCTCGACTCGTGGAGCTTCACCGGACAGCCAGGAAGTTCCATGCAAGGGCCCTGAATTGTTTTCCGCCAGAACCTTCTCCTGAGAGAACCCGCCTGGAACGGATTGAGCCAACGAACTACAACAACATCCAGTGCAGATCATTCCGACCCAACATATCCCCATCAGCAAAGAGGCAGACCTGCGAGGTTTGCCAATCTTAGCGGGCGATGGGGCGCACTCCTTTTCGGGATGGGTTCGAGTCAGCACGTGAATGTTAATAAGCCTTAAACTATGTTAGCTCCGCAACAACAGCTCATACCACTGCATCATGATCCAGCGGCTGTTCTGGATGAACCATCAGCCAGCAGATAGCCCCGATAATCGCCAGCGCAGCTGAGAAGGAAAATGAGTTTGTCCACCCATAGCGTTGAGCGATCCATGGAGTCAGTGAGGCGGTCACAGCTCCTCCAATCTGACCTCCCATGTTGACCAGACTCGAAAATACTCCCGAGCTGCGACCTGCAATATCGACGGAAACCGACCAGAATGAGCTTTGTGAGAGATATAGCGCCCCTGCACCGCCAGCAAGAATGACACCTGCCAGTTGCGGGCTGTGAACCTGAGCTCCCAAAACAAGAAAGATTGCAGTCAAGAACAAAGCAATCGATGCCAGACCGCAGCGCCCCATCCGTAGACCAAATCTGCGAGTCATCCGGTCACTCAGGACTCCTCCAATCAGACAGCACACGGTCATCGAAAGAAAGGGCAGCATTGCGTACTGCGCGCTCGCTTTCAAATCGAATCCGCGCACCTGAGCCATATAAAGAAAGAACCAACTGAAGTAGATCCAAGCAACATATCCAAAGCTGAAGTAACCAATCATAAGCGCCGGCAAATCGCGGCGGTGGAGGATTGCCCGCCAGGAGATCGGCGAATCGGCTGCTTCAGAATCGGCCGCAGCGGAAGATGAGGTCGTCGCGCTGAAAGAGAGACCATCGCGAATCTCCTTCAGTTCCTCTGTCGTCATTCCTGGATGCTCTTCAGGGGTATCCCGCGAAGACTGCCACCATACAATTCCAACGGCAAATCCAATAATGGCGCTGCACCAGAATGCAGTGCGCCAGCCGTGATGCGTAATCAACCAAGTCAGCATGGGCGGTGTAAGACCGCTTCCAGCACCAACGCCGGCAAAGATCAGTCCATTAATAACGCCGCGCTCCTGCAAAGGGACCCATCGGGCGACAAATTGGTTCGCCGCAGGATAGATGACACTCTCTCCAGCTCCCAGAAGGAAGCGGATGCCAATCAGAAAGACGACAGCAAAAGGCATGCCGCTTGGGAGTAAGGCGGTCAATACCGTGGTCACCCCCCACGACATCACACCAAGGGTCAGGACTCGCCGAGGTCCAAACCGCGCAGAGAGCCATCCTGCGGGGACCTGAAACCCCGCATAACCGATCAGAAATGCACTGAAAACCCAGCCGAGGCGCTGATTTCCCAGACCATATTCAGTACTGATCTGAAGTCCTGCGATGGAGATATTTGTGCGATCAAGAAATGCGACTCCGCTTAATACAAACAGCCAGAAGGCCAAAAAGTACCGCACTCGCAACCAACGTCCAAACATCCCCGCTCCCAATGGCGCCCCCACTTCCCTCACATAACTTCACCAATAGAAACATGGCTTAATCGCAAAGCCCTCAGGCAAAGACACCCCGACCGAGCAGGGTCAAACAATCTGCTGACTGGAGTTGCCATTACTATACAAAATCCCATAGACGTTCGGCCCGTCTTTTTAGAGTCTTAGGGGGAAATTGATCTCGCGCGTCGAACGGTCGCCACCTTTCCACTCAGGAATATCATCCTGTCTAAATCGTTTTAATTGACGATCTCTCACCCTCCGCATTAGCATGAACACGCAAAATCAACCGCTTAAGGGAGCTTCATGCAGATTCTCTGGTCAGGAAAGTTCCTTCCCTTAGCCTGCTTCGCAGTATTTTCCATAGTGAACGTATCGATCAGCGCCCAGGTGACGACGCCGGCTTCACCCTCCGCTCGTCCTTGGATGAACAAAAACCTGTCTCCGGATGAACGAGCAGAACTGGTTCTGAAGCAGATGACTTTAGAGGAAAAGATCAACCTGCTCCATGGAACCGGAATGGCGCACGTACCGAACTGGCAGACTCCATTGACCTACCTCTCTAATGGCGGAGCCGGCATGACGCTTGGGGTTCCGCGTCTGGGAATTCCGAATATCTACATGTCCGACGCCGCTTACGGGGTTCGCAGCAGTGGGGAGAACGGACGCTATTCGACAGCTCTTCCCTCTCCTGTTGGGGCTGCCTCCAGCTGGAGTACCGAAGCGGCATGCGAATACGGCGGACTCATTGGACGTGAACTCAGGGCACAGGGCTACAACATGACACTTGGCGGCGGTGTAAACCTCACACGCGAGCCTCGTAATGGACGCACCTTCGAGTACATGGGTGAGGACCCCTTGCTCGCCGGAACTCTCGTGGGCCATCGGATCAAGTGCGAACAGGCCGAACATGTTATCGGGGACATCAAACACTACGCACTCAACGACCAGGAGACAGGGCGAAATATCGTCGATGTGCACATGTCCAAACGGGCCATGCAGGAAAGCGATCTGCTCGCCTTCCAGATCGGCATTCGAATCGGTAACCCAGGTGCGGTCATGTGCTCCTATAACCGTATCGATGGTGATTATGCCTGTGAGAACAAATACCTCCTGACCGATGTTCTTAAAGAGGAGTGGAACTACAAAGGCTTTGTTGTCTCCGATTGGGGAGGAACTCACAGCACCCAAAAGGCGTCTGCTGCGGGGCTCGATAACGAGCAACCCATGGATCAATACTTTGGCCCCCAACTAAAAGAGGCCGTCGAATCAGGACGAGTCCCCATGACCGAGATTGACGATCACGCCCACCGCATACTGCGATCTGAGTTTCTTTCCGGCATCGTCGATGACCCCATACAGAAGAGCGTCGTCGATGTCGAACGCGGCTTCGAGATTTCTCAACGAATTGAAGAACAAAGCATTGTTTTACTCAAAAATGAGAAGAACATCCTTCCGCTTGATCAGACCGGAGTCCATAACGTAGCGATCATCGGGGCCCATGCGGATGTCGGAATGATCTCTGGTGGTGGATCAGCGCAGGTCGATCCACCAGGAGGAAACGCCATCATGCCTCCAGGACAGGGCGCTACTCACTGGCAGGATCACATTTGGTTCCCTACCTCGCCATTGAAGGCATTAAAGGAGAAGCTGCCCGGTGCGAACTTCACGTTCAATACAGGCGACAATGCAACTTCCGCAGCTGATCTGGCCCGGAAGTCTGATATCGCCATCGTCTTCGCCTCTCAGTGGACTTCAGAAGGGATGGACCTGCCCAACCTCTCTCTTCCCAATCATCAGGATGGGTTAATTGAGCAGGTCGCGGCGGCCAATCCCCGTACAATCGTAGTTCTTGAAACCGGAACGGCGGTGACAATGCCATGGCTGAACAAGGTCGCTGCTGTGGTTGAAGCTTGGTACGCGGGTAGTCGTGGCCATATCGCACTCGCCAACGTGCTAACAGGCACAGTCAATCCGTCCGGCAAACTGGCAATGACGTTTCCAAAGAGCGAGCAGGACCTCCCACGCCCTGTGATTGCTCCGCTCTCCAAAGAAGACGAGGGTTCGGGAAGCAGTGCTGTTAATGGCACCGCACGATCCACATCCAACTACAGCGTTCACTACGATGAAGGTGTAAAGGTTGGCTACAAATGGTATGAAGCCGAGCATAAACAACCGCTCTTTCCTTTTGGGTTCGGACTGTCCTATACCTCCTATTCTTATTCCGGTCTTACGACCGACAGCACGCAGAAGACCGTATCATTCACTGTAAAAAATACAGGGAAACGCACAGGAGCGGAGATCGCCCAGATCTATGCAGTGCTGCCGCAACAAGCAGGAGAACCATTCAAACGTCTTGTAGGCTGGCAAAGGGTCGATCTCTCTCCCGGTGAATCAAAGACGATAAGCGTTACTGTCGATCCGCAGATGCTCTCGATCTTTGACGAACAGAAGAACGACTGGCAGCTCCCGCCTGGGAGATATCGGATTCTGGCAGGACCCTCCTCCGCAACCACTCCCCTGACAGGTTTCTTCGATTTGAAGTGAATCGCGATTAAAGCCATAAGGAAAATGGCTTTACGGCCTTTATCTCCCCGTAAAGTCTCCGTTGTTTTTTACTTGAACCTAGATTCTACGCAGCGTATAAAAGCCACACGCAAACAAAAGAAACCGGCATAGAGGGCCTTTTTTACTTTCTATGTACGGCAGTCCTGTGCGTTCGAGGCTGAATGGCTGTTTGTATTTTTCTCCGAAGGCTTTCTGGAAACTGGCTCCTTTTCTGGCTCTGTCTGTTGTCTCCTTCTTGTTCTTTCGCAAAGGAGAGCCTTCCCGACTGGGTTCGCACAGCAATCGCTCAGCCTCTTCCGTCCTATCCATCCGAGACGAAAGCTGTCGTACTGCTCGATGACATTACCTATACAGTCGCGCCGGATGGCACCGCGATCGAACATGCCCGAACTGTTATCAGGATTCTTCGCCCCCAGGGCCGCGATGAGGGACTGGTCTATGTTCCTTTCGACAAAGATCGCAAGATCCTCTCGATGCATGTCTGGAGCATCGGCCCCGATGGCCACGAGTACACGCTCAACGACAAGGAATTGGTAGAGTTCGGTTATCCCGGCCAAGGAAACCTATATGAGGATATGCGCGTTCGCGCTGCAAAACCTCCGGGCCGCGATCCAGGGGGAACCATAGCCTACGAGTATGAACAACGGATGCTTCCTTACATCGCCGAGAAGACGTGGTTCTTCCAAGACAGCAACCCACGGTTGCATCAGGTTTTTACTCTCGAACTCCCTGCAGGTTTCCAATACACCACTGTATGGGCTCATCATGCAGCAATTCAGGCTGCAGATTTAGAGAATCGACGCTGGCGCTGGGAGTTGCATAACACTCCCGGCATCGATCTTGAACATATTCTGTATAGACCTGCTGAGTTCTCGCTTGCGGGCCGCATGACTGTACGCTACGGCCCCACTTCTGCATCTAAAGACGGCTGGCAAAGCATCGGCGAATGGTACGACAGTCTCTCCCACGACAGGCTCGCAGTAACTCCCGATATCGCGGCAAAGGCAAGTGAGCTTACTGCTGGAAAGACAGACTTCTACGACAAAACTGAGCCAATCGCCGAATTTGTTCAAAAGCAGATCCGCTACTTCGTCATTGAGATGGGAATTGGTGGATATCAGCCACACTTCGCATCAGACATATACCGCAATCGTTATGGCGACTGTAAAGACAAGGCCACGCTGCTTTCGTCCATGCTCGCTTCTGTTGGGATTCATTCTGCACTTCTGATGGTGGACAGCCGTCGCGGCGTTATTGATCCTGAGGCACCTTCCATTGTGGGAAACCATATGGTGGTCGCCATAGAGATTCCCCAGGGTTATAGCTCTCCAAAGCTTCGCAGTATCGCCATCGCGAAAAATGGACGACACTACCTCATCTTCGACCCCACTTGGGAGGAGACGCCCTTTGGACAGCTTGAACATGAGTTGCAGGGTAGTTACGGCGTCTTGATGGAGGGTGCTAACAGCCAGGTCATCGCGCTTCCCCTGCTGCCCCCCGAGTCCAACACCATCCACCGTACAGGAAACCTGCAGCTCTTACCCGATGGCTCTCTGAAAGGCCGAATCGCCGAAGACCGCTTCGGCGATCTCTCTGACCGATGGCGAGCACTCTATACACGCAGCGATGCCAAAGAACAAAGCGAATATCTAGATCACGTTCTCGGGGAAAGTTTACCGGCATTCACAGTCTCTGATGTAAAGGTCGAAAACGCCACGACTCTCAATAAGAATTTAACTCTTACCTACGTCCTCGATGTTCCTCATTACGCACGCGCAATGGGTTCTCTCTTCACGATCCGCCCTCGTGTACTCGGCGAAGAAGCGCCTGCCACCGATCATAAAGTTCGTAAAGTACCGATCAATCTGCGTGCCGCTATGCGGGTGAACGACGAATACGACATCGAACTGCCTGCCGGTTACGCGGTGGACGAATTACCTGATTCCGTCAAGCTCGACCTTGGCTTCGCCTCATACGAGAGCTCAACCACGAGCAAAGGAAACATACTTCACTACTCGCGGACCTACACAATCCGCGAAGTAACTCTCCCACCTGAAAAATACGATGATTTGCAGAAGCTCTCGAGTGTGATCGCCACTGACGAACAGGCTCGCGCCGTTTTAAAGAAGCAATAAAGCCTCACAGAAAGAAGGAACAGAACAAAATGATCCGGGGTTCCCATCTTCTCCGCACCATATTCCTTGCGACACTGATATCGACTACTCTGCCGCTCCTCTCTGAACAATGGACGAATCCCTCCAAGGAAGAGCTCTCTATGACTTCGCAGGAGGGATACCCCGGTATTGCGGGTGTCTATCTGAACCGCGAGGAAATTACAGAAGACAAGCTACACATGTGGACAGTCTACGTCCGGCTGAAAGTGCTTACGGAAAAAGGCAAAGACTATGCGAATGTCGAGCTGAAGTACGGTTCTTCAAACAGCGGAGGCGGTTATACCGTCAACAACATCTCCGGACGCACGATTCATGCAGACGGAACGATCATTCCATTTACCGGAAAACCATATGAAAAGCTAATCGAAAAGACGCAGGGATACGATGGCTATAAGCACATGGCCAAGATCTTCACGATGCCCAGTGTAGAGATTGGGAGCATCATCGAATACCGCTACTCCTTACGCTACGATGACTATTATTTCTTTGCGCCCAGCTGGTTTATTCAGTCTGACCTTTATCTTCGCAAGGGACACTATGTCTGGAAGCCAACCGACAAACAATTGGTCAGCAAGCGGGACGGCCACGAACAACTCACCAACAGCATCGGCTGGTTTCCTGTTCTCCCTAAAGATGCGCAGATCCAGCAAACTCGGCTACCAGCAATTTCGCCGAATCCGAATGGTCAACTCATTCTTAGCCTCGACGTGCACGATGTTCCTCCGGCCCCTCAAGAGGAATACATGCCTCCGATCTCCAGCTTTACTTATCGTGTTCTTTTCTACTATTCCCCTTATCGCAGTGCGGCAGAATACTGGCAGAGCGAAGGAAAATACTGGTCAAAAAATCAGGACAAGTTCATTGGGCCTGGTTCCAAAGTTGCCGGATTTGTTCATGAACTAACGGTGCCTTCAGATAGCCAGGAGCAGAAGCTGCACAAGATTTACGCGGCTGTGATGCAGATTGAAAACACCGACTTTACCCGCGCACATGAAACAGCAGAGGATAAGGCCGCGGGATTGCGTGAAATCCATAACACGGATGACATTCTCGATCGCAAACGCGGCACTAGCGACCAGCTCACAGCGCTGTTCGTCGCCATGGCGCGTGCGGCAGGCATGAAAGCCTATGTATTTGCGGTAACTAATCGTGATCGCAGCATGTTTACCAATGCATATCTCAACATGTCGCAGCTTGATGATTCTGTTGCTGTTGTAAACCTTGACGGCAAGGAGGTGTACTTCGATCCGGGGTCACGATATTGCCCCTATGGCCACCTCGATTGGAGGCATACGTTTGCCGGCGGCATTCGACAGACAGAGAATGGAACGGCACTCTCCGACACTCCCGGAGAGCCATACACCTTCTCCCGCACTCAGCGAATTGCAGAGTTAAAGATGAATGAACATGGAGAGGTTTCCGGCATCGTCAAGCTGACTTACATGGGCGCCCCTGCGCTCGCATGGCGTCATCGCTCCTTGAGGGGAGACGACGAAAGCTTCCGTAGAGAGCTCCGCACAAATCTTGAACACTTGCTTCCAGGTGGGGTCGACATCAAGGTTATTAATATTCTCCAGTTGGAAAATTATGAGCAGCCTCTCACCGTGGAATTCACCGTCAACGGCCCTGTCGGATCACCCACAGGAAAACGTCTCTTTGTACCTGCAGACATTTTTATGAGTAATGCGAAGCCTGCTTTTCCCCATGAGAAACGGGATCTCGCCATTTATTTCGACTACCCACACATGGTTCAGGATGCTATCCGCATCCACTTGCCTGCCACGATTACGGCTGAATCCGTTCCATCTCCAGATACAGAGCAGTTCAAAAAATCGGCCTTATATACTTTGACGAACGAACAAAAACCGGACTCCGTAACGATCCGCCGCAATTTCACTCTTGGCGAGTTTCTGTTCGACGCAAAGGACTACACTGAGCTACGGGCTTATTACAGCAAAATTGAAAACAAAGACCAAGAGAATATCGTTCTCGCCAATGCGCCACAAACAAACGCGCCCAAACCAGCGCTTTCATCGAACTGAACAGATCCTCTAAAACAAAAATGCTGGATGCGCCGATAACTCGGCGCATCCAGCGCTTTTTTCTCTCTCTTCCTACAAATTTCAACAGACTGTTTTTTTGATCCCTGTCAGAAAAGCCTGTTGGACATGGTTGAAGCTCCGCCCTCGCAAAGCCGCAGCGACGATAGTGCGAGTTGCACCAGCATCGCTGAGGCGTATATAGCGACAGCCTGCATTCCGGTCGATCGCCATCTCAGGGACAAGCGAAACTCCAACACCTGCAGCAACCATTCCAAAGAGACTACTGAACTGTCCACTTTCAAATGCGATTCGCGGTGTGATGCGAGCGTGAGTACAGGCGGCAATACTGAGGTCACGGAAGCAGTGGCCATCGCGTAACATGACGAAAGATTCGCCACGAAGTTCCTTAAGCGAAAGCGATTCCTTCGTAGCTCGAGGATGATCCTTTGGCAATACAGCAAAAAGCCTCTCTGTAAGCAAGGGAAACATCTCCAGATCTTTATAACGCATCGGTAAAGCAAGGATCGCAAGATCGATCGATAGATCCCGCAAACCCTCGATCAAGACTGGGGTTGTCTCTTCAACGATTCGTAACTTCGCCTCAGGATACTTTTTGGCAAAAGACGCCGTATAGCGAGGGATCATGTAAGGGGCAATGGTGGGGATTACTCCCACAGCCACGCTACCTCGCACATCAGTCTCCTTGTCTGTCACGCTGGCACGCGCCATCTCGATCTGATCGAGAATAGAACGCGCATAAGGCACAAAAGCGCGACCTGCCTCTGTAAGACGAATACTCCGGCCTAGACGATCGAAGAGCTTCACCCCAAGATCTTCTTCAAGCTTCAGAACCTGCTGCGAGAGCGACGGCTGCGCGACCTGACAGCGCTCGGCTGCGCGGCTGAAACTCCCAGTATCCGCAATGGCACAGATGTAACGTAGCTGATGGAACTCCATAGGTAATGCCTATCTTACAGATGGGAAATATATATTGGAACTATCATGCTTCATGGTGCTACATTCATCTGGCCGACAAGATGCCTGGGCTCCTCGTCGGAGACCAGTAACCCGATTCAACCAGCCAAAGGGAGTAGAACATGTCAGCCGAAGCAAAGTGCCCATTTCATCAAGCCACAACTAACGGACCGTCGAATCGCGATTGGTGGCCGGAGCAGTTGAACCTCGACATTCTGAGGATTAACTCGTCTCTGTCCGATCCCATGGATAAGGATTTTGATTACGCCAAAGAGTTCAAGAGCCTCGATCTTGCGACTGTGAAGAAGGATCTTGAAGCCCTGATGACCACCTCACAAGCCTGGTGGCCTGCGGACTTTGGTCATTACGGTCCATTATTCATTCGCATGGCATGGCACAGCGCAGGCACGTATCGTATCGGTGATGGACGCGGCGGCGCAGGCTCAGGTCAACAGCGCTTTGCTCCTCTCAACAGCTGGCCTGACAATGTTGGCCTCGACAAGGCGCGGCGTCTGCTGTGGCCAGTCAAGCAAAAGTATGGGAAAAAGATCTCCTGGGCGGACCTGCTTGTCCTCGCCGGCAATGTCGCGCTGGAATCGATGGGCTTCAAGACATTTGGTTTCGGCGGTGGACGCAAAGATGTCTGGGAGCCGGATGAGTCGGTCTATTGGGGCTCTGAGACGACTTGGCTGGGCGACAAGCGCTATACCGGGGACCGCGAGCTTGAGAATCCTCTGGCCGCTGTGCAAATGGGATTGATCTACGTTAATCCTGAAGGCCCAAATGGAAATCCGGATCCGATCGCTGCAGCGAAGGACATTCGCGAGACATTTGCCCGCATGGCGATGAACGACGAAGAGACCGTGGCGTTGATTGCGGGCGGCCATACCTTCGGCAAAACACACGGCGCTGGCCCGGCATCCCACGTGGGGCCCGCACCTGAAGGTGCCGGTATCGAAAACCAGGGTCTTGGCTGGAAATCCAGCTTCGGCACAGGCACAGGTGCTGATGCGATCGGCAGCGGACTGGAAGTCGTATGGAGCAACACACCGACAAAATGGAGCAACTACTTCTTTGAAAACCTTTTCGACTATGAGTGGGAGCTGACAAAAAGTCCGGCAGGCGCACATCAGTGGAAGCCGAAGGGGGATGCAGGCGCAGGAACTGTGCCAGATGCGCATGATCCATCGAAACGCATTGCTCCGTCCATGCTCACTACGGACCTCTCCCTGCGTTTTGACCCTGCATACGAAAAGATCTCGAGGCACTTCTACGAGCATCCTGATGAGTTTGCTGATGCGTTCGCACGCGCATGGTTCAAACTCACGCATCGCGATATGGGTCCACGCGCTCGCTATCTTGGCTCTGAGATTCCATCCGAAGTGCTCATCTGGCAAGACCCTCTTCCATCTGTCGATCACAAATTGATCGACGCCCAGGATGTCGCTGCTCTAAAGAGCAAGATTCTGGCTTCGGGTCTTTCTGTGTCACAGCTGGTTTCCACGGCCTGGGCTTCTGCGTCCACCTTCCGCGGCTCCGACAAGCGCGGTGGTGCAAACGGTGCGCGTATCCGTCTTGCTCCGCAGAAGGATTGGGCGGTGAACCAACCCGATCAGCTCGCCAAGGTACTAAAAACACTCGAAGGCATCCAGGATGAGTTCAACAAGGCACAATCCAATAGGAAGAAAGTCTCACTCGCTGACCTGATCGTCCTGGCTGGTTGCGCAGGTATTGAACAGGCGGCGAAGAACGCCGGCATCAACATAACAGTTCCCTTCATTCCGGGGCGCACGGATGCCTCTCAAGAGCAGACTGATGTGGATTCGTTCGCTGTGCTCGAACCTGCCGCGGATGGATTCCGCAATTACAGCAGAGGCAAATTCAGCATTCCGACCGAAGCACTACTGGTAGATAAGGCTCAATTGCTGACCTTGACCGCTCCTGAGATGACAGTGCTACTTGGCGGCCTGCGCATGCTGAACACCAATGTTGGACAGACCAAGCACGGTGTTTTCACCAAGAAGCCGGAAGCCTTGACGAACGACTTCTTCAACCATCTGCTCGATATGGACCTGGAGTGGAAGGCTGTTTCGGACGCTCAGGATGTGTTTGAACTACGCGACCGCAAGACTGGGGAAGTTAAGTGGACCGGCACACGGGTCGACCTTATCTTTGGCTCAAACTCTCAGCTTCGGGCGCTTGCTGAAGTCTATGGAAGTTCCGACGCCAAAGAGAAGTTTGTTCATGACTTCGTTGCTGCCTGGAACAAGGTGATGAACCTCGATCGTTTTGATCTTGTCTAAACCAAAAAGATCGACTCTGAATCGTTTATTAATCCACTACCCGGTCAGGAATTCCTGACCGGGTAGTGGATTTTCTGCGTTTTCTAAATATGCTGTCACAGATCACAGGCAACGAATTCAGGTCCTTTTCAAAAGGCTCACATTCCATTTTCCAGACCATTGCAATGAATTCTGATTTGCCACGCAACCAACAAAATGCGAATATCGGAACCACCCATGATGAATCGTCGAAGCTTCCTGCAGACCGCCGCCGCAGCGACCATGATGTCCGCTGTATCCGCTCGAGCCAATACCCGACTGCCCATTCGCATGGCGGTTGAGTACAACATGCTGCCCGAGAACCTGTCGATCCTGCAACGCTTTCAGCTCGCCAAGGATTGCGGTTATGAGCAGATCGAATGCCCTACTACACCAGGCCAGGCCGATGCGGACGCAATGAAGACCGCTTCGAAAAAAGTTGGACTGCCGATTCACTCCGTCATGAATATGGATCACTGGAAGTATCCATTTTCATCTGCCGACCCGGCGGTGGTGGAGAAAAGCCTTGAAGGTGCGCGTACCTCAATCCGAAATGCGCATCTTTGGGGAGCCTCGACGGTACTGTTGGTACCGGGTGTGGTGAATCCGCAGACTTCATACAAGGATGCATACACGCGTTCTCAGGTAGCCATTCGTAAGCTAATCCCTCTGGCTGAGGAGTTAAACGTAACGCTCGCGCTAGAAGAAGTCTGGAACAAGTTCCTGCTTAGCCCGCTGGAATTTGCGCACTACATCGACGAATACAACTCGCCTCATATACGCGCCTATTTCGATGTGGGCAACGTCGTGCTCTATGGCTACCCGCAGGACTGGATACGCACCTTGGGCAAGCGCATTGCCAAGCTGCATATCAAGGACTTTTCGTTCCATCACGATAAAGCCAGTGGCGGCTCAGTCGCTCGCTGGGTATCTCCCGGCGATGGCGACATCGACTGGACTGCCGTCTATGCAGCGCTGGGAGAGATTGGCTATCAGGGAACGGCGACGCTCGAACTCAGTTCCGGTGACGCAGACTACCTGAAGGAAATGCGGCGCCGCTTTGCTCTCATTCTGTCTGGCGAGATGCGGTCCAAGGCTTAGCGGGACAACATGGACAGGGCATAACATAAACATCAGATCATTCGTTTGATTGTGTTTTGTTATGTATCATTTCCATCATGCGATTTATCAGTCTCGGTCTTGTGCTGATAGCTAGCCTCGTGCCACCAGTGGCCCTGGGACAAGCGCCCAGCTCTCCTCTACCGGAAGGTGCGCACCGCGAAACTGTCGAGCGCGCCTGCTCCGGCTGTCATAGCGTGCAGATGTTTACTGGACGCAGAATGAATCGGGAGGAATGGGGTACTACTGTCTCGAACATGATCGGACGTGGAGCAAAGATCACCGATGATGAGTTCGATCAGATTGTTGGTTATCTTGCAACGGCATTTCCCCCCAATAGCCAAGCCAGTGCAGGCACAGCTCCGGCGAAGCAAGCCAAGGCTCCACGCAGGCCCAGTCTGATCGATCAGGTGGGTCCCAACGACAAACAGGTCATCGATGAAGATGCCGCAGCGCTTGGCAAGACGGTCTATATTGCGCAATGCATTACCTGTCACGGAACACATGCGCGCGGTGGTGTCGGAGGCACGGATCTGGTGCGCTCAGTGCTGGTTCTGCACGATCGCTATGGCAGCACGATAGGGCCGTATCTTGCACAGGGACATCCCAAAGTGAAGCCCGTGGATCTGACTAAGGAACAAGTGGTGGATTTGTCTCACTTTCTGCATCAACAGATCGGGGACACACTGCGTACGGGGCCTTATAACCATCCATTGAATATCCTGGTGGGCGACGCAAAGGCAGGCAAGGCCTACTTTGAAGGTGCTGGCGGTTGTTCAAAGTGCCATTCAGTTACGGGAGACCTGGCACATATCGCCAGCAAGTATGCTCCATTCGCTTTGCAGCAGAAGGTTGTATTTCCAGATAATCGCGCAATCACCAAACAGGGAGCGGCCTCGCACCAGCGCAGCGTAAGAACCGTTACTGTCACAACGCCTTCCGGAACAACAGTCACCGGCGAGCCATTGAACATCGACAATTTCAATGTCTCTTTGCGAGATGCGGCCGGACAATATTACAGCTTTACTCGCAGCCCCGACCTCAAGGTAGAAAAGCACAATCCTTATGCCGGTCATGAGGCACTTCTCGACATCTACACCGACAAGGATATTCACGACGTCGTGTCATATCTGGAGACCCTGCAATGAAGTTTTTTTTTGTTCTCCTCGCTCTGCTCGCTTTGACTTCAATGCAGGCAACAGGCGCGGCGCAGCAAGTCGGCGCTGGCCTTGATCCAGCAGCATTAGTGCATCCGGCGCCGGATTCTTGGCCAACCTACAACGGAGATTATTCTGGCAGGCGCTTCAGCACGCTAACTCAGATCAATGACAAGAATGTGAAGTCGCTTAGCCTTGCGTGGCTCTATCAATTACCGAATGTGGGCGAAGGAGTGGTGCGAAGACTCGCCGGTACACCGATTGTCGTGAACGGTGTGATCTATATCACGGTGCCAGACCACGTATGGGCGATTGACGCGCGCACCAGCAAAGAATTATGGCATTACGCGTGGACCTCCAAAGGCGGCATTCATATTGGAAACCGCGGCGCGGCCATCTCTGGGAATTCTCTATTCTTCGAGACGCCGGACTGTAACCTGGTCGCGCTGAACATTGCCGATGGCAAAAAGCTTTGGAGCAAGCCCATCTGCGATCTGGACCAAATGTATTACGCGTCAGTGGCTCCCGTGGTGGTGAAAAACCACATCATCACTGGCGTCAGCGGTGACGATCTGGATCGCCCTGGATATCTTGAAGCCCATGACCCGGAGACTGGCGCGCTGCAATGGCACTGGTCCGTTGTGCCCAAACCGGGTGAGCCAGGGTCTGAGACCTGGCCGAATGCCGATGCGATGGCACATGGAGGCGGCATGACATGGATCTCACCCACCTATGATCCGGAGTTGAATCTTATCTACATTGGTACTGGCAATCCGCAGCCGGTGCTTGTCGCCAGCAAGCGTGCGGGAGCCAATCTTTATACAGAGTCGATCGTGGCTCTCCATGCAGACACGGGAAAGATGGCATGGTACTTTCAGGCGTCGCCACATGATACCCACGACTGGGACGCAATCCAGACGCCGGTTCTGTTCAACGGAGAAATTGAAGGCAAACCGCGCAAGCTGTTGGCGCAGGCCAGTCGCAATGGCTGGTTCTTTGTGCTGGACCGCAAGACAGGAAAGAACTATGTCAGCACCGAATTTGTGAAGACGAATTGGGTCAAAGGACTGGATGCCAAAGGACAGCCAATTCCCGATCCTGCTAAGGAGCCACAGATTCCCGGGGTTCTGGTTGCGCCGGATGCATCGGGCGGAGTGAACTGGGAGCCGCCAACATTCAGCCCGGCAACGGGACTGTTCTACGTGAACGCCACGCATTCGTATTCGATGTTCTATGTCTATGACGACAGTGACAAACCAGAAGGTTGGAGCGGGCAACAGAACGGCCACTGGTCTCAGGCGATACTGGAAGCCCTGGACTACCGCACAGGCAAGATCAAGTGGAGTCACAAGTGGGAGACTTCGGGCAACAAAGGTGGACTGCTTAGCACTGCCGGAAATCTTTTGTTTGCCGGCGATCCGAACAATAACTTAGTCGCGTTCGATGCAACGACAGGCAAACCGTTGTGGCATGTCGGCCTAAGCACAGGCCTGTCAAACGGCCCCATCACTTACCAGTTAGACGGCCACCAGTATCTACTCGTTGGCGCAGGCGATAAGCTGTTTGCCTTCATCATGAACTAAGTTTTTGTAGAAAATTAGAGAAGTGGCTCCTCCAGAGTAGACCTGAGGCTGATGCACGGTACTCCTTTTTACATCGAACCAACATAAATAAACCGGCGTTCCAAAATTGATTTGTGCAGGCAGTCAGTTCCTGTACGGATCTGACTGCCGCAAGCCTCGTTATCCTGCGTTAGAAATCCAATCGTAGTGCAAGCTGAACCTGTCTGGCATTGTTTGCGGAGGTGATTTTCCCAAAGGAAGACGAATTGGATGCACTTGTAGGGCTGTTAAAGTTCACATTGTTGAAGAGGTTGAAAAAATCGGCGCGGAACTGGACCCTCGAGCCTTCGCGCGATAGGAATGGAAAGTTCTTCGCAAGGCTCATATCGGTACCGAAATACGAGGGACCGATAAGACTATTGCGTCCGCTGTCACCGTACACCCCGTTTGCAGGCGTTGCGTAAGCTGTCTTGTCAAAATAGCCGCCGCTGGCTCCGACTTGGGTCCATTGCGTCTTGTTCCCACATCCGGAACAAGGATTCCCTATCAGATTCAGGCGCTCTCGACCGAGCGTTTTGCTTGACCCAAGCCACTGCGCTGCGGCGCCGGTTGTCACCGAGAAGGGAGTTCCGCTGCTATAGCTCAAGATCCCGGACAGCTGCCATCCACCTACGCCATACTGCAGGAAACCCAGGTTCTTGAACTTCGGCAGAGTCCATACTCCGTTGAGGCGGAATAGTTGTTTCTGATAGAAGTCGGACCTTGCATATTCTCCAGCAAAGAGATTCGTAGGATCCTGATTGGTTGTTGAGTCTGAATTAGGAGAAGACCCCGTATCGAGGGACTTCGCGAGAGTGTACGCCATTTGCATGGTATAGCCCGCCGAAAAACGCTTCCTCGCTGTGACCTGCAGCGAGTTGTAATTCGAGTAACCGTCGGAGAACGTACCGGTAATTCCGGCGAAATACTGGTTCTGGAAGAGGCGGCGTGATTGTGCATTTTGCGCGGTAGCACCCGGCGCATAGGGAGCATAATTGAGTTCTCGCGCGTACCACAACCTGTTCCCCAGGCCCCCCACATAGGCAGTCTGCACCATGAAATCTTTTGGGAATTCATGCTGCACGTTCAAATTGAACTGCTGTGTGAACGCATTCTTGATATGCGGATCGGGGGAATAGAACTGCGAGGGAAACGTCCACACCGGGTTGCTGAGGTTCGGAGTGAATGGAAATGGATTCGTAATCCCGGTCCCAGTGTAGGGATCGGAAAAACTGTGAGGGGTAAAAGTCAATGATGCGGAGAACGGCGGAGGCTCGATGGAATTCATCAGCGTGATGGCACCCGGCGCGTTATAGAAGATGCCATAACCACCGCGGATCGAGGTCTTGCCATCGCCAAAGACATCATAGGCAAATCCAAGACGGGGGGCGAAGTTGGCCTTGTCGGTGAAGATGAGCCCGTTAGGAATCCCCGGATCCCCGGCAGCGGCATACCCCCCTGGGGCGCTTGGGATTCGAACCGAATGATAGCTTGCGTCGAAAACAACCGTTGATGACTTAAGGCCTACCTCCTGCCATGGAAGCTGCAGATCATAGCGCAGGCCAAGATTCAGTGTCAGGCGTGGAATTACTTTGAAATCGTCTTGAACATAGAAGCTGTAATTCGTTGTTTTCTCTGAGTTGTTACGTACGTTTGACTGATAGAAGGAGGTTGGGCGTCCAATCAGAAAATCCGCGATGGCATTTCCTGTGTACCCAGGGGTGGAAAACGTTGCACTTCCAGCAGTGGAAAGGTATCCACTTTTTTGCTCTGTCTCGTGAAGGAAGAGAAAGCCAAATTGCCACAGATGCCTGCCTCTGACCCAAGACATCTTCGCGTCGATCTGCTTCAGGGCAGTATTCTCATACCACGGAGCGCCCGATGCGAAATTTCCGAGGCCGCTTATCGAAGCACTTGGGGAGATTGCCGTTGTCCCGTCTATGGCATAGTTGGCGCCCATTTCCGCCCCAGTCAGTATTTTTCCCTGCAGCACATTGTTGGTCGTAATGTTGGTGTCCGAGTATCCGAAATCACCGATCAGATTCTGAGAAAATGTATGCGTGTCCCGAACGGTAACTCCTTGATTCGGCTCCGAGTACTGATTGTAGGATGCGGTATTACCCGTATACGTGGGGCTGGCATTATTCATGCGGAAGAAGCGGACATAGGTAAGGTCTCGCTCCGTTGTCTTGTAATCGCCCCGGACAGTAAATTGGTTGCCAGTGACATTGGTAGCCCATTGGCCAATAAACTGCCCAGCCGTATTTGCGACGGGTATGTAGTAGTTCATGAAATTCACGGAAAGCGGATTCCATTCGCTCTTGGGTATCTGATTATTTGTGTAATACACCTTATTTGTAGGGGTACTAAGAAACGGATCCACGAGTGGCGTCGCAATCGCGCTGAAGTCCCCTGCGCGCTGGGCGGGCGTCATTGAGCTAAAGTTTTGAAGCGCGACCTGATGAATCCTCAGGCCTTCGTACGTAGCAAAGAAAAATGCCTTGTTCTTCATGATGGGCCCGCCGCCGGCCACGCCGAACTGGTTCTGCTTCATAAGGGGCTTAACGGCCGGCGCTGGCGCGAACCAGTTTCTTGCATTAAGCAAGTCGTTACGAATAAACTCCCATGCTGCTCCATGGAAAGTATTGGTTCCCGATTTACTTACGGCTACGAAGGCCCCTCCCGACGCGTGTCCATACTCCGCGCTATAGCTGTTGGTCAGGAGCGAGAACTCTCCGATCGCGTCCGGGTTGGGAAGGTTGACAGGGCTGTTATACAGCGCTGTTACTAACACGGCGCCATCGAGAGAGATTTGACTGCCGTTGACGCGGCTTCCGTTCACGCTGAATGTCGGCCCATTGCGTTGGTTGATGACCGCGACCGGCAGATTGGTACTCCCCACGCCGGGCACAAGAGTAATGAGCTGTAGCGTATTGCGCGTATTGAGTGGAAGCTCTTTAATTTGGGTGCTATCAATCACAGTACGGATAGCCGCAGAGCTGGTATCGACCTGCACCGTCGACTCAGAGACCTGAATGGTTTCCGTTGCGCTTCCGATTTCCAGGGTTACATCCAGGCGAGCGCTCTGGCCTGCCTCAAGAATGAGGCCGGATCGAGTGTAACTTTTGAATCCTGGTGCTACAACTGTCAGCTTGTACATACCTACAGGCAAGGAGGGAACGACGTACTCACCAGCTTCTGAAGTGGTGACAGTGCGGTCTAAACCGGTTCCAGTATTTTCGATTTCAACAGATGCATTGGGAATTACAGCTCCGGTTGGATCACCGATCTTCCCGGATACTTGTGCATTCGTTGCCTGGGCATTTGCAGAACAGATACAAAAACCTGCGGTCCAAACAAATAAGAGTAGTCGTCCGATGACCCCAAACTGCAGATACGACCGGCGCTCCTTTGTTCTCACGTCCATCATTGTGTAGCCTCCATATCCAACTTCTCGAAAAGTCGTAAACTCACATCTTCAACTTCTTCAACACCTTGAAACCTTTCAAAATATGGTCCGGTATGCTTGTCTCGCGCTCCTCGTAATAGCCTCAACGTCAGTCACGAAACGCGATGGCTTCCACCTTTGCCTGTATTTTGTCCGGGCTAACATCGGGTATGCTCTTGAGCTGCTCCAGACTCTTGATGTCACCATTCCGCTGGCGGTAAGAAACGATCGCCTGGGCTTCTTTCTCAGTCAGACCTAGCCCTTCTTCAAGCTGCACGGCGGCCGCTTTGTTTACGTTCGTCTTCCCGAAGTACTTCGAGAGATACGCGGTCACATCTGCAGTCTCCGGTTCTGATAGTTGCGCACCGCGTTCTACCATAAGGCCAACCATTCGGCGCCATCCGGCCTCTGTGTATCGTTCTCTGGTCGCCACGTCGACTACGTGACATTGCACACAAGCCCGCTGCAAAACCGCCTTGCCTTTACTCTCCAGCAGCTCATCGTTTTGCTTCTCCGCAGCCACCGTTACCGCAACAGTTTGTACGACAGGAGACTGATCGCGGACAGGAGCAGTTGCTTCGCTACTGAGATTCGATTGAGCGAGAGTGGTGAACCGATCCACGGATCGCGTGGCGTCGTCCGACCCCACGTTTTTTTGCTTGACTCCGAACGCTACGATTCGGTCCGTGCCGACATATACATTTCCATCAGCTATTGTTGGCGAATTGTATTTTCCGCTCGCTTGAAGCAGGCCAGGATCAGTTTTCCAAATGACCTGCAATGTAGTTGCATCTATTGCATAGAGAACAGGCTGTGGGGACTTGGGTCCGGTCAGGATCGCGCTGCGCGGTGCGTTCTCGTCCAACACCCACACGATCGCGTCCTTGCCACCATTGCTGCTGACCACCGGAGGGCCGGGATTCTTCAACACGAAGTCCATCGCCCGTCCATCCACCCGCATGTACGGATGAGTGCCCGCCGAACGCGATAACTGCAGTCGCACCACGCTGGGCGCAACACTGATCTCCGTGTCCTCAGGATCCTTGTTGTTGCCCGAGTAAAACAGGTACTCGTTGCCGGAGGCATTCCGGAAGTAGGCGGGGGTAGCCCGGTTCTTCGCTCGATCGAGCATGCCTTCGGTATCGGAATAGGGTCCAAAAATATTGAGCGGACCGCGCTTGCCGAATTGCGGTTGTGGTTCCGGCGGGAACAGGGATTGATCGGTGCTGGCGTCTTCGCTACAAGAACGGCGTTCATCACCGGGGACCGTGAAACTGGATTGGCCGAGGAGATACGCGTTACCCTGCTTTCCTCCCACCGCGACCAGCGGATCCTCGGAGGCCGACTTGTCGCCAACATCCGGCAGGATGGCCGCTCCGCTGCTGCCTACGTCGACATCTCCCGCCTCGGTGCGACAGTAGTTGAACGGTGTGTAGACGCCCCGCAACGTTAAGCCGGACGCGGAAACGGGATCGAATTTCAGCACCGACTGCGCCCAGTTGTGCAAGGGTGGCGCGTGTTTTTGGCTGCCGCTTGCCCCGGTCACGGCATAGATATTGCCGCGAGCATCGATGGACACACCGGTTGATCCCCACACTCCGCCAATAGAATCCTCGGCCAACGGCGTGCTGCTGAATGCTGTCGCAAGAGTCTTACGCTGCGTGTCGATCGCCACCACCCAGCCGCGACCCTGACCGATAGTGGCAAAAACATAGCGATCGTCGGGGCTGAGGTTGAGCGCACCACGCTGGATCGAGAATCGACCGGGCCGCCAAGGCGCTGCAGGGGTGTCGCCATAGCGCGGATTGCGATTGATTGGCGGTTGTTCGAGTGCTTTTTCATCCATCGCCACCGGCCAGCCGTCAAGCACCTTGCCTGTCGACAGGTCGAGTCCATACATGCGGAAGCTCGTGGTCTCGCCGCAGCTCACGACATAGAGATGTTTGCGGGCCTTGTCGATCACAGGCGTGCCGACAATGCCCATGGCGCTGGCGTCCCAACGCAGGATGCAGGGAGCATCCAATTGCGTCTTCCAGAGGATGGCACCAGGAACAACCCCATTCGATCGAGTCGCGTTGATGGCATAGACATAGCCGGTGCTCGTTGCGGCGATGACGACATGGAAGGTCTTCCCGTTATGCTCCTTGGTTTGAATCTTCAATCCATCTATATAAAGGGGTGAAGCATAAAGACGCGCCGGATATTTCCCGAACCCGTCGAGTTCAGGTGACTCCCACAGCTTGCCGAACCGTCCCCGGGCGAGCGTGACAGGAGTGAGCTTACGCTCTCTGGAAAACCAGCCGGTGCGTTGACGGTCAGCGTGCGCAGTCAGCACGTCGGCCCGTGTCGCCTCTTGCGCTACTGCCGCTCCGGTCACCGCGAGACACAAGAGTGACAGGACAAGAAAGTTTGTTGTCCGTATCTTCATTTCTCTCCGATCGCGATCCGGTCAGCAGAGTTGTAGGAGATCGACAGGACCGCGTCCTCCTTGCCGATATTGCGCGCGTTGTGCAGCGTCCCTTCGGGGATCGTCACGGTGTCGCCCGCACTCATCTCGTATTCTTTGTCACCCACCCGGTTCATGATGTGTCCCTGGACGACGTGCAGAATCTCATCGCAATTGGGGTGGCTGTGGACTGGGTTTTCCTTCCCAGGATTGATCGTGGCTATGCCTACGGTCATAAAGAGAGAGTTCCCAAGCTCCCGCGAGGCAAGCCATTCGAGCTTGCCCCAGGGCTGCGACTGGACAAGAGCATCCGCCCGCGTTAGGAGCAAACGCCGGGGTGTTGCCGAAGCACGGCCTCCTCCATGCGGCATCGTCGGGGCGTTCGTAGTCGCCCCTGCGAGCGGTACGTCGCGTTTGGATGTCCAGAGGATCGCGTTCAAGAGCATGTCGCGTATCTGCGACTGATCGAACGTCAACAGATAGTGGCCACCGGTGAATGCGAATGATCGACCGCCATTGGGCCGCTCGGCAGCCCACGCAATGACATGGTCTGCGGAAGGCTCCTCAAAAACCGGCTTGTTGTTTTGGGTTTGGATATGGACCTTCGCAGAAAGTATCGGTGTGACTTTGTCGGTCTTGGAGAAGGTCAGGGTGGGGTAGAACTCGTCCAGGAGCTCAAAGGATTTCAGCCCATTGGCAATGGGATTTTTATCCGCTCCTGAAATCTGCATCTGCACGATCTCAGTCGTGCGGTCAGCCATACCGAAGCGAACACCGCCGAGCCAATCGGCCATCGGAATCTTGCTGGTCTGGTCGGGGAGAGTGGACGCCTGGTGCAGAGCGATGAGCCCTACGCCTTTCGACATCAACTGCTCCATGGCCTTGCGACGCGACTCATCGTCTAAGGCGTGGCCCATCGTCCCGGCATGCCGTTCGCCGCCTCCGTAGTTCATCCCGAAATACATGAGGACCACATCGGCATCGGCGATCTCGGAAAGGTCCGAGGGAAAGCCCGTCGGGAATGACTTGACGACCGGATGGAGGGCCTGGAATTGGGGTGATCCCTTGATCAATCGCTCGATCGCAAGAATCCCGTCTGGATAGTCGTGCTCCGTCCGCGGATAACCCTGTTTCGCTCCGCCGATCAGAACGATCGTGGGACCCGATGGACCTGTAGTAGCCGTAGTGCCGGATTGAGCCGCAGCGGTAAAGCAAGCGACTACCAATATGCAAATAGCCAGCATTGCAGCAGGTAACTGTGCTAAAACAGCACATGAAACAGTCAGCTTCTCGATAACTCTCATAAACACACACCCTCGTAGGAGCGACTAATTACTTATTCGCCCGACAGCTAAATCCACGTTGACGCCTATAACTACAGTTGAATTTGCGCGATAAGTTGCACTAACTTCCGGCAACCGATATGAGTTGTCCTCTCCCGGCGGTCGCCTTAAATTTCTGGACCTGAGCCGTGATTGCCTGCTCAGCCGGAAGCCGTTCTACGCTGGATGCGCCAAAGAAACCTGCAACAGAGTGTGTTCGACTGAGCACAAACTCTACGTCGTCCGGCTCTGCAATCGGGCCGCCATGGCAAAGCACAATTACATCCGAGCGGACCGATTTAGCTGCGTCGCAAATCGATTGCACCCGAGAAACAGCCTGGTCAAGACTCATCGCCGTTTGGGCTCCGATTGTACCGTTCGTCGTCAACCCCATGTGTGCAACGACGATATCCGCACCTGCCGAGACCATAAGGCGTGCCTGCTCTTCGTCGAAGACATACGGGCTAGTCAACAGATCTAGTTCGTGAGCGGCAGCGATCATCTCCACCTCAAGCTCGAATCCCATTCCAGTCTCTTCGAGGTTCTGGCGGAAGTTTCCATCAATCAGGCCGACGGTCGGGAAGTTCTGCACTCCTGCGAATCCCATCTCTTTTAGCTCTTTGAGAAACCTCGGCATGATTCGAAAGGGGTCAGTTCCGTTCACACCGGCCAGCACTGGAGTGTTATTCACAACCGGCAGAACTTCACTCGCCATACTTACGACAATGGCGTTGGCATCGCCGTAAGCAAGAAGACCCGCCAGCGATCCGCGTCCGGCCATCCGGTAACGACCGGAGTTATAGATGATGATGAGATCCGCGCCTCCAGCTTCGGCGCATTTAGCGGAGATTCCAGTGCCCGCACCCGCCCCGACGATCGATGTCCCCGCCGCTACTGCCGCCTGCAGTCGTTTCAGGTAATCTTTTCGAGTCAACTCTGTTCCTCTATTTCCCATTACGCTAAGTCCCCTTTAAAGAAAGCCAATTAAGCCCGCCGTCTGTCCGGCAGCGGTGACGCTGTTGCGGTAGCCAGGAAATCCCCGGCGAAATACTTCATGCACTAACCCCTGGTGTCGCGCCAGTACCGACACTGAATCCTGATGACACTTCAGCGCATTTCAAAAATTCGTCAGCAACCGCTTCCGCAAACTCAGGGTCGTTGATGTGCCTATCCAGCTCCACGAGCTTTACATTCGGCCCGACATTCGCCCGGAGAGCATCGAACAAGCTTTTATCGGCAACCGGGTCATAGAACGGTTTTCCAGGATGATCGATGCCGGAGATACCTCGAAGCGGTAGCAATAAAACAACAGGACCCTGCGCCCGATTTAACTTTCGCGCCAACATCTCGCCGAGTTCCCTGTTTTCCTGTGGTGTTGTACGCATAAGGGTGACCGCCGGGTTGTGCGGATAGAAGAGCCGGCCGGCAAATTTGGACGGTACAGTTTCAGGTGCGCCGAAATTGACCATATCCAGGGCTCCGACGGAAACGACCTGAGGCACACCTTTTCCCCCAGCCGCCTCCAGGCGATGTGGCCCAGCGGTCAGAACGCCTCCTACAAGTTCATCTGCAAGCTCCGTAGTCGTGATATCCAAAACGCCTTTCACGAAACCCTCGACGACCAAACGTTCCATCGCCTGTCCTCCGGTTCCGGTGGCGTGAAAAACCAGAAGCTCATAGCCACGATCTTCCAGCAGCTCCTTGACGCGGTTCACGCAGGGAGTCGTATTGCCAAACATGGTCGCTGCCAGCAACGTCCGGCTGGACACTTCCGGCAAAGGCGCTCGACGTCCGCACATCCCTGCCATCGCATCCGCGGCATTCGCGAGAATGGTGGACGTAAGACTATTGAGTCCGGTGAAGTCCACCACCGAATACATCATGCAAATATCGGACGTCCCAACATAAGGCCGTACATCGCCAGACGCCATCGTTGAAAGCATCAGTTTTGGAACACCGATCGGAAGCTCGCGCATTCCAGCGGTAGCAATAGCCGTTCCCGCCGAGCCTCCGATAGCCATCATCCCTTCTCGAAATCCTCTCGCCCGGCGTTCACGCACCCATGCCGCTAGTCCTCTATGCATGGCGGCAGTTGCACGTCCACGATCTTCGGCAGCGACCAACTCAGCGATACTTTCGCCCGCAGCCCGTACTATCTCCTCGCGGGATACATCAGCCTGAAAAAGAGGAGAGTCCAGAACTCCGATGTCAACAACCGTGACGGTGAGCCCAGCCACTATCAGGCGGTCCCGCAGGAATCGCACCTCGTTGCCCTTTGTGTCCAGAGTTCCTACGACAAGGATGGAGTAAGACGCAGTCAAAGAGATTTATCTCCTTACATTGCTATCAATACAAATTGAGTACAATTAGCGAGCAATGACAAGCTAATATCGTACATGTTTTGGTGTCAAGCGGAAAATTTAGAAGTTTATCCACAAAACAATGCCAGTACAATTAGGGTATGCCGAAACCTATCGAACAGTTGGGGCAGTTTGTCTTTGAGGAGTTTGGACCACCCCGTTATGAACAGTTGGCTGCTTTTTTTGAACGCGCAATACGCGCGGGCGAGCTCAGTTCGGGAGATCGCCTTCCCACTGTACGTCGACTCTCCGGGCTTATGAGCGTGAGCGCAACAACAATCAGCGCCGCGTTCGACCTCCTGGGAAGCCGCAAATTCGTTCGGGCCGAAGTGGGACGCGGCACTTTCGTCGTTTCAGATTGGCAGGATGTAAACGGCAATTCATCAAATTCGGTCCGTACCATCCCACAGCCGCTGTCCACGTTTACGGGAACTCGAAGTCCTTGGCGCCGAAATGCCTTAATGCGTGCCAGCTCGCGACTCCGTGCCACGTATCCAACAGCAATGGAATGTAGCACAGGACGACCCGACGCGAAGCTGCTGCCACTGGAAGTTATCCGTCAAGCCTGGACAGATTGCATTCAGGAAGTCACATCCGCCGATTTGCAGTATGCCGGTCCCGAGCCCATCCGGCTTTTGGCGGACGTCCTGGTTCCGATACTGGAAACCGACCTCATTCCAGCGCGAACTCAGGATCTGATCATTGGTAGTTCAGCACAGCAGTTTTTCGCTCTCATCTATGAAGTCGTAAGCGCGAAATCGGAAAAATCCAAGTTGTCGGTCGCTGTTGAGGAGCCTGGTTATCCGACTCTGATGGACACTTTGGAGCGTGCCGGCGGCCGACTGTTGGGAATTGCCGTAGACCGGTTTGGCGCCATCCCCGCTTCGCTCGATGCGGTCTTACGAAATGGCGCAAAGCTGGTGATTTTGACGCCGCGTGGTCATAATCCCACCGGCGCTTCCTGGTCGACTGAGCGCTTATTGGAGCTGTCCGAAGTATTGAAGACTCATCCTGACGCGATCATCGTAGAGGACGATCAGATCGCAGGTATTGCCACCACCAGGCCGGGCTCGTTGCTCTCCATTCCTGAGTTAGAGAATCGGGTTGTGCATATCCGCTCATTTTCGAAATCAATAGCTCCGGATCTGAGGATGGCAGCAGCTGTCGCGCGCACCTTCATACGAGAACCGCTGTCGGAAGCCAAAACATTTGCCGATGGCTGGAGTTCACGATTGCTTCAGCGCGTTCTCGCACGGACACTACAAACGGACGAGGTAAACGCAGCCCTGAAGAAAACGCGCGATGCTTACCGTGACCGTCGGCAAAGCGCATGCGCTGCTTTGAATCAGATCGTAGCGCCACTTGGTGGCGGCTGCTGGTCCGGCCCTGATGGTGTCAACGTATGGGTGCAGTTGCCCCCTGGTGTCGATTCCAAACATATTCAGGAGCGAAGTGCAGCTGCTGGCGTTCGTATCGCTGATGGCGAACCCTTCTTCATTGCTCCCGGCCCAAATAACGTCGTGCGACTGAATGCCGCTTCGGTCGAAGCAGAAGATGCGGCGAGGGCCGGTAAGATTGTGGGGCAAGCGATTCTTGACTATGGTTGGCAGAATCCCGGGCCGATTCACGTTTAGAGCTCTGACTGGCCCGCTCGGCTAGCTTCTTCACTTCAATCAACCCGAATCCTACGACGCAATTTTCATTACACCCTTCTTGATTATCAGACACCCATATAAACGGGTCTCTCCAGTCATGAGGACTCCAAACGCGTTTCGAGCGCGCTCGTAAAATGCGAACCGGTCAATCCGAATGGGCGCTGGTACTGATGGATCATAGCGCCAAATCGTGTTCATGAAATCGGCTTCGATAGCACGGTCAAACTCCTTGTCGGCATCTACCTCGATCATGACTAGCGGATCGGTGTAGGTCTCAAATGGAAATAATGGCGCGATCCCTTCGAGGAGACCCGTAACCGAGAGCCCATCGGAGCGAAGCAGCCGCTTGGCCATGCTGGCTCCAGGAAAGTTAGAGTCAGCGAGGACCAGTTCATCTCCATGTCCCATCTCGCATAAGAGCTTGAGCAACTCTGGACTAACAACAGGTGAGATTCCCTTGAGCATCGCCTAAATCCTTTCACTTTCGAAGTGATCGCGTAATTTAACCCAACGACTGTTGATATCCGACACGACGTGAACCATTCTTGCTTCTTGCTCAAAACCCTTGCGCACCGACCAATCTGATCTGACAGTGATGTAGAAACTGGGAATTCCGAGAACAGCAATTTCGTACCAGTAAACATGAGGGTGATGGCATACGATTCCGGTTTCAGGCAGGGATCGTCTTGCTATAAGCTGCCCGTTCTAGGCTGTCGGGATCGCCCTTGAACCGGCTCTCGGCATCGAAGATCATCGTCTCGCTGCCATTCGCAGTCACTGATTCCCACTTCGGAATTCCCTCATGATTCGGATTTCCTGTACGGGCAAAATGAATCCACGCCTGACTCATCTGCCGTGCCAACCTCTTTGCCGCTTCACCGTTTCCGGTAACACTATCGCATCGCTTCGAATTGTTGAAGAAGAAGCACAAATCGAAGCAATGAAAGGCCATCGCTCGTCCGCTCAGACTCGGTGACTGCCAGTGCATCCAGAAGTTGTATGCTGGCGCCTTTCTTTGCGCAGCCTTAAGTTGCGCCTGCTTCATCGCAGCGCTGCGGAACGAGCATGCCCAAATGATTGACCAGAGTTGGAAAGGATTGGCTGTTGGGTGATCCTTGCTGAATGCGTCGTATAGTTCCTTAGCATTCGATCTGTACTGGTTGCTCAACTGCCTCATAAGCCCCTCCACAGTCAGCGAGAAGGCATCAGGCCGTCCAATCCCGGTTACAAACTCGTTCAAAACCGTACCCACCATCAGGGGCACATTAGCGCTGATCTCAGGTGCCGCTGGGTCCCACACCTGGTGCGGAATTTCTGTTCCATCGACGTATGGACTCCAGCCAAACCACCGATCTAGCGTGCGTGCGTCTGGTAGAGGAATATGGCTAATAGCACTGCGGTGGCGGCGTTGCACGTCGTTGGCGGCACTCACGATCTCCTGCCATGAGAGGTTTCGCAGTTTGTCCAAATTATTTTTGGGGATCTCAAGCTTGGCCAACAGCCCATGCGCTAGCCCCAGCGACATTTCAGGATCTGCTACTCGAAGTATCGAACCACTGTGAATCGAAGCTTTATGGAACAGTCCTTGAGCTGATGGCATGGCCATAAGAGTGCCAACTTTGCTGCCTCCACCCGATTGGCCCATGATCGTCACGTTTCCTGGGTCGCCTCCAAAGTTCCCGATGTTATCCCGCACCCACTTGAGGAGGAAAACGATGTCTGTCATACCCACATTGCCACTTGTTGCGTAATCTCCATCAAACTCGCTGAGATTCAGAAACCCGAGGGCATTTAGACGATGATTGAGGCTCACCACCACTACGTCGCCATCACGCGCCAGCATCTCGCCATCATAGGATGGCAACTCCTGGCTCGACCCATACGAAAATCCGCCACCGTGTATCCACACCAGCACCGGACGCTTCTTGTTGTCATTAATTCCCGGCGTCCAAACATTTGCGACTAAGCAGTCTTCATCCATGTAGCCCGTATCGTTCTGCCATACGAACATTGATTCGTCGCTGCCTGGACGCCAGAACGCAGGGCATGTGCGCCCGTACCATAGAGTCGAACGTATTCCCGCCCAGGGCGTAGGCGCCTTTGCCGGCATAAACCGGTTTTCCCCTCCGGTATTGGCACCATATGGAATCCCCCGAAAAACTTGGATCCCGGCTTGCTGACTACCGCGCACCTTGCCATAGACGGTTTCAACAACACCTTCCTTGTTCAAAAAGGCGCCCGAGGGCCTATTTTTGGCTATTTCCTCGGGCGCCGCGTTGCTTGGAGTTGTTGCTTTTGCCACCTGCAACGTTCCTAAGACCTCAGCACCAGCGGCGGCCACCGCGGTCTTCAGAAACATGCGACGGTCTGTTCTCATCTTTTTCACAACAGCTCCCTTGCATGTGCAGTCCCTGCGCTCCACTGGAAACTCGCTGCGTCTATATATATAGATATGCAGCTAGATATCCAGCCAGCGCAGCCTCACGGTGATCTCCATCGTTGGAGCATCAGGTTCTGCTCGTGCTCATTTCATTGCGCATCTTTCACACACCGGAAGCCAAGCGTGCCGGAACGGTCAATACTGGGAGCCATCAAAAGCAGCTTGCCGTGCTGATCGTTCCTATATGCCTCCGGAAAGTACCAGATCGATCCGGACGGACGATAGTGACTGCCCCCCCTGATAATGGCGGCGCGAGTGTGTTCATCAAGATACTCATCTGTCCATTGCCATACATTTCCGACCATGTCCATTACGCCAAACGGACTCCCCCCTGGGGATGGGCATCCACATCGCTGGGAGGAGGCAGCGTCCGCCCATTGTCCTGGATCGGTGCCAAAGCACTGCTATTAGCAGAGCAACCCGGCGAGCCTCCGCTCCGTGAGGGCGCTAGCCAATCGCAGTTGCCCCATGGAAACATGCGGCCATCGTTACCTTGCGCGGCGTACTGCCACTCCCACTCATGCGGAAGCCGCTTCCCCGCCCATTTTGCATACTCACGTGCGTCTTCGATTGACACCCAGGTGACTGGCTTGTTCCCCCATCCATCGGGATAGGAACCATCTTTCCAGTCCTCGAGAAAGTTGAGCCTATCTTTAGGCTGATAATGCGTAGCGTCCATAAACTTCTTGAACTCGGCATTAGTCACTGGGTACTTATCGATGAAAAATGGCTTGATCTGTATGGAGTGTTCATGAAAACGACGAGGACTGTCCTCCCATGCATACTGAACATCAACGCCAACATCGTTGCTCCCCTCAATCTCGATTCCCTGCACACGGAACAGATAATCGGCACCTTCGATACGAATCATTCCTTCTGGTGCGGAAGCGGCGCGCGTCGAAGGTGCGATCTCTACCATCTGTTGCGGCAGGAAGTGCCACTCATGCGAATAGCTGGACAAAGGTTTAGCAGTCATCTCCTTCATCTTTTCCATTAGCCCTTTCAGCTTCGGATCCAGTTCGCCGTTGGTAGCGACAATCGCTCCATAGCCATGACCTTCGGTCGAAAACGAAAGCACTGCCTGATCGCCTTTTATTTCTGGCTTGAGTTCCACGCCATGATAAAGATCGAAATAACGCATGCCCTGCTTGTAGGGTGTCGTCATCTGATTTCCCTCGACGTTGTATTCGTTGCGGTTCACGATGGTCCATACCGTCTGGTCGGCCAATGGCCAGCGGCTTGAGAAGACACCGTATCTCAGCATTGGGTAGTACGGCTCCCATCCCTCGCTCGCGAAAAAAGGAGCCACGGCGCGCTCGATGGTTGCCACACGACGCGTTGCCTCTGCGTCACGTGGAGTAACACCGTTCCAGATACCCCAGACGTTTTCCCAGCTTTCCCAACCTTCTCCGTTAAAGAAGGCGTACTGCAGAGCGTTGGTTTTGTCGCGATCCCAGCGGCCTTGAATATTGACCTGGTGACGTGGTTCAAGCCAGCGGTACTTGTCGACCCCAGGAGCAAATGTGTATTGGTACTGGCCCCAGGTAAGAACATTCCATGCAAGAGCTTCATCGCTGGGTCCACCCTCCGGCTCAAACGCCAATGGATGGCCCGCCTTCTCAGCAGCGAGTGAGAACGCCAGCGGCACGCCATCCTGTGTGTCACCATTGACCCCGTCGGCATCAATCTCTTTCATGAATTCCGCAAACGCCGTCGGCCAGTCGGTTCCCGGGCCTTTCGTTCCCTGGTCCCACATCATCATGGGAAACAAAACTTTCACACCTCGGCGATGAAAATCCGCCACCATGCGCTTCACGCCCTCAACACCTCCAGGCATGGAGCGCACCATGTCAAGCTGGTTTCTCTCGTCCATGCCTACGTTGGGATAAACCGCCCAAATGAGTACGGCATCGATGCCACCGTAGCGTTTCTCTAAATCGTCGAGATACCGATCTACGGTGTATTTACCTGCGACTGGGTCATAGAAATAGCGATCATGCACCATCATCTGTGGTTGTATAAAACTATGTTGCGCCCATTGAAGTTGAGGCAAATTGTAGCGGGATCCATCGTAGCCGATACGAATACGACGTTCAGTGCGCCAATGCGTATTGTCGGCGAGCCAGTCGCGATGAGTCGACGGAGTACAAGGAGCGGCCCCGGGCCGCACGATAGGACCCATCGCTAAGCACGGTGGCGCAAGAATGAGTTGGCCTTGAGGATTTCCAAACTGCGCATTGGCCTGCGCAGTGCAGAGAGCAACGAGAAGAGCGAGCCTTGCGGCACACCACATTGCTCGGAATTTAGCTTTCATGTCGTTATTCCTTTCGTGCAGGTAAGTCGTGTTTTTTTGAGACCAATATTGAAGATGCGAGGGCCATATCCGGTAGCTAAGGAACTAACTACGTTCCGCAAATTCGGAAGTAATGTAGTTCGATTCGTTCCTGATAAATTCCTCTACCTCAACCATGCTGGGCATAGAAGGTTGTGCGCCTGTGCGTGTTACGCAAATGGCTGCGACCGCCGCGGCAAACCTCGCACTGTCTAAGGGAGATTTGCCTAACATGAGGGCAGTCGCGAAGCCCGCATTAAACGCATCGCCGGCAGCCGTTGTATCGATTGCCTTGACAGCGAACGCGGGAACCAAACCTCCAATACCATCCTGCGATCTAATGTAGGCCCCATTTGCACCCATCTTCAGGACGACCCCGCGGCAACCATTGGAAAGAAAGATTTTTGCTATTTCAGCGGGTAATGGCGCACTTGATTCAGAGTGCTTATCGCCGAGATAGGACGCTGCTTCAGTCTGATTCGGTGTGAACCAAGCGATGTTTTTAAATATTCTCGGCGGTAGTTCTCTCGCAGGTGCAGGGTCGAGAATCAGAGGCACATTCTCCCGTGCGCAAATGCGAGCTAGATGTTCAACGGTTTCGAGCGGTGTCTCGAGTTGAGCCAGCACCATGCCAGCACTTCTCAAAATAGAAATGCTCGCATCAAGATCTTCAGGCGTGACTTTGGAATTGGCGCCAGGCGCAACCAGGATGCTATTGTCTCCGCGCTCTGAAACAACGACCACGGCAACGCCGGAAACACCATCACTTGTAGAAACCCCGGCTATGTCGACACCTGCTTTTTGCAAGTGGGCCCGTAGTTCAGCTCCGAACGTATCATTCCCCAGGCGCCCAATGAGTTGTACGGGATACCCGAGTCGCGCCACGGCGACGGCTTGATTCGCACCTTTACCTCCAGGATGAATCTGAAAGTCGGATGCGATGACGGTCTCGCCTACGACAGGAATTCTCTTAGTGACTGCTACCAGGTCTGTATTGATGCTGCCGACAACAACGATTGATTTTTTCGCAGGCAATTGCATTCTCCTCAAAGGGATAAAGGGTTGTTATGGAAAGATCGGAGCACAAGCGACCGCGGTCAACCCACAGAGAAAAAAGATGAACATCCATTTCAGACTGCTTTTGGAATGAGCTGGAGCTGCACTGAATTCGCGCCAGACAAATACGCCCCAACAAGCCGAAATCATTGTGGCACCTTGTCCAATGGAATAAGAGACGGCAGGGCCCACGATGTTGGCCTGCGATGCCACAAAATTGGCCATCGCTCCTGTACACCAGATCACGCCACCTAGAGCGCCCCAGAAATGCCAGATCCCGGGTGCTTGCCAATAGCTCCGGATGAAGGCCCGCTCTTGGCCATCAAGAGGAAAACGCATGAGCAGATAGTTCACCGGAATAGCGCAGATCGATACCCCAATGGCGAAGAACAACAAGATGGCATAAGGACCAGGTGCATCTTCTCCCGTCATTGACTTTGAAACGAAGGGATAGAACATACCCATCAAAAGTCCCGCGATCAAACTAATAATGATGCCGCGACGACTCATAGCTGCACGTTCTGTTTCACGCAGCCTGTAAGCGATGGCATCGAATACGATAGCCATCACCACGAGGGCGATACCGCCAAAGAGAAGCAAAGAATTTCCCTTGGGCGAAATGATGTAACTGCTGATGGCTCCCACAACAAGGGCCAAGCCAATACCAATAGGAAATGCAACTGCCAGTCCCGCTATATCGATCGCGGCAACGAGCAACAGATTAGCAACATTGAAGATGGCACCGCCTGCCATCGCAAGGAAAATCGAATGCATATTTGCGTGAGCGATGTCTGTATAGAAAGACCGCCCCACAGCTCCCATACTTCCGAGAGTTGAGCCCCACAGAACTGCTCCGACAATCAGTCCTACAATGAAGTCCCAGTAAAGCAGCTGGAAGCGATAACCAGAACAAAGCTTCATGGAATTAGCCCATGATCCCCAGCACAGCATACTGAGGATCATGAATAGAAGTGCAATACCGTACGTCTCAGGCTGATACATTGAGCGCTTCCTTTTCAATGAGGCAAGTGCAATCAAAAAAACAATCCGTACTGAGTTCGAGAAGCTGACCTTTGCGACTACCGGCAATCGGACGAACTTACTTATTTGAATGCTTTCAGAGCAAGCAAGTACTAGCTACCTGCTTGCTCCGGCCATCTCAAGTGAGTTTCAAATTTGGACTCCTTTTTGGATCTCGGGACTAACTGGAGGCTAGAACTCTAACCGCAGCGCAAGCTGAACCTGCCTTGCTGCTCCGGCGGAAGTGATCTTGCCGAAAACGGACGACGCTAACGAGGTTGTTGGGTTGCTGAAAGGCACCCGATTGAACAGATTGAAGATATCCGCGCGCAATTGAATCCTGGCACCTTCACGCTTCAAGAATGGAAAGTTCTTCGCAGCGCTCATATCGGTATTGAATGACGAGGGACCGACAAGGCTGTTGCGTCCACTGTTGCCAAAGGTTCCGTAAGTATAGGGTGCAAGGAGCGGCGAGCCGTAGGCTGCAGTATTGAAATATCCCGTTCTGGCCCACGAGTCCCGGCTACCGCAACTTGCACAGGGATTCGTGCCCGTCGCGTTCAGGCGCAGGGCTCCAATATCCCGGCCCGCTCCGAGCCACGGAGCTGCAGAACCGGTAGTCACCGAGAAGGGAGTACCGCTGCTGTAACTCACAATCCCTGAAAGCATCCACCCACCTACGGCATATTTTGCAAGTCCCAGATTTTCAAACTGCGGAAGATTCCAAACCCCGTTGACGCGCAACAAATGCTTCTGATTGAAGTCAGACCTGGAATATTCGCCGACAATGGGGCTGGCCGGATTTTGCGCGGTTCCACCATCCGCATCGGCAATGGAGCCCGAGTCGAGGGACTTCGCGAACGTGTACGCGAATTGCATGGTGTAACCCGTTGAAAAGCGCTTCCGTGCAGTGATCTGCAGGGAGTTGTAATTGGAGAATCCAATATTGGCGATTCTCGTGATGCCGGCGTAATACTGGGGCAGGAAAGGACGGCGCGACTGTGCATTCGCGGCCGTTCCGCCCGCAGAGTACGGAGCGGCATTCGCCTGGTTCCCATTCCACAACCGGTCTCCGTGACTGCCTACATAGCCGACCTGCACCATGAAGTCTTTCGGGAACTCACGCTGCACGTTGAAATTGTATTGTTGCGTGAACGCATTCTTAATATTCGGGTCCGGCGAGTAAAACTGCGCCGGAAACGGCCATAGCGGATTCTTTCCGGGGTTGAGGTAGGGGTATGGGAATGGATTCGTGTATCCAGTCCCTCCGTAGGGATCGGTGAAAGTATTCGGGGTAAACACCAGTTGCGTCTCGAAGGGAGGCGCCTCAATTTCATTGGCCATGGTGATGGCCCCGGGTGCGTTATAGAAGATGCCATAACCGCCGCGAACCGACGTCTTTCCATCGCCGAAGACATCGTAGGCAAACCCAAGACGCGGCGCAAAGTCACCTTTATCCATGAATATGGTTCCAGGCGGGATTCCTGGATCTCCAGGAAACGCGAGGCCTGGAGGGGCGGTTGGGAATCGCGTGGAATGAAAACTGGGATCGAAAGTAACGGTAGGAGAGTTGTGGTTAAATTCGACCCAGGGGAAGAAGAGATCCCACCGTAGGCCCAGAGTCAGGGTCAGCCGAGACGATACCTTGTAAGTATCTTGAGCATAGAATCCCGATTCCACTGAATGCTCGTTACCGTAATAAGGGGTGTACTGTCCGAAGCTAATGGGCTTCCCAATAAGATAGTCGGCCCAGTTGTTTCCCGTTTGCACGCCACTAAAGGTTGGATTTCCTGCGGAGTTTGTGTGGGTCCATTCGATGTGCTCTGCTTCACGAAGGGCCATCGCACCGAACTGCCATAGGTGCCTTCCTTTGACCCACGACAACTTTGCGTCGACTTGTTTCAAAGCCGTATTCTCAAACCACGGACTCCCTGAACCAAAGCTTGTGACGCCAGATACTGTCACCAACGGAGAAACGTTGTATCCGCCGGTATTATACTGGGCACCCATTTGCGCTCCCGTTATGATTGTTCCCTCGGGAGTGCCGGTGGTCGAGAGATTCGTGTCCGAAAATCCGAAGTCGCCAATCAGATTGGGTGTGAATGTGTGCGTGTCTCTGACGGTAGTACCCCAATTGGAGTTCGAGAAGTTATCGTAGAACTTAGAGGAAATGATGGCGGAATATGGAGGACCGGTTACGGCCGAGGTGACCATATGGAAGAAACGGACATACGCCTGATCGTTTTTCGTTACGCGGTAATCACCTCTGATCGTGTATTGATTGCCGCTGGTAGGAGTTGGTATCTGGTCTGTATACGCCCACAGCCCTGAGGGTTGCAGAGTTGGGGCGGGTATGTAGGTGTTCATGAAAGCCACCGACATTGTGTCCCATTCGCTCTTAGGAATCTGATTTTTACCTGCATACCCATTAGCGACCGTGTAATTACAGGGAGTGGTACCAGTACCTGGACCATTGCCATTTGCATCGCATGTGGCTTTATACGGGTCATGGAGTTGGGTCGAAACGGCGCTGAAGTCTCCACTACGTTGAGCCGGCGTTATGGTGGCGAGATTCTCAAGAGTGACTTGGTGAATTCGTAGGCCCTCGTAGGTGGCGAAGAAGAAGGCCTTATCCTTCAGGATGGGGCCTCCCCCAGCGACGCCGAATTGATTTTGTTTCAATAACGGTTTTGCCGCTGGAGCCGGCGCGAACCAGTTCCTCGCATTGAGCGCGTCGTTACGCAAGAACTCCCACGCCGATCCATGGAACCTGTTGGTTCCCGCTTTGCTGACTGCTACGAATGCTCCTCCTGACGCGTGTCCAAATTCTGCGCCGTAGCTATTCGTAAGCAGCGAAAATTCGCCAATCGAGTCAGGATTCGTAAGGTTCGCTGGGCGGTTATAGAGTCCGGTCACCAAGATAGCGCCGTCAAGTGAGACTTGACTGCCGTTAACGCGGCTTCCGTTCACGTTGAATGTCGGCCCGTTGCGCTGGTTTATTACTACGGCGGGCAGGGTGGCGTTCCCTACTCCGGGCACGAGTGTGATGAGTTGCAGCGTATTGCGGGTATTGAGGGGAAGCTCTTTGATCTGGGTGCTATCAATCTCAGTACGAATAGCCGCCGAGCTGGTATCGACCTGCACCGTCGACTCTGTAACCTGAATGGTTTCATTTGCGGTTCCGATTTGCAGGGTTGCATCTAAACGGGCGTTCTGCCCGGCTTCAAGGATGATTCCGGATCGAGCGTAGTTTTTGAACCCCGGTGCTACAGCTGTCAGCTTGTAAGTCCCCACAGGCAGGGACGGAACTACGTATTCACCGGTCGATGAAGTGGTGACGGTACGGTCTAAACCAGTTCCGGTATTTTGGATCTCAATCGATGCATTGGGAATGATAGCTCCGGTCGGGTCAGTAATCCTGCCAGATATCTGGGCATTCATTGCCTGAGCATTTGCGGAATTCACCCAAAGCACTGCGGTCGACACAAGCATCAATAACCATGCGGCCAGCCGGAGCTGCAGACATAGCCGATGACTAATAGCTTCCCTGTTCATGATTCAGCCTCCATTTCCATTTGTCGAAATCGGAGATCTGTGTCTCCGAAAAAATATAGATATTTTGAAGCTTTCAAAATGTCGAGATCGAAGCATCCTAAATCTCTTAAAGGGGACTAGGAGGCAGAACACAAAACGGGCCATACCGACTGCTAGAAATGCGTAAGCAGAAGCTCAATTGGAAAGCAAAATTTATGTTCATATATTTTTGAAAGGTTTCAAAATTACACGCAAAAATTATCCGGAATCGAGCATCGTTGTCAAGCTTTGTTTTTTGGCTCTCTCGCATATACGCAAAGATGCTGAGAACACAACTGCACTCGACCTATCGAGTTCCAATGGAGGTCCCATCCACGAATTGAATTGTTTCAAATAAGAGATTAGATTGGTTTTTGGACCTCGGTCTCTTGCGACCAGGCTCCTAAAGCCTGATGGAGAAGGTGTTATGGCCAACATGCATGATATCGCCAGAATGGCAGGGGTCTCTCTAGGCACGGTCTCCCATGTGCTCAACAATACGGCTAAAGTTCGAGAACCAAAGCGCACCCGTGTGCTTGAAGCTGTTCAATCGGTTGGATATCAGCCTAGCCAACTGGCACGCGGTCTACGACGCGATACAACCAACACGATCGGGATGATTATTCCCGATATTACGAATCCTTTCTTCCCTGCCGTCGTTCGGGGTGCCGAAGATGTGGCCTTCTCGAACGGATATCGTCTGATCCTCTGCAACACGGATAACGATCACTCCAAAGAGATCATTCATCTGAACGAGTTGAGGACCTACCTGCCAGCCGGCCTCATCGTAATTCCGTCGAATTTCAGCGAACTTGCGAAACAGGCGGAGTCATACCGGCAAGCCGGTACGGGAGTGGTGTGCGTCGACCGGCTTCCCAAAAACTGGAGCGGTGACAGTGTCACAGCAAATAACGAGGCAGGAGCTTACAACGCAACTCGACATTTGCTTCAACTGGGGCACACCAGGCTGGCAACTATCACGGGGCCTCTACACCTTACCAACTCGAAGGAGCGGCTGGCAGGTTTCAAGCGCGCACTAAAGGAAGCAAAACTTCATTTGTCTCCGGAGTACTCCCAGGAGACAAGTTTCGATAAGCAAGGAGGACATGCCAAGACTCTTATTTTGTTGCGTCTGATTCCGAGACCGACCGCAATCTTCGCTGGCAATGACTTGATTGCATTGGGAGCCTTGCTGGCTGTTCGTGAAGTAGGTCTTCGCTGTCCCGAGGATGTCTCCATTATGGGCTTCGATGATCTTGATCTGGCCGAAACCACAAATCCTTCCCTCTCGTCTGTTTCCCAGTCAGGCTACCAACTTGGTACGACTGCTGCCCGCTTGTTGCTTGATCGTAGACAAGGCGACGATAGTCCCGCAAAACACGTTGTTCTTGAGACGTTGCTAAAACTGAGGCACTCGGCGGCGCCCCCGCCTCAGACATTGCAGGCAAGTTCGTCGATGGTGAGGCACCGCGGAAGTAAACGAAAGCGTACTTGAGTGTGAAGAGCCTTTCCATATATGCAGCTTTACGCTCGGCATTGCCGCCCTCACAGAGTTCCGAACGGAGTTAGCATCGGCACCTAAACCAGAATCAGTAATGTTCTGAGACTGACATCCGGCACGACTATGGAACGGCATGGCTCCATTAAGGATGTCTAGGCCCATTTGCGTTATGCGAGCATCACGACCACTGACAGCATCTATGTGCAAATCATTCCTGCAAGGGTTCTCTCGACGGTGAATGTGACGACGCGGGCAATTCTGAGGGGGAGACAACGGTCAGCAGGCGACAGCAGAAAGTATCGATTCAACTGTGTCCAAGTTGTAAATCAGGGGATCTGTAATTCTTTGAGAAGTCTGGCTCCTCAGGTAGGACTCGAACCTACAACCCTTCGGTTAACAGCCGAATGCTCTGCCATTGAGCTACTGAGGAGTGTATCGAGCACATCTGGCGACGTGCTGCGCTTTCATTGTTATAACAAATGACGATACCGCGGTCAAAAAAGGAATTCAGAGAAGCTGCTCTTCCGTTCCAAACGGCGTTGATTCTGAACTTCTAAAGAGAACGACGGCTATAAGAAGCTGCCGTTCTCCTTAGATTGTTCCCTACGAACGTTATAGCTTATAGGCCTTCTTGACCAGGTTGACCGTCAGATCTAACACAACCTCGTGGGCCTCCGCTTCTTCCAGTCGATGTTCAGCCACCAGGCGGCCCAGAAAGGCGCAGTCGATCCGGCGGGCGACATCATGCCGGGATGGAATCGAGAGGAAAGCCCGAGTATCGTCATTGAAGCCAACCGTATTGTAGAAGCCAGCTGTTTCTGTAGCCAGTTCACGGAAGCGCATCATTCCCTCCGGCGAATCGTGGAACCACCACGGCGGTCCTAATCTAAGTGACGGATAGTGTCCGGCAAGCGGTGCCAACTCACGCGAGTAGGTCGATTCGTCCAACGTAAACAGGATGAAAGTCAACCGCAGATCGTTTCCATACTTGTTGAGCAGTGGGCGCAGGTTGCGAACATACTCCGTCGGCGAGGGGATATCGGCACCTTTATCGCGTCCAAACTTCTCGTATACCTGCATATTATGGTTGCGAATGCTGCCCGGATGCAGCTGCATCGTAAGGCCATCTTCGACCGACATACCTGCCATCTCCGTCAGCATCTGCCCCTGAAACAACTGCTGCTCTTCAGGAGTAGAACGGCCGGAGAGAATGCGTTGATAAAGTGCCTCCACAGCAGCGGCGTCAAGATCAGCAGTCATTGCGGTGAGATGTCCATGATCGGTCGCCGTAGCACCCAGGGACTTGAAGAATTGGCGACGATTACGCAGGGCATTCAGATAGCCTTTATAGGTACCGACGTTCTCGCCAGTAACCTCGCCAAGTTCTTCGATGTTCTGAACAAAGTTGACGTACTCGGCATCGATCACCGCATCAGGGCGGAAGGTAGGTAATACTCGTCCTTTCCATCCTGATTCGCGGATGGCCTTGTGATGCTCGAGAGTATCGAGAGGTGAATCCGTAGTCGAAAGCACCTCGATGTTAAACCGCTCAAAAAGAGCGCGCGGGCGGAACTCCGGTGTCTCTAGGGCGCGGGAGATGACATCGTAGTACTGGTCGGCGTTCTTTTCGCTCAGCCTCTCCTTCAAGCCAAAGAGAGTACTGAAGGAGTAGTCCAGCCACAAGCGCGTCGGCGTTCCGCGAAAGAGATAATAGTGCTTGGCAAAGATGCGCCAGACCTCTCGTGGATCGGCCTTCTGCTGTCCATCGACCTGAGGAATTCCAAGAGACTCCAGAGAGACCCCCTGCGAGTAAAGCATCCGGAAGATGTAATGATCCGGCTGAATGAAAAGTGCCGCTGGATTGGGAAACGCTTCATCCTTCGCAAACCAGGCCGGATCAGTATGGCCATGAGGAGAGATGATCGGAAGATCGCGAACCGTTTCGTAGAGCTTTGCCGCAACCGCGCGAGCCGCAGGCTCAGATGGAAATAACCGCATAGACTCAAGCATTTAAAAACACCTCAAATTGCGAGTAAGTCACCGTGAACAAGGGCATAAGCCCATATTCCCAGAAATAAGCGTGAGTTCGAACAAAACTCGACCACAGCAGGCTATCAGACTCAAATCGAAGTGGTCGACCAATTTCCGAAGGTTTACTGCGCAGGGTGATCCTGCCGTTCGACCCTTTGTCCGTAAATCCGCATAAATCCATAATCAGCCTTTAGTCTTGAAGCATGATCCACGAGATCCTTCCCGTCGGCCTGCTCCAGTGCAACTGCTCCATTCTGGGAGACGAAATCTCCCGCGAAGCCATCGTCATCGATCCCGGCGACGACATTCCGTCTATCCAGGCCATACTCCAGCGCCATGGCCTTACCGTTAAGTCCATCGTCATCACCCATGCCCATATTGACCACATCGCCGGAGCACAACGTCTCAAGCAGCTCACCGGGTCCCCCATCTACTACAACGAGAACGATCTCCCCTTGGTCAAGATGATGGACATCCAAGCCTCATGGCTCCAGATGCCCACCCCCGAGGTCGCTCCACCCGACGGCTCGCTTCAGGACGGCCAGACGATCTCCATCTCCGGCATCTCTGGAACCGTGCTCCATACCCCTGGCCACACCCAGGGCAGCATCTGTCTCTACCTACCCGAACACTCCCTCCTGATCGCCGGGGACACTCTCTTCGCCGGATCCATCGGCCGAACCGACCTTCCCGGAGGAGATACTGGACAGCTCCTGCGCTCCATTCACTCCAGCCTTCTCCCACTCCCCGACCAGATCAAAGTTGTCCCCGGTCACGGTCCCAACACCACGATCGGGGAGGAACGAGAAGACAATCCGTTTCTTCAAACTAAATAAAATCTTATATTTAGGTTGATAAATTTAACCTCAAACTTTACCTGAACCAAGCATATAACCTGGCATCAAGTTGCAGCTTCTGATTACCCTTCCAGGGCCTCGTGTGCAATCTCTCGAAGCGTCGGAAGAACATCCCCCAACGCCACCGGAACAGCATCCCGCTCCCCCAATCCGAAGTAGAGCTTGCGATAGAGCTGGTAGAGCCGCTCATACCGCTCCACAGCTTTGGGATCAGGAGCAAAGGTCTTGAATGGGAGACACAGCCTCTGCTGCGCCTCGTCGATCGAGGAATAGACTCCCGCCGCAACAAACGCAACGATCGCGGAGCCCAGGCTGGTCGGCGTACCATCCGGCACCAGAACAGGCTTATTCAGCACATTGGCATACACCTGATTCAGAACAGAGTTGTTCTGTGGAATACCTCCGCCATTGATCACCCGCTCAACTGGTACGCCATACTCGGCCATCCGCTCGAGGATGATCCTGGTGTGGAAGGCTGTCCCTTCAATCGCGGCGAACAGCTCATCCTGCGCCGTGTGGATTAGGTTCCATCCCAGGGTTACGCCGCCCAACTCCGGGTTCACCAGGACCGTGCGATCGCCGTTGTCCCAGCTCATTCGTAGTAGCCCGGTCTGGCCCGATTTATAGGTTTCAAGCCCCTGCGCCAGATCCTTAACGTTTTTCCCCGCGCGCCTCGCGATACTTTCGAAGATATCGCCGACCGCAGATAATCCTGCCTCGATTCCAGTCAGCTTCGGATGGACACTTCCCGGAACAACGCCACAGACTCCTGGAACAAGGCCGGTCTTCTCACCCATGGCAATGATGCAGGTCGAGGTCCCGACAACATTGACAACATCGCCCTCCTTACATCCCGCTCCCAGTGCGTCCCAGTGAGCATCAAAGGCTCCAACCGGAATTGGAATCCCCACCTTCAGCCCCATCTTCGCTGCCCACTCTTCGCTCAGATGGCCATAAATGTGATCTGAGGTCAGGTACGCTCCTCCGATCTTTTCTCGAACGCCTTTTAAAAGCGGATCGACTGCAACCAGAAACTCCTCTGAAGGCAGCCCGCCCCATTTAGGATTCCACATCCATTTATGTCCCATTGCGCAGACGCTGCGCTTCAGTCTGCTGGGATGCTGGACTCCAGTCAGTGTCGCAGCCACCATATCGCAGTGTTCCAACGCAGTCGCAAACCTCGCGCGCTTCTCCTCATCCGCATGGCGCAACCAGTGCAGCAGCTTGGCCCATCCCCATTCGTGAGAGTAGGCACCACCACACCAATCAATGGCCTCAAGCTTCAGCTCATGCGCTTTCCGGGTAATCTCGCCCGCCTCACGATGAGCACGATGATCACACCAAAGGTAGTACTCATCCAAAGGTTGCAGATTCTCATCCACCACCAGCACGCTGGATCCCGTGGTGTCCAGCGCTATGGCCAGAACATCCTGCCCTAAAATTCCGGTCTGGTGAAGAACGTCCTTCGTCGCCTTCACCAGCGCATTCATCTGGTCTGTGTGCGACTGCGTCGCATAATCCGGATCTTCACGCCGACGGTGCAGCGGATACTCCGCCACAGCTGTTCCTAGACGACCACGTTCGGAGTCCAACAAGGTCACACGAACACTCAAAGTTCCAAAATCGGCACCAGCTACAATCGCCATCATTCACCTTAAAAAATTAATCTTGTCCGTATGTTGCCTTCGCACCATGCTTGCGGAAGTAGTGTCTGTCCAGCAGCGATTGCGATACGCCGCACTGTGAATTCAGCAGAACGCTCATAAAGGCCATCTTGGCCACGGCCTCCAGCACGACTGCATTATGCGCCGCATCGCGTGGATCTTTACCCCATGTAAATGGAGCATGTCCCGCGACCAGCACTGCTGGAACGGCCAACGGATCGATCTCGGCAAAGCGCTCGATGATCGCGGTGCCCGTGTTCAAAACATAATCACCGTCGATCTCGTCATCGGTAAGCTCACGTGTGCAAGGAACAGGGCCATGAAAGTAGTCCGCGTGCGTCGTTCCGAGCGCAGGGATCTCGCGGCCGGCCTGTGCCCAGGCTGTCGCATTCTCACTATGTGTATGAACGATCCCACCAATACTGACGAAAGCTTTATACAGCTCCAGATGAGTCTTAAGATCGCTGGACGGCTTCAGATCACCTTCGACAATATTGCCTGCAAGATCGGTTACCACCATGTGCTCCGGCTTAAGCGCTTCGTAGTCCACCCCACTTGGCTTGATGACCACCAGGCCTTGCTCGCGGTCAATTCCGCTGGCATTTCCGAAGGTATAGAGCACCAGGCCACGGCGCACCAACTCCAGGTTGGCCTCAAGTGTGGCCTCTTTCAGATCTTCCAGCATGTTCCTGCCCTTCTGCTCAGTCCGAAAATCATCATGATCTCCTGCTCCATGATTCTTCCATTGACGGCGACCTGTCGGCAAATAATATACAAATCTTTTGGATGACTAAGAGGGGGAACGATTCAGAAGAACCGTCCGTCAAGATAGGATAGGTTTTCAACCGAATATGCCCAGTTCCCTTTCTGCGGCCGAACCATCCAGGATTCGCGTCCGAAAGCTCAAACTTCTTCCTCTGCTCGCGGCGACCTACTTTATGGTCTCGGGAGGCCCTTACGACCTCGAAGACATCATCGGCTTCGGAGGGTACGGCTGCGCGCTTCTGCTCCTGACTCTGCTTCCTTTTTTCTGGAGCTTTCCCACTGCACTGATGCTAGGCGAACTAGCTTCGGCTGTCCCGGAAGAAGGGGGGTTTTACGCATGGGTTAAACGAGCCATGGGACCCTTCTGGGGATTTCAGGAGGCTTGGCTCTCGCTCTCGGCCTCCGTCTTCGACATGGCGATCTATCCTACGACCTTCGTCCTCTACCTCGAGCACCTCGCTCCGTCACTGACGCATGGTCATCGCGCCATCGCGCTCGAGCTGGCCGTCGTTGCTGCCGCCGTCCTGTGGAATCTTCGCGGAGCCGTCAACGTAGGCGAAGGATCGGTTCGGCTCTGGCTCATTGCCATCTCTCCCTTTATAGCTCTTTTGCTCGTTGCAATCTTTGTGGGAATGCGTGGTGCAGCCGGACCCTTTGGCGGACATGCCTCTCTCGCAGCTCCGGCAGGTAAAGGGTTCTCGACCGCAGTTCTGGTTGCGATGTGGAACTACATGGGATGGGACAACGCAACAACCATCGCCAATGAAGTTGAGAATCCACAACGAAACTACCCTCGTGTCATCCTGCTGGCGGCCATCATGGTCATGCTGACCTATATCATCCCAATCTCGGCCATCGCCTGGGCCGGAATCCCGGCAGAACGGTTCTCTACCGGAGCCTGGGTCGATGCCGGCTACATCCTGGGGGGGCCCATTCTTGCTCTAGCAATCGTCCTGGCTGGTTCGCTCGATGATTTCGGAACTTTCAGCAATCTGACGCTCTCCTATACCCGTCTACCTCACGCCATGGCTGAAGACGGTTTCCTGCCAAAGGTCTTTACCAAGCGCCTGCAAAATGGAGCTCCCTGGGTTTGTATTCTTGCCTGTGGAGTCTGCTGGGCTTTGGCCTTGGGATTCTCCTTCGAGCGTCTGATCACCATCGACCTCGTTCTCTATGGGTTCTCAATGATTCTGGAATTTGTCGCGTTGATCCTGCTTCGCTGGAAGGAACCTGACCTGCCACGTCCTTTTCGCATCCCTGGACCGGATTGGGTTCCCATCTTGCTTGGCTTGAGTCCTGTTGCTCTAACCTTCTACGCCCTTTATGTTTCCCGCGGAGAGACCGTTGCTGGTATGCCAGCGCTGACCTTCTCTCTTTTGATTGCTGCAGCAGGGCTCCCCCTGTATGCCATCGCAAAACTCTCGCAGAACCGGAAAATTCCCTCTTAAAAAGAGGTCATTCATGGCAAAAAAATGAGTGATTGTCACGAAACATTCACATAGAATAGCTCTATTACCCAGAGCTAAATAATGTTATTGCAACGGTTGCGATGGAAATAAGCCATTTGACCTATACAAACCCAGAGCAAGCGCCTGATTGACAGAATTGTTTCCCGTGGTTTGAAATCATCCCACTCAAAACAATTGACCGTAAGTGTCAACTAACTGAAATTACAGCTTTTCCCTCTTTTGCGAGTTGTCTTTTCCATGGCATAGATGCCTGCTCTATGGAGGTAGGCGTAGCCTTAGTTTTTTCAAAAAAAGGAGTAGCATGTCGACCACAGTTTCACCCCAGGATCCGCGCTTTTCGATTTTGAAGAGGGGCAACAATCGTCGGTGGCCCGCTTCTGATGCGGAGACTGTCAGCCGTATTGAGGTCTGTCATAACGCAGACGACGCTGCTGAAACCCTGCAAAAGATCGTACGCGCCGGTCTGCGCCCGACCATTCGCTCTGGTGGACACTGTTACGAAGACTTCGTCTGCAACAACCCTGGTGGGGCCCTGCTTGATCTCAGCATGTTGACTGACTCCGATGCTTCGGGGAGCGGCCATACCTACAAGATCAGCACGGGAACAAGGCTTGGGGATGCCTACACGCGGCTCTATAAGGAATATGGTGTCACCTTCCCTGGAGGCTCCTGCTATAGCGTGGGCGCTGGCGGTCATATCTCAGGTGGAGGATATGGAGTCCTCAGCCGCCTTCACGGTCTAACGGTCGACTGGCTCTCCGCAGTTGACATTCTCACCGTAGACGCCTCAGGAAATGTCACCAAACGTCGTGTCGACAGCACCAATGATCCTGACCTGTTCCGCGCCTGTCGTGGGGCCGGCGGCAACAACTTTGGCGTCATTACCGCCTATTACTTCGACAAGATGCCGGTCGCTCCACGCGAGGTCGCCAACATCAGCATGTCCTTCCCCTGGGAGGATATGACTCCAGAACGCTTTGAGGCCATCATTACCACCTATGGCCACTATATGGAGACACGCGGCAAGGATCCGGATACCTGGGGCCTATTTACCTTCCTCGGCCTCTCGCATCGTTCTTCTGGCCACATCGGGATCTCGGCCCAATTCTGCAACCCCGACGGAACCTGCGATGACCTGACAGTCCTCAATGAGTTTGTGGATCTGTTCCAGCCCTGCAAACCGCTGGCAGCAGAGACCAAGCCGATGGACGCCCGCCATACTGCCAAGTCCGGTGGCAATCGCATCCTGACCAAGCCCGATGGAACGCCCCTCCCCTGCTCAGGCCCGCACAAAATGAATCGCACGGACTGGTACGACGCCACGGTTCGTGGAGGCTTTGGCGGAGGAGTACGCGCGAAGTACAAGTCCTCTTATATGAAGCGCGGATTTACACGCGATGAGGCCCGTATCATCTATAAGCACCTCACCCGGGAGATTCCTGGCGTTGAGTTGAGTGGGATTCTCGCAGCCGACTCCTATGGTGGAGCGGTCAACCGTCCGGAGCTGGCCAACGTGACCTCGGTCCCTCAGCGCGCTTCTGTTCTAAAACTTCAGTTCCAGACTTACTGGCAGGACCCGAAGGACGACGCAGCGCGAGTGCAGTGGATGAAGGACTTCTACACGGACCTTTATTCCGGCCCTGATGCCGACCCACAACACAAAGGAACCCCTTACTATAACCAGCAGTATGAGGGTTGTTACATCAATTATCCCGACGTGGATATGCTCGAATACCCATTCTGGCCGCAACTTTATTACGGCGACGGTGATCTTTACCCCTTCCTTCAGAAGGTAAAACGCAGGTACGATCCTAATAATATTTTTCACCACTCGATGTCGGTTCGGGCTTAATCTCCCAGATTGACAGATCTTTTGCATCACGGTTGTCTCGCAGTTCGCTTTAGAAGTCTGCTGTTCGGAGATTTCCTTGGTCATCTCTCCCAATTCGTGGTTGTCCAGACATCTACACAATGGCCTGGTGGCAGCGGCGCTTGCCTGCTGCCCTGCCCTTTTGGCTGCCTCATCGCCCAAGGCCAGTCCTTGTGCAGATGTACCCCACAGCGACCACCCCAAGGTTCTTCTTTCGAACGGAACCCTCGACGCCCTCTTCTTTCTTCCCGATACTCAGAACGGATACTATCGCGCCTCCCGGTTCGACTGGTCCGGCGTCATTCCCTGCGTATCGCTCAAAGGGCATCGCTTCTTTGGCGAGTGGTTCCGACAGTACGACCCCATGACCAACGATGCCATCACGGGGCCGGTTGAAGAGTTTCGCTCTTCTGATGGGGCATTGGGCTATGCAGAAGCCAAGCCCGGAGAACTCTTCGTCAAGCCAGGGGTCGGGGTGCTCCGCCGCGTCGACGACACCCCGTACAAGTTCGGCTTTACCTATCCGCTCATCGATTCAGGAAAGTGGGCGGTCAAAACGAAGCGACACTCCATCACCTTTACACAACGGCTCACGGGACCACGGGGATACGCCTACATCTATCAGAAAAAGGTTGTCCTCTCCGGTTCGGTGATGACGCTGGAGCACTCATTAAAAAATACCGGGACACGCGCAATCACGACCGATGTCTACGATCATGATTTCTTCATGTTTAATGGACGTCCGATTGGCCCCGGAATCAAGATTCGTTTCCCATTTCAGCCAAAACCGGAGACCCCATTGGGCGATGCGGTTCAGGTGGAAGGAAACGAGATTATCTACAAGGAGGAACTTACACCCAGGCATGGTGTTGCTGGCTATCTGCAAGGCTACGGGGCCAGTGCCGCCGATTATGATTTCACCGTAGAAGACACGAAACAAGGAGTCGGAATAGAGCAGAGTTCGGATCATCCGATCTCACGTTTTTATCTCTGGTCCATTCGTACGACAGTCTCGCCTGAGGCATATATCCATCTGGATATTCCCCCTGGAAAGACGGACCGTTGGAAGATTCATTACCGATTCTTTGCCAACACAACAGTAAGTCAATAGCCAAAGCATCCAGATTTTTTTTGAGGAGACTAACGATGCAAGCACGATCAATCATGCTAAAAGTCATGCTCATCATTGCGCTGGTTTCATGTAGCGCAATGACGTGGGCACAGACGATTACCGGAAGCGTGAATGGTACTGTGACGGACCCATCCGGAGCAGTCGTACCAAACGCCAAGGTGGTCGCAACCAACGTTGATACCGGTGTTGCAACCGAAACAACCACCAACAACGACGGTCTCTACAACATCCGCTTCCTCCAGATCGGACATTATAAGGTCACTATTACCTCTGCCGGGTTCTCGACAACAACCTATGGTCCGTTTGCTCTGGAAACCGGCCAGAACGCAAAGATCGATGGCAAACTGAGCCTCGAGAATCAGCAGCAGAAGGTTACCGTTGAAGCAGAGGTCGCTCCACTGATTAACACGGAGAGCCCGGTCCTTGCGACGACTCTCGATAATCGCGCGATCGAAAACTTGCCTCTGGTCAGCCGCAATCTCAACGCTCTGACGATGTTTCTTCCGGGTTCCGTTAGCACATCACCGAACAGCTTCGTCAGCAACGCATCAATCTCCGGCCCCCTCAGCGGAAACAACATGGCTGGTGCCAGCAGCAACAGCTCGGTATCGGTCAACGGCAACCGTCAACAAACCAATCAGTATCTGCTTGATGGTATGAACATCAACCAGACGCTCGACGATACCCCTGGCTACAATCCCAGCGTTGATGCTATCGGGCAGGTTCAGGTAATCTCTGCCAACGCCCCTGCGGAGTACGGCAACGTACTCGGTGGCGATATCATCTACCAGACCAAGAGCGGTACAAACCAGCTCCATGGAAGTGCCTTCTACTTTCTCGGCAATCAGAATCTGAATGCCAACAGCTGGGCAAACAAGCACGGTTCGACGATCATCGACAGAAATCCCTTCACCCGCAATATCTTTGGCGGAACACTGGGCGGACCTATCTTGAAGGACAAGCTCTTCTTCTTCGGAGACTACCAGGGCGGACGTTTTCACTCCGGTGGTAACGGAACCGCAACTGTGCTCACCGATAAGATGCGTAACGGTGACTTTTCAGAGCTCCTGAACCCTGCACTGATGTGCTCGGGCGATCCAGGTGGAGTCTGCGCGAAAAACTCTCGTCTGATTGAGTTGTATGATGCAACGGCTTCGGGTAATCCCCGTTTTGCCAATAACCAGATTCCAATCCTTAACCCCGCAGCCCAGTATCTGCTCGCGCATCCGGAGCTGTATCCCCGCGCAAATCGCGCACCTGACGCAAGCAATACCCCGGCTCGTAACAACTACGTCGGTCCCACCAAAGCTCGCAATTATGGCAATCAGTTCGACATCAAAGTCGACTGGAGAGCCACGCAGAAGGACAGCATGTTTGTCCGCTTCTCCTATGCGAACCAGGGGCAGACCACCCAGAATGTACTTCCAACCAGCTTCGCCAGCGCTCCAACCTTCCCGGTGCGTGGCGTTGCCATTAATGAAGTCCACACCTTCAACTCGGCCATGGTCAATGAGTTCCGTGCCGGCTATACCCGTATTCAGAATAACGGTGCCGTCCTGCTCGATCCGTCAGGCGTCTTTGGCTTGAACGGCGACAGCATCCTCGGCATTGGAGCCAACAACCCAGTCAAACAACAGTTCGCAGGTTTCTCTGCGCTCGGCTTCAACAACTCTGCCAGCCCGCAGGGGTTCCAGGCAACCAACGGAACAGAGTTCACCACGCTTGGTAACCAGAATACCGGCACCAACTACACCATCAACACCTTCCTCTACGGCGACAACTTCACTTGGCTTAAGAACCGCCACACTTTCAAGTTCGGTGTACAGTTCCTTCGCCAGCAGCAGAACAACTTCTACCCGGGCAATGATGGTTCGCTCGGCGGCTTCTTCTATCTTGGACCTGGAACCTCCAGCGCGGCGACTCCTGCCAACGGACACAGCACCGGTTATACCGCAGCTGACTTCCTGTTGAATCGCGCTGGTTTCAAGAGCGTCGGCGGCGTCGCCGGTCCGGTTGGCATGCGCCAGTGGCGCAATGCCTACTTCGTCCAGGACGACTGGAAGGTCACCCCCACTCTCACCCTCAACCTCGGCCTTCGCTATGAGTACTCACAACCGATCTACGAGGTTAACCATAAGATGTCGACCATCGACCCGGCCAACCCCAGCCGGATCATTCTCGACGGCAACGATACCTCTGTATGTCAGCCGTTCGGCCTACCCTGCATCACCGCCAAGGATGCTGGCTACGGTCGCGGACTGGTTGATCCATATCACGGCAGCATCATGCCCCGCATTGGTTTTGCATGGTCCGTCAGCCCCAAGTTCGTCGTTCGCGGCGGATACGGCCTGCAGAACTACATGGAAGGCACCGGTGCGAATCTCCGCATGACCACCAACCTTCCCTTCCAGGCAGCCTCCCAGCTCAGTGGAAACCTGCCTGGCCCCGGCAATTCCGCTGGTTCCTTCTATGATGTTCAGGGCGGATTCGGCAGCGCTACAGCTCTGTCGAACGTCTATAATGTCTGGAACAAGAAGATTAAACCGGCGTTTATCAGCATCTACAATCTGACCCTGGAGTATCAGCTCAACAATACTGCATCCTTCCAGGTCGGCTATGCCGGCGAGTCTGGGCAACATCTGGTCACCGCAAACCAGCGGAATCAGCTGCCCAACACCTGCGTTATTGGAGGCGTGCTCCAGGCTGTTAACACTTCCAAGCCACCAACCGCTTGCCTCACTTTGGCTCCGGCCCCCTTCTACAACACCCCTGGCATTGGTTATAACGGCGTCGTCCGTTATACGGACTCCAATGCTTCCATGAACTACAACTCCTTGCAGGTCAGCTTCCGCCAGCGCGCATGGCATGGTCTGCAATATACCGCTAACTACACCTGGAGCAAGGCGCTCACCAACAGCACCGGCTTCTATGGTGTTCCCAGTGTCACCGTGGCAAGCGCGTATGCAGAGAATGTCTATAACCTCCACAACGAATGGGGACCAACCGGACAGGATGTGCGTCACGCGGTCAACTTCAACCTGGTCTATGATCTGCCCGTCGGACGGAATCGTATGCTTGGAGGCAATATGCCCTTCATCCTCGATGAACTTGTCGGCGGATGGAAGGTCGGCATGACAGGTGTCGTCTACACGGGCTTCCCGGTCAACATCAACGCAACCAACAACACCTACGTCAATGGCAACTCACAGCGTTCGAATCACTATCGCAAGCTGAAGATCGTCAACCGCTCCATCAACAACTGGTTTGGAACCGATCCTTCTGCGATTCCCTGCGGCATTGATGCGAATGGAATCGCTATTGATAACGGCGTGTGCGCCTATGGTCAACCCAGCAATGGAACCTTCGGTACCACTCGCCCGACTTCAGAGCGCGCAGCGAGCTTCCAGACTTACGGGGCTTCGGTTACCAAGGACTTCACCATTTGGCATGAGCACCAGATCAACTTCCGTGCTGATGCTGACAACCTCCTAAACAGTGCATATCTGTCCAACCCTGCCAGCAACGTAGGTTCGCCGTCGAACTTCGGTCAGATCACTGCTGTCCGTTCGAACCCGCGTAACCTTCAGCTGTCCGTCAAGTACCACTTCTAACGCAAGTTAGAAGTCCAACCTTGAAGCCCGGTCAAATTGGCCGGGCTTCATTCTTTAAGCACCTTTATCTCCATCCATACATCCAGGAGTATCATCTTCCAGAACATCGAAGCGATCACAGCCCTGTCAAGCCCCTAACCCATATAAACCAAACAAAACAGGACACATTGCAACTGCAGATTAGACCCATTCGATTCGATAAAATTAAAGACAGCACCGAGACATGTAACCGAACCATCAGCCCTCCTCTGCGGAGTTCCAACGGGCAAATCTTCTCGACCGCATTGGAAGTACGAGCCTATCGTATTTATTTTGAATACTTTGCGCGATATTGTATGGGGGGGGAGGAGGGAGGGTACCATCGAGCGGATCCCCCTACCTCATCCCTTTCCTCATTTTGCCGATAGAGCTTCTATCCACCCGAAGGAGAGCTCCATCGCATGATCGCATCGCCCACCTTGCAGCCTGCCGAATCAATTGCCCTCGCAACACTCTCTGATACTTCCCTGCTCGACCAGACCGTAGAAGAGGTCCTCGGCATGATGATGGGCGTCCCCGTCTCTGTCTCCGACACCACCGTAGCCCCCTCCAACACCCCCATCACCATCACCGGAGTGATCGGACTCGCAGGAGCACTCAGTGGAGCTTTCTCTGTGGTCATCAATGAAATCGGAGCCCGCCAGATCACCGCCAGCATGATGGGAATGGACGAGGTCCCCGCGATTGACGACACCGTTCTGGACGGAATCGGAGAGATCACCAACATCCTCGCTGGGGCCTGGAAATTGAAGATCCCTTCCCTCAGCTCGGCCTGCCTGCTCTCCGTGCCGACGGTCGTCACCGGAACGCAATATGATGTCCACCGCAAGAGCTCGACCTTCAAACTCTCTCGCTCGTATCGGTTCAACGATTCGGCCTTCACGATCACGATCTGCGGAGAACAGACCTAGATTCTGCGCCGCCGCTGCTTCGTCATGCCATGCTGCTGAACTGCGCTGACTCTGCTAGCATCGAAGTTTGGCAACTATCATGACGAGCACCAGCACTGAAGCCCCGATCCGCGTCCGCATCGCCCCTTCGCCGACCGGCGACCCCCATGTGGGGACCGCCTATATCGGCTTGCTCAACTACATCTATGCCCGGCAGCGATCAGGCAAATTCATCCTTCGCATCGAAGACACCGACCGCACCCGCTTTGTCTCTACCTCAGAGCAGATGATCTTCGACTCCCTTCGCTGGCTGGGCCTGAATTGGGACGAAGGCCCGGATGTAGGAGGTCCATTTGGCCCCTACCGCCAGTCCGAGCGCACCGAGATCTATCGTAAACACGCAGAGATTCTTCTTACGAACGGAACCGCCTATCGCTGCTTCTGTACTCCAGAAGAACTGGAATCTGTACGCAAGCAACAGATAGCCGCAAAGCTCCCGCCCCGATATCCCGGCACCTGCCGTCATCTTTCGCCTGAACAGCTCGAGCGGTACCTCGCAGCCAATAAGCCATATACGATCCGCCTTGCAGTTCCTCCTCAGGGGAATGACCTCACATCTTCCACGACGTTCCGTGACGAGTTACGCGGAGAGATCACCTTTGAACACAACAATGTCGATGATCAGGTCCTGCTTAAATCGGATGGCTTCCCGACTTATCACCTTGCCAATGTAGTCGACGATCATCTGATGCAGATCACGGATGTGATTCGAGCGGAGGAATGGATCTCTTCCACGCCGAAGCACGTCCTCCTTTATAAGGCCTTCGGATGGCAGGTCCCACGGTTCTGGCACATGCCTCTCCTGCGCAACCTCGACAAGTCGAAGATTTCGAAACGAAAGAATCCTGTCTCCCTGATCTACTACCGGGACAGTGGATATCTGCCTGAAGCGATCATCAATTTCCTAGGTCTCATGGGCGGAGGAATGCCAGCCGACATCAATAGCGGCACCGAGCAATTCACTTTAGCGGAGATGGTTGAGCATTTTGTCTTCGCCAATATCCGGCTGGGTGGTCCCGTTTTCGATCTCACCAAGCTCAAATGGCTCAATGGAGAGTACCTGCGCAAGCTCTCGCCTGAGGATTTCTTTCAGGCGATTCGCACACGGGTCTTTGGAGACGATTATTTGCGTCAGATCTCTGCACTCATGCAAACTCGCATCGAGACACTGACCCAGTTCGGCGACCTTACTGGATTCTTCTTTTCGGATCATGTTGTGCCCACGGCAGACACCTTCTTGCCTAAAAAGCACACTCTTGAGGAGACGCTAACATTTGCACAAGATCAACTGGCGGTGCTCGAAGCAACCGACTGGACCCACGAGGCTCTCGAACGAGCGCTAAAAAACTTAGGCGAAGAGAAGTCCTGGTCGGTCAAAGAGAATTTCATGCTGCTTCGAGCCATCATTTCGGGAAGTACCGCCTCTCCTCCATTGCTGGAAAGCATGGTGATCTTCGGTAAAGCGCGATCTCTTGATCGCATTCGAAGATTCCTCGATCTTCAGAAGAAACTTGCATCTCAAAAAAAGTAGTCAAAGAAGGTAGAGCATCCGTGCTTTACCTTCTTCTTCAGGCAACGTTTGATCGCTTTTTCACCCTCTAATAACAGAACAACATCATTTTCCTGAAATCACGTGCTCATGCACGCGAGAAGCTTTTAAGTGGATTTTGAGGTGAAGGTTAGCCAAAACAAGAACACCTGCTCTAATCCTCGCCTGCGCTGGGATTGGGCCGTCCATCACATGCTGCTGAAATAACTACTAAACTTTATTTTTATCTTTTTACGGCTCCTTGAAGGATTCGTCAGAAATGGGCCTATGCGTATTCTTAGTCTGCGATTGATCATAGCGTTGATACTGGGGGTGACCCTCGTTTCTCTGGCTTCTTCCTGGTCTGATGTGCAGGATGACAAGGAATCCTTGCGCAGAGATTTGCAGCATAAGGCAGAAGCGTTAGGAGAAAGTCTTGCAAGCAGCGCCGAAATGTATCTTGCCAATGGAGATACCGCAAATCTCGAGCAACTAGTGCGACGCTTCAGCAATCGCGATCATTTGATGGGGATCGGTATCTATGACCACAACGGCTCTCAGCTGGTCCTAAGTCGCGAACTCAGTTCACTGCTTTCTACGACTCCTGACGCATTGGAAGATGCGCTTAAATACGATCGCCCCGAAAACAGATTTACCCGAATTCATTTCCGCCGCGTCTACCTGCTAGCTGCGCCACTTCACGCTCGCGATAAAAGTGCAATCGGCGGAATCGTCCTGGTTTACGAGACTGCTTATATTCGAGCCGAGACTTTTCGAATCTGGAGTCGCGTCTTTATTCACATTGCCGGCCAGGTTCTGGTCATTGTCGCGATTACCCTGCTCATTATTCGCTGGAGTCTTGTTGGTCCCATTGCGCGGGCTGCACAGTGGATGAAGGGTCTTCGCACCGGAAAATCTATCGCACAGCCGCCAAGTAAAGATCTTGACTTCCTGGCCCCTTTAGCCAGGGAGATGGCGCCTTTGGCGGAAAGCATGAAACAGGCGCGTGCCGCCGCGGAGATTGAAGCGCGCCTGCGAAATACGAATGAATCGCTTTGGACTGCTCAGCGTCTTGCAGAGCACGTTCGAGGCAAGCTAAACGGTAGCGGGTTGTTTGTTGTCTCCAATCGAGAACCGTACATCCACAATCGACAAGGGAATGAAATTACCGTCACCGTTCCTGCCAGTGGGCTTGTTACTGCAATTGAGCCCATCCTTTGTGCATGCAATGGAACCTGGATCGCTCAAGGCAGCGGAAGCGCCGACGCAGAAACCGTGGACAGCCATGACCGGCTACAGGTTCCACCCGATGATCCGAAGTACACTCTACGGCGAGTCTGGCTGACTGCGGAAGAAGAAGAAGGCTATTATTACGGATTCGCAAATGAAGGGTTATGGCCGCTATGCCACATGGCGCACACACGACCAACCTTCCGAGCTTCAGACTGGGACTACTATCAGAAGATTAACGAGCGCTTTGCCGATGCTCTGATGGAAGAGATGGAAGGAGAAGAGCATCCTGTAGTTCTCATCCAGGATTATCACTTCGCGCTTCTTCCCCACATGGTAAAAGATCGCATGCCTCATGCAAGGGTAGCGATCTTTTGGCATATTCCATGGCCCAATCCAGAAGCATTCAGCATTTGCCCGTGGCAGAAGGAACTCCTGGACGGGCTTCTTGGTGCCGATCTGATCGGTTTCCACGTGCAAGCCCACTGCAACAATTTTATGAGCACCGTCGACCGCGTACTTGAAGCAAGAGTGGATTGGGAACATTTCTCAGTCAAACGAAATAATCACTGGTCCTCAGTGCTTCCGTTCCCCATCAGCGTAGAGATGGCAGAGATGCCGGAATCCCATCCGGAGCGGAGCGCCGAAGAAGAACGCAGTGCGCTTATCGCTGAGCTTGGAATAGAAGCAAGCTTTCTTGGAGTGGGCGTGGATCGCGTCGACTACACCAAAGGGATTGTAGAGAGATTCCTTGCGGTGGAATCTTTCCTTGAACGCCATCCACGGTATCAGGGGAAATTTACATTTATCCAGATCGGGGCACCCACACGAAGCAATATCCCACGATACGCCGACTTTCAAAAAGAGGTGCAGGTCGAAGCAAACCGCATCAACGATCGCTTCAAACAAGGGAAATGGAAGCCTATCGTCTTCTTAAACCGACAGCATTCTCATAAAGAGGTCCGACGATACTATCGCGCGGCTCATCTGTGCATGGTCACATCACTTCACGATGGCATGAATCTCGTCGCCAAAGAATATGTTGCTTCTCGTGACGATGAACGCGGCGTTCTGATTCTTAGCCGATTTACTGGAGCAGCACGAGAGCTGCGAGATGCCATCATCGTCAATCCCTACGACATTCAAGAGACCGGAGAAGCAATTGCCAAAGCTCTGGAGATGGATACCTCAGAGGTTATTGACCGTATGCAGCGAATGCGTCGCACCATAAGAGAACACAATATCTATTGGTGGGCGGGAACTCTTATTGGTGAACTATGCGAGCTAAGACTCGAGCGATAGAAAACAATGGAGCTTCGATGTCAAAGGACTTCTCCGTCCCTGCTGAATTCTGGGAACAACTCCAATTATCCGAAAAGTCGGCGTTGCTATTGGACTACGATGGAACGCTTGCACCCTTCCAGATAGAACGAGACCAGGCATACCCATACATTGGAGTTTTACCGCTCCTTGAAGATATCTTGCGTTCCAAACGAACCCGGATGGTTGTTATCACAGGCCGCCCGGTTCCCGAGGCGCAGGCCCTACTCTCTCCACTGGCGGGATTTGAGATATGGGGAGCACATGGGCTGGACTATCTCCAATTGGATGGAACGATCAAAAAATACACTATCGCTCCTGAACTGATACTTCTTCTCGAAAAAGCAGAGCAACAATTGCGCACCAAGGAATTATCGGACCTGCTCGAAGCCAAACCAGGAGGAGTTGCCGTTCATTGGCGAGGTCTCTCTGAACAAGAACGCGAAAAGGTGCGATTAGAAACGTTGACAGAATGGACCGCTCTCTCTGAAACCCCGGGCATCAAGCTTCTTCAATTCGATGGAGGACTGGAATTGCGGATAGCTCATCCTGACAAAGGGGATGCGATACGAGCTATCCTTGAAGATCTTCCGAACGATGTTCCAACCGCATTTTTAGGCGACGACATCACCGATGAAGATGGCTTTCGAGCTTTGGAGGATCGCGGTTTACCAATCCTTGTCCGCGATGCTTATCGCTCTACAAATGCAACAGCATGGATAAAGCCGCCGGAAGAGCTTTTAGCCTTTCTAACACGATGGAGAGACATCGTGACTCATCAAAAATAAGTTACCCTTCCCTTGTCTACATGAGAACACCGATGAATGCTTTGAGCAGAACACTACAATTCGCTGCCTTTTTTCTGCTTTATCTTTCCTTCGCCTTATCGCAACAGCCTGTATCCGTTTCATGGACACCTGAAACTCTCGTCAATGGATCGCCTTGCCTCTTTGCCATCAAAGCGCGTCAAGCAACTTCCATCACTGGAAACTGGCAGGGACATTCTCTAGAGTTCTTCAAAGCGAAGGATAAACCGGATACATGGTACGCCTTGGCTGGAGTTGATGTGGGAACTAAATCGGGCAATTACGATCTCACTGTTGAAATGATCCAAGGAGATTCCTCGCAGACAATACACCGAACAATTTCAGTAACGCCTGCGCCCTACAAAGAGATTCCACTGACTGTTCCAGAGAAGTACGTAAAACCGGATACAACAGCACAACAAAAGATTGCTGCAGATCAGGAGATCAAAAACAAAGCCTTTGCAGGCTCTGAAGACTATCCCGTTTGGATAGGACGATTTTCTCCTCCTCTGCATAGCGCTCCGCGCACCGATTCCTTTGGAACAAGACGCCTCTTCAACGGATCCCTTGCAAGCATTCACCGCGGATTAGACTATCGCGCGAAAACCGGAACACCTGTCATGGCAACAAATAATGGACGAGTTGTACTCGCTCGCTCACTCTACTACGAAGGAAACTGCGTCATCATCGATCACGGGCTTGGCCTGATGACGCTCTATATGCATTTATCGAAGTTCAAAGTAAAAGAAGGGCAGAGGGTAAAGCGAGGACAGATTATAGCGCTTAGCGGAGGTACCGGACGAGCCACCGGGACGCATCTGCATCTCAGTGTCCGCTGGCATGGAGAGTATCTCGATCCTGCAAGGTTGTTCGCACTTAGCCTGCCAACTCTGAAAGATACACCCTCTTCTATGCTTCACCCTTGAGTCTTACGTTCCGCTGGAATTGCATCGTCCAAATCGGGGCGAAAGATTTTCTTCAGTGGCTTCTGGATAGCCCGCAACAAGGCACGTGCGATGAAGAAAGTAATCACAAGAAGAGCAATGGCCATCGAAGCGGCAACGATCGGATGATGCGTTGCAAACCAGGTCAATCCGACCGCCAGCGCATCTTCTGTGGAGCTCAACGCAATATTCGATACGGGCTCCGGACTGGGAGTAACCGCGGTACGCAAGGCCGTCTTGGAGCCGTGAGTTGCCAAAGCTATGCCAGCTCCGATCGCGGTTGCCAACAATTGCAGCTGCGGGGAAAGCTGCGAGCTGGCATGATAAGCGATCAATCCTGCGACCGGAACACGCACAATCGTTTGCAACCCATTCCAGATCACATCGAATCCTGGAATCTTGTCTGCAAAAAATTCGATGACAAACATAAACCCGCAGACGATAAGAATCCACGTGCTCCCTACCCCTTCTAATCCTGGCGGCAATGCAACCCAATGCGTACGCGCTAAAACTCCCAGTGTCAGAACTGTTGCATATATATTTAGGCCACCCGCAAAACTGGCAGCTACGATAAGCGCCGTAATGTTTGCCGCTGAAAAGTGCATTGTGGCGAAGATTCTACTCCAACGCCTGAAAACTCAACAAGCTTTGCGCATCAGCGTCGAATCGCTCGCTTGACCTGCGCATATTGTTCCAGGATGAAGCTATCTGTCATGCCCCCGATATAATCGGCAACGACGCGAGCCACACCGTCACTCTCCAACTCGTCGATATAGCTTTGAGGCAATTCTTCTGGCTCCATAACCCAGAAGTTGAAGAGTGCCGTGACAACTTCTTCGGCCTTATCATGCTCCCGTTCCAGGTGATCGCAGGTATATAACGTATCGTAAAGGTAACGTTTCTCCTGCAGCCGCTCCGCTTCGATCGGTTGAGAAAACAGCGCCAGCCGTTTAGGATGCTTCCGAATATCTGCAAGCGAATTCGCTGCCATCGCCTCTGTATTTGTCCGCGTCGTTGCGATCAGGTCTTCTGTCAGTACATTCTGCATCAGCTGTAACGCTTCATGGAAGAGATACTTCTCTTCTACTCCCGGATGTTTCTCTTCTACACTCTGATAACATCGGCCTACAATCGCAACGTTGTCGCGGATATGACCAATCTCCAAAAGGCCCGACTCGACTCCATCGTCAAGGTCCGCTGTGAGGTATGCAATCTCGTCTGCTAGGTCAATAAGCTGTGCCTCCAGCGGTGGGCTCTGATCCAAAAAATACTCCTTCAGCTCAGGATGTTCCTCGACGGTGTAATCTCTCGAGTGCTTAATAATCCCTTCGCGAACTCCCAGAGTCAGGTTCAAACCTCGATGAGCGGCATAACGCTGTTCGAAGTGTTCTACGATGCGCAATGCATGAAGGTTATGGTCAAAACTCAAGCCGTGTTCGCGCAGGCATCGATCCAAAGCCCTCTCTCCAGCATGGCCAAATGGAGGATGACCAATATCATGCACCAGCGCGAGGGTTTCTGCCAGATCTTCGTTCAATCCCAATCGCGATGCTGCCGCACGCGCAATCTCAGCTACTTCAATCGTGTGCGTTAATCTGCTGCGAAAATGATCGGACGATCTGCTGGTAAAAACTTGCGTTTTCCCCGCCAGCCTTCGAAATGCACGCGATTGGATCACACGTTCACGGTCGCGCTGAAAGGCCGTTCGTCCAGCGCGCTCAGGTGCCGGATAGATACGGGCTGTGAGCGGGTCTGCGGCATCTCCGGCCACAGCACATCGTCTGCGATCCTTTGTCATATTCAACATGAGTGTACTGGATTGCCATAGCTATCTTAAACGCTTCGGGTATGCCGGTTCCTCTATGGCATGTCCAAACGATAGCTTACTTTGCAGCAGTGTTCAGTTTTGCCAGCTTTACCCTTGCGTTGTCCAGCCTATGCTGCACTTTGGCCACATCCTCAGGATCGGCATCGGCAGGAAGAGAACGTGCGTACTCATGGAGAGAACGCTCCCACTGCTCAACCGCTAATTTGAGCTTTCCTGTCTTCTCGTAAACCTCTCCCAGATGGTCATGGATTGTAGGATCTCCACTATTGCGTTCATTGGCCTTACGGATGTTCTCTTCGGCGAGTGCGTATTGTCCGGTCTTGAAATAGACCCATCCCAGAGAATCCAGATACGCGTAATTCTGCGGATCCAGCTCCACGGCTTTACGAATCATGGTCAAAGCCTCGTTGAGACGCACTCCACGATCCGCCAACATATAGCCTAAGTAATTCAGAATGGTTGCATTCTGAGGATCAATCGCCAGGGCTTTGCGAAACTGGGCCTCTGCCACATCATATTGCTTCTGACGATCAGCCAGGATCCCTCTCAGAAAATAGACGTAGAGCTTTTCTTCAGGTTTCGGAGAGAGATTCTCTCCTGCACTCAACTCTTTGTTGGCATCCTCCCAACGTTTCAGCCGCGTGTAGATATTGGCGAGTGCAAGGTGAACCTCTCGATCATCCTGCTGATTTCCAGTAGAAGAGAACTGTGCTTTTGCTAGGGCAATCCCCTCGTCAACCTTTCCAGTATCTGCAAGCTGACCTGCGTACATTAGTTGAACAGATTGGTCTTTCGGTAAAGCCTTGGCCGCTTCAGAAGCTGCGGTTGTAGCTTCGGCCCATCGATGAGCATCGCGATAAGCATCCACCTGCCCCTGATAGCCATTTTTTGCAAAATCGCTACCGAGCAAAACAATCTGTTTATAGGTGTCAACAGCTTCCGTCGTCTTGTTCTGCTCCCGGTAAATGATCCCCAAACGATCCAGGAAGATTGACCGGTTTCCCTTTTCCTGATCTGAGTATTGACCATCAGGATGAGCTGTTCCGTCCAATAGAGTCTTCAGCGTATGAATCGCATCATCATAGCGCCCTAAAGAGTCATAAACGAGCGCTTCATTGTAATTAAGTTCTATGGAATCCTGAGCAAGTGGTTTCGCCTTTTCCAGCGTAGCCAACGCTTGATCATAGTGTCCTTGCTGTCGTTGAATATCTGCAATCTTAATCTGAGACTGAGAATCCTGCGGTTCTGCTGCAACGATGTTATTGAAGATCTTCAACGCCTCATCGAGCTGACCGTCTCGCAGTAAGGCCGTTGCCAAGCCGCGTTGAGCATCGACATTTTCCGGATCATCGTCCAAAGCCCTGCGGTAGGAAGCAATCGCTTCTTTGCCCTTCCTTAACTGGTCGTAAGCAGCTCCCAATGCGAAGTCAATCCGTGAGCTTCGGTCCGCTTCAGGAATAGAGCTCAGAACGTCTGCTGCACGAGCATAATCTCCCTGTTCCGTGTAGAGCCGGTACATATTCAACACGACTTCTTCAGAGCCGCTATCGAGCTTCTGTGCTTTTTTAAACTGCTCTTCTGCTTTAGCGGAGTCGTGGTTCAACCCATAGAGTTGCCCGAGCAACAACTGTGTTTCAAGATCATCGGGTTTCAACTTCGCCAGCTTTTCATACTCGCCAATGGCTAGCTTGAGCATCTGCCCTGATTGCTGCCCCTGCATATCGCCAAGCGACCGTAGATAGACTTTACCCAGCAACTGGTGAGCAGCAACATCATCTGGATTCTTCTTCACCTGCTCCTGAGCCGAGGTAACTGCCTCTCGAATCCGCCCCAGCTTGAAATAAAGTTCCGATAGCCCGTCCTGCAAGGTTGTGGAATCCGGATCGGCGTCCATTGCCAGCTTGTATTCCTCAATCGCCTGAGTAGCATAATCCGGCCGCCCAGCCGTGACCGCCATCTCCTCATAAAGGTGGGCCAGTCCAGCGTGATAGTACGCCGAGCTGCGATCCACAGCCGAATGGGGCGATGTAGCAGAAACAGAAGATTGTGACCATGCAGCCGGAACACCGAAAGCCACAGCGGCAGAAAGAAACAGGAAACTGGAGGCACGCGAAAGAGGTTTTGTCATCGATAAATTCCTGTGCCGCCGAAGCCTAACAACAGATCATAACGGACTTTAGAGTCGAACAAAATCACCTCATTTAGACGGTGGCTAAGGCGGATTGGCTGCAACTGACCCGTTTGAACCGCTCCCCGATATGGCGGATTATATTGCTTTTGACCTCACCCATGCCGGAAATGGCGAACTCCCGTCAAAACCATCGCGATACCAAGCCGATTGGCTGCCGCAATCACATCTGCATCCTTCACCGACCCGCCCGGTTGAATCACCGCTGTCGCACCGGCTTCGGCGATGACCTCCAAGCCATCCGGGAATGGGAAAAACGCGTCTGAGGCTGCAACTGTGCCTTTGAGCGGCAGTGCGGCTTTCATTGCGCCGAACCTTGCCGCATCCACGCGGCTCATCTGTCCAGCCCCAATCCCTACGGTCTGGCCATATCCATTCGAATATCGCGCATACACAATGGCGTTGGACTTCACATGCTTGCAGACACGCCACGAAAACAGCAGTGCACGCATCTCTTCCGGCGTGGGCTTGCGATCTGTAACCGCCTTTAGTTCCGCCTCGGTAATCCGCAGACGGTCTGCATCCTGCACCAGCAGGCCACCGGAAACCTGTTTGACCACTCGCGTCGTATCGGCCGGGACGATTTTTACCAATCGCAGGTTCTTCTTCGCAGCGAACCGTTCCAGTGCCTCCGGGGTGAAATCAGGAGCCACAATAGCCTCAACAAACAGCTTCGCAATTTCCTCTGCGGCCGCTCCATCCACCGTACGATTGATCCCGATCACGCCGCCAAATGCCGAAACTGGATCGGCCTCCAAAGCGCGCTGATAGGCTTCCAGTACTGTCGCTCCCGTAGATGCTCCACAAGGATTGGTATGTTTGATAATTGCCACCGCCGCTTCGGACGCAATATCAAATTCACTCACCAGCTCCCAGCAAGCATCCAGGTCAACCAGGTTGTTATAGCTAAGCTCTTTACCCTGTAGCTGCTGGGCTGCCGCTACGCCCTTTCCACTCCGATCGACATATAACGCCGCTCTTTGATGTGGGTTTTCTCCATAACGCAGTGTCTGAGCGAGCGGATCGATAATCCTAAGCGTTTGAGGAAGTTCATGGGAAAACGCTGCGGGGCCCGAAGGAACTTCAATGCTCTCGAGGGTTGAAGCAATTCCCGCGTCATACGCAGCTGTGACTGCAAATGCCTGCTTCGCCAGCCTCCACCGAGTAGCCCGGCTCAAGCTCCCTTGATTTGCTGCCAGTTCCTGAACGAGCGCCTCATAGTCCGAAACCGCAGTGACAATCGCCACATCCTCAAAGTTCTTTGCTGCTGAACGAACCATCGAAGGTCCACCGATATCGATGTTCTCAATCACATCAGCAAATGCGACCCCTGCTTTTTGAGCCGTCTTCTCAAAGGCATACAGGTTGACCACAACCATATCGATCGGCTCGATACCATGTGACTGGACTGCCGCCACATGCTCCGGATTGCCTCGCATATGCAGAATTCCTCCATGCACCTTGGGGTGCAGGGTCTTCACCCTGCCGTCGAGCATCTCGGGGAATCCGGTTAAATCACTGATATCTTTCACGTTCAGACCAGCATCGCGTAGGGCCTTGGCCGTTCCGCCAGTCGATACCAAATCCACACCATGCCCAGAGAGTGCACGTGCAAAGTCGATAAGCCCTGTCTTATCAGTAACCGAGAGAAGTGCGCGACGAATAGGACGAAGATCAGCCGAGACAGTAGAGGGAGCGCTATGTGAGGTCATCACTCCCTATTTTATGCGACGATCATCTGATTTTTTGCTTCGATTCCCCGCGCCAAAGCGGGTAACCGCCAAAACTGTTTTGACTGGTTATCTCTACAGAATGACAGAACCTGTGAGAGATTTCACATGTTCGATCTGATGGACTGCACACCATCGTTTCAATCCGTTGGTGATGTTTTCCACGGCCCTGGGGTCGGCATAGCTGGCAGTTCCCACCTGGACCGCTGTAGCCCCTGCCATCATAAATTCGACGGCATCCTCTGCTCGGACGATTCCTCCCATACCGACGACGGGAATCTTCACCGCTTTAGCAGCTTCATAGACCATACGGACTGCGATTGGTTTGATCGCTGGTCCGGAGAGACCTCCGGTTACGTTTGCGATCCTTGGCTTTCTGGTTTCTATATCAACGGCCAAGGAGACAAAGGTATTCACCAGAGAAACCGCGTCGGCCCCAGCCTCTTCCGCGACCTTTGCCATCTCTCCAATGCTGGTCACATTTGGGGACAACTTCACCATCAAGGGCTTTTTAGAGATCTCTTTCGTTCGAGTGACCAACTCCTTGAGCAAATCTGGATCTGTGCCAAAGACCATTCCCCCATGGGAGGTATTGGGGCAACTAGCGTTCAGCTCATACATGACGATGCCTTCGGCGTCATTCAGGATACGAATCACCTCCAGGCAATCCTCAACGGTGTAGCCAAAAACATTTGCGATGACCACGGCGCCTTTGAGCTGGCGTAGCTTCGGAAGCTTTTCCTCTACGAAGGGGCGCACCCCCATATTCTGCAGGCCAATCGCGTTGATCATCCCGGCGGCGGTCTCAATGATTCTGGGGGTAGGGTTCCCTGGCATAGGTTCTTTGGAGAGCCCCTTTGTAACGAAGGCGCCAATACGGTCGAGCGAGACAATATCCTCGAACTCCACACCGTAGCCGAAGGTCCCACTGGCTGCGATGACCGGCGAGCGTAGCTCGACTCCAGCTACGCTCACTTTCATATCCGGGTTGTTCGAACTCACTTTTCCGTACCCTTTCGAGTGGCGACGGGGCGAGCGATATTTCCTGTACCCGTATCCGGCTTCATCACCTGCGTCAGCACCCGTCCTTCAACGCTCGAGGGTTGATTCACCCGGAGAATCGAGGCAAAGGTCGCGGCGATATCTACAGGGGCCACTCGATCATGATAAGTTCCCGGAGTAAACATTGCGCCATAAAAGTCCAAAGGCACATGCCTATCATAGGCAAAGGACGAATAATGAGTCGCACCCATCTCCGATCCGGCGAACTGAAATGCATTGAAATTCAGGAAGATCGCCCATCCCACATACGGGGAATAACTGTGAAGGATCCTCCGTCCCAGCTCGGTATCAGGAATCTCACCATTTCGCATCTTCGCAACGGGATACACACTTCCCACTCCTAATGGATCCGCCAAACGCGTTGAAGGGACTGCCGGCTTGGAACTCTTCACTGCAAATTCGGAGCCGTTTTCCTGAAGAGCCTGATTCAGAGCCTCTGCTGCGGCTGTTTCAGCTTCCAGCTCCGTTACATGGACTTTCTCAAATGCATCCTGGTTGAGCTGGATATAGGGGTACTCTCCGCCAAGGATGTACTTTTCGCCCCCTTTTTCTCCATTTTCAATCGGCCATTTTTTATCGAGAATCGCTTCCATTCTTTTCAGAAGAGCAGCACTTTTGATCGCCGCCGAGGGCATCTGGGCGTCATTTGCTGCCCTCATGGTGGGAGCTACGCCATGATCTCCCGTCAGGGCAACGACGACATTCTGAAGACCCACTTGTTTATCCAAAAAGGTAAAGAAGTCGTCTAACGATACATCGACAGCGTCGATCATCTCTCGCTGTTTCGGAGAATCCGGCCCCACCTTGTGCCCGAGGATATCCGTATTGCTGATCGAGATCGTCAGCATATCGGTGACATCATTTTTGCCAAGGTTCTCGTTCTTGACCAGTGCTTTGGCGAAGTCGATGGTGTATTGCACTGCTGCGGGTTTCTGGCCTACTTCCTCATAGAAACTGCCTGTGGGTACGCCCGCAGCATGACGAATTCTGGCACGTTCATCACTGGCATTGAATGCACTGGCCCATTCAGGCAGCTGCTGCATCCAGTAGGTCGAGGTGATGAATGCTCCGGAGTCATGGTCGGTCCAGAATGCCCCTTTGGTTGCGTGGCCGGAGGTCATAATCGCGGCACGGTCCTTGAAGGAGATGCCAAAGACCTTTGCCCGTCCCTGGGTTGCCAGGGTCAGCTCATCACCCAACGTTGAAGCCGCTTCCCGGTGGGGTGAAGCACCGGGAGAAACCTCGCCGCCTGCGGGTACACCAACCAGCTTATAGCGATCGTCGCTCACCGAACTTACGAGCCTGAGCCTTCCATCCGGCCCTTTTTCCCACCATTCATTGAGAGGGATCTTATGGCCATCCGTATAGCTTCCCGTGCCAATCGTGGTGTGGCCAGCAGCAGTCACAAGGTTGGCATAATCGTAGTAGCAATCCGTGAAATGAACGCCTTTTTTGAGAAACAGGTTGAATCCGTTGGGCGTCTTGAAGTCGTCCCGATAACGATCCAGATAGTCCCCGCGGAACTGGTCGATCACCAAAATCACAACCAGCTTCGGCTTGGCATGATATGCATCGGCATACCCACGAGTCGTTCCAGGCACAAGAAGAGCGAGAGAGAACAGGGCGGAAGCAATTTTTCGCATCCGCATCAGGAAAACATACCTCTCCGCCAGAAGCAACCAGGCCCACCTCTCCCTTTCCGAGGTAACCCGCTAAAATAGAAGCAAATGATCGATCTTGCATTCGTCCGGGCAAACTTGCCCCAGGTAGAAGAGAAGTTGCGCGCCCGCGGTATGGATCCCGTTGTCGCTCTTGGTGACTTTGCCACTATTGACCGTGAACGCCGAGATGCGATTACACAGGTCGAGACGCTCAAGGCCCGTCGCAATAAACTCACCGAAGAGATTGCCAGGCTACGCAAATCGGGTGCAGATGCGACTACTCAGACTGAAGAAACCCGCACGCTGAAATCCGAGGTGGATACCCTAGAGGCTCGCGCTGCCGCTGCTGACGAACGATTGAAATCTATTTTGCAGGCGATTCCCAATCTTCCACAGGACTCCGTTCCGGTAGGTGCGAATGAAAACTCCAATCGCGAAGAAAAGGTCTGGGGCATAAAACCCGAGTTTAGTTTCGCGGCGAAACCGCACTGGGAACTTGGCGAAGCACTGAATATCCTAGACTTTAATCGAGCGGCAAAACTCTCAGGCTCCCGTTTTGTTGTTCACTTTGGAGCGGGAGCTCGCCTGGAACGAGCACTGGCAAACTTCATGCTGGATCTGCATACCCGCGAGCATGGCTACACCGAGGTTTTGCCGCCTTACATGGTCAACTCCCGCTCGCTCTTCGGTACCGGGCAGCTTCCAAAATTTGCTGAAGACCTCTTTCATTGCGACGACAAAGGCCCCTATACCGGAGAGTTGCAGGATGGCGATCACTGGCTGATTCCCACGGCCGAGGTGCCAGTGACCAATCTCTTCCGTGACGAGACGCTGGACGAAGCACAACTTCCCATTTCCTTCTGCGCGTATACGCCCTGCTTCCGTAGCGAAGCCGGGAGCTATGGCAAAGATGTCCGCGGAATGATTCGTCAACATCAATTCCAGAAGGTCGAGTTGGTTAAATTTACACCTCCTGAGAAATCGGCGGAAGAACACGAAGCACTTACGCGTCACGCGGAAACCGTTCTCGAGAGATTGGGACTTCCCTATCGGCGTATGCTTCTTTGCACTGGAGATATGGGCTTTGCATCCTCCAAGACGTATGACCTTGAGGTTTGGCTGCCCGGACAGGAACTCTATCGCGAGATCAGTTCCTGCTCGAACTTCACGGACTTTCAGGCCCGGCGGGCGAACATTCGTTTCCGGCCTGTCGGTGGTAAAAAATCGGAGTACCTTCACACGCTCAACGGTTCAGGATTGGCCGTTGGACGAACGTACCTTGCTATTCTCGAGAACTACCAACAGGCAGACGGCTCCATTCGCATTCCTGAAGCTCTTGTTCCTTATATGAATGGAGAAACTACAATCAACCGTCAGGAGAAAGCCTGATGCTGAAAACACTTCGCTCCTACTTCTGGTGGACCTATGAACGCGGAAGTCTCCACTATGACGTTATGGTGACTCTCATCCTGCTTTTTCTGTTTCTCGGACCGCGCTTCATTGATTTCAAAGATCGTCCGGTTGAAACAGTGGCACTCCATTCTTCGGAGGTCCTGATTAAAGAAGCGGGGACGACAGACGACTCCAGCCGTTTTCTTTATCAGATTCGAGCTGATGATATCGATCGCTCTACAGATGGAGATCAAAGCGATGCTGCCATTCGTTCTGCCATTCTGCGCATCGTTGAGCCAATTGCAGGTGAGGTTACTCTGCAACGTTATGAACCCGTACGCGATGCTCAAGGTCATGTAATCGCCTATGACGCCTGGATCACACGCTGATCCGCCGAAGAGGCATCCGCTTCGCTTATGTGCATCTAACAGCCCGGAGAATAGACTCGCATGATGAAACTTCGCCACCTGGCAGCCATCTTTCTTCTTACTGCCCCATGGACTTTATGTGCGCAGACCAAACCTGGTGAGTTAGACCAGGCGATTCGGCAGCTCGATGCCGCAAGCATTCGTTTTAAATCTGCTGAAGCTGACTTCCAATGGGATTTCTACGAGCTTGTGGTCAAAGAGACCACCACACAACACGGAAGTATCTACTTCAAGAAGAACGGATCAAAGCTGGAGATGGGAGCAAAAATCCTGCCTCCCGGCGCTAGATTTTTCTCATATAAAAATGACAAATTTGCGCTTTTCGACCCTTCGACAAAAGATCTGAAGGTTTATTCTGCAGGCCAGAATAAAAATCAATTCGAGAGTTTTCTCACACTAGGCTTTGGAGGCAGCGGAAGCGATCTCGTAAAGGCCTGGACCGTCACTTATCTCGGTACAGAACAGCTTTCAGATGGCAGCACAAATGTTCCTACAGCCAAACTGAACCTGGTTTCCAAGGATCCCACCGTAAGAAACATGTTCAGTCACGTTGTGATCTGGGTCGATCTGAATCGTGACATTTCGCTCAAGCAACAGTTCTTTACCCCATCAGGCGACTACCGTACTGCAACCTATAATCACATCCGATATAACGAGCCGGTCAATACCAAGCCGTACGAATATAAAAAATAATCAAAGGCGGCAGAGATCGAACTCCTGCCGCCTTTGATTCATCCACCTATGGATACAACTTAGCCGGAACGATCTCCGGCTCCGATTCACCCGCCGCAACCAGCAGCCTCTTTAATTGCTCCCTCAATTCTTCTGCCTTGGCACGATATTCTTTGCGTCCAGCAAGATTCACTAGTTCATGTGGATCTGCACGCTGATCGTAGAACTGATATTCGTGATATGTCTTCGCCGCAGCTTCTTTTGTGTCTCCTGAGAGATCGGCTACGCAGTAGGTCCAGTCCGGAGTACGAATAGCTCGTCCGGTCATGGACTCACTGATCTGGATCAGTTGCTGATTATTCCAGTGCTGTCGTGCCTCAAAATCATTGACTAGAGGAAAGAAGCTACGTCCCTTCCAGGACGTAGGAGCCTGCACACCTGCTGCTTCGAGTAGTGTGGGAGCAACATCAATCAAGCCAACCAGCTCTGGAATCTGCTGTGTCCCTTGAAAGCCGGGCCCATCGATGATCAGCGGTACACGAATGGAGCTGTTATGCGTGCTCCGCTTGTACTCTTGATTGCGTGTCATGAAATGGCAACCATGATCGCTGATGAAGACGAAGATGGTGTTGTCGGCGAGATGCTCTTCTTCCAGTACACGCCGAAGCCTTCCCACGGAAGAATCAATCGCCTCGATGCATCCGTAATAGTCCGGCAACTGATCCTGCCATGTACCGGGCAGCGCACGAAGATCCTCCGGAACCGTAGAATTCACAAATCGCGTTGCTGCACCCTTTGGTGCAACAGGACGCTGAAGGTCGTTCTGTTGATGAGGCTCAAGCTGAGAGATAAAGAGGAAGAAAGGCTTTTCCTGTTTCTGACGGAGGAATCGTTCTGCACGGTCTGTGAGGAAGTCGACGCGATATTCATCCTTGAACGATATCGGCTGATTGTTCTGATCCCAGATCGTTCCCTCGTAGGGATGAGTCGTATGCTCAAGAGCATTCGCGCCTTCCCATAGATCTAAAAATCCTCCGCGATCTTCTGCTTTCACAGGACCAGGATCGCCGCCCAGCTTGGGATTTCCCAAAGCAAGATGCCACTTCCCAATGTAGTTCGACGTGTAACCGGCTTTGCGTAACTCACCTGCTAATGTCGGTAGGGATTTATCCAAGGCCAGTCCGTTGTGCCATACGCCTGTCTCTGTGGCATAACGGCTGGTGAAGAGAACCGAACGCGCAGGAGCGCAAACAGGCTGGTTGGTAACAGCATGCGTGAAGTTCTTTCCGCGTGCAGCAAGAGCATCGATGTTCGGGGTATGTGTTGAGCCATTCCGTCCATTCGCTCCAACAAAGTCCCAACGAAACTGATCCGCAAGATAAACAATAATATTGGGCTTTTTCGCAGGCGCTGATGACAACACCGATTTCCTTTGCGCTTCAACCGCAGGAACTGCTGTGGTCATCGCCGCTGCCATGGTTCCCTTAAAGAAGCTCCTGCGGCTTTGTACATGGTCTGACATTTTTCTAAAACTCCTACCAGTAGATTTTTGCAGCGAACTGCAGCTGTCTTGCGTTGTCTCGCGTATTTGTGATCATCGCGAAGGTTGCGGGAGAGGTAAAGTTCAAACTTCCCGGAGCAGAGAAATTCGGCGTATTCGTAATGTTGAAAGCCTCAGCACGAAGCTCCAGGTGGGTTTGGTCGACAAGGTTAATCCTGCGAAAGAGCGAAAGATCCAGCTTTCGATAGGCTGGCCCTGATACCTGGGTGGGCGACCCGCCTAGTGCAGCAAGTCCAGTCGCTGTCGATGCAGGATTGGCGAAGGCAGCTGCGTTCAGAAAATGTGCTACCCGGTTTGAATTTGTATAGGGATTCTGTCCTGGAACTTTGAGCGCGTTGCATCCCAGCCCAGCAGCCGTGGTCACGCTGCATCCGAGCGTAAATGGCTGTCCATCTTGCACGGTTGCAATCCACTGCAGTGACCACCCTCCAGCAATTGCCGATGCAGGTCCCTGGGTTAGAAAGCGCTGATTATGCCCTAGAGGAAGCTCGTAAGTGCCACTCGCATGAAAGATATTCCGAACGTCCGTATCGCAGCGGGCATAATCCAGACCAATTCCGGCCCCCGGTACGTAAGGAGCACGATAACTGCCAATCGTGTTATCGAGCTGATCGCGAGCAGTGCCAAGGCACTTCGACCAGGTGTAGTTCGCATCGATCGTCAGATCATGGCCCCAACGACGCGTTATATCGACTTGCAGTCCGTTGTAACTTGTCGAGGCTGAGGGGAGAAGGAATGCTCCCCCGCGTGCAAAGTCTGGGAAAAAGCTATTGGTCTGGGCATTCGCGGTCGCCGGGAGAATGGCGTTAAGCGTGTTCGTATTGATGGGGCTCTGAAGGTGCCGCGAAACCGAGCCAGCATAGGCGACCTTTGCGATGGTTGTGGCTGTGACCTGATACTGCACCTGGAGATTGTAGGCCTGGCTATATGCGCTCTGCCAATCATATTGGCGGCCAAGCAGGTTGATGTTTGTCAGGTTCGCATTCGCTGCGCTTAACGGAATATTCGTAAGTCCGTTGGAGAGCGTGCCAATGGAATTATCCAGCGCTAGTGGTGTTATTGAATTTGCTGCCGAATAGCTCGTCGCGATGTTGAAGGGAAAATTCGCCGGAGGACTGGCGCTGAGGCCATAGTTCTCATAGCCGCCATAAAACAGTCCGTATCCGGCGTGAATGACTGTTCGAGTATTCGCTTGATAAGCGAGACCAAACCGGGGGGCAAAGTTTGTTCTTTGCGCATGCCCTAATTTGTCGTTGCGGGTTGTTTCAAAAGCGATATTGTCTTTTGCCAGGAGCGCAATAAATGCCTGCGGCACATTCGCGGCCTGTGATTCTGGAACAATAAACCTCGCTCCTATCCTCGGATTACTTAGAGGGCCAGGGATAAAGTTGGCCTGACGTCCATCGCGCTCCGTTGGAACCCCGTAGTACTCCCAACGAAGTCCCAGGTTGAGGCTAAGCTTGGAAGTGGCACGCCAATCATCCTGCAAGTACGCTCCCACGTACCAGCGGTGAAGGTTGCTGATCGGCGGGAAGCTGGATGCACTGACGCTATTGGCTCCTCCTACGTTGTTAATTCCACCAGACACCGTAGCTGCGGTTGGATTGAGTAGAAACTGAGCACGATCCGTGGATCCGTCCGTCTGGTTGACCATGGACGTATAGATTCCGCTAAAACCAAATGAACCACGAGATGCTGAAGGGGTTGAGGTCGGATAAGAGATGTCCTGATAGAGAACGCCGGTACGAAGGACATGCCGATTGCGGGAGATCGTAACATTATCCGAAAACTGATTAATGATGCTGGCCTTATTACTGGGCAACGACCCGGATTGCCCGAGATTGGCCAGGTTTCCAAACGACAGCGTTGGTAGACCACCATTCCCTGCAAACTGCGGAATTCCCCCAATCCCATATTGCTCGGGGATCCCAAGTTGATTTGCGAAGAGCTGGCGACGAACATCAGCGACACGACTGTAGCCAAACCGAGCCTCATTCGCCAGATTTGGAGTGAAGATATGCGTTTCGCTAACAGCTACGTTTTGGGCTTGCGTTGATCCATTGCCAGGGCGGCTGGACTGCCCATCCGCAATGCCCAGAAATGGGCCTGGGTTGAGCTGATCTGTGTTGAGATAGCTGTAACGCGCAAACGCAGAATCTCGCTCGCTGAAATGTTGATCGATACGAAGATCAAAGCCGTCGCTGTTATTGGTTATGTTTGGGAAAGAGCTGTAATTGTTCGTGATCCCCGCACCTGTCGGCGAAGGATAGAGATTCAACAGTGCAATCGCCGAAGGGCTAAGCCTAGTGGCCGGCAATTGGTTCAAAAGAGATTTTTGGGAATCGCTGGTGAAGCTTCTCTGGTTGACGAGCGATCCCTGATAAAACGGATCACGCACATAACCCGTTGAGGCTGCAATCAAGTTTGTCGTCGGATCAAGCGCGCCCGCTGCGACTGCACGCGTAGTTGCAGGATCAAAGATCGTTCCCACTGGAAGAACCCTACCCAGAGCATCTGTCCGCGTTCCACTCTGAAGTGCGATCAGATCCGAGAAATTGGTGTATCCAGATGACCTTTGTGCAGCGGTTGGAACCGTGACCACCTTACTGCTGCCCTGTGCGATGCGCGTCCCCTGATAGTCAAAGAAGAAGAAGGTTTTGCCGCGGCCGCTATAAACCTTAGGGATAACAACCGGACCATTTACAGCAAAGCCAAACTGATTCTGCCGGTAAGCCGGTTTTTTAGGCACAGTCGCGAAATAGTTGCGTGCGTCCAACACTCCATTTCTAACAAATTCCCACGCGGCTCCATGGAAGTTATCTCCTCCAGATTTTGTCGATACGTTCAGAACAGCCCCTGCAGAATGACCAAACTCTGCCGAATAATTATTCGTCTGCACGGTAAATTCCTGCAGCGCATCCGGTGGAGGCATGATGACATATTGAGTCTGGTTCACGTAGTCGGCAATCGCTGCATTGTTGTCAATTCCATCCAGCAGATAATCATTCTGTCCACGGCGAGCACCATTTGCGCTGAAGGAACCACTCGCCGAAAGTCCACGAGAGTCCGCCTGCGCAAAAGTTACGCCCGGTGCAGTTTGCGCCAGAAATGTCACATTACGGCCATTCAACGGAAGATCCGTAATACTGCGCCCATTCACCAACTGCTGCAGGGATGATGTCTGTGTCTCCAGCAGGGGTGTTCCTGCAGCCACTTCAATGGTCTGACTCACGGAACCGATGCGAAGCACCGCATCCACCTGTGCCGTGGTTTGCGCATTGATAGAGATTCCTGTGCGCACATAGCGATCGAAGCCTTCGTGCTCAACGATTACAGAATAGGAACCGATTCGAACCGGAGAGAAGCTGAAATTTCCATCATGATCTGACGTAGCTGCGCGCTCCGCCCCGGTGGATTCATTCTTCAGACGAATGATTGCATCCGCAACTCGTTGTTGTTGTGAATCCGTAACGGCACCTACGATGGCTCCTGTATCGACCTGGGCAAAAGCAGAGGACACAATGCCAGCAAATGCCAGCGAGAAAAATAGGGAAAACTTTCGAAAGAACACAGTATCTCCAACGCGATGGAAACAGCAGTCCATTATGCGCAAACAGACACATAACGACACGACCGCAGGTTCAGCCAATACTTTGAAATTTAGAAGGAGAAGGGAGAGGAATCAGCGACAACACGAACAGCCAGCGCTGGGAGCGCATGACGAAGAGCAGAACGAAACTGCTTCATAGTTGTGATCGCTATGATTCATCTCGGATGTGTTGATCGTAGGGGCAAGTGAGATTGTTGTCAAATACTGAGCGGTATTTCATCCATGGGTGGCTGCCGGTATTTGGCACACAGAGTCTATTTCAAACGCACCTCTGCCTCTTTCGTTGCTTCATAAATTTGATCAAAGGATTCGACGGCATAGAGTACCGGTTGCATCGCACCTGTATCAAATTTCTGATTCATCACAGCATCAAGATCAAAGTCGCGCACCTCACATCCTCCAGCAAGCACACGCGTACATTCGCCATGTGAACTGATAAGTCCGCTGCCATACACCTTCAATTCGCTGCTCTGTCGAATTACGCCGAATTCCACCGTGAACCAGAAAACTCGCCCCATTCGTTCCAACGCAACCGGATCATTCATCAGACCTGCACAAACCTGCCCATAGTGCTGCAGAAAATCGCCAAATACGGGATGAGCGTGCATCGGCACATGGCCAAAGACATCGTGAAAGATGTCTGGCTCCGGTGTGTACTCCAACGAATCCCTTCCTCGTAACCAGGTAGTCGTTGGAAACATTCTTGCGCTCAGCATCTCAAAGAATGCATCGGGAGGCAGGAACCCGCTGACCGGCGTCGATTGCCATCCTGTTCGAGGCTGGAGCCTTGAGCTGACAGCCTTCAGATCTGGCAATCGATCTTCACGCAAGCCGATCTGTTCAAAGCCTTCCAGATACTCTTTGCAGGCATGTTGGCGTAGTTGTGGCATTCTGCGACTGACCAGTTCAGCCCATATCGAATGCTGCTCGGACGTATAAGCAGCCCAATCCTGTTCGATCAGATATGGCGTAGCTACATGCAAACGTTTCACAGAAAGATTTACATCCGGTCCTGCAATTCCCATATCAGCCTCTTGCCTACCAAATGGCAGCAAAAGCATACATCCTGCAATAGGAAAATAGCACCTTTCTATATGGCCCTATGTCCGCCCTGCTCAAGCACCGGCTCTTCCGTCGTCGACCAATCTTCTCCTTTGGCTTCCCTTCCCAACCCGGTAACGATTGCGACAGCCAAAGCTCCAATCACAACGGTCCAGGACATCACTGCATTGAGAGGCCCACCTGAAAAATGCTGAGCCAGTTTTGCCTGAAACACTCCATTTCGAGAGGAACAGAGATTTCCCAGTTGATAAGCAAATCCGGGGAAAACGGCACGCACTGGCGACGGTGCCAGCTCATTAAGATGTGCGGGAATGACTCCGAACGCGCCCTGAACAGCAAACTGCATCAGGAAGCCTCCCAATGCCAGCGCTGGCACTGTATGGGACCATGCCCATAATGGAATCATTGGAATGGCTGCAAGCGCCGCAATGATGATCATCCGCTTTCGGCCCAAACGTTCCGAAAGTGCTCCGCAAAGGATGCCTCCCAACATTGCTCCGATATTGCTGATCACAACAATCAAGCCCACCTTGCCTGGATCGAGTCCATGATCTTTCTCCAGCAGGGTGGGGTAAAGATCCTGCGTGCCATGACTGAATGAATTGAATGCCGTCATCAACAGAACGAGAAAAAGGAATGTTGGAAGATAGGCACGAAAATGCTGGAAGTTGATCTTCTGTCTTTTATGTCCTTCCAAACGCCTTCTCTCTTCGGCGGCAATCCAAATTGGGGATTCCTCCACCTTGAACTGCATATAGAACGCCAACAAGGCTGGAAGCGCACCAATCATAAACATTACACGCCATCCGGTCAGCATCCCTGTTCCATGGAGATGCGGAAAGAGAACCCCGTAAAGAGCAGCCGCGAGCAGATTCCCCACCACATAGCCTTCCTGCAAAATGCCCGAAAAAAAACCTCTCCTCCGCGCAGGCATCGACTCCAAGGCGAGGGCAGCACCTACTCCCCACTCCCCTCCCATGGCGATGCCAAACAGAGCACGGCAGATAAGAAAGCTCTTTAATGAAGGAGCAAACGCCGATGCCAATTCAAAGATCGAGAAGCAGATGATGTTAGCGATGAGAGTCGGGCGTCGCCCGTATCGCTCAGCCAGCACACCGAAGATCAGCGCTCCGACTGGTCGCATCACCAGCGTCCAGAAGATCGCCTCTGCAATCTGCGGAATCCCGACATGGAAATCTGCGGCGATCGCCCTAAGGCACACGGTCAGAAGAAAAAAATCGAACGCATCGAGCGTCCAGCCAAGAAAGCAAGCGGCAAAGGTGCTACGTTGTGCCGAAGTTAGCGCCCTGAACTCATCCCGAAAAGCCATATCGCGAGATGCTAGCATCTCGAAGCTTTTCATTGCTGTTTCATCTCAAGATTTATCAAAATCTCGTGTCCGCCAAGATTTTGGTAGCCTGCCGGTCTTCTCGCCCGTTACATTCAGTAGATCGAGGACAGCGATCAGACCGCCTGGCACCTCTCTCTGCCTGGCTTCTGGGTCCAGATACTTATCTACCGAAAGAGGACGTCTGCATGCGCAATCGTTTTGTGATGGCCCTAGCCGTTGCTATCGCGACCAGCTTCACCGGTCATGCCCAAACATCAAATTGGACCATCGATCCTATCCATTCCAGTATCAACTTTGAAGTTCGCCATATGGGCGTATCGAATGTTCATGGCTCCATCATGGGCGTCAAAGGAACGATCCTTTACGATGAGAAGGACATCACCCACTCCTCGGTACAGGCAACTGCCGATACCACCACAGTCAACACCAATGTCGAAAAGCGTGACGCGGACTTGAAGTCCCCCAACTATTTCGATGTTGCGAAGTATCCACAGATTACTTTTAAGTCCACTTCCCTTTCCAAAGTGGATGGGAAGCTGACCCTGACAGGCGAGCTGACCCTTGCGGGAACGACCAAGACGGTCACACTTGATGTGGACGGCCCTGCTCCTCCGCAGACGGGCAAAGATGGGAAGACCCGCAGCGGTTTTTCGGCGTCAGGCAGATTGAAGCGCAGCGACTTCAACTTCGCCCCTAAGACTCCTACCGTTGTCATTGGCGACGATATAAAGTTTTCAATCGATGTAGAGATCGATAAACAGTAGCTCGATCCGATTTACATCTTGGCGCGTAATGGCTGCATTGGCTCAGGCTGGTGCAGCATTACGCCCTCGAGCTCCTGGGTATATTGCTTCAATAGTTCATGATGCAGGCAGTAGAGAGCGAGTTCCAGCCGGTCTGAGACGCCTAACTTGTCATAGACCTTCCGCAGGTAATTTTTGATTACCTGCTCAGTCGTGCCGATCTGGTAAGCGATCTCTTTATTTCGCATTCCACGCGTAATGCAGCTAATGATTGCAAGCTCCTTTTTGGAAAGCTTGGGCTGCACTTTTGGATCTGTCAGCGTCTTCGCCTGGGAGCGATAAGCCTCAATCACCCAGCTGATCGAACGATTGTCGATCCAAGTTTCCCCCTCCGCGATCTTGCGCACACACTTAACAAGCAGATCCGGTGAGATGGATCGAGGCACTACGCCACGCACGCCGCGCCGATAAAGCTCTACCGTATTGGATTCGTCAGTCTCGGAGACCTGGACAATCAACTTTACATTGGGTGCGCGACGCATGATTTCAGGAATCGCATCCACTGTTCCAGCTATTAGCTGTCCTTCCAGCAGAACCACATCCGTGGGGTAGCGCTGTAACGTGGTATAGAGGTTGCTCAAGCTCTCAACTTGGGCAATGACCCGGATATCGTCTTCGAGCGCGAAGACCTTTCGGATTCCCACACGATAGATGGCCTGCGAATCCGCAAGAACAACGCGAATTCCTCCAAACGCTCCAATGTCCTCTGGAGTCTCATCGATGTCCTGAGAAGGATCAAAATGAACCACTGTCATAACTCAAGCCTTTAGAAAATATTCATCGATTACAGCTGCCGTCTTCTTCTGTCCATCCTGCATGCAATTTCGAACCACTCGGCCGACACAATGAATCGTCACATCTTTGGACGCCCCCATCACAGCCGCAGGCATCGCAATCGTAAACTCAATTCTGCTGCTAACCTCAAGCGTCTCGTCGCATACGAAAAGCAGGCCGTTGGCTGAGATATTTTCCGTAACGGCATGCAATTCCCCTTCGGATGTCTGAATTCGCAAGGGGAGTCTCATGGGAAACCGTACAGCAGCGCGAACAGCATGCTCTTCTTTCACCTTGGTCCAGGAGCCCATGAATCCTCCCTTCTTTGAAAACTGATGTAACAAATTAGATACCCGATACACAAAAGTCTACAGCACAAAGTAACCTACGCAGATTTTTTTCACGCTCATCTTCCTGCCTGATTCGTTCGGACCAAAGCCTTTGGATTGCGAAAATCCTGGAATTCCGTCATACTTAGTTGTTGGGTTCTGTTGTTCTTCCTTACAGATGGGAGGCTCCGTCCTTCTGTGCACCCAAATAAACTGATTGAGAGGCTTTTCTTGTGTTAATGATCCGTCTGGCGCGCGTAGGAGCGCGGAAGCAGCCCCAATACCGCATCGTTGTGATTGAAAAAGACCGCGCCCGGAATGGTCGCTCGCTGGAAGTGGTTGGAACTTACAATCCCCGTACCAATCCAGCCAGCGTTGCGCTCAAGCGCGATCGCATTGATTACTGGACCAGCAAGGGCGCTCAGCTTTCCGATCGCGTTCAGAAGCTTGTGTCCAATGCGCCTACCGCATCCGTCTCGGCAGCCTAGTTACCCGGCAAATCTTTCGTAACCATTCATCTGGTACCCAAAGATTTGCTGATGCCGAAGGTTCCCCGCGTCTCAACCAGCGAACTCCTAACGTAGACTTCAGATATTGGAATCGATACCCTGGGATACCCAAAATCTATTTAGGTATCCCGGGGCCTATCGTCTAATCGTGGCTACGCTCGTGAAGCACATTCCTGAGATCTCGCAATCGACGAGGCAGAACGGTAGAGCAACAGCCCGCATTGTGACCCCAGGAGGTGTGTGATGACCCAGTCCACTCAAAGGACAGGTGAAGCAAATAGCGCGAATGCGAACATCGTTGGCCTTGTTATAGAGATTGCCCGTGCCCTGGTTGATTCTCCCGAGGCTGTATCTATAGAAACCGTTGAAGAAGAGGATGCTACCGTCATCCGTTTGCGGGTCGCTCCCGGAGATATCGGGAAGATCATAGGAAAACAAGGGCGAACGGCCCGCTCTTTGCGCACCATTCTGACCGCCGCCAGTATGAAGGTGAAACATCGCTTTGCTCTCGATATCATTGAAGACAGCGCACCTCAGGTCTGATCGCCTCTTCGCGTCGCGGGTTCAGAAATTCTATGACTGACGACCTCTCCGTTTCATCCTCTCCAACCTCTTGGATCGTCTTAGCTCATCTTCTTCGTCCTCAAGGGCGTAAGGGAGAAGTACTGGCTGATCTCGAAACAGACTTTCCTGACCGCCTTGTGGGAAGGAAAGACCTCTTCCTTGCCTCTCCGGGATTCACAGGAGATCGATCGGAAGCGAAACCCGTCGAGGTGATCGCTTCGTGGCTTCCTGTCGGCAAGAACAAGGGCCGGGTCGTACTTCACTTGGCTGGGATCGACAGCATCTCTTCAGCGGAAGTTCTCTCGGGTCTTGATCTCATCGTTTCCGAAGATCAACGGACCCCGCTCGATCAGGAGTCGGTATATATCAGCGACTTGATTGGATGTGCGCTTTATGACGAGGACACCCGTATCGGGGATATTACCGATGTCCAATTTTCGACTGCAGCGGATGGAACGCTGTTGCCCGATGCCCCAGCGCTTCTCATTGTGCGATCGGCGGATGATCCAGCAGAGATCCTCATCCCCTTTGTAAAAGCCTTCGTCAAGGACTTTAATCCAGAAAGAAGACGACTGACCATGAGCCTGCCCCTAGGACTCGTGGATGTTAACCGTTAGAAGCGATAGCCAAATCCAATCGAAACGACGGGATAGACCGGGATATTGGACAGAGTATCGTTGATATTTCTGATCTCGTCCTTCAGGCTTTGCTGGGCCTCGGCGTTCTGAGCAAAGTTGAAGCAGCCATCCTGCTGGCAGGCTGTGCCGACAAGCGTTACATCGATCTTGGGTGCCCCTGTATAGGCCACTCCAAATTCAACCGGAACCGAAATATGCCGATGGTTTCCCGGAAGAATATTGCGAAAACCGACCGTCAACATGGGCGATACGTTTCGCGGGAAGATCAAGTGCGCATCGCCGTGAACCGGGTCGCTGGTGCTGTTAGTAAAACTCTCATCTCCCAGTTCAAAGTGCGCTCCCGGAGGGACGTGAGAGAGGGCGGTCATCTTGTTGTAGGAAAAAAGAATGCCGAGACTGATATAAAAGTTTCTGTGCCTCGGGAACCAATCGAGCCGCAGATTGCCGGATTGCAAGCGAATGTCCGAGTCATAGTGCAGACCGTCCACGTCAAATTCATATCCGAGTGCCAGAAAGTTTCCGCCTCCACGAAGATCGAATCTTCGACTAATAGGGGTCGAGACATCAAAACCTGCTCCCAAACTATTCGCCATAAAGTCAACGCGCCAGCTCGAAAACGGCCCTACTTCCCTTGTCGGGGCTGCTCCCTCAGTACTGGAGTTCTTTTCAAACGAAGCATCTTTTGTATCTTTATCGGTCGCAAAGCCTAAACCTACATCGACGGAATTACTTTCGACAGGTTGTTTGAGCAGCTCATTTCGAACTGGAATCTTCTGAGCAGACGCACCGATTGCAAGATACGGTAAAAATAAGAACAAAGAGATGCCGAGAAGCCTCGCCTTGAGAACAAGGCTTATTTCGCCAAGCAGTCTCCCAACAAATCTGCCCTCTATTGCATTTTGAACCGAAGCATGAATCACTTGTACAAGGTTTTCAGGTACGAACCACTTCATTTCCAATGCGTTTTGACCTCATTACAATCTTTCCGGATTTTTTTTCGAGCATCTTGCAGTACGGGATCCTGAACCGGGCCCACAGCAAGGGGCTGGTCGATATCGCTACGCATGATTTGCGATCGTTCACCCATGACCGGCATCGCACAGTCGACGACAGGCCCTTCGGGGGTGGAGAGGGTATGGTCCTCAAGCTGGAACCAATCTACGATGCGGTTTCCTCGTTGAACATCACACCAAAGCGTCAACGCGATCCCCAGAAAGAGACCGTCATTCTGCTCTCAGCACAGGGACATCCTTTTACCCAGGCCGTCGCACAGAAACTTGCTACCGTCGAACGGGTCGTACTGATCTGCGGACGATACGAGGGCGTGGATGAACGCGTTAATGCACTCCTCTGCGACCAAGAGCTCTCCATTGGAGACTACGTGCTCTCCGGAGGAGAGCTAGGGGCAGCAGTCATCATCGATGCCGTCGTCCGCCTGCTTCCTGGTGCACTTGGACATCCGGATTCTTCGCGCTTTGAGAGTTTCGGAGCACATGACTCCGATGTGCCGCTTTCGAGCGAAGGGCCTCCACGAACGACCCACGGAGCGGGAGGAATTCTGGACTATCCGCACTACACTCGCCCAGCCGAGTTTCAGGGTTTGAGTGTCCCCGAGGTTTTGCAGGGAGGAAACCATGATGCGATCCGCCTATGGCGCCGTAAAATGGCTTTACGGAAAACATTAGAAAACCGCCCTGATCTATTGGAAAAGACTAGCCTTACTGATCAAGATCTTCGTTTATTGGAAAAGCTCGAGTTTGAACGGAACTCCAATCCGGACGATCAGGAATGAATCAACTCCGGTTCCCCTGCCGGGAATGATGGTTTTGTCCCCATAATTGATTGAAATCATGTACACTAAGGACTCGAGTTCAAATCAGGAAACCCGTTATGTCAATTCATCCCGTTATGCAGAAACTGGCCGCGAAGCTTGAGCGGACTGACCTTCCCGATTTCGCTCCCGGAGACACCGTCCGCGTTCAGGTCAAGATCCGCGAGGGTGAAAAGGAGCGTCTTCAGGCCTTTGAAGGAATGGTCATTGCCTGCCGCAAGGGGCCACAGGGGACCTTCACAGTTCGCAAGATGAGCTTCGGTCAAGGCGTCGAGCGCATCTTCCCCTATAACTCCAAGGTTGTCGATAAGGTTGAAAAGGTTCGTTCGTACGAAGTTCGCCGTTCGAAGCTCTTCTATCTCCGTGGGCTTCGCGGTAAGGCCGCGCGTCTGCGCGAGGTCGAGCGCGCCGCCAGCTAAATCTCCCCCCTTCTTTTCCACAGAAACCACGGCGAAATCTGCCGTGGTTTTCCTTTGTACCTTAGGTTGTAAACTTTGCCATAAGGGCATGGCTTCTTCGACTCCTTTACGCATCAAGCGCACGGTTACAGCTGCAACAGCCAAACAACAGATGCTTCGGCAGCTTGTGTGCAGTGACGCTCCAGAACAGGCCCTTCGCTATCGCGGCTTCCACACCATTGCAGGAGTGGATGAAGTTGGCCGAGGCGCCTTGTTTGGCCCCGTCGTCGCGGCGGCAGTCATTCTTCCTGAGAAGATGCGCGGACTTGCCTCCTCCGGGCTGAAAGACTCGAAGCAACTTCTGCTTAAAGACCGCGAACGACTGGATCGCAGGATTCGCAAGGTTGCGCTCGCAGTGAGTATTGCCGAGATCGACGCCGAGACGATCGATCGTGTGAACATTTATCAGGCGACGCGTATGGCGATGCTGGCTGCGGTTCAAGGTCTCTCGATCCTTCCTGACCACCTGCTGATCGATGCGATGCGGATCGATCATCCCTGCGCTCAGACCAGGTTGATCTACGGCGATTCGTTGAGTCTTTCGATTGCGGCAGCTTCAGTAATCGCGAAGGTCTATCGCGATGCACGAATGAGAGAGCTTGACGAGGTTCATCCAGGATATGGACTCGCCTCTCATAAGGGCTATGGAACGCCTGCGCACCGAAAGGCTCTTGTGGAGCTTGGGCCATCGGCGCTGCATCGGCGAACGTTCGCTCCGGTCAAAGCGGTCGATCCGAACGCAGCAATTGAGGATCTGGTTTCAGGAGACCTGTTCGATCTCGATTTCAACGAGGAGGCGAATTGGGTCAGCGATTAATGTGTGTGGTCGCCCATCCGGATGATGAGTGCTTTGCATTTGGCGGAGCTCTGGCGTTAGCTGCAGACCGCGGCATTGAGACGTATGTGATCTGCATGACCGATGGCCAGGCAGGAACCCATCGCGGTTCTGCAGCCTCTGCAGAGGAGCTGGGCAGAACTCGTCGTGAAGAATTTGCCGCGTCGTGCAAGGTGCTCGGCGTGAGCCGGCACGAGTCCCTGGAATATCATGATGCGCAGCTGATCACAGTTCCCTTTTCTGAGGCAGCGGAGCAACTGGTACGACGGATGCGTCAGTTTCGTCCGGATGTGGTGATCACCTTTGGTGGCGATGGCGGAATGAATACGCATACTGACCATATGATGGTTTCGTTCTGGACAACGGCGGCATTCCATTGGTCAGGGCAGGCGAAGCGCTTTCCTGAGAGCGGTGCGGTCTACCAACCTGGACGACTGTTCCACGTGACCACAAATACCTTTTTGCCAGAGCGGCATCCTCCGCTGCCGATTCCCTGGACGACGGTTCTGGATATCGAATCTGTACGGGAACGAAAGAACGAAGCATTTCGTCAGCATCGCTCACAGGGGCCACTCATGGAGCAGACAAGGGAATTCTTTGCCCAGTACGGCGGACAGGAGTTCTATACGCTGGTGGCTTCTTCAGAAGCAATCCCTGCCCGGCAGACGAGCAGCTTATTCCAGGACTTACCCACCCCACCAAAAACAAGGTAAAGTATTCATAAGAAGAATCTTAAGTCTGGACCAGCAAGATCGAATTCTTTATAAAGAAGCGCGATCACAAACTCCACGGCTTTCGTGCTTTGCCTATGTCTCTATTGTAGTGAAATGGAAACCCCTAATCTGCACTTCATATATGCTTTCGTTTGTGTAATTTAGCTCAAATTGCAGCTTGACAAATCTGAAGGCGTACACTGCGGGAATGGATCCATTCATGGTGGGCGACGGAACCGATCCGATTGCCACTTTTGAACACTGGTTTTTAGAAGCCACCAAAACCGAACCAAATGACCCGAACGCAGCGGCGCTGGCGACCGCTACGACGGATGGCCTGCCAAGCGTCCGAATGGTGCTGGTAAAGAAGGTCGATGAGCGGGGCTTCTGTTTCTACACCAATGCAAACAGCCGTAAAGGACAGGAACTGGCAGCCAATCCAAGAGCTGCACTGTGCTTTCACTGGAAGAGCCTGGGAAGACAGGTCAGGGTGGAAGGGCCAGTTGTGGAGCTTCCGGCAGCAGACGCAGATGATTACTTTCATAGCCGGGCGCGGGAGAGCCAGCTCGGATCGGCCGTATCACATCAGAGCCAGCCTCTGGTAAGCCGGGAGGAGCTGGAACGATTGGTCGCGGAGTTTGCCGATCTGCATCCAGGCGAGGTTCCCCGACCAGAATGGTGGAAGGGATATGCGATTCAACCGCAGCGAATCGAGCTATGGGTGAGCGGGCCGTCTCGGTTGCACGACCGGTTTGTGTTTCTGCGGGAAGCTAATGGATGGATGAAGAGAAGGCTGTTTCCGTGATCAGAAAATTTCCAATCGAACCTTGATCGGCGGTACGCTTGCGGAATGCGTCCCCTTCGGTATTCCATCAATGTCACACTAGACGGATGCTGCGATCATCGAGCCATGATTCCGGATGAAGACCTGCATCGTCACGCGGTTGAGAACCTCAACCAAGCCGATGCTCTCCTCTTTGGCCGAGTGACTTACGAAATGATGGAGGCAGCGTGGCGGCGGCAGCCATCTCAGTCGGCAGCGAGACCTGATTGGATGGAACCCTTCGCCCGGACAATCGATGCGGCAAAGAAGTATGTTGTATCGAGCACTCTGGACCGGGTCGATTGGAACGCAGAGCTTGTTCGCGGAGATTTGGAGAAGACCGTTCAGCAACTCAAGCGGGAGTCGGGTAAGGGACTGTTCGTAGGAGGCGTAAAGCTCCCGCAGGCGTTGGCGGAGCTGGGATTGATCGACGAGTACGAGTTTGTGGTGCATCCCAGGCTAGCCGGCCACGGGCCGACATTGTTCACGGGGTTATCGAAGCATGTCGACTTGAGGCTGGTGAGCCGGCTGGAGTTCGGCTCGGGGGCGGTAGCGATGCGGTATGAGCCGAAAAGATAGCAAGCCAACAAACCAGAAAAGGCCAGAGTTGATATAGTTCGGAGTGCAGCGAAATTGTGTTTGAAGAGGAGTCCGAAAATGGGATCGGAGATGTTTGGCCGTAGAGAGTTTTTGCGAGCAGTAGGTTCGGCGGGATTGATGGCAGGAATTCCGGCAATTGCAGAGGCGAGCGCGATCGATCCGGCCCGTGTAGTGCATGAGATTGCCGAGCCAACGCAGGAAGCTGACGCCAAGCCGAAGTACTCCATTAAATTCGCAGTGTGTGGGATGAGCCATGACCACATCTATGGGATGGTGGGCGCGATCCAGCGCGGCGGCGGCCAACTGGTAGCAGCTTATGGAGCCGAGCCCGACAAACTATCGAACTTCAAGAAGAGATTCCCCGATGTGAAGATCGTCTCGTCGGAAGAGGCAATTCTGAACGATCCCTCGATCCAGCTAGTGTTGAGCTCAACGATTCCCAACGAGAGAGCGCCGCTGGGGATTCGGGTGATGAAACGCGGCAAGGATTATCTGAGCGATAAGCCAGGTGCGACGACACTCGAACAGATCGACCAGATTCGCAAAACGATTGCAGAGACGAAGAGAATTTACGGGATTCTTTACAGCGAGCGCTTCGAGGTGAAGGCGGCGGTAAAAGCGGGCGACCTGATTAAGGCAGGAGCGATCGGAAGAGTCATTCAGACGATCAACATTGCTCCTCACCAGATCGTGCAGCATGGAGCAGACCCGTATGCGGGAGGCGCAGGAGGAAGACCGGAGTGGTTCTGGGACCCAGTCCGCTATGGCGGAATTTTGACGGACATTGGATCGCATCAAGTCGACCAGTTCCTGTTCTATACCGGGTGCACACAAGCAGAGGTGGTAGCCTCGCAGGTCGCAAATGTAAACCATCCGCAAAAGCCCAAGTTCCAGGATTTTGGCGACATGATGCTGCGCGGCGACAAGGGATTTGGCTATGTGCGACTGGATTGGTTTACTCCTGACGGTCTGGGAACGTGGGGAGACGGCCGGCTATTCATCCTGGGAACGGATGGATACATCGAGGTGCGGAAGTATATCGACGTGGCACGAAGCAAACAGGGCAACAATCTCTACATCGTAGACAAAAACCAGGCGAGGTATATTGACTGCAACAATGTAACGCTTCCCTTCGGGCCGCAGTTTGTCGCTGATATCGTGAACCGAACCCATATTGCCCAGGACCAGACGCAATGCCTGCTGGCAGCAGAGTTGGTCGTCAGAGCGCAACTGAAAGCGCAACATGTAACGTTGAAGAGTTAAGCAGGCTTAGTAAAGAATCCAAATGCGCTATAGCGATGCTGCTATAGCGCATTTTGCTTTTCGCGGGAATCCGCGCGCTCAGAGGCTTCTGCACGGATCGCTTCATAGCGGCGCGCAAGAATGTCGAGCTCAGCGTCGGAAAGATGTTCGATGTCAATCATCTGGTTTTTGGCCGACCCAATCGCCTGAATCAGTTCGTTGAGCTTTAGATTGATGGCGCGAGCGTCACGGTTCTGCGTGTTTTGGATCAGGAAGACCATAAGGAAGGTAACGATGGTCGTCCCTGTGTTGATGATGAGTTGCCATGTATCGGAGAAATGGTAGATTGGACCCGTAATCGCCCATATGACGATGATGGTCAGGGCTGCCGCGAAAGCCCACCGAAAGCCCATATACACGCTACAGCTATTTGCAAATTGACCGAATTGGTCTTTATGCGAAGTAGCTGACGGACGGTTCTTCTCGATAAAGTCCTGGCTGCTCACTTTATGAGAATGAGATGCAAGGATGAGACACAGTTTTGCCTGTTCCGAAAAATTCATTTCGGCTTGAGATGGATCGAGTCAACTAACAAGAGTCTGCTGAAGCTTAATAGGAGCAATAAGGCGCCACGCGGCAAAGATACGAGCGCTGAGCTCCTCATCACTTACTTCTCCGAGCTCGACGCCAATCCAGCCACGAACGCCAACATACGGGGGCTTGAAATACTTTTTAGGAGAGCTGCGGATCAATAACTGTTGTTCTCCAGGAACGGCCGGAATCCATACAGCAATGTGGCCGTCATTATGGTGGTTATTGGCGAACATCGTAAAAACTTTTTTAGCCGCAAAGAAGGTCGGTTCGCCATGAGAGAGTTTCTCTGTAGTGGCAGGTAGAAGAGAACAGATTCTACGAACACGGCGGAGTTGTTCGCCATCATCTGCTAAGTGCTGTTGAGGCGACATAAGGCATCCTCCCTCAATATGAGTGTAGATGCTTTTATCGCTGTTGAAACTCCGGGCTTCCCATAACAAGAGCTGCAAGAAGATTCAGGGTATCTGTTGGTTGTGCCGTCGGAGTGGCGAGTTTTTCCATCTGCTGATGGATCAGGTCATTTGTCTTCGCGGACACCTCGCCCTCGACCAGAGAGGATTCCAGAATATGCAGGGCAAAGTCCTGGCCGCTAAGAGGTGACGAAGCTGACGCTTGCATGAGCGACGCCTGCGCAAGATGCGGTCTCGAAGGAGTGGATAGGACCGAGGCAGGAAGGACGGAAGGCTGGCTCATCAACCCCAGAGCCAGAACATGGGCGGAATCGAATTTCTGATTCGCAAATTTATTACTGGTGAGGGCATAAGCGAAGTTCAGACGGTCGACGAGCGCAGCAGAGTTCATCCAACGGTCAGCCGTGATGTAGTATCCAGTGGGCGGGAGGGCATAGTACGGAGGCATTCCCATCGTTCTAAGTGTTTGGACGAGAGCACCAGGATTGATCGGATCAGTAGCGGTTGTCCGAAAAGCAGAGGCGACGAACTCAAATGGAGTCTTGACCTTGTTGTGGAAGTACTTCCGGGAATTGAACTCCGGCGATTGAATGAGTGTGCGCAGAATGGCCTTGATGTCTCCGCCAGTAGAGAGCCAGGTGGCTGCCATGCGATCGACCAGCGCAGGCGGTGGATCATCCGCGACAAAACGCTGCGCGATTTTGTAACTGATGAAGTGAGCTGTTTTGGGGCTCTGTGCGAGGATCGTGAGGGCTTGAATCCCCTCGTTCATTCCTGGAGGCGTATTGGACTGAGTTGGAGCGGTAGAAGCATCGATGGTGTGTCCGAACCACTGCTTAAGACCGGGCTCGTGGCGGCGAGGCTCGTAAACAAAGGGTCCGGCCTGATGCGGTCGATCGACAGTCCAACCGGTGAGGATTGCGGAGAGTGCCGTTACGTCGGCCTGAGTATAGCCACCATTAACTCCAACGGTATGGAGTTCCATTACTTCGCGGCCATAATTTTCGTTGAGTCCGCGATTCCCTTTCTTTGCCCTGGGATTTGCGGGATTGACGCCATTCGCGATGGAGTCAGGACCGATGGACTGCCAGTTGTCGAGATAAACCATCATGGCAGGCGAGGTAGCCGTGGCAAGGAGAAGATCGCGGAACTTTCCCAGCGCGTGCTTGCGAATGACGTCGCGCTCGTAGCTGGTGGTATACCACTGGTCGGAATCTTTTCCGATGTAGACATTGAAGTGGTTAAACCAGAAGTCGGTCATGACTTCCTGAAGCTGTCGTTCGGAGAGAATGGCCCGAAGAAGCTTCGCCTGGGAAAGCTCACTGGCGATTTGACCGGACGAGCCGACGTTGGCAGCCATTGCGTTAAAGATCTCTCGCTCGCGAGGCGTGAACTGCGAGAGGAGAAGATTCCGCTGGTCTCCAGCAACATAGGTGGTAAAGGCGATACGGTCGGCCACAGGAAGCTTGATCAGAGCGCTCATGCGCTGATCGCGAGGAAGCGCAAATAGAGTACCGGCAATTCGTGCTGCTGTTGCCTGATCCTGTTTCTTCTGTTCGGCTAATTGAGCGTCGGAAGGTGGCTGGGTTGAGGAATTGGCTTCGGTCTTCTTCTCTACATTCTCGCGATAGAGCTTCTGCATCTGCACTTCGTAGACTGCAGCAAGATAGGGGTCTGTCGGAGGGCGGAGTTTTTCGTCGGCAATGGCTCGGATGGTGCCACGATCTGGAAAAGCCGTGAGTGCCTGCTCAGGAGTCATCGTCAGCGTGGGATAGTCGACAAGCCGTTTGGCGAGGGCAGAGTCGTCAATGCTGTCGGGATTGAGCTGTTGCTCCAACCAGGTGTCTGCTCCCATGGCAAGCACTCGGTCGACATCACCAGGACGAGGGCCAAAGGTAAACCGGCTTAGAAGCTGTACAACACGCTCCCTCTGGTTAAGAGGGGCCAAGGGCGGCTCTTTCGCGGTACGCTTCGTTGTTCTCGCTGATGCAGCGGCGGCAGAATGGGCGGGTTTCCTGGGCGTCTGGTTCTGCCCATAGAGAGGAACAAAAGCCAGAGCAAGTACTGCAACGGCAACGCGCATATTTACTCCCCCGGAGATTAGACAGAGGTTTGAAGAAAGAAGTTGTGGCAACAGAATCTCGGCAACTCACTTTAAGGCATTGCATTCCGGAGGAAAAGGCTGAAGGATAACGAGATGGTGATCGTTCTCCACCTGGTGCTTGTGGCTGTATGCTTCGTTCTGCTGCTGGCCTTTGCCGTGATCGGGATTCGAGCCTTGTGGCGCTGGGTCAGCGGTAAGAGAACGGGTTCATAAATCTCATCCACAACCAAACGGTCTAATGCCTTGCTGGATAGACAGTAACGTGTGCCTCTGATCTCCGGATAGCGCTATAAATCAGGCGCGCAAAGAACAAGACAATTAGAATCGCGGTCACCTTCCAAGGCGTGCGAACTCCTGTTTTGACCAGCCACCAGAAATGGATGACCGCTGCCACCGCAGCAACATAGACGAAGCAATGCAGGCGCTGCCAGTTTTTCCCTCCCATTGCACGCAACATGAACGAGGGTGAGGTTACAGCCAAAGCAAGCAGGATGACCCATGCCAGGAAACCAACCTGAATAAAACGGCGTTTCAGGACGTCGTCCCAGATTGTGGGCCAGATCTGCTTCCACTCCTCGAAGATTGCACCAGGGTGCCCCGCGCGAGTGGCTACCAGAACTGAAGGCAGATCGTATCCGGAGAAAAGAAAGATATAGGTGGCCAAGTGCAATGAAGCGTAAAAGAAGGCATAGAGGCCAATGAGCCGCCGGAAACGAACCAGCCATGCAATCTGCGGGGAGAGGCGGCGGATTGGCGTAATCGCAAGCGAAATGAGGAGCATCCACAAAGCCCAGTTCCCCGTAAAGTGGGTGATCCAGGCGACAGGATCAGGATCGAGCGCTAGCGCTCCGCTCTGGTAGAGGCGCAGGAGATAAAAGAACGGCGCAAGGCAGAGCAGGTGGACGATTGCCTTGAGGAGCATCATGAAACGCTTGGTCATGAAAATGATATGAGTCATTTATACGCTGTACCGCAACAGATTCCGCTGAAAGGCGGGTTCATCCGTTGTGCTACGGAATGGCGGGCTCAAGACGAACATTAGTAATACTTCTTGAGATCCATTCCGCTATAAAGACTGGCGACCTCATCGTAGCCATTGAACATCTGCGTGGGAATCGTGCGGGGAAACGTAGAGCTATCGATGCGTCGCTCGTGGGCCTGGCTCCAGCGAGGATGATCAACATGCGGATTGACGTTGGAGTAAAAGCCATACTCGCGCGAATTGATCTCGTTCCAGGTTGTTCGGGGCTGTTTGTCAGTGAAGTTAATACGGACGATTGATTTCGCGTTTTTGAAACCGTACTTCCAGGGCATGACGACGCGAATCGGCGCTCCGTTCTGGTTGGGGAGGACCTGGCCGTAACAACCAAAGGTGAGAAGCGCGAGAGGGTGCATAGCTTCATCTAGTCGCAGCCCTTCGGTATAGGGCCAGTCATAGCCTCCGGGAAGGTCGGGCATCTGTTTGCGATCGACGAGGGTGAAAAACTGAACATATTTCGCACTAGGAAGGGGCTCGCAGAGATTTATAAGCTCCGATAGCGAGTAACCATCCCAGGGGATCACCATGGACCAGGCTTCGACGCATCGATGTCGATATATTCGTGATTCGATTGAGCGGTACTTCAGAAGCGTGTCGATATCCAAAGTCTGTGGCTTTTTGACCATTCCTGTTACATGAATGGTCCAGGGCCTCGTCCTGAGAGTGTGAGCGTTTTTGGCCGGATCATCCTTCTCGGTGCCGAACTCGTAAAAATTGTTGTAATGGGTTGCTTTAGCAAACGGAGTCTGATTCTCAGAGGTGGTGTATTTGCTCGGAGCCGCTGGCAGAGCCTGCGCGTGGACAGTAGTTTCAGGCTCCAGAAATCCAGGGATTCGGCTGGCAAAGAACGCTCCAACTCCGGTGGTTACCACTCCAGTAAGAATCCGACGGCGATTCTGCTGAAAGCGCTCAAACGCACTTTGCGGAGTTATCTCGGAAGAACGGAGATCGGAACCAATCACTTTCGAACCACGAATCAGCATGGCAGCGCCAAAATTCCCTTCGTCTAGTTGGATCAAGAATGACTGCTAAAGGTAACAGTTGTGCACAAATTTCTCCAGAAATCGCGTCTGGAGTTGCCTTCCTCGAACAGAAGAGAGCAAACTGTCTGGCATGATTACTGCTGCTCGTGAAAAAGACCTGATGAGTGCAGCTGACCTGCTGCTCGATGCTCGACGAACCTGCCACCCAATCGTAGACCTTCCAATTGAGCTACGCCCGAAAACACTAGAAGAGGCTTATTTTGTGCAAGATAGGATGTCCTGGGCATATGAGGAGAACGGTGGATGGAAGGTGGGCGCTCCAACTGCCGACGCTACGCCTTCTTTTGCTCCGATGCCGGCGGCCTGGATTACATGCAGCGGATGCGATCTGAGGGGAGTGACCCATCGCTACCGCGGAATCGAAGCAGAGATCGCATTCAAGATGGGGACCGATCTACCACCACGCGATACACCTTATACCCGTGAAGAGGTGATTGCTGCGATTGCCAGTATGCATCCTGCGATTGAAATTCTTGAAACGGCACTACTGGATCCTGCGCAGGCAACGAAACTTACCGCAACCGCCGATATGGCCGTGCATGGTGGATTCGTCTATGGCGAGGCGGTCCCGAACTGGCATAATATCGACTTTTCTACCGAGTCTGTATCGGTCTCAATCGATGGAGCCGTGCGAGTGGAGCGTAGGGGATCCAATACTGCTGGCGACCTGATGCGACTACTCCCATGGCTGGCGAATGAAGGAGCGAGCCGCACCGAAGGACTGAAAAAAGGCGACTGGATTACTACTGGAAGCTGGACTGGAAATACTCCAGCCAATGCCGGTTCGGTTGTGGAAGCGCGATTTGCATCCTGCAAGCCAGTAATCTTCCGTTTTGCTTGATGCAAACCTACAGGTTTCGACATAACAAACACTGCATAACGGGCTTCCCTGAAGAACACACCGTATCTATGGTGTGCCTCTTCAGGGGGCCCAAAATGTTGTGCAATTTTGGCATCCTTCAGAGTATCGTGGGGAATCTGATGGAATAGGTACAAGTTACCTAGAAACGACTGCGCTTAGCAGAACTTGTCTGTGAGGTTGATGGAATGGCACGTCCTTACTGGTCTGGGCAGATCCAGATATCGCTGGTGTCCTTTGGCGTAAAGCTGTTTGTGGCTACAGAATCCAAGAGCGAGATTCGTTTTCACCAGATCAACCGAAAGACGGGAGAACGCGTGCGGCACCAGAAGGTTGCTGCGAGCTCGATCGAGGACAATCCAGGCGAAGCCGCAGAGGCAATCGACAAGGGCGACATTGTAAAAGGCTACGAATATCGCAAGGGCGAATACGTCATGATCGAGCCCAAGGAGTTGGAAGAGCTCCGTATTCCCTCTAAACATGCAATTGAGGTATCCCAGTTTATTGATCTGAATGAATTGACTCCGGAGTATATGGAAAAGCCGTATTTCATTGTTCCGGAAGATGACGTTCAGACAGAGGCCTATACCGTGGTGCGCGCTGCACTCAAGAAGAGCAAGAAGGCCGCATTAGGAAAGATCGCCTTTGGGGGACGAGAACATGTCTTTGCGATTACGGCGAGTGAGGACGACAAGCTGGGCGGCATGATGGGATACACCATGCGGTATCAGGACGAACTTCGAGATCCCGCAGAGTACTTCAAGGACATCAAAAAAGTTGCTGTCAATCAAGACTCTCTTGAACTGGCTTTGGAACTGATCAAGCGAAAAGCTACAAAGTTCGAACCCAATAAATTCAAAGACCAATATGAGGCAGCCGTCCGAGAACTTGTCGAGGCAAAGATTCAGAATCTGCCGATACCGAAGGAAGAAGAAGCTGCTCCGCGACGCGGACAGGTGATTAACCTGATGGATGCTCTACGCAAGAGCGTTGGCGGGAAAGAGGTGGAAGCAACTTCTTCTACCAAGAAGAAACCGTCTTCCTCCGTTCGATCTGCTGCATCCAAAGAAAAGGAAGGCATTTCGCTGGTAAAGCCGGGGAAATCTTCAGGTAAGCGGAAGTCGGCGTAACAGGCTTCGTCAAAAATCGTGACCGCAGATGCTGACGTGCAGGAGCAATGATGGCGGGTTCGAGAAAGACAGCCTTAAAAAAGGCGACCAAGTCTGCAGCGAAGAAGAAATTATATATCCAACAGAACGATGCGGCAGATGCTGTGGATGAGCAGCTTGCACGCTATCGTTCCATGCGCGACTTCAATATCACCTCGGAACCCAGTGGCAAGGATAGCGATAGTACCTCTGTCGAAGGACTTCCCTTCTGCATACAAAAGCATGCTGCCTCGCATCTGCATTACGACTTTCGGCTGGGGTGGAATGGTGTTTTGAAAAGCTGGGCCATCGCCAAAGGACCTAGCTATTTCACCGGAGACAAACGGCTGGCCGTACAGGTGGAAGATCATCCTCTGGAATACGGAGGGTTCGAAGGAATCATCCCGAAGGGTCAGTATGGCGGCGGAACAGTAATGTTGTGGGACCAGGGAACATGGGACCCACAGCCTGGATATACCGATGTCAACGCAGGATTGAGAGATGGAAGTCTGAAGTTTATTTTGCATGGGGCAAAGCTTCAGGGGAAATGGGCTTTGATCCGCATGGGAGGTAAATGGGCAAAAGAGAAAAAGCCCAACTGGCTGCTGATCAAAGAACATGATGAATTCGAGAGAAAACAGGATGAAACACCGATTACAGAATCAGAACCAGACAGCGTTGTGACCGGACGCTCCATTGAAGAGATTGCCAACAGTGGAGATCATGTCTGGAACTCAAAGGATACTCGCTCGGGAGAAAAGGCGTGGTTTCGCAAGGAACCAACAAAAGGCGCTACGAAACGCATACCGTCGAGCTTTCAACAACGGCTTAAGGAAATTCCGAAAGAAAAGCAGCCTGAGTTTCTGCCGCCTCAACTAGCGTCCATGAAAGAGGTGCCACCGTCAGGAGTTGGCTGGCTGCACGAGTTGAAGTTGGACGGATACAGGATTCAAGCGCGCAAGGATGGCGATCGCGTACAGATGTTGACTCGAAAGGGGCTGGACTGGACACATCGAATGCAGACGACGGCAAATGAAATCGCAAAGCTTGCGGTCGATCAAGCAACTTTAGATGGAGAGCTTGTCGTTCTCAAGCCAAATGGAACGACGAGCTTTGCTGATCTGCAAATTTCACTGCAAGAGGGAGCTCAACATACAGTTACTTACTTTGCATTTGATCTATTGCACTTGGAGGGTAAAAACACACGCGATCTCCCCCTCAAAGAACGCAAGGCTTTGTTAAGTGACCTTCTGGTTGACATCAATCAGGACCTGCTGCGGCTCAGCGAGCACATCGAAACCGAGGATGCCAGAGCACTGTTACACAAGGCGTGCGAATTACAAGCTGAGGGGCTCCTTTCAAAGAACGCGAACGGACGATATATTTCTGGTCGCAGCAGTGACTGGATCAAAACAAAGTGTCTGCACGAACAAGAGTTTGTGATTGGAGGTTACACTCTTCCCTCAAATGATATTCGCGGCGTAGGTGCGCTGCTATTGGGTTACTACGATCGGGGGAAGTTGATTTACGCAGGACGCGCTGGAACTGGATTCAACCATAAGACCCACAAGCTGGTACGCGATTGTCTGGAAGAATTAGCGCAAGAAAAGAGCCCTTTCGCTAGCCTGCCAGGAGATGCACGAAAGGACGCACTTTGGGTAAGACCAGAGATGGTAGCTCAAGTGCGGTTCGCGACATGGACAGCAGACAATCTGATTCGGCAAGCAGCCTTTCTTGGATTACGAGAAGACAAACCCGCTAAAGAAGTTGTACGCGAAGAGCCTGATACATCCATCGGCCCCAAGCGGGCAAGAGGGCGGCACCTGCATTCTCCGCAAGGAGAAGTTGAGGTACCAAGCAGAAAGACAACTGAGAAAAAAGATGTTGAGGGTAACGAACATGCATCGATACGTTTGACTCACCCGGAAAAAATATTGGATGAAGCATCGGGCATGACAAAACAGATACTTGCAGATTATTACTGGGCGATTGCGGAATGGATGCTTCCTCAGATTGAGGGTCGTCCTGTGAGCCTGGTGAGGTGTCCTGAAGGCTCAGGAAAGCCTTGTTTCTTTCAGAAACATGTGAACTCCATGCTTCCGAAGGGGATCGGCAGCGTCGATATTGCAGATAAGAAGGGAAAGGTAGAACCCTATATCACCCTAAATACCGTCGAGGCTCTAGCCGGACTGGCTCAATTGGGGGTCCTTGAGGTGCATCCATGGGGATCGCGCAATGAAGATCTGGAACATCCAGACCGATTGATCTTCGATCTCGATCCCGATGAGGAACTGGATTGGTCGGAGATTGTTGATGCCGCATTTGAACTTCGAAGAGGATTAAAGAAGCTCAAGATCGAAAGCTTTGTAAAGACCACTGGAGGCAAAGGACTACATATCATTGCGCCGATCAAAGCAGAGCATACATGGCCAGAAGTCAAGGAGTTCGCGCGTAAATTTGCACTCGTCATGGAGAAAAATGCGCCACAACGATATCTGACGAAGATGACCAAGGCAGCGCGGCGAGGGAAAATCTATCTGGATTATCTGAGAAATGAGCGTGGTGCTACTTCAGTTGCGGCTTATTCGCCTCGCGCGCGAATTGGCGCTCCTGTTTCAATGCCCCTACTCTGGACTGAGTTACAGAAGTCGACAGAAAGGCCCGTCTTTCGCGTTGCCGAATTAGCAGAATGGAAGTCCCGATTGAAGCAAGATCCCTGGAAGGATCTTTCGAAAATCAAACAGCAATTACAGTTGGGTCTCGTCGATTAACCAGCCAAGTTTGGATTCGATTTACTGAGCTTCATCACAAGACATTTCGCAGCTCCACCAGCCTTCAAAAATTCACTCAAATCCAATGAAACGACTTTGAATCCTACAGCGTTAAGTCGTTCCGACAATTCCCTGCTGACGTTGTTAATCAAGACAGTACGATCGATATTGATTGCATTGCAGGCAAACCGGGTTGCATCTGCTTCGGAGACGATGATCCGCTTGTGTGAAGGATAAAAATTTTCAATTTGGGCGATAGAAACCGCATCAAAAGCAACCGGATAATACATGACGTAGCCATTGCTCAGAGGTGCAAAGCAAGTATCCAGGTGGTAGAAGCGTGGATCTACAAGATGTAATGATACCGTTTCGACATTCCATGCGCGTTCAAGGTAGCGATGGCTCTCCTTCGCAGTTCTCATTCCATAGCCCGCCCACAAACGCGAACCAGCTGCTGAAAAAAGAGCGTCTCCCTCGCCTTCAAATGGCGTTTCTCGCGGGACTTCGATTACCGCGTATCCGAAAAGCTGAAACCATTGCTTGAAGTACGGCTCTTCGGCTTGACGTTCTGGATGAAAAAAATGACTAAGTACAACGATCCCATCGCGTTCCAAACCAGCATTTGCAGTGAAGACCATGTCGGGTGAACCTGGCTGAGGATCAATCAACTGGATCTCTGCTATCTCCTCAAGTGCGTTATAAAGACGCTGCCACTGGGCTAATGCGCGTTGTCGCGATGTCGCATGAAGATTGTCGGTCATCCATGGGTTGATGACATAGGTGACATCGTAAAGACGCGGGGAACACATCAAGTAGGCAGATTTTGGTGAGACCACCAGTGGAATGGGTTGCGAGAGTTCGATCGTTTGTGTGCTCATGAGGACTTCTCTATCACGAGCATGGACTGCACCTAAGTCATAGTCAACACGAATGATTATGCAGGCGAAGATGAATAATCATTCGCTCAAATTCTGCTAGAGATTGCCACGAAGCGCTTGCTCTCGCTCGATTGCTTCAAAGAGTGCTTTGAAATTTCCTTTTCCAAAACTGCGAGAACCTTTGCGCTGGATGATCTCATAAAAGAGCGTCGGGCGATCTTCTACTGGACGCGTAAAGATCTGCAGCATGTATCCTTCATCGTCGCGGTCTACAAGAATTCCTAAATGCTCAAGCTCTTCGATCGGCTCATCAATATGGCCTACACGGCTTTGAAGCTCTGTGTAGTAAGTATGAGGAACAGTTAGGAACTCAACTCCCTGCCGCTGCAACTTTGAAACCGCCGCCAGGATATCGGAGGTGGCAAGCGCGATATGTTGGACCCCGGGCCCTTTGTAGAACTCCAGATATTCTTCAATCTGAGATTTGCGTCTTCCTTCGGCAGGCTCGTTGATCGGAAATTTAACATAGCCATTGCCATTCGCCATTACCTTCGACATCAAGGCCGAGTATTCGGTAGAGATGTCTTTATCATCGAAGTGCTGATAGAGAGAGAAACCCATCACCTTCGCGTAAAAGTCCACCCATTCATTCATGGCGTGCCAACCTACGTTTCCTACCATGTGATCGATATGAAGCAATCCAACGGGGCGTGCAATTGCATCACGCTCTACCGCACGAAAACCAGGAAGGAATGGGCCGTTGTAATGGGTTCGATCAACGAAGGTATGAATGGTATCGCCATAGGTTGCGATCGATGAAACCACAGCGCGCCCATAATCATCTTTTAGTTCAGCAGGTTCATGAATATTTCGTGCTCCTCGACTTGTGGTTTCATGCCACGCCTGGCGAGCATCATCTACCCAGAGAGCAATGACGCGAACCCCATCTCCATGCCGATTAACGTGCTCGGCAATGGCAGAATCAGGTTGCAATGACGTTGTAAAAACAAAGCGAACTTTTCCCTGCTGTAACACATAGGACGCTCGATCGCGCTGTCCTGTCTCCGGCCCTGCATAGGCAACAAGCGTCATTCCAAAGGCTGCACGGTAGTAATACGCAGACTGCCGTGCATTCCCCACATAAAATTCGACATAATCCGTTCCCTTGAGGGGGAGAAAATCCGTAGCTTTGGCAGGAGCGGCTTGGGTTAGTGTGGCCATTGCGATACCTCCATCGCTTCCAATTCGCATCGATGAGGATATTCCATCGAACCAATATTGGCTAGTCGACAGAATGCGGAGAGATGATCTTTCCGCAACACTCTCCCAAGCCGATACGAGGGTACCCCAAACGCGCGCAGGAACCGCGCAGAATCACTTCGTCATTATCTTGAAGGAACACTCGCGTCTCTCCTGTCGGCAGGAGCAAGGGGTTCCTTCCGTTTTTGGTCAGTTCAAGCAAGCATCCTGCCGCAGAGAGGTCACGACCAGAGATTGTGCCAGTAGCGATAACATCGCCCACCTGGAGATTGCAACCATTACTGGTGTGATGAGCAATCATCTGAGCGACTGTCCAATAGAGACCCTGCGAGTTCGACTGGCCGATTCGAAATGGTGCAATTCTTTGTTCACGCATAGCAGGAGTCAGCAAATATGCTTCCAAGGTAATGTCGAACGCTCCGCTTTTCTGATCTTCGGAGGAAGTGAGATACGGCAATGGCTGGGGATCAGCGCTTTGGCGTAAAGACGCCGGAGAACGAAATGGTACAAGAGCTGCAATAGGAGTGATCCACGGAGAGATCGTTGTCGCAAAATTCTTCCCTAAAAATGGACCAAGTGGCTGATACTCCCACGCTTGAATGTCTCGAGCAGACCAATCGTTCAGCAGAGAGAGGCCAAAGATATATTGCTGCGCCCGATCGATCAGAATTGGAGAACCAAGGAGATTCGATTGTCCCACATAAAAAGCCAATTCCAGCTCAAAGTCCAGGGCATTTGTCGGCAAGAATGCGGGTGGTTCGCCAACGGTACCGGGCCGCAACTGCCCTCTGGGGCGAGCGACTGAAGTGTTGCTTGTGATGATCGAGGAGGCCCTTCCGTGGTAAGCGATCGGGACGTACTTATAGTTTGGAAGAAGTGGTTGATCAGGGCGAAAGAGTTCCCCTACACGATATGCATGATGAATCGATGCATAAAAGTCAGTATAGTTTGGGATGTTAACCGGGTTTAGTAAAACAGCTTCGCTTATGGGATAAAGAGCGGTTTCCACCACTTTCTGAACTTTGGAAGGAGCGTCTTGTCGAAGCAGATTCGTCAGCGTATCCCGAAGAAACATCCAGGAAGTTGTCCCCAAACTCATCAAGGGATTAAGGACAGGCTGACAACAGGGTTCAATAAGTGCTTTTGGAAACAGACCGAATTGAGCGCATTGATAAAGATCGACAAGGGATGAACCAATCGCTACGCAGAGGTGCTGCCCCTCTGTCACCTTGAACGCCCCATATGGAAGATGCGTAAGTGGGAAGTCAGCATCAGGATCATTGGCTGACGCGATCCAACTTTCTGATACCCAAGAGCTTTGCTTGGCCATGGAGCATGATAGCTCTTAAAGAATTGAACCCGCCGTAAAGGCGGGCTCAAAGGTTACTTGTTTGGCTACTACTGATTGATCGTCACCTGCTGTTGCTCCAGCGCCGTTTCATCGTCGTCACAACCATCCTGACGAGACTTCGGGCGAGAACTGAAGCGAACCAGGATGCTCTTTACAACGACATAAAGAACAGGAATGAAGAACAGATTCAGGAAGGTGGAGAGCACCATGCCACCAACAATGGCAGTACCAACCGAGTGACGTCCGAGAGCACCAGCACCCGTGGCAAAATACAACGGTAATACACCCAAGATAAAGGCAATGGATGTCATCAAAATCGGGCGCAGACGAAGTTCGGCAGCAACGATCGCCGCTTCAAGGACCGATTTGCCATGTTCGATCTGCTGCTCAGCAAATTCCACGATAAGAATCGAGTTTTTCGCTGAGAGTCCAATCAGCATGACTAAGCCGATCTGTACATAGACATCATTGACCAGTCCTCTGGCACTAACCAACCCTAGAGCACCGAGAACAGCCATTGGAACGGCCAGCAGAATAATAAACGGGAGGACCCAGCTCTCATACTGGGCTGCAAGTGTCAGGTAGACCACTAACAGACCGAGCCCAAAGATGATTGCAGCCTTACCGCTGGATTCAATTTCTTCAAGCGCAAGACCAGTCCATGAGAACATCATGCCCTGCATCTTGTTCTTTTCGAAGAGCTCCTGCATCTTCTGAAGGCCTTGCCCTGAACTCAACCCTGGAGCCGCTCCACCGTCGATTTCTGCAGAACGGAAGATGTTGTAGTGATAGATAACCTGCGGTCCAGACGTCTCTTTAATCGAGACCAGATTATCAAGCGGGATCATTTGTCCACTGTTGGAACGTACGTAGAACTGTCGCAGGTCCTTGGAATTACGTCGGAATTCTTGATCCGCCTGTACATAGACACGATAGGAACGATTATTGAAATCAAAATCATTGACGTAACTGGAACCCATGTAAGTGCCTAGGGCGGAGGTTACCTGTTCCAGTGGCACACCAATCGACTTTGCTTTCTCGCGATCGATGGTTACAAAGAGCTGCGGATCATTGGCGGTGTACGGAGTATATAAGCCAACAAGTCCCGACTTTGGATCACGGCTTTGACCGACCATCGTATGGGCTACCCGATCGATGTCTTCAAATGTGTTGCGCCCCTGGTCCTGCAACATGAACTGGAATCCACCGACCGAACCGATACCTTGAATGGCAGGCGGTTCGAAGGCAGCGACAATACCACCAGGAATTTGCATCAACTTTGGAGCCAGTTCGGCCACGATGTCGTGGGCTGAATGCCCTGGACCCTTCTTACCCCGCTCTTCGATGGGCTTGAGAGGAGCAAAAATCACGCCTGAATTTGGAGAGCTTCCACCAGCGAGCGAAAATCCCATAACGGAGAACGTTCCAAAAACATCATCGTTCTTCCGGATAACATCTGCTGCACGATCTGCCAATTCGGTCGTATAAGCTAGCGAAGCTCCGGGAGGGGCCTGCACCAAGTTAATGAAGTAATTCTGGTCTTCTGTAGGGACAAAAGCCGTCGGCACGTGGTTATACATATAGACCGTGCCTGCAAGACCCGCCGCAAAAAGCAGGAGCATCACGGTTTTCATCCTGACCACGTGAGTCACGAGATAGGCATATCCAGAGATAACCTTTTGGAGCCCCTTTTCAAACAGGCCGAGGAGGCCACCGTGAGCCCGCTCGGGCCTGAGCAGAATCGCAGCCAATGCGGGAGACAACGTAAGAGCATTGAAGGCTGAAATCGCAATCGAGAATGCGATCGTTAGTGAGAATTGTTTGTAGAGGATGCCCGTTGTCCCCGGGAAGAAGCTGACCGGAATGAATACTGAGATGAGCACTAGTGAAGTTGCGATAACTGCACTGGTGACCTCGGCCATCGCATCAGAGGTAGCTCGATGGCTGTCGCAATGCTGCTCATGAATATGACGCTGTACGTTTTCGATGACGACGATAGCGTCGTCAACGACCAGTCCTGTCGCAAGAACAATACCGAAGAGCGTCAGTGAATTGATGGAGAAGTCAAAGATCTTAATGAAGGCAAAAGTTCCGACCAGCGAAACGGGTATCGTCGCCGCAGGAATGATCGTAGCTCGCCAATCCTGAAGAAAGAAATAGATGACCAGGATAACGATGACGATCGCTTCAATAAGAGTATGGACGACGTCTGTGACGTTGTCGCCGATCACAGTCGTCGTATCAAAAGCAACAATATACTCCAAGCCTGGAGGAAAAGACTTGGAGAGCTCTTTTAGAACTGCTTTGCACTCTTTGTCGACTTCAAGCGCATTTGCGTTTGAAAGCTGCTGTACACCAATTCCGACGGCATCACCGCCAGAAAACTTCAGGCTGGTGTCATAACTCTCTGCTCCAACCTCGGCACGACCAACATCTTTGAGGAGAACGAGCCCGCCATTGGTCGGAGAGTTTTTGAGAATGATGTTTTCAAACTGCTGCGGGTCCGAGAGGCGTCCGACGACTCGAACGGCCATCTGATATTCTTGCGCGTTATCAGCAGGAGGACGTCCAAGTTGACCCGCAGCTACTTCAACGTTCTGCTCTGAAAGAGCATTCGTCACATCCAGCGCCGTAAGGCCACGGGCTGCTAGTTTAGCCGGGTCTAGCCAAATGCGCATTGCATATTTGCGCTCACCGAAGATGAGAACGTCGCCCACGCCTGGCACGCGCTTTAGTGCATCTTTGACGTATACATCCAGATAGTTCGAAATAAATTCTTGCGAGTATTTGCCATCACGAGAAAACACGCCCGCGGCAAAGACGAAGTTGCTGTTCGCCTTGGTGATGGTAATACCTGTTGCATTTACAGTTGCAGGAAGGCGTCCCTGTGCTGAGGCGACACGATTCTGCACGTCAACTGCAGCAATGGAAAGATCGTACCCAGTACGGAAGGTAATCGTAATTTGCGAAGTACCGTCGTTTGAGCTCGTAGAGCTCATGTACCGCATCCCCTCAACACCATTGATGGAGGTCTCGAGCGGAATTGTGACAGCAGACTCTACAATCTGCGAGTTGGCACCAATATAGTTGCTGGTCACCACAACCTGAGGCGGCGCTAGCTGGGGATAGAGAGAGATGGGGAGCGATGGAATAACAACTGCGCCTGCAAGAACAATAAGCAATGCGCAGACTGTCGCGAAGATCGGACGGCGAATAAAGAAATCGACAAACAAGGTGTACCTCTTACCGACGCGGCTGGCGCCAGGGGTGATACGAACGTACTCCGCAGCCTACAAATAGCACGCGAAGAGAAAACTGCACCGGTCCCTCTTCTTAGCCCATGGGCTGAACAGGAACACCCTCCTGGAGGAATTGCAGTCCTGAAACGATCACTTTATCCCCTGCCTGGAGACCCTCCAGAACAGGATAGGTATTCCCAATGGGCTCACCCAGCGTTACAGGAATCTGATGGGCTGAGTACCCTCCATCTTTCGGTGCAGCAACAAAGACGAAGGTCTGTCCACCAATGCGGGTGACAGCAAGTACCGGAATCACCGGAGCAGGCTTAGAATTCCAGGTAACCCTAGCCTTGACCAACTGTTGGGTACGAAGCCCTTTAGTCCCGCGCGGAATTGGCGCCTTCGCCAGAATACTCTGGAGACCATTATCTACCTGCGGGGAAAGGAAGTTAATCGATGTTTTTACCAGGCTCGTACCATCCGCATCGATAATATTGACGGGTAACCCTGTGCGAATCTGGGCAGCTCGTTCTGTGGGGATATAGATGTACGCCTCGAGATCGATATTTTCGTCAACAGTTGTCAGCAAGGTCGTGGGAGAAACGTAATCTCCCACATGAACAGGAATGTCTCCCACTACACCAGAAAACGGAGCTCGGATCTGGTAATACGCGAGCTGTTGCTGCTGGGTCGATGTCAACGCGGAGTTGGCTTCATAATCGGCTTTTGAATTTTCATATGCCTGGGTCGCTTGATCGAAAGCATCCCGAGAGACTACTCCTGCTTCGTAGAGCTTCCTCTGACGCTCCAGCTGAATTTTGTTGTAATCGTACAGCGCTTTTTTCTGCGCCTGAGTTCCCTGTTGCGATTGCACGGTCGCCGCCTGCTTCAGGGGATCGATCTGCATCAGAAGCTGGCCAGCCTTGACGACATCTCCCGACTTGACCAGAATGCGGGTAAGATTGCCATCCACCTGTGGCTGCATCGTAGCGGAACGGCGCCCCTTAATTGTCGAAACGTACGTGTCCGACGCGGGAACGGGGGAAAGATCCACGGCAGCCACTTTTACGGGCATCGCCTGAGCAGGAGCCGCCGCAACTTTTTCCTGATGGTTGCAACCAATAAGGGAAAAGGAAAAGGCCGCGCAGAGCAAAGACCAGCGGATAACCTTGAAATTGGAAGATCGAGTCTCGGACAAAACGTTTCTCCTCACAAATCACACAACACTACATGACAATTCTGCCGGTCTGCAAAAGATTGGACGGCTAGAAACAGCTCAGGATGTTCAAAATTCTTCTGATGCACAAACCTTTGAGTTCTATTTTGATGCTTCTCTCAATCGAAAGATGCGGAAAGAAATCCTCCTAAAACATCTTCATGCACTACTCTTCTGTGTTTGATCCCTGGGAAAAAGAAAAAGGGTTGAAATTTTCATGCCAATCAAAAACATCAACTCCTTCTGCTTTTTTGAGAAAGTGAATCACTCCATAGGTTAAGGGGGTAGCAAGAACTTCATAGCCAACCTTAAGAAAATAGCTCGTCGCTATCATATTCCCTATCACCGAGATAGGAACAATCCCTCCAAAAGTCATAAAAACGACAAGCGTCGTGTCGACAGCTTGCCCGATGATGGTCGAACCGATGGTTCGGGTCCATAACATTCGTCCCTGGGTTAAGAGTTTCAAACGTGCCATAGTGTACGAATTGGCAAACTCTCCTGCCCAGAATGCAGCTAGGCTGGCAGCAAGAATCCTCGGAATAAAACCAAAGACTGTTTCAAATGCCTGCTGATTTTGCCAACCAGGAGCAGGAGGAAGCATAATCGTAAGTTTTCCCACGGTATAGAGCAGTACGGTTCCCCAAAACCCTAACCAGATCGCTCGCCGGGAGGCTGCAAATCCATAGACCTCCGTGAAGACGTCACCGAAAATATAGGTAATCGGAAAGAGAAGAACTGCCCCGCTCACGGCAAATGGACCGATCTGGCAAACCTTTTGGGCCACCAGGTTCGAAACCAATAGAATGACTACAAAAGCGGTTGTAAGCGCATCAAGGTATTTATAGCGAGCCATATCGGAGGGCGGCACCTGGTCCTTGGAGTTGCAAACGCCAAAGTGCAGATCAGGCGGATGCCATAATCGTATCCCAATGTTATTCTTAACTCACGGCTTGAGCCGCCTTTGAGTGCGTCCCCGTCGTCTAGCCCGGCCCAGGACACCGCCCTTTCACGGCGATAACACGGGTTCGAATCCCGTCGGGGACGCCAAATAGAATCAGAGATATATAAACAAAACTAAATCTAAAACAAGGGCACTAAGCGAACAGTAGCGTTCACTGCATCATTGCAACAACAACTACTAACTGACAGAAAAAGGCCCCCCGAAACAGCACCGCCGTGTCGATTGGGTTGGAGATTGGAACCGGGGATTCAGGCCGCACGCCGCCCTCGCGCCGCAACGTGCAGGGCAACGGGCCATGACAAGCCGATTTCTTGCTAAGGGGAGGAGAGTCATCAAGTTACCCCTTCAGCAACCGCTGGTTCCTACCAGAGTAACCCGATTTTCAGCATTTTGCCCCTTAGCCGCCCGCTTTCAACACGTTCCCGCCGCAGTAACTTGCAGCAACCTCGCAGCAACCCGCGCGGGGTGACGTGTCGTCCTACAAGCCGCTGCCATAGGCAGCGCGCTTTTCTGATCGCACCGCCACAGCTCCCCGATGGAAGGCCACAGACGCAAGCAAGGCCGCCCCCGTAGGAACGGCCTGCGGCTCCTGCTCGTTGCCTCTACACGTTGGCCGCTTCGCGCGAGACCTCAGTCCAGCTCTCAGGAAGCCTACGCTCCGGGTGTTTGGGATCGACGAAGAGCACGTACAGCTCCCGGAGTCGCCCCTCGAACTGCGACAACTGGACGTTGATGGAACAGCCGTCCTCCGTCTGTATCCACAGCTCCCCAACTGACTCCCGCTGCGACTTCGCTTTAGGGTTCTCCGGTTCGGGTGCTTGCAGGACGAAGCTGACGCCTTCCTCGCCCGGCTCTTCGGCGATGACCTGGGTTCGGCTGATGTCCGCCTCTCGCCATTCATCGTTAGCCCTCAAGATGTCGCTTATCCAACCCCTCTCGCGTTCTGTCAGTGCTCTCGGCTCCATTGCTCCATCGCTCATTTCTGTAGGGCTTGGCCCATGACGTTCGAGACGACCACTCCATTTGCAGTGAACGCACCGGTGAACCGGATGAACGTCCCGGCCACTTGCACAACGCCTTGGAACGCAGACCCACCCAGCTTTTGGATCGCGCCAGAGGCTATAGCGGTTGCGATGGCGTTCTTGATCGCTCCTTGTTCTGCCAGCACTTGAGAGTGTCCCACAGCTATTCGCATTCCGTGGGCCAGCCTGAAGATGATTCCGCTGCGAGCTGCCGCAGTTCCAGCAGCGATCTCGCCTCCTGCTATTGCAGCGCCGACTCCGCCGTATGCGATTGTCGCTCCGATAGTGGCATACGTTACCGCCTTGTCCGCAGCGCCCAGCATTTGATAGCCCTGCGCGTTATTGCCCCAGTTGTAGGCGAGACCGGGATTGTCCGGGACCGGCGCTCCATTTAGCGAAGCAACTCCTGCATCCCCACCGCCAGCGTAAGGCGTATACCCCACGTTGATTCCGCCAGCACCATTGCCGGTGATAGAACCCACATCCACCGTGCCAGCGATATAGGTCTTGGTCTGCCCATCACCGATTTTCACGTTGTCGCAGTTTCCCGACGAAACCGAGACGTTCTCCGTCGTTTCGCTCGTTCGCGTTTGCACCACGCAATCGTGCCCATCAGGATCGGTGTTCGTCAGCGGATTGTTATGCACATAGCTGTAAAGATTGAGGCTCTGAGGGTTCTCGAAATCCGCACTCGGAACAGGGAAAGGATCGCTGCCGTCCCCCGTGAAATCCGGGGACATGAACCTTCCCATCGTACTTCCAAAGTACCTAGCGCCGAAGTTATCTAGACCTGATTCGGAGTCACGTTCTTTGCCAGTAAAGTGGATCGGATCTTTGCCGATGGCATTCAATGCATCCCCAAACGGAAGACTCGTATAGTTCTTCGGGTCAGCGTAGGAGCCACTGGCAAAATCACCTGCGCCACGGCTCTCGAAACGTTTGGTGCCTAACCAGTCTTTGCCTGCCCAATAAAACGTCGAGTCCTGAAATGGACCGAGGAATTCACCATCCGTATAGACCCGGTAATCTGCCTTATAAGGTTGGTTTTTAGGAGAAGCGTTCATGAGCGGTTGCCCGTCGAGAGTATATCGCCTCATTTGAACTCCAGTTGGGCCGCTTTCATAGATTAGCCTTCCTTCGGGATCATAGAGGTACTTGGTTGCGCCTCCAGTTCCAGAAGAGCTTATTCTCCCCTCGGCATCATAAGTGTATGGAGTCCCCAAATTGTCGAGGATGACGTTTCCGGCAGCATCGTAAACAATCCCCGTCGAACCATCGATTCGGTTATTGTTATCAACATTGAAGGTAACCTGAGGAGCTGATCCGGAGCCCGATGCGCTCTGAGAAATACGATTTCCAAATGCATCGTATGTCCAAGAAAGTGTCAGCTTTGCCTGGCTATTGGTAGCTGTTGTCAGCCGGTTCAGGTGATCATACTGATAAGTCCAGTTTCCGTTCGCGCTGTCAGAAGAATCAAGGACATTGCCATTCGCCTGATCCGTGCGAATCACGTAGTAGAGCTTCTTCCAAGCTAAGGGAACATTGTCTGGATAGAGAGCACCACCTCTCGAGCGCAACCCTAGGTCGCGATCTTTCAAAGCAGATAAACATGGAAGAGACTTCAAGAAAAAATGGGAATAGGTTGTAACTACTCGTCTAGATTGATCCATCGGCGATTGTCAATACCGCACATGATGCCATGGCAATGATTGGGAATGCACCTTTAGTTCTATTCTCCATTCCAAAATGCGAGTTTCGTTTGAGACCTAGCACCAATAAATCAATTTTTCTCTCATCAATATGCTTCAAAATTCTATCCTGTGCCTCTCCAACCTCCACGAATGATCGCGGATCACAGAATTCCTTTGCATGAAGCGGTACAGTCGCATCCAATGCACTGTAGAAGCGTTGCTGGATCTCATGAAGTCGATCCGGATGATCGATCTGGTCCGAGCGAACGACATGAAGAACATCGATCTCGATACCGTATGCCTCCGCAAAAGCGACAGCAAATGGTGCAGCATGGACACTTTCAGGGTAACCATCAGTGGCATAGAGTATCCGCCGAAAAGATAGCTGCTTGCTCAGAACCGCACTAACATGAGGTCCGACAGTCAAAGCAGGGCCATTGAAACGGCGAAGTATGCTTTCTGCCACAGATCCCAGAAGCAGTCGGTCAACTGCGTTACGTCCGTGAGTTCCTAGCACCACTAGAGCGGGTGATCGCTCATAGGCAAGCGCAGGAACAACTTCGTGAGGATCCCCTTCAAGGAGGATGGCCTCCGATTTCCCTTCTCCGCTGGGTAAAACTAACGCCGTATTTTTTAATAGATTCTCGAGGTCTGTACGTTGTTTACTTCGGTGTTTGCCGGTCTCGACCTCCACTTCCAAAGCAGCCTGGGACAAACTAAAGCAGTGAGTAACGATAAGATTGAGATGAAAATATACAGCCAAATTAGATGCATAGATGGCTGCTCCCTTTGATGCGGGTGAAAAATCAGTAGCAAATATGACCGATTCGATCAAGATGCCAAAACTCTTTCCGATAATTGACATCGCATCCCTCCTCGGGAAACCGCTAACAAAAGTACATACTTTATTTACGGAACTCTTTGGCATTCCCAACTCTCTTTGGTTTCGGCATTGAAATCCGCGAAAGTGAGCGCAATAGATTAAGCAATTCTGTTAGGGGGCCTCCATTTACTGGACCACCCAGTAAAACAATGCTCAGTTCCCGGGAGATCGGGCCGTTTTCCAAAGCAATCACTTTGACTGCTCCAGCTCTTAAAGATTTTTCAAGCGCCATTCTGGGAGCAAATCCGATGCCCAATCCAGCCTCAACTGAAGAAATGATCGCTTCGGTTGAATTCAAATCGATGGTTGTATGAAGCTGCTGACGCAATACCCCATTTCGTTCGAGATATTCTTCTACAAATCGTCGCATTCCCGATCCAGCCTCTCGCAACAAGATCGGTTCCTGAATAATCTCAGCGGCACGCAAAATCGATTTTTTGGCCCATCGATGGTTCAGCGGTAGAATGAGGCATAACTCATCCTCAAAAAATCGCTCGATTTTTAGATCAGGCCGGTGTGCGGGAGCCTCTATGAGACCAACCGAAACTTCATGGTTAATGAGTGCATTGAGGACGTCACTGCTGCTACCAGTTGACACATGAATCCTCAGTTTTGGCCACTCTCCAAGCATTTTGGGGAGGATCTTAGGCAATAAATAATTTCCGATTGTATGAGAAGCGCCAATATTCAGTTCGGATCCTTCTTTAATTCCAAAAGGCGCAAGAGCGGCAACAGCTTCATTAGTTAATATCTCGATTTGTCGAACATAATGTAAAAGTGTTGCCCCGGCTGGAGTAAGTTTGGCGTTACGCCCGATACGATCAAAGAGTGCAATCCCTAGCCCTTCCTCCAAGGTCCGCACTTGTGACGTAATGGCTGGCTGAGTTAGGTGAAGTTCCTCGGCAGCCTTACTGAAATTGAGTGAGTCGGCTACAACCCGGAACACATGTAATTTGAAATTTTCAATCAAGGCTGCACCCCCATTTGGAATCTCAATTCCGAAGTTGCAAAACCATATTGAGAACGGGCATTCGCGTTACCAATTGCTGCTTGAGTTTGCTGCAATTGGGCCTGACTCAATTCAACTATTGAGCTTAACCCGAGTTGATAGCGGGTTTGAGCAAGATCGAGTGCAAGATTCGCCTGCTTCAATAGTTCCGCTGCAACGGTAACACGCTGCAATGCAGTATTCGCATTAAGCCACGCCACCTTAACATCGCGGACAACTTGATCACGAAGCCGGCGAACTTTTTCAGAAGCAGCCTTCGACTGCAGCGCAGCCTCTTCCGCCTGTGCGTGATAACGAAATCCATTAAATATTGGAACGTTAACATTCGCTCCGATCGCACCATACCAGTTAGTAGTGAAATACTGACTGGACCCGAGTGGGGTTGCCCCAATGACTCCGAGCGCAGTGATCGTCGGCAATAACTGGTCGCGTTGGGCACGACTAAACTTTTGTGCCGCCTGCTCATCAAAACGCAGCGATTGCAAATCAGGCCTATTATCTAGGGCCGTTACGACAAGAGATTCAGGCTCAGAGGATAGAGCCGGCAAACTTCCACTATCGTCCTCAACCAACTGGAAATCTGTTTGCGTATCATAACCAAGCACCTCATTCAGTGCGGCCTTTGAAGCATCGAGATTATTTTGAGCATCAATCTGTAGCAATTTCGCCTGGGATAAATTTACCTGCACGAAACTTAGATCCAGATCAGACTTGAGCTTGGCGACGGTAAGCGCGCTAACCTGATCCACGAGCGACTGTCGCGCTGCGACGGTCTGCTGAGCGACGCTCAATGTTGCCTGCGCTTCAATCGTATGGAAAAATACCTGATCTGTCGCAAGGATAATATCCTCTCTACTCGCTTCAACATCCGCTAAGCGCGCCTTCTCTTGCAATCGCGCCGAAGCTACAAGATTTTGGGCGTGTCCGAAATCGGTGATGAGTTGGCTCAACTGAATTCCCATGCCCGCATGCTCTAATAAACGTGATGCGGCCAAAGAACCTGTCGAAATTCGACTTGCCTCATTCGCACTGACTGCGGTTAATTCTCCATTGAGATTGAGTAATTCATCGGCGCGCCGCTCACGGACCACCTGGTGTTGTACCTTTGCTAAAAGCTGGCTGATCTGAATTCGAGGATTGTTTGCCAAGGCAATTTGTTCAGCTTGTTGGCGGGTGAGCAAATTCGGCCCAGCAGCTAGTTGACCAGCGGGCGGGCTTGGAACCACCGCAAGGTTTTTCGGCGAAGGAGCATTCGGTAATTGCTGAGGCAACGGTGCCTGCGCTGCGCAGATCCCTGCACTACAGATTCCAAATGAAAGCATTAACAAAATGCCTCTTAATACCCACATACTAGGCTTCCTCCACCGTAACGCCGTCTTTTTTATGATGAATCAATAAATATGCTGCCGGGACGAGAAAAATCGTGACGGCAACAGAAACGGTGAGGCCTCCTAGGATCGCGCGTGCTAGCGGAGCATATTGCTCGCTACCAGGTTCGAGGGCAAGAGCCATCGGAATCAATCCAAGAATGGTTGCCAGACTTGTCATTAAGATAGGCCGCAACCGAACCTTACATGCCTCGATAAGTGCCTGCTTGAGCTCCATACCTTGCCTGTGTAAGGTGCCCACAAATTCTACGATTAGGATACTGTTCGAAACTGCGATGCCGGTCATCATTACTCCACCCATCAACGACATCACATTAAGTGTTGTTCTCGTTACCAGTAAGAACACCAAAACACCTGAGATCCCAGGAGGAACAGCAAGCAAAATAACAAGAGGGTCAGAAAACGAAGCAAATTGCGCCATAAGAATCAGGTAAACCAGAACCACTGCTAAAACTAATCCGATTGCAAAACTCGAAAAGGACGCCTGCATGTCACGTACAGCACCGAGAACATTTATGGTTACCCCCTCAGGGCGCGCGACAGCAGAAAGGACATTGTTTACTTCGCTGTTAGCCACGCTCAGGTCTTCCTTCTTCGGCATCACATAAATGTCAAAAACACGTCGAAGTTGATAGTGATCAACTTCAGTCGGCGTATTGATCTGTTTGATATCTGCTACAGAGTCCAATGGTGTAGTTCTGGAAGCGCTGCTGGAACGCAATGGAATTTGCATGAAATCCGTCAGCGTCTTGATTTGTGTTTCGGGATACTGAACCGTAAGCATATAGCTATTCCCTGTTACGGGGTCGACCCAAAAACTCGGCGCGATCATACCGTCCGAGGTAAGTGCAGTGATAACGTTGTCAACAACGTCTTTGGGAGAAACACCGACTAAGGCAGCATGTTCTCGGTTGATATTAAGTTCTAGACCGGGATAATCAAGATCCTGTGGGACCAGTACATCGCTGACGGAATTGAGCCCCCGTAGTCTTTTCGCGATAATCTGGGCCAATTGATACGATTCCTTTAGGTCGTTTCCCCCAATCTGAATATCAATCGGAGCAGGTTTCCCTTGATTAACAACTGAATCGACCAAGCCGCCAGCTTGAAAGTAAGTGGCCACATCTGGAAAGTCTTCTGCTAGCTTCTGACGCACCTTCTCCATGTACACATAGCTACCAATTTTATGGTCTTCTTTCAGGCTGACCTGAATGAAAGCAGTGTGCATCCCGGAATTCGACGTGTATATAGCGGAGAGATCCGGGGTAATACCAATATTCGAAACGATGATATTTAGATCAGAAGGGATCACTACGCTTCGTATATCTTGCTCCATCTTAGCGATATACTCGTTAGTTAATTCAATCCGAGTCCCTGCTGGAACCTTCACATTGATGACAAACTGGCCGGGATCAGTTCGAGGAAAGAATGCCTTCCCCATGAATGGATAAATCATAAAGCTGAGCAGAACCATCAGAGTAAAACTGCCCACAACTAATGCCGGACGTTCTAGACACCGAGACGTCGTAGCTTCATACCAAGATTGAAGTTTGTGAAACCCTCTATTGAACCGATCTACAACTGACTGAAACACTCCCTGTTTTTTGGAGAATTCGCCTGTAAGCTCTGAATTTTGACTGCCCAGCTGCCCTGCTCCATGTTCATGGCCCGACTCCAAACGAATGAACCGAGCGCAGAATAACGGAACCACTGTCATCGCAACGACATAAGACGCAAACAATGCAATGACCACTGCTAAAGCTAAAGCAGTAAAAAGATACTTGCTGACTCCATAGAGCATCACGACAGGAAAAAACACAATACAAGTGCTTACAGTACCGGCCAGAACAGCGAGCTGAACTTCTTTTCCGCCTCGTTCCGCGGCAACGACTGAATCTTCCCCCATTTCCATATGTCGGAAAATATTTTCTAGCACTACAACGGAATTATCGATCAAACGGGAGAGAGCTAGCGCTAACCCGCCCAGCACCATAGTATTGATCGAACTCCCTCCCAGGTTCAGCACGAGAAACGTTGCGAGACAGGAGATCGGAATGGATAGAAGAACTGCGACGGTCGCTCGTAAATTTCCAAGAAACAGGAGAATCATCAAAGCCGTCAATACAAGTCCGATCGTGCCTTCGTTGATGACATTCTTCACCGCAATTTTTACGAATACAGACTGATCGAAAACAACATTGGTCTTAAGAACTTTGGGAATGTCTAGCAAATTTGCGACAGCTCGCTTAACACCGTTAACGATAGTGATGGTGTTGGATTTTCCTCCTTGCTTTAGCACGGGAATATATACGGATCGTTGCCCATCAACACGCACGATGTTCGTTTGTAGTTGTCCAGAGTCTTTAGCCTCACCGATGTCAGCAACCATCACGGAGGAGTTTCCTACCGTCTTCAAGGGAAGATCATTGATTTCGTCGACAACAGGAACCTGACTATTTGCGTAAATGTTGTAATCTTTGGGGCCGATACGAACATCACCCGCCGGTAAGATCAGATTCGATTCATTGAGGGAATGCACCACATCCATGACGCTCATTTGATGAGCTTCGAGCTTGACCGGGTCAACATACACCATAATTTGCCGGTAGCGTCCGCCATAGGGTTGCGGTACGGATGCTCCAGGTACATTTGCCACCTGATTACGAACACTGAACTGAGCGAGATCTTTTAGCTGAGTTTCATTGAGCCCCTGGCCCTTGAGGGTGATTAGACATACCGGAAGGTTGGACGCATCGAATTTGAGGACGACAGGAGGCAGGGTGCCAGGAGGCAACCTGCGAAGATTTGCCATGGCTAAGTTAGAGATATTACTTACTGCAGCATTGGCGTCCGTTCCCGATTGGAAGTAAATCTTGATGAGGCTGACCCCTGGTAAGGATCGGGACTCGATATGGTCGATGCCACTACCAAGGGTAAAAAATCGCTCATAACTATTGGTAATATTGGACTCAATCTGTTGCGGTGGCATGCCGGCATAGAACGTTGCTACAACTACTACAGGGATATTCACTTCAGGAAACAGATCTACCGGCATGCCAACGACCGTGGTTATCCCAACTACGATAATGATGAGACACATCATCAACACAAAAAATGGATATTTGATAGCGAACGAGGACATTAGTTTATTCGCCTTTCAGTTCGAACCAGAATGCGATTGATAAAACATCCGAGGTTCTGCTTCGTGCGTGAAGAAGCTTGGCGTGAACCATAGCTCCCGATCTATACAACGGCTGCTTCACGGTTGGCCTCCTTTGCGACAGAGGACTCTTCCTCTTTGTGATGGATGAGAAGATAAGCGGTTGGAACAAGAAACACGGTCACCACACCTGACACAGTGAGACCGCCCAAGATAGCCCGAGCAAGCGGTGCGTATTGCTCGCTCCCAGGCTCGAGGGCGAGCGCCATCGGAATAAGCCCGAGAATTGTCGCTAACGTCGTCATCAAAATTGGACGTAAGCGAACCTTACAAGCTTCCGCAAGAGCTTGCTTCAGCGGCATATCCTCTTTGCGTAGAGTACCGACGAACTCAACAATCAAGATACTGTCCGATACTGCAATTCCAGTCATCATGACCACCCCCATCAGAGACATAACGTTGAGTGTCGTTCCTGTCACCAAAAGGAAGATGAGTACCCCTGATAATCCGGGTGGGACCGCCAGCAAAATGATGAACGGATCGGAGAGCGAAGCAAACTGGGCCATCAGAATCAGATAGACCAGTACGACAGCTAGCACAAGTCCTATACCGAAACTTGAAAAGGACTGCTGCATATCTCGTACCGATCCTTGAACTTTCACAGTCACGCCCTCGGGGCGTTGAATGCCATTAAGAACTTTATTAACCTCTGCCCCGACCCGACTCAAATCTTCCTTCTTTGGCATGACATAGATATCGAATTCACGACGAAGTTGATAGTGATCCACTTCGGTTGGAGTACTAATCTGCTTAATATCAACACCTGATTCCAGTGGTGTCGTTGCGCTCGTTGCCTGAGAGCGAAGGGGGATCTGCATGAAGTCTGTGAGAGTCTTGATCTGCGTTTCGGGGTACTGAACCGTCAACATATAACTGTTTCCGGTTTTAGGATCGACCCAGAAACTCGGGGCTATCATACCGTCAGATGTAAGGGCCGTAATGACGTTATCCACCACCGACTTGGGGGAGACACCTAATAGTGCCGCCTTTTCTCTATTGATGTTCAGCTCCAAGCCGGGATAGTCCAGGTCTTGCGGAATAAGAACATCATTCACTGAATTCAATTCACGAAGCTTTTCAGCAGTCGATTGTGCTAACTGATACGTTTGCTTTAAATCGTTTCCTCCGATCTGAATATCGATCGGTGCCGGTTTCCCTTGATTGACAACTGAGTCAACTAAACCGCCCGCTTGAAAATAAGTGGTAACGCCGGGAAAATCCTTGGATAATTCCTTCCTCACCAGTTGCATATAAGCATAGCTACCCGTCTTATGTTCTTCTTTCAGGCTTACCTGAATAAACGCGGTGTGCATCCCTGAATTCGAAGTGTAAATCGCCGACAAATCGGGAGTAATTCCGATATTGGAAACGATCATGTTCAAATCGTCTGGCGCAACAACCTTACGAATGTCATCTTCCATCTTCCCGACGTAAGTATCCGTGAGTTCAATTCGTGTTCCTGCCGGAACTTTTACATTGATGACAAATTGACCAGGATCAGTCCGCGGGAAAAAAGCTTTTCCGAGAAAAGGGTAGAGAGCAAAACTGAGCACCACAAAAAGGCTGAACCCTCCAACTACAAGCTTGGGATGATCCAGACAAACTGCAATAGCCTTCTCGTATCTGATCTGCAAAGCTTGAAAAGCTACGTTAAATCTTCGGATTATGGCGTGAAATATCCGGTATTTATTCGAGGTATTGGCTGAAGATTCTAGACTGTCTTCTATAGCTAACTCGCTGCTATATTCATATCCTGGATCAATGCGAATAAAGGTTGCACAAAAAAGCGGAACCACAGTCATCGCTACAAGATACGAAGCGAATAAAGCAAGTACTACAGCCAGCGCCAGGGCAGTAAAGAGATACTTGCTCACACCATACAAAAGCACGACAGGAAAAAACACAATGCAGGTACTTACGGTCGCCGCCAACACCGCCAACTGCACTTCCTTGCCTCCACGTTCTGCGGCAATAGCCGATGCCTCTCCCATCTCCATATGGCGGAAGATATTTTCGAGCACAACCACCGAGTTGTCTATAAGGCGAGAGAGCGCCAAAGCGAGGCCGCCTAGCACCATCGTATTAATTGAGCTTCCTCCCAGATTAAGAGCCAGAAATGTCGCAAGGCAGGAAATCGGAATAGACAACAATACTGCAATCGTTGCACGTACATTCCCCAGAAAAAGGAGAATCATGAGAGCCGTTAGACAAAGGCCGATCGCGCCTTCGTTAATAACATTCTTAACTGCGATCTTCACGAACACAGATTGATCGAAAACAACATCGGTTTTAAGTGCTTTCGGAATATCGAGAAGATGAGCTACAGCTTTCTTCACACCATCAACAATCGTGATGGTATTGGAGTTCCCTCCCTGCTTTAGCACAGGAATATATACAGAATGCTGCCCATCGACCCGCACGATATTCGTTTGAAGTTGGCCAGCATCTTTTGCCTGTCCAACATCCGCAACCATTACCGACGCATCACCGACGGTTTTTAAAGGTAGATCATTGATATCCTCAACTACTGGCACTTGGCTGTTCGCATAGATGTTGTAATCTTTCGATCCAATGCGAACATCACCTGCAGGCAAAATGAGATTGGATTCATTGAGAGCATGGACTACATCCATCACACTCATCTCGTGTGCTTCCAACTTGACTGGATCGACGTACACCATGATCTGCCGATAGCGTCCGCCATACGGCTGCGGCACAGAGGCGCCAGGAACGTTTGCAACTTGATTTCTAACGCTGAACTGGGCCAAATCTTTTAATTGAGTCTCATTAAGACCTTGACCTTTTAGCGTGATAAGGCAAACCGGTAAATTTGATGCATCGAATTTAAGAACTACAGGGGGCAAAGTGCCGGGAGGTAATCGGCGCAAATTCGCCATGGCGAGGTTGGAGATATTGCTAACTGCCGCGTTGCCATCTGTACCCGGTTGAAAGTAGATTTTGATAAGGCTGACGCCAGATAGAGAGCGGGATTCGATATGGTCAATTCCACTCCCCAACGTAAAGAATCGCTCATAACTGTTGGTAATATCCGATTCAATCTGTTGCGGTGGCATTCCCGCATAAAATGTCGCAACGACAACCACCGGAATATTAACTTCAGGGAATAAATCAACTGGCATTCCTGCGACAGTGGTAAAACCAACGATGACGACAATTAGGCACATCATCAGCACAAAAAACGGGTACCTAATGGCGAAGGAAGACATTAGTTCCCGTCTCCATCGTTCGGCATTAGAACAGAAGCCATCTTCGGACGAACAACTTGTCCAGCCTGGTAGTTGGTTTGAGCAGAGACAATGACTAGTTCGTTGTCGGAAAGACCATTTGTAATTTCTGCCTTGTCCGCACCCTGAATACCCAGGGTTACAAGTTTCTTTCGTACATGGTTGGTGCTATCAACCACCAGGACATATGGCTGGGACTCCCCCTGCACGATTGCCTGGATTGGTATGGTAAGCACATGATTGCGCTGCTGCAACGAAATGACCGTCTCGGCATACATTCCCGGGCTCAGAGCCAACGTAGAATTTGCAACGTCAACCTCTGCAAGCATGGTCCGCGTTGATGGATCGAGCGCACGGGCAAAGCGAACAATCCTTCCGACGAAGGTCTTTCCCGTTGCTTGGACCTTAACTGTAACTTGACCGCCATCTTGAATATAGGGAACGTCTGATTCAGGGACCGGCATTCGTAAGCGGAGGACATCACTCTGTGCAATCCTCACCAGAGGCATAGCCTGAGTATTTGAGGCAGTTCCAGCCTGAATCAGGGACCCTGTGTCGGCATAACGCATTGTAATAACCCCATTAAACGGGGCTGTGACAGTCGAGTAGTCTGATAGCGACTGTAGGCGTTGACTATCGGCACGAGATACCCCTAGTCGTTGTTCAGCAGCTGAGAGAGCGGATTTAGCTATATTGATGCGGGCTTCAGAATCTTGGTCCTTCGCTCGAGCATCGTCTAATTCCTGCTCTGCGATCAATCCGGGCCGTTGCTTCGCTGCCTGTTCAAGTCGCGTATATGCCGAGTGTAGTGCAGCATGATTCGACTGGGCCGCAACGACCTCACTTTGAGCCCTGGCTATCTCTGATTGACTGTGCCTGACTTCAGCTTGGGCCCCTGTCAGCTGCGCGGTTAGCTCTGGAATCTCCAGCGTTGCGATAACCTGACCAGATCGTACCCGATCCCCGATGTCGACATTGATATGACGAACATATCCCGAAACTTTTGCGTGTAGCTCAACATCCTGATAAGGCTGGAACTGTCCTGCGACTGTAAGAGTGCTGGAGAGATTCTCACGAGTAACGCGAGCCACAGCGGCGCCGGCAATATCAGAGGTGTTCGCCTCCGATGTTGTGCCTTTGCATCCAGCAAACATCAGACTCGCCAGGAGATACAGGGCGATAATCCCTGCAGACATCAAGGAGGATCTCTTTTTCATGTCGTAAACACCGTATTCCGTCAATGCAGCATGAGAAGATAATTGCGACCTGTCCTATAGAAAGGGCAAATTACAACATTCTGAGCCATGACTCAGGGACTAGGATGTACTGGAATTAATTAAGATAGGAAGTAGTAGGAGGAGGGCGAAAGAAGAAAAAGCTTTGACCTTGGGGTCGTCGAATTCGTTTCGTATTCTGTACGTCTGAACGAACATACGAATACTCATGCTCTTCGCGAACGCACGAGAGGATGCTCACCCACCAAGCCAACGCAGTAATAAAGATCGGAATAGCAGCAACTGCGAGTTCTGTTACGTTCACCGAAGTGGGACGTTCCTTTTGAGAAAGCAACTTGGCAGCTGCCATGGGTGCTGACGCTTTAGCCGGAAGATTATACAGAGAGAGCTTGTACTGAGATCCCCATGAAAACACAGCAGCTGCAAGAAAAAGCATCCCAAGCGTCATTAAGTGGGAATACCAGCGTCTTGTGTCATCAAGAGTCATGGAAATCTCGTGCGCGGCCGGCAAAGGAAATCAATTCGCTAAAATTGCTTCACGATCCTCACCTGTCATTATGCAGCAAATTTTGATCTTCGGAAAAATGAATTTACTTATTGAAGATAAATAAATTTTATAAATTTCCTATATGAATCTCTTCCAACAGAATTTGACTCATCGTCTGTACGTTTCCTAGCATCGCTGACCGAATTGGCTTTGTGAAGCCACAGAATGATCTATGGTATGAGACGAATCCAGCGATCCACTCGTCACGTCAATAATTCCGTTGTGCTGTGGGCGAGTTAATCATCAATAAGATCCGATGCCTGCATGTTTTAGGAGACTTATTACCAGATGAAGATGGATCGGATGGGTATCCTGCGTGAGATTGGCCAGATTCCCAAATTTCAACTGAATTCAGTTTCGACTGCTCTGTTACCGGATTTGCCCAGCGCTTCCGGTTTAGAAGTATTGTCATAGCCATACCGCTATCATCATCCAACTGATTTAAGATCATCACCCGCGTCGTACTGCTCGTTCTTCGTTAATCCACTCGATCGAACGTAAGCTCTTCGGAAGTCGCCTCGTATCTCTACTCGTTCTTTGTCGACGCGGAACTGCATCAGTCCGAGGTCGTCGCTCTGAAGGTGACATTTTCTCCGCGTACATGGCTGAAATCGACGATCAAATCTGTACGCTCCGCTAGAGCGGGACAAGCCGGGTCAATTCGACAGGAGCTGCGAGGAGCCCTTGATCGCTCCCGATAATGTTGAAAGCCTTGCCCGTTTGAAAAGAGCCAGAAACAAACTGAATAATTGGGCATCGCTCCACGGCCAAGCCAGTTACGACTTATGTCCAAGTACAGTTCTCATCCGAACCCTCAGGTGAGAGTCTCACGCTTCCTGAGGCAAATAAAAATCCTGCACATATTCTCGGACAGCGTCCTCCAGAAGCGTAAAAGTCCGCATGTATCCAGACTTCCGCAGTTTTGAAATCTCCGCCTGCGTAAAATACTGATACTTCCCACGCAATTGTTCGGGCATCTCGATGAACGTAATCTGTGGCTGTACCCCCAAGCCAGCATAGACCGCGAGCACCAGGTCTTTCCATGTTCGAGCCTGCCCTGTGCCACAATTGAAAAGTCCGCCAGCTTCGCTGTTGAGAGCAAAATGAAGCGTCACATCTACAGCATCCTTGACATATACAAAATCCCTCATTTGCTCGCCATCTGCATACTCTGGGCGATAGCTACGGAATAATTGAACCTTTCCTGTTTGGCGTATCTGGCTATAGGCTTTAGAGACAACTGATCTCATATCTCCTTTGCTGTCTTCATACGGGCCGAAGACGTTAAAGTATTTGAGACCAACAATGCGATCTAACAGATTATGTCGGAGCACCCAAAGATCGAACATGTGCTTCGAATACCCCATACATATTCAAAGGCTTGAGGTGCGGCGTAATCGCATCATCGTCCGAATACCCCAACTCTCCGTCACCGTACGTTGCAGCGCTCGATGCGTACACGAACCGCGCCCCAGTTCGAATACACCACTCACATAGCTGGCGCGTGTAACGATAGTTATTTTCCAATAGAAAGTCTGCATCGCATTCCGTCGTCGCACTGCTCGCGCCCAGATGAATTACACGCCCTACCGGCTCCAGTCTTCCGCTCTGTATCAAATCAAGGAAGTGTGCAGGTGAAACCAGATCTTCGTAACGCAGACCGAGCAGGTGTTTCCACTTGTTATCCGCACCCAGCACGTCAACTAGCAGAATGTCCTCATGGCCACGACGATTAAGCTCTTCCACAACATTGCGGCCGATGAAGCCCGCCGCTCTTGTCACCGCAATACGCCCATTCATCGCTTCACCTCTGCATATGCTCGCAATACCTTCTCGATCACTCTTGTCGTCGATCGCCCTTCAACCATCTCAGCTACACAACACGTCCGTCATAAAGCTCCACGATCTCACGACCACTGACATAGCATGCCCAATCCCTTCACCATCACCTGTGGAAGAATCTTGCAAATCAACTCTTTCGACTCATCTTCACGAACAGAACCGCATAGTTGATGGATTGCAGAGAACCAACCATATAAGCACGATCTTCTTTAGAGTTAACTGGCCTAGCTCTCCCTTGTTCGACGCACTGACGTATCCGTGCTCAAACCAGCTACCAGAGCATCACCCTGGGAACACGCAAATGCCAGGTATGCTACATGGCCACGATGCAGAATATCGAAGCACCCATTGTGAACGCCGACTGCTTGCCTTCAGCTACGAGGCGATCACGTTCCGCAGGCATCTGCTCCGCAGCCAGAATGGCCGGCTCTGCTTTAGTGCATTCCACGCGCATTCTCCGCTGCTACTCGCAAAATCTCTTCTGGACTAGCCGTTCCAGTCGTGCGAATCTTCTGCACAGTCACCATAGCTGCGAGGTTCGCCAATTCGGCCGCCATCCTGGCGGACTGTCCACTACCCAAGGTTGCCGCCAATGCTGAAACTACGGTGTCTCCTGCACCTACGGTATCGACTTCGCCTGAGATATAAATGCCCGGAACATGACCCGCATCATCCCCTGCAGCAAATACGATCCCCTGCATACCGCGCGTTACAAACGCCGGCTTACCTGTGCGTCCCTGTAACTCACGTACCTGCTGAAGGGAACGGTCAAGCGATATCTCTTCGTCGTGAGCTTGCCCAAGGCATCGGCTTGCCTCCACGCTGTTTAACTTCAGTACAGCTGGCGCAAACTGTTCAGCTTTATCACGCGCATCAACTATGAATATGACCTCGGGCAGGGACTCTATCAGATTATTGACTCTCTGCATCATATGACGTGTCATCACGCCGCGGGGTACCTGCTGGTTAAGAATGACAACATCGCTCTGCCTGGCTGCAACTTCCAATTGGTCAGTCAAAGTATCGAGGTCTTTATCGCTAAGATCGTTGAAGGAACCGAAGTCGATACGGTTGCTTTCCGCACTTCCTATGCGCGGCTTTGCGTATACCATCGTCTGCCAGTCCTCTTGTAGTAAAAAGCCATCCATCAGAATGCCGAAACTCCGCAACAGATCGACCATGCGCGAACCAAAGACATCGAGACCTGCCACTCCCACTGCACGTACAGCACCTACACCGAGACTCACAAGATTGGCAACCACATTCCCCGCCCCGCCCAGCGAGTACTGTTGCTCACGAACTCTTCGTATCAAAAGCCCCGTCTCTACCGAAAGCTCCTGTTCTGCTTCATCCATGATCCAATACGCGTCGAGGCAAAAGTCCCCGAATACAGTCACTCGGGCACTACGTAATTGTTTAAGGGAGGCCTGAATATCACGCATATTGATATTTGTTTTCACAGAAGGAACTTGTAAAGTCATAACCGACAGCTTTCGTTGTAAAGAAACTCCATCTACCGATGGCAACTCGCGTTACTATAGCCAGAACGCTCGTCTAAGGTCTATGCATAGACAGTATTTTGTTGTTTTTAACAGGTTCTGCGCAAACGATCAGACCGCCGCACTCCTCTTGCGTACACTCAATACTCTCGGCGTCGGCGTACCCAGTCAGCTGCTCGTGGCTGGATTCGATGATGTGCAGTATGCCACATTGCTTTCTGTTCCACTCACTACGATTCGACAGCCTTGTCGTGAAATCGCTCGAGCTGCCACACTTGCTCTCATCGAGCGTATTGCTGATCCTGCTATTCCTGCCCGTGAAATCCTGCTGCCGGTCGAGTTGATTGTTCGAACTTCAACTAATATCTGAAATTATTGAGCAATAGTAGTCTTTCGCATCGGTTCATTCCACCCACTTAAAGAATCATTGAACGCACGCATAAACTCTGCCTTGATCAGCAGGTGATCGCTTCCAGGCGATGGATCCACATAAACTGATATCGCTTTGAATGGCATTTTCCCCCATGCATTAGGCCATGCCATCACACAATCGCTTCGAATGCCTAGCCTTGCAGCAGGATGTTCGGGTGCCAGAGTCGTACGAATGCTCCTTGGCAGAAAATCCTTCGCTCCACTGTCTCGGTAGATCTGGCAAACATGGCCTTCTTTGTCTGGATTGAAATCTGCCATGAATAGAACGCCATCATGTTCTAGGCCTTGACGCTGTAGAAAGCTGGCTGCTGTTTTTGTGCTTTCCAACTGTTCCGCTTGCGAGGCTCCATCACGTGTCCAGAACCCGTGATGTGTCGCCACTCTCACCCCATGCGGCCAACCCGGGACCATAACGGTACTGGCAACCACCACCCTATTCTGCGTGGCTAATACAAGGCGATCTGATTCTAGTGGGTCGCCTGTCCGTGCGTTCTTCTCATCTACCCCCTGGAGATCTCTGATCTGCCCATCTCCCCAGGTATGTTCTACTTCCATCGCATTCATAGGCCAACGAGAAGCGATGCATAACCCCAGCAACTCGCGCTGACCAAAGAACCACCCATTAGTCATCGGCACGAAGCAGAAGTACGGCAAAGCACATAGCGAGGACACAAGCGAAACTCGAAAATCTTGTAGGCAGAGCACGTCGGGAACATCGACGTCTGAATCGGAAAGACTTCGCAACCAGCGCAGCGACCGCGCTTCTTCTTCTCGGCTCTTTCCAGCGAATCTCGCCCCGTTTAGCGACCACGCTCTTAAGAACGACGGACCACGCATCTCCATGCGCATGATTCTCTCTTTCACTCTAAGAAGAGCGTACCTGTAATCGATGTCACATGTCCTATTTGTTAAAACAACTTTCTTCTGTCCAGCTAACAGAAGAAATGACTGTTGAAACAAATTGGCATGATCTCGCTCACTGATACACCAACCGATTTTGCGGATCTTCAGGGGGCGTTCTTCGTCTCTGGGAAACCATCGACCAATTACCACAAATTGAACCGCTATAATAATAGCGAAACAGGCAAATGGATACGCAGGCGAACCTCTTTACTTTCTGAAAGTCTCGTCCGACATGGAAGGTGGAGGATCACCCGTATCCCAATGTGCAGGTCGAGCGCCCATAGTCAATCTCAATTCGCCGCCGGCCATCAGCTGATCGTGAGTAAACCATGACCGATGATACGGTTGGTCGTTCCACGTTGCATTCTGAATGTAAATATTCGTAGGCGAGGTGTTCTCTGCGACAACAGAAAACGTCTTCCCATTCCCTAACTTTAGTGTCGTCTGAGGGAACGTTGGCGAGCCAATCAGGTAAACATCCTGTGCCGCAACCGGGAAGAAGCCCATCTGATTGAAGACCAGAAAAGAGCCCATCGCACCAGAATCGTCGTTTCCGGGTAAGCCGTTTACACCTGTATGATAACTCTCCGGAAGGATCGCTCGAATGGTCTTTGCAGAATTGCTCTGCTGCCCGATCCAGTTATAAAGATAAGGAGTCAGAAAGCCCGGCTCATTTCCCACGTCATAACGGTAGCGCTCCTCTAGACCAGGAGCGAAGAAGATATCCAGGCGCTCCTTAAAAACCTCCGGCCCTCCTGCCATCTTGATGAGACCCCGAACATCCTGCGGAATATAGAGAGAATACGTCCAGGTGCTGGCCTCATAAAAATTATCCTGATACCAGGTGCCTGTCAGATGAGGATTGAAGTTTTCCTTCCACCTGCCATCAGCATGACGAATCCAAATGAATCCCTTCACATCCCCCTGTGCCGTGTGATCGACAGCATCCGCATCCCACAGTTTCTTCCAATTCTCTGCGCGCTGCATAAATTTTTCAGCGTCGGCTGCATGCCCCAGGCCCTTGGCCATCAGGGCAACAGCATAATCGTTCGCAGCATACTCCATGGAACGCGATCCCGGACGATCGGGACCACCAGCCGGATCGGAGTGTTCGATGGAAAGATATCCAAGTCGCTTCCAATCCTCAATATCTCCTCGACCGAAACGAATCGGGTCTGTTGACTCCACATCAGCATCGTGAACCATCGCCTTATAAACATGCTCCCAATCAAGCCCCGGTAGATGCTTAAGAAAAGCATCGGCGAACATCATCTCCGCATCCGATCCACCTTGCGTCCTTCCCGAAAAGTTACCCGAGCGGCCGTCGAGAAAGAAGCCTTCGTGATCCTGAATCTCAAGTAGGGATTGCAGAATGGCTGTGACTCGTTCCGGATGTAACAGGGTAAGGAGAGGAGTTGAAGACCGGAATGTATCCCAGATACAATAAAAGTCGTCGTAATACGGCATACTGCTCTTCCATAGAGGATTTTCGCCTGTACGATCCACTGGCATGAGCATTGAGTGATACAGCCCCGTTGCAAACTGCTGCCTCTCATCCGGTGTTCCTCCATCGATCTTCACCGTTGAGAACTCTTGATTCCACGCTTCAACTGCTGCTTTACGCGTTCCCGCAAAATCAAATCCAGAAATCTCACTTTTCGCATTCTTCTTCGCCTGCTCAATCGATATAAACGATAGACCGATCTTTACCATGACCGGCCTTTCGCCTGAAGCAAAGGTCAAATAAGCCCCACTGCTTACGATTGGAGCGGGCTCAGGTATTGTTTTCATCGTAAAAGGCATTCGGTAACTGGCGGACTTTGATCCAGGCCGGATACTTTTTCCGTCTTCCCACGTTCCGCTTTCTGTCGCAGGCGTGTCGGTCACAAGATAGAAATAAACCTTCATCGGAGTGGTCTGGATATTCCACCCCATCACAGACGCTTGCATGCCAGCGATCTCGGTCGGCGATAGAACTTGAACGTCGGTCGAATAAACGACCTGGCTCTCGGGATAACGATGCGGCGTATCGTGCCTGCGCATCAACAAGTGTCCGACATCGACTAGCAGAGTCCGTTGCCCCTGAGAAGGATAGGTGAACCGATAGATGGGAGTTCGACGAGCCGTCGTAACCTCCGCGTGTATTCCCGTACCAGCTAGCTTTACCGAGTAATAACCCACCTCGGCATGTTCTTCCTGCCGGGGAGCGGAGCTATGCGCCGGATTGGCCTTCCCCATCATCGGCTGTACCAGGATATTTCCGTATTTCGGTCCACCTCCTGTTCCCGAAACATGCAACTGAGAAAACCCGTTGAGATTACCTGTGGCCTCCCACCCTGCATTGCCTTCGTTGTCTCCATAATCCGGACCAGGCTTTGCCATTCCAAACGGCAACGTTGGCCCCACAAAGACGTTTCCGCCATTCCCTGCTCCAAGCATCGGATCTACGTCGGCAGCATTCTGGGCGGTCAGAAAAGGGGTTGTTGCAAGGAAGAAGAAGAACGAGCCACAGCGGAGAAAACTTTTCATCATGGGATCAATCCAGAATTGAAATTACGCAGAAAAGAAATCAGCTTGCTCCTGTCGAAAGATCCTCGGCAGGAGCAAGCTGATTGGTTGATAGTACAGCCCTCTTAGAACGCGTAGCGAAGGCTGAACTGGAATTGACGCTCCGAAGAATACGTACCGCCCTTGGTCGTTACCTGACCGAAGGTGCTGCTGGTCGGGCTCATATCGGGATTGTCGAGGTTCGGGTGGTTGAGGTAGTTGAACGCCTCAGCCTTGAAGACCAGGGCATGGTTCTCGTGGCTGGGAATGATATGGAACTCCTTCTGCAGCGCTGCAGAGAAGCTGTTGAAACCGGGTCCATAAATATAGCCACGAGAACCGCGTGGAGCAAAGGTCCCAGGAGCAGCAGCCTTGAAAACAGACGGGTCAAACCAGGTGCCTGTCTTCCCAAACTGATGCGGCAGTTTAGCCTCAGCTGTTCTGAGGTAGAACTGATTCCCCGAACCGGGTCCAACCCCAGCCTGATCGAGGTTACGCGACACGCTCTGCGGACGTCCTGATTGCCCCTGGATCGTTCCGGAGAACTGCCAGTTGCCCAGGAGGGTGCGACCGAAGACATTGCTCATGCCATTGGCGAAGCCAATGTCATACACGTAATTGAGCACAAGCACGTGACGTGTATCGAAATCGCTGGGACCAAACATAATGCTGTTGTCATAAGCATTGACAATGTTCGTACCGTTCGACGAACCATAATCAAGACTCTTGGACCAGGTATATGCCGCACCGAAGAGCAGCCCCTTGGTGACGCGACGCTTCAGGTTAGCCTGCATGGAGTGATAAAAGGAGCCGCCGGTGTTCTCGGCCTCAATGATGGTCGAGAAGCCCTTGTAAGGACGCAGCGAGTCAGGGTTGATCTTGTTGATAAGATTTTGTGTTCCAGGAGCGACGGTACCAATCGGCAGCTGGTTAATATTGGCCAGTTGTTCCAGATGGTAACCACGACGACCAACGTAGCTCAACGTGAAGACCGCAAGTTTGGAGAAATCATGCTCCACGGTCAGATTCCAACCCCATGCTTCGGGGCTGGGGTACTTGTACGCATGTGACGTAAAAGCGAGTGGAAGTTGGTTGACGCCGTTTCCACCGGGTGCGTCAACACTACCGTTAGTCACCGAAGAAGCTGGCTGGAACGGAGCGTTACCGCCGACGTGAACCGTATCGCTGATACCCAGGCGCTGTACATAACGGCCTACGCCTGCACGAATTACCGTATTAGGATCGATCTGATACGCGAAACCCACGCGTGGCTGGATGTTCGTGTACACAGTCGGAGAATAGTTCGAGTCGTATCCGCGGAAGAGCCGCTGATAGTTGCCGTTGAGAATCGAGTCCGGCACATGGCCTTTGGCCTTGCTGGGGAAACCGCTGCCTGGGATCACAACACCGTTATACGGGTCGCCACCGGTGAGGAACCCCGTCTGGGGATTAACCGTAGGAGCCAAAGCCGGATTGTAATTGGCAGGATTGAAGAATGCCTGGTTACCCCACAACGCATGGTACGACTGCATGATGTCGTAGCGGAGGCCATATTCCAGCACCAGCTTCGGGTTCACACGCCACTGGTCCTGGCCATACATGCTGTACATGTTGCCGCGGAACAACGTGTAGGAACGGGTGCCGATCTCACCATAGGTATTGAAGTCACCTAGAGCAGCATTCGCAACGGCGGCCTTCGATGTAATGGCTTGTCCGTCACCGAAGTTGAATAGACCGTTCTGATTGTTGGTGGTTCCGGGACGCGTATTGTCAACGCTGATCTGGTCGTAGTTGTTCTCGCCGGCGTACTCCCACTGGAAGCCGAATTTAATCGTGTGATTGCCCCAAACTTTCGTGACGTTATCGCCAAAGTCATAAACGATACCGCCGGAACGCGATGGATACGGCCCGCCATCCAATGTAGTGAAACCCGCGATCTGGATAGTCGGGATTTTGTTCGGCACAACCTTGTCGGCAGCACCGAAGAGATACGGATAGTTGATGCCGTACTTAGTGCGGTCGAACAAACCTGACTTCGTATCGATGCCGATGGTGACATGATCTGCTGCACCCGAGGCATAGGCGTCATTAACCCAGGTAGGGCTGATGGTCCAAGTCCAATGAACAACACCAATCTGGTTCGGACGGTTGAAGATACGGGGGTTGGTGTTGAAGTTGCCGAAGTGCGGCTCGTAGTCGTTGTAATTGTAGTTCAGCATGCTGAACCGGAAGTGGTGTTTGTCGGTTGGAACCAGGTCAACCACGACAGAGTCTTTGCGCTGATTCTCTGTATAGAGTGCCGAATCAACCCAGTTGTAGGTTGGTGCGCTGACATTGGGCAAAGGATAGGCCCGTAGTAGACCGGTTCCGTTCTGGCTGAGTTGTCCCTGAGGAATGATATTGCCGGCGTACGGTGTTCCCGTTGTCGGATCCACAATCTGCACTGGAGAGCTATAAAAGATGTTTGATCCGAGCAGTTCGCTGAAGTTGCCCTGACGCATCAATGCGGTCGGCGTCTTGTTGAACACCACGTCGTTATGGGGGAACTTCACCCACTCCTGACCAACGAGGAAGAAGAGCTTGTCGTGGTTCTTGTTAAAGCCGCCAAAGAAGACCGGGCCATTAAGGTTCCAGCCGAACTGGTTATAGCGGAAGGCGCCACGGGCAGCACCGGCCTGGTTGTTCTTCCACGTATTGGCATTCAGCGCGCTATTGCGGAAGTACTCAAATGCGCTACCGTGAAATTCGGAAGATCCGCTCTTGGGAACCATGCGGATCTGACCGCCCGAAGTACGACCGTACTCCGCTGCATAGCTCGTCGTCAGCACCTGGATCTGGGAAGTTGAATCCACATCGGCGACGCCGACGCTGGTACCGTTCGAACGTGTGCGTACCATCGGGGCGCCATCGAAGGTAATTACGCTCTCCTGTGAGCGGGCTCCATTGACGTTGATACCGTTGTCCAAACCGAAGCTAAATGCGGCCATTGATTGACCGCGCACCACACCTGGCTCCATCTGGGCCAAATAGATTGGGTTGCGGCCATTAAGCTGAATATTCTTGACCTGTTCCTGGGTGATGAGCTGGCCTACAGCACCGCTTTCGGTCTGTACGGTATTGGCATTCGCCTCAACCGTAATGGACGTCGCTGTATCGCCGACCCGCATCGTGACGTCTACGCGGCGACCGATGTTCGGGTCAACCTGAATACCGTTAAGATCTGTCGTCTGGAATCCCGGCGCCTCAACATGCAGATTGTAGTTTCCCGGAGCCAGATTCGTTACGGTAAAGTTACCGCTATCGTTTGACGTAGCGCGAATCTCTATACGGGTCGCATTATTCCGAAGCGTAATATTTGCCTTTGGCACCAATGCCCCGGATGAATCTGTAATGGTGCCGGATAACGAAGACGTATCCTGCCCATACCCTGGAATTCCCGCTATAAATATGCAAGTGAAGACGAATAGAAGCGTACGGATAGTGCGTCTGTAACTTTTCACTTAACCTCCTCAAAAGATCCAACAACAAAACTGTCTTGTTATGATTGCGCTATCATAGCGCGAATCATGTTTACGCGTTTACGTTAATGCTTGTCAATAAAAATCATCTGAATTTATGGTGAATTTGCCCGTTGTCCTGGCTTCTGAGATGTGGTAGCCCTCTCATAAAAGGATGGAGTCTGTGCATAAATCTTCCCATTTAAAACGGGCGACTCTGCAAGACGTTGCACGGGAGGCCGGCGTAGGGCCTATGACAGTCTCCCGCATGATCAATGGCCATCCTTATGTTGCCGAAGAGACTGCACGGCGGGTCAGGGAGGCCATCCAGAAGCTGGACTACCGCCCCAATCATGCCGCTCGAATCCTTACCGGGAAGCTGTCCCGGTCCATCGGACTGATCGTTCCCGACATCTCGGATACATTTTTTTCCATTGTCAGCCATGCGGTTCAGGAGACGGCGCGCGAAAGCGGTTACTTAGTCTGGCTTGCAGCCTCCGGAGATGATCCCGTCGTGGAAGCCGCCCAGGTGGAGATGATGACCCATCATCCCGTTGACGGCATCTTGCTGGTTCCGGCAGACAGCCGCAGCCACCATCTGAAAACAATCGCAACGGGCACGATTCCTATTGTGACGATTGATCGGCCAATGGAGGTTGCTGCAACTGATTCTGTCGGGGTGGAGAATCGAGCGGGAGCGCAGATCTCTGTCGACCACCTCGTACAGCATGGCTATAAAAAGATCGCCTGCATCACAGCAAACTCCCACCTGATCACTATCAAGGAACGGATCGCCGGATATAAGGAATCCATGAGGAAGGCTAAGTTACAGTCACTCAAGGAGATTAACCTGTCCGGGCCAGAATCAGCAGCTTACGCGATAGCAGATCTTCTCGCCTCCTCTCATCGTCCCGACGCATTGTTCACCGCTAACAATGCAGCCACAATCTGGGTGATCGAGGCACTCAAGAAACTGGGCATTTCTATGGGCAAAGAGATCCCTCTCCTTGGCTTTGATGATGTCGACTTTTTTTCCTTGATTACGCCGTCTGTCACAGCCGTGCGCCAGCCCGCGTCGGAACTTGGAAATGTTTCCGCTCGCCTTTTGCTGCAACGAATCCGTGGCGAGCTCAAGACTTCCAGTGTGAGAACAGTCCTTCCCGTTACGCTGACGATACGAGAGTCCTGCGGCTGCAAATCAACACCACACACTTCACGTTAGCGACATCTGTTGTCTATTGGGAAGAGGAGGCTTTCCTCAGTGTTTCCGCAGCCGATTCCGGAGTGATGTCGCGCTGTGGCGATCCCAAAAGCTCAAATCCGACCATGAACTTCCGCACCGTCGCCGAACGCAGCAAAGGGGGATAGAAATGGAGATGGAAGTGCCATTCCGGATGCTCTTTTCCATCAAACGGCTGTGGGTGCAGCCCCATGGAATAAGGAAATGGGGTATCGAAGACGCGATCGTAGGCCGAGGTCACTGCTTTCAGGATCGTCGCCAGGTCATCTCGTTCCTGGTCGGTCATCGCGGCAAGATCCGCAATATGTCGCGCAGGTAAGATCATCACCTCGAACGGCCACACAGCCCAAAAAGGCACCAACGCAATAAAGCTGGAGTTCGAAGCGACGATGCGCTCGCCTTTTGCAATCTCCAGATCGCGATATGCGCAGAGCAAGCAGCAGCCGTGCTCGCTCAGGTAGACCTCCTGGGCGGCCTGCTCTACCGCCGCTTCATTCGGGACCGAACGACTCGCCCAGATCTGGCCATGAGGATGAGGATTGCTCGCTCCCATCATCGCGCCGCGGTTCTCAAAGACCTGAACGTACTGAATGTCTTCGCGGGCACCAAGCTCCTGAGTCTGTGCATCCCAGAGATTGACCACCTTCCGGATGTCAGCGATCTCCATCTTCGCCAGAGTCAGATCGTGACGTGGCGAAAAACATAAGACGCGGCAGATCCCGCTCTCCCCTTCTGCGATCAAGAGCCCTTTGCCTTCTTCGTCCTCGCGAAAGGCAGGAACATCTGCCTTCAGCGCCGCAAAGTCATTCTCAAAGACGTAGGTGCTGGTGTAAGAATCGGTTCGAACACCGCCAGCACGCAAGTTTCCGGGGCAGAGATAGCACTCCGGATCGTAGGCTAGCGCCGCGGGTTGTACCGGTTTCTCGACTTGCCCCTGCCAGGGACGTTGCGTTCTGTGCGGAGAGACCAGAACCCACTCCCGCTTCAAAGGGTTGAATCGCCGATGTGAGTTCTGCTGTGTGAACGAGTTCATGCCTTGCCACCTTTTGTCGCAAGTTCCAGTGCTCCATCGGCAGGCTCGCAGATAAAGCATTCCGCATCAATTCCCGTAGCCTGCCTATATTCGTTACGGACCATCGCAACAAAGTTATCCGCCGCTGAGACCTGCACGATATTGACAGTGCAACCACCGAATCCTCCTCCGGTGATTCTCGCGCCTACGCAGGCGGGGTGACGCAATGCAATCTCGACCAGAGAATCGATCTCGCTACAACTAGCCGCGAAGTCATCACGAAGACTTGCATGCGCCGCAACCATGAGATCGCCAAAGCCCTTCACGTCGCCGGCGAGTAATGCTTCGCGAGCCTTCTGTACACGACTGTTCTCCGTGATGATATGGCGACAGCGATGGAAGCTCGCCGGAGACATCTTTTCGCGACAGGACTCGAGATCCGCCAGAGTTGCATCTCTCAACAGATCAATCCCCGTCCGTTCATGGCGCAGAACCTCTTGCCCGGCCTCAACCTCATCACGACGGCTTCCATATTCCCCCGTTGCAACCGCATGCTTGACCATGGAATTCACGATAACCACGCGAACATTTTCCGGAAGAGGCAGGAGATCAAATTCGAGAGAGCGGCAATCCAGCATCATGGCCCGATGAGCTACTGCTCCAGCCACAACAAACTGGTCCATAATCCCGCTCTTGGCACCCACATACCCGTTCTCCGCTCGCCGACACAGGGTTGCAATCTTCTCCAGCGGCAGACCCTTACCCGCAAGGTTCAAAATTGCCATCACAGTGGCAACCTCAACCGATGCGGACGAACTCAACCCTGCTCCGAGTGGGACATTCCCGGAGAGAGTCATATTGAAGCCGCCGAATTCGATCTCTTCCTGACCAAGGCTCCAGGCGACCCCAGCGGGATAGTCGCTCCAGTGGTCGCGGCGGCCTTTCATCAGATCATTTGGTTCAAGAGAAACTTCTTCTCTATAATTTTGGGAGTAGAACACCATGCGATGGTCATGCCTCGGGCTCACGACAGCCGAGGTATGGAAGCCGATCGCCATGGGCATCACAAAACCACCGGTATAATCCGTGTGCTCACCAATAAGATTTACTCGGCCAGGCGCCCGAAAGAGCTTCCCTGTCGCACCATACCTCTCCTGATGCTTCGCCAGAAGCACGTCGTCCATTCCATCCATTGACCACACCGCAGTCGATCTAGATTGCAAACCTCTTCCATCGTACAGCCTGCGGAATCGTCGCTCACAGCCCAATTCTATGGAGCTGAATCGCTTTACTCTTCTCGCAACACTTCCAGAGGCTTTTGCCCAAGCACACGAAAACTTGCTGACCACCCGGTTGCGATAGTCACAATTACGGTCGCCAAGAGCGCTATCACGGTCCACCCCCAATGAAAGTGGTACGTCACCGACATTCGCTTCAATAACACTCGTGCGATCACATTTGCGAACCCGATTCCCACGATCCCGGCAATTGCTCCCAAAACGGCGAACTCAATAGAAAATACCGAAGCAATCCGCACCCGGGTCGCTCCCAGAGTCTTCAAAACGACGACCTCGCGTATTCTGCGATAACGTGTACCGGCAACGGCGCTTGCCAGGATCACAATCCCAGCAAAGATGCTGAATGCCGCTAGGAACTGGATGACATATGTGATCTGAATCACAACAGAACGCACCGTCTCCAATGCCTGCGCGACGTTGATCACCGTGATGGTCGGATACGTCTGATAGAGCGCTCTCTGGAGTTCGCCAACGCGATTCGGTACGGCATGAACCCCGCCGTACCAGACAACCGGCAGGTCCTTCAGGATCACCGGGGGCAGTATGAACTCGGCACGAGAATAGGTATGTTGTCCATCTGACTTCGTTAAGGCAATGACTGTCGCAACAAACTCTGAGTCTTGCGCAGCAAACGTTACCTTCGAGCCGACATGAACCCCTAATCGTTCCGCCTGACGTTTCGCGATAGCAACAACGGGTTGGTTTTCCTGCGCAGACCACCACTCGCCATCGACGACTGTTGTTCCGGCAGGAGCGGTTTTAAATGAAGTCAGCGAGATGGACTGCAGCATCCTTTTCGGAAAGTTTTTAAGTGTGGCCTTCGTTGCCGGGACTCCATCGATTGCAATAATTCGCGACGACACAACGGGAAGGAGCTCCGGATCAGCGGTCACGCTGGACTGCGATTTCAGTAATTGGCGAACACCCTCTATCTCGCTCGATGTGATGTCGATCAGGAAGACATTGGGCAGATTCGGCGCACTCGACAGATGAAGTTCCTTTACAACTGCCTGCTGCACCAAAAAGACAGACATAATCTGCATCACTCCAAGCCCAACTGCTGCGAGCAAAGCCGCTGATGGATTGCCCGGCCGATACAAGTTCGCGAGCCCATGCCTGAGGACCGACGGCAGACTAAGGCGAGTTTTGCTGAGAAATTTGCGGAGACCTACGAGGAGCCCGGCACAAGCGAGAAGCAGCACAGCAAGTACAGCAACGAGGCCAACAGCAAAGACCTGTCCCACGGTCGCCGAATCAGACAGCGTCGCTGCAATCGCCGCCAATCCAATCAAGATGAGCGCAACCGCTCCAATCTGAGACAGGTTCTTCACGAATTTGCGGCGCAACGCAATCAAGAAGGGATCGAAACTCTCATCGACTGCACGCCTCAGAATCAGAATGGGGCGGACGGAACGGATATCCAATAGCGGCGGTAAGGTAAAGAGAAGCGTTGTCAGAATTCCAACGCCAAAACCCGTCAAAACCGTACGAAGCTGGAGATGGACCGAGGTTGGAACACCCAACAGCTTCCCGAGAAAATAAGGAAAGGCCATCTGTACAAATCCGCCGAGAGCTACGCCAAGGCCACCTCCCAACAGGCCTAAGAGCAGAGTTTGGATCAGGTAGATCCGAATAATCTCCCGGGAGCCCGCGCCAAGCGACTTCATAATGGCGATTGTGTCGAGCCTCTGTTCCAGATGAGCCCGCATGGCCATCGCGACACCCACCGCTCCCAGTACCAACGCAACCAGGCTCATCAACGAGAGCAAGCTGGTGGCTCGATCGAGCCCCTGTGTCAATGCAGGGTTGGTCTCTCGGTAATCGATCACTTGTGATTCGGGAAGCAGCTCTTCCAGTCTCTCCTTCAGGTTCGCAACCTCCTTCTCGGAGATCGGCGTTCCATCGCTGGGCTTCGGAACCTTGAAGAGGAATCTCTGCCCCGCATGGCTTCCAGGAGCAAGCAGCCCACTCGCATCCAGTCCCGCGCGTGAAATAAAGACCCTCGGCCCAGCAGCAAAGTTACCCGAGAGGCGATCAGGTTCGTTTACGACTATTGCGGCAATCCGGAAGATGCGATTTCCGATCTTCAGCGAATCGCACGCATTCATATGCAGCCTTACCAGGAGGTCGTCTGCAACCACGACAGTGTCGTCCTTCAGGACATCCTTCAGCTTCCCTTTCGGCGAAAGCTCGACTTCTCCATAGAACGGATACGCCTGCGGGTCGACGGCCTTCAGAGAAACCAGTAATGGATCGAGTGTCTTCGACGAGCTCGCCATCGAGAGCATTTCGGTCACTGGCGTTATCTGAACACCCTCAGCGGCGATCGCGTCCAGCCCCTTTTGCTCTGCGGGCGTGGGCTGCTGAAACATCCGCGCAGACAGATCCGCCGCCATAATCGAGCGAGCGCGGTCCAGAAGTGCAGCCCGGAAGGAAGAAGAAAAGCCACGCACACCCGTAAGAGCCGCCACTCCTATAGCCACAGAGAGAACGACAAAGAAAAACTTTCCCCGCGAGAAATGAAGCTCGCGGCTTGCAATCTTGATGGCAGAACTATAGGAGAGCGAAGCCATAACGTTATCGATTCACCGTAAACTCTACGGGCTGCTGAACCTCATCTAAGATCACGGTTCCATCGCGAAGCACGATGCGCCGGTCTGCATAGCTCGCCAGCACTGGATCGTGAGTCACCAGCACAAGTGTTGTTCCTTCGGTGCGGTTCAGGTTCAGCAGGAGCTCCAGGATATGGGCGCCATTCGTTGTATCGAGATTGCCGGTCGGCTCATCAGCCAGCACGATGGGAGGGCGCAGGATAAAAGCCCTCGCCAATGCGACCCGCTGCTGTTCTCCACCAGAGAGCTGGACGGGATAGTGATCCATCCGATCGTTCAAGCCAACATTTGTCAGCAGCTCTCGCGCTCTCTGCTGACCTTCAGCTGCACTGGAACTCTCCGCATTCAGCTCATACGGTAAAAGGACATTTTCCAGCGCTGTCAGTGTAGGAACCAGCTGGTAAGACTGGAATACAAATCCGACGGTTCGCCCTCGAACTCTGGCCAGTTTATCTTCAGGAAGGTACGAGATTGCCGTTCCAGCCAGCTTTACTTCACCAGAGCTTGGTGTATCCAGACCAGCCAGTAAGCCCAACAATGTTGATTTCCCGCTGCCTGACGATCCCATCACCGCGACGAATTGTCCCTTGGGAACGGTAAAGCTGATCCCTTTGAGAATATCGACTGTCCTGGCGCCATTCCGAATCGACTTGTGCAGACCTTCCACCGTAATGATTGCTGATACTTCCGCCATTCCTTTGTTCTCCATTCCGGCCGGCCTGCCGCTTTCTTTGATAGATTCATAGCAATGCGGCGAGTCGCAATTGTTCCTATACTAGCGGTAACTCTGGTCTATTTTTCCGGTTGCCGGTCCACTTCTACTCCGACAATGAATTTGCAGGAGCAGCCAAAGGCTGAGCCTTCCTCTCCATCAGTAGGTTCTAACCACGTAGAGCTTAAGGTCGAGGCAGATTCCCGGCCACGCATTGTCTGCTTTGGCGACAGCCTAACGGCCGGTTATGGCACCGAGATGGGGCAATCCTACCCGGATTTTCTACAGACCGACCTCGATCGCCAGGGATATAGCTATCGCATTGTGAATGCCGGGATCAGCGGCAACACCACCAAAGATGGGCTTGAACGCGTCGCCCGAATCGCTGCCATGAAACCGGCCATCGTGGTCGTGGAGTTCGGCGGAAACGACGGCCTGCGAGGGCTGCGCATCGAAGACACAAGAGCCAACCTGGATAAGATCCTCTCCACTCTGACTGAAAGTGGTACTCGCGTCGTGCTGGCAGGAATTACATTGCCGCCGGACTATGGGCAGGATTACATCCACCAGTTCAACCAGACCTACAACCTACTGGCGAAGAAATACCGGGTTCCCATGCTTCCCTTCCTGCTCAAGGGAGTCTTTGGCGTTGACGGCATGATGCAGTCTGATCGAACGCACGCGACTGCCGCAGGCAACAAGGTCGTCGCCCAGAATGTCCTGGGATTGATTCAGCCTCTACTAAAGAAGGAACCCGCTACCCCATCACGACAATAGGTTGAACCAGGGTCCCGGCAATTCGACGGCCGATCGCCAACAGATCGGTCGGTCCCGTAAAAATCTTCAGCAACAGGGCCGGGGAAAAGTCAGGCACGTTCACCTGCATCCCATTGCGCAGCTTACCTGCGGTCTGCTCATCCACCGTAACGCTCGGCATCTCCGGTAATAGTGTGCGTGGATGCGGCAGACGAGCTTCAATCTCAGGTGTGCTGAACGACTTTAATTCATCGATTCTAATGGAGTGGACTAGCGTGAACGCTCCTGCGCGGGTACGACGCAGCATCGAGAGGTGTGCCCCGCAGCCAACGAGCTGTCCAAGCTCGTGCGCAACGGAGCGCACATATCCACCCGCCGAAACATGAATGAAGAAGTCCACCTCCTCGCCTTGCAGCGAGCGCAGCTGAAAACCATGAATGGTGATGCGTGCCGACTTGACCGGAACATCCATCCCAGCGCGTGCCAGTTTGTGCGCAGGAACACCCTGAATCTTCTTCGCTGAATAGATCGGGGGGACCTGGTCGATCTCGCCGTGAAACTGTTCTGTCAGCTTTCGGATCTGCTCCAGCGACATCAGCAGCGGCTTTGACGGCGATGTCGGCGTCCCCTCGGCATCGAAGGTATCGGTCGCATAACCAAACCGGATTCGTCCTTCATAGCACTTCTCTGACGAACCAAAAAACTGCGCCAGCCGGGTATATTTTCCCATGAGGAGAGGCAAAACCCCGGTCGCCATCGGATCCAAAGTTCCCAGATGTCCGATCGACCGTTCTCCTGTTGCCCGCCGGACAATCGCAACCACATCATGCGAAGTCATCCCGGCAGGCTTATCGACGACTAAAAGACCATTCATTCCACCATTTAGTTTACCGGTCAGAACTGATGAAAGGTTGCGCTAAAAGCTGCCATTTCTCCGGACCAGAGAAAGGAACTCATTTCGCGTCTGGAGCTGCGTCTTAAAGACGCCAAGCATGGCAGAGGTCACAGTCAGCGAATGCTGCTTTTCCACGCCGCGCATCATCATGCACAGGTGTTGGGCCTCCATAATCACTGCGACTCCCTGAGGATTAATCGCCTCCGTAATCGCATCGCCAATTTCACGTGTCAGCCGCTCCTGCACCTGCAACCTGCGAGCAAAGACGTCCACCAGGCGTGGAATCTTACTCAACCCAATCACCTTGCCATTTGGAACATAAGCAACGTGTGCCTTCCCAAAAAAGGGCAACAAGTGATGTTCACACATGGAAAAGAACTCGATATCCTTCACGATCACCATCTCGTCATAATCGACGTCGAACAATGCCTCGTGCAGCACATCGGTAATGTTCTTGCTGTAACCGCGGGTAAGAAAGGCCATTGCCTTCTCCATCCGCTCCGGTGTGCGGATAAGACCATCACGGTTCGGGTCCTCGCCAATGCGCGAGAGTATCTCCCGATAAAGGTCCTGCGTAGAAAACTCGGAAAGAGAGGTTGCTTCAAATACGTTCTTTGTACTGGCCATACCTGGGCCTTTCTTTAGAGAGTTCCACGGAGAAGCTTTGCATCGCCCGCATATTCGAAGGAATTGTTGCTTGTCTCTTCGATATGCACCTTCTCAAGATGAGCGGCAGGAAATCCTGCAAAGATCCGATGGACTTCTATAGATAGATTCTCCGTAGTGGAAACATGATTCGCAAAACAATCCAGCGCATTCAGATTGGTATGAGCAAAGCGGTCAATCAGACTCGTCTGAGCAAAGGCATCCAGTTCGGCAAGATCAAAGATCATTCCTGTAACCGGATCGACCTGACCGCTGAAGGTCACCTGGACAATGTAATTATGTCCATGTCCATGTGGATTGTTGCACTTACCGTAAATCTCCCGATTGCGCGCATCATCATAAGCCTCCGTATGTAACCGGTGCGAGGCGCTGAAGTGATAGCGGCGTGAGAGATAAGCCTTCATCCCTGCTCCCCATAAAAATCTGCGAAGAGATCGGGCATTTCATAGACACGAATGCGATGCAGCTTTGCATTTGGAATCTTGTCTTCAAGCCTTTTCCAGATCGCAATAGCGATGTTCTCCGTCGTTGGCAAACTTGACCGGAACTCCGGGACCTCCAGATTCAGATGACGATGGTCGTAGACACTGATCACCTCGCGCTCAAGGATGTCCTTCAGCTGCTTTAGATCCACGACAAACCCGGTGACCGGGTCGACCTCGCCCGCAACCGTCACTTCAATCGTATAGTTATGGCCGTGTCCATTGCGATTGGCGCACTTCCCGAAGATTCTATGGTTCTTCTCCTCGGTCCAATCCTCAACCCAGTAGAAGTGCGCGGCAGAAAACTCGGCCTTTCGAGTAAGAAAGATCATCTCTTCTAGTGTAGCCCTTCAAAATCTCGCAAGCGAATAGGCAGTTAGCTACCGGCCTGGTAAGTTCTTCCTTTCCATACAACGGCCTTTCGGAATCTGTGATGGATCGTGCTCCGAATCAGCAGGAAGACAAATAAAGGAATCCCCAGGATCGAGATCGCAATATCGAGGGCAGGAAAGTTGGACCTGGCAACACGCGCATAAAAACGCCACAACGTCCTGAGCCATAGCACCAGCAACGTCCACCGCTGCCAACTCACCAGCCAGGAAACTCCCAGGGCCAAAGCGGGCAAGCCAAAGTAAAGCGCAAAATCCAGTACTCGCCACGCAGTAAGATAAATTGGACGTGGAAATAACACGGCCAGATTTTTGGTCCAGCCTTCAATCATCTCCCGTGTGGTTCGATACATGCGGGTCGAAAGCGCATCTGCGGCATAACGAAAGCGAATGGCTCTGCCGCTCTGCTTCACTTCACGAGCCAGCGCGACATCTTCAAGAACGTCCTTCGCTACAGAGCGATGCCCTCCGATAGCAAAATAGGCCTCCCGTTCCATCAACAGAAACTGACCATTCGCCGCAGCCAACCGGTTGTCGGGGTCATTGATCTGCTTCATGGAATAGACGCTGGCCAGCTCTGAAAAAACCAATGGCATCACCGCTCTCTGCCAAAAGCCCTTCACAATCTGACGCGGTGAATAGGAGAGCAGAACGACATGATGGCGTTCCGCCTCTCTCAGTGACCGCGAAAGATCGTTCGGTTCGTGGAGCGTATCTGCATCTGTGAACAGCAGCCATCTTCCACAGGCGACCTCGGCCCCAGCCCAGCAAGCATTGTTTTTACCCGTGAAGGCGCTACCGCCGTTCGTCTCAAACTGCGGAGCATCTAAAACCCTAACCCCGCTGTATCGCGCAGCGAACTCTGTCGCAATGGACCGGGTTCGATCGCTCGAATCGTCGTTAACGACGACCAACTCCCAATGACGTCCCAGCTCGAACCCCGGTTCCGACTGACGCACCAGCGATTCGAGGCAACCGCCCAAGACCGCCTCTTCATTCCGTGCAGGAACGATCACCGAGACTTCCATCTCTCCAGCTGCACTCTGGGCGTCCACATTCTGAGTCACAACTTCGTATTATAGAAATGTGAAGAAATCAATGTGGATTATGTGGGTGAACCTTGCGTTGTTGCTCCTGACGGCGGGCTGCGACCGTGGACAGCATCCTGAACGGGTCAATAAGGTTGCTCCTCAGTTTTCGATCAGCGATGGATCTCAGTCAGTCGATCTTTCAAAACTGCGCGGCAAGGTTGTCTTGCTTAATTTCTGGGCGTCCTGGTGTCCGCCGTGTATCGAAGAGCTTCCAACGCTGATGGAGTTGCACCGACGAATGCCAGAAGTCGTCATTGTTGCCGTCAGCATTGATGAAGACGCCGAAAAATATCAAAAGTTTCTCACCAAAAATCACGTCGATCTTCTTACTGTCCGTGATTCCTCACAGAGAATCGAAACCATGTATGGGACCGTACAGATTCCCGAAACATATGTCATTGACCGCGAGGGCATGTTACGTCGCAAATTTGTCTCCGCACAGAACTGGACCAGCCCGGAGATTATGGATTATCTGGCTAAACTTTGATGCTCTCGTGTGAACGTAAAGCATTCATGCGGCATGCGCCCCGATAAATTTGTATCCAACAAGTGCCATTCGCCACAACATTCTTTTGCGTCCGTGTTTACGTCTTCAGCAGTACGGCAACTTAGCGTTGTCGAAAGGAGTACTCAGGACCCTATGAAACGAATTTTGTTCAGCTCCGCTCTGGCCGTTGCACTTGTGGCAACACCTGCATTCTGTCAACAACCGACCCAGCCTCCTGCAAACGACACCACGACGCAGCAGCCTGCAGCACAACCTGGCCATCGTCATCGCAAATTTGATCCGCAAAAAGCGGCTCAGCGGATTGGGAAAAAACTTAATCTCTCTGCCGACCAGACTGCGAAACTCGAACCGATCCTGGCGGGCCAGCAGCAGAAGATAGCTGAGCTTCGTTCCAACACCAGCCTGACTCCGGACCAACGCCGCGAGCAGTTTCGAGCGATCCACCAGGATACGCAGACTCAACTCGCCAGCGTCCTCACGCCAGACCAAATGCAGCAGCTTCGTTCAATGCGCCGCGGCCCCCATGGCAGGCGGCAGCAGCAGCCGGACTCGACTGGCCCATCTTCAGGCAACTAACCGTTCAGCCTAGGGGGAGCTGCCCTCAAAGGGGCAGCTCTCCTTCTTCCGTACCAATCTCAATACCCATTTCCTCGTAACTCTTCCGTAAACTGGGAGAATGGATAAGTTTGTTGTACGCGGCGGAAACCCTCTTCTCGGAACGATCAAAGTCTCCGGAGCTAAGAATTCAGCCCTTCCCTGTATGGCCGCCGCCATTCTGACGGAAGATGAAGTCATCCTCGAGAATATCCCCCAGGTTCGCGACATCGAGACCGAGCGCAAGCTGTTGTCCTCCATGGGCGCCGAAGTCGAGCTTGGATATGGCCGCGCTCAGCACCGCACACGCATCAAGTGCGGCATCCTCTCCGATCCCGTTGCCAAGTACGAGATCGTCAAGACCATGCGCGCCAGCTCTCTGGTCCTTGGCCCGCTCATCGCTCGTACCGGTATGGCGCGTGTTGCGATGCCGGGTGGCTGCGCGATTGGAGGCCGCCCCATTGACCTCCACATCAAGGGGCTCGAAGCCATGGGAGCCAACATCACCTACGATCACGGCTATCTTGAAGCTAAAGCCGACCGGCTCAAAGGCGCGCATATCGTCTTCGACAAGATCACTGTCACTGGAACCGAAGATCTTCTGATGGCGGCTGTTCTAGCCGACGGAGAGACTGTCTTTGAGAACTGCGCACGCGAGCCCGAGGTTACCGATCTTGCCGCCCTGCTCACTGCAATGGGAGCAAAGATCGAAGGCGCAGGCACTTCCACGATCAAGGTTCAAGGAGTTACCAGCCTTCATGGAGCACGGCATCGCATCAATCCCGACCGCATTGAGGCGGGAACCTTCCTCGTTGCAGGAGCCATTACCGGAGGCGACCTCAATGTCGACTCCTGCGAACCTGCTCATCTCAGCGCGCTCATCTCCAAACTCGAAGAATGTGGCGTCCGCCTCGATGTCGGCAAAGAATCCATCCGCGTCCGTTCTGGCGATATTCAATTGAAAGCTGCCGACATCTCCACCGAGGAGTACCCAGGCTTTCCGACGGACATGCAGGCGCAATACATGGCACTCGTTACCCAGACCGAAGGCACCGCCACCATCACCGAAAATATCTTTGAGAACCGCTTCATGCACGTCGGCGAGCTGAACCGCATGGGCGCCAACATCACAGTACAGGGACGCACGGCCACAGTTCGTGGCAAAACTCCTCTCCAGTCTGCTGCCGTAATGTGCTCGGACCTACGCGCCTCTGCTTCGCTCGTCCTCGCGGCGCTCGTAGCCGATGGCGAAACCATTCTTGACCGCGTCTACCACATTGACCGTGGCTACGAACGCATTGAAGAGAAACTGCGCGGAGTCGGCGCTCAGATTCGCCGCATGGGCGATGTCTTCGGAAAGAAGTAGCTTCTGTATTTCGTTTCGGAAACGGCAGCTTCGATCAGAAGCTGCCGTTCGATCCCCCACCCTGCTGGAAGGTATTGCACGAGTTCACATTGCCCGATTGAAGTCCTCGCACAAACCAGCTCTGCCGCTGTGCTGAGCTTCCATGGGTAAAGCTCTCCGGGCTGACCGCGCCTCGCGACATCTTCTGGATATGGTCGTCACCCACCGCTGCAGCCGCATTCAAGCCATCGTTCACATCGGCTTCATCGATGATCTTGCGCTGAGCTGCCGTGTGCGCCCAAACTCCCGCCAGGCAGTCGGCCTGTAGCTCCAATCTCACCGAGAGCTGGTTCCTCGCACCAGGGTTCTGTCCCTGAAGCTGTCGCATCTGCTGCTCAATCCCGAGAATGTTCTGTACATGATGTCCCAGTTCGTGTGCAATCACATACGCCTGCGCAAAGTCAGCCGTACTTCCACCTAAACGGCGAAGATCATCCCAGAATCCCAGGTCTATATATACTTTTTCATCCTGCGGGCAATAAAAAGGCCCCGTCTGGGACTGTGCCGTTCCGCAACCTGATCGGGTGTAATCGCGAAATAACACCAGCTTGGCATGGCGATAGGGTTGCCCGGTCTGTTGAGGAAGTAACGTCTCCCACTCTTTCTGTACATCGTCGAGTACGAAAGAAACCAACTGTGCCGATTTATCCTCCGCAAGCGAAGAGTTCGCCGGCCGGCTATTCGGCGTTGCGACATGCGCTCCGCCAGTCAGATAACTTCCGATGTAGTTTCGGCCGGTAATCAGGCTGATGATGAGCAGGAAGAGGATGCCCACAATTCCCAGACCACCACCGCCGAAGCCGCCTCCAGAGGAACCGCGACGGTCCTCCACATCTCTGCTGAGCCCACCAGGAGTCCAATCCATCACTCACCCCACGCTATTTTTTTTTGAAAATATTCGGGCCCATCGATACCAACATCAACATGTTAGATTACCGGAACAAAAACGAGAGCGTACCGTAATCTCTGGAAAGAATAGTAATCGAACTCCCCCGGAGAAACCTGAATGTCCACGGCGACCGCCCAAACTACTGTTGTCCAACCTGTCGACCCTTCACTACGTGAAGCTGTTCGCCTTGCCCTGCTCTTTGCCACCGTAAAGCTCGTCCTGCATATCGCAGCGAATCTCTGGCAGGCACATCTGGGTTGGGGATACTTCCGGGACGAACTGTACTACATCATCTGCGGCCGCCACCTTGCCTGGGGATACGTCGATCATGGCCCGATCGTCGCCCTCCAGTCCAGGCTTGCCGAAACTCTCTTTGGCGACTCTCTCACTGGGATACGCATGTTCTCTGCCCTCGCCGGAGCGGCTCGGGTCTTTCTCACTGGCATTCTCGCCTGGTCTCTCGGCGGCCGACGACCAGCGCAAGGACTTGCAATGATCTGCATCCTGGTTGCACCGCAATATCTCGGCATCGACAGCTTCCTCTCCATGAACTCTTTCGAGTCGATGTTCTGGATGCCCTGTCTGCTCGCGCTTATTTTTATGCTTCGTGGAGGCAGCGAGCGTTGGTGGCTTCTTTTCGGCATCTCCGCTGGTATTGGGTTGCTCAATAAACCCTCCATGGCTTTCTTCCTCGTCGCTCTGCTGGTTGCCCTGCTGCTTACACCACAAAGGCGCCTGCTCGCCAGCCGTTGGGCCTTCATCGGGGTTGCGCTGCTCATTTTGGTCGCATTGCCGAATCTGTTATGGCAGGTCCATAATCACTGGCCGACGCTCGAGTTCCTGCATAACGGCAAAGTTCATCACAAGAACGTCGAACTCGGTCCAATCGACTTTTTGCTGACACAGATTAAGAATCTTCACCCTCTGACACTATTTGTTTGGGGAGCCGGCCTCATCTGGCTGCTGCGTTCGCGTGACTACCGTTGGCTTGGGCTCATGTTCTGCTTCTTCTTCGTAGGCATGATGTTGCTTCACGCGAAGGATTACTATCTCCTCCCCGTTTATCCTGTCCTCTTTGCTGCGGGTGGTATTGCATGGGAAAGTTTCTATCACCGTTCACCTCCCGTCTCGCAGAACCGCGCCTTGGCCTTTCCCATCTTCGAGAGCGCGCTCATTCTTACTGGTCTTGTCCTGATGCCACTCGCCATTCCTGTACTCCGCCCCGAGACATGGATCGTCTATGCGCGCTATACGCACCTCTATCAGGTCACCAGTAGCGAACATCATGCCACCGGTCCCCTACCGCAGTTCTATGCCGACCGGTTCGGATGGCAGGAATATGCCGATCAGGTAGAACGCATTTATAACAGCCTTTCTCCCGAAGAGCAGGCGTCCGCTGTCATCTACGGAGAGGACTATGGTCTTTCCAGCGCAATCAATTTTCTAGGACGCAATCTACCACCTGCTATTGGCGGACATAACAACTACTTTCTATGGGGACCTCAGGGCAAAACCGGCGAGGTCCTTATTCTCCTGGGCAGCGACGGAGAGGGTCTCAGCGATAAATGGCAGTCGGTTACTGTCGTTGGCGAGATGAACAATCCCTATGCCATGCCCTACGAGCGACGAAAAATTTATCTCTGCCGCGGACTTAAAATACCGCCTCTATCGAAGATTTGGCCGAAAGTGAAGCACTATATCTGATGTGCTAATCTCCGAGGAACGCATGCAAACGAGCGGCCAGCCTCAGACAGAACTTCCGCGCGTCCTGAACGCCTCCCACGCTACTTCCATCGTCGTCGGAATCATTATTGGCAGTGGAATCTTTCTCGTTCCGCGCGAGATGATGGCAGCAGTCGGATCGTCGGGAATGGTCTACCTTGTCTGGATCGTAGGCGGCCTGCTCTCGCTCTTCGGAGCCATGACCTATGCAGAAGTTGCTGCCCTTCGCCCCAAATATGGTGGAGAGTACGCTTTCCTCCGCGATGCCTATGGTGATCTCACCGGCTTCCTCTATATGTGGACTTGGATCACCATCGCCAAACCAGCATCCATCGCGACCATCGCAGCAGGCCTCGCGCGTGTTCTGGCAACCTTCCCTATCTTTTACTTCTTTGAACACCGCGCCTTCGGACCACTGCTCTGGAGCCAGGTCTTTGCTATTGCCATGACCTGGCTCATCACAGGACTCAACATCCTGGGTACTCGCAAGTCTGGCAACGTTCAGCTTGCCCTTACCTGGCTCAAGATCCTTCTCATTGTCGTGATTGCCTGCTTTTGCTTCGGCGCCGCTGGCGACCGCGGAACCTGGCACAACTTCGCCACCGAGTTTACCCGAGCCCGGGGAGGCTTCTCCGGCTTCATGATCGCGCTCATCGCAGCACTCTGGGCGTATGACGGATGGAGCGACGTAACCCAGATGGCAGGCGAGGTTCAGCAGCCACAGCGTAGCCTGCCTTTGGCGCTCATCGGTGGAGTCGCCATCGTCGGCAGCCTTTATATGCTGACCAACGCCGCCATCCAGTATGTAATGCCTGCTGCAGCCATCGCTGCTGCCGATCGTCCTGCCGCAGATGCTCTACGGCTCATCGCAGGGAACTGGGGAGCAGGGCTCGTTTCGATTGGAATGGCGGTCAGTATCTGTGCGACCTTTGTAGGCTCGTCACTCTCAGGGGCGCGAGTTCCCTTTGCCGCAGCCCACGATGGTCTCTTCTTCCGTCAGCTCGCGCATGTGCACCCGCGATTTCAGACGCCTTCCACTGCACTGATCCTTCAGGCTGTCCTTAGTACGCTGCTTTTGCTGGCCATCGGACGCTTCCAGGCACTCTTTTCTCTTGCGATCTTTGCGGAGTGGTTCTTTTACGCCCTGACAGCAAGCACCGTCTTTGTCTTTCGCAGGCGCGAACCGAATGTCATCCGGCCTTACAGTGTTTGGGGATACCCGGTTCTCCCGCTTTTATTTATAGCCGCCGCGATTGTGTTGCTGGTCTTCTCCTTTGCCGACCAGCCACGCAATTCCATCATTGGGACTCTCATCATTCTGATGGGAATTCCTTTGCATTACGCATTCCAAAGAAGGGCTCGCGGTCAGTTGCCGCGATTCTGAATCGTACGCTCATAGATCCGCACGTACTCCTGAGCTGGCTTCTCCCACGAAAAATCCTGCGCCATCCCTCGCTTCATCATGGCTGTCCAGGTCTTCTTTTGGCGGAAGGTCTCTAAGGCTCTCTGCACCGCATCCCAAAATGCGTTCGAATCGTAGCCCTCGAATTTAAAGCCGTTTCCCTGCCCGTCCGGCAGTTCTTCGATCGTGTCCTGCAAACCTCCGGTCGCCCGGACCACGGGAACCGTGCCATATTTCAGGCTGTAGATCTGGTTCAGGCCACCGGGCTCATAGCGCGAAGGCATCAGGAAGATATCGGAACCTGCTTCGATCTTGTGCGCCATCACGTTGTCGAATTTAACCTGAACCCTCATCTTCGACGGATATCGTTCCGCCGCCTCTGTGAGAAGACGCTCGTAATACTCCTCCCCACTACCCAGCATCACCAGGACCACGTCTTCCTGCATCAGACGGTCGAGGATATCGACAATAAAATCGATCCCCTTTTGAGTGGCCAGCCGCGAGACGACACCAAGCACGGTCGTATTCTCATGAACGTCTTCAAAGCGAAACGCATGGAGCAGATCGCGCCTGCACTCGCGCTTCCCCTCCAGTTTGCTCGCCGTGTAGTGATCCGCGATATGCGGATCAATGGCAGGATCCCACTCCGTGTAGTCTGCGCCATTGAGAATACCGAACAAGTCCCCCGCGCGGCTTCGAAACGTCCCCTCAAGCCCGTTGCCGAACTCCGGGGTCTGAATCTCCTGCGCGTACGTCTGGCTTACCGTGGTGATCGCATCCGCATACACCACCCCGCCTTTTAGGAAATTCACCTTGTCATAGTGCTCCAGTTTGTCTTTGGTGAACATGTCCCAGGGCAGAAGCAATGTTTCCATGGTGCGCGGAGGAAACCATCCCTGATACCCTCCGTTGTGGATCGTCAGAATCGTAGGGACCTTACGGAAGACGGGATCGAAGTAGTAAATCGATCTCAGCATGACTGCAAGCATCGCCGTCTGCCAGTCATGGACATGGAAGACATCCGGGACCCCGAGCACTTTGGTGGACTCGATCACGGCGCGGCAGAAGGCCCCAAAACGCTCGGCATTATCGGGATAATCCCCAGAGGGCGTCGCATAGTAACTCTCGCGATCGAACAGCTCCGGGCAATCCACAAAGTACATCTGAACTCCGTCGACAACTCCTCCATCCAGAAGGCGAGCGAAGCGGCTATACGAAGGAAATGGGATGGTAATGCTCTTCAAAATCACGGCAGGGCTGGGGACGGCCTTCGCCACTTGGCGATAGTACGGGATAAAAACTTGTGCTTTATGCCCCATCTTCACCAGCGTCTTCGGCAGTGCGCTGATCACATCCGCCAACCCTCCCGTCTTTGCCCAGGGTGCGCACTCCGATGCCGCGAACACAATATGCATGCCGTCTCCTTCGTCCTTCTTCCACCAAAACGTTAGTCTATACAAAGAGATGCAGAAAATAGCCTTTACGCTTCCGAACCCATGAAACGCAAGCCAAAACTCGGCCAAAACTTCCTTATTGACGACCGTGCACGTCATGCCATCGCCGATGCTCTCGGAGATGTGAGCCAGAAAACCGTTATCGAGATCGGCCCTGGACGCGGAGCCATTACCGAGATCCTCGCCCCACGATGCGGCAACTTAATCGCTCTCGAACTCGACCGCGAGCTGGCTCCCGCGCTCGCCCACCGTTTTGCAGACCAGCCTCAGGTCAAGATCGTCGAGATCGACGTCCTCAAGGCCGACCTCGCCTCTCTGATTCCGAGTGGGCAAACGGCAGACGTTATCGGAAACCTACCCTACTACATCACCTCAGATATTCTGCTGAAGCTCTTCGCCGCAGGTTCGACAGGGCTACTCTCACACGCCGTCGTAATGATGCAACGCGAAGTTGCCGATCGCGTCGCCGCATCGCCGGGCGTCAGGGATTATGGCCTGCTCTCCGCCACCGCGCAGATGAACGCCCGGGTTGAGCACCTCTTTACCCTGCCTCCCTCTGCCTTTTCGCCACCGCCAGAGGTTTACTCCAGCGTTTTACGATTACACTTTGCTCCACGATTCACCGAACTCGGAGTCGATCCATCTGGATTCGACCGTTTTCTCAAGCAGAGCTTCGCTCAGAAACGTAAAACTCTTGAAAATAACCTACGGGCAGCTGGGTATTCCTCGTCCGAATTGGCCACTAGCTGGCCGACGGACATGCCGCGTCAGGCGCGAGCAGAATCCCTCAGCCTGGAGGTAATGGCAGAACTCTACCGTTCTCTTAGAGGTAACCAGCAAAACTAGATTAGCCGGTTATCTGCTATTCTCTTCCGCCTGAGCCAACAACTTTGCAGCCCGCTCCCGCACCTTCTGCATCAGAGCCTCGTCGGCAACGATCGAGCGGAGCGATGGAGCGATATTGCCCAATTCGATTGCCCGCTTTTCTTCGACTTCATGTCCCAGGACATCCATCTCCGAATACAGACCCAGGCGATCGAATCGATGCAGAAAGTCCAGCTTTCGACCTTCGTCCATTGTGAAGGCAATTGCCTGAAACATATCGGTCAGCTGCGTTACGCTCTTGTTCTCTGAATAGTTATAAAGACAAGATCCCTGACCATCTGAACCTTTGTAGCTCAGGATCTTCTTGCCGGTATCAGCAATATTTTTAGCCTTCGAAGCGCACTCGATGTTGAACCGATCCAACGAATGAGCGGTTTTGAAAATCGTCTCTGTTGTCTGTGAAGTAACTTTAATGGGCCGATTGATCGGAGGACTCGCAGGGGCCTGCGTTCCTATTCCCGCTCCATTGCTTACTGGAGCGATCTGCGCCTGGTAGCTTCCGGTTCCATCCTCGTGGACGATAAGGGTGAACTTAGGAACCGGCAGACCATTGCGTTCGAACTGAAAGCTTACCTCGGCCGGCGAACCAGCCGCGCTTCCTAATGCAGGATTTGCAGAGGTAACTGCCTGTGCCCAGGTAGACGCCGTGATCCCGAGGAGCACGAACAGGGTCTTCATCGCAGAGTTCCCTGGGCCATCAAAGTTTGCGCTGTGTGGATATGGCAGATGGCAATCGCCAGAGCATCGGCGGCATCGGCTGATTCGGGAGCCTGATCCAGCTCCAGCAGGCGGGTCACCATGTACTGCACCTGCTCTTTCGCGGCAAGCCCGTAGCCCACGACCGAACTCTTGATCTTGAGCGGAGCGTATTCCACAACCTCTAACCCCATGCTAGCTGCGGCCAGCATCGCAACTCCACGAACCTGCCCCAGCTTTAGCGCCGATTTTGCGTTTGCAGAAAAGAAAACCTCTTCTATCGCAACGACCTCTGGCTGGTGCAATGCAATTGCGGCGGTCAATTCGGCATAGACCTGGGCCAGCCGTTGCGGCGTCTTCTGTTTTTTGTTGAGGCGAATCGTTCCCGCAGCAACATGAAACAAACGGGGCATCCGCGCCTCGCAGTCCACCTCAACTACACCGTATCCGGTGAACTCCGTGCCGCAGTCGATCCCAAAGACTCGCATGGGCGAAGTTTACTTCATTTTTGGGGCGCTTCCGACTGGCTGGCTTGAGTCCTGAGAGCTTACTTTGAGATTCCCTCCAGCGGAGAGCTTGCAGTCGCATAAAGTTTGCGCGGCATCCGGCCCGCCAGGTAGGCCTGTCGTCCGGCTAGGACTGCGTGCTGCATGGCTTCAGCCATCAGTAGAGGATCCTTGGCCTGAGCGATAGCAGTGTTCATCAAGACGCCATCAAAACCCAGCTCCATCGCGACGGTGGCGTCCGAGGCAGTCCCGACTCCCGCATCCACGATCAATGGAACTTCAGTGATCAGTTCGCGCAGAATCCGAAGATTCGCTGTGTTCTGCAACCCAAGACCGCTGCCGATGGGTGCCCCCAGAGGCATGACGGCGGCGGCTCCTACATCAATCAACCGCTTCGCAAATACAATATCATCAGATGTATACGGAAGAACTGTAAACCCTTCCTTTACTAAAACACGAGTCGCTTCCAGCGTTGCCTGAATGTCCGGATAGAGAGTCGCCTGATCCCCGATCACTTCAATCTTTACCCAGTCCGATAGCCCCACCTCACGAGCCAGACGAGCTGCCCGAATCGCCTCTTCAGCCGTGTAACAACCTGCGGTATTCGGCAGCAGGAAGTAGCGCTGGGGATCGATGTAGTCCAGCAGAGACTCGCTCGAACGATCGAGGTTTACCCGGCGCACAGCAACCGTCACCATTTCAGCACCAGAAGCCTCGATTGCGGCCTGAGTCTCCGGCCCATCTTTGTATTTTCCCGTTCCAACAATCAGTCGCGACTGAAAGGCTCTTCCTGCAATTACCAGAGGTGTCATGCTGTCCATTCTACGGCTAAACGCGAACGGCCCGTGCTCATCAAGAGCAGCGGGCCGTTGTCGGTGAACTGTTGAGATTGACCTGAGGCGTCCTTGTTTGGACTATGGCCTCGGCGGAGTACGTTCAGCAAACAACTGAAGCCGCCAGGACTTAAGAGCAAGGACGCTCTAAGCCTCAGTCACCTCACGTGTGTTGATGCAACTTTTACTATCAGATTTCATAGGCTGGATCATCCTCCTTTCCCGTGTCCGCACAGGCTACGCTTTTCCTCTGTTCGGAATCAAGTTCTCTCTTGTGTACGTTCGTCTTCGCGAGGAAATTGGAAATCTCTCCGCTTCGGCGACGTTGCTGCCTTCGGTCAAGAATGACACGGTGGGTATTTCGATAAGCCACCGGGGTTAGCTATAGTTAATTCGGAAGTAAAGCGGAGAAGAGCTGGATGAACTCCATTACGGTATCGAAGGAAGACTACCTCAAAGCGATTCTTGAGGCTGAGTCCGAAGGGCAACACGTCATCTCCGCAACTTTGGCGCACTGGTTGTCAGTCTCGGCTCCAGCCGTAACCATGGCCATTAAGCGCCTGAAGCGCGATGGGTATGTCCAGGTTAAAACCGATGGCACCATTCAACTCTCCGCCAAAGGCAAAGAGACAGCCTACAAAACAGCCCTTCGACACCATCTGATCGAACGAATGCTCTCCGAGATCTTTGGGATGCAGTGGTACGAGATTCACGACGAAGCCGAACGCCTTGAGCACGCGGTTTCACCGGCCTTCGAAGCCAAACTGATTGAAAAGTTAGGAGAGCGCGGAACCTGCCCTCATGGAAATTCGGTTCTCCCGGAAAGCCCTTTGCGGAGAAAAAAGCGTGGATTGATTCAGCTTTCTGAGGCCAAAGAGCAGGAAGACTACATCGTTACCAGCCTGTACGAACGCGATCCTCAGTTGCTTCTGTTTCTACACAAGCTTGGAATCGACCCTCAGTCTTCGATCCGAATTGGCGCGAGAAACTACGATGAAACTATATCGATCGAAACCCCAAAAGGCGCTTTCACCCTCGGAAAACCCGCAGCCGAAAAGATCTGGGTGCGCATCAAGTAATCTACTGATTACAATTTATTATTAATCATGGTTAACGTTTCATGTCATACTCGTCTTAAGGGCCTTTCGCTTGAGGCATGGAGACCACAACCACATCGACCGTGACGAAACCTGAGACGGGCCGTCTCCCGTCCTTATCGGGAGCTCATGCCAGTGTTCGCGTCTCGAACTCCCATCAGCTTTGGCGACGTGCCGCAGGATTCCTTGGACCGGGATTCATGGTTGCTGTCGGGTACATGGATCCTGGCAATTGGGCTACCGATCTCGCCGCCGGATCGAAATACGGATATACACTTCTGTTCGTCATCATGGCCTCAAACCTGATGGCCATTCTGCTGCAAAGCCTTGCTCTCAAACTTGGAATCGCAACAGAGCGCGACCTAGCGCAGGCGTGCCGCGATCGCTACAGCCGCCCGGTCAACATCGTGCTCTGGATCTTCGCTGAGATTGCGATTGCTGCCTGCGATCTAGCGGAAGTTATTGGCTCTGCGATTGCTCTTGAGCTTCTCTTCGGAATACCCCTGATCGTCGGCGTCATTATTACCAGCCTCGATGTGCTTCTCATTCTTCTGCTGGAACATCGTGGTTTCCGTTACCTTGAAGCTTTTGTCATGGTCCTGATCGGAACGATTGCGGTGCTCTTCGGGATCGAGATTCTCCTGTCCCGCCCAGAGTGGTCGCCTATCCTCTACAACCTCTTCGTTCCCTCCAAATCGATCGTCTCCAACCCGGAGATGCTCTATATCGCCATCAGCATTTTAGGTGCGACGGTGATGCCTCACAACCTCTACCTGCATTCGTCCATCGTGCAGACGCGCGATTATCCCCGCACTCTCGCCGGGAAGCGTGAGGCCATTCGCCTGGCAAACTTCGATTCCGCAACGGCGCTCACGATCGCCCTATTTATCAATGCCGCCATCCTGATTGTGGCGGCCGCTGTATTCCACCGCAGCGGGCACACGGAGGTCGCGGAGATTAGCGACGCGTACAAGCTGCTCACTCCTTTGCTGGGCTTTACCGGAGCCAGCATGATGTTTGCCCTCGCCTTACTCGCCTCAGGTCAGAACTCGACGATTACCGGCACACTGGCGGGACAGATTGTCATGGAGGGCTTTCTCGATCTTCGCCTTCCAAACTGGCAACGGCGTCTCATCACGCGTTTGATTGCGATCGTACCCACCATCATCGTCACAGCAATTTATGGGAGTTCAGGCACGGGCCGTCTATTAGTCTTTAGTCAGGTCATCCTGAGTATGCAGCTCAGTTTTGCAGTCTTCCCTCTGGTGCGGTTTACGAGCGATTCGGCTCTGATGGGATCTTTCGTCAACAAAGCCTGGATTCGTATAGCAGGATGGTTTGTCGCTCTTCTTATCGCAGCTCTCAACGGCTGGCTCTTGCTGGAAACCTTTCGATAGACTCAAACCATCCCGTGAACTCTTTTCTCTCCTGCCGTTTTCTAATTGAAAATAGATTATTTTTGCGCAACATTCATCTTCTTCCTGCACCCTCTATACAGTTAATTAATATCTCGGGTATTCGAAAATTGATTCGACCCTTTCAAGCCCTCCTTCTTCTCACACTGACCCTCCCGATCTACGCCAACAATCAGCGCGGCAGCAAAAATGCACCTTCTCCGGAGCCCCTTCCCGACGCCCCGGCACCTGCAGAAAGCCTAAGCATCTTTCCGCACTCAGATTCCACCCGCTATTTCATCTCGGGACAGGCCAATATCATTCTCCAGGCCCACGGCCCATTCCATTCGCCTTACGACGGCACGAATAGCCTGCAAGGCCGTGGCGAATATAAAACATCCCTCGTGGGGACACTCTTCCTCGGGCTTCAACTCCATCACAACCTGCGCTATGCCACCGACGCCATCGTCGACTTTGAATCCACGGGCGGCCGCGGTATCAGCCAAGCCCTCGGACTTGCAGGATTCACCAATCTCGATGTCGTCCGCAATCCAAATCTGGGATCGAAGCCCTACGTGGCGCGTGTCCAGATTCATCAGGTCATCGGCCTGACTGACAAGTTGGTCGAATCCGATCGCACTCCGTATTCCCTGGCAACACAGTTGCCGGAGCGCCGATTCGAGCTTCACGTCGGCAAGATGAGCTTGCCTGACTACTTCGACATCAACTCTATCGGTTCCGATAGTCACCTTCAGTTCCTCAACTGGACCGTTGATAACAATGGAGCCTGGGACTATGCCGCCGATACTCGAGGCTACACCTACGGCGCTGTCCTCGAATACCATGACCGATCATGGTCAGCCCGATACGGCCTCGCTGCTATGCCTACAGTAGCCAACGGGATCGATCTCGACTGGGCCTTCAGCCGCGCGACTGGACAGAACTTCGAGTTCGAACTGCGCAAGTCGCTGCTCGGCCATCTCGCCTCTCCCGAACGCAAAGGAACCGTGCGCGTCCTCAGCTTCGTCAACCGCGCCCATATGGGACTTTATCGAGATGCAGTGAATGCCTTTCTTGCAGGCCACGATCCAAAACCCGACATCACAGCTCATGAGAGGTTCAGAGAGGTCAAATACGGTTTTGGCTTGAACGTCGAACAGGAGATCACTCAAAACCTGCGAACCTTTGCGCGATTCGGCTGGAACGAGGGTCAACACGAGTCCTATGCCTATACCGAGGTCGATCAGACCGTGGCCTTTGGTGGCGACTACTCCGGTCGTGGATTCTCTCGCCCGAATGACAAGATTGGCGTTGCCTTTGTCTCCAATGCCATCTCGCGAGACCACCAGAACTATCTGCGCTATGGCGGACTGGGCTTTCTTCTGGGCGACGGCACGTTGAATTACGCTCGCGAAAACATCGTCGAAAGCTACTACAATCTGCACGCATGGCGCGGGCTGTACTATGCGCTCAATATGCAGTTCATCGATCATCCTGGCTACAACAAAGACCGTGGCCCGGTACTCGTCGAAGCTCTTCGTATGCACGTCGACTTCTAAAAAAGCGAATCCAGTGTTCCTCCGCTCCACTGAAGACTTCATGTGCTGGTTTTCCTGATAGCAAGCCTGCACCGTCTTCTTCTGGTCTTGGGATACACCTATGCTGGTTTCGCTCTGATCGCCGTATACTTTTCTGTGTGACCTCGCGCATCGTCTACGAAGCAGCTGGTTTCATTCTCGGCCTGATCTTCGGCAGCTTTCTCAATGTCTGCATCTCTCGCCTGCCGCAGCGAAACTCCATCGTCAAACCTGGATCGCATTGCCCAGAGTGCAAAGCTCCCATTCGCTGGTACGACAATTTTCCGGTTCTCAGCTGGCTTTTTTTACGAGGCCGATGCCGTGATTGCAACCAGCCCATTCCGTGGCGCTATCCCGCCGTTGAGATGGCTACCGCTGTCTGGTTCACGATTCAGGCCGCGAGACTCCATACGATTCTGCATTTTTACTTCTTCAACAGCGGCCACAACGCGCCCTCTTCGTATGCACCGTTTGCGATCATCACCAATCTTGCCGTCACCATCCTGGGCTTTCTGCTGATTGGGCTGATGGTAATGGACTGGCAGACTGGGCTCCTTCCGGACTCGTTCACCTGGACAGGAATCATCCTCGGCTTCGTGCTGATCTGTGCACAGGCCATCTTCCTGGGGCCCACCGAGGATCAGGTCCTGCTGACCCGCAACAGCATCAAGCTGACCAGCGTGGGAGCAACCACCGATCCCGGTAACGTCTTCCTTACCGGCCCGGAAGCTCTCATCGGGGGTCGCCTGCTGGCGATTGTGGGAGCGGCACTAGTTCTGCTCGTTATCCGTTGGCTCTATCGCTCCATCAGGCACCGGGAGGGGATGGGCTTGGGCGACGTCAAAATGCTGGCAATGATCGCCGCGTTGCTCGGATTCTGGCCATCTATCCTGTCGCTGTTCTTTGGGACGTTGGTTGCCAGCCTTTATGGCGTCTATCTCCTCGTCCGTGGCCGAGCCGCCGGCTCAACCAGGCTCCCCTTCGGTAGCTTTTTAGCGGCAGGAGGCTTGCTTGCGGCACAAATCGGCGACCGCATCATCGATGCCTACTCTCAGCTTTTGCGTTGAAGGCGCGATAGCCGCACAAATAGGCGTTTGGCTTGACACTGGACAACCACAAACTTAGTCTCAAAGATGGCCATGCACAATTATCCTTACATCTGGAACTATCTTCCGCTTGTCCTGCAAATTCTAGTAGCTCTTGGTCTTGCATGCGGAATGGTGGGGGCCTCGTTTCTGATCGGCAAGCATAAAAACTCACGCACCAAGGCTGGACCCTACGAGTGCGGCATGGACCCCATCGGCGACGCGCGCGGTCGCTTCTCGGTCCGCTTTTATATGGTTGCGATGCTCTTTATTCTCTTCGACGTCGAAGCCGTCTTCATGTTGCCCTGGGCGGTCATCTTTCGGCGTCTACCCCAGATCACCGGGTCGAAGATGTTTGGTTTCTATGAGATGCTCGTTTACCTCGGCTTCGTCGCCGTAGGCCTCTTCTATGTATGGAAGAAGGGCGTCCTTGACTGGTCCACCGACAAGGGAGATCTCTAATGGCCCCGGCAATCTTTGGAACTCAGGCCGTCTTTGAGGCGTTTCCCGACGAGCCTGCCGTAAAGGCGCTCTCTCATCTCGCGACCGACGCCAAATTTGATCGCGGTGAGCTGACACTTACCGTCGCCCGCGAAAACATTGTCGCAGCCTGTCAGGCCGTGAAGCAGGCTGGGTATAACTTCTTCGAGGATGTCACCGCCGTCGACTGGTATCCCTCGGAGCCCCGTTTTCAGGTCAGCTACAGCTTTCTCTCTCACGCTTTGAAGCGCCGCCTTCGCCTTGTAGTTCGCCTGGTCGGCGACGACGCCTCCCTCGACAGCATCACAGGGGCATGGCCTGCGGCGAACTTCTATGAACGCGAGGTCTTCGACCTCTTCGGCATTCACTTCGGCGGCCATCCCAACCTGCGCCGCATCATGATGCCTGAAGACTGGAAGGGCAACCCGCTGCGTAAAGACTACCCCGTGGAGGGCTACCGCTAATGTCTCCTGTTGCCGCTCCTGACCAGATCATCCCCGGAATTGAAGACGTCGTCGCGGACGCCAATCTCCACAAGCATGGCACCGACCCCATCGCCGACCAGACGATGGTCATCAACATGGGGCCGCAGCACCCTTCGACCCACGGTGTGCTCCGCCTGGTGCTCGAGATCGACGGCGAAACCGTCGTCTCCCTGGCGCCCGATATCGGCTATCTGCATACCGGCATCGAGAAGACCTGCGAGGCAAAGTTCTACCAACAGGTTGTTCCGCTGACCGATCGCATCGACTATCTCTCGCCGATGACCAACAACACGGCGTACGCTCTTGCAGTCGAAAAGCTGCTAGAGCTTGAGATTCCCGAAAAGGCCCAGTGGCTGCGCGTGCTCTTCAACGAGCTGATGCGCATTAACTCGCACCTGGTCTGGCTGGGAACGCACGCGATGGACATCGGCGCTCTCACCGTCTTCCTCTACTGTTTCCGCGAGCGCGAGCAGCTAATGCGCATCTTCGAGGCCGTTAGCGGCCAGCGCATGATGACCAGCTATATCCGTATCGGCGGCGTCAGCCTTGAGCCACCTCTAGGCCTCTTCGAGGCGATCCGAGCCTTCCTCCTCGACTTCCCCTCGAAGATCGACCAGTACGAGTCGCTTCTCACAGGCAATCCCATTTGGATCAACCGTCTGAAGGGCGTGGGCTACATTACACCTGAAGATGCCATCGCCCTCGGCGTCTCCGGCCCTCCTCTACGTGCGGCTGGAATCGACTTCGACCTGCGCCGCGACATGCCGTACTCCAGCTACGAGAAGTTCCAGTTCAAGGTGCCGGTTACGACCGAAAGCGACGTCTGGGCACGCTATGTACTGCGCATGGAGGAGATGCGCGAATCGGTCAAAATCTGCCTGCAGGCGCTGGACGGCATGCCCGAAGGCCGCATCGTCGCCGACGCGCCGAAGATCATCCTGCCCGACCGTGAGCAGATGAAGACCCAGATGGAGTCGCTGATCCATCACTTCAAGATTGTCACCGAGGGTTTTGCGGTTCCGGCCGGTGAAGCCACCAGCTCAGTAGAAGCGGCGCACGGCATGATGAATTACTACGTCGTCTCTGACGGCACCGCCAAGCCTTATCGTGTGCACATGCGCAATGCTGACTTTGCAAATCTTCAGGCACTCGAGACCATGTGCAAAGGCAGGCTGCTCGCCGACGTTGTTGCAGTCATCGGTTCTCTCGACATCGTATTGGGAGCCATCGATCGCTAATGCCATTGCCTGTCATTCTGAGCGAAGAGAAGAATTCCTGTATCTCGCTAAGAACGACACCGAATTTGGAGGCAGTCCATATCAACGACCGACTCCATCATGAACTTTGGACCTCCTGGGCGTCGTTGCTTCGCTCCTACGCCGCCGCCCATGGACTCAACAGCCGGCATCATGCAGTCGTCGAGGTCGGCGCAGACGAGATCACGCTTCGTGTCGCCAGTCGTTGGCTTCGTTTTACGCACGATCTCGCCGAAGGCAGCGAAGGAAATCGTTCTTCCTTTTCACTGGAAGAGGATGGAACGGTTAAACTGGATGGAAAGACACAGGAGATGGACCTTGCCGCCGAACAACTGGCGCGGGAGATGATGCACAGTGAGTAAGATCGCCAATTCAATCTTTACGCCCGAGACCGCAACGCGCTTCGACCACTTGGTCACGCTTTATCCGGTCAAGCGCTCCGCCCTCGTCCCCATGCTGCTCTACGCGCAGGACGAAGTTGGCTACGTCTCCGACGCCGTTGTCACCGAGATCGCCCAGCGGCTCGACCTGCTTGAGTTGGACGTCCGCAATGTGCTTTCGTACTACTCCATGCTCCGTACCAAGCCTGCGGGCAAGTACAACGTGCAGGTCTGTACCAATATCTCCTGTATGTTGCGCGGCGGGTACGAGATTCTCGATCACTGCAAGCACAAGCTTGGTATCGGCCATAAAGAGGTCACCGCCGACAAGCTTTTCTCCCTTGAAGAGGTCGAATGCATCGGAGCCTGTTGCTGGGCGCCGGTCATGCAGGTCAATTATGACTTCCACGACAATCTCACCCCCGCCAAGGTCGACGACATTCTCGAGACCTACCGCGCCGGCAAGGGAAAGGATGTGAAGTAACCATGCCGACCCTCGTCTCCCATCCCGATGAAGTGAAAGTCATCAGCCGCCGCTTCGGACAGGGCGCAGCCGATATCGACAAGTACCTCGAGCTCGACGGCTACAAGGCCATCCAGAAAGCAATCGCCGAAGGCCCGGATTGGGTCATCAATACCATGAAGGCTTCCGGCCTTCGCGGACGTGGCGGGGCTGGTTTCCCCACCGGTATGAAGTGGTCCTTCGTACCGAAGCAGTCGGAAAAGCCCAAGTATGTCCTCGTCAATGGCGACGAGTCCGAACCCGGCACCTGCAAAGACCACGTCATCTTCCTGCATGATCCTCATGCGGTCATTGAAGGAACCATGATCGCCGGTCTCGCTATCGGCGCGAAAATGGGTTTTATCTATCTGCGCGGTGAGTACCGTTATCTCCTCAAGATCGTCGAAAAGGCCGTTGCCGACGCTTACTCCCGCGGCTTCCTGGGCAAAAATATCTTCGGTTCGGGAGTCGACTTCGACATCGTGACCCAGTCCGGTGCAGGAGCCTACGAAGTGGGCGAAGAGTCTGCCCTCATGGAGTCCCTCGAAGGCAAGCGTGGTGTTCCCCGCATCAAGCCACCCTTCCCTGCTGTTGTCGGCCTCTACGGTGGCCCTACCGTCATCAATAATGCAGAGACGATCGCCTCCGCTCCGCACATCCTTCTGATGGGTGGCGAGGCATACGCCAAGATTGGCTCCGAGCGCAACGGCGGTACTCGCCTCTTCGGAATCTCCGGTCACGTGGAGCGCCCTGGTGTCTACGAGTTGCCCATGGGCTACAACCTCAAGAAGGCCATCTACGATGTCGCTGGCGGAGTGAAAGACGGCAAGAAACTCAAGGCTGTCGTTCCCGGGGGATCCTCCTGCCCGGTCCTGCTTCCCGAAGAGATCGACGTAGGGCTCGACTTCGACCAGATGGGCAAGGCGGGCACCATGCTCGGCTCTGGCGGCATCGTGGTGCTGGACGAGACCGTTTCAATCGTCGAGTTTGCCCTGCGCACCATCGCCTTCTATCAGCACGAGTCCTGCGGTTGGTGCATCCCCTGCCGCGAGGGCACAGACTGGATCAAGAAGACCCTCACCCGTGTCTATAACGGCGGCGGTTCGAAGAAGGACGTAGCCAACGTTCAGTACCTTGCCGAAAACATGATGGGCCGTACCTTCTGCCCACTCGGCGATGCTGCTGCTATGCCGACGCTCGGCTTCGTCAAGAAGTTCCGCAAAGAATTCGAAGACTACATTGAAGGCCACAAGGCCGGAACCCCGATCATTACGGTCGAACAGCTCGTGGGAGCGCACTAATGCCAGACGTAACCCTCACCGTAGACGGCAAACAACTCACCGCCCCGGCGGGCACTCTGCTCATCGATGCCTGCAAGGCTGCTGGCATCGAAGTCCCCGCCTTCTGCTACTACCCGGGACTCTCACTTCAAGCCGCCTGCCGCATGTGTGTCGTCCGCATCGAGAAGATGCCCAAGCTCCAGACCGCCTGCACCACACCGGTCGCCGAGGGCATGGTCGTCCAGACCGAGACCCCAGAAATAGCCCAGGCCCGCAAGGCCACCCTTCAGCTCCTTCTCGGCAATCATCCTCTCGACTGCCCTGTCTGCGACGCAGGCGGCGAGTGTGAACTGCAGGACATGACCTTCAAGTACGGCGCAGGTGAGAGCCTCTACGCCGAGGCTAAGAACCACCGCGAAGAGCAGCAGTGGTCACCTGTGGTCTACTTCGACCGTCCCCGCTGCATTCTCTGCTACCGCTGTGTTCGCATGTGCGGCGAAGGCATGGACGTCTTCGCGCTTGGCATCCAGAATCGCGGGTCGTCTGCGGTGATTGCTCCCAACATCCCTGCCCAACTGTCGCCTGATAACCTCGCGCACCTTGACTGCGAGCAGTGCGGCATGTGCATCGATGCCTGCCCTGTCGGCGCTCTGACTTCGGGCACCTATCGGTACAAGACTCGCCCGTGGGAGATGAATCACGTCGCCACCGTCTGCACCCATTGCGGAGACGGCTGCAAGACCACTCTCGGGGTCCGCTCCACGACTGACGGAGCAGAGATCATCCGCGGAGATAATCGCGACAAGAGCGGCATCAACGGTGACTTCCTCTGCAACAAAGGCCGTTACGCTTTCGACTTCGCCAACTCCGCAGACCGCATCACCACGCCGCTTATCCGCCAGTCCAATGGCGAGCTCAAGCCTGTCTCCTGGGAAGAGGCCTTTACCCACACCGGCAAAAAGCTGCGCGAGCTGCGTGATGCCCGCGGTGGCAAGTCCATCGGCGTGATCGGCGGCAATCGCCTCACCAACGAAGAGGCCTACCTGCTGCAGAAGTTCGCCCGGACTGTGCTCGGCACCAACAATATTGATCACCATCGCACCGCCGACTACGTCACCTTCGCCCAGGCGCTCGCAGGCCAGAAGGGCCGTACCGCTTCATGGCGCGATACGCAGAACTTCCCGGCCGTCCTCGTCGTAGGAGGAGATCCCACCAACCAGGCTCCCGGAACAGCGTGGAATCTTCGTACCGACGTCCGCCTGAACAAGGCGCGCCTCTACGTTGCCAACACCGCAGAAATCAAGCTCCGCCGTCAGGCCAAGGCCTTCCTCCAACTCGCTCCCTTTGGCTATGGCACACTTGCTGCCTATCTCGCAGGCGATGCCGCTTCGGCCTCCAACACTGCATCTGACGCAAACGCACTCTCCGACTTCCGCGATGCGGTCAAAGCAGAGGAAAAGCTTCTCATTCTCATCGGTTCAGAGTTCCGTGGAGCCGACCTCAAGCGTCTCATCGACTTCGGCCTCACCATCCCCGGCGCAAAGTTTGCCCTGCTCTCCGACTACGCAAACTCCCGTGGAGCAGCGGACATGGGTCTGCTGCCCGACATGCTCCCCGGCTATACGCCGATTGCGAATCCCGGGCCCTTTGCTGAATACTCCATTCCCACCGAACCCGGCCTCGATATGCTTCAGATCTTTGAAGCGGCCGGCCGCGGCGAGCTCTCGACACTCTATGTCGTCAACTCCAATCCGGTTGCGCGCTATAACGTCGATCCCGCCGCGCTCAAAGACACCTTCGTTGTCGTGCAGGAGATGTTCATGACGGAGACCGCGCAGCTGGCCGATGTCATTCTTCCCGCTGCGAACCTCTATGAGAAGTCGGGTTCCGTCACCAACAGCTATGGCGACCTCCAGCTTGTGCAAAAGGCCGGTGACCGCGCCGGGGTCCGTACTGATTTCGAGATGATCGTTCGTGTTGCTGACAAGATGGGTGCCGATGTCCACGCCCTCGTTCCCTTCGGCAAGAGCACGCCAGGGACCCGAGCCGACATGGGCCAGAGCCGTGGCGCACAGGCAGGCGAGGCCGACCGTCACGCTGTCTGGCTCACCGCGAACAATCTTGAGCCGAAGCTTTCGCCGTTCGATCCCTTTGCCATCCTCGACGAGATCCAACGTCTCGTCCCTGGATACAACTTGCTTCGCCTGCAGCTTCTCAGCGGAAACGACCAGCACCTTGAACCTGCGGCTGCTCCCTCCGCTGCCTCCAATCGCCGCGATCTTGTGCTTCCCTCCGGCGACACTTTATTCACCTCAGGAACCCTGGGCCGCTTCTCGCCCATGCTGAACGATGTGCGGCAGTTTCAGGCCAGTGAACCACTGATCCAGATCCACACCGCAGCCGAATGACACTGAACCAGGAGTAAGAGTAAAAAACCGTGAGCCACCTCACCGACTTCCAGACATTCCTGCTGCTCTCGATCCTCAAGATCGTCGTCGTGCTCGTCATCACCTTGACGGCCGTCGCCTACACGGTTCTTCTCGAGCGCAAGGTTCTCGGCCGTATGCAGAATCGCTGGGGTCCTTCTCGCGTCGGTCCCTTCGGCCTGCTCCAACCTCTCGCCGACGGCATCAAGTTGTTCCTCAAAGAAGACCTCATGCCCATGGCCTCTGAGCGTCCGCTCTTCCTCATCGCTCCCATCATTGCGCTCACCTGCGCGCTCATCTCCATCGCTGTCGTTCCCTTCGGCGCAGTCACCCATGTCGCCGGCGTGGACATGTTCGCCATCTCCGACATCAACATCGGCCTTTTGGTGATCCTCGGCATCACCTCCATCGGCGTCTATGGAATCGCCCTCTCTGGCTGGTCGTCCAACAACAAGTTCGCTCTGCTCGGCTCGTTACGCGCAACTTCACAGGTCATCAGCTACGAGCTTGCTCTCGGCCTCTCGCTGGTTGGCGTTGTCCTTCGCGCCGGTTCGCTTCGCCTTCGTGACATCGTCGACAGCCAGGCTGGACATGGCATGCTCTCCTGGAACCTCTTCGGCGGCTTCCAGTTCGTCGCCTTCTTCATTTACCTCATGGCGGCCTATGCCGAGACCAACCGCGCTCCCTTCGACCTCCCCGAGGCCGAGTCCGAGCTCGTCGCCGGATACCACACCGAGTACTCCTCCATGAAGTTCGCCATGTTCTTCATGGCCGAATACGCCAACATGATCACCGTCGCCTGCGTCGCGACTCTGCTCTTCCTCGGTGGCCCTACCAGTCCCTTCGGAAATCTGCTGCCGACGCCCTCGAACGTGATCATCGCAGCGATTCTTCCGGTCTTCTGGTTCGTCGTCAAAGTCTTCGCGTTTCTCTTGCTTTACATCTGGGTCCGGGCCACGCTGCCTCGCTTCCGTTACGACCAGCTCATGGCTTTTGGCTGGAAGTTTCTGCTTCCAGTCGCGATCCTCAACATTCTTGCTACCAGCCTCGTCCTCGCACTCAAGGGATGAGCCCAACGCTACCTGCTTTACAATCAACAGGTAGCCCGAAAATTCGCGTAGTCTCAATGATTCAAGCGATTCACTGAACCGAATCCGCGGAGCATCATGCAACTGGCACTGTTCATTATCTTTGGTCTGCTCGCCGTCGCCGGAGCCGTCAACTTCCTGCTGCAGCGGCACCCTATCAATTCGGCGCTTTCACTCGTCGTCGTCATGATGTCGCTGGCGGTCCTCTACTGGTCACTCGGAGCCGAGTTCCTCGCCGCTGCCCAGGTCATCGTCTACTCCGGAGCCGTCATGGTGCTCTTCGTTTTTGTCGTCATGTTGTTGAACGCTGGCGAAGAAGAACGCACCCACGGCAGTCGCGCGGCCTATCTCGCTGGAGTTCCCGGAGCGGCAGCCGTCTTCTGTCTGCTGAGCTTCGTCTTCCTCACGAACAGCAAGGCCTTCGGTTCAACCGATATCACCAGCCACCTCACCCACGCGGTCAATAATATCGCTGAGATTTCGCAGGTGCTCTTCAAGGACCTCCTGCTTCCCTTCGAGGTCACCAGCATTCTGATCCTCGTGGCCATCCTTGGAGCCGTCGTGCTCGCGCGAAAGGAGCAGTAATGCACATTCAGATGAACCATTTCGTGCCAGTCTTCACTGCCTTTATCGCCGCCGGCATCTGCATCCGCGCAGCAGTACGCAAACAGAGGAGGGGGAATATAAAATGACCGTCCCGATTTCCTATTACCTGATCCTCGCCGCCATTCTCTTCTGCGTCGGCGTTGCCAGCTTCCTCATCAAGCGCAACATTATCACCATCTTCATGTCGATTGAGCTGATGCTCAACGCCGTAAACCTTACCTTTGTCGCCTTTGCGCACATGTGGCACCAGATCACCGGACAGATCTTCGTCTTCTTCGTCATGGTGGTTGCCGCAGCCGAGGCAGCCGTCGGGCTGGCCATCATTATCGCGATCTTCCGTACCCGCCAGACCCTCAACGTCGACCAGGTCAATTTGCTCAAGAATTAAGGACACGAGACTCGAGATGCCCGCTGACTATCTTTGGCTGATTCCGCTGCTTCCCTTCGCGGGATTCCTCATTAACGGAACCCTGGGCCGCCGCCTTCCCCGCCCGCTCGTCTCTGCCGTCGCGCTTATCCCCACTTTTCTCTCCGCTAGCCTCTGGGTCTGGCTCTGGTTCACCATGAAGGCTGCCGGAGCGCCCGAGTCCATCCACTCCACCATCACGCTCTTCGGCAACTCCTGGATCTCCGTCTCTGGCTTTCATGCTGACTTCGCCTTCACCGTCGACCACCTGACGCTCATCATGCTCGGCGTTGTCACCTGCGTCGGTTTCCTTATTCATCTCTACTCGGTCGGCTACATGGCCCACGAGGAAGGCTACTGGCGCTTCTTCGCCTACCTGAACCTGTTCATGTTCTTCATGCTGGTTCTGGTACTCGCCGCCAACTTCCTGCTCCTCTTCGTTGGATGGGAGGGTGTCGGCCTCGCCTCGTATCTGCTCATCGGCTTCTACTTCAAGAAGGACTCTGCCGCCGACGCCGGCAAAAAGGCCTTCATCGTCAACCGCGTGGGCGACTTTGGCTTCCTGCTGGCGATGTTCCTTCTCATCGCCAACTTTGGTTCGCTCGACTTCGACACCATCTTCACCTCCATCTCGCAACACTCCGAGTGGCAGGGCGGCATCCTCACGGCTATCGCGCTCCTGCTTGTTGTAGGAGCCACCGGTAAGTCCGCGCAGATTCCTCTCTACGTCTGGCTCCCGGACGCCATGGAAGGACCCACCCCAGTCTCGGCCCTCATCCATGCCGCCACCATGGTCACCGCAGGCATCTACATGGTGGCCCGCGCACATGTCATCTTCGACCGCAGCCCGTATGCTTTGGGCGTCGTCGCCATCATCGGAGCCGCCACTGCCATCTTCGCCGCCTGCATCGGTATGGTCCAGCACGACATCAAGCGCGTGCTCGCCTACTCTACCGTTTCGCAGCTCGGCTACATGTTCCTCGCCTGCGGAGTCGGGGCCTACACCGCCGGGATCTTCCACCTCCTCACGCACGCCTTCTTTAAAGCGCTGCTCTTCCTCGCCGCCGGTTCTGTCATTCACGCCCTCTCCGGTGAACAGGACATGCGCAAGATGGGTGGCCTGCGCAAGCGCATTCCCGTCACCTTCTGGACCATGACGATGGGTGTCTTCGCCATCGCTGGAATCCCCCCGCTCGCCGGCTTCTTCTCCAAAGATGAAATCCTCTTCCGCGCCTTCACCAGCCCGAATCCAATCGGAAAGCTTCTCTGGCTCGTCGGCCTCGTCACAGCCGGAATGACTTCGTTCTACATGTTCCGGCTCTGGTTCAAGACCTTCTTCGGCAAGGAGCGCTTCGAAGAGCACCACCGTGACGCTCACCACGGAGACCATGGACACGCGCACGGCGTCCACGAGTCCCCGCTCGTCATGACGCTCCCGCTCATGGTTCTCGCCCTGCTCTCCATCATCGGAGGATGGGTGGGTGTTCCTGCTGCCCTTGGCGGCCACGACGAGATTGGCGAGTTCCTCGCACCTGTCTTCTCCGGCGTTCAGGTCACCGAAGTTGTCAGCCACTCCACCGAACTCGGCCTTGCTGCCGTCTCCGTGCTCGTCGCGCTTCTCGGCCTCTTCATTGCCTACGTGCTCTACTGCAAGAAGCCCGGAACCGCCGCAAGCTACGCGCAGAAATTCCCTGCCCTCTATCGCCTCGTCGAGAACAAGTTCTACGTTGACGAGATCTATCAGGCACTGATCGTCACACCGTTGCTGGTCTTCTCTCGTCTCATCCTGGGCACTCTTGTCGATGGTGGCCTGGTCAACGGCTCTGGCTATGCTGCCGGAGCGTCCGCCCTCGGACTTGGTGCGCTGGTTCGCCGCGTCCAATCCGGAAACATTCGTTCTTATGCTGGCTGGCTTGCTCTGGGAGCAGCCGCCGTCATCGCTGTCATGATCTTCGGCCACACACGCTGGTTGAACTAATTTTGCTTATCATTCCGCACCGCAGCGGAGGAATCTGTTTTTCGCATCAAGTACTAAAAGGAAACGATGAATCTCGATCACAACATCCTGACGATCATCACCTTCACCCCGCTGGTCGGGGCCATCGTCCTCGCACTGTTGCCCGACCGTGACAAGCTTCAGCAGTGGGGAGCACTTATCGTCACTCTGCTGACCTTCTTCTTTACGCTTCACCTTCCCTTCCACTACGACTACAGCGCTCCCGCGGACTCCTTCCAGTTCCAGCAGAACCTCTCCTGGATCACCTCTCCCTCCATCCACTATCACGTCGGCGCCGATGGCCTCTCGCTATGGCTTGTTGTCCTCACCGGCCTTCTCGCTCCGCTCGGCGTTCTCATCTCCTGGCGTGCTATCGACAACCGTCGCCGCCTCTTCTATACCCTCTTCCTGCTCCAGCAAGTCGCGATGCTCGGCATCTTCGTCTCGCTCGATCTCTTCCTCTACTACGCCTTCTGGGAGCTTTCTCTCGTCCCCATGGCGCTGCTGATCGCCACCTTTGGGCGTACCGAAAACCGCCGTCGCGCTGCCATCAAGTTCTTTCTCTACGCCTTTATCCCCTCGGCTATCCTGCTCGTCGGAATGCTCTGGCTCTACGCCCGCACCAGCACCTTCGACTTCCCTCAGCTCGCACAGCTGGCTGCAACCCACAGCATCTCCTCCAATCAAGCTGCTCTCTGGCTTGCCTCCCTGGCCTTCCTTGTAGCCTTTGCGGTCAAAGTTCCGGTCTTCCCGCTGCACGGCTGGCTGTCTGATGCCGTCTCCGAAGCCCCCACTGCCGCAGTCATGGTGATTGCCGGGAAGCTCGGTCTCTACTCGATCCTGCGCTTTTCCTTCGGCATCTTCCCTGCCCAGTCGCACCGCATCGCTCCCCTGATGCTCGCTCTGGGAGCCATCGGCATCGTTTACGGCGCGCTCATCGCTCTCGTCCAGAAAGACCTCAAGCGCCTCGCTGCCTTCGCCACCCTCGGCCACGTCAGCGTTGTCATTCTCGGCATCTTCGCCTTCACTGTCTCCGGTATCGACGGCGGGATCTATCAGATCCTCAACGAGGGCATCGGCGGCGCAGCTCTCTTCATGCTCCTCGGGTTGCTCTACGAGCGCTATCACACCTACGACATGCGCGAGTACGGCGGCCTGGCCTCTCGTCTGCCGTGGATCGTTACCATGTTCGTTCTCACGGCGCTCTCCACCGCAGGCCTCCCCATGCTCAACGGCTTCGTTGGTGAGTTCCTCGTCTTTTCCGGAGCGATGCAGTCTGCTATAGCGCATCATGTCGGCTGGACGGCCTTCGCCACCACCAGCGTCATCCTCACCGCCTCTTACATGCTCTGGATGATTCAACGGGTCTTCTACGGCGATCTCAGCCGCCGCGCCGAGCGCGTGATTCCCTACGACCTCACCTCTCGCGAACACCTGGCCCTCTGGCCGTTGGTCGCGCTCTTCCTCTTCATGGGAATCGCATCGCCTGTCTTCATGCGGGCAATCGACACCGCTGGCTCCCGTATCGCGGCCACGGTCAATCACAGTCAAGCCGTTACCGTAAACTTCGAAGCTTCTTCGAGCAGCGCGACTGCACCTGAGACAGCAACCATGACAACATCCTCTGCGGCGAAAGGAGCCCGATAGATGTCTCCTAACGTCCTTGCTCTTCTGCCCGAGATCATCCTCACCCTCGCCGGGGTCATCATCATGCTGGCGGAACCGCTCTTCCCCGTGGGAGCAACCCGCAAGCCCCTCGGCTGGCTCGCGGTCCTCGGAACTTTCGCCGCTGGTCTTGCCAGCTGGTATCAGCTCGGCTTCGGCACCATCCATGCCTTCTTCGGAACCATTCAGGTGGACGCATTCTCGGTCTTCTTCCATCTACTGATTGCGGCCATTGTTCTGGTCACGCTGCTCAGCTCGATCGACTACTTTGAAGGTCACGCCTCCCACGCAGGCGAATACTTTGCGCTCGTCCTCTTCGGCGCGGTCGGCATGATGCTCATGACCAGCTCCGTCGAGTTGCTCATGGTCTTTGTTGGACTTGAGATCTCCTCCATCTCCACCTACATCATGGCCGGCTTCCGCAAAGGCCAGGCCGCGACCGCCGAGTCCTCCATCAAATACTTCCTGCTTGGATCCTTCGCCACGGCCTTCTTCCTCTACGGAATCGCACTGGCCTTCGGCGCCACCGGCTCCACCCGCATCGACATCATCTCGCACGGCCTCTCGACTACCGCCTCCCCAACCCTGGCTCTGCTCTCCCTTGCCCTCATCATCATCGGCATCGGATTCAAAGTCTCGGCCGCGCCCTTCCATGTCTGGACCCCCGACGTCTACCAGGGCGCACCAGCTCCGGTCGTCGGCCTCATGTCTACGGCTCCAAAGGCTGCCGCCTTCGCTGTCCTGCTCCGTATCCTCTTCTCCGGCTTCCCCACCTACGAGCCGCGCTGGGCCATGCTGATCTGGGTCATTGCTGTGCTCTCCATGTTCATCGGGAATCTGGGCGCTCTGCTTCAGCGCGACGTCAAGCGCATGCTGGCCTATTCTTCCATCGCGCACGCGGGCTATCTGCTGGTCGCCTATACGGCCTTCCCTGCTGACGGCATTGCCTCAGCCTGCTTCTACACCGCCGCTTACGCTGCCATGAACGTCGGCGCCTTTACCGTCATCACCTTGATCGGCGGGTATGACGAACGCGCTCGCACCATCGATGACTACACCGGCCTTGCCCTCAAGCGTCCGGTGCTGGCCGCCGCACTCGGCCTCTTCCTCATCTCGCTGATTGGAATCCCTTTCACCGGAGGGTTCTTCGGTAAGTTCTACGTCTTCACGGCTGCGCTGCATGCAGGTAATGTCTGGCTTGCGGTCTTCGGCCTGCTCAACAGCGGTATCGCCTGCTTCTACTATCTGCGCCTGCTGGCCGCTCTCTACACCCGCCCGCACACGGAAAACGACCGTGTCGACGCCCATGCACCGGTCACAATCCCCGCAGCAATCGCCCTCACCTTTACTGCGGTTGCGACCCTGCTTCTCGGTGTCGCTCCGAACCGCATCCTCGGCCTGGCTCAGAAGAGTGCGGATGTAACGATTCATAGTACTCCGGTCGAACCCGCACAGAACCCCATGACCAGCATCAACCGTTAGAAACGGTAATCCACCAGAAAGACCTCGCCCGCGATATCCTTTCGCTGTAAGAGCGAGGTCTTCTTATGTTTTTCTTTCTTAAACTCATCCCGCCACGCTCATCTTTCGCGGCCGATATGAATCCGCAGGAGCGAGATCTAATGCAGCAGCATGTTGTCCATATCCGGTCGTACTTCGAATCCGGCTCTGTGCTCGCATTTGGACCAGTCCTTGCCCCCGAAGGCTCCTTCGGAATGGCAATCTTGAACGTCCCCGATCTCTCCGCTGCTCAAAACATCCTCGAGACTGATCCCTCCGTCGTCGCCGGACTCAACCGTTTTGAGATCTACCCTATGCATCTAGGCGGAGCGCAAGGAGCCCGCGAAAGTTCTTGAACCGACAACCGAACAGCTCCGTCTCTAAACTTCTACAGTTCCCTTAAGCAAAAAAATCCCTTCCCTGTCCAATTCACCCTCCCTGGGACGACATACCAGTAGCAGGAGATAATCCTGACTACAGACGGAACAGGAGAACAACAATGCAATATCTACTGGCGCTCTACTCGCAGGAAGACGGATGGAAGGCTCTTACCAAGGAGCAGCAGGAACAGGGAGTAGCTGCCTATACAGCCTATGGCGAAGCGCTGCGCAAGGCCGGTGTCTATGTCGGCTCCAACCGGCTGCAGCCGGTCGCTACGGCTACGACCGTGCGTTTGGTTGACGGCAAATCGCAGGTGCTGGACGGCCCTTATATCGATTCGAAAGAGCAGCTTGCCGGCTACTATCTGATCGACGTCCCCGATCTGGACACCGCACTGGCCTGGGCCGCACGTTGCCCCGGAGCTAGCCACGGCATTATCGAAGTTCGTCCCATCTGGGCCTACTAACCACGCTCGAACACAGCAAGGTACCGACCTATGACGAAGACCTCCATCGACGTCGTCATCAACCACGAAGCCCACAGAACGGCCGATATGGTAGCGCGGCGCAGCTACGGCAAGTTGATTGCCTTCCTCGCCGCGCGCACCCGCAACGTCGCCGCCGCCGAAGACGCGCTCTCCGAGGCCTTTGCCTCGGCGCTTGCCGACTGGCCGCGCAACGGTTGTCCTAATAACCCCGAGGCATGGCTCCTGACCGCCGCTCGGCGAAGGCTCATCGATGCTGCACGGCGCCGCAATACCAGTGACGGAGCCGTCCCGCAGCTCCAGCTTCTCTCCGAAGAATTAGAGGTTGCATCCGCACAGACTGAGATTCCCGACCGTCGCCTCGCATTGATGTTTGCCTGTGCACATCCCGCCATCGACGCAGAACTACGCGCTCCACTGATGCTACAAGTCGTAGTCGGTCTGGATGCAAAGACTATCGCCTCGGCCTTTCTCGTCTCTCCCGCGGCGATGAGCAAACGCCTGGTACGCGCCAAGACCAAAATCCACGAAGCAGGAATCCCCTTCCGCATCCCGGAGCCCGAAGAGCTGGCGCCCCGGCTCGACGCCGTCCTCGACTCCATCTACGCCGCCTTCGCCGAGGGCTGGACCGATCCCGGCGGCACTGACATCGCTCGACGCGATCTCACCGAAGAGGCTTTCTTTCTCGCCCGCTTGGTCGTCGAGTTGCTGCCTGCTGAACCGGAACCGTTCGGCCTGCTTGCGCTGATGCTCTATGCCGAGGCTAGGCGCAATGCGCGTCGCAACGCGAGCGGAGCCTACATCCCGCTCACCGGGCAGGACACCACGCAGTGGAATGCTGGCATGATTTACGAAGCGGAAGTGATTCTCCATCATGCCCGCACGTTAAGCATTATTGGGCGCTACCAAATCGAGGCGGCCATCCAGTCCGCGCACATTGCGCGACACCGCAGCGGTCACAATAACTGGCCGGATATCGTGACGCTGTACGACGCGCTGGCAGCCATATCCAACTCACCAGTCGTTGCCATCAACCGCGCACTCGCCATCGCCGAAATCGAAGGTCCACGCGCCGGACTCGACGCTATGCCACGGCTTACGAACGATACCCGTCTCAACCAGTACCAACCCTTCTGGGCAGCGCGCGCAGAACTGCTTTCTCGCATCGGAGCATGCAACAAAGCGCGTGAGGCATACGATATGGCCATCGGACTCGAACGCGATCCAGCCGTTCGCAGCTTTCTCCAGCAGCGCCTTGCGGCATTAACTTAACGTCCTAAGGTCATTGGCTTCTATAAAAATTTGTCGTCCTGAGTGAAACGGCTTCAGCCGTGAGTCGAAGGATCTGGGTTTCAATATCTTGTCAACCCCAAATTCCATACATGTCACACAAAACAAACCATATCCAAGTTGCAGATTTACCCCACCTCACCAGCTAAACTTAAAGCAGTACAAAAGATACGTTTAAATCCACCCCAACCTGCAAGAAAATCTAGTCCGAACTTAAGTTATTTTTCATCAATACTTTGCGCAAAAAAGATAGGGGGGGTCATTACAAAACTATCCCTACCCACTAACCGGATGGTTAAACAAAGAAGGCCCTCGCCGAAGCGAGGACCTTCCAACAACCAGACGAGCTTACGCCTGCACCTTGAGGAAGATGATCACGAAGGTGAACAGCGCGAGCGACTCGATGAAGGCCAGACCGAGAATCAGGAAGATGAAGATTCCGGGGCGGGCGCCAGGGTTACGAGCAAGAGCCTCGGTGGCCGAAGCGGTTGCCTTACCCTGACCGAGACCGCAGAGACCAGCCGCAAGGGCCATGCCCAGACCGGCGGCCAGAGGAACCCACTGCGAAGCGGGCGAGTAGTTTGCTGCGCCCTGCGCAAAAGCCGGCGTTGCGAGCAGCATCGCGGCCAACGACATAAACAGATACTGAAGCTTCTTCATATCAACTCCATCTCCCGTCAGATACGCCACCAGTGGGTGGTTGATGCTCACCGTGCTGGCACCCTCACGCTCGCGGCGTTATTGCTACGGTAGAGAGGGAGTCCCTCCACCGCAAACTCAAGATTAATGATCGTGCGCCACTGCCAGCGACAGATAGATCGCAGCCAGCAGGAAGAACACATACGCCTGTACCACGGCAACGCCCAGGTGCAGTCCCAGGAAGATCAGCGGAATACCGATCGGCACCAGCGAGAAGAACGCCAGGGTTACCAGATCGCCGGCAAACATGTTCGCGTAAAGACGGACCGTCAGCGAAAGCACGCGGGCACAGTGCGAGATGATCTCAATGGGAAACAGCAGAGGATACAGCCACCACACCGGCCCGAGGAACTGCTTGATGTAAGCAACACCGTTCGCGCGCAGGCCATGGTAGTGGTAGTAGAGGAACGTAACCAGAGCGAAGCCCAGCGGCACCACAGCGTTCGCGGTCGGCGACTCAAACCACGGCGAAGCCAGTCCCAGCAGGTTGCTCAGCAGGATGAACAGAAACAGCGCCGTCAGGAAGCTGACGAAGCGTTCATAGCCATGCCCGATGATCGATTCGCCCTGCTCTCTCACGAACGAGTTGGTCATCTCCGCCAGATGCTGGAAGGCCCCCGGCTTCTCAACGCTCAGAGTCACCCGCACCACAAGGAAGTACGCCAGCAGAATCAGAAAGACCAGCAACTCCATCGCAAAGGCATTCGTAATCGGAGCCTGCGGATACTTCGGATGCACATGAAACGCCCCTAGCAACGCGGCGACTGGCGCAGCAAAGTGGGCGTTCAGAAACTTGGTAAACAGAAGCTGAGTCGGCATATAAAAATAAACAGAACAGTTTTAGGATCTAGCAACTCTTAGACAGTCCACGCCTTGACCAGCCTCAGGCCCTCAACTGTGAGTGCGAACACCCCCAAGGCCAGCCCGGCTGCAAGTGCATAAACAGAACCGTTCAGTACCTTAAGGCTAACATACAGAAGCGCTATCGTGGCAGCTAGGCGCAGAAAGAATCCCAGCAGAACCATTCCCATCGGCTTCGCTACCCCGCCCTGGTCCATCCGGGCCATGACCGCACTCATCAGACGCAACCACTCCCACAGCCCTGATGCAGAGATGATCGCCCCTACCGCCAGCAGCGCTGCACTCTGCCATCCCAACTTCCACCACAGCAACAACGCTCCGACCACAGAGATTACCGCCAGCAGCCGTAGCGCCCGCAGGATCGTCTGCCGGAAATCCTGGTCCGAAAAAGTCTCTAACACTCTCACTTATCCCGCCTCAGGTATCGCGATGCCGTCATAAAGATCTGTAGGAATCCCCCGATCGCACCCATCAAAATGCCTACAATTCCAATCCAATTCTGGTGAAAGTGACGGTCCAGCCACGCCCCGATCAGCCATCCGATCACGCAGCCAGCAGGCAGAGCAATCGCCAGCTGAATCATCGACTCAGCCTTTACCAGCTCACCCAGCGCGCCGCCTTTTTTCCCATCCTCAGACATAACGAACACCATTACATCACGATCACGTGCCGCAATCGAACCCGGCTATCGCCGCTATACTGAACAACAACAATCATTCAAGAGGAAATACCTTGCACTTCGAGTCCGAATTCGAGCAGAAGCTCTACCAGCAGCGGCAGGAGAAGCTGCAACAGATCGCCGCGCTAGGCGCCGAAAACGGCCTCAACCCCGCGCAGGCCACTTACCCTAACTCCTTCACGGTCAATGCTCTCGGGTGGGACGAAAAACAAGGTGACCTCATCCCATGGATCAAGCGCCAGTTTGACTCTACGGAATCTCCTGTTTCAGGCGAGCAGCTCGAAGCCGACCACAAACAGGTCGCCATCGCCGGACGCATCATGGCCATCCGCCTCCAGGGCAAGGCCGGATTCGCCCAGCTCCAGCAGGGCGGCCAGCGCCTCCAGATCTACGTCCGCAAAGACGACGTCGGCGAGAACGCCTTTGCCCTTTACAAGCTCCTCGATCTTGGCGACCACATCGGCATCCGCGGCTACCTCATGCGTACCCGCACCGGCGAGCTGACCGTCCACGTCACTTCTGCACCTGAACAGACAGGCCTCGCCTTCCTAGCCAAGGCCATGCTCGCCCTGCCCGACAAGTACCACGGCCTCGAGGACACCGAGCTTCGCTACCGCCAGCGCTATGTCGACCTCTTCATGAACACCGGCCACAGCGCCAAGGCCGACAAGTCAGCGAACTCGGCATCGACCTCTACTGAAAGTGTCAGTCTGAGCGGAGCCGCAGGCGAAGTCGAAGGATCTGCGGTTAGCCCTGCGGTTGAAACCGAAGAAGTCCCCCGCAACGTCCGCGAGGTCTTCGTCAAACGAGCCGCAGTCCTCCGCGCCCTGCGCAAGTTCTTCGACGCCCGCGGCTATCTCGAAGTCGAGACCCCGATGATGCAACAGATCGCCGGCGGAGCTGCCGCGCGCCCCTTCATCACCCATCACAACGAGCTCGACATCGACCTCTTCCTCCGCATTGCGCCTGAGCTCTACCTCAAGCGGCTTGTCGTCGGCGGCCTCGATCGCGTCTACGAGATCAACCGCAACTTCCGCAACGAAGGCGTCAGCACCCGGCACAACCCCGAGTTCACCATGCTCGAGTTCTACCAGGCCTACGCCAACTACCACGACCTGATGGACCTCACCGAAGAGCTCATCAAGTTCGTAGCCATGGAAGTCAACGGAACCACGATCACTCACTTTAACGGCAACGAGATCAACCTCGGCAATTGGACTAAGCTGAGCATGCGCGAAGCAATCATCAAATGGTGGCCCAAGGCTGCGGGCCCCGCTCCGAGGTTGGAAGACTTTGCTGCCGCGAGTTCGCTTGCCGCTCACTTCGAAGAAGCTCACAAAGCGATGGAGGCTTATCGCGCAAAACGCGGAGAGACCATCGACCCTATCTGGATCGAAGGCGAGTCACCCGAGATCCAGGAACCTGCTGATCAGCAAATGATGTTCGAGGCTTGGGGATTAGTTCTCCGTAAATATCCGGACCGCCTCGGCAAGATGATTGCTGACGTATTCGAGCTTCTCGCCGAAAAGCATCTCATCCAACCCACCATCATCTACGACTTCCCCCTGGCCGTCTCGCCGCTCTCGAAGGTCAAACCCGAAGAGCCCGACTGGGTCGAGCGCTTCGAGTTCTACATCGGCGGCTTCGAGGTCGGTAACGCCTTCTCCGAGCTTAACGACCCCGTCGATCAGGACAACCGCTTCCAGCAACAGATCGAACAGAAGGAAAAGGGTGACGAAGAAGCCATGTCCGCCGTCGACGACGACTACGTCCGTGCCCTCGGCTACGGCCTGCCACCGACAGCAGGCGAAGGCATCGGCATCGACCGCCTCACCATGCTACTAACAAACTCCAGCTCTATCCGCGACGTCATTCTCTTCCCTCTCATGCGCCCACGACAAAAGACCGCCGAACAAGTCGCACAGAAGGAAGAGCAACCGCACGGTGAGTCAACCGAATAAATCAACCTTTGTTCATGCTCAGCTACACCAGAACTCGCTTTCACGAAGTTCGATTACGCCTTGAGCATCACGTTCCAACAAGCAGGCTCAACGCTTTTCTCTGGGAGTTCTTCCTCTTCGGATTCAAACAAGCGTGGGCCTGTCTCTTTGGCGGGATCATTCTCGGCCTCGTGTTAGTAACAAAAATCTACTGGCCTCCTCATGCAAGTCTTGCACGATATGACTTCTTGTTTCTTGCTGCACTTTTGGTCCAATTCGTTCTGCTTGCTTTCAGGATGGAAACGATTCGGGAGGCCAAAGTCATATTGGTCTTTCATATTGTGGGTACATTGATGGAGCTTTTTAAAACCTCCGTAGGCTCCTGGACCTATCCCGAACACAACCTCATCCGAATCGGACATATCCCTCTCTTCTCCGGCTTCATGTACTCATCGGTTGGCAGCTATCTGGCCCGAACCACTCGCATTTTAGACATGCGATATACACATTACCCAAATAAAAAGTTCACCCTGGTTTTGGCCGCTCTTATCTACTTAAATTTCTTCACGCATCACTTTCTACCAGATATGCGCGCTTTACTTTTTCTTCTTGTAGCAATTGCCTTTGGACGCACCTGGGTTTATTACCGCCCATATCGAAGGATTCATCGCATGCCTTTGCTATTGGGGTTCTGCCTCGTCGCTTTCTTCATTTGGATAGCTGAAAATGTGGGAACCTTCGCCACCATATGGGTCTACCCTCATCAGCAAAATGGCTGGCATTTCGTCCACTTTGAGAAATATGGTGCTTGGTTTCTCCTTATGATCATCAGCTTTATTCTGGTTTCTTTTGTTCATCCGCCGCGTGCTCCAGTAGAGAAGGAACTCTCGGGCGAATCGCTTCTCTTGGATTCAGAGGCGTGACAGAATCATCCGATCAACTACTAAGTCAACGATATCCAGCAGTGAATATGACCACGTGCATGGGAATTCACCCAAAAGGGCGATGCTATTTCCCCTTCTTCAGCCGCTTCACCACACCGGCCAGCGAGTGGTCGTTCATCGCCTCCACCGCATCTTCCCGCAACTTCTTCAGCAATCCGGTGAGGGCTTTGTCTTCCATTGAGAGCCAGTCCCCTGCCGTGGCCTGGAACACGTCTCCCAGCCCGATCTGCTTGGGAGGCAGCTTGAGCCTTGCTCCACCGTTGGGCCCTTTGCGCTGTTCGATCAGTCCCGCTTTATGGAGCAGCAGAAACGTGCGCCGCACCATCACAGGACTCTCGTGTAGCTCTTCGGCGATCTCAGCCGAGGTCATCCGGCCTTCTGACGCCGCGGCCAGGACTGCCAACACTCTTACACCCAACTGAAACCGCTCGCTGTTTGCCACGCAAGCAAACTAACACAGCAAACGGAGTGGCGTCCCCTGCCCTTCTCCCATGTAGAATTTTGAGGTGAACATCCTTTTCGTCGGCGACGTCTTCGGCTCTGCCGGTCGCCACATCGTACGCGAGCACCTTCCACACGTTCTCGAAACCAACTCCGTCGACCTGCTCGTCATCAATGGCGAGAACGCCGCCGGTGGCTTCGGTATTACCCCCTCCATCGCCGAAGAGATCTTCGATATGGGAGCCCACGTCATCACCACCGGCAACCATATCTGGGACAAGCGCGAGATCTTTGAGTACATGACCGTTCCGGCCGACTCGCACGAGCGCAGCCGACGCATCATCCGCCCCGCCAACTATGCCGTCGGAACACCCGGTTTCGGCTTCTACCAGGGCGAGCTTCCTGATGGACAGCAGTATGCCGTCATGAATCTTCAGGGCCGCGTCTTCATGTCCTCCTGCGACGACCCCTTTCGCAAGGCGGACGAACTTCTCAGCCAGATCACAGCAAAGGTTGTCCTGCTCGACATCCACGCCGAGACCACCAGCGAAAAAGTTGCGCTTGGCTGGTATCTCGATGGTCGCATCACCGCGGTCCTCGGGACTCACACCCACATCCCCACAGCCGATGCTCGCGTTCTTCCTAACGGCACAGCCTTCATCACTGATGTAGGGATGTCCGGCCCCTACGACTCCGTGATTGGCGTCGAGACCGAGCTTGTCCTCAACCGCTTCCTTACAGGAATGCCGGGAAAGTTCGAGGCCGCCAAAGGTAACCCAAAGATGTGCGCTGTCCTCATCGGTTGCGATGGAGCTACGGGCCGCGCGCACTCCATTCAGCAAATCATTTTGGGCGAGTAAGGAGAACTAACCTTACAAGCCCTTTTCCATCATCACGAACTCCAGATCGTCTCGTAGAGGTTTCCCTACTCGTTCATCACCATACGGAAACGGCTCCAGCTCTCCGGTTCTTACATATCCACGGCGCTCGTACCATGCAATCAGCCTCTGCCGGACGTTCACGACGGAGATGCGTATACGTCTGCCGCCTTTTTGCCGTACAGCATTCTCCGAGGCTTCTACCATCTTTCGGCCTAGCTGCTGTCCTTGCTGATCAGGTTGAACTGCCAGCAGCCCCATGTACCAGAGACCATCATGCTTCGGCTCCAGCCAGACCGATCCCAGTAATCTTCCGTTCGTCTCATCCCGATAGATCATCAGCAACGCATCGGAATGCTTCGAGAGGTTCTCCTCCAGGGTCTTCTGACTGATTCGTTCGCCTTCGATGTACTTGCTCTCTACCGTCCATCCAACTCCACCTCGAAAGGCGAGGTTCGTCAACGCAACGATCTCAGGAAAATCCGAAGAAGAAGCAGATTTGAATTCCATGATTTTTTCTCGGTGTTCTCGGACTGCACCAACTCTCCTCAGTTACACAGCAAGAAACGTAAGCTGTTTTGCGCGCATCAACTCAGCATGAGGGATGAAGGAGCTTTTGGAGACACCATCGAGCCTGACCTGGTTGTAGAACGCTCCCGCTTTGTGACTCTTCGCATCGATACGAAGGACGTGGCCTGAAGAGAATCTAATCTCTGCAGAGGGAAACAGCGGTGCTCCCAGCGCCCAATCCGGCTTGCCGGGGCAAAGCGCAAACAGGCCGAGTGAGCTGAGAATGTACCACGCGCTTGTGGCACCGGTGTCTTCGTCGCCAGCAAAGTTGTCTGGAGAATACAGCTCATTGAGGACACGGTGGATCCAGTATTGCGCCCTGTCCCGTCGGCCCGCCGCGGTAAACAGGTAGAGCACGTTGTGGACCGGCTGGTTGGAATGCGCATACTGACCGAAGTCCACAGCAGCCATCTCAGACATCTCGTGAATCTCTTCGCTGTATGTTCCGACATGAAAGACCGGGGCCTGGGTCAGCATCTCTTCGAGGAGCTTCACGCACTCTTCTCTGCCCCCAAACTGCTCCATGAGTCCCTCTGGATCATGGAGGACATTGAAGCGATATTGCCAGGCTCCGCCTTCCACATAGGCTCCGCCCCATGTGTATTGGTCGAAGGGTTCAAGCCATGATCCATCCGCATTGCGGCCGCGAATGAACTTCGTAGAAGGATCGAAAAGCTTTCTCCAGTTCTGCGAGCGCTTCTCAAACATCGCCGCATCCTCAGACATACCGGCTGCACGCGCAACCTGAGCGATGCAGAAATCACCATATGCGAAATCCAGCGTCTGGGCTGCTCCGCCTTCAACCGCGTCGCTGGGGACATAACCCAGCTTCAGATAGTGCTCAATGCCGACGCGACCATAGCCTTTGGAGGGATCGCCTTTTTGTGTCGCGTGCTTTTTCAGGCCAAGATAGGCTGTTTGAAGATCAAATCCAGTCAGCCCCTTGGCTACAGCATCACCGAAGACAGAGTCGATAAGACTGCCGGTCATTGCACCGCGATAGCCGGGGCATGGAAACTGCGGGAACCAGCCGCCTTCCTTGAGAGCGTTGACCCACCCCTCGAGAATCTGCGTCAGTCGTTCTGGATAGAGCAGAGCCATCATCGGGTACCAGGCGTGGTAGTCATCCCAGTAACCGTGGTCAGCGAACAGGACACCTAGTTCGATCTTTCCGTTGTAAGGGCTGCGATGCACGATCTTCCCGGTAGCGTCCTTCTCATGCCACATGCGTGGAAACAGCTTCGTGCGGTACAGGCAGGAATAGAAGGTCCGCAGTTGTGTGTCCGTAGCGCCCTGAAGATGAACACGGCCGAGTGCCTCTTCCCACACTGCTGCCGCTTCATGCGCCAGATCGTCGAAGGTCTTTTCTCCAATCTCTGCGTTGAGGTTCAGCGTCGCCTGATCGGAGGAGATGAAGGAGGTGCCGACACGCAGATGCACGGTATCAACCTTCGAATCCGCGAAGTGGACAACGGCGACACGATGCTTCTGGAACGACTTCATCTCGACTTGTGCGATCGGAGTATCCGACTTGAACACGTAGTAGGTCGCAAAACCGGGCTGAACGCCACCTTCGTTCTGGTGGGTCAGAGCACGAATCAAGTTGTTTGCGGAGTCATGCTCGATCTCTGCGTCGTCCCCGGGCAGATCGAGAAAAACGCCGCGCTGGCCATCGCCCTGAAAGGTGAAGCGCATCGCGGCGCCGTGCTCTGTCGGCGTCAGCTCCAGCCAGCAGCGATAACGCATGAGTTGCACCTTGAGACGGTGCGGAAAGATTTCAAGCTCGTGAGGGCGATAGGAGGAAGCTCGTTTGCCTGGCTCCGGTGCGGCCTCTCCACTGAAAGGGAGTACGGTGGCGTATCCGTAGTCGCCCAGCCAGGGGCTGAGCTGGTGAGTACAGCGAACCCCTTGCAGGCGCTCATCCTGCGGCTGAAAGAACCAGCCGCGCTGATCGTTGGATTGCAATGTCCAGTGCGCCATGCCGAACGGCATAGCGACGATCGGCAAAGTGTTTCCACGAGAGAAGAGTCGTGTGGATGCGGTTCCCTGGAGGGGATTGACGTATTCCACCAAACGAGACGATGAGCTGCCGCGCTTACGCTCCGGCTCTTGTCCAGGCTCAGCCTTGGCTTCTCCAATGCACGATGCGAATGCAGCCGTGCTCCCTAGCTTCAAAAATGTACGCCGATTGAGATCCAGTGTGTCCAAGGCTCCGATTTCTCCTCGTAATGATTTTGCTATAAATCATGCCGATCCATGACATTGGAGACATTGGAACAAAAATGGGCCCGCTACTCCCCCTCCCCTCAAAAATAGCGTAAAGTATTCAATTAACAATAGTTAGGCGTGGACCATCGATCTAGATGATCCAGAATTTCAGGCTTTTGAGGAGTGACCTCTGCAAAGTATTCAACGATATAGGGTTACGAATCCCTGAGAAATCATTTCTGGTGAAGCGGCTGCTTCTTTCTCTCTTTTAATTCTAACGAAAGGCGTGGGGAAGATCCGCAATCGATAATCCATTTATTTACTGCGAGATAGAGGAGAAGAGGGGTTGACAAACTGTAGAGACCGATTGATTTGCTAGAAAAGCAGAATCGGCAGCCGAGATGGCTGCCGATTTCGTCGTAATGCCCTTCGCCTTTTAGCGTCGACGGGGAGCACGGTGGGCAGGCGTCGGTTTCGCTGGAGCCTTCTTCGGCTCAACGACAGCTCCGTTGCTCATCGTGATCATGAGTGGTTTGGGGGTAAAGGAATCATAGGTTCCAGTGACTGTGACCTTGTCTCCTACTGCAGGAGGCGTCTTGAGAGGAGCAGTCAGGTTGAAGGTAAAGTCCGCAGTCTTGGATTGAACAGCATCGTCAGAAACGGCGACCTGAAGCGCGGTGTCAGAGACCGAAACTACGGTCGTATCCGGAAACTGGACCGACTTGCCCTTGATGGTGTCCCACACCTTGGCAGCATCATCCGCGCTTCCGTTTTGGAGGATAAACTCCTTGTCGGAAACTGCCAGAGTTGCCAGATCAGGAGTACTTGCGATCACCTGCTTCACGATATCTTCAGGCTTCGGAGCAGGCTTAACCGTGCTGGCAAAGTCTGCCGGCGGTTCAAGGCTTTGCTGCGAGGCTGTCGCGACTGCATCAAAGCCGTCGTCTGCGCCGTGGTACTTCTTGTAGCAGTATTTGGCCAGGGGCATCATCTGCGACTTGTAGGGCTCGGGAGCAAACGATGCTGCTCGCGCTGCATACCATGTGCAGTTCAACAAATCCGGAGGAGTGGACTGGTAGTACGCCTGAGCGAGAGTATAGGTGTCCTGCAAGAGCGGACCAGGGGTCTTTGTCTGGTCGACCGGAACACTGGAAAGGCTCTGCTTCAGTTGCGTGACCGCCGTTGCAGAGTCCTTCTTATTCAAAGCTGCTGTTGCAATGGCGCGGTGAAAGACAGGCGCAGCCGCTTCCTTGAGCTTGGCAAAATCCGCATCACCTAAACTGGCAGGCTTGGGCGCGTCCAACCCCTTCTGGCCGGATTCAGCAGCCTTATCTAGCTCAGCCTGCTTCGCCGTTGCGTCAGTCAGCTTTTCAGCGTTCTGCAAACGGAAGTACGACTCGAAGGTAAGGGCGCGGATGTTATTGGGATCCACCTGCAAAAGCCGGTCAGCAGCATCGAGCGTCTTAGCCGGATCGAAGGAACTGTAGGCCAGCATGAGGCGCTGCAGAACATCTTCCTTCACCTTAGACTGCGGGTAGGTCTGCAGGAAGGACTCCAGTGCAGGAGCCTGCGTCTGCGGTGTGCTCTGCCCAATGGCCGCTGTATAAGCATTGTATTCCGCCGGGGCTAATTGAACGCCCGACTGCGCGTTAGACCCGGTATCTGCCGGGGTTTGTGCAACCGCAATACGCGCACACGATGCAACGCTAGCGACCGCCAGGAGAGACGCAACCACTGCCTTCTTCATTCCCACACTCCTCAGTAAATCTCTTCAGTAAAAACTTTTTCGCAAATCTGCCAACCGAATTCTAACGGGTGGTCAGACCGATATATTACATTTTTGATGTATCACAGCACAGATAACGCATAAGCCAATCATCCCTTTGCATTCAATTCAAAGGAAGGGTCAACTGAGTTTGTGCATCATGGCATGATGATGCGGATTATAGAAACCACGTTGCTCCGTGGCAAGCTGCGCGAATGGAGCGACTTTCCGGGCCATTTTTGCGGATCTTCGAAACTGCTCCTGACACTGTAACGAGTCCATCATGAATCTGTGACAAATTTCTGCCATTGGAAACCGGGCTAAAAGGCCAAATATCTGCGCGGTAAACCCATAGGTTGTATTAGGTACTGATTATCCACAATAGCTTGTATTATCCCCGTTGATTCTGTGATTCTCCGAGGCTAACCTTAGCTCAGTCTTATTCCTGTGTTCCCTATTTCGACGGTACACCTGTGGAGAGGTGACTTTGCTCAAACTTAAGAAAGTCCAGATTCTCGGATTCAAATCGTTTTGCGACCGCACAGAGGTTCAACTCTCTGGTGAAGGCATTGCGGCCATTGTCGGCCCTAACGGCTGCGGCAAATCGAACATCTCAGACGCGATCACGTGGGTTCTGGGAGAGCAGTCGGCGAAGAGCCTGCGCGGCGTAAAAATGGAAGACGTGATCTTCGCAGGAACGAGAGATCGTAAGCCGACAGGAATGGCCGAGGTCTCTCTAACGCTCGTTGATCCTGAGGTCTATGACGGGACAAGCCTTTCTCCGGATGGGCCAGAGGTAGTGATCACCGACGAACATCCCGCCGAGCAGATGGCCAACACTACCGATTGGGATGAGGCGGCTCTACGTCAACAGCACGCGCAGGAGACGGACGACGCTGTTGCTGAAGCACAGCCAGGTACGGTGATCGAAGGCGAGGCCACTGAAGCTCCCGTAGGAGGCGTAGAGGCGGGCAACAACAACGTTGTTCTGAAGATTCGTCGCCGGAAGTTCAATCGCGCTCCTGTACGTGCGGGAGAGCTAACCATCACGCGCCGCCTGTTCCGCTCTGGAGACTCGGAGTATCTGCTGAATGGCAAGATCTGCCGTCTGCGCGATATTCAGGACATCTTTATGGGAACGGGCCTCGGCGGCGAGTCCTACGCCATCATCGGCCAGGAGCGAATCGGGCAGTTGCTCAGCTCGAAGCCGCTGGATCGCCGAAGCATTATCGAAGAAGCTGCGGGGATTACGCGCTTCAAGACCAAGAAGCGTTTGGCGGAGCTGCGCCTGGAGTCTGCAAAGCAGAACCTTGCGCGCGTCAATGACATCTTCGAAGAGGTCACACGGCAGATGGCTACCCTGAAGCGTCAGGCAGCCAAGGCGGAACGTTACGGCGCACTTCGCGATGAACTGCGCACGCGGCTTCGGGTTGTGCTGGCTAGCCGTATGGCTCAGCTCGATACGGAACAGACTGCAACCAACGAGAAGATTGCTGCATTGGCCGCGCAGATCGATGCTCAGGGCGCGACGTTAGAACAGATGGACGCGGAACACACCACAGGTGTGAATCGCGGCTATGAGCTCGATCAGCAGATTCGTGAGGCGGGCGCGCGCGCCAATCAGTCAGCAGTCGAGCTAGAGCGGATTACCGCACGCACGGCATCGAACGCGGACCGCATTGCCGAGCTGACGCAGAGGCTTACCTCGGGCACGGAAGAGCTTGCCCAGGCACGCGAGCAGTTAACTTCGCTGGCGGGAGAGCTGGAGCAGCACAAGAATTTTCTGGAGAACGCGACCACGGAGGCCGCTTCTTCTCGGCAGGCTGCACAGCAGCAGCAAAACGAAGCGCAGGAGGCGGTACGGGGCCTTCAGGCAGTAGAACAACAGGCCGAACAGAATCGGCGGCAGACATTGCAGCTGGTTCAGCGTGCCTCTCAGACTCGAAATGAAGAGGCTCAGGCGGCGGCAGCGCTTGCCAGCCTGGAGCAGGAAGCCCAACGCCTGGAGCGAGAGTCTGAGACTGCCCGGCAGGAGTTGGAGACTCTGGGGCTGCAAAGGGGACAGGTCAAGATCTCCTTTGAGTCGGTGACGGAGCGACTGAAGCGTCTCGAGGCAGAGATCGCGGAACTGCGACTCCAGATCGATGCGCGACGCAAGGAAGAGAGCGAGAACAAGCGGAGAGGAGACCAGCTTCGCGGCGAGTTGGCCACGCTCCACGGACGGCGCAACTCTCTTGAGGGATTGATCCGCGACCACAGCTATTCCACGGAGACCGTTCGGAACATCTTCAAATCGAGCACAGCTGCGCAGTCCGGCAATATGGCCCCGATTGGCACGCTTGCGGACTTTCTGGAGGTCGAAGGCAAGTACGAGAGCGTAGTCGACGAGTTTCTGCGCGATGAGCTGAACTACATCGTCGTCAAGAGCTGGGACGCGGCGAACGCAGGAATGCATCTTCTACAGACTGATGTCGCCGGAAGGGCAACTTTCCTGGTCCATCCCAATGATGCACAGGCGAACTTCTCCTTTACTGAAGGCATGGAGAGCGAAGCGGCTGTTCAAACAGCACAGATCGAAGGCGTTGTGCCGCTACGGGAATGCGTCCGAGTGCTGGACGGTTTTGGAAAATCCCTGGAGGTGATCCTGCCTAAGTTGCGGGAGGGTTACGTTGCTCCGGATTCCTATACGGCGCGCAGCCTTGCACTTTCCAATCCGCATGCTTTCTTCCTTGCCCCAACGGGAGAGACGTTTCATAACGTTACGGTGACGGGTGGACGGGCACGTGCCCAGGGTCCGCTGGCTCTAAAACGTGAATTGACGGAAGTACAACAGAAGATTGAGCAGACGGAGCAGGCACTAGCCCAAGCGGACCTGCATACGGCCGATTTGCAGCGCCAAATCGCAGAACAGACCTCAGCCATTGACACGAAGACACAGGAGAGGCGAGAGGCAGAGCGCGAGGCAGCAAACTCTGGTGCGGCGTTGCGTCAGATGGAGTCGGAGACAGCACGGATTGAACGACGACTACAGGAGTGGACTCTCTCGACGGAGCGGAATCGCGATGCCCGCAATCAGAAGACCGAGTTGATTGGACGTCGACAACAGGAAGCTGCCACTTTTGAAGCTGAGCGGGCCGGACTGGAGCAGGCGCTAACGAATCTCCAGGCGCAGCTCGATGAGCTTCGTGGACGCCGAGAACAGCTGCAACAGGCAGCAGCGGAGGCTTCTGCCTCTCTGGCAGGGCTGGAAGAGCGTCGCCGCAATGCGCAGGCGAACTTCGACCAGACATCGCGCCTTTACAACAGCCAGAATCAGCGCATTCAGCAGGTGGAGCAGCAACTGTCGGCTGCGGGAGCGGAGAAGCTGCGGCGTGAAGAAGAGACCAGCAGCCTGGCCGCGCAACATACGGAGCTCTCTGAGACAAAGGCTACCGCCATTGCCGAGGGCGCACGACTCACCGAAGAAGCCAATCAGCTTCGCGCGACCATGAATGAACTGGATCAGAAGCTGCGAACGCTGCGACATGAGACAGAGGCTCTTCGGGAAGAGCGAGCCACCCACACGGCACGGGCCGCAAAACTTGCCTCGGACATCGAACATATTGAGGCCACCTGTCTGAATGATCTGGCGGTGGAAGCGGCTGCGCTTCGAGCAGACGAGGGCATCGCGCGCATCGATGGCGATGCCCTGCACGAGGAAGAAGAAACTTCGCGGGCACTGAAGCAGAGACTGGAATCGATGGGTCCTGTCAACATGATGGCGCTTGAGGAGTACAACGAGACGACTCAACGTCATAGCTTCCTAGAGACACAGCGAAAAGACCTGCTGGACTCCATCGAAAATACGCAGGCTTCCATTAAGGAGATCGACGAAATCTCGAAGCAAAAGTTCAACGAAGCTTTCGGGGTCATCAACGAAAACTTCTCCGTTACCTTCTCGAAGCTCTTCGGCGGCGGACAGGCCTTTATGAAACTGACGGACGCGGAGAACTCGGCCGAGAGTGGTATCGACATTGTGGCCTCGCCTCCAGGAAAGAAGCTCCAGAACATTCTTCTGCTCTCGGGTGGTGAAAAGGCGCTGACGGCACTTTCTCTGCTCGTGGGTATCTTCCAGTTCCAGCCGGCGCCGTTCTGCATCCTGGACGAGGTCGACGCACCTCTAGACGAGACCAACGTGGGCCGTTTTGCCAAACTCATTGCGGACATGAGCGCCAGCACGCAGTTTGTCGTGATCACTCACAGCAAGCGGACGATGGCACAAGCCGACATCATCTACGGAGTCACGATGCAGGAGCCGGGAGTCTCCAAGGTGGTCAGCGTCAATCTGAACCGCCGCGACGAGAACACGACGCGGCGCGCAGTGGCCTAGGCGCTTCCTGAGGGAAGCGTCTAGGTGATCACACGGAACGGGACCAGCGCTCTACGCTTATGTATCTGCCTCTCACATTTGGCCTGCTTGGATTGCTGACCGCCGCTGTGATTGTTCTGCGTTTTCGGTGGTGGAATATCCCTTCCTGGATTCGCAGGACGATATTGATCGTCGCGTTCGCAGCGGTCTTTCTGCGAGTCGCTTTTCTTGCTACCCAGTGGAGCATGGTTTTCCCACGCATGAATGCTATGCACGCCTGGGTTTCCGTTACAGGATATGAGATCCTGCTCGCTCGTTTCAGCCTGATGCGGCCGCGATGGCTGACCTCCATTGGCGCTCTTATCCTGCTTATGCCGTTGATCGGGTCAACGCTTGTGATGCCCCTTACACGATTCTTCGACTGGTCGAAGGCGGACATCTCTTCGCTAGGTGGTCCTTATATCGTGGAGAAGAGTCCGTGGGATACGGATGCTTCCGGCAACTCTGGAATGGACCTAGTTGTGTTTTACCGGCCCCAGTTCTTTCCCTTTGTCCGCCACATGGTGCAGAGAGCAGCTTTCGGAAACGATGAATGTCGATCAGAGGCTGCAACAGTCAAGGCGGATCTGGAAACGCGTAGCGTCCATTTTCATTGTCCCGCCAAGGAAAGCGGGAAGGCTCCTATCGATCTGGTACTGCCTCTTCGTTAAAGGCCACGGACCGCTGGGAACGGTGATAGAGCACTCTCCTGATACCGCGGTTCTGGAAGAGCCAATGAAAGCCGTTTTCTTCACGGGAAAACGGCGCAAACATTGAGGCGTTGGTTTACACCTTCAGGAGAAATGCTCTACCGTCAAAGAGTGATGCAAACCGCACTGACAGAAACTCATCTTGATTCACTTCCTCTTATCGCGCGCGGCAAGGTCCGCGACATCTATTCGCTCGGCGAAAAAGAGTTGCTCTTCATCGCAACAGACCGGATCTCGGCCTTCGATCATGTCCTTGGCAGCGGCATTCCAGATAAAGGAAAGATCCTGACGCAGCTTTCGCTGTTCTGGTTCGACTTTCTTAAGAACACGGTAAAGAATCACGTCCTGACGGCAGATCCAATACGGTTTCCTTCCCTGCTCGCTCCTCATCTCGATCAACTTGCAGGGAGAAGCATGGTGGTTCGCAGGGCGCAGATGTTTCCAGTCGAGTGCGTTGTCCGCGCCTATCTCTCAGGTTCGGGATGGAAGGATTACCAGGCCACCGGAGCGGTTTGCGGGATCAAACTACCTGCCGGTCTGCGCGAATCTGACCGATTGCCGGAACCGATCTTTACCCCGGCCGCCAAAATCAATACCGGCGGTCACGATGAGAATATCTCGTTCGCAGATGTGGTTTCGGCCATCGGTACAGATTATGCCCAGGCACTACGTCAGCTCACGTTGGAGATCTTCACAAAAGCTTCTCGCCATGCAGAGAGTCGAGGCCTCATCCTTGCGGATACGAAGTTCGAGTTTGGCTTGATCGATGGGGAGATCGTGTTGGCAGATGAAGTTCTGACACCCGATTCATCGCGCTACTGGCCAGCGGAAGGCTATGCTCCGGGAGGCGCACAACCCTCATTTGATAAGCAATATGTGCGAGATTACCTTGAGTCGATTCGCTGGAATAAACAGGCACCGGCTCCTTCTCTTCCTGAAGAAGTGATTGAACGCACGCTCGCAAAGTATCTTGAAGCCTATCGCCTGATTACAGGTCGCACCGAGCTATGAACTCCCTGAATCCGTTGGACTGGCTGCTGATCGCAATTGTCGGTGTCTCAGCCGTTCATGCCTTTGTTCGCGGGCTCATTCTGGAGTTGTTTTCGCTAGGCGGGCTGCTTTGCGGCATTCTTTTGGCGGCGTGGAATTACCAGGTTGTAGCAACCAGCCTGGCTGGAATGATTCCGCATCCTGGGGTCGCAAAAGTATCCGCTTTCCTCCTTATCGCGGTTGCAGTGATGATTTTGGCAACTCTTCTTGGCCGCGCGCTTCACTCTTCAGCCCACGCCATTGGATTGGGATTCTTAGACCGCCTAGGTGGAGCAGCCTTTGGCATGGCTCGCGGCTGCCTCACCGGAGTTGCTATTTTGATGGCCCTAACGGCCTTCCTTCCTGACACTGGATGGCTTAAAAATTCTTTTCTCACCCCCTATTTCCTTACTGGGGCACATGCGATATCCTTCGTTGTACCCCACGACCTTGAACAGCTCATTCTGGACGGAGGGTCCGAACTCAAGCACAACGTACCCGATTGGATCAAATCGCACCCCCAGGGTCACAATGAAAGAACGTCACAGTTAGAACCGGCCAGCGAGGAGTAAGCCTTTGAAGCGAGAATTGGACAGCCTTGTCATCCAGATGTATAGCGCGGGGGTTTCGTACTCGGACGCCGTTCGTCAGTTTAAACGCCGCTATATTCTTGAGGTCCTTGCTCAACACAAAGGAAACCAGTGCAAAGCTGCTGAAGAACTGGGAATGCATCGCAATACCCTGAGCCGAACCCTGGCGGATCTTGAGATGGATTCGGCCCAGATCCGCACAGGAATCCGACGGCCTCCTGTAAGCGAGCGCCCAAGCGTACAGAGTATCGTCACGAACCTTACCCGTAGCGCGACAGGTACACGTTAGGCTGAACTTCGTCTAATCCGTTGTCCATGTCTCTTTCTTTTCAAAAGGCTTCCATTTTCGGCATTCTTGCAGGGCTTGCAATGAGTTCGGCGATCCCGAGCTGCGCTCAGGAGGTGCCTGCCGGAACTCCTCCGACCACTCCGTCTGCACCAGCAGTCAGCAAACAGCAGATACAAAAGGCAGAGGACGCCTACCTGACCGGGGTACGGGCCCTCGACCGGGGAAATTTTACCGTCGCTGAAACTCAATTCAGTAAGGCTGCACAATTGAATCCAGCGCGAGCGGATTATGCCCAAGCTATTGCGCTGGCTCGTGAACATCGGCTTACGGAACTCGTTCAACAGGCAGGCAAAGCCCGCATGCTGGGTCACCCTGAAAAGGCGGAGAAACTTTTCGCCGAGGCCCACACGCTCGATCCGGAAAATGAGATTTTGACGCAGCATACGGATCCAGCAAAGCCCTCTCCTGGTTTTCATCCTGAAATACAAGCTCACGATGAAGGCTTACTTCGGTCAGCAGTTCTCGCAGGCCCTATCACCTTACTCCCCGCTTCCGGTCAGCGCGCTGTTCATCTACGCGGGGACTCCCATCAAGTCCTTCAACAGGTGTTTTCTCTCTACGGCATTCGCGCCGCTATTGATGATTCCGTAGAACATCAAAATGTCCGAGTCGATCTGGATGATGTTGATTATGCGCAAGCGTCGTCCGTTGTTCTGGATCTGAACCACTCCTTTGCGACGTCGTTGGATGCTCATACTGTCATCGTCGCTAAAGATACTCCTGAAAATCGCGCTCGATTTGAACGTCAGTTACAGGAAACGATTTACGTCCCTGGATTGCCTCCGGATCAGATCCAAGAGATCGGGACCCTGATTCAGAACACCTTCGATGTCAAGAAGGCGAGCATTCAGAGCAATGGCGGGACGATTGCAATCCGTGCCCCGGAAGGCACTCTCTCGGTGATCAATCAGGTCCTTTCGGACATAGTCGACGGCAGCGCCGAGGTGGTGGTCGACATTAATCTCTACATGGTAGATCGCACCCGGCAACGAGACATCGGAACACAGTTACCGCAACAGATTGGCGTTTACAACGTAGAGAGCGCGGCCCGAGATCTTGTGAATTCGAACCAATCTCTCGTCAACCAGGCGATCGCACAAGGACTGATTCCAGCAAATGCGAATGACATTACAATTGCACTGGCCCTGATCTCATCGGGACTAGTTCAAAGTTCTCTCCTCGCAAATACCGTCGGCTTTTTCGGCGGAGGACTTACGATGACGGGAGTCACGACGAACGCCAGCACCACCTTCAAACTTGCACTCAATTCCAGCGATACCCGCGCGCTCGATACGATCAAACTTCGTCTTGGAGATCGTCAAACCGGGAGTTTTCGCTCCGGGATGAGGTATCCGATTATTACTTCGACTTATACAACCGGGTCCGCGGGCACTCCGAGTTCCCTGGCTGGCGTGACGATTAATGGGGTAAGCGCACAAAGCTTGCTCAATCAAGCCTCCACGGTGACGATCCCACAAATTCAGTTTGAAGATTTAGGCCTTATTCTGAAAGCTACCCCCACGGTACAACGATCAGGGGCGGTCAGTATCCAGCTTGATCTAAAGATTCAGGCCCTTGCAGGGGGTTCACTCAACAATCTTCCTATTTTGAACAGCCGCCAGTACGTTTCTACAATTACGATGCGCGATGGAGAGAGTACCCTCCTGGCGAGTTCGCTTTCCCGCACCGAATCCGCTGCAGTAAGTGGTCTGCCTATCCTGAGCGAGCTTCCGGGGTTTCAGACAGCAACGGCAGATAAGACCACGGAACGGGATACAAGTGAGCTTGTCTTATTGATTACTCCACACGTTGTACTGCATCGTAAAAACACAGCAGCAGGGCCACGCATTGCATTCGAACAGCGACTTCCAGATTAAAGAATACCTATATCGTTCCATGGATTTGCACCTCCACGTGGTTGTTTGACCCAACGTTCGTCCCTCGTTATACTTAGTCATGTACGAGCGGGAGTAGCTCAGTGGTAGAGTGCTTCCTTGCCAAGGAAGATGTCGCGGGTTCGACCCCCGTCTCCCGCTCCAAAACAACCCTGCCTGCGTTACACTTTCCCTACCATCTGCAGGGCTGGATAGAGTAAGCGGCCCATCGAGGCGCGGTACCCAAGTGGTAAGGGAGAGGTCTGCAAAACCTTTATGCGTCGGTTCGATCCCGACCCGCGCCTCCAAATCTTCTCAACAACTTAGAGCGATTTATCGAGGCAGTAAATTCGCATTGTTTCCAATATGGTTGCCAGTTAGCGAATAACCCTTGATAAGTCCGCCAGTTGGGCAGATCGCGCGGCAGAAAAACTGCCGCTCAACTGCCCGCTCAGCGTCTCTGCCGCCATGTCCGCCGACTCATCGAGGACATGGGCGTAGACCTTGAGAAGAAGGTCGGGATGCGAGTGCCCAAGGCGTTCCTGCGCTGCCTTGATGGGCACACGAGCCGCCACCATCTGTGTCGCTCCCCAGTGTCGGAGAAGACGCCACGTGATATGTGGAAGTCCAAGCTCCCTTGCCACCGGCTGAATGCGCCGGGACATGAGAGTCTCGTGCCAGATCGGACCGGGCTTCATCTTCTTGCCCGCATTCTTGATGCGATTGGGAAACACCCAGTCTTCATCCTTCGCCTTCATCCGTGCCTTCAGGGCGAGCAGACGTTCGACATCTGCCTCCGTCAGCCGGATGGGGCGATTGGCGCGGTGGTACTTCGGGGTGTGGAACTTCCCCTTGTTCATCGCACGCACGATCTTCAGGTTGCGGAGCTCAGGTTTCAGGTTGGAGTGCCGGCGAATTTTGTACCAGTGGGGGTGATCGTGGCGAACCTTAACCTTGAGGTGCTGGTGTTGAAGGATGTGACCTCGGGAAACTTCTAAGCCCTGAACGGCGCCGTGAGGGGCTGAAGGTACCGGCGAGGCAGAAGCTGCGGTGGAGGCTGTGGTTCAACAAATGATGAACCATTTCCAATTAGTTCTAACTTTCGTTCATGACCTGCGAAGATTTCAGCGTGGAACGAATTAGCTGATTCGACTTATACCTTGCTTTGTGTAATGAATGGCTCTACTCCATCGGTAACACGGTTAATAAATACTCTGAGCGCCCGCTTTCTTGCGGGCGCTCAGGTTCCTAAAAGGAAACCTTCAAGGATGCTTGCATGGAACGACCACCACCGATGCCATTTACACTTCCCTGGCCCGAGCTTGCCGTGCTTGTCACCTTTCCAAAGGTCGATGACGAACTGGCGGAATATGTCGAGTTGGGATTGCTGAACTGCGGCGTGTTGCTCAGCTGAAATGCATCCAGCCGAGCATCGATCTTCGACTCCCGGATGAAAGGAAATGACTTGAAGATCGAGAAATTATTCTGGAGATAACCGGGACCATAGAACTGATTGCGTCCCGTATTCCCCAGACCGACATTTGCGTCAGTGCATGGAGACGACGGGCACCCCGTCGGCTGAGCAAATGCAGTCGGATCAAACCAGGCGGATCCGGTTCCGATTCCCTTCAACACACGATACGGCCCTACCAGGCTCGCCGTCTGGCTTGTACCTGGAGTGTTGAGGCTGGTGGCATTAGCTGTCAGGGTGAAGGGAGAACCCGAAACCAACGAAACGATACCTGAAAGTTTCCAGCCCCCGAAGACCAGCGATGAGACTCGGGATGACGCCAAACGATGTCCTGAGCCGAAAGGCAAGGCATAGGTGAAACTTTCAACCAGCGTCAAACGGCGATCATAGTCGTTTGGAGCATAGTTTCTGCGTTTGTTGACATTGAACAGAAGCGCCGAGTCGTCCGAAGGGACATAACCTAACCCCTTCCCCCATGTAAATGCGGTCGATGTCGCAATGCCATTGGAAAAGCGACGATCAAGTTGAGCCTGCAGCGCGTTGTAGTTGGAGGAAAATCCCATCGTAATGATTGTCGTCGTTGCCGTACGGCCAAATGGAGCATATAACGGCTTGGAGGTATTTCCCCCTCCATATGTAGAGGGAAGATTCATATCCTGCTGGGTGGCCATTCGAGTACCGTGATTGCCGACATACGCTAGTTGCAGCGATAGCTTCCACGGCAGCGCTTGCTGTACGGCGACGTTCCACGACTGCACATAAGGGTTCTTATAATCCAGAGGAACTACGTTGTAAGCCTGCTGCGTGAGAGCTGATGTATTGGCTGGAATGATGCCATTGCTTGGGATGGTAACTGGCACGGGCGCCGGAAAGCCGGCCTGGAACGTCGCGACCTGACCATTGCTCAGGACTGCGGGCGTATAGGAGGTACTTCCTACCGGTGTATAGCTATTGTTCGATCGCACTGGATAGTTGAACGCATAGCTATCATCTGGAAAGGGCATGTAGCTAATGCCATATCCACCACGAAACACCGTTGCTTCCGACACACGATAAGCAAAACCTGTGCGCGGAGCAAAATACCGATACTGCGTCTTCATTCCGAGATTCGCTGGATTATTGCCAATACCAGCCAGGACCAGCGTATTGTTTGTTGGATTGTAGTTGGAGAAACCGCCCGCTTCTGCTGGAGTCGCCGGCGGATAAAACTCCCAGCGCAGCCCAAGGTCGAGCGTGAGTTTTTGGGCCACCTGCCACTTGTCGCTGATGAATGAAAAGAGCCACCACTGGCGATAGCGCGTCGGATTTACAATATCCCGTCCAACGGAGCTTGGAAGATCAAGCAGGAAGCTGGCCATCGTGTTCGCGACATTGTTGACAGCGCCAGATACGTTCGTTGACGTTTGATTGCCGACAAAAGCGATCGTGCCCGGACCACCGAAGGTCTGTGACTGAGAGATATCGTCGCGAACTCGGCGAAGATCTACGCCGAACTTTACTGTGTGGTTATGTAGGACCTTCGTCCAGCTATTAACAAAGTCAATATTGGACTCCGAGCGATCCCATGGAATCGATTTTGAATAGCCAAACGCCGGATTCGAAAAACCGTCTAGGCTGATCTGGATCTGGCCGGAAGTAAAAGGAATTCCTGAGATGTTCACACCCGATATGCCAAGCTTAGTGGCATCGTCAGAGCCATAGTTTGTAGGCCGCGCCCGATTGATAAGGTGGGCAACGCCAACGCGCGTCTCCGTGAAGAGTGTGGGAGAAAAGACATGGCCGTAGTTCACGCCTGTGCTATAGGAGTTCTGAACGCCTGTTCCTTGAAATCCATTTCCGGCTGGTCCTCCTGCAAAGGAGCTAAACGCAGGAGCCTGCATGATCGTGACGCGCTGGAAGCTATAGCGAGCGCTGAGGCGATCCTTCTCACTTAAGCTGTAATCCCCTTTTAGGTCGAAGCTTTGTGTGTCCTTGGTAAACGGCAGATTGATAACGTAGTTGTTTGTTGGCGCCGCGAGGTTCGTCAGATTCTGATTCGGCTTTGGCATCTGCTGCAAAATCGCCAGCGAGATCGGGTTCACACGACTGATCGGGATCTGATTGTTGACGAAGGGTTGCCGTCCCGTGCCATCGGCATTGCCGGTTGCCGGATCATAGATCTGGCCAGTCTTCTTTGCGGTATCAAGAGGCCCGCTCAGGTCGATATTGCCCTGCGCATTCGGGGTATAAAACTGAGTGGGAACAATGGTAAATGTATTGGCGATGGCCTCACGGTCCGTTGTTCGAAGATAGTCTCCGAACAGAAAGAGCTTGTTATGAACGAGGGGCCCACCCAGGCTTCCACCGAAGTAGTTGTAGGCAAGGTGACCAAGCGGCCCACCGAAGTAGGAACGTGCGTTCACTGCGTTGTTCTGAATGAACTCAAAGGCAGAGCCATGAATCTGGTTCGTACCGGACTTCAATATGACATTGGTAACAGCACCAGTTGCACGACCGAGTTCTGCTTCATAGTTATTGGTCGAAATGTCGACGGAACCGATGGCATCTGCCGGAGGAATGATGAACTGCAAGAGCCCAGTCCGATTCGTATCATCGATACCTTCGATCTGGTAGAGATTTCCATGACGGGGAATACCATTCACTCGTGTCTGTAAGGCGCCGACCGCGTTGAAGAACTGTGAGTTCTCAAAGCGGACCGGCGTTGTACCAGGCACAAGATTCAAAAGCTGCTGATAGTTGCGCGTTCCGCTTATCGGAAGATCTGCGATCTGTCGATCTTCAATATTGGTGGTAATGTCGGCGCGGTCTGTCTGCAATTGCGCGGGTGCCGCGGAAACATCAATCGTCTCTGACACACTACCGGGAACGACAGTCACGTCAGCGCGAGTCGTCGAATTGACGAAGATGACGACATGTTCTAACGCCTGCTTCTTGAATCCCTCCTTCTCGACTGTAACTCGATATTCTCCGGGGGGCGTGCCTGGAAACGTATAGTTGCCGCTGCTGTTGGTGATCGCCTGTTGAGACACATTCGTTTTTTCATTGGTAATGGTGACATTCGCATTTTGGATGGAAGCTCCCGATTGATCCTGCACAATACCGACGATCGTTCCACTGACAGCCTGACCATAGGCTACAGTCGCCAATAATGCCATAGAAATACATAGGGCCTGGGAAATTCGTTGAATGAGCATACCTTTTCTCCCTCAAAATTCTGGTGCCTTACAGGTAAATCGCCGACACATCATGCCGGGTGCGACCGTCACTCAGGACGGATTCATCATCTCTGGATATGTCATTGGCGATCGCAAAAGCACAACGACACTTACAGTCGCCAGTACAGGCATTAGCGCGGCGACAAAAAATGCGGGTGTATATCCGAACTTGCTAACCGTGTTCCCCACGAGAATGGTGAATGCTGTGCCAGCAAGCCCAGCGGCAAAACCGCTAAGACCTGTAGCAGTGGCTACAACGCCCTGAGGCAGCAAGTCTGAAGGGAAAGTGAGTCCCATCGTGGACCAACTCGCAAATCCCCATAGCGCGATGCAGACCAAAGCCATTGCAGCCGACGGGCTTGAGGTTCGAGCAGCCGGGATACCTGCAAGCATGGGAATGCAGCTGACGATGCAAATAAGAATCCTGGCGCGCAACACCGGAATACCATGGCGAATTGCAAATGCCGAGACATAACCGGCCGTCAGGTTTCCAAGGTCTGCCGCCGCAAAAGGAATCCAGCCAAACGCAGCCAGCTGCTTGAGTGAAAAGCCCCGCGCATCGGAGAGATACTGTGGCAGCCAGAAGACATAGAACCACCAGATCGGATCGGTCAGGGATCTCCCAAGGATGATGCCCCACACATTTCTGTTTGCGAGCAGACGTAGCCAGCTGACATCCCGGTCCGCAGTATGGGCGGTTGAGCGCCCAGTCAGAATCACCTGCTTCTCTCCCTCGCTGAGGCGCGGATGCGCATCGAGCGGATGGTAGACATAGAGCCACAGGGCCAGCCATAGAAACCCTAATAATCCCGTAAAGAAAAACGCAGAACGCCATCCCATCCACAATGCAATGACAGGCAAAGCTATCGATGCCAATGCCCCACCAATACTCGACCCACTATCGAAGATCGCAACAGCCATGCCGCGCTCCTCGTCGGGAAACCACTCGGCGACCGTCTTCGATGCCCCTGGCCAGTTGAACCCTTCTCCTATTCCAAGAAGAAAGCGCGTGACGACAAACCCCGTAACAGATCCCACAAACGCGCTCAGGGCATTCACCGCGGACCAAAGAATGACCGCGAAGCTCAGCCCTTTCCGCACTCCTATTCGATCGAGGATGGGACCACCGACCAGCCAGGCCAAAGCATACGCAAACTGAAACGCCCCAAAGATCTTGGCTAGGTCCTCATGCGTGAAATGCAGTTGAGTCGAGATTGCAGGAGACAGCACCGAGAAGCTCTGACGGCTGATGTAGTTGATGACGGTCGAGAGGAACAGAGTCCACGCAATACCCCAGCGGATGCGTCCTTGACGCTTTTTGTCCGTTCTTCTGGATTCCAATGTCTGCATCGAGTATTCCCATGTGTCGACAATACAAATTCATATGTCGGCTGAATCGAAACCATAACGACTCATCATGCATTTGTCAAAATTATTTTTCCTAATAAATTGGCAAATTTTCCAATACACCCAGAGTCAAATGCCTCGGTTATCGCGGATATTCGAGTCTTATTCATCTGGCATCCACTCTTAATGTGCCGTTTTACGGCAAATTATGGATACCTCTTGGCAAGGTTTTTTACTCGCTGCTACACTGCCGATTATTCACGTGAGCCGATGGAGTGGAGATAGCAATGAAACGCAGGACAAAGTCAGCCAAACCGGCAGATGCGGGTAAAGTTGGCCTTAAACATGTGGCTGTCCGCGCAGGCGTCAGTATCTCGAGTGCCTCCCGGGTACTAAGTGGCAGTCGTAGAGTTGACGATCGAACGAGAGATGCAGTCCTCGAGGCGGCCAATGCGCTTGGCTTCGATCTATCGAAGTCGCAAAAAGAAAAATCCCTTGCCTTTCTGTTATGCAATCGCACGATGCATGATGCCTTTCACACCCGCATTTTGATGGGCGCGGAGGCTGCATGCGCCGAACACGGATGGGAGATGATCTTTCTCTCCTTCAATTACTCCCCGCATGTGCCTTGGAAGGAACTTCATCTCCCTCGCGTCGTCCAACGGCACGATGTAGTCCGTGCCGTGCTACTCGCTGGGACCAACTCCGCCAATCTCATGGAACTGCTCGTTCACAAGAACGTCAACTTCGTCACATTAGGAAACAACGTCCTGGGAACGCCGCCTCAGCTCAAGCCTGACATGGTCTATTCTGACGACGTTCAGGGCGGCTACGACATAACGCGATACCTCATCAATAGCGGTCATGAACGCATCTGGTATGTCGGCAATATACGGCTGCCGTGGTATGCCCGCTGCTACGAGGGTTATGAACAGGCGATGAAAGAGGCGCAGCTCAAACCCCAGATCTCATCGATCGATTCACAGGACAACGCTGAGATCGGCTACCTGGGTACCAAGTCCATCCTAGCGAACGGCAACGCTACAGCGATCTTCTGTGGAAGCGATTTTGCCTCCCATGGCGTTTACCGTGCTCTACGCGACAGCGGTCTTCGTATTCCCGAAGACATCAGCGTCGCAGGCTGCAACGACACGGTAGGCAATTGGCTGTATCCAGGCTTGACCACCATTCGAGAGTTTCCGGAACAGATTGGGAAAAAGATGGTGGAGGCAGTGCTCAATCGCATCGCCCACCCCAACACACTGCCGCAAAAGATTGTCATTCCAACGGAGTTCGTTCGAAGGGACTCTTGCCGGGAGCTCCGTTCAGGAAGCTGAAGGGTTCTGAATAATCCGCGAGTGCTCCTTTGGCACTCCTCATACGAAAGAAGTGAAGGGACACACCCTTTGAAAACGTCACAACAGGGCACTCTATTGGTCGAATCATATGTTGACAATTGTATTTTAGGAAATGCAGATGCCGACAAAACATCCAACGAGATCCTGCGGCTTGCCCGTGACCGCGAAACGTTTGGCGTCATCTTCGCAACAGGCGCCTCTCAGTTCGAAACCCTGCGCCATCTCCGGAAGCGAGTAGACCTTCCATGGCATAAGATTATCGGCTTCCATTTGGATGAATATGTTGGCCTCACACCGGAACATGGCGCTTCGTTTCGAGGCTATCTTCGGGAGGCGCTTCCTCTGTCGAAGATGAAGGCATTCTATGAACTGGACGGAACCTCTTCGAATCCCGATAAGACTGCGGAGCAATACGCTGCCAGGCTTCGCGAGGTGAATCCCTCCTTGTGCCTGCTTGGCATCGGCGAGAACGGCCACCTGACTTTCAACGATCCATGGGAGGCCGACTTCAATGATCCTAAGGATGTCCGTCTCGTCAATCTTGACGATCAGTGCCGCGAGCAGCAATACGCCGAAGGCTGGTTCGACAGTATTGCCGACGTTCCCCTTCGTGCGCTTACCCTAACTGTTCCCGCGATCATGCGAGTTCCCATGTTGATCGCCGGTGTTCCCGGCAAGCGTAAAGCAGCAATTGTCAAAAAGGTTTTCGACGCACCGATCACGCCAGGTTGTCCTGCAACCATTCTTGGCACTCATCCGAACGCAACTCTGTATCTCGACACCGAATCTTCGACGGGGATCACTTCTTTACTCCACGAATAATCGGTACTTACATTCTCAAGAACGAAGCTTCACCAATTTTATTTTCAGGAGTGGAAATGCGGATTTCAAGACGATTCTTTCTTCATAGTACCGCGATCACCGCCGCGGTCACATCGATGCGCCGTGCATTGCCAGCAGCTTCTTTTGTCGCTTCTCCTACTGAATGTACCTTTCGCATGGCGGTCATCACTGATGAAATCTCCCAGGATTTCGGAGAAGCTTGCGAGACGGCCACCCGGCAGATGGGGCTGGGGTGGGTTGAGATTCGAACTCTCTGGGGAAAAAACATTACGCTTCTCGACGAGAAGGAGATTGCAGAGGCGAAGAAGATTCTCAAAAAGAATCAGCTTAAGATCACCAATTTAGGCAGCCCTCTCTTCAAAGTTCCCTGGCCACACTCTGACCAGGCTGACAACAAACTCGGGAAGCTCGACCGGGGATCCTTCGACAATGAATTTGGCTTCAAGCAGCAGGATGAGGTTCTCGAGCGTTGCATCTCTTTATGCAAACAGCTCGATACGGAGCGCATCCGCTGCTTTGACTTTCTGGCGCTCAAGGACCAAAAGCCTTATCGCGATGCCATCAATGCAAAACTGCGACAAGCCTCCGAAAAATGTGAGAAGCATAAGGTTATTCTCGTCCTCGAAAATGAGGAGAGTTGCAACACCCAAACTGCAGAACAAGCTATAGAAGTTCTGAAGGCGGTACCCAATCGGAACTTCATGTTGAACTGGGATCCCGCAAATGAGGCTGCGGTCGGCGGGCAGCCTTTCCCTCAGGGATGGTCTTTGCTGCCAAAGGATCGTATCGGTCACGTGCACTGCAAAGATGTAGTTCGCAAGAATGGTTCCTACGTCTGGTCGCCAATCGGTGGGGGCGTCATGGATTGGGTCGGACAATTTCGCGCTCTCGCTGCTGCGGGATATCACCTCGGCGTAAGCCTTGAGACGCACTGGCGTGGTCCAGGCACCAAAGAAGAAGCAACACAGAAAAGTATGGACGGTCTCAAATCTGCACTTCGCCAAGCGGAGATTCCTTGCTCTCGCGTTCTCCAGCTCTAAACACACACCGCCACTCCATCAACCAGGAGAAATGATCTTATGCAAGCAAACAGTATCGGACGTCGTCAATTTCTTTCCGGGATCGCCGCGACTGCCGCCAGTCAGGCCCTCCCCCATCGCGTGCTCGGCCAAACCAACCGTATCATAGGCGCTAACGATCGCATCCGTATCGGCCTCATCGGTGCCGGATCGCGAGGAACAGAAGACTTGCGTAGCGCTCTTCGTCAGCACAATGTCGAATGTGCTGCCGTTGCCGATGTTTTCTCACTCCACCGCGAGCGGATGAAGCACACTTATCCATTCATTGATACCTATGATGATCCTCGCCGTCTTCTTGATCGCAAGGACATTGACGCTGTCATCAATGCAACACCGCTTCATGTCCACTCGAAGTACTTTCTCGATACACTCTCGGCCGGCAAGGATCTCTATTGCGAAAAGACCATGACCTGGAATATTCCCGAAGCTGAGGCCTGCCTGAGAGCTGCAAAGGCATCCAAGCAAATTGTTCAAATCGGGCTTCAAGATGCTACGGCCGGTTCACTACTCGATGCAAAAGATTGGATCGCGAATGGGCTCACCGGCAAAATCACCATGGTGGAATCCTGGATGAGCCGTAACACGAAGCATGGTGTCGGACAGTGGAGACGCCCCATCCCCAAGGAGTGCACCGCCTCCAATGTCAATTGGAAGCTCTTTCTCGATGGCCGTAAGCTCGAAACCTTCGACGCCGAGAAATTCATCAACTGGCGGCTGTATTGGAGCTTCTCCGGCGGGAATACCGCGGAAAACATGGTCCACCAGCTTGCGTGGGTGATCGAAGCTATGAACCTGCCTCTTCCCAAAGCCGCAGCCATGACGGGCGGCATCTTCTCCGTCAGGGATGGACGTGAAGTACCAGATACGATCTCGGTCACAATCGAATACCCAAACGATTTTGTCTTTGTCTGGCAGTCTGTCTTCAACAATAAATTCTACGGTATGGGAGAACGCTTCCTTGGAAGCGATGGAACGATTGAGCACCTTAGTGGCTCGAATAATATGATCACCGGACCTGCGGATACGAGCCAGGATAAAGAGAGCGAAGAAAACGCCCCTGGGCCAGTTCGCTACTATCCCGAGACACTCAATAACCCCAATGGCACGCCACTACTTGGCAAAAACCCCGGCGAGAATCATATGGCTCACTGGGTCGCCCGTCTCCGCGACCGCAAGCAACCCGCCGCTTCTGTAGAGTTGGGCTACCGGTCTGCTCTCGGAGTGCACATGGCAAATCTGTCTTATCGGCAGAAGAGGCGCATCACTCTCGAAGAAGCGCTTGCAATGCCGGCAAGCGCCTATCTTTCGCACTAACTCCTCAATACCGTGCTCCCAACCTAATCGGGGCACGGTCCATTCCAAGCTAGAAATAACTCACACTATGATTGGATTGTTCGCAATGAGAGCGCCACATCTTCTACTTTTTGCTCCCGTTATAGTCAGTCTGTCGCTCGTAGCTATACCGGTTGCGGCACAGCGGCTGACCGACAACCGGATCATACTCTCTCCGTTGGCAGATGCTCACGAAAGGCTCGCAGCGCAGGTTCTAAGTGAAGAGGTTTCAAAGCGAACGCATATCGCGTGGCCCATTTCCTCTGAAGTTGCCAATACAAACTCGCTCCATGTCATCGTCACCACAAAGTCACATCTAGCCGGAATTTTGGCAGCGGGACATCTGGCGATGCCTCACGTCCCCATGACCGCCAAACCCGAAGGCTTCTCCATTCGCGTTCTTGGCAAAGATAAACGCTTTGTCGTGATCGCAGGCAATGACGCACGAGGCGTGCTCTTCGGAGTCGGCTACTTTCTGCGCCATCTAGATATGAAGCCACAAGCCGTATCTTTAGAGAATCTGTTCGATACTGACCAGGAGCCGGAATACAGTGTGCGTGGGCATCAGCTCGGTTATCGTCCCAAGAACAACACCTACGACGGTTGGAACGTTCAGGCATTTGATCAATACATTCGCGATCTTATTCTCTTCGGCACAAACACCATAGAATTGATCCCTCCCCACTCTGACGATGCGGCGATGAGCCCTCTCTTTCCCGAACCGCCGATGGAGATGATGGTTAAGCTCTCCGCTCTCATCAATCACTATGGGATCAGTTGCTCCATTTGGTTTCCTGCAATGGAGAAGGACTACTCCGATCCGGCGCAATTGGAGCGTTCCATCCATGAGTGGAGCAGCGTTTTTTCGAGTCTTCCACAGGTCGACGCTATCTTTGTCCCAGGAGGTGATCCCGGACACACTGCTCCCAAAGTTCTCTTTCACTTCCTCGAGCGCGTCGGGGTTGAGCTACACAAATATCATCCTCACGCTGAGATGTGGGTCTCGCCACAAGCCTTCAGCGAGGAGTGGCTTACACAGTTCTATTCCTTGCTGAGAGATCGCCCATCATGGCTCACTGGCGTCGTCTATGGGTCCGAGATGCGCCCGACTCCAGCCGAATTCCGCGCGCAGGTTCCGTCGTTTATTCCCATTCGCTTTTATCCTGACATCGCTCACACGGCATCATCCGAGCAGCCGGTACCGAATTGGGATCCAGCTTTCGCACTTACCGAAGGTCGCGAGCCCATCAATCCACGCCCAGTTGATGAAGGCCTTATCTTCCATAGCGACTTGAAGACTAGCATCGGCTTCGTAACCTACTCCGAAGGAGTCAACGATGACATCAATAAGTTTCTATGGTCAGGATGGGGATGGGACTCGAAGCAAACCGCCGACGACATACTCGCACAATACATTCGTCTTTTCCTTGCGCCAGCGCTACCTGATGAACTTCTGGCCCCCATTCATGGGTTAGAGGAAAACTGGCGCGGCTCCGCACGCAACAATCCGAGCATTGAGCCCTCACTGGCTGCCTTCCAGGTGCTCGCCTCTAAATATCCCGGCCTCAAAACTAACTGGCGCTTTCAACAGCTTCTCTATCGCGCTTACTATGACACATACGTTCAGCACAGATTGAGGAGCGAAAGTTCAGCTCAAGAAGAAGCGATCCAAATCTTGCGCTCCGCCTATCCCTCAAATACCAATGAGAACATCGCCGCTGCGGAAGCAGCGATCGAAACACCGCCTCAGTGTTCCGTCTCCAACTTATGTCAACAGATTCAAAAGCTTGCCGATGATCTTTTTACCTCCATCCACATGCAATTGACTGTCACCCGCCACCATGCCTCATCGGTGGATCGAGGAGCCAACGCTGACTCTGTCGATGAACCTATCACCGACAGACTTTGGATCCTTGGCAAGCTGAAAAATGCAGAGGTTATATCCGGAGCTGATCGCACCGCCGCCATAAAAGAGATCCTCGATACGGTCGCACCAACCTCCACGCTTTACGATGATGTTGGCCAACCAGGACACCAAGCCCACATTCTGCCGCAACCTCCCGCACTCGATAGCCCTGTACTCAACGAACGAATCTACTCTGGAGTTATCAAATCGCTTCAATCCGATCAGGTTCTTCCGATCAGCAAAAGGACTTACCTTGGTAGCCTCTATGACGCACCTATGAAGATGAAGTATCACACTCTCAAGAAGAGTACGAATTACCTCTTCCACGTCACCTATGCCAAGGACATCACCGACCTAAAGCTCACCGTCAATCACATCCCTGTCAAAGGAACGTGCCATGTCAGCTCTGACGGTTGTCTCGAGATGACTTATTCGATTCCAGCTAACCTAACCTCATTAGGAGAATTGGAGTTCGAGTGGCGTCTTCCCGAGGGTCGCGGAGGCCACGGCCGCGCCCTACAGATTACAACCACCGAGTTGGTCGAGGATCCTCAGTAGTGTTAGGTTGCGCTGCCTGCGAGAGGGTTGGCATGCCTCATCGTCAACTAGGATCTCACGCGAGTTGTGAAACGCACGGAAATGCTATAAGCACTGGGGTTGGGATACATCATGGCGATGGGCGACAAAAAATGACACAAACTGATTAACTCATGCTGTCGACGAGAGAAGGCAATCAATGATTGCTCTGGATTCCCAAAGACCTTCGAGTTTTTGAAAGATTATTTATCTTCAATAACTTGAGTTCCAACCACAATGGTCGCGTATTGGAAGCTCCTTGTGCTTCTGTAAGTCCAATACGATCTTCTAGATATGAGCGCTCAATGAGCAACGCTTGCCTGTTATCCAGATGGCGGCGTCCCAGATGAGTACATTGAAAAGTAGGTATTCAGATTACACGGTGCTGCAAAAAGCACGCGCTCTATGTAGGTGCGGAGGGAAAATTCGAGAAAAGCTGACTTCTCAGCCGTTTGGCGGGGAGAGCCTACATAGGAGTCAGCGTAGCTCCAAAAATTGTCAGCCCTTGACACTATTTAAAGATTAATTGTAGATTGTCGACTATCTCGTTTTGTGCAGGACTAGACCCTGAATGCATTTGATTCGATCGTTCACCTTGAGTGTGCTAATAATTGGTTGTTTCTCGGGAACCCTCGTCGCCCAGTCGTACCACGCTTCCACTGTCTCAGCGCGAGGTACCCAAGCTGCTTCCGATCCATGGTGGAAGCACGCGGTCATCTACGAGATCTACCCTCGCAGTTTTCAGGATTCCAACGGCGACGGGATCGGCGACCTGAATGGCATTACAGAGCGGTTAGATTATCTACAAACCCTTGGCATCGACGCGATCTGGCTGACTCCAATCAATCCATCGCCGCAGGTGGACTTTGGCTACGATGTAACAGACTATAACGCCATCGATCCTGCATACGGTACGCTGGCAGACTTCGATCGCCTCGTCGCAGAAGCGAAGAAGCGCGATATCCATATTCTTCTTGATATGGTGATGAACCACACGTCGAACCAGCATCCCTGGTTTATCGAATCGCGCTCCTCGACCGACAATCCGAAGCGCGACTGGTATGTCTGGCGCGGCGGCAAGTTAGATGGTACGCCGCCCAATAATCCGCCAACGAATTGGATCAGTTCCTTCGGCCACAACGGCTGGCAATGGGATCCGAAAACTCAACAGTATTATTGGCACCACTTCTACATTGAGCAGCCTGATCTTAATTGGGAGAACCCAGCAGTAGAGAAGGCGGTATTCGACAGTTTCCGCTTCTGGATGAACCGGGGCGTCGGTGGCTTCCGTCTTGATGCCGTGACAGCACTGTTTGAAGATCCGCAATTGCGCGATGCTAAACTGCTCCCCGGCCACAACTCTTACGGCGATCAACTACAGGACAACTCCTACTACTCCAACCTGCCAAGAGAGCATGACGTAATGCGCCGCTTGCGCAGGCTCACCGACACCTACCCTGGAGACATTGTCCTCGTAGGAGAAACGCGCCTGCCCACCGAAGAGCTCTCGCGCTGGTATGGAGGCGCAAAGCATGACGAATTGCAACTGCCAATGGATCTTGCCTTTGGCTTCATCGACAAGATGGATCTGCAGCAATTTCGCCACCTGCTATCCGAAGCCGAATTCCATCTCGATGGCAATCAGCCGCTCTTCGTTTTCAATAATCACGATCGTCCGCGCAGTCTCGACCGCTATGGTGACGGCGTACATAATCCCCAGATCGCGCGCCTGTTAGCAGCACTGCTGCTAACAACCAAGTCCGCTGCCATGATGTATTACGGTGAAGAGCTTGGAATGGTTACCACGCCCCCCAAACGAAAAGAAGACGTGAAGGACCCCATCGGCCGTTATGGCTGGCCTGTGCAGAAGGGCCGCGACGGCGAACGCACTCCTATGCAATGGGACGCGAGCACCAGCGCCGGCTTCAGCCAGGCTGCTTCCACATGGCTCCCCCTGCCGCCTTCATACACCACTGTGAACGTTGCAGCAGCGTTAAAGGACCCCAACTCACTGCTCAACTGGTATAAGCAACTCATCGCAATGCGGCGCACAGTGCCGTCGATTCATCGTGGCGACATCACTATCCTCAATGCCGACCATCCCGCTGTGCTGGCCTATGCCCGTCACATAGAAGGGGCGCCTTCGACACTTGTTGCTATGAACTTTACGGCGCAGCCGCAATCAATCACGCTCGACGCAGCGAAACACGGCGTCAGTGGTTCGCATGTAAAGACCCTGATGAGCAGTGCGGGCGAACTCAAAAGCAACATGAGTGTCAGTTTCACATTGCCACCGTTTGCAACCTGGATCGGCAGTCTGACTAAGTAGGGCAGGAGATGATCCAGCATAACGCCGCGCCCCTTCTCCTTAAGAGGTCGTATTGCGTAGTTTTGTTGATGGCTTGCTTTCAGCTTGAAGATACTCTTCCAGATGCGAACGAATGAGCATCCAATTCGCTTCAATGTGCTCACGGATCGCTGTAGCAGCTTTGTTCGCGTTACGTGACTTGATGTGTTCCATCAAAGCGGCGTGACTGCTGCGCTGAATTGTCTTACGCAGTGGAGTACGATTGGTACGTTCAGCATGGCGCATGATGGCGCCCATTGCGAAAAGCGGTGCCGTGATTTGCAAAAGGACCTTCTGCAGCGTGCCATTGCCCGATAGCTCCCACAGCTTCTCATGGAATGAGAGATCAAGTTCCGAAGTCGCATCAGGGTCAGTCCGGGCATCGTGAATCTGGCGTGTGAGCTTTTCGAGATACGTTACATCGGCCGCAGTGATCGATTTCACCGCTAGACGAACGGCCTCAGCCTCTAACAGGACACGTGTACTGATAATTTCATCTACCTGCTCGGGCGTTAGGGAAACGACGCTGCTGCCGCGATACGCATTCTGCTCTACGAGGCCGTCATGCGCCAGCTCTTGCAATGCCTCGCGAACCACCGCGCGGCTTACCCCAAAATCCTTCGCCAGTGAAATCTCGGTCAAACGCTGTCCGAGCCGTAGCCTGCCATCAAGAATCGCGCTACGGATTGCGCTGTGGACCTTTTCCCGCGTCGATTCGCGGCGGACGGGTTCAAAGGTAATGCCGGTTTTTCTGGATGCCATAGAGGTTATGTTTCGGTAAGTTGCAATGTCTGTCAAGCAATAGAACGCATGCAGGGATCTTCTGTACCAGCATCGGTAAGCAAACTCACATACGGTTTCAAGATACCCTCCTGTTCCAGCATCTCCAGCACCCGGCGGCGCTTCTTCTCTTCCATGGGCGTGTCGAAGGGATGAATTGTAGCCTGACGGGCAATACCCATGTATTGGAATGAGAGTTCTAATCCACGCCAACCGCCATCGACCTCCAGAATACGGAAGCAACGATTAATTTTCTGCTGGATGAGGTCTGCGGCCTTGTAATCGCCGCGTGCCGCCGTATCGTAGATCTGACGAGCGACATCGGGAATGATGTTGTGAAGACCTTCGGTAATGCCGTCGAAGCCAAGCTGCAGTGCAAGACTCGTCATTTTGCCCGCACCGCTGATCAGCGCAAAACGCTGGCGCGGCAAAGGTGCGCGTAACAAATCCATCCAGCGGGAAACATCGGTCCCGCTGAACTTGATACCGATGATATTGGGGTGTTCCGCAAGACGAACGATGCTTTCCACGCTCAGCGAATTCGACACAAGCCGCGGATTGTCATAGAGGACGATTGGCTTCTCAGCATGATCAGCTGCATTGAGAAAGAACCGGATCAGTTCCTGTTGCTGATAGATGTAGTAGTACGGGGGCAGAAGGATGAGACTATCTACAGGCTGCCGGCCGATGGTGCGAATCTTCTCCATCACACGTGTCGACCCGCTGTCCGATATACCGCCATGCACCGGAACACGCCCGTTCGCGATGCTCACCACGCGCTCTACGACCTCTTCCTGCGTCGCATCCGGGAGCATGGCAAACGCCCCCATGGAACCATTCGCAAATAGCTGGTGCGCGCCGTTTCCAATAAGAAATTCCACTAGTCTCTCGAGCCCTGAAGGGTCGACGCTGTAGTCTTTTCCCACTGGAACAGCAACAGGAACAATTACGCCCCGAAGTGTACTCATTCTGTTCTAACCCCTAACTCGTCGTTCTTATGGTAGCCTGATTTTGTCGGATTGTCGACAACATACTAAAACGAGCTTTTGCGATGAATTCTGCAATTCCCCGGAACCACTCAGCTGATATCGTCATTCTGGGCGGCGGCACAGGCGGATGCGCTGCAGCGCTGGCCATCCTGGAAAATGGGTTTTCTGTCATCATGACGGAAGAGTTCGAGTGGATTGGCGGTCAATTCACCTCGCAGGCTGTCCCACCTGACGAACACGGCTGGATTGAGTCTTTCGGCTGCACAGCGCGATATCGCCAATTTCGCGAACAGATTCGCAATGTGTATCGTCAGTATTACCCGCTGCTTCCGCAATACCGTGATGAGCCGCGACTGAACCCCGGCAACGGATGGGTGTCGCCGCTGTGTCATGAACCGCGCGTCGCATTGTCAGTACTGCAGCGTATGCTGCAACCCTATCTCTCTTCAGGGAGATTGCTCCTGCTGACGCGATGTGAGCTGCTGTCGATCAGAAAAGACGATGATGATCATGTTCATTCTGCAATCGTCCGCACCGTGAGAGGTGAAGCAACGGAGTTGCGCGGTAAATATTTTCTCGATGCCACCGAGAACGGAGATGCCCTGCCGCTCGCCGAGATGGAATACGTTAGCGGAAGCGAGTCGCGCGCGATGACTAACGAGCCGAGTGCTTCAGAAAGCTATCGACCTGGCAACGTGCAATCGATCTCAGTCTGTTTCGTCCTGGATGAAACAGACGACAAGAACAATATCGCTGCACCTCCCGAAGGTTACGAATATTGGCGTAACTACGAACCAAAGCTTACACCGCCGTGGCCCGGTAAACTGCTTTCCTGGAACGGTCTGAACCCCCGCACAATGCAAACGATGCACTACAACTTCAATCCGCATCGCGAGAAGCCCGGGCTTTTCTCCGGGCTCTGGGCGTTCCGGCGTATCATCGACCGCGCACAATTTATGGAGGGCATCTTCCCCAGTGATCTCTGCCTGGTGAACTGGCCCATGATCGATTACATGGAAGCCGACATTCTCTCCTGCAGCCAGGAAGAACGGCACCGGCATATCGAAGCGGCGCGACAGTTGAGCTTGTCGATGGTCTATTGGCTACAGACAGAAGCACCCCGCCCCGATGGCGGAAAAGGCTGGCCAGGGCTGCGTCTGCGGGGCGACATTACTGGCACACCGCATGGACTTGCGATGGCGCCGTACATTCGTGAGTCACGTCGCATTGTTGCCAAACAGACCATCGTAGAGCAAGATGTTTCCGCACAGTGTCGCCCGAACGACATGCTTGCTGAACGCTATGAAGATTCGATCGGTCTGGGCTACTATCGCATCGACCTGCATCCCTCAACGGGAGGAGATAACTATATTGACGTGCCGTCGCAGCCTTTTCGCATTCCGTTGGGAGCGCTGGTGCCAATGCGTATGCAGAATTTGCTGCCTGCTGCCAAAAATATCGGCACCACCCATATTACGAACGGCTGCTATCGCCTACATCCTGTGGAGTGGAACATCGGTGAAGCGGCAGGCTTGCTAGTTATTTACTGCTTGCGCAATAACACCACTCCGGAGAAAGTCCACGCGTCTCGCGACCTCTTCCGCAAGTTTCAGATTTCCATTATCGAACAAGGTATCGAAACAGCATGGCCTGAGGGACTGAATCTGGATGATGGTGATCCGCACGCACACGCACGTTAGGGTGGAAGACATATCGTGATCGCCCGACTTCTCCATCTCGTACGATCGCACAGGCGATGGCAGATTGTTGCTCTGTTGTTTCTCTTTTCGGTGGTCAACAATCTTGACCGGCAGACGCTCTCCGTTCTCGCGCCGACGCTGCAGAAGACCCTGCAGTTTGGGCCGCAGCAATACTCCTATATCGTCACGGCGTTTCTTGCGGCGTACACACTGGGATATCTCTTCTCTGGAGCATTGCTCGATAGGTTTGGCGTGAAGAAAACGCTTGCAGCGGCACTGCTCTTTTGGACAATCGCAAGTATTTTGCATGCAACTGCCACAGGATGGCGCTCGCTCCTGCTGCTTCGCTTCTTGCTCGGTTTGGGAGAAAGCTTCACCAGCCCCGCTGGCATCAAAGCGCTGGCAGAATGGGTACCTGCGCGTGAGCGCGGGTTGAGCGCTGCGATCTTCACGAACGGCAATATCGTTGGAGCGATACTCGCACCGCCGATCGTGACACTCTTCGCATTACACTATGGATGGCGCAGCGGATTTATTGCACCTGCGTTGACCGGGCTCGTTCTCCTATTTGTATGGAACATCTGGTATCACGGGCCGAAAGAAGATCCATGCATCAGCGAAGCGGAACGTGAAATCGTTCTACGTGAAACTGCTATCGTAGAAAGTCATGCAAAAACTCATGTCGGTTATACGGTTGTGCTGCAACCATTATTCATCGGATTTTTTCTGATGCGTTTTCTTACGGACTCAGTCACTTACTTCTTTTCTTTCTGGATGCCGAGTTATCTGTCGTCGTCGCGTGGCTTCTCGCTTGCAGCGCTTGGCGCCGTAACGTGGATTCCTTTTCTCGCGTCGGACTGCGGCGGGGTCGGCGGCGGTGCAGTTTCAGACTGGCTGATTCGACATGGATTGCCCGTCACCATAGCCCGCAAACGCATGTTGTTGCTCGCTGCATTATTAATGACCTCGACTGCTGCCGTTGTCCTTGCGCACACGGCAGCAATGGCCATTGCGTTAATGGCTCTCGCCTTCGCCGCGCAGAGTTGGTGGATGGCTAACCAACTCGCGCTAATCTCTGAAAGCGCAGAAAAACAGATCATCGGCAGAGTGCTTGCCTTCTCAGCCCTGGGCGGAAGTCTCGGCGGCATGTTCTTTACGCTGATTACCGGACATATCATTGCCACCGCCGGTTATCGTCCAGTCTTTCTTGCGGCAAGCCTCTTTCATGTCACTGGTTGGATGATTCTTGCTGCCGCCCAACGCGCTCAGTCGCGATATGAACTAAAAGTACATTCTTCTAGCCGCGCAGAGCAGCATCCAGTTCTGACAGACGGAAACGCACACTGACGACGGAGTTCTTCTCCGGTCCAGGCCGGTATTGAATGTACGTTGTCGCAACGAGGTTTCCATCTGGCAGCACCTCGAGCCCTGAATAACCACAGTCACCACCGTGGTAGCTCTCCAGCAGCTTGACGCGGTACCGGCCGTCTTTGCCACTGAGGATGTCCTCATACCGTCCGATCCAGGCGACGAAATGCTTACCTGTTGGGCTTTCAGCGCCAGTATCACGCATCGTGACGACAATATGTCCGTCGGCGGTATAACGTGGCATGTGACGATCACCCCACAGTCCCGGCGGCAACGGTTTGTACTTAGACCAGGTTTTGCCCTCATCTTCGCTAGTCATGTAGAGTGCTACGCGTTTCACATTCTCGCGAATCAGGCAGAGTATTTGTTTGCCATCCGGCGAACGAAATGCCGCGGGCTCACATGGCTTAAGCCCCGGGATGTCGAGGATTACGCGCCATGGAGCCCAAGTCACGCCGCCATCTTCAGAGATGCTTGACGCAAGGACGTTGGAACGCTGTTCTACCTTTTCATCTGGTCGACGAATGTTGCTTAATCCCAGCAAGCGCTTGCCACCATCAATCGGCACAATGGAGCAGAAGGGCATCACCGCCTCTTTAAGATGGTTCGACTGCATCGGCGACCAAGTCACGCAATCATCATCGGATGTTGCATACTGCATACATTTGTCAGGACCATTGCCCGCATATACAAAGACTCGCGATCCGCCCTTTGGTTGCGGCAGCCGATAGATCGCCGGGCAGTTCTTGGCCACAGTCCAATTGGCAGGAGTAGGCAGTAGCCCACTCCACGTGCGTCCTTCGTCAGTTGTCTTCTTCAATGGACCGCAGGTGCCGCCATGTCCGATCGTCCACACTGCGTATATCGTCTTCTTATCGAGAGCAAGTAACGTTGTGGGATGACCCTGATAAATATCTTTTGTTCCCTGCGCCACTACACATTGACGCGAGATGTCCGCAGAGAGATCGAACGTCGGAACGCCGTGATACGGAGCAAGCTTTGCGATTTTCCCTGTGTCATTTACAACCCCGAACGCACCTATAGTGGGCATAGCCCCCGTTGCAAGAACTCCTTGAACAAATGATCTGCGGTCCATTTCCCTCCTTACCGGATCTAGAGAATTTTTCTAGGGCACAATCTTTCCGTCGCTGACCAGAATCAGTGAATGTGCTACCAATCATGGAATGTGGCAAGAGCTGTACCACTGTCGAAGACGTTCGTTGGCTGGGAGCTCAGCTCCACTGTTTCTGGAAGTGATCTCCACTTCCACGCTCCAGGACCATCTCCAGCTACGGGAAAACACGAAATCCGGAGACGCGCACAACCAAGGGGGATTAACTCAATCGTTTCCACAGGTGCGTCAACAGCTACAGGGCTAGGCTGTAGTTCGGTAACTGTACGGTTCTGTTGACCCCAAACGTGCAGGCGCTTGGCACGGCAACGTATAACGAGTGGCGCGGTTTCAGGACTCCAAGGCTCTAACAGATTCTCATCCTGCATTACGATTTCGAATTGAGATCCAATCGCATCGTTCGAAATTGCTAGAGCATAGTTCCACGGACTCTCTGGAAGCACTTCCCAATTCGGCCACTCAACTGTCCCTTTGTAGTGTTTAGGATCGCCTAGATCGGGATGCTGTCTCCAATTTTCTTTAATTCTCAGTGAGTAGCTAAGTGGGCCGCGATCGACGGTTACGCTGCCATTTCGAGGCCAACGCGTCAGATGGATACTCATACCGAAGTTGATTGTCAACACTTCGCCCTTTGTCCACGCGCGCTTTATGCAAAGGTATTTACCTTTTGCTTCTTCGATAATCTCTTCTGTGCTATTCAGACGAGCGGTAGCAGAACTCGCCCATCTGGGGACCCTGAGGTACAAAGGGAATGGAGAATTCGCCCCCGCGATACATTCAAGAATGATCTCGCCTGAGAATGGGTAGTCCGTCTTCATGCGGAAGCTGACCATCTCCGTATGTGGGCCCACCTTTGCCGTCACGCTGTTAGGGGAGTAACACCAGGCGACGAGGCCGTCATCTGCCGATGCCAACCATAGGCTCTCGGTGAATGTTGGCCATCCCATACCGGTGTTATGGCCACAGCATCGATTCAGTGGCGTGTACCCGATATAGGACGTGTTACCGATTAATTCATTGCGGAATAGATGCCCCGCTGTACCATCTCGTTGCGCCATATTGGGTGCAGTGAGATAAGCAACGGCTTTCATGTTCTGTGTTAGAGCTGCAGTGAAGTGGTTGAACAGAACGTCTTCGCACCGATCCGCCCAGATTGTATCTCCCGAGATACGACCCAATTGCTGAAAACTTCGTGCAAATTCGACCATCGCACACGCTTCAAACGCCTGCCTGGGATCAACACATCGAGGGCGCAACCGTTCGTCCATCGCCATGGCCCCCCGTGGCATCTGTCCCCAGGTTGCTTTTGTTTGTGTGTACCAATCTTCAGACGATTGCAGATCACCGATATCATGCGAGAGTGGATAGTAGTAACCGGGAGCGGCAAAGCGTTGGCTAAACATCACCCCATGATGATTGAGCCACTCATCCCACGGAAGACGAAGATGGCGATAGACCCGATGCGCCAGATCAAGTAGCCAGGACTCCGGCTTGCGTTCATACACCCAGAAGATAAGTGGAAGCGCATCACCGCCTCGCTCCTGCTGAAAGAATGGCGCAATGCTTCCAAAGTCGCCTCCGCCCCAACCTCGGTAGAGGACTTTGCTGGATGGGATGAAGGCATCTTCCGGGACGCTTTGACAGAAGTGGAAGAAGTTAAACAGCAACGGCAGGATACGAGAGTCTCCAGTATATTCAGCGTGCTGTATGAGCGCAGGGATGATCAGGAAGTGCGGGCCCAGGTCGCAAACTACCCTGCCGTCCTTACCTTTTACTGTCTTCAACTTTCGAGGGCCGAAAAAACCGTCCTCCTGAGCGCTCGCAAGTATGGCTTCGATATACTGCTTCGTTATTGTCAGGCATCTATGATCTTGTGTCAGTACGGCAAGTGGATAGAACCCGCGAAACCAGTAGGGAACCTCTTCCCAGTAACCCACCTGCGAATCTGGGTATAGCCAAGCGTTGTCTGGCTTAACAAAGGTGCCGTACTCGGGCAGACGTCCAGTGATTCCATCCAACATCAACTCCAACTGTCGATTCAACCAGCCTTCTGGCCGGATTGAACCTAGTGGTAACTTGAGAAGCGGCGGCGGAACCAGTGCATTGGGTGATGTTGCGTAGGCATTGTTTCTACCTTCCGACGGCAATGTATCAACGACTCTTACGAGTCTTGAATCACTTGTTGGATGTTCTCTAAACCGTTGCGCTATGGTCGCCGAAGCGCTTGTCGGATAAAGCGTACAAGTCCCTAAGCCTGCCAAGAATGAACGTCGGTCAACCATTATCGATTCCTCCGCGGCCACAGCCAGCAGTTAGAAGATGTACTTGAGTGCAAGTTGCCCGATGCGCGAGCCGATCAACGGTGCTGATGTGATGGTTCCAAACGTTGTTGCACCCACAGAGTGATTCGGCATTCCATAGATCGGGTGATTCAACACGTTGAAGTACTCAGCACGAAACTGAAACTTCTGTTCGTTATAAACCGGAAAGAACTTCATGAGGGAGAAATCTACCTTTGTTACTCCCGGTCCTTCCATCGTATTGCGCCCGACATTGCCAAAAGTGTAAGCCGCTGGATTCGCAAAAGCATTGGGGTTGAACCACAGCTTCGCGGAGCGGTTCGGTACTGAAGAATTTCCTACCTGATTGGCGCGTTCGCTATTGGTGTACTGCCCAATGTTTGCGATGTCACCCGATGCAGTAATCGTGAACGGAAAACCCGTGTGCCACGTTACGAGCGATGCGATTTGCCATCGACCAAATAAGTTACGTTCCCACCCATGGAGACCGAAGTCTTTCAACTGATAGACAGCCGACAGCGTGAAGCGATGTCGCATGTCCGTTGATGAGAGACCATATTCCGCGCGCTGGTCATATGGGTTTTGTGCAATGCTGTTCTCGTTGCTCAGTCCGCCCCACTCGGAGGCCGTATCCAGTGACTTAGAATACGTGTAGGCCGCCAAATAGCGCAGACCATGGCTCATATTCTTTTCTGCCGTGACCTGCAGTGAGTTGTAGTTGGTCCATGCATCTGCGGTCGACATCAAGATCGCGCCATACATCGGGAATCTTCGTCGCGCCTGAATGGTGCCCGTAGCAGGCGGAGCGGGATTCGTCTCCGAACGACGATTAATATGCGTGCCCTTGCTGCCCACATACAGGACCTTCAATGAATAGTCCTTGAAGAATTGCTTCGCAAAGCCGAGGTTCCACTGCTGAATGTAGCCGTTGCGATAGTTGCGCGGATCCAGCGTGATAAACGAGGGATTCGTAGGCAACAGTGAATTGGAACTTACCGTCGGAAAAACACCGAATTGCAGTTCAGGCGTAGTACTGCCGCTTGTCGAAGTCTGTCGCAGGAAGAAAGGTGGTGCGGTGGCGGCATTTTGTACGGGGTTCGCAATCGACTGGCCCAGAAAGAGGCCATACGCTCCGCGAATTACCGTGTCGCTGGTATCGAACGGGCGGAATGCGAATCCGATACGTGGAGACACCCCGCTCTGCGGATGCTTGATGTCGCGTATGTCTTCAAAGCGGTACGGGTAGGGGAATGTCGTAAATGGAATCTTGGCAGTTCGCGGGTAGACGAGCTGACCAGTATTCGCATCGAAGTATGCCCAGCGATCATAAATATCTCTCCATGCACCATCACGCTCCCAGCGAATGCCGAGATTCAGCGTTAAACGAGGCAGCACGTGAAAATCGTCTTGCAGAAACAACTCGACACGTTTGTTGCGAACGTATTGGCCGACGTATCCCGTGCCATTGAGGATCGATTCCGAAGCCGGTAAACCAAGAAGAAAATCGGCAATACCGTTGGAATAGGACGATCCCGTCTTTCCGGTAAAAGCGCCCGTGAAGGAGTATGCACCGGAGAGCGTTTGCGGCTGCACATTATTGAACTGATAGACACGAAGATCGCCGCCAAGTAACAGCGAATGCCGCCCCAGATTCCAGTTCAATGTGTCGATGTACTGGAAGGTATTTTCTGCTCGATTGAGTGGAAGTGTCGCCTGCCCACTCAGAGTTGAGATGTTACTGATCGTCAACGATGGAAATTGCAACCGATCCGCTGTTGCGCCGTAGGTGGGGAGACCTAACTTTGACGGGTAATCGATACCGAGTGAATCCGGCAGATAGTCGAAGCGATAACGCTGCGCGCCGATTCGAATATCATTGACGATCTTCGACGAGAAGATGCGCGTGTAACCAAGCACGATTCCGCGTGGATGGTTGATAAGACTGTTGCCGTTGTATGGCAGCGCCGGCGAGTAGGCCACGCTGTTGTTATAGGAAAGCCGCAGGAACAACTTGTCGCGATCGCTGATCGATTGATCGATACGCAGCGTCTGTTTGTCCGAATTCGTTGGCGAAACCTGGGTCACAATGTAGTTTGATGTCGAGGTGTCGTTGGTCGGCTTTGGGAAATAATTGTTCAAAATGTTCACGGCAATCGGATTCTGACGACTCGCCGGAATCCGATTGCCTGCAAACTGCTGTCGCTGTCCGCCAACTACATTGAACGGATCGTAAATCGCGCTTGCGAACTGCCCGGACCGCTGCGCCAGTGTCGGAATGGTGTACAGATTGGTTTGGCCCTGACGCAGACGCAGCCACTCCGCGCCGTAGAAAAAGAACGTGCGATCTTTGCCGCTGTATAGCTTCGGAATGGTGACGGGGCCGCCCAGAGAAAAACCAAATTGATTTCGTTTCAGCGGGTTGACCCCGGTAGAGAAAGGCGCTGCTGCATCAAAAATCTGGTTGCGCAGGAATTCGTATACGGTTCCATGGGACTGGTTTGAACCCGACTTTGTAGCCACCTGCACTACAGCGCCGGACGCCCGGCCAAACTCCGCCGAGTAGTTCGCCGTTTGCACCTTGAATTCCTGGATCGCATCGACCGAGGGAATGAGTACGGCAAGGCCAAGATTCAAATCATTATTATCGAGTCCATCGAGCATATAGTTGTTGTCCTCAGCTCGCATGCCATTTACGCTTAGCGCCTGCCCCTCTTGGCGTTGCACGATGGTGGTGTTGCCCGGGGCGCCTTCCGTCGCACCTGGCACAAGCGTACCCAGTTGGATGAAATTACGGCCATCCAGCGGCAATTCCGTGATGGTCTGGTTGTCAATTACCTGCCCTACATCAGCACGTTCGGTATCAATCAGGGGTGTCGCCCCGGTTACGGTTACCGTCTCATTCACGTCGCCGGCTGATAGCATCGAATCCACGCGCGCGGTTTGGTCTACATTCAGAGTGATCGGCGAGCGGGACGATTTCTTATAGCCACTCTTCTCTACGGCTATTTCGTACGTGCCAATTGGCAGGGTTGTCAGTGTGTAGTTGCCCGAAGAATCAGTCACGACACTACGATGTTCTGCCGTGGACATATTGGTGACGGTCACACGCGCCCCCACAACAACGCCGCCTGAGGAATCCTTAACAGTACCGACGATTGCGCCGGTGGATTGCGCAACACAGACACCACTGATCAGCAATAGGAGAAACAGGGTTGGAGCAAGTTCAAATCGACGCATTTGAGCCCTCGATCATTTTCTAAATTGTTAGATGGTCGACAATCTACACATTGCAATCAAAGATTGTCAATCCCTAACCGCAAAAACAAATCGCGACGATTAAAGAGGTTTAAATTCTGGTTTTGAAGATTCCAGTTTGTTCGTAGGAGATCGAGGGTTGGTGCAAAGCGAGCATCGTCTAACGCAGTTACTTTATAATCGCGCTTCAAATGTATCGAGGCGCAATTTCATCTCTTTCGGCCATCAAAACGCCGTAGGCTCAATAAGAAATTTATGGCCGCAGCATCTCCAATGCTGCGGCCATACCGGATCGATATTCAAATAACATTGCTACGGAACTTCAATCAACTCCATCTTTCCATCGCGTTTTCGATGGAGCACCATGGCTTGGCCATCGTGGTCACGGAAGACAAAGACTTCGCGATCGCGAAAAGCTGCTTCCTTGACAGCTTCCTCCAAGGACATCGGACGAAGTGCAATCCCATCTTTTGAACGAACAAGATGAGGCTCTTCCAAAGGAGACTCTGATGGAAAAGAGTGAACCAGCATCGGAACAGCCTTCCGAGCTGAGCCATTTTTGGAAATCATCGACTTTTCAATCCGCTGTACCTTGAGTGCCCCTGAACCATTCGTGGGCTCAGCAAGAGCCACCTCTCTTACACCTTCTTTAGCATGCCGTTTGATCGTTGTTTTCTTCTTCTTATAGCGAATCGCCTGCTTTTCAAGGGCCGCTAAAGCATCGCGAAGGGCCATTTCCAGATCGGTGGACTCACAGGCTGCCACCAGTTTTAGGTTCCTCGTCTGGACAGTTAACTCTGCAATGCGACGATATTTTTCTGTGGTCAGAATCACGTGAACGCTGCCCGCATCCCCAATAATCCTGGAGATTCGATCCAGCCCCGCTTCCGTTTGTGCCTTGAGTTTTTTGGTGATCGTCGTCTGCCTGCCGGTGTAATCAACGTTCATCACGGTACCTCGTGTGGACATATTACGCTCGTTCAACGAATCCGGCGCTGATGAGTACTCGGAATTTGCATATCTTCCCGATATTTCGCAACGGTTCTTCGTGTCACTTGAATTCCCTGCCGCTGCAACTCCGCTGCCAGCTGATCATCGGTGAGCGGCTTACGCGGATCTTCTTCCTCAATCAGCTTCTTGACCTTTCGCTTAAGTAGAATCAAGGGAAGGTCTCCACCCTCGGGACCATTGACGCCTTCGGAAAAGAAGAATCGAAGTTCATAGACCCCCTGTGGGGTATGCACATACTTATTCGCCACCGCGCGGCTGACCGTGGAAGGATGGACGCCGATCTCTTCGGCTACCTCCTTGATCATCATCGGCTTCAGCGCGTCCACCCCATGTTCCAGAAATTCTGTCTGCCGACGCACGATGACCTCGCAGGTTCGCACAATCGTGTTCTTTCGCTGTTCGATATTACGCAACAGTTGAATTGCCGACTTGTAGCGTTCCTTCACATACTCCTTAACCTCTTTTTCGGTCTGCTTTTCCTGAAGCATGCGTCGATAGCTATGATTGAGTCGAAGAGCCGGCATATCCTCTTCATTGACCATCACGACGTATTGGTCTTCTCGTTTGACGAATGCCACATCCGGTTCAATCAGGCGCGTCTCTGTATGGTTGTAACGTTGTCCTGGACGAGGATCGAGCGAACGGATCAGGTCAACTGCTGCCTGTGTCTCCTCAGGCGAACGGCCACAACTACGCGTCAGCTCGCGCATATCCTTCTTCTGGAGAAGCGGAAGACAGTTTTCAACGATATGTGCGGCGATCGTGAAGAGGTCTTCTCGATCGGTTACTGAAGAGTGGCCATCCCCTGCGGCAGCCGCCTCCTGCTGACGTCGCAGGACCAAGGCTGCCTCTTCTCGCTGGGCTCCTATCTGAATCAGCAGACACTCCCGCAGGTCGCACGCTCCCACACCCACTGGATCCAGACGATGGATAATCGCTCGCGCCCGGGTTACCGCCGCAGAAAACAATTCGCGTTCCGATAGATCTGCTGAAGCAGCCATTTGTACTGTCGGCGCTTCCTCCTCGGTCTCTTCCACAATGGCGTCTGCTTGAGGCTCCCGACGCTTTGCCCCAGTCTCGAAGGGAATCGGCGATGGAAGTGGGCTGCGCTTTGCTTCCAGAAGCAGAGCGAGCAGTTCTTCTTCCGTTGCAGTCAAGTATCCGTTTTCGTTCAGGTTGCCAATGATCAGTTCAGCTGCCGCCCGAACTTCCGGCTCCAGGGTGAGGGATCCCAACTGCCAAAGGAGGTGATCGCTCAAAGTACTTGGCTGCGACAGAAAGTTCTCGAAGGAAGGCTTATCGTATTCTTCGAAGTTGGAAGCCGTCCGGAAGCCCGGATCGAGATACTCCTGAAAGTAATTCCCGAAGTCAATCTCTTCGAATGGATCCTTTTCTTTCTCCCCCTGGGCAACGGCTTCTTCCGCTGAACGCTCGAGATCACCTTCCATTCCAGATCTCTCTTCAAGACTGATCGAATGGTCCTCAATCTCTTCAAGTACTGGATTTTCAACAATTTCTGCGTTAATCATCTCCTTGAGCTCTAATTTATTCAAGGCAAGCACACTGACCATCTGCACCAGGCCAGGTGTAAGCACCTGGCGTTGGGAGACTTTCAAATTGAGCTTTGGCTGCAGGAGCACGTTTCAGGTCCCTCAGAATTTACTGCACGATCATAGGCGAATCCCCCGGCATGGCCTAATACATTTCAACTGAAGCACATCTGCCGAGTATCCAACGATTTGTTTTAAACTTAATCTGCCTCGAGTTTATCGCGACCTGTTCCATCCAGAACTGTGTCGCTGTGAGCACTGTTTTACAACAGAAGTTGTAATAGCTCTAATCCATCGAAAACTTCTCTCCCAGGTAAATCTTACGGACTTCTGGATCTCGCCCCAGATCTCCAGGAGTGCCCGCACGGAATATCTTTCCTTCATTAATGATATACGCGCGATCGGTCACAGACAGGGTTTCGCGCACATTGTGATCCGTAATCAAGACCCCGATTCCTGCCCGTTTGAGGTCGAAGATAATCTGCTGCAAATCGATCACAGCGATCGGGTCGATCCCGGAAAAAGGTTCGTCCAATAAAATGAACGCCGGATTGATTGCCAGGCAGCGAGCGATCTCCACTCGTCTTCTCTCGCCACCACTCAAGGCGTAACCATGCGTCTTGCGAACATGGGCAAGATTTAACTGCTCAATCAGCTTTTCGGTACGGGTTCTTCTCGCCTCCCAGCTGAGCTGCTGGGTTTCAAGTACAGCCAGAATGTTGTCTTCCACCGAGAGCTTACGGAAGACCGAGGGTTCCTGGGGCAAATAGCTGATCCCATAATTACGAGCCCGTAGATACATCGGAAGCCGCGTAATATCGTCACCATCGGCGAGTACCCGACCAGCATCCGGCCTGACCAGACCGACAATCATATAGAAACTGGTCGTTTTGCCCGCGCCGTTTGGCCCAAGCAGACCGACGACCTCGCCCTGCTCAATCTTCAGGCTTACCCCTCTTACTACCTGGCGGCCGCCATACGACTTACCAATCTCTTCCGTCGATAGCGTCCTCATCGTTCTCTCTTCACTCGCGTCTCCGTGCGAACCCTGGGCCCTGTACCGCTCGTCTCTCCATTAGAAATCACAACGCTCTCATCCTGCTGACGGAAGCGAAGTTCTTTTCCCGTAACGGTACCTCGCGTTGCATCCATCACCTTGGGTGGCTGCACGTCGGTTCCTGTCAGAACAAAGACGCCATCGGAACCCGTATAAGTCAGCTGGTCTCCTGTGGCGCGCCTCCCCATCTGTGTAATCTCGATTGAACCGTTGACAACAACGCGTTCTACCGCTCCCCCGAAGAGATCCGGGTTGACCGCCGATGCGTTCTTCTTCCCGGGCGTCGATTGCATATATGCCGTCGCCTGTCGACCCTGCATGACACCGTCAGCGCTCTCCACCTTGACCCCACCCGTAAATTGGGCTGTGTGGTCCTCCGAGGAGTACACCATCTCCCGGCTGCCGATTCGGACCACGGCAGGTTCTCGTAACTTTGTACCGATTCCTGCTGCCGATGCACCATTCTGACTAGGTACCTCCGAGGAACCAACACTCACCAGAACGGTATGAACCGCCATAGGCGCTCCATGATCGTGCGCAGTCAATCTTCCCTGCTTCCGCTCCAATTCAAGAACGGGAGCCTCGATCTGTGAGCCTCCCTGCCAAATTCTGGCAGCACTTCCTGCCTTTCCATAAAAGATGACCTTATCGCTGGCCTTATCAACATCGGCACGGACCGCCAGAACATGCAGAGCTTCCCCTTTTTCTCCTTGCCGATAGCTTCCTTTGATTGCTCCATCCGCAGCAGCATTGCCTGTCTTCTGGTCCACGACAACCTGGTTTGCCCATAAGACACCGTCAGTGCTTTGCATTTGGACAGAACCGCTCAGCGTCAGGTGCTGACTCTTACCGTCATAGACAGCCTTTTCCGCTGTAGCTTTATCAGTCTGAATTCCGGTCTGTCCCGGTTTAGCTGGCGTAGTACGCGTGGTAATCACATGTCCCTGCTGAACCGCAGTCGCAATCTCGTTCCCGATGCCGACGGGTGCTCCCGACGATGCCCCAGGAGAATGACGGAAAGTCACATGAAGCGCATCGCCAGAACTCGTCTGCACGGTACCATCTTCACTTTTTTGTTCGAGCCTTGTATTTCCATTCCCTGTCACTTCATCGAGTCTCGATCGCCCAGCCTGCAGGATGAACTGCGCTGTCAGTACATCGCCGGCAAGAGCATTGGCTCGCTGACCCGAGCCAGCCTTTACTGAATCCACCACTTTCAGCCGCGCGCCTCCACTGGCTTTGGCACTCTGCATCCATGTCTTTCCATGACCATCATTCGCCAAAGCTACTTCGACTGTGTCGGCTGCAAGGTTCCGCTCACTTGCGATGGACTTCGGGAGACCCGGAGAAAGCTTTTCGTTCAAGTGGACTGCTCCCACCAGAACGGCCTTCATAGCCTCTCCTTGCTTATTAAATGCCAGTCTCATCTCTGCGGCTTCTCCATCCGCCTGCCGTTGTTCATCTTTGGAGGTATAACGGACCCCACCCCACATCCGGATGGACTGGGGTTTATTCGCTTCACTCAACACGGCCTCGCCACGCGGAGCCACCATTTGTGAACCATCACCATCCGTCACGGTTACACCATCTTCGCCTGTCAGATGCTCCACCGAGCCGTCTGTGCGTAGAAATGCGATGGCCTTTCGTGCTGCGATGGTCTGCCGTGCGCCGATTCCATCCTTTTCACCGTTCACCGTTACATACTTTGCCTGAGTAAGCAGTACTTTACGATTCGTACGGTCGAGTTCGGCATGAGCAGCCGTAAGCAGAGCAGGTTCTCCTTTTTCTAAGCCGCTAACCTTCACGTCGGAGTGCAGCACGAGCATACCGGTATCCGCGTTGTAATCAGCCCCATCTGCCTGTCCAGTCAGGCCGTTGTACTCAAAATCAATCTGTTGATCGGTCGCAGCAACACCCAGTTTTTGCAAATAAACCAGGCCGCTGGTCTTTACATGTAAAAGCTGTGAATCGGCTGGCTCCGGCTCATTTGCTCGATCCGCTTTCGCTTCTTTTCCTGCGCTATTCATCGTCTGTGCGGGAGCCTGCAAATCAAGATGGACCTCCCCCATCGCCCGCACGACTCCTGCGGCTTGATCTAGTTCAAACTCCTTGCCATAGATACGATCCACGCGGTTCTTCTGGTCCTCACCATTTCCGTAGACCGACACCGCGACATCGCGCAACGTATATTTGCCGTCTTTGCGTTGGATCGCCTTCGCAGCATGGACGGTAAATATCGTTCTTCCCTTAACGGTCTGTGACCAGGTAAAGGAGTTCGCTTCCTGCTGAATATCCGCACCGAGTTTCCGCGGGAGTTCTGTAAGGATGCGGCGAGCACGATAGTGTCCGTACGTGAGAAAACCTGCAACGACCAGAACCAGGAGGCCTGCCCCCGCAAGTAACCATCTCCGCAGCCTTTCCACTGAAACATTCATGATCTGGACCGTCTGTTTATCTTCTCATCTCTATATGGAGAAAGCGCCTCCAGCTCTTTTCTTCCTTCCCCACCTGTACACTAGGGATATGGCCGACCAGCTTTATCTCAGCCTCTGGTTTCCGAATTTTCGCTTTGAAGCCCTTCCGGTAGCTCTAATCTCTGTCCTCCGGCAATTTACGCTCGTCAGTGGCGAAAAACGGGTGTCGGCAGCCTCGGTCTACCCCATCGATTTCACTGAATCGCCGATCTACCAACGCATCTACGTCAACGACGATCGCGCTGAGTCCACAGAAAGCTCCATCATCGAAAATGCTGTCAAAGAAGCCACCGAACAGTTCCATGAAGATATGGCTTATGAGTTCGAGATGAAGTGGAATCTCTGGATGCCGGAAAGTAATCCTGCTCCACTGGCGGAAGCAGCCCTCGATGTCCTCTGGCGCCCCCACCCCTCAACGGTAAAGGTTATCGGCTTTGGCCCGGAGTTCGACCGCGGAGCCTATGAACAGAACGGCCATATCCGCGTTGACTTCGGCCTGGACACCCCATGGGTCATGGATGAGGAAACCGGAGTCGATCTGGATGAAGAGGCAAAGAAACATATCCAGCAAAATGTTGAAATGCTGCTCGCCTTCACCTTATCTGTCGAGAAAAACTCTGGAATCTCAGGCCGCCTGCTGTGGACAGAATCCGGCGAGCCTCTCGCCGAGAAGCTTCGTACTCGGCTCTCCCTGAATTAGCATGGGAGAGGCTACTCCTTCCTATACGCCCGGATGGCGAAATCGGCAGACGCAGCGGACTTAAAATCCGCGGACCTGAAAGGGTTGTGGGGGTTCAAGTCCCCCTCCGGGCACCATTCATCGATGAAAAACATTTGCTGGATTTAAGAAATAGTTTGCGTGTCCAAACTGGGCCAAGCCGCTTGTTTTCATCAGGAAAGAATCGCAACATATCCACAACATATAGTCATTGACCTGAAACATTACCCTTGTTATAGTGAGTGAACTTCACGGTGTCCTGACCTGCTCGGTCAGGGCTGAAAAGGGAATCCGGTGAAAATCCGGAGCTGCCCCGCAGCGGTAAGCAGGAACGAAAGCTCCACCATGGCACTGGCTGAAAAGCTGGGAAGCCGGAGCAAGTAGGTAGCCTGCAGAGTCCGAAGACCTGCCTTGAAGCGATTTCACACACCTCCGAGGGGAAGGTGCGGTGGTTGCGCTTGCTTTCAGCAGACGTCTCCGCTTCATCCGCTCGGGGAAAAGGAGACTCCCCATGGCGGCACAAGCGACCCTGACCGAAGTCGATCCCCATTTCCCACCTGCCGATGTCGTTCCCCAAATGCAGGTGCGCAAACGCAACGGTGCGCTTGAGCCCGTCAATGTCAACAAGATTGTCCGTGCTGTAGAGCGTTGCTGCCATGGACTGTCTCACGTTGACCCCATCCGGGTTGCCAGCAAAACCATCGGCGGACTCTTCGATGGAGCGAGCACTCGCGAGTTGGACGCCATCTCTATCCAGACCGCGGCGGCTCTCATCGCTGAAGAGCCTGAGTATTCCCGACTAGCAGCACGCCTGCTACTGGCCACAATCGAAAAAGAAGTTGCCGGCCAGAACATCTATTCATTCTCACAATCCATCGAGACTGGCCATCGCGAAGGCGTCGTCTCCAAAGACACTGCCGAGTTCATAGCCGCCAATGCTCGCAAGCTCAACAGCGCCATCGACGATCGCTTCTCCGACCGCTTTGAATACTTCGGCCTGCGGACGGTCTACGATCGCTATCTGCTTCGACATCCCATCAGCCGACAGGTCATTGAGACACCGCAGTACTTCTTTATGCGTGTCTCCGCTGGACTCTCCACACGCGTTCACGAGGCGGTAGAGTTTTACCGTCTCATGGCATCGCATGACTATCTGCCGAGTTCCCCAACATTGTTCAACAGCGGGACCAAGCACTCGCAGATGTCGTCGTGCTATCTTCTCGATTCCCCCAAAGACTCTCTGGAATCCATCTATGACGCTTACAAACAGATCGCCATGCTGTCGAAGTTCTCTGGGGGCATCGGACTCGCATTTCATCGCGTTCGCTCAGAAGGCTCCTTGATCCGCGCAACCAATGGCCTCTCCAACGGCATCGTTCCCTGGCTGCGCACTCTGGACGCGTCTGTTGCTGCAGTCAATCAGGGAGGCAAGCGCAAAGGAGCCTGCTGCGTCTACCTGGAACCGTGGCATGCCGACGTCGAATCCTTCCTGGAGATGCGCGACAATACTGGCGATCAGGCACGCAGAACCTACAACCTGAACCTGGCCAACTGGATTCCCGATCTCTTCATGCGCCGTGTCGATCAGGATGAGACATGGTCTCTCTTCGACCCGAAAGATGTACCGCATCTGCCCGATCTCTTTGGAGACGACTTTGATCGTGCCTATGAAGAAGCTGAACAACAGAAGAAATATATCCGGCAGGTCAAAGCACGCGATCTCTACGCCCGCATGATGCGTACCCTCGCTGAAACCGGTAACGGATGGATGGTCTTTAAGGACGCCAGCAACATAAAGTGCAATCAGACCGGACGACCAGAAAACGTCGTACACCTCTCCAATCTGTGCACCGAGATCACCGAGGTGACTTCGTCCGCAGAAACTGCCGTCTGCAATCTTGGCTCGATCAATCTTGCTCGTCACCTCACCGATGGTGCCTTCGACTTCGAAAAGCTGGCCGCCACCGTGCGTCAGGCAGTTCCGATGCTCGATCGTGTCATCGACATCAACTTCTACCCTGTTCCACAGGCCGCCTCTGCAAATAGTCGCTGGCGACCTGTTGGCCTCGGCCTTATGGGCCTCCAGGACGTCTTCTTCCAGCTTCGTCTTCCCTTCGACTCGCCCGAGGCGCGAACGCTCTCTGCAAAGATCCAGGAGGAGATCTACTTCCACGCTCTCACCGTCTCCTGCGAACTGGCGGAGCAGAACGGACCTCATACAGCATTTTCAGAATCTCGCGCGGCAAAGGGCGAGCTGCAATTCGATCTTTGGGGAGTCACACCCGAAGACTCCGAGCGTTGGAAACAGTTGCGCGAGCGCATCCTCCGCGTCGGTCTGCGTAATTCGCTGATGATCGCGATTGCTCCTACTGCAACGATCGCCTCCATCGTGGGTTGCTACGAATGCATTGAGCCCCAGGTCTCCAACCTCTTCAAGCGCGAGACCCTCTCCGGGGAATTCATGCAGATCAATCGCTATCTCGTCCAGGAGCTGAAACAGCTCGGCCTGTGGTCCGAAGCCATGAGGACGCAGATCAAACTGGCGGAAGGTTCCATCCAGGGAGTTAAGGAGATTCCTGAAGAGGTACGTTCCACCTATCGGACTGTCTGGGAGATTCCTATGCGCTCCCTCATCGATATGGCTGCCGATCGCGGAGCATTTATCGATCAAAGCCAATCGTTAAATCTCTTCGCTGAATCCCCCAACATCGGCAGACTCAGCTCGATGTATATGTACGCGTGGAAGCGCGGAATCAAGACCACCTATTACCTGCGCTCGCGACCTGCAACCAGAATCGCCAAGACAACGGTCTCTGCCGCCGCGCGTGAACAAGTTGTGCCTACCATGAATGCCTCTGCGAGCGTTACCTGCTCGCTCGATAATCCTGAAACCTGCGAAGCCTGCCAGTAACGGAGATCCATTATGTCCACCGCCACGCCCCATGCCATCCTCGATCCCGGCCTCTCCCTCACGCTTCGGCCCATGCGTTATCCCGTCTTCTTTGAGATGTTCAAGGATGGAATCCGCAATACCTGGACCGTCGAAGAGGTCGACTTCTCAACTGATCTTGTCGACCTTCGCTCGCGCCTGACTCCTGCGGAGACTCACCTGATCCAGCGCCTCGTCGCTTTTTTCGCAACCGGCGATTCGATCGTCTCCAACAATCTCGTCCTGAATCTCTACAAGCACATCAACTCGCCGGAAGCCCGGCTCTACCTCTCCCGCCAGCTCTTTGAAGAGGCCGTGCATGTGCAGTTCTATCTCACCTTGTTGGACAACTACGTTCCCGATCACGAAGCGCGTGCCGCAGCCTTTGCTGCAGTCGAGAACATCCCTTCCATCACCAAGAAGGCGCAGTTCTGCATGCGTTGGATGGATTCGATCCAGAAGCTGGACGAGCTGCGCACGCCACAGGAGCGCAAGCAGTTCCTCTTGAACCTGGTTTGCTTTGCCGGATGCATTGAGGGTCTTTTCTTCTTCGCCGCCTTTGCTTATGTCTACTTCCTTCGTTCCCGTGGCCTGCTCAATGGATTAGCAGCCGGAACCAACTGGGTCTTCCGCGACGAGAGTTGCCATCTTGAATTCGCTTTCGAAGTTGTCAACGTCGTCCGCGCTGAAGAACCCGGGCTCTTCGACGAGGAACTCCAGCAACAGATCGTCGAGATGATGAAAGAAGCCGTCGACTGCGAGCTGCAGTTCGCTGCAGACCTTCTCTCCGGCGGAGTCGCTGGGCTTTCCGTTCGCGAGATGCAGCAGTACCTGGAATATGTCGCCGATTCACGTGTTGTACGATTGGGAATGCAGCCGATCTTCGGGTCGAAGAATCCCTTCGCGTTCATGGAACTGCAAGACGTGCAGGAGCTGACAAACTTTTTTGAACGGCGCGTCTCGGCCTATCAGGTCGCAGTCGCAGGGGAGGTCGCCTTTCACGAGGATTTCTAAGTAGGCAAAGTCCTACCTAACCACAATCATCATTAGCCTTCGCGGTGCCGATCTCAGTATCGGCTTAAAAGGGAATCCGGTAAGAATCCGGAACTGCCCCGCAGCGGTAAGCAGGAACGAAAGCTTCAAAAAGCACTGGTTCAAAACTGGGAAGCTGAAGCAAGTAGGTAGCCTGCAAAGTCCGAAGACCTGCCGTGAAGGTATTACTCGTCCGCCTCCGAGGGGAGGGAGAGATGGCAATGGCGCATAGATCTGTGTAGTCCCATCGTCACCTTTCTCTTCTCCTTAGGCCGTAATTAAGGAGAAAGAAATGGCATTTCCAAAGACTGGTAATCTCGGATTCCCGCGCATGGGAGCGCACCGCGAGCTGAAGTTTGCTCTCGAAGGCTTCTGGAGCGGCAAGCAAGACGAAGCATCCCTGCTTAGCGTTGCGCGTCAACTGCGCACTGAACACTGGAAGTTACAACACGCAGCAGGAATTACCACGCCTCCTTCCAACGACTTTTCTCTCTACGATCACGTCCTCGACATGGTAGCCACTCTGGGAGCAATTCCAAAGCGGTACGCTCACCAGGGCGGTCCCGTACCTCTCGCGACTTACTTTGCCATGGCTCGTGGCTCTGCCAACGCTCCTGCAATGGAGATGACCAAATGGTTCGACACGAATTACCACTACGTCGTCCCTGAGTTCGAACCAGGAATGAAGTATGCTCTGCTTTCGGCTAAAGTTGTCGACGACTATCTCGAAGCCAAGTCGCTCGGTATCGAGACAAGACCAGTTCTGCTTGGCCCCGTCTCCTTCGTTCTCTTGGGCAAACCGACGGACAATAACGTCACTCGCACGAGCGTACTCGAAGCTATTCTCCCGCTCTACTCCACGCTGCTCTCACAACTCCAAGCCGCTGGTGCCGAGTGGGTCCAGATCGACGAACCCTGCCTCTGCCTCGATCTGAACGACGAAGCGCGGTTGTTCTACCAAAAGGCCTATGCAATCCTGCGGGGAGTTGTATCGCCCAAGCTGATGCTCACAACTTATTTTGGCGATCTCGCCGAAAACCTCGATCTTGCCTTAAGCCTTGGCACAGAAGGCCTGCATCTCGATCTGGTCCGTGCACCACAACAACTCGAGGCTTTGACTTCAAAGGAGATTAACGGCCCTCATCTCTCGCTTGGACTCATCGATGGACGCAATGTCTGGCGCACTGATCTCGATCACGCCGTCACACAGATTGAATCCGCCGTTGCCCACTTCGGAGCCGACAAAATCCAGATCGCTCCCTCGTGCTCTCTTCTCCACTCCCCTGTCGATCTCGATCTCGAGCACAGCCTCGATCCCGAGATTCGCTCCTGGATGGCATTCGCCAAACAAAAACTCGACGAAGTTGTATTGCTGGCACGCAGCATCGGCGGCAAAGACAAGATCGCGGCAGAACTTCAGACAAATGCGAAGATTCTGACCTCCCGGCGCTCTTCTCCGCGAATTCACCGCGAGGAAGTGCAACAACGCCTCGACGCTATCGACTCACCGATGCTACAGCGGCACGGCCTTTACCCCGCTCGCCGCAAAACTCAGGAAAAAGCCCTCGCACTTCCCTTTCTCCCTACCACCACAATAGGCTCATTCCCTCAGACCACAGAAGTCCGCAAAGCTCGTGCAGCCTCTCGCGCTGGCAAACTCGATGCAGCAGCTTACGAAAACTTCCTCCGTCAAGAAACCGAGCGCTGCATCCGCTTTCAGGAAAGCGCTGGCCTCGATGTGCTCGTTCACGGTGAATTCGAGCGCAACGATATGGTGGAGTACTTTGGCGAACAATTGGAAGGATTCGTCTTTACCTCCAACGGCTGGGTGCAAAGCTACGGTTCCCGCTGCGTCAAACCTCCCGTGATCTTTGGCGACGTCTTCCGCCCTCAGGCAATGACCGTGCAATGGTCGACCTACGCACAGTCACTCACATCATCTTTGGTGAAAGGAATGCTCACTGGCCCCGTTACCATCCTGCAGTGGTCATTCGTGCGCGACGATCAACCGAGGGCGCAAACCTGTCAACAGATTGCGCTCGCCATTCGTGACGAAGTTCAGGATCTGGAAGCAGCCGGAATCAAAGTCATCCAGATCGACGAGCCAGCAATCCGTGAAGGGCTTCCCTTGCGCCGTGCCGATTGGCCAGTCTATCTCGCGTGGAGCGTCGACTGCTTCCGTCTTGCGACCTCCGTCGTAAGAGACGAAACCCAAATCCATACCCACATGTGCTACTCGGAGTTCAACGACATCATGGATGCAATTGTTCGTATGGATGCCGATGTCATCTCCATCGAATGTTCGCGTTCGCGCATGGAACTGCTGGATGCATTCCATCGTGTCCGTTATCCCAACGAGATCGGACCCGGCGTGTACGACATTCATTCCCCACGTATTCCTTCTGGCAAAGAGATGGAAGACCTGCTACGCAAGGCGCTCGAAGTCCTCACTCCGCAGCAGCTCTGGGTCAATCCAGACTGCGGCCTCAAAACACGAGGATGGGAAGAGGTTCGCCATGCCCTGACTGCAATGGTCCACACAGCCAAACAGGTACGCGCATCGCTATCAGCCTGATAAAACGAATGCGCGGCTCTCACCCCGGGAGCCGCGCATTGCAACAACTATTCCACGAATGGTGAAACCGAAAGACCAGCGCCTGCCTTATCCCGCGACAACAATCTCCGAAAAATCCGCGATTCCAGAGAAACTCTGCAAGATAGAGTGCAGAAGCGCAAGCCTGCTTCTGCGCACTGCCTCATTTGGATCCATCACCATCACCTGGTCGAAGAAGGCATCCACCTGTGGCCGCAGAGTTGCTACTGATTCCAACGCAGCGCCATACTCTTGCTGTGCGCTCAAGCCACCGACCTTGCTGCCAACTTCCTTCGCAGCATTCGTTAGAGCTAACTGTGCAGGATGAACCTCTTTTACCTCATCACCGGAGGTCGTAAACTGCTCACCCTTTTCCTTGGCCTGCGACAGAATATTCTTCATCCGTTTGAAGGCTGCGCTCACTGCTTCAAAGTCCGCCGATCCACGAACCGCGCTCACTGCTTCAGCCCTGGCTAGGGCATCGCGAACATCATCGCTGCCTGCAGCAAGAACAGCCTTCACAACGTCATAGGCATGCTTCTTCGCCTCGCGCAGATAGAACTCTAACCGTTCCACAAGGAACGCACGCACACGCGCCTCAACAGCTTCATTCTCTGTCGCACGTCCAGCGACCTCGCTCAGGGTCAATGGCAATGGAGTCACACTCTCTGCAAGAATCTTCACAATGCCATTCGCCGCCCGTCGTAGCGCAAATGGATCCTTCGATCCCGTCGGCTCCATCCCGAGCCCAAACATTCCCGCGATCGTATCCGCCTTGTCTGCAATGGCAAGCAACGAACCTTCAACCGTTCTCGGCACCTCGTCTTCCATCGACTCAGGCAGATATTGATCATAGATCGCAGTAGAAGCAGCATCAGAAACACCCTGGGCCTTCGCATACAACCCACCAACAATTCCCTGTAGTTCAGTGAACTCTTTGACCAGATCTGTCGTCAGGTCTGTCTTCGCCAGCGTTGCCGCCTCGTCTAGAGCGGCGATATCAACTTTGCCACTACGAGCAATCACCAATTCAGACAAACCTATTGCAAGTTTGCGGACACGCGTTGTCTTCGCCGCATAGCTGCCCAACTCCTTCTGGAAGGTGACATTCTCCAGCAGCTTCACTCGCTCTTTCAGAGCAATCCGTTGATCAAACTCCCAGAAGAATCGTGCATCGTTGAACCGCGCCCGCAACACGCGTTCATTGCCATGCCGAATCACCGCAAGACCTTCGTCATCGGCCTCCATGTTCAACACCGCAAGAAAATACGGGGCGAGTTTTCCAGTTGCATCCTCTACCGCAAGATACTTCTGGTGATCGCGCATCACCGTCACCAACACCTCTTCCGGCAGCGCCAGATACTCTTGCTCAAACCCACCTAGAATTACCGATCGATCCGAGGCCCACTCTGTCAGATGTGTCAGCGTATCGACCAACGCATGATCTTCGCGCCACCGAACGCCATCGACTGTGCGTGCCACTCGATCAAGAGCTTTGCGAATCTTCTGCCGTCGAGCCTCCACATCGGCAATCACATAGGCGGTCAGCAGAGCCTCCTCATACTTTGCCGGAGCTTCCAATCGGATCGCAGCTTCGCCAAACAGCACGCGATGGCCATAGGTCACAGCTCCTGCGGTCTTGCCCCCAAACGCCACTGGAACAATTTCGCCACCCAGCAAAGCCAGCATCCACCGCACCGGCCGAACAAACCTCTCCGGCTTGCCCGCACGCCAGTACATATTCTTTGCCCAATAGATTGCAGCAATCTCTTTCGGCAGATCCTCGGCAATCACCTCAGCAGCAGAACGCCCCGGCTTCACCACCGTCGCCGCCAGATACTCCCCCTTCGGGGTTGTGATCGTTTTCAGGGCTTCAACTTCAATACCAGCCTTCTTCGCGAACGCCACTGCCGCCGGAGTTGCAACACCATCTTTGTAGCCTACTTTCATCGAAGGCCCGGTCAGTTCTTCGCTCGCGTCCTCCTGCCTTTCGGCTACGCCCGAGATTAGAACCGCAAGCCGTCGCGGCGTCGAGAAGCTTTTAGCATCAGAACCCGCCGCAATCAGCCGCTCACGCTCCAACAGAGCGACGACACGCCGCTTCAACTCAGTCTCAGCTGCCGCGATCATCCGCGCCGGAACCTCTTCCAAACCTATCTCAAAGAGAAAATCTGCCATTCACTCACTCTCTATGCGCTGACTTGCTGACTCGCAGTTTGCTGGCTCACCGACTCCGCCAATAACTCGCCTTGTTCCGCGTAGGCTTTCGCTACTCCCGTAACCAACGTGCGAATTCTGGCCATCACGCCCACGCGTTCTGTTACTGAAATTGCGCCTCGCGCATCCAGCAGGTTGAAGACATGCGAGCACTTCAACGCCAGTTCATATGCTCCCAGTACGGGGAACCGTTTCAGAGTCAGCGCATCCATCCTTTTCATGCCCTTCGCTTGCTCCAGCAAATCCAGGCACTCTGCTTCATATAGCTTCAGATGCTCCCATAGCTTGGAAACTTCAGCGTAATCGAAGCTATACGCCGAGAACTGCTCTTCTTCGGCCAGACGCATCTCGCCATATGTCACCTTGCGGCCAGTGTCCGGCTCGACAGCCCAGACGATGTCGTAGATCGAGTCGACGTCCTGCAGAAACCCCGCGATCCGCTCCAGCCCATATGTGATTTCTCCGCAGATCGGATCCAGATCCATACCCCCGCACTGTTGGAAGTACGTGAACTGTGTGATCTCGAGACCATCCAGCATCACCTGCCAGCCCACTCCCCACGCCCCGCCAACTGGCCACTCCCAGTTGTCCTCTTCGAACTTGATATCGTGCTCACGCAAATCGATCCCGATCGCCTCCAACGACTCGAGATACAGCTCCTGAATCCGTTCCGGTGGTGGCTTCAGAATCACCTGCAACTGCGTATGCCTATAGAGACGGTTGGGATTCTCTCCATACCGCCCATCCGCAGGTCGACGTGAGGGTTGCGCATAGGCAATCCGCACCGGCTTCGGTCCCAGCACACGCAGAAAGGTGTCTGGAGACATCGTGCCTGCGCCAACCTCTACGTCATACGGCTGCTGCAACACACACCCCTGTTCGGCCCAAAACCGCTGTAGCCGGAACAGAAGCTCCTGAAACGTAAGCACTTTCTTCTCGTCTTTGCGCGTCACCCGCTTAACTCACCGTCCAGATTGATCTTTTCTTGATTCTAAATGCATTGCGCTACGGATTAGGTCCATTCGAGTGTATGAAAGCCAACAGATCGCTGGTGAACCGTTCCGGACGTTCCCAGTGCAGTGCGTGCCCGGTCTCTGGATACGCCTTCAAGGATGCATGGGAAATGTTCTTCAAAAGCACTTCCTGGTCCTCCCTGTGAAAGATCGAATCCTTCTCTCCCCAAAGCAGCAAGGTAGGAACCTTGATCTTCTTCAAATCCTCCAATGGATCGCCCGCGCTGATACTGGCTCCCAACCCATGCCATGTTGCCGCCGGAACCCGTTGGGCCTCACCCACCATCATCTCGAAGAACCACGCTGGCACCGGATGGTAGATCGTGCTGGCCTGAAAATCGCGGGCAAACGTATACGGAATCGGGTCTGTTAATTTCGCAAATGGGCTGGTCACCTCGTCTTCCGACGAACCCGCCTTATGCGTCCCCGGCCCTGAGCCGACCAGCACCAGCCGGTCCAGATGCCCCGTATCCTGTTCTGCAACCTTTTGCGCAACAAAACTCCCCAGCGAGTGCCCAACAAGCGTTGCATGTTGAATGTGGAGCTGATCCAGAAATTCGAGGATATCTCCTGCAAAATCAGCGCGGGAGTATCCCCGTGCAGGATGGTCCGAAAGCCCATGACCACGCAGGGTTATGGCGTAGACACAATAGTTGGCAGGCAGTAGAGGAAGGACTCTGGCAAAAGAGTGCCAGGAGTCCCCTGCTCCGTGCAGCATTACGATGACCGGACCGTTTGGATCCCCTTGAACGGCATAGTTAAGAGTGATGCCGTTCCGAAGCTTAATCACCTGCGACGAGATACGGTCTTCATCTGACCAATGAGTAGAAGGCGTCTGCGCATACAGCCGTCCCCAAGCCAAAAGTAGAACAAGGAAAAAACTGGAGAGGGTGCCCCAACGACGCAAAAAACCTGAGTGCTCCATAAGATACCTTCCTTAACAGATAGGTCTTGCACAGCATGGAAAATGCCGGTTATATATGTCCGGCAGGAGTTTTTACCGATCGGTAACGTCACTCTACACTATCCGCCCTAGACAGTTTCGAATCGACAGGATGTAGACGATTTCAGAAACGAGGATCAGCGTGAGCAGATATACAACTCGAACACTGCTGACGATCCTGATGTATGCCGGGGTAGGTCTCTTTCTTCTTCCCTATTTCACAGGCAAAGCCTCGACGGCTCCGTTGCTGATGCTGCTCGGTGGAATCATCTCTGTCGTCTGCGGCCTGCTGCGTTGTTATTTGACGGAAGACAAATAACTTCCCTACCGCGAGGAAGTCTCTGAAGGAGTCATCGGCCCCGTAGCGGTTGCCACCTGAGCTGTCTTGAGTACGCGATATCCATCCCGCGTGCGAATACGATATTTCTGAGCATTCTCTCCAACCAACTTGACCGAAATTGATCTCCACCCTCGATTTGGATTCGGTTGAGGATAATAGCTCAGCGAATAGAGGTGTGCTAAATCTTCGCGGATGGAAGCAAACGCGTCTTTCTCATCCTTCCAGCTCTTCGCAAAATAGGCCTTGCCTCCCGTAGCCTTGCTCATCCTTTCGAAAACAGCGGTCGAGATTGGTTCGGCCTGTGCATCGCGTGTGCTGATCATGTAGATGATGGTGCCCGTGGACTGTGCTAACTCTGCAACATCCTCTGGAGGAACCAGGCTCGCATTATCTGGACCGTTGGAAAAAACAACGATTGCCTTGCGCCCAGTAAACTGCGCAGCGTCTTTTACCGTCATCAGAAGTGAGTTATAAAGAGCCGCATCATCTCCCGCCACAGTGCTGCGAACCCCTCGCAACACGGTCGCCCGATCCGACGTAGGAGGAACAGCTCGCAAAAGGTCGCGACTGTAAGAGTAGAGTGCTACCCGGGAAGCTCCTTCCAGCGATCTCACAAAATCAGCAATCGCATCCTGGGCAAATACAAAGCCGCGATACATGTAATTGCTGGTATCGAAAAGAATAAAAACATTGGAACCGGTTGGCATTGGACCAGCTGGCGCAGGAGTAGCTTCAGTCGCAGCCTCTCCAGAAGGAATGACGATTTTTTGCGAAATCATCTTTCCCTCCGGCGCGCTCCATACCAGGCGTCGCGTCGGCTCGTTACCCTCTTCAAATGTCGCAACCTTCTCTGGAATCTTGTCTTCCGTAATCACAAAGTCTTCTGGTTTAAGTCCACTGATGTAATTCCCTTTACGGTCCGTAACCGCTATATTCAGCTGCACCAGAACTACGTTCACCAGGATCCGCGAATCATCCTGAGCCGATACCTGCCGTCCCCCTCCAAGGGGCAACAGAAAAGAGGAAAGGACTGCCATCGAAAGTAGATCTTTTCTCATCGAGCACCTCCAATTGCGGTCTCTCGCGAATCCACTTGAGGAGATCGCAACGATACAGCCGTCGTTACAGGAGACGGCGCAATCTTACCTTGTAGAAACTCCTGACCGGTCTCATACATCGCACGCTCCAGCGCAGGCCAGTCTTCCAGGTCTGTTGCAAAGATCTTGGCTGTCATGCTCTTCGCAAGTTCTGGAACCAGTCGATTGAGCGCTGCCGGTTCATACCCCTTCTCATCCGCGAGACGCGCCCAGTAAAGGTTGTTCGATTCCCACGACTCCCCAAACAAGCGACTCGACTCCCCACCAAATGAGGGAAAGGGTTTGACATACAGCAACCCCGGAGCATAGCTCCGCGCAAGAATCGGATGCGGAACTCCAAAGTCCTGAGAAAGACGTTTCGCCGAAGTCTCCTCCGGGTTCTTCGTGCAAAGAGTATCCAGTTCCTGGTTTTCCGCTCCGATCGAAGAGGCATGCCCCGGGTATCGGCTCCGAAATTCCGTCGAAAGATAAAAGGTATCGGCCGGCATCGTCTGCGAAAGCACCGCGACCGCATCTTCGTGCTGAACAAGAGATCTCTCAAGCACTTCAAGTCGCTGCGGCCCCATGCGATCGGCTAGGATCTGCACGACTTCACCCCGCAGCGCCGCGTCACCTTCGGCTGCTATCAATATCTCTTCTCCAGCTCGCTGATAAAGGGTCACCGCATGGAGCTCATCCCGGCTTACATTCCACCAGCGTGGAACAGTCGCACTCACCAACAGGTCAGGAACCAACTCCTTCCAGATGAGCGCCTGCACATTCTCAGGAGCAATAAAATCCTGCTCCGTCGCAGCCAGAGCGTACGGAAGGTCAGCAAGTGAACCCATCAGGTAGGCTCCTCCACCAGCTGGCGTCCCTACTCCCATCAACTCTGGAGCAAGCCATGAGTGCTCTGTTGCAGATACCGAGACGCCCGAAAAATCGTGGGAACGTACGAAGAGCGAGTTATTGTGCAACACCTGCGCCCCAGGAGGCTCGTAATACGCATAGTTGAGCCCGACCAATGCGTCCCGCAGGAATGGCATCAGTTGTCCACGTGCTGTCTCAAGCTGCCCTTTATTGCCCGGCCCTTTAATCACCTTTGTCAGGTCCGTTTTAATCTGCAATTCCGCGTGATGCGTGGAATACACTCCGGGGGCCCAGTTGATCTTTTCGCTATTGGTAAAGATCGGACGCGGCATCTCAAACTCGCGTAGCTCCCCAGCCATGGCCAGCATATTGGCTGGAGCTGGCGCCCCTTGCTCCATCGCGCTTAGACCATCGCTCAATCCGAAGAGCGTATCCAGCGAGACGAGCCTCTGGTCCTCCAACACATTCCGAATGCGATTCGCAATCTCCTGACGGGCTCTCTGAGCTTCTGCCCCAGGCTGCTGCGGCCCTGCCAGAAGCTCAACCAGCTGGTCCTGGGTAAAGTTTGGTTTGCTCGCAGCCAGCATCACTTCGTTCAGAGAAGAACGCGTCGCATCGAACAGTTCCGTGGACGAAGTCACTTTAGCGAAAGGACCAATCATCTTCAACCACGAATCGTTCCACTCACTTTCAGGAATCTCCCTCTGGCGCGCAAGAATCTGCCACAACCCAACGTTCGCCTGAAATGCTCCAACTGCATTTCCCCGTAGTGTTCCGTTCGAGGTGTTTCCGACAGACTCCGCAACAGTCATGAAGCGTGTAATCGACTCATCCGTCAGTTCAGGAAACTCAGAAAAGATCAGATACCATGCTCCAAAGCGCGGAAAGTTTTTGGCCAGAAGCTGAGCTGTTGCAGGGGAAAGCCCTCGATCGGCTGGTCGCCTCGAATCAATCTCGCTCAACATCAGATACGTTTGCAGAGGGCCGGTATCTGAGTCCATGCGCGAAAGAGACGTCATCCCCTCCAATAATTGTTCTGGGCTGTTCCATCCGCGAGCACGTTTCGTCCAGAAGTGCACCAGTTTGTAATCAGACTTTTGGGCAAGATCATCCTTCCATACGGTTAGGCCCCCAGGCACATGAGGCTGGCCATCAGGATCCCATGCCACGCGAGTAAACAACACCAGCATGCCAGGAGCTTTACGAAAGACGCTTGCCGTAGAAGCAGGCTCAATCCCCGGCGAACGAAGGGCTTCATACATCCGTTTCAATCGATCGGGTTGCGTCAGGTGTTGTTGCTGCGTCTGGCTTACACGCGAAAGCGCATCATAATACGCTGCGAGCCAGCCATTATCTTTCGCCAGAAGACGCAGAACAAACTCTCCCGGATTTTCAGGGCTGGCCCCTACCAACTCTTTCCATACCGGTTCCGTACCCACTCCTCCCGGTACCAGAACTCGATTATTGCGAATCGAGATCTGATTGCCATAGAAGTTCATCACGGGTGCAAAAGGCAACAGTCTCCCTAACCCGGGGGATTTCGCTAATGCAAGATTCGTCTCCTCGTCATTGCGAGACATTGCCCAATAGAGCCTGGCGACTACTGGATCTCCCAGAAGAAGGTCCACCAGATTGGCTGCAGGGTGCTTTCGCCCCACCTCCAGCCAATCTGCTTCATGTAGGAGAACCGGAACGCGAGTCGACGGAAACTGATATTGAAACGGTATCCCTTTCTGCAGGCATTCTTCCAGCGTCATTAACGGAAACCCTGAATCGATCGTCAGAAACGCCCGGTCAGGATTCGAAGTGGCCAGAACAAGATTTCTATCTCGGCAACTCCCCACCACCCGATAGCCAAGAATCTGAATCAGCGTACCCACATCGCCGCAGCCTTGGACTGTAATTGTCTCCGTGCTACCGGCTAGGATCTGCAACTCGCGGGCCTGCTGAACATAACGATCCAACAGAAGCAGGAACTCAGTAGGCTTATTTTGACTGTACCCCTGCATAAAAACGTTTCTGGCCAGTAATGGCAAAACATCCTCAGACGGGATCTTCTGACTGATGCCTGCCATACGAAGAAACGAGCGCAGAGGGCCAGGAAGAACCACCTTTTCCGACGCGTGCGAAGCTACATCTCCGCTTCGCGTTGTTCGATCAGATCGTTGTACTGAAGCAGGGTTCGTCTGCGCTTCGACCAGAAGCGGGCACACAACACCACAAAGAAGACTCAGGAAGAATGAAACGGGCCGTCGAGGAAGTAACTTCATCACAGACACCTCATCAGAACCACTGAGATGTGTCAGTTCACGGAACTCTGCCGAGAGAACAGTCGGGACCTGTTTTCAAACGCCTGCCACACGCTCTCGGCGTGAATTGGCACTCGTGAAACCACCTTTCGGCTTCACTTTTGTCGAACCAATATATACATCATCTTTGGTTCAAGACCAGTTTTTGCGGGGCCCAAAAGTCAGAAGAATGTAAATTTTTCTCCCTTTAAAGAAAAACCCACCCTTTTTGGATGCACTCTGCCTTCCCAAAGGGAGCTTTCATTCCGCGGCTATCGCTATCCCACAAGAATGACGTCCAGAAACCGCGGACCGTGGACCCCCTTGATGCGGGTCATCTCAATATCTGCTGTCGCAGAAGGCCCTGCAAAAAACGTCGTCGGCAGCTCTGCAGACTTTTCCAGGCGGACGATCGCTTCAGGCACCGTTTCAACCACATCCTCTACCCGAACCAGGCAGAGATGATAGTCAGGAATCAGCGATGCGGCCCGCCTTCCCTGCCCCGGTACATTCTGCAGTACCACTGATCCCGTAATTGCAATGGCACAGGTAGAGGCCGTCATCACTCCCTCAAAACCATCCAGTTCTGTATAGGAAGCCTGCCCATCCACTACAAACTCAACTCCCGCCGGAAGCCAGACAGGGTTCAGCCCCTGCGGTATCAATATCCTCCGCAAGCCGCGAGCGCCCAACATCTTAGCAACAGCATCCGCAATCGCTGACTCAGTAGTTCGAACCACATGGGCATCGTAGTCGCGAAGCCGATCTTCCAGTAGATCAACCAGCTGCTCCCGAGACAGACTCGCTTCTCTCCGATAGTCTCGTTGAATTTCTCTCCACTGCTGCGCCGCCTGCGCGCCATCCGCAGCCCCGCCATTCGCAGCACGAATCCTGCGCAAAACTTCGGCCCGCGCTGCCGAGGAATCAATCCCGGTTATCTCAGTTGCCACGGCTCCCCCGCTTCTCCCACCATTCACGGAAGGTTTCCTTCGGCATCTCCTTGAGATCCCTCACCTGCGTCCATCCTCCGAGCAATCCAGGAAGCCAACCAATCCATCCCTCTCCGCTCCCATCCTTCCGGACCAGCGGCGTCTCGGCGATCCTGCCTAACCGCTGCGCCGCCCGAAACCTGCGCTCGGAACGGAAGATAGCCCCTGCAGCCTTCATCGCCAACGCCTCAGGGTTCAACGGTCCCTTTTGCTTCACCACCTTATTTCGTAGATGGATCAGCACCTCAGGGATATTGATCTTCACCGGACAAACCTCATAGCAGGCTCCGCATAATGACGATGCATACGGCAGCGTCTGCGCATGGTGAAGTTGCTGCAACTGCGGCGTAAGGATTGCCCCAATCGGCCCTGCATAAACCGAGCCATAGGCATGGCCGCCGGTCTGTCGATAGACCGGGCAGGCGTTCTGACATGCGCCGCAACGGATGCAGTTTAACGTCTGCCTTCCTTCGCCATCTGCCAGAACCTCGGTACGGGCGTTATCCATCAGCACCACATGAAAGTTCTTCGGCCCATCTCCTGCGTGCACACCGGTCCAAATGGAGTTGTACGGATTCATCCGCTCGCCTGTAGCCGATCGAGGCAGAAGCTGCAGCACGACCTCCAGGTCCTGATAGCGCGATAGAACCTTGTCGATTCCGGCAACAGTAATCAGCGTATCGGGGAGCGTAAGGCACATCCTTCCATTGCCTTCGCTCTCTACGATGCACACGCCACCTGTCTCTGCGATCAGGAAATTCGCCCCGCTGACCGCCGTCTTGACTCTCAGGAACTTCTCCCGCAGAAAACGCCTTGCTGCATCGGCAAGATCCTGGGGCTTCTCTCCCAGCTCCGGAAGGTTCATCTCCCGCTGGAAGATTTCTCGAATCTGCTGACGATTCTTGTGCAGCGCGGGCACCACGATGTGTGAGGGCTGATCATGCCCAAGCTGAATAATCAGCTCCGCCAAATCTGTCTCGTAGGCTCGAACACCGGCTGCCTCCAGCGCGAGATTCAGATGAATCTCCTCCGTGGTCATCGACTTGATCTTGATGACCTCAGAGGAACCGCTCGCCTTCACCAGCGCAGTAACGATCTGTTTGGCCTCTTCCCCATCCCTGGCCCAGTGGACCTGTCCACCGGCACGCGTGCAATTGCGCTCGAACTCCTCCAGGTAGAAGTCCATATTCGCCATCGCATGCTCGCGAATCTGCCGTCCACTCTCGCGAAGTTCCTGCCAGTCCGGCATCTCGCCCACCACGCGAGCCCGTTTATTCTGGATCACCTCCGTCGCATGACGAACGTTCTTTCTCAGCTGTGTGTCTTCCAGCGTTGCGCGTGCTGCGATTGGAAACGTTGGCGAGGTCTTCGGATCGAGGACCGAACCTGCTGTGCTCACAGGACCTCCTCTTCCGTGCTGGCTAGAATCTCCGCCAGATGAACCGTCTTGACTCCGGTCCGCTGCCGGTGCAGCGCCCCCTGGATATGCATCAGGCAGCTGTTATCACACGCCGTACATGCCTCAGCACCCGTATTCAGAACCGCCGTGGTCTTCTCCGACAGCATCGCGCTCGAAACATCCGCATTCTTCACTGCGAACGTTCCACCAAAGCCGCAGCACTGCTCCATATTCTCAATCTCAACTAGGTCGATTCCCTTCACCGACCGCAGAAGACCCAGGGGACTGTCTCCCAGTCCAAGATTACGCAGTCCATGGCAGCTGGCATGATAGGTCACCCGATGTGGGTAATATGCGCCTACATCCTTCAATCCCAGCCGCTTCGTCAAAAACTCAGAGAACTCATAAACACGAGGCAGCAACTCTGCCACTTCAGCCATCAGCGTCTTGTCACCAATCTCCTCGGCCATCTTCGGATAGTGATCTCGCATCATGGCCACGCAACTTGACGAGGGCACCACCACCGCCTCCGCATGACGAAACTGCTCCACAAACCTTCCCACCAGAGGCAGCGCTTCCGCCTGGTAGCCCGTATTCCAGTGCATCTGGCCGCAGCAGGTCTGTCCCGCGGGAAAATCGACCGTATGCCCCAGCCGTTCCAGCACTTTCACGACGGCCTTCCCTGTCTCAGGGAATAAAGTGTCGTTATAACAGGTAATAAACAGCGAGACTTGCAGAACAACCTCCAGAACAATTCCGGCCACTATTCAATAGAGAGTTTATTTCCAGATACAATTTGTTGTCAGCTAAGATACGCGCTTCACGCAATCTCTGTCTTTTATCATTCCTCAATTTGGAGTCTTTGTGGGACCTAATCCGTTTATCGGCGTCATCTATCACTGGATCGGCGGTTTTGCCTCTGCCACAAACTTCATTCCCTTCCGCAGCATCAAGCGCTGGTCGTGGGAGATCTACTGGCTGATCCAGGGCTTCGCCGCGTGGATCGTCGCCCCCCTGGTGCTCGCCTTTATCTTCGTCCCCAATCTCTCCAGCATCCTGCACACCGCTTATCAGCAGGCCCCCTCCACCTTCTACTACACCATCCTCTGGGGAATCCTCTGGGGTATGGGCGGCCTCACCTTCGGGCTCGCCATCCGCTACCTCGGCTTCGCTCTTGGCTATGCCATCGCGCTCGGCCTCTGCACCGCCTTCGGAACCCTCATCCCCCCCATATACTCTGGCGAAATCACCAGCATCATGCATGAACGCTCCGGCCAGACCATCCTGCTCGGTGTCATCGTCTGCCTGATCGCAGTCGCCATCAATGGAATGGCTGGCGTCTCTAAAGAGCGCGAGATCTCCGAAGAAGACATGATCGAGGCCGGCGAGCGCGACTACTCCTTCGGCAAAGGACTCGCCGTTGCCATCTTCGCCGGCATCATGAGCTCCTTCTTCGCCTTCGGCCTCAAAGCAGGAGCGCCCATCGCCGTCATTGCGAAACAGCAGCTTCTCGCGCATCACCACCTCGATCTCTGGCAGAACCTTCCCGTTCTGATCGTCGTTCTCTGGGGCGGCTTCCTGACCAACTTTGTCTGGTCCGTCATCCTGATCTTCAAAAACGAATCCATCAAGCAGTTTGCGGGGCAGCCCGGATTGAATCCGATGCGGGCCACTCACGCCTCCGGCGATACCATGGTCGACTTCGACCCTCTCGATCCCTCCACCTACGACCGTCTTTCGCCTCGCACCTTGCTTGCCAACTACTTCTTCGCGGCCCTGGCTGGAGTCATCTGGTATTTCCAGTTCTTTTTCTACTCTATGGGCCAGACCAAGATGGGCAAATACGACTTCTCCTCCTGGACCCTGCACATGGCCTCGATCATCATCTTCGCCACGCTCTGGGGAATCGCTCTCAAGGAGTGGCGCGGAACCAGCCTGCGCACGAAAGCACTCGTTACTCTGGGTCTGGCTCTACTCGTCGGTTCCACTGTGATCGTTGGATACGGCAACTACCTGAAGACACTCGAAGCCCCAGCCACAGCTCTTCTTCGCTAGGTTGTATCCACAATATAGCTTTGAAGGGGGACCGACTTGAGCCGGTCCGTATTGGGGGCAAATTTATGTTTTCTTTTTCCACTCTTTGCCCGTTGGCGGCGAGTGGGGAAAAAATGAGCGGGCATCCTCATCTAGAAATCGCTTTTTTATGAAGTGTGATCCTGAGCATAGTGAAGTCGAAGGATCTGCGGCGCCGTCTCCATAAACTCCTCCCTGATGTGTCATTTCGACCGAAGTTGCGTAGCAACGAAGCGGAGAAATCCCCGCATTTTCACAGCTAAACAGCCTCCTTACCAGGCATTACAAAAGTCTTACACCCGTCTCGCTCTACTCCTGTTAGCTTCGAAATAGAAGTTCTAAAGAAGGAAGCGATCAGCAGAAATGAACTCTACATTGACACCTATCGAAGAGATATCCCAGACACCAGCCATTTCATCAGAACAGCCGGGGATCTCCGCCGCTTCCCGCACCGCCCAGAAGGTTCGTGAAGACCTTCGTATGGGCCGGGAGTATCAGGAGGGGCGGATCAACTGGATCACCTCCATCGCAATGGGCATCTTCCACGTTGGAGCTATCGCTGCACTCTTCTTCTTCTCATGGACAAACCTTGCCGTCGCGGTCGTTATGTACTTCTTCGCCATCAACGTCGGCATCGGAATGGCCTACCATCGCCTGCTGACGCATCGTGGCTATAAAACACCCAAGTGGGTTGAGTACTTCCTGACCACCTGCGGCACCATGGCTCTTGAGGGCGGACCAATCTTCTGGGTCGCCACCCATCGCGTTCATCATCAGAACTCCGATCACGAAGGCGACCCGCACACCCCGCATGACGGAACCTGGTGGGCGCATGCCGGATGGATTCTCTCAGGCCGCGCTCTGCACTCCGAAACCGCGTTGCTTGGCCGCTATGCTCCAGACCTCACCCGCGACCCGGTCCATGTCTGGCTCTCGAAATACCACTGGCTCCCCCTCACCGTCGCCGGCTTCCTGCAGATCGCTCTTGGTGCCGCGCTCGCCGCTCCCGGCCATCGTCTCGTCGGAGCCATCGGCATGGTGCTCTGGGGAACCTTCCTCCGTGTCTCTCTTGGCCTGCACGCTACCTGGTTGGTCAACTCAGCCACTCACCTGTGGGGCAAGCGCCGCTTCGAAACCCACGACGATTCCCGCAACAACTGGTGGGTCGCCCTCCTGACCGGCGGCGAAGGCTGGCACAACAACCACCATGCCCATCCCGTCAGCGCCCGCCACGGCCTCGCCTGGTACGAGTTCGACGTCAACTACTACGGTATCTGGCTGCTGGAAAAGGTCGGACTGGCCAAGAAAGTCCAGATCGCGAAGTTCGACCCGGCGAACCCCAAACCCGCCGGCATGTAGCTTCGCTTCAACTTCCATTCATAAAAAGAGCGCAGACTGATTTCACGGTTTGCGCTCTTTGTATTGCTTCTATAAAACCTGTACTGTCGGATATATACTTTTCGTCCAAATTATGCATCCATTCGACATAGCAGGCTGAGAGGAGTATGTTCTTCCAGCGAAACGTTTTGGGTCCCATTTACATTGGATTTTCTGAGAAGAGAGGCGTCTCATGATTCTGAAATTTAGGCTTCTGCCATTGATCTTTCTTTCCTTGCTTGCCTGTATGGTCGCGATCAAACCGCAGGCTGCTCATGGCCAGACGATCTACTGCGCTTCCGATGATGGCGGACGTCACTATTGCAACGCCAACACTCGTGGCGGCGTTCAGCTCACCAACCAGCGCAGCGGCTCCGCCTGCATTCAGGGGCGGACCTGGGGCTGGGACAACAACGGCATCTGGGTCGACAAAGGCTGCCGAGCCGAATTCACCACCAGGAATGGCAACGGCAATGGATGGGGCAACGGCGGTGGATGGGGCGGAAACAACGGCTCCGGACAGACCCTCTATTGCGCCTCCGATGATGGCGGACGTCACTATTGCAACGCCAATACTCGTGGCGGTGTACGACTCACCAACCAGCGTAGTGGCTCCCCCTGCAACCAGGGACAGACTTGGGGTTGGGACAACAACGGCATCTGGGTCGACAAAGGCTGCCGAGCTGAATTCACTGTCGGGAACAGCAATGGCAATGGCTGGGGCAATGGCCATGGTAACGGTTGGGGGAACGGCGGAAGCGTCGGCCAAACCTTTACCTGCTCCTCCAACAACGGTGGCCGCAACTACTGCTCGATTCCCCGCGGAGTCAACCCCAACAACATCACTCTCTCGCGCCAGATCAGCGGTTCTGCCTGCAATCAGGGACAAACCTGGGGTGTAGATCGTCGCGGCCTCTGGGTCGACAAAGGTTGCCGGGCTGAGTTCCGTTCGAACTTCTAGATCTCAACTCCTCCAGCACAAACGGCCAGGATCATTCCTGGCCGTTTTCATGTTCCACATCCTCAACTCCTCCTCCTAAAAAGAAACCCATATACTTCGCAAGAGAGCCGAAATGAACTTTACCCGACGCCGAGGAACGATCGCCTTCTTCATCACGCTTGGCGCTCTCCTCGTCGGCCTTGCGATCACGCTCCAGATCGGTTGGGTTGTCCTCAACGAACGCACCGTCGCGCTCGCGGTGCTTGGCATCATCCTCTTTGCTCTGCTTATCGCCGGTGTTGTACTCAATACCATCTTTCTGGTCCGTGAGATCCGTCGCAACGAACGTCAGGACTCCTTCCTCAACGCCGTCACCCACGAGCTCAAAACTCCCATCGCCAGCATCCGGCTCTATCTCGAGACCCTCCAGCGCCGATCCGTCGACGAAGCCCAGCGCCAGCAGTTCTACGTCAACATGCTTGCCGATTCCGACCGTCTCCTCGCCACCGTCGAACAGGTTCTCAAAGCCGGAGAACTTGGCCAGCGTCATCGACAACAAAACCGCACCCTCATCGATCTCGAGCCCCTCGTCGCCGAATGCGTCGCCATCACTCTGCAGCGACACCATCTCCCACCCGACGCCATCATCCTCGAACGAGTGCCCGGAGACGTCCGGCTTCGTGTCACGGGCATCCTCGAAGACCTCCGCACCGCCGTGCTCAACATCCTCGACAACGCCGTCAAATACTCCCCTGAAGGCGTGCTCATCCGCTGCTCTCTCTCCATCACTCACTACACCTGGGCCACGCTCCGCATTACAGATACCGGCCTCGGCCTTCCTCCCAATCAACACAAACGCATCTTCCGCCGCTTCTATCGCGTCCCCGGCAAAACCATGCTTCGCATCAAGGGCACCGGCCTCGGACTCTTTCTCGTGCGAAATATCGTTCGTCAGCACGACGGGACCGTAGAGGCCGCCAGCCCGGGACTCAACCAGGGAACAACCATCACCCTTACGCTTCCTCTCGCCACCAATCCTCCAGCCCCAAACAAGCCATAATAAAGACATGGCCGCCGAAGACCCTCCGCCTCTTATCGTCCTGGTTGAAGACGAAGAGCATCTCGCTCAAGGACTGTTGTTCAACCTTCAGGCCGAGGGCTACCGCACCCATCACGAATCCGATGGCGACAGCGCCTTAGAGTACCTTCTCAACACCGCCGAGCCCATTGCCGCCATCGTGCTCGACTGTATGCTTCCCGGAAAAGATGGCTTTGAAATCGTCCGCGCGCTCCGCGAAGCCCAGCGCTATACCCCAGTACTCATGCTGACGGCCCGCTCGAGCTCCAGCGATATTCTTCAGGGGCTCGAAGCCGGGGCCGACGACTACCTCGCCAAACCGTTCGACCTCAGTATCCTTCTTGTCCGCCTCAAATCGCTCCTCCGCCGCACTGCATGGCAGAGAAATCCTCAGATCGAAACCACGGAACAACCCGAGGCATCCTCCACCTATTGTTTCAATCACCGCACCATCCGCTTCGACGCGCTTGAGCTGGTCGCTCCCAACCGCATGACCCAGCTCACTCTGATGGAGGCAGACCTCCTGCGTTACCTCACCGAACGCGAAGGCCAGATCGTCTCGCGCAAAGAAATTCTCGAGCAGGTCTGGCGCGTCCACGAAGATACCGACACTCGAGCCATCGATAATTTCATCGTCCGCCTCCGCAGATATATCGAAGATGATCCCGCGCATCCTCAGCATCTCCTCACGGTGCGAGGGGTGGGTTATCGCTTTATCGCCAACCCTGCCTGATCCTTCTCAGCATTTCGACATATCCCGTCATTCTGAGCGCAACGAAGAACCCCTGTATTTGGGAGACCGCTGGTTTTCCGTTCAATCACGAAGTGCCATCCAGAGCGGAGCAACTTGCGCATTCTGCAAGTTACGAAGTCGAAGGATCTGCGGTTCCATCATGCAATATATGGAGAACACACGAACGCAATCATTTCGTCACAAAATCCCTCCTCCCCTATTGCCATCCCATAGAAGCTCATGCCACACTCCTATTGCATAACAATAGGAGATCGAATGGGCGATAAAACCGATGTCTGGCAGGGCACTCTGGCCCTCATGATCCTCAAAACACTCGAAACCATGGGACCGCTTCACGGTTACGGCATCGCTCGCCGCATCGAGCAGACCAGCGGAGATCTCCTCGCGCTCAACTACGGCACTCTCTATCCCGCCCTTCTTCGTCTCGAGCAAGAGGGAGCCATCATCTCAGAGTGGGGCTTCTCCGAAAACAACCGCAAGGCAAAGTTTTACTCACTTACCCGCGTTGGCCACAAACTCCTGAGCAAAGAAGCCCGCTCCTGGGAGCAGACCACCGCCATCCTCGCTCGCTTCCTCACACCTTCGGAGGAAGCATGAGACGCATCCGTGTATGGCTCCTCAAAATCTTGGGCATTGTCCCCAAACAGACCCACGAGCAGGACTTCTCTTCTGAGCTTGAAAGCCACCTTCAACTCCACATTGACGATAATCTCCGCTCCGGCATGAGTCCCGAGGAGGCCCGCCGTAACGCCATCCTCAGGCTCGGTGGCGTCGAGCACACCAAGCAGGCTCACCGCGAAGGCCGGACCATCCCCTTCCTTGAAACATTACTTCAGGACATCCGTTACGCTCTTCGCCAGCTGCGCCGCAACCCCGGCTTCACTATTACTGCCATCATCATGCTCGCCCTCGGCATTGGAGCCAGCGTCGCCATCTTTAGCTTCGTCGATGCTGCGCTGATCCAACCGTTACCCTATGCCAATCCCACACGTCTTGTGGATGTTGCCGAGCACGGTGCCTCGTTCTCGCGCTCCAATCTCTCTTATCTCGACTACGTTGATTGGAAACGCTCGAATAAAGTCTTCTCCTCTCTCGATGCCTATACTGGCTCCGGTTACCTCCTCAAAACACCCTCCGGCACCGAACCCGTTCCCGCTGCACGCGTAAGCGATGGCTTCTTCCGCACCCTTGGCGTTCACCCGATCCTCGGCCGCGATTTCTATTCCGGCGAGGACCAACCGAACGCCCCGGCTACCGTCATCCTCACCTATGGAGCTTGGCAGCAGCGCTTCGGAGGACGCAAAGACGTCATCAATCAAATCGTCACACTGGATGGAACCCCGACAATCATCATTGGTGTCCTTCCCGAAAACTTTCAATTCGCCCCTCGCGGTCGTGCTGAGTTGTGGACCACGCTCCACCAACTCAGTAACTGTGAAAAACGACGTACCTGTCACAACCTCTTCGGCATCGCTCGCTTGAAAGATGGTGTCTCTTTTGAGACTGCACAAACTGAAATGGCCGCCATCGCAAAGCAGCTCGAAATTCAGTACCCCGGGTCCAACCGCGACCAGGGCGCACATATCGGGCCGCTCTCTGAGCTCATCGTTGGAGAGATCCGTCCTATCCTGCTCGTTCTTCTCACTGGGGCCTGCCTCCTGCTGCTCATCGCCTGCGTCAACGTCTCCAGCCTTCTTCTCGTTCGCTCTGAAAGCCGACGCCGCGAGTTCGCTGTTCGTAGTGCCCTCGGGGCCTCTCCCGCACGCCTCGTCCGCCAATTCATAACCGAAGGCCTCATCCTCGTCACCGCCGGAACTCTCTCCGGGCTTGCCGTAGGAGCTATTGCCATGCGGTTCATGTTGAGCCTTATCTCGAAAGACATGCTCTCCAGCATGCCCTACCTCAATCACCTCGCCATGAGTCCCCGCGTACTTGGCTTCACAATGGTCATCTCATTTCTCGCTGCGACCGTCTTCTCGCTCACACCTGTGCTGCGACTTCCAACTGCGTCCATGCGTGAGGCACTTAATGAAGGAGATCGCGGCTCCGTCGGGGCTCTCTGGCGTCGCATGGGAGCTAACCTCGTCGTTCTGGAACTCACCGTCGCCGTCGTTCTCTTGGTCGCCGCCGGGCTCCTGGGAAAGAGCTTCTATCGACTGCTCCACGTTGATCTCGCCTTCGACCCTTCAAACCTCGCCACCGTAATCGTCGAACTTCCCGAACAGACCTACAACAAGAACGAAACCATCAAGGCCATCACCCACAAGATCACAGATCGAGTCGCTGCCCTGCCCAGTGTTACCTCCGTGGGAACGACCAGCGAGCTTCCAGCCACTTATAACGGCAATACCAATTGGATTCGCATCGTCGGCCACCCTTTCCACGGCGAACACAACGAAGTCAACTCCCGCCAGGTTAGCTCCGGCTTCTTCAACACCATCCGTGCTAGTCTCATCCGCGGTCGGCTCATCACGGACCAAGACGACAGCACCCGTTCCAGGGTCTCTGTCATCAACAAAGCCTTCGCGGATAAATACTTTTCTGGAGAAGATCCCATCGGGAAAAAATACGGTGATGGTGATCTGAAGCCCGACTCCATGCGCGAGATTGTTGGTATCGTCGATAACATCCGCGAGAGCAGCCTTGAGGAAGACATCTGGCCCGCGGAGTACACCCCAGCCAGCCAGGAAGCCGACTCGGAACTTATACTCATCGTTCGCACCTCAGGCGATGACAAATCTCTACTCCCTACCCTGAGCGCTGCCATCCACCAAATTGACCCTGGCATCGGCACAACCAATGAGCAAACCATGCTTCAACACATCAACAACTCCCAAACTGCATATCTCCATCGCTCCGCAGCCTGGATAGTCGGAGGCTTCGCTGCGCTCGCTCTTCTCCTTGGAGTCATCGGCCTTTATGGAGTCATTGCCTACTCCGTCAGCCAGCGCACCAGAGAAATCGGAGTCCGCATGGCCCTCGGAGCGGCCCGCGGCTCCGTCTACCAGCTCATCCTCAAAGAAGCGGGCCGACTAACCATCCTCGGAATCGCCGCAGGCATCTTCTGCTCCATCGCCTCCGCCGCGTTCCTCCGCAAACTCCTCTTTGGAGTCCGTTCCTGGGATCTGGCGACCCTTGCAACCGTAGTACTTCTCCTCAGCCTCGCCACCTTACTGGCCAGCTTCATACCGGCCCGCCGCGCCGCCTCCATCAATCCCGTCGAGGCCCTCCGCGCCGAATAGCCAACAATGAACACCACTTCGGGTGCCCCATCTTCGGCTTGGGACGACTCCAGTCGTCACAAGACTAAGGTGGGTGCTGCGGGTACGGGTGCCCCATACCTGGCAGCTTGATCGCCAGATGTGGGACATTCGCGCGTCAGCGCGAACGCCTTGCTTAACACGGCTTTAGCCGTGCCGTAAATAGTATCGAGAAAGGGGCTTTAGCCCCTGATGCCCTTCTTCAAACTTTCCCGCTACTTAAAGCGAAGCATCCTCGATTGAAGCCCCTCCGCAACCGATTTCCACCGTCCCCCTCTTGACACTGCCTGCTATTCTTAAATTAAGAAGGTAATAAAGCCCGGCCAATGGCCGGGCTTTTGCTTTAACAAACCCCGCACATCGGAGGTACGAGCCTAAAGTATCTGCTTCGAATACTTTGCACACTTTTGGTAGGGGGAGGGGGATCGCGTAAACTCAACAGAGAGCATCCAGAAGCATGCGCATCTTTACCCGGTACATCCTCCGCGAAGTCACTTCCTATGCCGTCCTCGGCGGAGTGTTATTCACCTTTATGCTCTTCATGCGCAACCTCGGCGATATCGTTGCGCTCGTCGTCCGAGGTTCGGCCTCGCTCATGGATGTCCTGCGTATCTTCGCATACCTGTTACCCAGCTTCCTCATCATGACCATCCCAATGGCGGTCCTGGTAGGAATCCTGCTAGGGCTCTCCCGACTCGCTGCCGACTCCGAGATCACAGCGATGCGGGCCTCCGGCGTAGGCGTCTTCCAATTTATCCGGATCATTTCGATCCTTGCTCTGACCGCCCTCGTAGGCAGCCTCTTCAACTCGCTTTATCTCGCGCCGAAATCGGCCGCCGCGACTCTGGCCCTCCAAGACTCGCTCAAATCCACCCAGGCCTCCTTTGAAGTCCAGCCCCGCGTCTTCTATGAAGATTTTCGCAACTACGTCCTCTTTATTCAGGACGTAAAACCGGCATCAGGAGCAGCGCTCTGGCGCCACGTCTTCCTCGCCGATCTCACTCAACCTGCAAACCCAAACATCACCACCGCCGACGAGGCGGTCGTCGTCTCCAACGATCCGCAAAGTATCCGGCTGCATCTCGTAAATGGCGGCCAGCACCAGACCTCTCCGACGGACCCGAACCAATACAACATCTCCACCTTCGCCTCCACGGATCTGCCGATCCAAACCGGCGTGCAGGAAGACTCTCATCTCGGCCGTTCCAACACTCCAATCCTCGCGCTCCCTCTCTCCAATCTGTGGAGACTCGGGCACTCGCCGGACAATACCGTGCCGGGGGTTCGCGCGAATGTCTACCGAATCGAATTTCATCGCCGGCTCTCTTATCCGTTCGCCTGCATCGTCCTGATGTTGATTGGAGTTCCTCTCGGCCTCTCCTCAAAGCGCGGTGGAAAATCAACTGGCTTTGTTCTGACGATCGCCCTGGTCTTTATCTACTACTTCCTTTCACAGATTGGCATCGCCTTCGCTAAAAATGGAAAACTGTCTCCCTTCTTCGGGGTCTGGGGAGCAAACCTTCTCTTCGCTGCCTTTGGACTGGCTCTTCTTTACCAGATGTCTCACAGCGGCATCGCACTTGGGCTTATCTCGTCCGTCGGAACAGGGCTCAATAAACTGCTCAACCGCATATTGCGAGATCGACAGTCGGCGTCGAACGGCAATTTCAACATAGCAACTGCGTTACGCCGCTTTCGCAGCACCTTTCACATTCAATTTCCTCTCCTGCTCGACGACTACATCATGCGCAGCTACGCATCGAACTTTGCGCTGATCCTACTGTCCTTTTCTTCTGTCTTCCTGATCTTTACCTTCTTTGAGCTGATCGGAGATATCATCCGAAATCGCACCGCATTGATAACTGTTGGCGATTACCTGATCAACCTCATCCCCTACATCCTCTATAACGTCACCCCTCTCTGTGCTCTGGTCGCAGTGCTGATTACCTTCGGCGCGCTCAACCGTTCCTCAGAGCTCACCGCGATGAAAGCAACCGGAACCAGTTTGTACCGTATCGTCACCCCGGTCCTTGTTACGACGTTACTGATCGCAATCTCCCTTTTCGCCTTCGACGAACTTTACCTACCTACTGCCAATCGGCGGCAGGAGGCCCTGCGCTCTGTTATCAAAGACAAACCTGCCCAAACTTTCCTTCGCCCCGATCGCAAGTGGATCTCCGGCCAGGCGGGCCCTTCAGGTTCATCCACGCGAATCTTCTACTATCAGTTCTTCGATGCAACCAAAAATGTTTTTGCAAATCTTACCGTCTTTGAATTCGATCCAGAGACCTTCGCGTTGAAACGGCGCATTTTTGCCGCCTCCGCTCACTGGAATGATCGCATCGATCAGTGGGTCTTCGAGAATGGCTGGCAACGCACCTTTGAAGGAGAGACGATCGCATCGTATCAACCCTTCACGATTACCGCTTTCCCAGACATTCACGAACAGCCCTCATACTTTGTAAAAGAGGATCGTCCCGCCCAGGAGATGAGCTATAACGAACTCTCCCATTACATCTCCGACCTCAATCAATCGGGCTTCGATACGAAACGGCTCAGCGTTCAACTCAACCGAAAGATCGCCTATCCCCTGATTACGCTCGTAATGGCGATTCTGGCTGTCCCCTTTGCACTCTCTATGGGAAAGCGCGGCTCGCTCGCCGGAATTGCCACAGCTATCGGCCTCGCCATTGCCTATTGGGTTGTGGATGGACTCTTCCAGGCCATGGGCAATGTCAATACATTACCTGCAGCTCTTGCCGCCTGGACGCCCGATCTTCTCTTCGGAATCGCTGGAACTTATCTATTACTACGAACCTCAACCTAGGATCTTCAAGCAATCCCCCTCCTCAATAAACACCCTGGCCTACACTGGAATCACAATGATCTTTCGCCCTTTATTTTTTGTAACTCTCTTGGCAGCTACGGCTGCAGCTCAAACAGCGACAACATCTCCGAAAAGGCCAGCCGCACATCGCTCTTCGGCAACTACGGTGAAACAGGCTAAAGTGGCCCCAATCTCCAACCCTGCAGATAATCCACCGAACGTCCCTCAGATCGAAGGAACCCCACAAAATCTTTACGCTCTTCGCTATATCGACATCCAAGTGGGTACGGGAGAACTCGCAAAACCGGAGCAGTACTATACGGTTCACTACACTGGCTGGCTTACCGATGGCACCAAATTCGATTCGTCTCATGACCATCCGGGCGATGAACCCATTGTCTTTCCCTATGGCGCACGCCGGGTGATTGCAGGCTGGGATACTGGGTTTGAAGGAATGCACGTTGGCGGAAAACGCCGTCTTTTCATCCCCTATCAGCTTGCATATGGCGAGATGGGGCGTCCGCCGGTTATTCCTCCCAAGGCCGACCTGATCTTCGACATCGAGCTGGTGTCTCAGTCCGATACTCCGCCAGAACCAAAGGAAGCCCCTGCGCCTTCCTCTCCAGCTAATCAGGACACCTCCCCGAATCAGCCTGCGGTGCAGCCTTTAGCCGGTTCCGCAACAGAACAGCCACATTCTTGAACATTCTGAAAAAAATGGCGCTGGGGGAATCTCCGAACCTCCTGCGCCATTTCGAGTATCTAATCTTTGCGGCTTAGACTATCTCTGTATGATGCTGAATCGACTTAAACCTCTTGCCCCCTACCTCAAACGGTACTGGAAGGCTCTTGCCTGGGGTGGAGTCGCTGTTGTTTTCTACAACGTCATCAAAGTGCTGATTCCGATCGTCATTGGACACGCCATTGATGACATGCGTCAGGGCATTACGCAGCAGAAGATTCTCTTTCATGCCCTCCGACTTTTGCTGATTGCTGCAGGCTCCGCCATATTTCTTTACATTACCCGTCAGGTCATCATTGGGGCTTCGCGTGAGATTGAATACGACCTGCGCAACGATCTCTTCGCCAATCTTGAACGTCAGTCCCCGAACTTCTACCACACGCACCGTACCGGTGACATCATGGCTCGCACAACCAATGACCTGAACGCCGTGCGCCAGCTTCTCGGGCCCGCCATCATGTACAGCGCGAATACACTGGTCTTTACCTGTGCGGCACTGCCCTTCATGTATCGCATCAGCCCCAAGCTGACTTTCTTCGCTTTTGTTCCTCTTCCCGCAGCGTCGGTACTTGTTCAATATTTCGGTAATCGAATCCACCGCCGCTTTGAGCGTATTCAAGCAATGTTTTCTGACATCTCGGCCAAAGCGCAGGAGAATTTCTCTGGAGCTCGCCTTATTCGCGCCTTTGCACAGGAACAAGCCGAAATCGAATCTTTTGAAGAGGCAAATCGCGAGTACATTCGGCGGAGCCTTCATCTCGTTCGCCTGATGGCGATGCTATGGCCCACACTGGAGTTTGTTCTTGGCCTTTCGCTGATGATCACGCTTCTGATTGGAGGTCATGAGGTCGTACAGCACCATATCAGTGTGGGCGAGTTCACCAGCTTCAACGTCTACATGGTGCAGCTCATCTGGCCGATTATTGCCATCGGCTGGGTGGTCAACCTCTTTCAGCGAGGAACCGCCTCAATCGTCCGTATCGATGAGCTTCTCAAGCAACAACCCTCCATCACCGACGATCCTGCTCTCCTGACCTGCCGGCCCCATCCTGAAACACCCTGTACTGACACCGTGAACTCGTTGGTCTCGCTCCCTATCTGTAGTCTTCATGGTGACATCGAACTCCGGAATCTTTCCTTCGCTTACCCCAAAGGCCCTACGGTTCTTCACCATATCAATCTCCAGATCCCCGCAGGCTCTTCCCTGGCGATTGTTGGCCCGACTGGATCCGGGAAGTCGACCCTGGTCTCCCTTATCGCGCGATTACAGGATGCTCAACCGGACATGGTTTTCATCGATAATGTTCCAATCCGGTCTTTCCCACTAGCTGAATTGCGTGCCAGCATTGGTTTCGTTCCGCAGGAAACATTCCTCTTTTCAGATACAATTCGCCATAACATCTCCTTTGGCTCTCCTAGCGCCACGGATGAACAGATCGAAGAAGCCGCCGCTATTGCGCATATCCTCACCGAGATCCTGGAATTTCCGCGCGGTTTTGAAACAATCGTAGGAGAACGAGGCGTAACCCTCTCTGGCGGCCAGAAACAACGCACAGCAATTGCCCGCGCCATCATTCGCGATCCTCGCATTCTTGTACTGGATGATTCTCTCGCCTCTGTGGACACCTACACCGAGGAGCGCATACTCCAGGGTCTTGCTCAAATTATGCGTGGTCGTACCACGATCTTTATCTCTCACCGCATCTCTACTGCTCGCAATGCAGATCAGATCGCTGTACTCGTCGAAGGGCGAATCGCAGAACTTGGAACACATGAGGAATTGTTAAACCGCAACGGTTATTACACGAGTCTCTACGAAAAACAACGTCTTGAAGAAGAGATTGCAGTTATAAGCTAGATCGTTTTACTTAAATTAGATTTTCCAATTTGTGCGCACTTTTTTCACTTTAAGTCCAATAGATAGGTGTAAAAACTAATAGATAGGCTTTCCCGTTTTACCTGTTGGATGATAAAACGCAAAAAGAAGGTAAAACGTCATATCATAAGCAACTGTATTTTTGGGCCACTGGCCAACCGGGATGTGATGATTAAATTTCCAGAAACCTATCCATGGTGGTTACGCTACGCTACCTCCATCTTCGCGGCATCCGTTGCGTGGAGCCTGTCATGGTTCTTTGTTCATCACGGGCTTCGCCTGCATTCCAGTTTCATGCTCACGGCTGTCGTCATTACAGCTTGGTTTGGAGGTTTTGGACCCGGCGTCCTAACCTTCGTTCTAACCATACCCGCTCAAATTTTGTTACGCGATCCAATCAATATCTGGTCCATTCGTGGTCATTCTGGATGGGCTGGTTTCTGCATCTATATCGTCAATGCCATTGTCGTTTGCAGCCTCTTTCGAAAACGTTACTATCAGAAATCGCACTCGACAGTCTCTCCGGTCGCCGTGACAGGAGGATGGATGTGGAAGTTCGATCCGGCTGATGGAGGAACCATCGAAACCAATTCTCCTGAGTTTCCCAGCCTATCGATCACCCGTACGTTCGCCATGTGGCTTGAGACAGTACATCCAGATGATCGAGAATACCTGCAAAAGCAGATTCAACAAGCGCTATCCAACGGCCAGTTCGCGGCTCGGTACCACGTCGTGCACAACGACGGCGAAGTGCGGCTCGTCTCAATGTTTGGCGTCAAAATCAACGACAATAGCCTTCGCAGAGACTATCTGATCGCAACCTGTCTTGAGGTTGGCGCTAGAGAGAATCCGGAGCATCTTGAATGGCATGCCCTCCCGCTTGGGTAATAACTCCATTCGACACGCAGGATTTCTATCCCAGAGTGTAGCTGTTGGAAAACTCCCTTAGCACGACGCTGGTCGCCATTTCACTCCGAAGGATCGACATAACTTCATGCAGCAGGGTCCATCCTGCCTGCTCTGCCGTAAATCGAGATTGAAAACACTCACCTGCTCTCGACCGAAATCTCTTTCGCTCCGCATCGTCCAGGTGAAGCCAGCGTCTGAGTAATAATTCAGTCCCTTGCAGGTCATCTGTTTCCACCAGCCCTGCTCCCGACCGGATAACCTCACGCCAGATCTGAACCTTGTTGCTGAGTAACACAGGAGTATGAACCGCTAATGACTCGACAACTGCGATCCCGAAGTTCTCTTGATGTGAAGGAAGCACAAACGCATCCGCCGAACGTATCAATTCCCACTTGACATCCCCAGTGATCATTCCAGTCCAGATCACCCGATCTTGCAGGCCCGCCGTAGCAATCGTGTTTCTCATCGATTCGATATAAGAAGATTCCCCTGGGCCAGCCATGACCAGATCGATGTCCGGATGGTCCTGCGCAACCCGGGAGAACGCCTGTATCAGAAGCTCACAGCCCTTTTTAGGATGAATTCTTCCAAAGAACAGTAAAAAGCGGCGCCCTTTCAACTCGGGAAATCGGGACTGAGTTGATGGAATGAATCTCTCTGCCGGGGGTGGAGCAATGCCTAGAGGAGCCACCATCCCCTTCCAACGAAATGGAAAGAACGACCGAATTGATCGTTCCATCTCTTCTTCTGTAGTAAAGATGATTCCGGTTGCTTCGTCCAGAACTTTGCGAAGCTTAGCGCTCCAAAAGAACGTCTTCTTGATGTGCTTCAGAAGAAACTGCTCATTGAACCAGGGATCAAGCATCCCATGGGTGTAGACAAAATAAGGAACTTTGCGTGAGAGTGCAGCTTGCACTGCATTAGTCGGATACTGCCATAAACCATGAGCGATAACAGCATCAAAGTGTGGCCCATGCTGCTCGAGCCATCCAGCCATCCTTGGACAATACACGTAACTTGTTTTTCCTGGCCCTAATGCATGGACAGGAAAAGGCATCTCATCAAGATGAACAGATCCAGGCGCATCGGCAGATGCGACTTCGATCGTGTGCCCTAATTTTTGGTGAACTAACCCAAGCTGCAAGAGCGCCTCGACCGGCCCTCCCGTTTTGCGATCTACAGACGTAATGACGTGAAGAAAACGCACATACACCTCGGAGAAAAGTTGTTCAGATCTCTTTTCTTTCAACTAAGCGGAAAACGTCGCCATTCTTCAGTCTTCTATTTTAATATAGTGCGCTTCTTGTTCGAACGAAATCAAGGCCGAGAACAAGAGAAAAATACAGAGTTGCCTGAACTATCCGTCTGCGATTCTTTCGTGTCGGCAGGGGGTACCCCAGAACCGCAAAGGTCGGCGGCTTTGAGCCCCATTTCCTAGCGTTGCAGGGTCCGCAAGCAAACACATATTATTCGGATGAACTTATTATTTCCCGACAGTGGAATACAAGATAGCCGTCCTCATGGATCTTGCACTAAACGAGTTCGCCAGCCAGCACGGGATTATCCGCGTGCTGGCTGAAATCCAAAGACAATTGCGGACTCATCTGACTTGGTACAAGAAAGCCCCTTCAAAGCCGCGCTGCACTAACTCATCGCTGATACGAACAACCAGGCTTTCTCACATCTGTTGCTTTTAGAATCCCCCCAAATATCTTTCGATAAATGAAACACAGAGAGATGTCTTTACGACATGGTCGCAATAGCAGACGCTGAACGGATCTTCCAGGCTCCACGCGTAAAATCCGGAAATTCAATTGGAGTGCTGCCTTTAGCTACCGAAGTAACGCTGAGCGGGCCAACAGAAGACCATGCTGCCGTATCGTAAACATCGATATCTGGTGGTAAACCTTCGCGCAAGCACTGCAGCATACGATAGTGCATAATCATATCCATTCCTCCATGACCGCCAGTCTTTGCAGCGAAGTCTCCCTCTTTCGCCCATAGAGGATGAGTGTAGCTCTTATACTTATCAAGCGAGCCAAACACTTCTTCCTTATCGCCCTCGAGATATATGCGCGGTGGATAGTCCTCGAAGATTCCCTTGGTGCCTGCGATCATATTGATGCGACTGTAAGGATTCGGCAACGAAACCGCATGTTTGACGGTAATCGTGAGTCCCTTGGACGTTTTGATGAGAGATGTGTTCATGTCCCCGCATATATATTTTTCAGACCAACGTGGGTCTCCTGGCTGAAGATGTTCTTTGCGGTAAATATCGAGCCCCCGCTCAATGGAACTCATGGATACTAAGTAACCAAAGCGATCGCCACGGTTGATATTCATATAGTTCGCGACTGGGCCAAGACCATGAGTCGGATATAAATTTCCATTACGTTTGGTGTGTTCCGCACGCCGCCAAAGACCATTCGCCTTGTTTTGGAATAGCTCTTCGCGGATGTCATGGATATAGGCTCCCTCGCCATAGATGAGTTCGCCAAAACGTCCTTCGTTCGTCATACGCAGGACAAGCGTCTCGTTATATCCGTAACAGCAATTTTCCATAATGAAGCAGTGCTTTCGTGTGCGCTCGGAGGTATTGACGATATCCCAGCACTCTTCCAGAGTAACGACGCCCGGCACCTCGATACCAACATCTTTGCCATGGTTCATGGCAAAGAGCGCAACCGGAGCATGCCAGCTCCACGGCGTCGCAGTGAGCACCAGGTCTATATCATTGCGCTTCAGCATGTTCTCGAAATCATGCGGGCCAGCAGTATACAGGTCTGGACGCTTCTTGCCGCTCTTCTCAACAAGAGCAGCACCGTTCTCAGCCTTCTCTTTCACTACATCGCAAATAGCGACGATCTGTGCGTCGAGCGCGATCAGCATCTTCAGATGACCAGTCCCGCGCACTCCTACGCCAACCAAAGCAATTCGGGGGTTACGCTTTGCGAAAGGGACTCCGATCATCGTGGCGTGGCCGACAGGAGCAGCAGCTTTCTGCAAAGCAGATGCTGATGCAAATGATTTCGTAAGAGCAGATGCAGCCCCAAGCTGAACGAATCGACGGCGAGACCATGAACTAAAGTTGAAATCCATTAGAAGCTCCTCACAAGGTTGGCTATATGGTTGATCGATCATCATCACATGCTGAAGACATGACGCTGACCGCTATATCTTGCACTCAATTACTCACGCAGTACTACTCAACCAGTCGAGACAGATATGCAAATTATCTGCAGTTGTGTTACGGAAATTCAGCCATGATCCGGCAGCATATTTAGCAGAAATCCTCTCGTGATATTGCCCGATCGCAGAGGCTTTCTGCATCGTCGTACCATCTCCGTTCGACGGATTGTTGATCCAGACTGGATGCGGCGATATAGCAGCGATGATGTCTGGTAGATCAAAATGCTTCAAGATTCCCGGTACGAACCATTCGAGATCCAGCATATAGTCTTCCGTACTGACAATTGATTGATAAGTCAGCGGGACATCGCGAAGTAGCAGAGATTTGATGTTGGCATCCAATGCAACAGCCATTAAAGCGGCTAAACCGGCCGGTCCTTCTCCCATTACATAGATGTGCGTTGGATCAACATCAGACCGAGTACGTAAATAGCGAAGAGCAGCGAGAAGATCAACGACACGTTGACCAATAACCGAGTATCCCAATGACAGATTGGTCCAGGCATGGCGCTCAAAGAGGTTCATCCCTCGATAAAATTCCGGCCCGCGGTCAGGAGATCGTGGCAAAGAAACCCCCAAACCGCGCAGATAAATAGAACACGTAGCATAGCCAGCATCTAATATCTCTTCAAAGCGCCCTCCCTCAAAAAGAGGATCGTTAGTCTGATATGCGCTGGCATAGAGCAGCACTGGACGTCGCTGCACCGCTTTCTTTGTCGAATGGACATGCCATCCTACGGTTCGAACCCCAGGCTCCGGCTCAATCTGAAACTCATCAATGCTTCGCGTCGGCCCCGAGTTCGTAGACAGGATGGCTGCGCGAAGATTCCCTTCAGCAGCAGGCAGAGCAAGTAGGGACCGCAGCTCGGAGCACACGTAATCACGCGCAGATGCTGGTGTTTCATCGAATGGGCTCCGAGGGAGAAGCTGTTTCATGCGCTCGACATTCAACTGAGTAACAGTTCGACCTCTGAAAGCTGTCAGTACCTGACCGGTAGTTGTGCAGTTCAATTCGTTGATCGGTGCCGAATCAAACTCAACCTCTTCTGCAGTTGCGGCTCCATTACGAAGCCAGCGATTGAAGCACTCGTAGACCGCTCGCCGCGAAAGCGCATCGAGGGCATGCGGGAGATGACCCACAACAACATCCAGACGATCTGTCGCACCAGAAAGTCGGTAGAGTCGAGTCAGATCTTTCAGATTTTCTGCTATGCCCTCCTCATAGACAGGAGAGTAGGTCTGCCCTTGATCATGCGCCGTATAACAAATACGAAGTGGCTTCGGTGCGAATGCATTAAGAAGATCACCACGGTCAAGACCTAAAGGAAGGCCGCCAATGATGTCCTGCTCGGCATCGCCGATTGCTCCGGGAGCCTCATAAAGCGGTCCTGCAAGATTTTCGAAGTTGGCTTCACATGGAACTGCAACCTTGATTCTCTCCTCCAAAGCCATTAGGTACATCGTCATGGTCCCACCACCAGAGTGGCCTGTACAACCAATACGCTCACCATCAACCTCTGACCTGCTCACAAGGTAATCCAACGCGCGGATTCCATCCCAAACCCGATGGAGAGCAAAGCTACTACCGAAAAGCACCATGGGGCGCCCCGTCTGGAGATGTTCGGGAACAACATCGAAACGCGGACGCTTAGAGTCTCGATCAAGATATTGTCGGCGCTCTCCCTGACCAAACGGATCATAGGCAATGACCACAAAACCTTGTCTTGCGAGATTCTGAAAACAATGCTGATAGCTTCGATAAGACTTGCCTTCGGTTGTATGTCCAAGAGGAGCAAGAATTCCGGGGTGCGGACCTTGTATGCTTGGCAAATAGAGGTGGGCAGTAACGTAAATCCCCGGTCGGCTTTCAAAGATGATTTTTTCGATGCGATATATTCCGCGATCGATACTACCCACGACTCGCGGATTGAGCGGTGTACGTTCAGGAGAGCCACCAAGAACTGTCCAGAGCTGTTCCCGAACAAGAGCAGCACGTTTCTGTACATCCTGCGATGTCCGGACGCTGTCGATCATCTTCCGGCGCGTTGACCTGACCGCATGCATCTTTTGCGCAACGAAATCAGGCCAATCATTCCAAAAGTCTCGGTCGATGCGCCCATTCGCATCACAATTGGCCATCGATTCCGAAGAGGCAGGACTCTCAGCCCAAAGTGGTGCAGCAGAACTAGCAACCAGCGCCGAGATATTAGTCCCCAGGAAGTGGCGACGGGTGACGACCACGAAAACCTCCTTGAAGTAAGAGAGCCTAACCTCAGGACTCCTTTATCTAGAACGTGAACTTAAGAGCCAGCTGCATAATGCGGGCATCACCGTTCGTGGAAATAATTCTTCCGGCCGAACTGGAGTTGACAGTGCTGACAGGGGAACTAAAGTTAGGATGATTTAGAAGATTGAATGCTTCTGCACGGAACTGAAGACTGTTGCCTTCCAGTCGTCCACCAAACGGGAACTGACGCACGAGCGAATAGTCGACATTCGAATATCCCGGTCCAATCATGAAATTTCTCTTTGTGTTGCCGAAAGTTCCAAGAGCATTCGCGGTAAATGCTGCCGGGTTATAGAACATCGCTACCTTCTGAAGATCGCTACGACCACTGGGAAGATTCGGATTCCCGACCATATCCGCTCGATCCATACCAATGCCGCTGGTCGAATTGTCGATACCCGAAGATACGGTAAAGGGTGTTCCGCCCCGGAGTACAACAATACCGTTCATCTGCCAATGGCTCAGGATGAAGTTAGGAGCATCCCAGGCAAAGTGCGTAGACGGAACATTCCAGACGACCGAGCCTTTAAATTGGTTTTTAACATCGTAGGAACAGCGACCGTAATCGATCTTCGGATTGGGGGTGGAATACCCGTTCGCATTGAAGAATGCACCTTCGCTTTCATTCATGCATCTCGACCAACGATACCCTGCGAGAAAAGTTAGACCACGGGCAGCCTGACGCTGTACCGAAACGATAAGCGCGTGATAGTTCGAGGTGCCGACATTCCTGCCCAAGGGAAGGCTCTGATAACTGGAACCCATCGGACGACGAATATTGTAGTTAGAAATATTCTGAAGATAAGTCTTCGTGGGATCGTAGATTGCGGCATTGCCCTCTACAGAACCGAAGAGATGAACGGCATTCTGCCCTTCGTATGCGAGACGAAACAGGGTCCCATATCCGACCTGTTGCTCAGCCGTTAGATTCCACTGCTGAATAACTGGAGCCTTCATATTTCGGGTCATCGGATTTGCTGCCATCGGAATCTGAAACGGTGTCGTTACCGGAGCAGGCCCAGGAGGTAGCGGGAAAGGGTTCACCTGCCCCTGGTAAGGATTGGCGAAACTAGAGGGATTGGTAAACGTGACGGACGTACTAAAAGGGCTGAACGTGGGGTTGATCGTATTCGCCGTCATCTGATCCTGATACATTCCATAGCCACCACGCAGGCTTGTGCGGCCATCGCCAAAAACATCAAGCGCAAATCCTATACGCGGATTGAAGCGACGGTAATTGGAATCGATCACGCGAGACGGTACCGTCGGATCCCCAGCCAATAGCAATCCGGCAGGCAGGGTTGGATATTGTTTCGAATGGATATTTGCGGCGTACGCTTCGGGATCAAAAAGTGCCTCTTCGTGATAGGCCGTATCAAATACAGGGACAAATGGGTTCCAGCGCAGACCAAGATCGAGAGTCAGGCGACCCGTAATCTTCCAATTGTCATTGATGTAGAGTGCAGGAAGCGTGCGAGTAGGAACGAAGTAAAAGTTGGCTGCTTGATTGAAGGTCGCAGCCTTACCCAACATAAAATCAAGGGCCCCATCCCCGGAAAGACCTCCAGAGAAAACAAAATAGCCATTGCCCTTGAAGTCTTGATTCTTGATGACCTTACTGGTAAGAACCTCTCCACCAAACTCAAGCGTGTGTCGACCGATTCCCCAGGTCCATTGATTTCCGATTCCGCCCTCAGTCGCAGGAATCGTATAAAAACCGTTCCAGGTCTTCGTGAAATAGTTGCTCACGGCCAGATAAAACGACGTATGAGGAGCTGCCACCATGTTCGGCACGTTGACCCCGAGATCACTCCAACCGGGAAAGCCCACTGGGGATGTAGCAGCATTTGTACGTCTGCTGAATGAACCAACTAGCGTAGTCGTAAGAGAGGGGCTGAAGATATACGTAGCGTTGACAACACCGAACTGACTAAGCCATTTCTGATCGGTGGTAGCTGACAGCAGATTTCCCTGAATCGAATTACCCGGCTGTTGGAAGCTGTCGTAAATATAGCTGCCGTAGAGTTTCAGGTGCGAACCAAAGTTCTGGTCGATACGAGTAACAAACTGGTTTGTATTTGTCTGATAACGAGAAAGGAAGCGCGTAATCCCAGTAGAATCGCTGGCCGGCAGCATCTGCAGAATCTTAAGAGAGATCGGATCATAACGTGAAGTAGGGACCTGATTCCCTGCAAATGGAAGCCCGGTCACAGGATCGACGAGTTGTCTTTTGATCATCGAAAAGTCGCCGCTTCGCTGCGCAGCGGTCGGCACAGTGAAGGTCGTAAGAGCATTCTGACGGACCGTGGTTCTCTGATAAGAGAAGAAGGCGAAGGTCTTGTCCTTCACGATAGGGCCGCCAATCGTGCCACCAAACTGATGCCGTTTAAGACCATCCGGCTTTGTCCCAAAGAAATTGATCGCGTTGAATGCGCTGTTTCTTACGAATTCGAAGAGAGTTCCATGAAACTGGTTCGTACCCCCACGCGTGACTGCGTTCATCACACCGCCTCCGCGACCTGAAAACTTAGCACTGTAGACGCTGCTCGAAAAACTAAACTCCTGGATAGCGTCAGGATTGGGATAGACATTTGCAATCTGCGTCAGCGCATCTTCATTCAGAGCGCCGTCAAGATAATACGAAGTTGAGTCTCCCCTACCGCCGCTGGCTCCAACATAGCTGTTCGCCTGATCAGGGCGCGAAGCACTTTGCTGATACGAAGAGACAGCTGTAACGCTTGTATCAGGTGCCAGCTGCATTAGTTGAAGGATGTTGCGGCCGTTCAGCGGTAGCTGGGTAGTCATTTGGTTGTCGATGGAGGTCGAAACCATCGGAGACTCAAGATTCACCGTAGCGCCACCACCGCCCGTTACGGTTATGGCTTGACCAACGCTCCCCACTGCGAGCACCCCATTAATCACCAGGCGCTGTCCCACGGCAATCTGAAGCTCCTTCTGCTCGTAAACCTGAAACCCATCGTGGGAGATGCGCAGGTTGTACATATCAGGAGAAAGGCCCAGGAGCACATAACTCCCTTCATCATTCGTCTTGACCTGAACCACCGCACCTGTAGCGATATCGGTAGCACTGACATCAGAGCCCGGAAGCACAGAGCCCGAGGCATCGGTTACCTTGCCCGAGATCGTAGCCGACGTAAGTTGCGCCCAACCAACCGAGCCTCCCAGACCAATACAAAGCACAGCCGAGAGAAATCTACTATTGATACCCATTTCCGGCCTCCTGAATGCCGAGATCTAACGTTCTTGCCCCGAGATAGAAAGGGAGGTTCATTTCGTTATGTTTGAATAAATATATTTAACGTTAAACGTTTGTCAATTATATTTTTATGATTTATAGTTTTTTTGGAGGAAGATAATGATTGCCCCTGTAAACGGAACTCATATCTATGGAACTGCAAAAGTTCAGGTGTTCTCGACTCGCGCCGAACTGGGGGTAGCGGCAGCGGCCGATGTTGCCCACCTTATTAAAGAAGCTGTTCGAGAGCACGGCCACGCACGAATCATGATTGCGACCGGCAACTCACAGTTGGATGTAGTCAAGGAGCTGGTTCTCCGGTCTGATATCGAATGGCCTAAAGTCGATGTATTCCACATGGATGAATATGTTGGTGTCGATGGTGATCATCCAGCAGGATTCCAGCGCTGGATTCGTGAGCGCGTCGAACAGAAGGTCAATGCCCGGTCGATCAACTACATCTCAGGCCTTGGCAGCACAGATGAGGAAATCGCACGTTATACGGACCTTTTAAATGCAGGACCAATTGACATAGCCTTTGTAGGCATCGGAGAAAATGGACACATCGCCTTCAACGATCCTCCCGTTGCAGATTTCAATGATCCGCAGATGCTGAAGCGTGTTGTATTGGACGCAACCTGCCGCCAGCAGCAAGTGAACGAAGGCCACTTTGCAACGATTGATCTGGTTCCGAAAGAAGCGATTACGGTGACGTGCAGCGGTCTGTTTCGAGCAAAAAATTGGATATCGTGTGTTCCGGAAGCGCGTAAGGCAAAAGCTGTACGCACCGCCCTGGAAGGTGAAATTACAACAGCATGTCCAGCATCTTTGGCTAAGAGACACCTCAATACGACCATCTATCTGGACACTCAGTCGGCCTCGCTGCTGACGCTTTAGAATGATGAGGCTCTTCAGATTACTGAAGAGCCTCATCACTTAATTCAATGCTGGAAAATGAACGACATCATATCGATTGGCAAGTGCCGAAGCTGTCGATCCCAAGAATCAATGTTTTGCGTGCCGCCATAGTCGGCCCCTACCACGTCGCCATCCAGACATAGAAACCAATAAACGCTGCGACCATTGCCCAGGCTAAAAGGAAACCCACAAGATCAATGCGATATCTCCCCCAAGAGAATCGTTTTGGAAGATGCAAAAAATCAACGATCAACAAATCGTTCCCTTTTTCCTCGCTCTCCATTTAATTCTCCTCTGCTAAAAGTAGATCTTGCTCATCAATGGGCAGCCGCAGGTTCTTATAGATTCTAGAAAGCTTTTCTTCTGGCTCCGAAGGAGTAAAAAAACTCACGGATATAATCAGGATCACGCCGGTAACAATACTGTATAAAGATGACCACGAATTGGAGAAACCAGCCCATTTAGTGGCATAGAAGATCGCCGCAGAGCCTAAGGTGCTGGTCCACGCACCTGCTCTTGTTGCTCGCGGCCAGATGATACCAATCCAAAAAGCTATCCCGATGAAAGGAAGAATACTGATGAACTCAACTGTCGCAGAGATGACGGAACTCATCGTTAGTCCTAGAACAAATCCGAGGAGAGCAATACAGATCGAGGAGATCCGAGCCACCTTCAAAAAGTGAGCGTCGTCTCTCGGCTTTTTGAGCATTGGCCGGTAAAGGTTCTCTGTAAATAGGGCCGAGCCATCAACCATAAAGGCAGAGCAGGTTGACATGACAGTTGCCATCAATGATGCAGCCATTAGCCCGATTAATCCTGCGGGAAGCAACATAGTGACGGCAAGCCCAAATACCTTCTCTCGATCGTGAAAAGGAACGCCTGGAAACAATGCAGCCGCGAGTAGCCCCGTCAAAGTCCAGCCGATCGTACAGATACGTTTGACAAAGTTTCCATATGTCCATCCGATCCTGCAATTCATCTCTGTCTTTCCGCTGGCGCCGACAGCCATCATATGGGGCTGAACAACAATTCCAGCCAAACCGCTGATGACCAGCATCGCCACATTGAACGGAGTAAGTTCTCCTCCGGACTGGCTGAATATCGAAAAGAAATGATCGGGCAGAGCATGCCTTAAGCCAGTCATACCACCAACCTTGATGACTCCAAAAGGAACGACGAGGAAAGAAAGAAGCACAATCAGAAAACCCTGAACAAAATCTGTGATCGCCGCCGCAACGAGTCCTCCGGTAACTCCATACAGAGTGAAGGTGAGACCTATGGTGATCGCAATTAACAGTTCAGGGATACCTGTTATTGCAGATACGGTGACCGCTGTTCCTTTAATAGCTATTCCCTGCCAAAGCGCAAAGAGATAGATACAGAAGATGGCATACGCTATGCTGTAGCTCCTGCCGTAACGGACTTCAAAAAAGTCCGCAATGGTCACCATACGCAAGCGTCGAAAAACTGGGGCAAGCAACCAGTAGAAAGGAGTCGTGAATAACCATATCCACTGATACCAAATCCCCGAAAGGCCAGCGGTATATGCAGCTCCTGCAACGCCAACCGCTTGATCGGAGTGAGTACCAGTACCAAGATTCTGGGCGATCATGATGGCTTTCCCGAATGCTCGGTTCCCCATGAAAAACCCTTCTGAAGTACGTACTCTCTTACTGACATAGAGACCGAGAGCGGTCGTGCCACTCAGATATGTCCCAATGACGATCCAATCTATGATCGAGAGCTTGACATGCATATTCTTAATATAACTTTTATCGTTAAATTATAATAGTCTCGAGTGAGAATCAATCATGGGTTTTTTTGATTTGCAGGTCAATGGCTATGCCGGGGTCGATTTCAACAGTGACGAACTGGACCAAGAACGACTGGAAGCTGTTTGTAAGCGCCTTCTGGAACAAGGAGTCGACGGCATTCTTGCCACAGTCATTACTGACTCGCTCCCTCAGATGGAACATAGACTTAAAAGGATTGCACAGCTGCACAGTGTTTCTCCTTTGATTCGACAAGTGATCAAGGGCATTCACATCGAGGGCCCCTTTTTGAATCCATCACCTGGTTTTCGAGGAGCACACCCCGCCGATGCAATTCAGCCAGCCACCGAAGAGAATGCCAGCAGACTTCTTGAAGCAGCAGGTGGACTCACGAAACTCGTCACACTTGCTCCAGAACAGGACCCAACGGGAAGGGTTATCCGTATGCTTAGTGACCAGAAGATTACGGTCTCTGCCGGACATACGGATGCAACCCTCGATCAATTAAAGAGAAGTATTGACTCAGGTCTTTCGATGTTCACGCATCTTGGCAATGGATGTCCAGGTACGCTAGCACGTCACGACAACATCATCCAGAGAGCGCTTGCCCTTCATGACAAGCTCTGGCTGTGCTTCATCGCTGACGGGGCACATATACCCTTTTTTGTCCTCAAAAATTATCTGGATCTGGCGGGTGTGGAAAAAAGTCTTGTTGTCACCGATGCGATTCTCGCGGCAGACCTTGGCCCTGGAAACTATCGCTTTGGAATCTGGGATCTTTCGATCGGAGAAGACCTTGTCCCTCGATCACCGGACAATTCGCATTTGGTCGGTTCAGCCATTACTATGCCACGCAGCTTTAAAAACCTATGCCAGCATGTTGGCTTGACTACGGAACAGGCTCAGCTGCTGCTTGAAATCAACCCCAAAAAGACCGTTCCACTTCAGTAGAAATATCGTCATCAATATGCTGGACTATTCAATACCAGGCATATGCTCATCGTCTGTCAGCGCACTCTGCATCGACTCTTTCATAAGTGCAATCGAATTCGCGATATCACCTGAACTGATCAACTCCAGAAGGCGCCGATGAACCATGGCAATTTTCAGTAGCTTCTCTGAGGTTGGATGGACGCGCTGAATAATGCTGAAGGTCATCAGCTTCGGAACGAGTTGCTCTAAGCAGGCATGGAGACTTTCATTTTGTGTCGCCTGCCACAGAGATCGGTGGAACGCGAGATCGGCCTGATAAAACTCTGGAGCCATACCTTCCCTTGCGAACTGTTCCATCCGAAGTACCTCATGCCAGCTGGGAGCAAGATCAGGCGCTGACATCCCGGCGATTAGCTCGACAGCCAGCGTCTCCAGACGAGTCCGTACCCGATAGATATCGCGAATAACGTCACGAGTTAAAAGCGTCACTCGCGTATCTCGTGGCCCTTTGCGTTCTATAAAACCTAGAAACTCTAGCTCCAATAGAGCTTCGCGAATTGTAGGTTGACCAACGCCGAGTTTGCGAGCTAGTCCAAGCTCCGTTACCTTCTCGCCAGCTTGTAGTTCGCCGCGCTCGATAGCCTCTCGGATCTGCTGGACCGCAAGGGCTTTCAGTGTAGTGCGAGGAATGGACGTCAATCCCCCCGTCTTCGCGGACTGATCCCTATGGATGGATGTGCTATGGTTCAACGCCTGGCTCCAATATCTATCCTTTTATAACGCAAATATGAGATCAAAGCCGGGAACCTGATCCAATCCGCAAAATCTAGTGAGGGATATCGGTTTGAATGAGTTCGTCCGACAGTACGTTGATGAGATAGCCCCGTTGGTCGAACACGCTGGAAATATGAATTTTACAAAGAATCCGACCTTCGAGAATTAGTGAACGCTTTGCAGCCAAAAGAGATTTCTAGCTAGCCCAATGCTTGACCTCTGAGAGTCGTGTCTATTTCCAGGATGATTCGTATTCCTCTCCCTGCGAATAATCCACAAGCATGAGATTTGAGTGTTTCTCTACTGCCAATAGCAACCTCTGCTCTTCATCATCAAGGAAGATAAGCTTCGATTTCGACCTAATCCAGGGCGGTCGACAAAACATTCAAACCTGGATTGGCGGTCAGGCCGAAACTCCACTCTTTGACAGCATGGGATCAAAGTGCCCTATCGCGGCAAGTCACTGTACTTACGGAGAAATCTTATCTTTGGTGCCGGGAGGGGGGGTCGAACCCCCACGACCGCAAGGGTCGGCGGATTTTGAGACCCTACATCCTGCTACAGCCAACACCGTAGAATCAAGAATCTAAAGTAACTTACGATTACCGCGGTTCCTGTTCAGTTGCGGTTTTTGATGATCAGAGAACACTGTTCGGGCAAAGTTTGGACAAAGCCTATCGAACAATTTCTTCTCGTTCTCAATATACCAAGTAAATCAAAATGCGGCATTGTGAATCACCAAAGTGGAAATCAACCGATGGACAATTGAGCTATAAAGCCAAACCATCAATATCGATTCGATTGGGAAGCTCGTTGCTCATATGACAGGCCAGGCCGACAGAACTCCATGCCCTCCAAGAACCCACGACATAGAGATTCTGCCTGGCTCGAGAGACGGCGACGTTCAAAATGTTCGGCGTCCGCGCAGCCCATTCTCGGGCACCATTCTGCGATTCAGCAGGTGCGCCTAGCAGCAGGATGACGGTATCAGCCTCACGCCCTTGAAATGTATGGATCGTACCTACACGATCTTTCAACCATTGAGTACAATCATGGCTAAACCTGCGCATGAGATCCGGCCGGCCCTGCAAGAAACGAGTCATCTCATGCACAACGATGCGGAAAGGCGAGATCACGAAGACATCTGGATTTTCTATAGTCGATACCAACCTCGTGAGTAGATCAATCACGGCCTTGCCTTCCGCAGGAGACCACTTCGAATCCGCGGTTCCTTCTACATCAATCCATGTGGACGGCCCAAGTACATCTTCAACATCCAGTTTCCTGGAACCAACGACCTGGACCATCTGACCGGCATAGGCGATTTTGTTCGAGATGGTAAACATTGGATTCTGGCAGCGCCGATGCACAAGCAAGGGGAGACCAACGCGCCTCTCACCCGCAACGGCTTCGAAGCTCGATTGATAGCGTGAAGCGCGATCCACGAGTGTCTGCGTTGATGCCGCTGGAGCTGTCCAATCCAGTTCCTTCACTTTAAAGAAATCGCAGATGTCTGCGTTCAGTCGCTCCGGCAACGAAACTACGGGTTGGATCTGCAGAGGATCGCCCACAGCAATAGTTCGCTTTGCTCTCAGAATTGCGCCAACTGCAGACTGTGGCGTGGCTTGGCCAGCTTCATCAATCAGGAGCCATCCCAGGGTGCTTGGTGGCAGGTCACCGAGCATTCGTTCGACCGAAGCAAATGTGGTCGAGAGAACAGGCACAACAAGGAAGAGTGTGGACCAGAGATCCCCGAGCAATTTGCGCCACTCTTCGTTCTTCTGCATCCCCGTACTCGACACTTGGAGCGCGCCAAGATTGTGGAGAATTTTGGAAGCCGCGGCATCGATGAAGGCATGGTGGAGATCCAGAGCAGCGATGAAGAGACTCTCACGCTTAGCGTTCAATGCCTCTGTAACCCAAGGTGTCGATTGATTCCAGCTTACGTGTCCTTCCTGAAATTTCTCTTCATCAACAATCCGGCCGCCAAGTCGAATGCGATGCTCTGAGATGATTTGCGACTGCGTAGCGAATTGTCCGCGTTCTCTTTCGAGATCTGTTTCAAAAACCTGTGCCTTCGCTGACGCGAACGAACGAGCACGCTCCGCTTTCTTGAGGCCGTCTTCTGACACAGCCAATTGCCGGGTCGCTACATCTAGCGGTCTTCGCCAAACATCAGCTTCCTCCTTCCAAGCCCTTGCATCGTCCGTACGCGCCAGGCGCGCAAACAATCCAGGCCGCGAACTTTTGTGCCGATTCCAGGCTGTTGAAGCTTGTTTGTAACGTGCAGAAGCTTGATCACGCTCTTTACGAAGTGTTTCCACTCTAACGGCAAGTTCGTCATGTTCTGTTTGCAGAATTTCAAGTTCCTTCTCTCTGCTGGCCAACTTGCATCGGGACTCCTCGAACACAAGGCAAAGGCACCGCACCTCTTCAAGTGCCTGCAACTCAGCGTCTATCTCTGCCTTGACAGCAAGAAATCGTATTCGCTCTTTCCGCCAATTTTCTTTTGCCTGTTGCGAAGAAGGCGGGTGCTCCCGTAGCACAACTTCGGGAGTTCGCTTTTCGACGATGTCCGTGACTGGATCTCGATGCTCAACCAGAACGGAATGTCCCAATACAGTTTTGAGATAAGTTCTGAAGCTGCGATCCTCGTTCCACCAAAATGCTTTCCAGAAAGCCGAACGATTGCCTTTGTTGCCGAGTACCGCTGCGATCAGACCCCACGTCTTCACAGGCTCTGGCGTGATGCCCTCTTGAGCTTCTTCTTGTTCCTGTTTGCGTGGACCGTGGACTAGATCACTGATCGACTTGAAGTAACTCAACTGGTCACGCGAGTAAGACACGGCACCTTCAGCAGGCAGTTCCTTGCTGACATTCTCGACCGCCTTGTTATTGCTGGAGGCAACCAACATCTCATGCCCCTTCAGGCTGTCGTCCAAACGATATATATCAAAGGAAGTTTTCCCTGCTTCGACTCTTTCCTCCGTCTTGGTAAACGCATCCTTAGGATCATCGAAGGCGCTCATGGCAATAGCCCGCTCAAGAACACACATAGCAACAACGTCACGTAAGAGCGTGGTCTTTCCTGTACCAGGGGGACCGTTCACCGCAAGAAGCCCTTCCTTACCGTTTAGCTCCTGTCCGACCAGGTTTACCGCAGCCTGTTGCAACATCACGAGTGATCTACCCTCTCCGGCGGGCCACTTGGCTGCAGGAGTCTTAGTAGGAGCAACCGCCTCCTCCAAGAGAACCTTATCTTTGAGTACATCCAGAGGGTTGTTCTCTGTAATTGCGCCAAGATATCGCAGGACGCTCGTGGGGGCCGTTTCATTCTTGACGTGGCGAGCGACGCGAGCCAAATCATGCAGGAAAAATGAATTGAGAAGGAGAGCCTCCGGTTGAGTCTTCGACCCAATCGGATAGTAGTGGCACAACACGAAGGTCGGGCGTTCGATCAGCCCATTTGGAACTTGGCACTTCTCGACTAGCCACTGATTTGCCCACTCCATCGTTGAGATGTCGAGTGGAATGGGCTTACTGTCGGAATCGATCCGGTGCACGATCGCATCCAACCCGCTTTGCAACTCCTCTTCTACTGTCGGCCAGTTTCCAAGCTCTTTCAGCTTAAGCTGAAGTGCAAGAGGAAGCGCCCATGGAAAGCTGGAAACTGTGATTGCCTTCTCGGCAAGCACAACGCCATCCTTGTCTAGCAGAATTTCCGCCGCGACCGCCCTCTTCTTCGAAAGGCTGACTCTCGCCTCATCATCACCAAAGACTTTGATAAGAGCCTTGGTCGCCGTGTCCATCAGCATGGACCCCAGAACGACGCTGTAGAAGATCTGTTTTCCCTGTGGAGGCTTTGTGGGTATTGTCCAAGGAAGCGGACCATCCTCAAAGCGAATGACTCGGCTCCGATCACCGTATACAAGATCATGCGGAGCATCGTAAGTTGCAGGCGAGAGCGCTTCCAGCGCCGACCATGTACTGAGAGTGGCCGCCAGTTCGGCTTTGGTCTTGCCAGTCACGGTCGACGAGAGCATCGGTGACAAAACTCTGAGTTCATGTCAAATCCTTCATCCTCTGTAGGATTATCACTCTGTGCCGGTCTGAAAACGACCAAACCAAAAGTCCACCCATTTGTAGCTTTGCTAAATGATTCCTGCTCTATGGCTAAGCTCAGAACCTCGGAGCTATTCAGGGAACAATAACTATTCAGAAATCGCTTCCGGTAAGGTCACAGGACCTGCATCTGCAAGCTCTACTATTCTTCTCCAATGAAGACATCTGTCGGCAGCTAAACCTGGCGCTCAGTTTTCGGACCTGAGCCAGCGTGAACTTCCGCTGTCCGGCCAGAAACATCGAGACAGCGCTTTCCGAGCCAAATTGAGGAATCAGATCACGTTGCGTAAGGTGCTGTTCAATGAGAAATCGAACGACTTCAATCGGATCAGACACAGGAATAGGATAGTGTTCTCGTTCGTATCGTTCCACTAGCAGTGTCAACAATTCGATGGCTTCCGCTTCTGACGAAGAAGGATTGTCCAGAGCTGTCAGTCGAAAGAGCGCATCAGTATAGGCTTCCAATTCCGCATCACTGTGAATGATGCGCGGAGCACCATGCGCGATCATCTCCGCCGGGTTAGCAAGAACTGTGCTCATTTGCTTCCGAACCTCCGATTTCGTCAGGCCATCATGCCATCGGCAAAGAACGCCATTGCTAACTATACCGATCAACACGCGGAGAAGGGGCCTTAGGGAAGTGTGGTGCCTATTGCCAAAGGGCCTTTGAAGCCGGTGGAGTAGATACACGTGGTCGTCCAGTCGATGCCAAGGATTGGGGGCAACTCTGTTGAAGAATGGAGCCACTGTCATCTCTCCAGGCGGCTACACGCTACAGCAGGCTGATGCGGCTGTGTTCGCTGGAAGTGACGCTCATCCGCATGATCATATCACGATCTACGATGGCAAGCAGTGGGTCTCTGACTTCAAACAAAGAAAGATGTCTTCGTACAGGACAGCAGCTCCGCCGGGGACGATCCATCGGTTTTCCCAGATAAACGTCCAATGTGATCCGCGAGTTTGCATGACGCAGAAACCCCTACGCCGTCTTGAGGTCCGCACCTGCTGCCCGCAGATTGGCCGCAAGAGAATGGCGGAAGCTGTGCCACCCGATGGGGTCTTACTCCTTGATTCCGGCTCTTATCACTGCTGGCCGAATGATCTTGTTGGGCAAGGTGTCGGGAGATAGAGGCTGTTTGCCTTCACGCCGAACCGACGGGAAGATGAAGTGCTCATCATCAGGATAGAACGATTCTTTCCGCCATATCTCAAGACACTTCACCACAGCCGGATGAAGAGGAACGGGTTTCCGACTCGCCTCGATTTTCGTGTCTCCGAAATGATTCCGCACACAAGACCGGAGAACATGAACCAGCATCAAGATCAAGGTCGCTCCATGTCAGCGCGACAAGCTCTGATCCTCGCAGGCCAGAGCTTCCCGCCAACATCACCATCGCTCGTTCCCGCAGATCAAGTTCCGTGATGAGCGAAGCAAATTCGACCGGTGCCGCCACGTCCGGCTCGCGCAATCGCTTTGTCGAAGTTCTCACCTTGGTGACAGAGTTACGATCCATCCACTCATCGACATCGCGCCTGCAACTAAACCAGCTGCCCCTGCAACCATAATATTTCTTTGTGTTCCATGCGCCACTGCGACACCGAGTACCAGACTGCTGGTAGACAGTATCCCCATCGTTTGCACCCAGGACCGCAGCCCGCAACCAGCCAACCCGGTCGGTGCGATGTCGTTCGACTTGAACCTTTGGCATCTTGTCTCCTTCGTAAAGCTTATAAAGCGTAAGTAACACCTAGGAGGTGTGAGAGAGCACGGAGAGCTTCCCACATCTCTACTTGGATCATGACGCAGAAATCAGGTTCCCAGCATGAGTCGGTTCTTCAGATTTAGGAGATCTATCGAACCAATCGTAGAGCGTTGGTAGCAAGAACAGCGTCAGCAAGGTGGAACTGATCAGCCCGCCGATAACGACGGTCGCGAGGGGACGCTGTACCTCGGCACCAGTCGAAGTGGAGACGGCCATAGGAACAAATCCGAGACTGGCGACGAGCGCCGTCATCAGTACCGGTCTCAAACGACGTTTCGAACCCTGAAGAACTGCATGATGCAACGATCCCCCTTCGTCTCTCAATTGGTTGATGGAACTGACAAGCACCACACCATTGAGCACGGCGACGCCAAGCAATGCGATGAAGCCGATCGATGCCGAGAGATTCAGGTTAAGATGAAAGATCCACAGAGAGGCAATACCGCCCACAAGTGCAAACGGCACGTTGATCAGGATAAGTGCGGCTTGTTTAATGGAGTGGAAGGTCATGTAGAGCAAACCGCATACGATTGCTAGCGCCAGCGGGACCACCAGCAGAAGTCGTCGCATTGCTCTTTGCTGGTTCTCAAACTGGCCGCCGTAGGTGATGGTGTAACCAGCTGGCAACCTAACACTGCTGTTCACCTTCTGCTGGACCTCCGCCACGAAACTGCCGAGATCACGGCCTCTCACATTAGACATAACAACGATGCGACGTTGGCCTTCCTCGCGATTGATCTTCTCGGCTCCGCGCGTTATTTCTACGTCCGCGACCTGTCCCAGCGATACAACCTCTCCACCTGGGGCGTGCAATGGAATCTCTCGCATCGATACGAAGTCTGTGCCATACCTATCGGGCAATCGGAGAGCAATGGTGTAGCGACGTTGGCCGTCGATCACCTCCGATACCAGAGCTCCCGAAGCGCCCGCTTCCACTGCCTGTCGCACATCGGTAACATTCAGATCATAGCGTGCAAGCGCATCTCTGCGAACCTTAACGCTCAACTCCGCGACGCCCGAGTTAATCTCCATTTGTGCGTCTTCGGCACCCCGCACTGTATTGACCTGACGAAGCACTTGTTGCGCAATCGCGTCGAGTTGCTGGAAGTCATCTCCGAAGATCTTGACGGCCAAATCAGCTTTCACTCCGGAGACGGTCTCATCGAGGCGCATCGCCATGGGCTGTGTGAAGTCGTAGTTGATGCCTGGAATCTGCGCAAGCGCTTTGTCCATGGCATCGATAAGCTTTTCCTTAGCGTGGAACCTCTTCCAGGTTTTGGCTGGGGCGAGGGCAACATATACATCACCTTCATTGATGCCCATCGCCTCGGTGGCAAAGTCAGGTCGGCCAATCTTTGTTGTTACATCCTGAATCTCTGGAAAGGTACGAAGCGTCTCCTCGACACGCTTCGAGATCTCGATGGAGTCTGTGAGAGATATGCCGGGAAGCTTGCGCGTCTCTACCAAGATGGAGCCTTCGTCGAGACGGGGCATGAACTCAGTGCCAATGAACGCTAGTGAAGCTAAAGAAGTGATCATGACGATTGCCATTGCGGCGATGACGAGTATCCGATGACGGATGACCCAGGAGAGACCTGCGGTATAGCGGACGGTCAGCTTATCCATCCATGATCCGCCTTGCTGGTGGCTCTGCTTCTTGCGAAGACCCTTGCGGAAGACAAAGGAACTGAGCACGGGAATAACGGTTAGGGCCAAAAGCAAAGATCCGAGGAGTGCCGCGCAAACGGTGATGGCCATAGGGCGGAACATGCGGCCCTCGAGTCCTTCGAGAAAGAGGATCGGCAGGTAGACAGCGATGATAATACCGACGCCGAATGCCATGGGCCGTGCGACCTCAAGACCAGCATGTGCGATCGATGTTGCCGCGTCTTCGTCCTCGCCATGTTCCTGCATACGATGGACGGAGTTCTCAATCATGACGACTGCGCCATCGACGATCATGCCGAAATCAATGGCGCCCAAACTCATCAGGTTGGCACTGATGCCAAATAATTTCATCCCCAGGAAGCTAAAAAGCAGAGAGAGCGGAATGATCGAGGCTGTTACCAGAGCAGCGCGAAAGCTGCCGAGGAACAGGAGCAACACCACGGTGACAAGTATGAAGCCTTCAAAGAGATTGTGTTCAACAGTATGAATAGTTCCGTCGATGACCGTCGATTGATCATAGAAAGGTTTAAGAGTGACACCAGCGGGAAGATGAAGGGTAGCAATCTTTTGTTTCACCAACTCGATAACCTGTTTGCCGTTCTCACCCTTCAGCATGATGACCATTCCTGAGATAGCTTCGCCATTTCGCAATACCGCACCCTGCCGGGGCGCCGGGGCTATCACCACCTGTGCGACATCGTGCAGCATGACCGGTGTCCCTTGGTTTGCAAGCAAGACAATGTTGCCGATATCGTTGAGGCTGGCGGCCCGTCCCTGGCCACGTAAAGTGTATTGCTCATAGGCGTGCTCGATATAGCCGCCGCCGAAGTTGGTGTTGTTCTCGGCGACGCGCATAGCAACGTCTTTCAACGTGAGCCCGTACTGCTGGAGAAGGGCGGGGTCGGCTTTGATCTGATATTGTTTTGTCTCACCACCCCAGGTGTTTACGTCGCTAACGCCGGGAATAGTTCGCAGCTGAGGTTTGATCTCCCATTCCTGTATATCCTTCAGGTCCATCGGGGATAAACCACTTCCCGTCAGTGTGTATTGATACAGCTCACCAAAGGCAGTCGACGGTGGGCTGAGCACAGGTTGAATTCCAACAGGGAGAGAGGTGGCTACTTGTTGTAGACGTTCGTTGACGAGCTGGCGTGCGAAGTAGGTTGGCACATCGTCGTCGAAGACTACAGTAACCATCGAGAGCCCCAGTTTGGAGAGCGAGCGTACCTGCTGCTGCTTTGGCATTCCCAGCAGGGTACGTTCGATAGGGTAGGTGACGAGTTGCTCTACTTCCGTTGGAGGCATCGATGGGGCATCCGTCACAATAACGACTTGATTGTTGGTCAGATCTGGAAAGGCATCGACGGGAATGGTGTTGACAACCCAGCCTCCTAGCGCCACAAGAACGAGAACGGCGAGCAATACCACCCAACGATGAGCAAGGGAGAAAGTCAGAATCTTGGCGAACATAGTGTGGTTAATCTCCCTGCATGGATGCTTTGAGGAGTTGTGATTTCAAGAGAAAGCTGCCTTGAGTCACGACTTCTTCGCCGGGGTGAACTCCATCTTCTAAGACGGCTTTGCCGTTCACGGAACCGCCGACGCGTACCGGACGCAACATGAATCGGTTGGCGGCCTTGCGAACAAAGACAATATCCTGACCGTTCACTTGCTGAACGGCTTCCGGTGCAATCAGGATGAGCGGGTGCGTCTCACCGACAGCAATCTCTGCTGTTGCCAGCATTTCGGGGCGCAGGATGTCTCCCGCATGATCGAGATCAATACGAACCTGAAGGCGGCGGGTTGTGGGGTCAAACTCTTGACCTAGATTGCTAATCCGCCCTGCGAATCGTTGCCCCGGAATCCCCGGAAGAGTAACCCATGCGCTTTGCCCCACCTTCAGCTGACCGAGAAGTTCCTGGCCGACTGCAGCGAGCATCCACAAATGCCTTGGTTCTCCAAGAACAAAGATATCGGTGGCTGGTGCCACTGTTGTGCCGGGAGTCGCGTTCTTCTGTAGAACATATCCGCTTGCTGGCGCGACGATCGGAATTAGTTCGGCGGTTTCGTCATGCGCATTTGCTGGCAGGTCGGCGGGGATTCCAAGGTTCTCTTCGAGATGCGTCTTGCTGCGGATTACATCGGTCTGTCCGTTCTCAAGGGCCGTCTTCGCATTGACCAGTTCTTGACGCGCCTGTTCGGTTTGCTCTACCGAAGCCGCGCGGAGCGCATAGAGGCGCTGCATACGGTCATAGTTGACCTGCGCTAATGTAGCAGCCGACTGGAGACGGCTCTTTTCGGCAACCGCGATTGCGTAGGTTGCCCGGGCGTCATGTACATCGTGGCTGTGCATGCGAGCAAGCACAGCACCTTTATGGACGTAGTCACCAAGATTTGCGTAGACATGTTCAATACGGCCTGTTGACAGTACGCCGACATGCCAGCTTTCATTGTCCGGTAAAACGATCTTCCCTGGGAACCGCAGCAGATCGGGGGCACTCTGAACAGCAAGTGTGGTTGTAGCGATGGTACCCTGCTGTTCCGTGACGGGAAGAACGATCTCTGCTCCTTCACCCGCGCTCTTTGAAATCGCATTCTGATTGGATGCACTAGTTGAAGCTTCGTTGTTGTTGGCTGATGAACGATGACATCCGTTCAAAAAGCCTATACTCACCACAAGGACAGTAAGCATCACCCTCACTCTGACGGACTGTGTCCACGTGTGCTGTTCCATTCGTTGCCTCATATCGATCTGCCCTCGCAATTCCAAATCGAATTCCATGTTCATGGCTCAAGCCCTTCAGCGTATTCCAGGGAGACAACGCTCTGGTGATAGTTGCCTAGTGCTTCCACCCATACTCCCTGCGTGTCCACGCGCAACTTCTCCGCATCCAGCAGGCGAAGAAGGTCTGTCCCACCTTCTCGATAAGCGGCGCGAGAGATATTTGCAATATCGACAGCTTGGTCTAGCAGTGGCCTGTAGCGGTCCGTGATCTGGCGCTTCCATGTGTCATAAGACATGCGAGCCAATGCCAGGTCGCTCGCGCTTTGCTGTTGAACCGCCGCGAGGGTGGACCGATTGGCTTCGATGTCGAAGCGGGCCGCTGCTACCGCTCCCTGATTGCGATCGAAGATGGGCAGATTGAGCTGAAAGCCAGCGATCATCGTATTAAAGCCAGCCGTATGCTTGTATCCCAATAGCGCATCGACGTCGGGCCGTCCTTGAGCCTTCTGCGTCATCAGATTCGCGCGCGCGGTATCGATCGCTTGTCGCGCTTGCCTTATCTCGATGCGCTCCCCCTGTGGCGTATCCGTCGAAGGAGCTTCTTTGGGAAGATTTAATACATCAAAGGGCTCGCTCAAACGCCAGCTTTCCGGTGCAGCCAATCCCATCTCTCGGGCCAGCTTCTGCTTCCCCTGTGCCTCGGACAGCCTGCTGGAATCCGCACTTGCTTCGGCACGTGCTTCTTCCAGACGCACACGAAGCAGATCGACTGCGGCAATTTTGCCCTCATTGAAGCGTTTCTCGTGGTAGTCGAGAATCTCGCGATAGTAACCAACATTTTGTTCCGCTAGCGTGCGCAGATACTGTAGCCGAAGCGCATCCCAGTAGGTCTGGGCGACGTGCAGTTCGATAGATCGTTTCTGCTGTTCCAACATGAGTTGAGAACGGTTGACAAAACTGTTGGCTGTTGCGATCCGCGCTCCCCGCTTGCCCGATACTTCGAGGACCTCGGTTGCGTATGCAAAGGTATCAACGCCCTGTGTGAAGTCCACTCCAGGTCGTAGATTCTCCGATTGATAAAAGAGCCTTGGATTGGGAAGAAATCCTGCCTGACGGCGTAGTTGAAGGGCTGATCCCTCAACCTGTGCTGCTGCCTGCAGCTCCGGTCGTTTGCTTAGAGCCGAGACGATAGCATCGTGGAGAGATAGTGCCCGTAATGATGTATCCTCCGCGAAGATGCTGGGCGGCAGCGGCACAAGAACAATCCCGATGACAAATAGAAAAAGTCGCGATTTGAATATGTTTGTTTGCCTCATGTGTCTGCCATGAATAAGGCAATTGGAAGGCCAAACAAATCATGAGAAGGCTATTGAAATAATGGACTAGAAGAAACTCTATCGTTCCTCGTGCGGACGAGAATTCGAACGCTAGTTCAAGATTTTGAACAATGTGCCACGCCAGCTATAGGCCATACTTCGAGAGCTTGTAGCTAAGATCGCTTTTGGAAAGACCAAGCCTGCGAGCCGCCTCCGTCTTCGATCCATTGGTCTTCGCTAGGGTCTGTTCAATAATCGTTCGTTCCCAGGCGGCGAGCGTGCTGCGCAAATGAAATTCGTCAGGAAGCTGTGCTCCGCTGAAAACCGGGAAGCCGGACCCCGTTGAGGCTTCGTCCTGGAGGATTTCCGGTAGATCGAACCAAAGTATTTCCGGACTGCTCGTCAGGATACAGGCGCGCTCCAACAAGTTACGAAGTTCGCGTACATTGCCGGGAAAGTTGTAGGACATTAACTGTTGCAGAGCATCCGGGTGAAGCGTGCGCGCCGCTGTCTTCAGATCGCTTGTGATCTGCCGCAGTAGATATTCCGCGATCTCAGGAATATCCATGACCCTTTCGCGTAATGGAGGGACCTCGATTGGCACGATAGCTAGCCGGTAGTAGAGATCCTGTCGGAAGTTTCCTTCTTGTACTTCCTTCTTCAGATCGCGATGCGTAGCTGCCAGTACCCGAACATCGACATCTCGTGCAACAGTGGAGCCAACGCGGGTGATCTTTCCTTCCGCCAAAACACGCAAGAGTTTAGCCTGTGCTGCGGCGGACATCTCCCCCGCCTCATCCAAAAAGAGCGTTCCCTCGTGCGCCGCTTCGAAGAGCCCGTGGTGTACCCTGTCCGCTCCAGTAAATGAGCCCCGTTCATGTCCAAAGAGCTCACTCTCAAGTAAGGTCTCGGAAAAGGCAGCACAGTTAACGCTGATGAGCGGCTTGTTCGCCCGAGTACTGCTTTTGTGGATTGCTCGCGCTACAAGTTCTTTTCCCGTTCCGGTTTCTCCGGTTATGAGTGCCGTGGCTTCAGTCGGTCCCACCCGCGAGATAAGTTGACGTAACTTTACAACGGATGGGCTGCTCCCTCGGATCTCCGATTGTCCTTCAAGCCTGTCAACCGTGTTGCGCAGTAGATAATTCTCCCGCTGCAGTGAAGACCATTCTGCAGCACGACTCACAACCGCTCGGAGGTTGTCTGAAGAGAAAGGCTTGGTCAAAAAGTCGAACGCACCGCTTCGCATCGCTTCGACCGCAAGTTCGACGGTGCCATATGCCGTCAGCACAACTACTGCGGTTGACGGCTCTGACTGCTGAATTGCCCGGAGTACCTCCGAACCCTCCCCATCAGGTAGCTTCTGGTCGAGCAGCGCAACCTCAAAATCATTGCCATAGACTGCCTGCAAGCCGTCTCTAACAGTTGCAGCTTCTACTAGAACGTGCCCGTCTTGCCGAAGGTTAGCAGTCAGCACCTTTCGCATATTGGGTTCATCTTCGACAACGAGGACTCTGGCCATGCTAAGACTCCGTAGCAGGATACGCTTGCAACACAACGTTTTTATTGGCTGAAGGAAGAGTCATTGTGAAGACGATATGGTCTACATCATTCCGCTCAAGACTCAATTCACCGTGGTGTCTATCTACAATACTTCTGACGATAGCAAGACCGAGACCGGTGCCACCTTCCTTCGCGGTAAAGAATGGCTCAAAGATATGGTGCATGACCCGAGGCGGGATCGCAGGACCGGGATTTTCGATCTTGATTTGCAGACTCTCTCTGGAGAGGGGGGCAACGGTAAGGCGGATGAGACCATCTTGAGGCGAAGCCTCAATGGCGTTACGCATCAGATTCAAAAGTGCCTGCTGCAGCTGACTCTCATCGCCAAAGACCTGACAGGCATCGCATAACTCAACCTTAATCTGTAAGTTCTTCTGAATAGCCTGCGGCCGCACAATTGAGACGATGTAGCCAATCAGCGCTGTGGCATCAAGCTGTTGAAAAGGGCCGCGACCTGGCTTCGCGTATGAGAGAAAATCTGTCGTGAGCTTTTCCAATCGCTTCGCTTCCAAGCCCGCGATCCTCGACATCTCTTCCCGTTCCTGGGACGCGAATGATTGTGAGGCCGCAGTCTCAAGCGCGCTGGATATGATCGCTACAGGATTTCTGATTTCGTGAGCGATGGCGCTGGCCAACCTCCCTATTGCAGCAAGTTTCTCTTCTTCAATAAGCTTGCCACGCGCTGCTTCTAGGTCATCAAGTTGATGGTGGAGCTGCTCCTCGCGATCGCGCAGCATGTGAACCAATAGCCATACCAGGCACCCGACAACGAAATAGACGAGAACCAGTGTGCTTGCTTCGAGTATCTCGCCACTTTCAAAGGGTGGGGTAAAGTGACTGACATACGCGACCCAAAAGAGAGAGAGGATCGACGCTATCGTAGCGACAAATAGTGTCGCCGCAAGCGAAAAGTAGATTGCCGCCTCTAGAATCGGCAGAATCAACATCCCGAAATAGTGCGTATCTGGCTGGCGCGTCAGTACGGCCAATAGAAGAGCAAGGCACAAGGCCCATGCAATCGACGGAATAGCAAACCACCGGCCTCGCGATTTGTCTAAAGCCACAATCTGTTCCGCGCAGAAAATCTCAATCAGGCGAAGGCTGCTCGCAAACGCAATTAGTAGAAAGACAGAAAGCGGTGGCAGGGCCAAGAAGGTGGTGAAAAGCATCTGTGCGCCGAAGAAGATCAGCAGAACAGCGAGGTAAACCGATCCGATAACTGAACGGTTAACGATGTTATCGGCAAGTGAAAAGCGGTGGGGCATCAGATATAGGGTCTCTCGTTCACTCTAAAGCACCGTCATCCTAACAGCATTTAGAGGGCCAGCCATGGGACGCAGAAAAGCCATATTTTTGAGTTATTCAGAGTATTGATTTCAAAAAATTGAACCACTCCGTACAAATCTTTGAACTATGTCAGGCGGATCGAGTGCACCGCAACCACATTTTCAACATTTCTTGATTCATTCAGAGAGTGCCCTGAGCCTGCGTTACGTGATCTATGCCTGTACTTTTTTGTCAGTTAGAAACTTGGCCAACGATTTTAAGATCGATCGCAACGTCGTTCTCAGCTTTCCAGAACATGAAGCTTGGGTTCTTAGACATAAGGAACGTCGAATTGCGTCTTTGCGGTTGCCTTCGAACCATCTACGTGAATCTGCATGGGAATCGTCAGATCATGAGGATTGCCGAGTAGGGTGAACACACCGCTCACCAGAAGAGTTGAGTCCCCAGAGGGTGCGATCGTCCCGGTGTAGGTTTTGGGCGCAAAGGTGATAGTCGTGTACTGATCCACCTTGAGAATATCCCTATTTATCTTCCTATCACGGCTATCGTTACCAGTCTTGAATGTTTGCATCAGCGCCGTTGCGCCAGAGAAATCCATCGTTCCCTGCGCGTGAGCTATGCCGCTGCTAATGCCCACGAAGGGTGAGCACAGCGAGCGTCGGCCCCATCAGGTGAAGGGCATGTCGGAGGGATTGCTTGGAGAGCGGATTTGCCCACCGTTTGGCGGAGAGATTGGACGACCGATTGAGAGGCTTTCTCAATCGGATTGCAGGGCGGATTCTGAGCATCTTTGCACCTCCGCTGACATCGACGTCAGCTTGGTGCAAACCTATGGGAGGTCAGTTCGCTGTGTCCAATAACAAAATGAATGTTGGTTATTCTGCGGCGTGATAACAGCCTGAATCGGAAGGTTTGCTGAGAAGGATTCCAGCCGCGGCGTTTGCCGAGAAGTTATACGTCTCACAAATAGAGCTCAATCGTCTCAGTCGTCCAAGTGGATATGCCGCTGCCGAAGAAATCTCGATCTTCGGTCCAAACGGGGCACTTCAAGAGAAGGGAGGTAGCCACGATGGGCCAATCGTCGACGTCCCGAGAGATCATTCGTTCGCGCGCTGGAGATTCATATTCTTCGTACAAGCTGCGATCCACGATTTCAACTAGACGCGATAAGTGATCGAGCACCAGAATCCCTGGGGACGGGTCTACTCCGCGCTTGGCAGCCAGGGAAGGAATGCATTTCCGGGCATCCGTGAAGCAAATATCCGGGGCATAGAACGACACAGAGTCTTCATAGGCTTCGAGAAGACCGCGCACACGTGCCCCGAATACAGCGCGCAGAAGGATGTTTGCATCGAGCACAAGCCGTTTCTGGTCTGTCATCGTTTCTGCTTGGCTCGCCAATGTTTGAAATCGGCTACAGCTTCCTCTTCCGAGATGCCTTCGGCATCGAGGATCTCCTGCCAGCGAGTTGCAGCTTCGCGCAACGCGTCCTTGTCAGCGTCGGTTCGCCTGCGGCGGGCGGGGATGAAATACCCCACGGTATCGCCATGACGGATGATGGCCACGGGAGTTTCCGATTCGAGCAGGTAGGTGGCGAGTTTATCGCGGAACTCTCTCATGCCAACCTTCAGCGTTTCCATAATGGCTCCTTGCGTACCATTGCGTACACAAGGAGCCATTGCCGTCGATCGCTCTGGGCTGCTGAGGGGATTGCACCGCTGTCGCAGGGATCAACAGCACCGGGAGCTACCTCGACGCCACCAACCCGCCGGTTATCTGGATCGGCGTTAGCCGGACGCCCTACATAACATGCGCCAACCACAGCGCCAGCGAGTCGCCCCGATATCATCACCACGATCTCGGTGAACCGGAGAGCAGGGCAAAAAACCAACTTTATGTGCAGTCCAGCCCGAGGCCCCCCGGTTCTCCGAAGAACTGAACGAGGACGAAGGCCACCCATGCTTTCCGACTCCTGATTCGACTGGTTGCGCTTCCGCAACGTTCTGGTCTGACGTCTCTACTAGCCGGTTGGAGATGGTCCCGCGGTGCTCGCTGCATTCGTACTCAATATGGAAGACCAGCTGACCAGCGAAGACCGCTGCCGGTTTGCCGACCAGCGCAGCCGCTTGTCCGTGGCGTCGATCTCCGATACCTGACACGCTGAGTTCGTATAGCTAAGCCGGGTGTTACCGATGTGACCTGACAGACACCCAATCACTTCGCGGGATATCATAGCTACGGCAGTTCCCTTCTCTAACTAGTGACCGAAACAAACGATGACACGTACCGATGCTCTACAACGACTCCAAATTATTAGCGGAGCCGGGGCCGCGAACTCTCTCGAATCAAAGCCCTCGTTCGCAACTGCGTCTGAATATAGTCGCATGCTGCCTGTGCGAGCACAGAACGATGTCGATGTTCGATCGAGGAACCTGGAAGAAAAGCTGGATCAGCCGTCTGGAGACCGATGGGATTCTCCGGTCAAAGATGGCAGGAACCGCTTGAGGCGATGGTCTACAACGCTGGAAAGTATCTGTCCTGAGCCTGCAGCTTAAAAGCCCTCATTTCTCCGAGATTCGTGGTTGCCAATAAGGGGAAAAACGGTACTAAAACAGGCTCTTTCGAGAACATCATTCGACGGAACTGGCGCGTTTTATCAACTAGTTAGAATAAAGTACCTGAACTGCAAAACCTTTATGCGTCGGTTCGATCCCGACCCGCGCCTCCAAATCTTCTCAACAACTTAGAGCGATTTATCGAGGCAGTCAATCCGCATGGTTTCCAATATGGTTGCCAATTAGCGAATAACCCCTGATAAGTCCGCCAGTTGGGCAGATCGCGCGGCAGAAAAACCACCGCTCAACTGCCCGCTCAGCGTCTCTGCCGCCATGTCCGCCGACTCATCGAGGACATGGGCATAGACCTTGAGAAGAAGGTCGGGACACGAGTGCCCAAGGCGTTCCTGCGCTGCCTTGATGGGCACACGAGCCGCCACCATCTGTGTCGCTCCCCAATGTCGGAGAAGACGCCACGTGATATGTGGAAGTCCAAGCTCCCTTGCCACCGGCTGAATGCGCCGGGACATGAGAGTCTCGTGCCAGATCGGACCGGGCTTCATCTTCTTGCCCGCATTCTTGATGCGATTGGGAAACACCCAGTCCTCATCCTTCGCCTTCATCCGTTGCAATGCAGCGAGCGACACTCTCAGCTACCTGCTCTGGCGAGCTCCCATATCCTGACATGAAATCCGCACTCACCGGAAGATCGACTGCAGCCGTGATTGCGGCGATATGCGTTAGGTTCGTCTTTTCGCTGTTACGCAGGCTGGTTTGACGACAGTCCTCAACCTCAATGAGTGACTCCTGTTCCCATGAATTTAAGACATCACGCCGAAGGCTTTCGCTCGACTAAAGCCATTGATCCTGAGAGATTGCGGCAGAGACGCCAATATGTCTTAACGTTAAGACCATATTGGCTGCAAACAACTGATAAATAAAGATGAAACTCTCTTATTAGGACACGACGAATCCTCGCCAAGGCCTTGACCGTGAATTAACTTGTTCGTCCCCGCCGCCTGACCCGAGAGTCTTTTTGAGAATCCACAAAATTGAGGCCTTCGTGAAAACCCGACTTTTGAAATCAGCCCTCTTCTTGATGCTGTCAGTTATATTTCATCCTGATCTCCGTGCCCAAGAGAAACCTCGCATCATCGGCATGGCGCACATGGCGTATTACGTCAGCGACCTGAAGCAGGCGCGCGACTACTACGAAGGGTTTCTCGGTTTTCAGGAGGCGTTCACGCTCAAGAACCGGGACGGCTCCGATCATGTCGTCTTTATCAAAATCAACGACCACCAGTTCATCCAGCTTTATGCCGAACCGGTAAAAAACTACGGCTATATCCATGATGCGGGTTTTGAGACGAACGACGCCAAAGGCATGAGAGACCATCTGGCTTCCATCGGCGTTACCGTACCCACTGCCGTAACGAAGAATGAAGAAGGCGATCTAAGCTTCAACATCACAGAGCCGTCCGGGTTCACGATCCAGATCGTTCAGTACATGCCGGGCAGCAAGGTGACGGCGACCAAAGGCAAGTTCATGCCCGCCACTCGCATCTCCGACCACATCGACCATATCGGTCTTCTGGTCAAAGACAAGGAAACCACCTGGAAGTTCTATACCGACGCCTTTGGATTCACCAAGGAAGGTGACGGCTCCAAGATGGCTGTACCGGGCAGCGCTGATCGATTTGAGGTCGGCTGGGAGAAGCGGAAACCTGAAGAGGCGCGCTTCCATATTAAGGACCACATCTGCCTCTCGAACGCAAACGTGCCGAAGATGACAGCTGAAATCGCGGCCAGGCCTCAGATGAAGCAGTTTCCCGATGCGATTGCTGATGTGCATCAGTTGCCGAATGGAAAGAACGTGGTCGAGATCTACGACCTGAACAAGAATCGCGTCGAAGTCATGGAGCCTCCGAAGGCAGGCGACGTCGCCACGGCCGGCGCAGACCCCGCAGACTCCCAGCCCGATGGAGGCTCCAGGAAAGGCTCAAAAGGCGGAACCAAAGGAGCGCCGCGTAAGGTTGAGCTGCCGCATCCGTTCTACTGGGCCGCTACCGATGCACTGCGAGGCGACTGGCAAGGGACCGGCGGGCTCGTCGCCCAGGTTGTTCCCATCATGGACAAGATCTACTCCAAGGAAGACCTGATCCCGCAACAAGACGACAACGCCAAGTACGAAGTCCACCTCTTCAAACAGTTTGACCAGCCGCATGACATTCCCGTAGCCGCGCTGAATGGGACACTCGCCAACGGTGTCCTTCCGCTGGAAGGTGATGGCTGGACGGGCTCGATTGAAAACGGGCATTTGAAGGCTAAGAACGGAGATCAGAGCATCGATCTGCAGCACATCACGCGCTCGTCTCCGACGCTCGGCATGAAACCGCCTCAAGGCGCCATCGTCCTGTTTGACGGAAAGAATATGGATGAGTGGTCGAAGATGATGGAGAAGGAGTGGCTGAAGGAAGATGGCCCCTGCAAATGGCATCTTGTTCCGGGCGATGCCGTTGAATCTGTCCCGCGTACCGGCAACTGCATCAGCAAGCGGACCTTTGGCGATGCAAAAATCCACGTCGAGTTCCGCACCATCGGCGGCCCAACCAACAGCGGCGTCTACATTCAGGACCGCTACGAGGCCAACATTAATGAGACTTACGGCAGCCTGACGGCCAATCCCAACGGGCAGTTCGATAACTCCATCGCAACCAAGCCGGGGATTCGCGCTTCACGTCCGGTGCTTGAGTGGCAGACCTTCGACATTGACTTCAAAGCCCCTCGATTCGATGCAACCGGACAGAAGACCGCCGACGCAAAGGTGACATTGATGTTGAACGGTGAGCCGCTATACAACGATCACATCCTGGGTCCAGTAACTCTGAACGCCGCAAAGCTGGGTGAAGCCTCGAAAGGCCCCATCCAGCTGCAGGAACATGGCATGCCTGTGCAGTTCAGAAATATCTGGGTGCTGGAGACATCCCAATAACCGGCCACTGTTCTCTAGGAGGCACTCGAAGAGAGTGCCTTCGGCGAACGGCTCAAGATAATTGTTACCGAACGGGGGAGGCCTCCCCCGTTCTCTGTTTTCAGCAGAGCTTCAAAGTACGGAAATGCCTTCCCGGTTGAACCCATCCTCGAACGCAGTTGCAACATCGAAGACTCGTCTTTCAGGAAGTCCAGTGCCGCACCGATGGCTGCCCCACCTGTGCCCGAGATGACGAGAATATTGCCGGTACCGCTCACATTCGGAAGAAACGCGATGCTGGCATAGCCATCATGAGTTTTGGAACCGTCGACTGTTGACCGGAACTTATCCGCGTCCTGTGCTTTGGCGGTGATGTCGATCGGGTAGTAGCTGTCCAGAGCGGGATCGTACTTCCACCGTAGTGCAAGATAAGAATCAAGCGCCTGAATCCATGGATTGGATTGTCGTGTTCCCAACAGAATGATGTTGCCGGATTTGAGCTGCCGGAAGGAGAAATCCCTGGCAAAGTACAGATTGGTGCTTGTTCCAAAGACTTCCGCAGTCTGCGACAGTCGACCCACAAGATTAACATCCGAAAAATTCGACTGCCGCTTCAGAAGAAACGATTGGACGGCCTTCGGATCCAGGTGCGAGGCTTCCGCTTCATCGCCTATCGGGTGCAGATAGCTTCTGTCGAAGTATTCCGTCAGAGAAACCTGCCGTCCTGATACCTGTTGATAAAATTCCAACGACGCATCATCCAGCACGACATGGGCAGGGTTGCCCTGCTGAAATATCCCGGACCAGAACTGGCGTATTGTAGCTCCCTGTATGGAAGAGCTGTGTGTTATTTCATTCTTACTTCGAACTAATAAGAACGCACAAAGAGACGCCAAGAGTACCGTGAGAAAACCGAAACCCCACGCGCTCCAAACCGCGATGGAAGGCCCCTTAACCAGCGAGACTACAGGAAACATCTGCTCTCGCGGTTCTTTGATCTCTGTCGTCATGGACGGCATCGAGAAAACAGGGACATCGGCCAGTTCAGGTAGCTTCCCATTCACGGCGAGCTCGCGCTTACGAAATATTGGCGCGTAATTCCCCTTTGGGATCTCAACCACCAGGGGCTCATTTTCACCCTCGGTCTGGAAGTACTCCGCGAGACGCTTTCGCAGCAACGAGGCATGAACACGAACAATATTGTCGGCCGCTGTATCGTAGTGCTCCGGCCTGCCAAAGACCTTGTGTCCTAACTCAAGTTCGTGAATGTCGTCGATCGACTCATCGAGCGCCTTGCCGCAAAGGTACAGAAATAAATCTCTGAGCCGGGCTGATTTCGCGATCAAATTGCTCGCGACAATTCGATTCACGAGCTCCTTGCACGCCTGCACATCGCAACTTTCCTGCGTATCTATCACGAATTGAAACGCTACCTGAAGGGCGGAACCATCGTCAACCAGCGATTAAACCGCTCTTAACGTATAGGGCAAGTCCGCAAGTAATTGAACCTAAACAGCCGTAGTCACCTCGGATACCAGGAATTGCTATACCGTTAATTAACTTGCTGACTCTCCCTCCGGCAAACGATGGTAGCAAAGGAAGATGGGAGAACTCTTGAAACAAGTTTCATCCATGCAGAATTGGACACGCCGACGCTTTCTTGGAACCGCTGGAACAGCTCCTTTGGTGGCCCTGGCCACCATGCAGATCACTCAGTCCGTTCAAGGAGAGATCAAACCGGTGCCAAGAGCAGGGGCAACCATGCTGAAGGTATCGCTGAATGCCTTCTCCTTCAGCCGCCTGCTGAATGCGAAGGTCAAGCGCGGGCAGGACGGCATCGACCTCTTCGGCCTTGTCGATTTCTGTGCAAAGCACAACATCGATGGAATCGACCCAACCGGGTATTTCTTCCCCGGCTTCCCCGACGTTCCTCCGGACACCTACATCTTCGACCTGAAGCGCAAGGCATTCGAGGCCGGCGTCGGTATCAGTGGCACAGGGGCGCGGAACAACTTTACGACCTCAGAAAAAGACAAGCGGGCAGCTGACCTCAAGATCATCAAGGACTGGGTCGTTGTCGCCTCAAAACTTGGCGCTCCTGTGCTTCGCGTCTTCGCCGACACCCAGATGCGCAACATGACCTGGCATGACGTCGCCAAAGGATTCACCGGGGACCAGGTACGTGAATGGATCGCCGATGACCTGCGGGAGTGCACGCAGTTTGGCAAGGAGCATGGCGTCATCATCGGTGTCCAGAACCACGGCGACTTTCTGCGTACCAGCGATGACCTGATCAAGCTGGTTGGCCTCGTTGATTCTCCGTGGTGCGGAGCCATCGTTGACACAGGCTATTTCCGCTCTCCCGATCCCTACGTCGACATGCAAAAAGCCGCGTCCTACGCCGTCAATTGGCAAGTCAAGCAGAGCGCCTTCGGTGCGGCCAGCGACGTCAAGCTCGACCTGGACCGCCTCCTCCGTATCGTACGATCCTCCGGATACAGTGGATATCTTCCGATCGAAACCTTGTCGACTCCCGGTAAACCCTACGATCCATACCAGGTTGTGCCGCCCTTTGTTCAGGAGCTGAAGGCGGCTATCGCACGAACCGCTTGATCTGGATCTCTGAACATCTCTATCCGAAATCACCCTAACTCAGTTCGGCAAGGTATCTGCAATGCGCGTCCAGACATCGGCACCATCTCAAAACGAACAAGCTCCGCGTGTCGCTGCTGACGCTGGATCAGTCATATCCCCAGGAGGCGGATACCGGTGGAAGATATGCGCACTGCTCTTCTTTGCGACAACGCTGAACTACATGGACCGACAAGTGCTTGCGCTGCTCAAGCCGGCGCTTCAGGATCCGATCCGCGGAATCGGCCTGACTGAGGTTCAATTTGCAGCAATCGTGTCCATCTTCTCCGCGGCCTATGCTCTGGGCCTGCTTCTGAGCGGCGGTTTCATCGATAAGGTTGGCACTCGTATCGGCTACGCCGTTGCTGTGGTCATCTGGACCATAGCCTCCATGTCGCACTCGCTGGTGGGATATGCTCCCGCCACCAGTGCTCTTCACGCGCTCGCTACCGATGCCGCTTCCCTCTTGCGGCACGTCCCTGGCCTTGGTTCAGCATCGTGGCTCAACTCGATGGCAAACCTCTCGGGAGCCGTCATCGGGTTCGGCATAGCGCGGTTCGTTCTGGGGCTCGGCGAGGCCGGAAACTTCCCCGCTGCCATCAAAGCCGTCGCAGAGTGGTTCCCCAGCAAAGAGCGCGCATTGGCAACGGGCATCTTCAACTCCGGAACCAACATCGGCGCCACGCTGGCTCCGTTTGCTGTCGGCTTCCTGCTCTATCATCTTGGCTGGCAGTATGCCTTCCTCGCCACCAGCGTCTTCGCTATGATCTGGCTGGTGCTCTGGTTCGCGCTCTACCGCAATCCGACGGAGCATCCGCGTATCTCCCATGAAGAACTCGCGTACATCAACGGCGGCGCAACAACCCAGCCTGCTTCGAAGATCGCCTGGTCGCGTCTCATTCCACATCGACAGACGTGGGCCTTCCTTCTCGGCAAAATCATCACCGATCCCATCTGGTGGTTCTATCTTTACTGGCTGCCGGGATTCCTGAATGCGCGCTTCGGTCTATCGATTACTAAGATGGGATTGCCGCTGCTGGTCATCTATAACGTCTGCACGATTGGCAGCATCTTTGGCGGATGGCTCCCGGCGAAACTGATCTCCCTGGGATGGACAGTGAACCGCGCGCGAAAGTCAGCGATGCTTCTTTACGCCGTGGCAATTACTCCAATCATGTTTGTCGGCAAGGCTCATACGCTGTGGCAAGCAGTTGCGCTGATCAGCCTGGCGACAGCAGCACATCAGGCCTGGTCGGCAAATCTTTTTACGTTGGTCTCGGATATGTTTCCCCGCCGAGCCGTTGCGTCGGTTGTCGGTATCGGCGCATGCGGCGGTTCTATTTCGATGATGTTCTTCGGCCTGTTTATCGGCTTTGTGCTTCAGATCACACACGGGAACTACGTTCCTGTATTTCTTTTGGCGGGATCGGCATATCTCGTCGCTATCACCGTCATTCACCTGCTTGCGCCGAAGCTGGCGCCTGTAGCCGTCGATTAGTTTTATATCTCTGACGAAAGGCAGTCCTCATGTTCATTCAACGTTACCGCACGCCGCTTATGGCTGGTCTTGCGCTCGTGCTATCACTTCCGTCACAACTTCCTGCGCAAAACGCCGCTCCTGCACGCCCGAAGATTACGGGTATCTCTCACGCTGCTTACTACGTCACCGATCTGCAGAAGTCTCTGGTATTCTGGCACGACTTCTTCGGCTTCGATGAGTACTTCTCGCTGCCCAAGAAAGACAGTAAAGACATTCGCATCGCCTTCATCAAGATCAACGACCAACAGCATGTCGAGCTGTTCAACGAGCCGTCACCACATCCGCCCAACATGATGAACCACATCTGCTTCACCGTCGACAATCTCGAAGCGATGCGCGCTTACCTGCGCTCGAAAGGCGTCGATGTGAAGGCCGGTGACGGCAGCAAGACGAAGGCCGGCGATTATGCCTTCATGATTAAAGATCCCGATGGCACTCTGATTGAGTTTGTACAGACTCTGCCTGACGGCATGGAAGCTAAGTCCGCAGGCAAATTCGAGCCGAGCACACGCATCTCCGACAAGATCTATCACGTGGGCTTCCTCGTCGGAAACAGCGAGAAGGCCATGGACTTCTACGGCAAGATTCTCGGCTTTCAGGAGACATGGCGTGGCGGAGCGAACCCCAAGGAGCTGAGCTGGATCAACATGCGTGTTCCGGATGGAACCGACTACGTCGAGTTCATGCTTTATCGCAAGCTGCCTGCCGCCTATGGCACCAAGAACCATATGTCGCTGCTGGTTCCTGATGTGCCGAAGGCTGTTGCCGACCTGGAGTCACGCCCTGCATTCAAAGACTATGGGAAAGAATTGAAGGTTGCTGTCGGCGTGAATCAGAAGCGGCAGGTCAACATCTACGATCCGGATGGGACCCGCGTCGAGCTGATGGAGGGAAACACCGTTACGGGCAAGCCTACTCCTCCTTCGACGGCTCCGCCACCGCCGCCTGCGCATGATTGATTCAGCTGTTTTTCCGAAGGGCTGGAGCTATTGTGTCGCTCCAGCCTTATTTTGATAGGGTGGATGCATCCCAAGGAGATCTGAGTCCGATGAGCCGCAACCTGACGAGACGTACTTTTCTGGCAAGCCTCAGCGCAGCAGCTGCTGCTTCCACACTGCCTTCGTTTGCCGCGCTGCGTAAGAGCCACATCCAGTTTGGCTATGCTGCGATCACCTGGGGCAACGAAGAGCGGCAGGCCATCGATGACATCGCAGCCGTGGGCTATCGGGGCATCCAACTGCGCGCTAACGCGCTGACGGACTTCAAGCCTGCCGAGCTTAAGGACTTGCTGGCGCAGCATAAGCTGACCTTCGTTGCGCTTTCGAGCGGCGAAATCTCCGTCGACGAACCGGAAGCCGACCAGATTGCAACGCATGTGGCACATGCACAGTTCGTGAAGGACGCAGGCGGACGCTATCTTCAGATATTGGATAAGCTCACGTCGTATACGCGCACCGTAACTTCCGAGGAGTGCAGCAAGCTAGGCAAGCTGCTTACGGAGCTTGGCAAGCGCACGGCTGACATCGGCATTCCGCTTGGCTATCACAACCACCTCAACACGCTGAGCCAGAAGCCTGAGAACCTCGATCTCATCCTTGAGAACTCCGATCCAAAGTATCTGAAGCTGGAACTCGATACGGCGCATGCAGTCGCCGGCGGAGGCGATCCGATCCAGATGATCCGCAAGTATCATGACCGTCTTCTGTTTATGCATCTGAAGGACGTTCACGACATTCCTGCCGACACGCCAAAGGCGAAGTACCCGTTCGAGTTTGTCGAGCTTGGACGCGGACGCGTCGATCTTCCCGCAGTCTTCGCCGCTCTGGATCAGGTTGCGTTCAGCGGCTGGGCGGTTGTGGAGCTCGATCGTGTTCCAGACAAATCGCGGACACCAAAGGAATCGGCGACGATCAGCAAGGACTATCTCAAACAAAAGATCGGCGTCAAAGTTTAGCTCTCTCTTCTCGCGGAGGTTTGTTTGCGCGTAGGAATTGTTGGAACAGGCGCTATCTCGGCAAAGCATGCGCTTGCTTATCGGAATATCGGTTTTGAGATCGTTGCCTGCACCAACCATACAGCGAGCAAAGGTCAGGCGTTTGCTGCGGAGCATGGAGCAGAGTACGTCACTACGGTCGAAGAGCTTTGCCGTCATCCCAAGGTCGACTATGTCGACCTCTGCACGTTTCCTGACTTCCGCCTGCCTGTTGTGGAGCTTTGCGCCGTGAACGGCAAGCATCTTCTGGTGCAGAAGCCGATGGCTATCGATCTGGTAACGGCGCGGAAGATGATCTCCGTTGCTGACAGCGCGGGAATTCAACTCGGCGTTGTAAGTCAGCGTCGCTTCGATGATTCGACAATGTTTTTGAAGCGCGCGATCCAGCAAGGGAGGCTGGGCCGCATTCTCGAGGCGGATGCTTATGTGAAGTGGCACCGTTCGACGGAGTACTACAGTCGTCCGATCAAGGGCAGTTGGCAGGTCGAAGGCGGCGGTGCGCTGATCAACCAGGGGATTCATCAGATCGATCTGCTTCTGTCTCTCATCGGACCGGTCGCTCGCGTCTCCGCTGAATGGCAGCTTGGCGCGCTGCATCGCATTGAATCAGAGGACATCGTGAATGCTCTGCTTCGTTATCAAAACGGCGCGACGGGCGTGATCCAGGCTTCGACGGCAATCTGGCCCGGCTTTCCGGAGCGCGTCGAGATTCATGGCACGAAGGGCACTGCAATTCTCACAGGCGACAAGCTGACGGCGTGGGACATCCAGGATGATGCGGGCGAGCCTGCCCCCGTGGAAGTGAAGAGCGCCTCGGGAGCTTCCGATCCGATGGCTATTTCTGTCGTTCCGTTTGAGCGTCAGTTTCTTGATTTCGCCGACGCATGCTTGAAAGGCCGAACGCCGTTGTGCTCGGGCGAGGATGGGTATCGAGCGCTGGATCTGGTGCTTCGCATCTACGATTCTTGCCGCAACGCAAACTAAAGAGAGGACGTCACGGCATCCTCTCTTTAGTTGCATCTTCTCCGCTAATCTCCTCTAGAACTCATAGCGAGCGCCTAGTTGCATGATGCGGTTGCTTCCGTTGGTGGACGAGATCACTCCTGCCGTTGCGGCGGTACCGATGGTTGTGCTGGGGTAGCCGAAGACGGGGTGATTGAGGGTGTTGAAGGTCTCCCAACGAAACTGGAATCTGCCAAACTCACCGACGGAGAAGGTTCTGCCGAGCGCCAGATTCATGGTGATGTTGTTTGGGCCCTCGAGAATATTTCTGCCGGAGTTGCCGAAGCCGGAGGTGGGAACGACGAAGCAGCTTGCATCGAACCAGCGCGTGATCGTACGGTTCGAGAGCGTTCCGTTACAAATCCGGTTGGGGCGTGTCGCCTGACCGAGATCCTGTGTACCGGAGACTTTGGGTGTGAACGGCTGTCCGCTATAGGCGAGGACGCTGCCACTGGCCTGCCAGTCGCGCAGCGCGTAGAAGCGGGAGCGTGTGCGATAGACCGCGGTGCCGGTGAAGTTGTGGCGGATGTCGAAGTCGGATAGACCATATTCCGCTTTGGGATTGGTAATGTCCTGGTTGCCGAAGTAGCCGCCTCCGCCCGCGTAGTTGATGCCGGATTGCGAGTCGAGCGATTTGGCATAGGTGTAGTTCACGCGGAAGAAGAGCCCGTTGGCGAATCTCCTGCGCACCGTTGCCTGCAGTGAATCATAGTGCGAAACCCCGTTGAAGTAAGCCATGGTGATGGCAGAGAAGTTCGGCAGAGGGCGGGATGAATTGACGTTGGCGATGCGCTCCTGGTTGTAGTCGAATTCCTGACCGAGATGCGTGCCCTTCGATCCGGCATAGGAGACCTCGAGAGCCGTTCCCTTCCCCAGCTCGCGTTCGATGGTGAGGTTATAGCTTTGCATGTTGGCCGAGGGCGCGTTGGGATCGTAGCCGTTGGGTGTAAGGATTCCAGAGAGCGAACCTCCTGATGCCGGGAAGGGATTCGTCGAAGAGATGAGGCTTGCCGGTGCTGTGGACGTAGCTGCGACAGCCGAGTAGGTCGTTGTAGCCGAAAAGGGAAACTGCCCGGCAAGATTGGTGCGGATGAAGGTAAGCCTCGAGCCAGTGTAGAAGACACCATATCCACCGCGGATGACGGTCTTGTTGTCCTGGAACGGTCGCCAAGCAAAACCCAGGCGCGGGCCGAACCGCATCTTGTTGGTGTTGACAAGTGCATTGGGATATCCGGCATTGCTCGCGGAGACGTAGTAATTGCTAAGCCCTGCTTGAGCAAGAACAGCACCGATGTTCGGCAGGACGGACGCATTCGAGTAGACAATTTTTCCGAGAGATGGAACGAAGTTGGTGAGCTGTCCGTTCTCTTCGACAGGAAGCGTCTGCAGTTCGTAGCGGAGGCCGAGATTGAGCGTGAGGCTCTGCGATACCTTGTAGTCGTCCTGCGCGAAGACGGAGTAGTTGGTGTTGGAGAGGTGGTTGTTGTTGCCTCCAGTCATGAGGACGCTGGTAGTTGGAAAACCGGCGAGCATATCGGCGAGTCCGTTTGTGGAGTTGGACGCGGAACTGGTGAGCTTGCCGTTGTAGGTGAACTGCCCGTTCTTGCTGGTGTTGGTCGGTTGGAAGAGCTGGACGTAGAGAATGTCGCCGCCAAAGCGGAAGTTATGCCGTCCATCATTCCAGCTGACGAGATCGCTGCCGTCGTAGCTGTTGACGACGTACGAGATAGGGTTGGAGGAGTTGTCGCCGAGCCCGGCATAACTTGCCGGCTTGAAGGCAGGAAAACCGAGCAGGGCTGGGATGGTCGTCGTTCCCTGGATGCCGAGCTGGAGCGCGTAGTTGGTACCTGCGTCGTTGGCCTGCTGGTTCGATACGGTACGGGTGCGGCCGAAGCGAAAGTCGTTAACGAGGTTTGGTGTCAGCACCTTGGTTTCGGAAATGCCCATAAGCGTTGCATGCACCGATGTGCCTGCGCCGAAGTTGCCGAGAGGCGAACCGGAGGTCGGGTTGGTCGAGGAGCTGTAGCGGCGGAGGAAGCGGAAGGCGAGCTGATCGTTCTGCCCGAGCTTCTGGTCGATCTTTGCCAGGCCGTTGTTCCAGTTGCTGGTGCTGTTGGTGTTGAGAGCATAGTTGGGGCTGCCGGGAGGAACGACCAGATTGGGAGCCGGATAGTAGGCCAGTAGCTTCTGCGCAACCGGATCGATCGTCTTCAACTGGCTTGGATTGGATGGATTGAGACATCCAGTGGTGACCGTTGGCGGCGTACACTTTGCCGCGCTGTTCGGGTTGTGCAGGTAGTAGGGCGTAGCAACGCCGTTGACGATGGGCCCGGACTGGCTGAAGTCGCCGAGGCGCTCGCGAGCTGTAGGGACGAAGCTGGTGGCGTTGGTTCCTGTGACGGAGCGCAGGCTCTCGAGGTTCAGGATGAAGAACGTCTTGTCGTGGCCGTCGTAAAGATGCGGAATGATGACGGGACCGGAGATGCCTCCGCCGAACTGGTTCTTGCGGAGCTTGTTCTTAGGCACTGTGATGTTGGCGAAGTTGTAGGACTGCGCATCGAAGAGGTCATTGCGGAGATATTCGAAGAGCAGGCCGTGGAACTGGTTGCCACCGCTCTTGGTGACCATGGTGACGACGCTGCCGGAGAGGCGTCCGTACTGAGCGGTGTAGCCGGAGGTCTCCATCTTGAACTCCTGGAGGGAGTCGAGCGGCGGACTGATCTGGGAGCCGGCGTCGCGTGGGTTTTCGTCGTTGATGCCGTCAACGTAAACACCGCTGGAATCGGCGCGCGAGCCATTAGCGACATAAGGCGCTCCCTTGGCATTCTGCTCGGCGGGCTGGACACCGGCAACAGTAAAGGCGAGGTCGTTGAAGTCGCGGCCGTTGAGGGGGATTTCGGATATCTCGACGGGGGTGATGACGTCACCCTTGGAGGACGTTTCGGTGTTGAGCAGGCCGACCTCGGAGGCGGATACGCTGACGGTGTCGCTAGTGACGCCGACTTTCAGGCTGGCATCGAGGCGGGCGGTCTGTTCTGTGGCGAGGCGAAGATTGCTCTCGTTGAGCTGGCTGAATCCAGCCATGGCGATGGTGACGTTGTATATGCCGGGATCGAGGTTGGTGACCGTGTATTGGCCGTTGGCGTCGGTCCTGGTGGTGCGGGTTTCGTTGGTCGCAGCGTTGATGACGGTAATGGTTGCGCCAACGATGTTTGCCGACGTCGGATCAGTGACGCGCCCTACGAGAGTGGCGGTAGGGGCCTGGCCTCTTAGTACGCCGGCGAATACAAAGAGCAAGCTCGCCAAAGCAAAATAGAACTTAATTTTCATCTCGAACGATCTCCTCGAATCACGACATGCAACCGTTTCTTTGTGTTTTAGCCCGCCGAAAAATCATGGCTTCTCGTTCGGTGCAAAGGAAAAAGGAAGTCTCAGCGGTTATGTGTGTTAAATCGGTGCCTACTAACGACCGGCAAGTTAATTCACCGTATAACTGACATAGAGGACTTATCCTATTTATTTACTTATGTATACGTGGATTGATTTACGTAAAGAACGAGTGTCTATGGATTCTGGGTGGAAGGGATTTTCAAAGCGTAGAAAGCTCGCTCAACCCTCAGCTGCCCAACAAAAGTCAATAGGAGGTCTAGATTTAGATATGAAGTTTCTATTAAAAATGGCGCGCCGCTCCCTCGCTTTGACGTTTGGCGCGGGGAATAATACGGGAACAACCTGGGAGGAAACCATCCCAAATGATCCCAACCAATCCTAATTCGGTGGCGCTCTAACATCTTTCGTATCAATCGCGTCCGCTGGTTTCTAAGCCACTTAGATTCATTGGCAGGGACCCTGAAAAGGCCGGCGTCGGCGGTTCGATCCCGTCTCTGGCCAACGCTGCAAAACCAATAGTTTAGGGATGAAGTGGATTCGAACCGCCGAAGCTTTAATTCCCAATTACATCATTCGCCCCAGAGCTGAGTTTATGTGCTTATGCCGATGGACAGCGTAATCAGCGTCTGAACGGATGTATAGATATCAACATCGCCGTTGGTTGGACGAATGGAAACGATCAAACCATAGCGGACACGACGTTCATCGAGCATGGCCAGGATCTCTTTCCACCAGCCGCCAATTGGATAAACTCCGATTGCTGATTTCTTTGCCAGGTCCGCAGCATTCCCATACCAGTGGTCAGAATGTATCGATCCGACATTGCGGATACGCCCTAAATACCAATGGTCAGCGCCACCAGTAACAGGAGCCAGCCCAGCCTCCTCTGCTTACGCCGCTGCATTGAGTCTTGCTCTGAATTCGTCGATGCTTCCAGCTCTGCCCACATTTCTCTGCCCACATTTATTGATGCACACCCCTCCCTCCTTCATTCCCGTTGCCGTTGGCTGAAAATGGAATTCATTGTTTTGCAGACGCAAGGATCTGCAAGCAAAATCGATCGCAAGAAACGAAAAGACAGATTCGAGTTTGGGCAGTAATTCCATGCAACGCGTAAAGCGGTTCCTCGGCCTCTCTTATGGGGCCTAGGCTGAAAATGAGATACGACGGGATCAGTCCTGACAACCTGGATGGGCAACCTGCTCCAAAAGACGATGCTGAAGAACTCCATCCATGTCACATATCGCCAGGAAGTCAGGAATGGTGCTGTGTCATGTCGTATTTGCAAAGCCATGAGGAGCACCCGTTCGGCGGCAGGCACATATCTCCTAAACTACTTTCCTGGGGCACAGCAAACACCCTGCTGCCGCGCCAAATAGTTTTTCCAGAATCCGAAGATCTCATCGGTCGCAACGGGCCGCGACTCTACGTCGATACCAAGTTCCATTGTGGTGTGTGCTCCGTGCTTTGATGCGGGCCAGATGGGCAAACCCTGCGTATTCGGATCGCCTGTGCGAACGAATTGAATCCAATATTCAGACATCATCCGTTCCAACGCATAATCTGAAGGCTCAAATGGTCGATCCAACACACTAAGATTTCCCAGAGCATACGGAATCTCTGCCGAATGGAACGCGCCAAACTCCGGATGGTCCGGCCACGGAATGGCTCGGTCAAAGAAGTACGTGAAGCTAGCTGTTTGCGCCGTCGCCGCGCGCTCTTCTGCCCACAATGACATCGCCACCCGGTTAAGATCGCGTGCACTTGCCTTCAGCGACTCACCTGCCTCCTGGTCAGTCCTTCCAGGGTAGAGTCTCAGATATTCCTCCAAGAGTGAGCCGTAAGTCTCCTTCGCTGCGCTAACGTAGCTAGCGACATCTGTCTTTCCATAATTCGACGAACTGCTCCCTTCGTCAGCGGTCTGTCCCGTTATTGTCGGGACGTCATTTTGCTTTCCTGAGGCAAAGATCTCCGTAACGGTCTGCGGAAGAAACATTCCGTCCACATCAGGACGAAAACGGACACTCGCGATGTCTTGTGCCTTCAGTAAGTCGTCTGCCTTCAGAGCCCGCAACTCCTTAATAGTGTGTGCTCCGCTCACTCGTGCGAACGTTATCCCATTCTTCTCCGCATCCTTGAGCGAGAAAGTGGAGGGCGGAGTCAGGTAAGCTCCGCTTTCAACGATTGCCCTCTGAAAGAGCCCTTTTGCCATCGACGATGCGGTAAGGTAAATCACAGCTGCCGCCCCTGAAGATTGTCCTGCAACAGTGATTCGGTTCGGATCGCCACCAAATGCCGCGATGTTTTTCTTCACCCAATTCAACGCGGCGATAGCATCCATCAACCCATAGTCTCCCGACGCGTGATGCGGTGATTCGCTCGTCAGGCCTGGATGTGACAGAAAGCCGAAGACTCCCAGACGATAGTTGATTGAGACGAACACGACTCCTCGCTTCGCCAGCCCTTCCCCACTGTAAACTTCTGGTGCAGCTGATCCTTCAACAAACCCACCACCGTGAATCCATACCAGGACGGGTCGACGCTCGTCTGACGAGGATTTGCCCGCGGTCCACACGTTGAGGTATAGACAGTCTTCGCTGATCGGATACTGTGCCATAAACTGCCGTGTCCACGGCAGATGTTCCCCGCGAATCTTCTGCATGCAGCTCGCTTCGAAATGGTCCGCTTTGCGCACACCTTTCCATGGCGCCACAGGCATAGGCGGACGCCACCGCAGCTCCCCTACCGGCGGCGCAGCATATGGAATTCCTTTGTAAGCCATCACGGACGATCCTGCACGTTGTACACCCGTCACCAAGCCGCTTAGTGTCTTGATTGGCGTTCCGTTATCTTTTACTCCCCCATATCCCACTATCGACAGAATTCCAACAACGAAGACTGTTACTGTTATCCGTCTGAGCCTCACACCGAAAATCCTCTCTGCTTCCTTCACCGTTGCACCCAGGGCGGTATATCGAGTTGCTGTAGCTAGAAGAGAATACGCCCGCCAACCTGCAGAATACGGTTTGAGAACGGCCCTCCTGAAATTGTTCCATTGATGTGGCCAAATGATGAGTAACCAGAACGTTAGAAGTAGATCTTTCCAGCAAGTTCGATGGAGCGCGCGGCGTTAAGGGTCGAGGTAATCTGACCTGCCGAGGTAGAGTCAATGTTAGTAACCGGCGTTGCAAACGTAGCGTGATTGAAGATATTGAAGAACGCTCCACGGAATTCAAGCGATTTAGTCTCGGTGAAGTGAAAGCTTTTGAGAAGAGAGATGTCGAACTGCACAAGGCCATCGTTCCGCATAGTGTTGGTTTGCCCATTGCCGTAGGTATACTGCGCCGGAACAGCAAAGGCATCGGTGCCTCCTGACGGGCAGGACGTGTTACGCGAGTCGTAGTACCAGCAGTTGGGACGCCGCACCATCTGCGGCGTTCCGGTGATGTTTGGCCGCTGTGAGCCAAGCCCAGTATTCGCTGGATCGCCGCTGACTGTCAGTGTGAAGGGCAGGCCCGACTGCAACGTGCCTACGCCAGAGAGCCCCCAGTTCCCGACAAGTCCCTGAAGGAAGCCGCTAGCCGAACTTGCGAAGGTCTTGCCACGACCGAAAGGAAGATCGTATACACCGCTGGTGACGAAGTTGTGATGAAGATCATAGTTGCACGGACCATAGTAATAGTAGCCGCCGCTCTGTTCGCGCGTGAGACCACCGAAGGTTCCATCGGTGAGGCAGCGTCCGTAGGTGTAGGAGACAAGAATGGTTGCTCCTGCGAGAGCGCGGGTCTCGAGCTTCGTCTGCAAAGCGTTGTAATTGCCGTTACCAGCGTATCTGGAGAGGCTGATGGTCCCCCACTGTTGCAGTGGGCGGCGATTCTGGATGGTTCCAGGACCAGGGTAGGGATCGTTGACCTGAAAGGGCTGGACGATGTGCAGCGAACGGTTGCCTACGTAGGCAACGTCAAGCGAAAGCTTGGAGCCGAACTGATGCTGCACGGCGAGGTTGTACTCCTGCACGTACGTGTTCTTTGTGTTTAGCTCCATCGTGCTGACACTTGGTTGCGAGCAGGACTTTGCAACGAAACCGAAGGAACAAACGGCATTCGACGTGTTTGGTGCGACGATGGGCTGACTCAAGTAGAAGTTGCCAAGAGTCAGCGTGGGGGTTGGCTTGGTATTGTTCACCGTCTGCGATGCAACAAACGGAACGACATTCTGCGTGTTGTTGATCGCGTTGTTGTCAGGAAAGAGATAGAAGATGCCATAGGCTGCGCGGAAGACAGTATCTTTTAGGCCGCTGTAGGCTATGCCAAGACGCGGCCCGAGGTTGACCTTTGCCGTGGGACGGACCGTGGTTGGAAGTCCAAGCGAGCTGGTGGTCTGAAGACGATCGGAAAAGAGCGGATAGAGTGTTGCCGTGCCGGGCTGCGCCTGAAGTGAGAAATCATCTGGTATGACGATTTTGCCGTTTGCAGGATTGAGGCCGGTGACCTGCCCCTTAATGCCGTTGTAGAAGGGATTGATCTCCCAGCGGAAACCCGCATTGATGGTGAGATTGGAGCGCATTTTGTAGTCATCCTGCACATACATGGCCTGGTAGTTGCCGTAGTCGCCCCAGAGCGAACGGAAATAGCTGCGCGAACCGCTGGCAGGATAGCCCAGTAGGAAATCTGCGAAGTTATCTCCAGAATAAGCATTGCTAAAGCCAAAGGTTCCGAGAGAGCTGGAACCAGAGATGTATGTATTCAGGTTATGGAAGTTCTCGTACCCGAACCGAACCTCGTGTTTGCCACTGCTGTACGTCACGCGTTCTACATACTGCCACGAGCGGATCTTGTTCTGCTTCGGGTAAGAATTACTTCCGCTCTGACCATTGAATCCTGTGTAGTTGGAGATAGTGATGGTGGGAAGACCGTAATACTGCGGAGGAGAGAGCCCTTCTGCGCCCTGAATACCGGCTGCAGTGTTAATATCTTGCCCCTGCAGTGAACTGGTAAAGAAGAAGACACTGCGGTAGTAAGAGAACTGAGATTCAGCGAGCCACTTGGGCGAGAAAATATGGGTCTCGCGCAAGACCACGTTCTGCCCGCGACTGCGGAGCGGAAAACCTCCGAGCAGCGGGAAGGCATTGGGATCCGTCTCGCGATTGTTGGAGATAGAGTAGCGACCCGTCAGGTGGTCCTTGGACCATAGCGTCTGGTCGACACGGATATCTCCGAGGTCAAGCTGCTGCTTGAGGCTATTGGTAAGTACGGCGTGGGAAACGTTCCCGCGCACCTGGTTTGCAGCAGGAATGTACTTGAGAAAGTACGCTGCTTGTGGAGCGATCCGGCTTGCGGGAATGGTGTTGTTGGCAAACGCGAGACCGGTAAGCGGATCCTTGATCGTTATTCCACTGCCCTGAAAGTTTCCACTTCGCATTGCAGCACTGGGAACGATGTTGTCGAAGTTCTGTCCGAGACGGTACAGCGTGGATTGAAGATCGATAAAGAAGAATGTATGGTCGTGAACAATCGGCCCGCCCACAGCAAAGCCGAATTGGTTGCGATGCAGCGGCTGGTTGCGGCGTGTACTGCCTGCCGGAGGAACGTAGAAGTAGTTCTTTGCGTCGAAGGCGTTGTTGCGGAGGAACTCATATGCAGTACCGTGAAAGGCGTTGGTTCCGCTTTTTAGCGTCGCGTTAACGATGGTCGGGCTATGGCCGTAGTCGGCAGGCATATTGCTGGATTCAACCTTGAACTCTTGCAGCGCATCGACATTGGGCGAGATCAGGGTGCCACCGAGCTGAGTCTCGGTGATGTTCGAGCCATCAAGATACCAGCCGGTCCACGACGGAGACAGGCCGTTGACGTTGACGTTGACGGCGCTGGCGCGGATTGATGTTCCACCGGCAGGAATGTTCTGACCGCCCTGGATAAAGCTGACACCCGGGGTGAGCTGCGTGAGCTGCCAGAAGGAGCGCCCGTTCAACGGTACGTTCTGTACGGTCTGAGTATCGATGACTTGCCCTACGGAGGACGATGCTTCGTTCAGCAACGGGACCTGCGAGGCGATGATCTCGACCTTAGCGCTGATCGCTCCCACATGAAGCACGGGATTGATGGTGGCGCGCTGTGCTACCTGAAGCTCGGTGTCGGCGATTTGGACGGGAGCAAAGCCGTCATGCGTAACCGTGACCGAGTAGTGGCCTACCTGGAGGTTCGACACGTTATAGACGCCACTGCCATCGGACTTGACGACGCGTTCCTGTCCCGTGCCGAGGTTTCGTACGGTGATCATCGCCTCAGGGATAGCAGCTCCGGTATCGTCGGCGACCGTGCCGAGAATGGTTCCGGTTGTAGCCTGCGCATGCGCCCACTGCGAAGCGAATGTGAGCGAAAAAGTGGTTGCGAGTAGAACCTGTCGAAAGAACCGACGGATAGACATGGGAATCGCTCCATGGAATGTGGAAGCGGAAGCGAGCAAACAGACAACGTGTCGGCAACCGTTTCGTAAACGTTTCCGAAATTACGCAGTACGCGCACCGTTGTCAAGTAATGTTTGACTATTGGGAGGTCGTTTTATTTTTAGTAACTATGCGGTTAGGCCGACGTTGACAGATCTTGGTCAGGACGGCGATGATTTCGGAAGCGTTTCCAATTTTACGCCTTTGCGCTCCGAAAGTATGGTTAGAAGACTATGACAAACAATCCAGCGGCCGGCATCTCGCTTGCCGGCAAGACGGCACTCGTGACAGGCGCCAGCAGCGGTATAGGTGCTGCCTCGGCAGTGGCACTTGGCAAGGCGGGAGCCTATGTGATCGTTCACTATAACTCCCAGGAGACGGAGGCGAAGGAGGTCCTAGCCCAGCTGCGCGTAGCCGGGGCCGATGGAGAGATCGTGCAGGCAGACCTGAGCACTCGTAGCGGCACGGACAGTCTGTGCGCCTTCGCGTCCTCACGGGAGATCGACATCCTGGTCAACAACGCCGGCTCCCTGGTGCAGCGAACGCGCGTTCTAGACTTCACACACGAGCTATGGGAGAAGGTCATGATGCTGAACCTGACTAGCGCTTTCTTCCTGTCGCAAGCGGCAGTCCGTGGGATGGCCGAACGCAAGAGCGGCGTCATCATCAACATGTCTTCAGTGGCGGCGCGTTTTGGCGGCGGACTGGGAGCACTGGCATACTCGTCTGCAAAGGCTGCCGTGTCTGCCATGACCAAGGGGTTGACGAAGGAGTTTGCACCACAGGGAGTGCGGGTGAACTGCATCTCGCCCGGAACCATCGACACAGGCTATCACCGCGCTTTTTCTACCACGGAGGGACTCGATGGAGTGCGCTCAGCCACTCCAATCGGCCGGTTGGGAACGTCGGAAGAGATTGCGGACCTGGTGGTCTTTCTTGCTAGCGACCGATCGACCTTTATCCATGGACAGGTGATCGAGATCAATGGCGGCTTCCTGATGGCGTGACACGAAAGCTGTAATCAGAAGGAACGGCGTCTGCGCAGGTTCTCCTGTACGACGCCGTTTCTGCGCTAAGACTCAGGCCGTGGCTGCGAGTGAGTCGGTTGCCCCAGCGCGAACACGCGGCAGCGTCCAGATGAGAATGGCTGCGATGACTGGCAGCGTTCCGAAAAGCATGAAGACGGGGCGGAACGAGTAGTGATCGACGAGCCAACCGGTAGCGAGACTAAAGACCATACCGCCGAAGCCCGAACCCATGCTGGCAAGTCCCCAGATGGAAGCTACGGCGTTTTTGGGAAAGACGTCGCGCGGAAGTGCGAGGACGTTGGCGAGCGCTCCGCTATAGCCGAAGGTTGCGACCGAGATGAGCGCGATGCTGAGAGTCGCGCTGCTTACCATGGCGGCTGGAAACGCGACGACCATACAAGCGGAGAAGACAAGCACGCTGACACGGCGCGCGGTCTGGTCAGAGACACCGATGCGCAGAATGAGCATCGTCAGGAAGCCTCCTGCGAGGTTTCCAATACCCGCAGTGGCAAAGGGAATCCAGCCAATCTTACCGATCTGAACGAGCGTGAATCCGTGGCCCACCTTGAGGTACTGCGGAAACCAGAAGGTGTAAAAGTACCAGACAGGATCGGCAAATACCTTGGAGAGCGTGAACTGCCAGACGAAGCGATCGCGCACGAGACTCATCACAGGCGGTGGAGGGAGGTCAGGCTCGGCGGGATTGAGTGGTGGATTGCGGTACACGACGAGCCACACAACCATCCATACAAAGCCGCAGAGGCCGACGATGATGAATGAGGCGCGCCAACCGAAGGTAATAGCAGCCCAGGCAAGCAGCGGTGGCGCGAGCATCGCTCCAATGGCAGCGCCACTGTTGAAGATGCCCGAGGCCAGCGAGCGCTCCCTGGGCGGGAACCACTCCCCGATGACTTTTACGCCAGCCGGGTAATTGCCGGCCTCGCCCATACCGAGAAGAAAGCGAAATATGCCAAGCGAGAGTGCTCCGGTCGCAGCCGCGGTGAGCACCTCAGCCGCGGACCAGAAGGCGATGGTGAGCGAATAGCCGATGCGACTGCCAAGACGATCGAGCAGTGGGCCGGAGATGCCGTTCATGATTGTGTATGCGAGCATGAACGCGAAGATGATCTGGCTATATGTTCCGGCGGAGATATGAAACTGATCCAGCAATACGGGAGCCATCACGGAAAGCGTCTGCCGGTCGAGGTAGTTGATCACTGTCGCCAGAAAGGTCATCCCGAGTACAACCCATCTCAGCTGCGTTTCCGTCGCCTTCTCCATCTCTTAGCCTCCGAGGCATTTCAAAATTAAAGCGACGCCTGGCTAAACAAGGTCCTGTTTCGCCATGTGGGCACGAACAGCCTTCAGGTCTCTGCTCATAGCCTCAACAACCTGCTCACGCGGCAGAGAGAGAGTCTTCTTGCCGTTCTCCGCGCCGCCAAGCGGGTATTCGAAGTGCAGTTGCACGGGGCCGGAGAAGCTATCGGCCTTGATAATCTCGAAGAAGCCGTCGAAGTGAACCATGCCAGTGTCTATGGCGCACCAGTGCGGAACGAACGCGCCTTCGACTCCGAGACTCTTGTCATAAGGATCGGTGTGGGTGGAGCCCTTGGTATTGCGTTGCCAGATGAAGTCCTTCATGGCAACGCCGCGCATGTAGTCTTTGACCAACTTCGAAGTAGCGATCCAGCCACCGTATCCGCCTTCGACGGTAGCATGGCCGATGTCGTAGTTGATCCCCATCCACTGCGGATCGAGATCACGGAACATAAGCCAGAGGTCCCAGATGCATGCGCCAACCATTCCGGGGCCAGAGTGCGTGTGATACATTCCGCAGACCTGCGTGCGGCGGTTGAGATCGGTGAGAGCACGCATCTTCGGACGCATGGCTTCGATCTGCGCCGGGATCGGCTGTGTATTGTCGTACTTCAGACCGCCCCAGCGATAGCGGTGGATCCCCAGCTTCGAAGCAGTCTTAAGCACTGCCTCCGCCGAGGCCATCGTATCGGGTGTTATGTCGGTGGTGATCATGGAGACCTCAAGGCCTGCCTTGCGGATCTGTTCGACAGCAATGGGCAGATCCGTAGCAACGCGCTCAGGCAGTACATGGCCCTCGGCACGCACGGTAAGATCGATTGCATCGAAGCCGATCTGCTTCGCCAGCGCTGCAGCTTCTGGCACGCTGAGCCACTGTAGATGCTTGGAGAAGATGGAGACCTTCAGCTTGCCGCCTACATCGGGCGCTGCGGTCAGTGGCGATGCTTCGGCGCGCGCAAATCCCGAACCGAGTGCCTGGAAAGCGCCGGTCATAGCCGCTCCCATCAGCAGCGAACGACGCGACATTCCGGATTCCATCACTTTCCGTTTCATCTCAGACCTCACTCGTATCATTTGGTTGCCTTGTTGGCTGCGATCGTAGGCTGCGCAGGCAGCGCGAAAGAGAGCAGCGTTGAACCTGCGGTAATGGCGACGTACTGCCTGCCGTCGACAGCGTAGGTCATCGGTGGCCCTTTCATACCGACGTTCGTATCGTAGTGCCAAAGAATTTTTCCGGTCTTTTCGTCAGCCGCGACGAAGGCCCCGTTTGGGTCGGCATAGAAGATAAGGCCGCTGGCAGTGCCGAGCACGCCGGACCAGGTCTTCAGCACCAGAGGCCCAGGCTGCGGAATCTCCCACTTGACGGCTCCCGTTTCGATGTCGAGCGCCTTCAGCACGCGCTGGCCGGGTCCGTTCGCCTCCTTCGAGCCAAGAGGGGCGGAGGGGTCGCCACAGTCTTCGATCGTCATGAGGTAGTAGAGCTTCGTGACGGGGCTGAAAGCAGTGGAGCTCCAATTGGCGGCGTTGTCCGGGCATTTACGCTGGCGTGTAGCAACAGGACCACTGAAGGTTGCGAGTTGCGGACGTCCATTGGAGTCGATGCCCGTGGCCCAGTTCAACTGCTTGAGAAAACTCTTCGCCAGTAGCAGCTTGCCGTTGGTGCGGTCAAAGACGTAAAAGAAACCGTTACGATCTGCATGCAGCAGAAGCTTCATCGGCTTGCCGCGGTAGACCTCGTTGACGAGTACCGGCGGCTCCACAGCATCACGATCGGCTGTGTCGTGCGGCGTGAACTGGAAGTACCACTTCATCTTGCCGGTGTGAGGATCGAGCGCGAGGATGCTGTTGGTGTAAAGATTGTCACCCGGCCGGTCGCGGTCGTCGGAGTCGGGCCACGGATTGCCGGTGGGCCAGAAGAGAGTGTCGGTCTCAGGATCATATGATCCGGTAAGCCAGGTGGAGCCTCCAGCGAGACGCGGCCACTCCTTACCCCAGGTCTCGATGCCGGGTTCACCCGGGCCAGGCAGGGTCCAGTGACGCCATAGCAGCTTACCTGTCGCCGTGTCGTAACAGACGACGAAGCCGCGCATTCCCCAGTCTCCACCGGAGACGCCTGCGATCACTGTATCGTTAAGAATGAGCGGCGATACAGTGGAGCCGTAGTGCTCTTTCTCCTCCGGCATGACAACCTCCCACATCACTTTGCCGGTGACGCGGTTGAGCGCCAGAAGATGCGCGTTGTCGGTGGTAACGAAGATCTTGTCTCGAAAAATGGCTGGGCCTCGATTGGTGCCGACAGACGCATCTCCCACAAGACCCGGAGTAGGTGGCCTGAAGTAACGCCAGATGGTCCGGCCGGTTTTTGCATCCATCGCATAGGCCTGATTCTGACCGGAGAAGTACATGATGCCGTCGACTACGATCGGCGTGGCCTCGAGGCCGAGCTGCGGCATCGGCGCAATCCACTTCAGCAGCAGGCGATCAACGTTTCCGCGATTGATACCAGTCAGTGGGCTGTAACGGTTGGCGCTGAGATTGCCGTTGTAGGTGGGCCAGTTGCCGGGTTTGGGGTGAAGAATCCCATCAAACTCGATTGCGCTGGGGCCGGGCGTTGTGTTGGGAGCTGGCAGAGCACCAGGCTCGACTCCAGTCAGGCTGCTGAGATAGGCCGTAAGGTTCTGCATGGCGGTCTGCGGCAGATCGATAGGCTTCATCGTTGCGTGTTTGTCCTTCGTGACGGATGCAACTTCGCTGAGCGGCAACAGGTGAAAGACGCCATTCATGTCCTGCAGGTGCAGATCGTAGTTAGTCTGATTGCGAAGGAAGCCGTGCAGTGTTTTGCCTGTACGCTTTGTAACGACAGTGGCCGCCTCATAGCCCGGCGTAATGTTGAGGTCAGGAGCAGTAAGCACATGTCGGATAGACGATACGCTGAGCCTCGCACCGATGTCAGAGAGATCGGGTCCAATCGAGGAGCCTATGCCATGCACCATGTGACAACTGCTGCACTTCCCTCCACTCCAGAAGTACTGCTTGCCCGCAGCGGCGTCTCCTATGCTGACCGACTCACCGGCTGGAAGATTTAGCGAGCGAACATAGGCAGAGAGATCGTCAAGGTCCTGCACAGGAAGCCCACCGAAAGGTGGCATGCCAGAAGCCGGAAATCCCGCAGCGATAGTGCCGTGGATACGTTCTTTCGACCGTCCTCTGAGGTCAGGATTGTCGGCGAGCCGCGGCGCATGTTCGGTTCCAATACCGTCGGCGCCGTGGCAACCAGCGCACAGGCTATCGTAACGGGCTTTGCCGTTCTTCACATCCTGCGAGATCACTGACTGAGCTGTGGCAGAACCCACCCACAATGCGACGACAGCAAGCATCGTGATCCGAACGACAACATGCAGACGAATGGTCTTCCTGTTTTTATTTCGAAGCCTTATAACCATCACTTCCGATACTCCACGGCGTTATCCAGGATCTGCCGGTACGCGGCGTTGTCAAAATCTTCGGCGCGATGGCCCATCATGAAATAAAACACGACTCCTTTGGCCGCGGGCATCATCCACCCCGCAGTATCTTGCATGTAGATCTTGCCTGTCTTCGAGTCGGTATACTTCATACCGAGCAGCAGAGTGCGTTGCCCGGTCAACACGTGGTTCACGTACACCTCAGTGTCAGGAAACGATGTGGCAGGTAATGTGCTTTCCACTGTGCCGGAAGGATCGGCGAACGCCGCCTTTTGATCAAAGATGACCTTCTGCATGATTGGACTTCCAGAGGCAAGATTCACGACCTGGTAGGTGACCGGAGCGAAGTAGGCATAGCCACCGTCGTCGAACGGCTTCGACGGTAGCTCGATATGAAGGAAGTTGTACCAGTCCTTGTTCTCTCGCTTGCGCGAGCTGATAGTGTGATGCAGCAGGATCAGGTCGCCGCCATCATTGGCGTACTGGATAAATTTGTGTTCCGCGCCTGCCTGTAGCTCGCCGTGCAGGTAGACCATAACAGCACGATAAGATACGAGCGAAGGCGGCATCTCAAGCTGGCCGACGATGCGCGTATGCACTTTGGTGTCCTGCTCAAGGTGAGCTGCCAGTACCTGCATCGCATGAAATTCATCAGCTACGATCAGCACGTCCTGTGCCCTGCTGCACCCCGGAAGAACCAGGCTGCCCATGAGAGCCAGTATCAGATTTAAACTGCGCATCGGATTCCCTTCCCCTGAAAACAATTCCGCCCTGGATGGAGAGCTAGTGGCCATAGCTCAGATTTGGAGCGAGGCAATTCGCCGCGCCACGCAGTCTTGGAAGCGTTTCCGAAGAATCTTCAGGCAATGACCGCATTCCTGTCAACAAGAGTGTAGCCAGGGGCATCAAAGTATCTCGCAGAACATTGACAGCAACACGCATCGAGGCGATAGTCTGAGACTATCGAAGCTCTAAAAATGTAGTTTCAGCGGAAGGTCTATGTCCAAATTTCTCAAGTCGCAGGTCGTAGTTATAGTCGGAGCTTCCAGTGGCATTGGCCAGGCAGTCGCAGTAATGGCAGCGAATGCAGGAGCCATTGTGGTGGCGGCCGCCCGGCGCGAAGATCGCCTGCAGACCATGCAGTCGAAGCTCGCCACGGAGGGGACAACTATCGGAATCCACAGAGCCGACGCTGGCAATCTCGACGACATGATGGCGCTGGCCGACAGCGTTATTGCTGAGCATGGCCGCATCGACATTGCCGTGTACGCTACTGGCACAAACACCGCCGACCGCGCCATGAAGGTTATGCCTCCGACGACGTGGAACAATGTGATCGAGACCAACCTGACCGGTGCATTCTATCTCTCGCACGCAGTTTTGCCCTACATGCGCAAAGCTGGAGCAGGCCACATCATCTACGTCTCATCGACGGCAGGAGCGATCGCCGATATGTCGGGTGCCGCCTATCAGGCCTCCAAGCGCGGTCTGCTTGGACTGGCACATGCCATCCGACTCGAGGAACGAGCATCCGGCATACGCACATGCTGCATCATGCCGGGCCTGACCAATACGGAGCTGGTGGAAAAACGACCGGAGAAGCTCTCGGCCGACACGCTTGAAAAGGCTCTTAGGCCGGAGGATGTCGCGAAGACGATCCTTCACATCATGCAGATGCCGCCTCGTGTGACGGTTCCGGAGCTTTTGATGATACCTTCATTGGTTTAAAAGCGCCACGGTCATTTTGAAATCTTCGCGACTGAAGCGCGTTCGACCAGCTTTACATCGAGTACGCGATGCCGCGGCGTGTGCTCGCCAGATTCCAGAAGCTCCTTCACTATCTCGAGCGCAGCGCGGCCTACACTGTACTTGGGTTGATGGACCGTTGTCAGCGGCGGAAAGCTCATAGCTGCGAGCTCTACATCGTCGAAGCCAATCAGCGAGATATCGCGTGGAATCCGGATGCCAGCCTCAATTGCCGCGCGCATCACACCAAACGCCATGACGTCATTGCCGGTGAAGATGGCTGTCGCGCCCTTCATCGAGCGGAACAACTCCTGCGCTGCGCCATAGCCACCCTGTAGCGTGTGAATGGCATGAATCGTCTGAACCCTGGTGCCGCGCTGTGCGGACATTGCCTTGAGGAAGGACTGCGCTCTGCGAGCCAGGTTGGCATGACTCTTAGGCCCAGTCAGATGGATGACGTTGCGGTGACCGTTACGCAACAGACACTCCGCCGCGAGCCGGCCGCCCTTTTCATTGTCGGCGCTGACCGTAGAGAAGGTGCCGTCGCGTCCGGTCCGATTAAGCAGCACAATCGGTACATCGACAGCAGCAATCTGCTGCTGGTCCGCACGAGAGAGCGCCGCAACCGAGTTCATGATAATGGCCTCAGCCCGCTTATCGAGAAGAGAGGCGATGGATTTCATCTGCCGCGCGGAGTTCAGATCGCTGTTGCACAGCATCACGTCGCGCCCTGCCTCGAGCGCAGCATCCTCCACTCCCCTCGCCACCTCTGCAAAGTACGAGTTGCGAACATCGCTCACGATGAGGCCAATCATGTCCGAGCGTCCAGTAACGAGACCGCGTGCAAAGCGGTTGGGCGTGTAGTTGAGCCTCTTCGCGATCTGAAGAACACGCGCACGCGTCGCTGGGTGAACGCCATAAGCGTCGTTCAACGAACGCGAGGCTGTCGCGATCGTGACTCCTGCCACTCTCGCGACGGCCTGCAGCGTGACTCCACCCGAAAGAGAATGCTTTTTCACACTCATGGCTATAAACATCCCACAAAGAACTCAAAACAACCCCGGTTCACAATTCAGACACAACCACATCAAATCGAAGCAGTCACAACAAATCTATCTTCATATCACATTTCGATGGTGAAAATTAAATCCTAATAGCAAAAATACAACCAAACGATTTTAGGAAACCTTTCCAAAGAATGTACCCTAAATGGACCTCTCCCTAGAAATCGCCTGCAAGTTTGGGAAGAAATAATCCGCGTATTTAGGCTTTTCCTGAAAGGCCTGGAGACCATAACCCGCCACTTGGGACTGAAGGAGCGCTTCAAGGACGAAGCGCATTGCTCCCTCCGAAAGGCTTATGGACTTTCGGTTAACAGGCGAGTCGCACAGTATACTTTAAACGGTTTCCGAATCGCTATCGCATGGTGCATATCAAGGACTTCATGCGGACCGCTCAGCCAAGCACGTCACTTGAACGTTCTGAGGTGCCCCAGGGAACAGTCCTCGGTACCGGATACATTAAATACAAATCGATCCTGATTGCGGCCAAAGCTGCAGGTGTAGAGCATTTCTTTATCGAGCAGGAACCACCATTTTTCTGGACCACTGCAATCGAAGCGGCAAGAAGGGATTATCAATACCTGGAATCGATCTCAAATTAGGACTGAACGATAATTCACTTGACAACGGTTGTCGAGTATACCGAGAAGCTAATTGAGGTTTTGTACTCCCACAATATCTCGTCTTGGCTATGCCGCCCAGCGCCCTTATAGGGCAGTTGAATAATTCAACGACAAGTTTAGAAGAATTTCTTCGGCGGATATCAATACTGGGGCAATGAACAAAGTCGCCTTTGTGGTCGTACCGCCGAAATAGATACTTTTTACTCGGATCCAACCTCGCCTCAAGATTGAGCCCCAACACAAGCTGGAACGACCCTTTGGAAGCCGTTCTCTACCACCTCGGTAAATATATATAGATGCCGCCCAAGGGCACACACCTGCTTTCCTTTGAACTCTGCCCTTCGTCTCAAGAATCTAGCAGTCATCTTCTGAATCAAGCGAATGAGTCTACATGGGAACCTGTCGTATGAACGTCAAGCTCTCCGCACTCCTCTGTTGTTTTGCTTTCTCGCTTCACGCGAACGCGCAAAGCTCCTCCTCAACGATTCCGCTTCCCGAATCACCCGGCACGATCACTCAATCCGGCTCCTCGAGTAGCACAGGCTCACCGTCCTCTGACTCCCAGGCAGGTCAGCAGACCAAGCGCATCCTTGGCATCATCCCCAACTTCCGCGCTGTCTCCGCCGACACGCAGCTCCCGCCCCAGAGCGTTAAAGACAAATTCGTCACCGCCAGCGAGGACAGCTTCGACTACTCCGCCATCATCTTCGTCGGTATCCTCGCCGGCGTGCAGATGGGCCTGAATCAAACCCCAGAGTTCCATCAGGGCGCCGCAGGCTATGGCCGCTACTACTGGCACAGCTTCGCCGATCAGACCGTCGAAAACTACGCCGTCGAATTCATCGTCCCCACTATCACCCGCCAGGACACCCGCTACTACACCCTCGGCCGCGGAGGCTTCTGGAAGCGCACCGGCTACTCCCTCAGCCGCGCCGTCGTCACACGCACCGACAGCGGCGGCGAAACCTTCAACTCCAGCGAAGTCGTCGGGGCAGGCATAGCCGCCGGAATCTCCAACCTCTACTATCCGCGGAGCCAACGCGGCTTCAACAACACGGCCAGCCGCTGGGGAACCAACGTCGGCATCGACGCCGGAACCTTCTTCTTCAAAGAGTTCTGGCCCGACATCAACCGCGCCGTCTTCCATGCAAAATAAAGCCGAGATACCTTCATCTAGATAAAACACGAGACATGCGCGAACGAAATCCCACTGTCATTTCCGCCAAGACTGTTCGACAGAGGGCTAAGGCTAATATGGACCTGATTCTGTACTGTTTAATATTCGCAGCTACCCATGCGTCTACTGAAACCGAAGCCTTTTCTGCGGAGAATTAAAGCTGGTGGGCCAATTTAAGACTGGAGTCGAATCCGACAGCCGTCTCAGCTTCCATACCATAACTGACCCTACGGCTCGCCAAGCCCAGGTTATCGACTCCAATCCACACTCCGGCTAACAGACTCTGTACGCTTCTACACAAGATGCCAAGGACACAACCGTATGTTGAGCAAGTCAGTCTTTGAAGTCAGTGTTTATCCACCCACGATTGAAGAGACCTGGATGAAAAGCGGTATCAAGCGGCTAAAGGTAGATGGAACTCCTGACCAAAGATGGCAGGAGCCGATTGAGGCGGTGGTCTACAACGCTGGAAAGTATCTGTCCTGAACCTGCTCATTTCTCCGAAATTCGTGGTTGCCAATTGGCTGCCAATAAGGGGAAAAACGATACTAAAACACGCTCTTTCGAGTACATCATTCGACGAAATTGACGCGTTTTATCAACTAGTTAGAATAAAATACCTGAACTGCAAAACCTTTATGCGTCGGTTCGATCCCGACCCGCGCCTCCAAATCTCCTCAATCAGTTATAACGAATGTTTAGCCCATGCTTTACTGATGGCTGTTAATAAGGCGGACATTTCCCTGACTAGTCTACTCAGCCGCTTTGAACGGCCATGTGAGTCGAATTATCGACTCACACCTATTCCGCCGGCTTGGCGGGATGCCACAAACGAGCCTCCATCTGCTTCTCATAACCCTTGCCATGCGGAAAACTCACTAACTCAAACTGCATACCCCATGGGGACAGGAAGTAGATCCAGTGTTGTCCCGCATTAGGCCCCGTCGTTCGCAGGGTCGGTTCGCCCAGAAGCCGCACTCCCTTCCGTTTCAAGTACTCGACCGCTGCGGGGAGATCCTCCACATAAAACGCGAGATGGTGTCCACCGATATCGCTGTTTTTGGGCTGCGTAAGGACCTGGTCAGGCGATTCGTACTGGAATATCTCGAAGTTCGAGCCATATTTGCAGCGAAAGAATCGAAGCCTGCTCATCACCGTTCTTGGGTGAACATTCAGGTGGATGGCCATCCAATCGTCATCGGAAACAAACGGTCCAAGTTCGAACATCAACTCACAACCGATGACATCTACAAAAAATGAGGTGGCTTGCTCAAGGTTCGGAACCGTGAAGCCGATGTGCTCCGTTCCGCGCAGACCAGGTATTCCTTTGTCCTGTGGATTCTGTGACATCTGAAGTGACCCCAGAATTTGACGCTCCCGGTAAGCAGCATGAGGAGAGCTTCAAGACTATAGCAGCTCATTCTTTGTTTCATCAAATTATGCAGCAATAATCAATCCATGATGATATCTTGGCGAAGAGCATCCTATGGATTTACAAAAGAGTTTTGTCTAATGAACGTTTCCAAGGTACATCTTGCAGAATGTGGACTTCCCCTGCCCCACATTCTGCGTCTCGGCTCAACGCAAATCAGCACAAGAGACTATGTTGTGCTGCGCATTGAGACGGATTCCGGCCTCTATGGCGAAGCAATTGGATATCCTCGCGGTACACCTCTCTTCGAAACCCTGAGCCTGATGGCAAAACAGGTAATCGCTCAAAAGGCATCCATGCGGCGCGAGATCATGTACCGGCTCGAAAATTCCAATATCCCTGGCCGTGCCGCATTGACCCGGGGCTTGAGTTTGTTCGATATCGGTCTTTGGGACATTGCCTGCAAAGCAGCGCAGCAACCGCTCTTTGAATACCTGGGTGCATTCAAAACACAGGCAGAGGTTACTGCCGTTGCAGGATATTACATGGATCGCCGGCAGATTTCCGAGATTACCGACGAAGTTCACGGTCTGCTTGATGCAGGTCATCACCGGGTAAAAGTAATGCTGAAGGGCAACGATCCTGACTTTGATCGCGCTTATGCCGCAGCAGTTACAAAAGATACACGCGGCATAGTTGCGGCGGATGCTCATTGGAGTTGGAATACATTGACCGAGGCCAGACGTGTTTGCCGCGACCTCGATAGCATGGGATTCGACTTCATCGAAGATCCTTTCGCCGCAAATGACACGTCCTTAACCCATGAGTTGCAGCGCGATCTCACCACGCCTATCGCAGCAGGAGAAGATGTCTTTGGGCCGAGAGCATTTGCGGATCTGGTAAAAGGCATAGGGATCCTTCGGGTCGATGCCACGACCTGTGGTGGTGTTACGGGAGCAATAGAAGCAATTAATATAGCGGCGGCTTGCGGAAGATCCGTCTTTCCCCACGTTTTTGCGCCGCTGCATGTCCATCTAGCATGTGCATTCCCCAACGTCGAAGCCGCCGAATATATTCCATCCAGCTCCGGAGCCGATCCGATCGAGACTCTCCTGATCGACCTGCCTGAAATACGTGATGGCAAAATAAAACCTGGCGAGGAGCCAGGCGTAGGAATAAGAATTGACTGGGAAAAGGTCAGACAATCGGCCAGACGCATGACGGTTATCACCTCGACCGATTGTTAAATACGGAGCAGAACAAACAATGACATCGGCAAAAAAAACAAAACTAAAAGCAATTACTCCTGTTGCCCCTCCTATCGAGGAAGGAACAGTGGAGCCGAAGCCGCGCGTTCAATCCGCGCTTCGCGCGATCTCAATTTTGCTCGCTGTCTCTGAAAGCCCCAACGGCCTTAAGGTCAAAGACATCACCGAGAAACTCAAGCTGTCCCGTCAGGTGACCTATCACCTGATCCATACACTTCACGCCACCGGCATTATCCGTAAGAACGAAAGCAACCGGTACGTTCTTGGCCTTGCGTCCATGGCCATTGCCGAAGGATTTCATCGGCAACTTGCGCCACCGGAACATCTGGCACGCCGTGTACGGTCCATTGTCACTGCAACCGAAGAAGCCGCTTACGCCAGTGGCTGGGTCGATGGAGAGATTGTTGCACTCTCCACGGCGCGCGGCGAGTCTCCCGTCGGTGCGGCGCAAATCCCGCCAGGTTTCAGCGGTCATGCACATGCCCGCGCCGCGGGAAAGCTCCTTCTGGCAATGGTCGATCAGAATATCTGCGAAAACTATCTCGATACTCATCCCACCGTAGCCCGGACCTCCAAAACCATCACGGACCGAGCAACTTTGCTGAAAGAGTTTGAGACGATCCGCCAACGTGGATATGCCGTGGACAACGAAGAGTTTCACGAAGGCATCCGTTGCCTCGCAGTTCCGATTGATGGCCTGGCTGGAAGATTCGTTCTGGGCATTTCAGTTCCCAGCGCCAGATTCGACACGAATTTTGAGCAATATCTGGCAGTCCTAAAGAACGCAGCCCGTATCAACTTTTAGCTAAATTTTCCCGTTATAACCCGGTGTTCTCGCGGTCATCGTAAGTTTGCTTATTTTTTCAGTAATTATCATAATATGATTATTGTATATTTTATTGACAAATTTTATCACTTACCGCTACCTTCATTTAGCGAACGTCGGAAGAATTACCTTCTCGCCTCTCGCCGCTGAGAGTATCTGGCAAATTCGAGCGAATAAGGATTAAGGGATATGTCTACGGCCAAATTTGCGGCTTCCGAATTGAAGACAAACGATGATGCAGAGCTCGTCTACCTTCTGGATGCGCTCAAAAGGATCATTGAGATCCGAACTGTGGAACAGTATGCGCAGGACTTGAGTCAGGCAACCCCGCCTCTCTATATGGGATCCTCCCATCTCTGTGCTGGCCAGGAAGTTGTCCCGGTCGCTACTATCGCCGGATTAAATGAAAAAGACCAGATTGTCGCCACATATCGTGGACATGGCTGGGCTATTGCCGCAGGGTTGTCTCTGACGGAGGTCTTTGGCGAGATCTGCCAGAGGAGCATAGGAATCAATGGCGGCCGTGGCGGTTCAGCCTATATGATGGCGCCCTGGGGACGTTTCATCGGCGAAAACTCCATCGTAGGCGCTGGTCTACCTATTGCATGCGGTGTTGCACAGGCCAATAAGCTCCAGGGAAATGGACAGGTAGTCGCTGTCTCACTTGGTGATGGAGCCTTCAATCAAGGCGCTACCCACGAAGGTCTGGCATTTGCCGCTGCGCGCAATCTTCCCGTTCTGATTCTCTGTGAAAACAATGGCTGGTCTGAGATGACCAAAATCTCAGAGACCGTTAAGGTAAACAGAATCGCGCAGCGTGCATCGGGCTATGGCATGCCCGGACTCACCATCGACGGCACTGACCCCATTGCTGTGCGAGAGACGGTGAGAAAAGCAGCGGATCGCGCTCGTGCCGATGGTGGGCCTATCCTTATTGAATGCCGCGTTCCACGTCTGTGGGGACACTATAACCGCGACATTGAGCACTACCGCTCAAAGGAAGATCGTCAGGCTGCACGCGACATAGATCCAATCACGACCATCTCGAAGCGTTTAATGAGCGCCGGTGTCATGCAGCCCGAAGACCTAGACAAACTGTTCCGCGAAGCAAAGGCCAAAATGGAATTCGTCATGACGGCAGTCTTCGATGCCCCTCCGATCGATGTTTCGACTGCCGCCAGGCATGTATGGGCAGAACAGAAGACAGGAGCAGCAAAAAGTCAAAAAACAGTTCCCGCGGCGACAAAATCCATGAGCTTTATCTCAGCCGTGAACGAAGCACTTTCGAAGGAGTTGGAAACGTGCCCCGAGGTGCTGGTCTATGGCGAGGACGTCGGTTATGCAGGAGGCATCTTTGGCGCCTCCCGCAACCTTCAGAAGACCTATGGCGAACATCGGGTATTTGATACACCGATCTCTGAGAGTGCCATCCTTGGGTCAGCCATTGGATCTGCGCTGATGGGCATGAAGCCTATTGTCGAGATTATGTGGGGCGACTTTATGCTCGTGGCGCTCGATCAGCTCATCAATCAGGCAGCAAACATTCGTTACATCACAGCCGGGCGCAGTGAAGTTCCAATGGTCGTCCGCACCCAACAAGGGTCAACCCCTGGCGCCTGCGCGCAGCACTCGCAAAGCCTGGAAGCACTGCTTGCTCATATCCCCGGTTTGCGTGTAGCGCTTCCCTCCACTCCGCAGGATGCTTACGACATTCTGCGTTCGGCCGTCGCTCATCCGGACCCTTGCATCATCTTCGAAGCGCGGACCCTCTATCAGCTCTCAGGCCAGGTCAATGTATCCAAGCCGGTAGAGCCTATCGGAAAGGCCGATCTCAAGAGGGCTGGAAACAGTGCCGTGATCGTCACCTGGGGAACCATGGTCCGTATCGCTCTCGAAGCTGCTGAATCCCTGGAAAAAGACGGCTATAAGATAGCCGTTCTGGATCTTCGCTGGCTGTCGCCACTTGACGAAAAGACCCTGTATAAAGCGGTGAAGGATGCTGGGGGGCGCACTGTCATTGTGCATGAGGCAAACCTTACTGGAGGCTTTGGCGGTGAGATCGTTGCCCGCCTTCATGAAATGATCGGCAGTGAAGTTGCACTGAAGATCAGGCGTGTCGCAACGCCAGATGTGCGTATGCCGGCGGCTCCATCCCTTTCCGAACAGTTGCTTCCCAACATCGATCGCATTACCGCTGCCCTGAAAGAGGTAATGGCAGATACCACACCTCTTAAATAGAGATCTTCACGACAAGCCACGCAGCAGCTTTGGAATTTTCTTCGTTATCGGTTGACAACAAAACAGGGTCAAAATTATGTTTTTTGCATTAATTTCATATATAGACATTGTAGTCATATATTGATTATTTTTGAAATGCCTATCTTCTAACAGAGCTGCGCAGCCACTTTGGAACAGGGGAAATTTATCCATGAGAGCGTTGTCGAACATAAAGCTCTTTGCCATGGTTTTGGCACTTATGTCGTCGAGCTTGAGGCTGTCTGCTCAGGCCATTAAACCTGTGCCGCAGATAGCACGCTTTCTGCAACAGAGCAGTCAATCCATCACTCCGGGAACAGTTTCAGCGCCCAACCCCGCCCCGGCAAGAGGTGGAGGCGAAGGCGCAGGTTCAACCATCTTTGGCAACTACTGCGAGAACTGTCACGGTAATCCGAAAGTAGCGGAAGCGCCATCGCCTGCAACGCTGCGGCAAATGTCACCGGAGAAGATTTACCTCGCGCTCACCGAAGGCGATATGAAAACCATCGCAAAAGATCTCTCTGACGGCCAGAAACGGGATATTGCGGAATGGGTCGGTGGAAGAAAACTTGGAGCGGAAGAAAACGGCGATGCCAGCAAGATGACCAACCCTTGCCCGACCAATCCGCAGGTGGCCGACTTGACTTCGATTCCCTCCTGGAATGGATGGAGCCCTGACTTGCAAAATACGCGCATGCAAGGTGGTGAAGCGGCGAAACTCTCCCCTGCTGCTGTGCGTCGCATGAAGCTGAAGTGGGCGTTCGGCGTTCCTTCGGCATCATCGGTCTATGGCCAGCCAACTGTGGCAGCTGGCCGCGTCTTCTTCAGCTCGGACGCGGGCTATATCTACTCACTGGATGCAGCCACCGGCTGCGTGCACTGGTCCTTCAAGGCACAGACCGGCGTACGCAGCGCCATCAGCATCGGACCTCTCAAGCCTGGATCTATGCGATACACCGCCTTCTTCGGGGACATTCGTGGCAACGTTTATGCCATTGATGCAAGCACCGGGCAACAGATCTGGAAGGTTCCTGTCGATGAACATCCTCTCTCCAGAATTACCGGCTCCTCACGTCTCTACAACGGTGTGCTTTATGTTCCTGTGTCTTCGCTGGAAGAGCCGGAATCCTCCAGCGCAAACTATCTTTGCTGCACCTTCCGCGGAATGGTTGCGGCGCTCGACTCTTCTACCGGCAAGCAGATATGGAAGACCTACACCCTTCCCGATAAGCCCATCCCACGGACAACTCCCGATGGACGGAAGTACATCGGGACAGCCGGCGTAGGTGTATGGGGTCCGATTGCAATCGATGCCAAGCGGCATGCTCTATATATAGGTACCGGTAATACCTTCTCTGGCCCGGACGTAGGCAGATCGGATGCCATCATGGCCCTCGATCTGAACAATGGCAACGTCTTGTGGATACAACAGGACGAACCCGAAGATGTATGGCACACCGGCTGTGGGCACAACGCCGGTTCGCCTGAAAACTTTCCGCCTCTCAGCACTGCTGCTCTTACTCCGCAGGACGAAGAAGGCGCCAGGAAAACAACTCCAGTAATAAATCGCCGTCCTATGCCGTCTACTTACTACTGTCCCGAGTCCGAAGGTCCTGATTGGGACTTCTCCGCCGGCGCAATGTTAGTTACACTGCCGAATGGCAAAGACCTTGTCATTGCCGGACAAAAGTCGGGCATGGCATGGGCACACGACCCGGACAAGAAAGGTGAATTGGTCTGGAAGTCAGACATTTCGCGTGGACAAATTGTCTTTGGCGGTGCGGCTGATCAGCAGTACGCTTACTTTCCCATGCGCGGCGGTATGCGAGGAAACACGCCTGCGGGAGGGGTTGTCGCCGTGCGCCTGTCAGACGGCGTTGAACAGTGGTACAAGTCAATTCCTGCACAGCAGAAGATGTGGGATCACTCGGGTTTCACCGCGGCAGCGACAGTAATCCCCGGGGTCCTCTTCACAGCAGGCCTTGATGGCATGCTGCGTGCGTTCACGACCATGGACGGAACGCCTGTATGGGAGTTCGACACAACACAGGATCTGACAACGGTGAATGGAGTGAAAGGCAAAGGCGGCTCCATTGGATCTGCCGGGCCAACGGTTGCGAACGGAATGGTTTTTGTGACCTCAGGCTATACCGGCTTCGAAGGCGGCGCTCCCGGAAATCTCATTCTTGCATTTGGCCAATAAGTTCTTGACCGGTTAAGCTGACCGCTTCAATCACATTCCTTGTTGGAATCGACTCTGCAGCTCAAAAACAGTAAGGACACACGATGGACTTTCTGGTACACATGGAAGTCGGCTCGATCGGAACAGGCGAAGATGCAAACCGTTTGTTGAAACAGGAAGCGGATCGCGCGCAAGAGCTTGCCGAAATGGGCCTCCTACGCCGTCTGTGGCGAGTTCCCGGTCGCCGTGAAAACTGGGGCATCTGGACAGCTAAATCCATCGATGAACTGCACGCCGCACTTTCTTCTCTTCCCCTCTATCCTGCACTTCACATCACGATACATCCTCTGGCTACTCATCCGAACGATCCCAATCTGCCGTTGCCTGCAAAGAGCAAGGACTAACGTATGTACAAACCAATCTACCTTTTCTCTCTCGTAGCAATTTCCAGTGCAACCATATTCGCGCAGTCAGCACTGCCTACGGCTGCAGTACCATCCGGAGGCCTTGATGTAGCCGACCACCGTGCATTTGCTCCACCTCCAGCACGCGGTATCGACTCAAAGCGATGGGAGTCCTGGTCGAACATGCGAATGGCTGCAACCCCTTTGCTCGGATGGAAGATAGGCCTTCGCACCAATGCTTTCCCAAAGTTGAACCTTGCAGATGCGTTGGACAAAATCGACGGGCTCGGACTCGGAGATGTAGAACTCTCCAGCAATCAAAAATTTGATATCGCGATTCCCAAGAATGTCGATGCCAGGTTATATCCCGACGAAGTAAGAGCAGTCACAGACAAGCTCATTGCAATGAATCTCAACGTGGTGGCCTATCACACCCCATCGATTGGACCAGACGAAAAGTCCATTCGCTCGGTGCTTGACCTGGCACAAACGCTGAAGACCACCGTCCTGGTCGTTGATCAAATGCCCGGAGACCTGTCTCTGCTTGACCGTCTTGCGGGTGAAAGCAAATTGAAGGTTGCGGTCTGCGGCGATCCGAAAGCGACTCTTGCTGCGGTCGCGTCTTACAGCAATCTCGGGGTCTGCGGCGATACCGCCGATTGGCTTGAACAGGGAGTGCAGCCGGCAGATGCTGTAACGCAACTGAAGAACAAACTTTTTGTCCTCAACCTCAAGGACAGAAGCAGCCACGGCAAAGAAGGTCATGATGTCCCACCAGGGACTGGAGTAGCAGATATCGGCAAAATGCTGCTTACGATGTACTACCTGCAGATAAAGCCTTCTCTCCTCACCATCAGCAGCCCCACAGACACACTGGAAAAAGCGATGGAGACCTTCGACGAAGCCCTTCGGCCAGTCATGGCGAATCGTGTCGACAGTATCTCTCGAACTGCTGCAATTCGTACGCCCGCAAGCCTCACCCCGGAAGATCGTACTGAGATCGAAGCAGCTCTACCGAAACAGGCTGTTGTGAAGCCGAAGAAGGCGCGCAAGTTGCTCGTGCTCGACCTCAATATCGCTTACGGTGGTCATCGTTCGATTCCCGCAGAAAACTTCGCGCTGGAGCAGATGGGCAAACAGACTGGAGCCTACGAAACCATCTTCGATAACAATCTCGACAATCTGAAATATCCGCACATCAAGCAGTACGATGCCATCTTTCTGAACAACACAGTCGGAATGATCTTCGTAGACCCGGAAGTGCGCGATGGTCTTACGCGCTTTGTACGCGAAGGGGGCGGCCTGGGGGGAAATCACGGTACAAGTCACGCATCCATGGACTGGCCGGAGTTCTCCGATATGATCGGCGTGCGGCGCGGCGTGCATCGCGCAAATACGGAACAGCTATGGGTGAAGATCACTGATCCGCACAGCCTTCTCACAAACGCCTTTCAGGGAAAAGAATTTCTATACGAGGATGAGTATTTCCGGTTTCCCAATCCGCCGTACTCACGTACAAAGCTGCATGAATTGTTAAGCATCGACGTCGAAAAATCGAATATGAACCAGGGCGTAGTGCATGTTCCTGGTTCCTCAGTCGCACGGGCGGATGAGGATTATGCTGTGGGATGGATCAAGAACTATGGAAAAGGGCGCGTCTTCTTCTCGATCCTCGGCCACAACCCAACTCTTTTCAAGTCTCCTGAACTCTCTCAATTCTTTCTCTCAGGAATTCAGTTCATCCTCGGAGACCTCGATGCAGACACTACTCCCTCGGAGACCTCATCGAACGCAGAAACCAAGGAGACGGCCCGGCAATGATAGAGCGTTATAACTGGGATCAGGTACCCGAAGAAGAGCTTACCCCTCTGATAAAGCGCCAGGTCATCCACACTCCGAGCATGACGCTGCTGCGCGTTCAGTTTAAACGTGGTGCACTCGTCCCCGCTCACGCACATGTCCATCAACAGATCTCCATGGTCATGTCAGGCCGCCTTCGGATCGAAGTAGAAGGCGTAGAGACCGTTCTTACTCCGGACAGCATCCTCATTATCCCTTCAAACGCCAATCATCTTGCGGAAGCGCTTGAAGACACTATCGATATCGACATCTTCTCGCCCGCACGAACAGACTGGTTGCAGTAAGTCGAGCCAGACAGCGCAAAAAGGCCGCGAGGGGATACTCCCTGCGGCCTTATATTTCTATGAGAAATAACTAATCGAGAATTGCCACAGCCCGCACCGGAGCTCCCGTAGTGTTCACCCACTTGATGGGAAACAGGCTCAACTTGAAACCATGCTCCGGCAACTTGTCGAGATTGGTCAGGTTCTCAAGATGGTAATATTCGCGTGTCAACATAACCCGATGCGCTTCCCAGAACTGTTTTCTCTCAAACATAGCCCAGATTGGCGGATCGAAGGTAACCGCATCGATACCCGTCATTTTGATTCCCTGGTCTAGCAGCCAGTTTGTGGCTTCTGCGGTCATTCCAACATGGTCCGTCAGATATTTCTCACTGTCCTGAATGCTGCCTGCCCCGGTATTGATCAGCACAATGTCCAAGGGCTTCAGGGTATAGTCGATCTTCTTCAACGCCAGCTTCATGTCGTCGACGCTGATCCCAGCTCCCTTCGATAGATGGCGAAAGTCGAGGCATACACCATCGCCATAACAGTATTCCAGGGGAATGCCCTCAGGCCCCGGGGCATCTTTACGCATATGACGTAACGAGTCCATGTGCGTACCGATGTGGTCTCCGATAACGATCATGCAGTGTGCAGTTAAAGAATGTATCCCAAATCGGCTCGCACCAATGCGCTCAGCAAATCCTTCCCATGTCTCATACATCACCAACGCTGGCCGAACTACGCGAGGAAAGGTGACCATCTCGTTATGAACTGCCATGCTTAGGTCGACTAACTTGTGCGCCATCGCAATCTTCCTTAACTCTTGAATTTTGCTTCTTGAATCGTTACTTCCCTACCCACCCACCATCCACATGGATAGATTGCCCGGTCAGATAACTCGCTTCCTCCGAAGCAAAAAACGCGACGACTGTGCCAATCTCACGTGGTTCTCCAGGCCTGCCAAGCGATATCTGCTGCAGTATGCCTGGCAGCAGATCCGGCCGCTTCATCACCCACGCCGTCATGTCGGTATCGATCAGGCCGGGATGGACGCAGTTCACGCGAACTCCAAGCGGCGTCATCTCTGCGGACATATTGCGCGTAAGGGCTTCCAGACCTAATTTTGTCGGTGCATAGTGCGTTCGGCCCGGCAACACCTTGCCGGCCTGCACCGAACCGATGTTCACAATGACGGCCTTTCTTTTTTCCGCAACCACATGCCGGCAAAACACCTGCGAACAGAGCCATTCTCCACGCAGATTCACATCAACAATGCGCGTCCACTGTTCGTCCGTAAGTTCGAGGAAAGGGACTATGGTTTCGATGCCGGCATTATTGACCAGAATATCCAGTGGCCCCAGCTCCTTCCACGCTTTGGCCATCATCGCTTCCACATGGTCACGTTTCGATACGTCGCCTTGAACAACAATTGCCCTACGGCCTTTTGAGCGGACCAAATCGACAACCTCTTCCGCCTGCTCCTTCGAAGCGATGCAGTTCACCGCGACATCGGCTCCTTCATCGGCCAGCACTTCCACGATTCCCTTGCCAATGCCGCGGTTTCCACCTGTCACCAGCGCAATCTTTCCTCTTACCTTCATGTTCCCTCTTTCTTCCTCTAGTTAGTCTTTCACCGGCATTGCGTTCGATTTGAGCTGACTCAGCATTCGCAGCAGATGGGTCGTTACCTGCTTTCTCGTCGCTGCCATCTGCTCATCCGTCCATGTAAGAAAGCCTGACTTCGTCTTGAAGCCCAGTTGCCCCTCTGCAACACGCGAACGCAGCGTGGTAGAAGGGTCCGGCGAGACGCTCAGGTGAGGGAGTACGTAATCGTGAATAGCAAGGGTCAGGTCCAGCCCAACCAAATCAGCATTGGCTACTGGACCAAGAACGGGCAGGCGAATACCAAAGCTGTTACTTACGGCAATGTCAACGGCCTCCGCATCGCAGATGCCTTCATCGATCAAGGAAAAGGCTTCTCTCCAGAGAGCGTGCTGCATTCGATTCGCAATAAAACCAGGAACATCTTTCTGCACACGCACCGGCACTTTGCCACATGCAGTCATAAGCTCTACAACCGCGTCCATATGTTGCGGCAGAGTGTGTTCCGTGCGCGTCACCTCAACAAGAGGGACAAGATAGGGAGGCTGGTAGAAATGAGTACCAACAATACGCTCCGGGTGTCCGGCCTTCTCTCCAATCTGCGTAATGCTGATGACCGACGTGTTGCTACAAAGAATCGTTTCAGGCGGACATAACCGGTCAAGCTGTACAAACAGATCTTGCTTCAGTTGTCGTGACTCTGTGATGGTCTCAATCACCACGGAGGCGTTGGAGCAGGCTTCTGCCAGATCTGTCGTGAGGGAGATACGGCTCAAAATCTGGGGGATCTCCGTAGCATCTATTAGGTCGTACTCCGCCATTGCCGTAAGGTTTGAGCGGACCTGATCGATGACGGTGGTCAGTTTGCCGCTTGATCTGTTGCTAAGGTGAACTGGATGCCCGGCAGTAGCAAATACCTGCGCGATGCCGGGCCCCATAAATCCAGCGCCGATCACCGCAATTTTGTCTTTCATTCAAGATCCTTCTTTAGTAATTACACAAATAACATCATATGATGATATAATTAAACATATACGATACTTAAGCGATCAAACTATATAAACCTAATACCTTGCCTGTCAAACGCCTGAGTGCATTGTTTTCCTTTTCTCCCGATTTCGAATTGAAAGCTTCCGAGGCTGCACGGCTGACCTGACTGGAGGCTCAGATCAGGTCAGCCGTAATTAATATGGATACTCAAGGCCTTCGGAAGGGGGCACTCCCCGAACGCCAGAAGCACATTACCGCGGACCACTCCGGTAATGGGAAGGTTCAGACGTGTTTCACTTTCTCGGACCAAAATTGGTTACGAGGTATTTGAGAATCTGCTCCATTTCCTCATCAGACGCTTCAGCCCCCTTGTTGCGCATATCAATAAGGGTGTTGGTCCATTCGTCAGCGTTTTTGTGCTGCGACGCTGGTATATCCGTCGAGTGGCACTTGCTGCATACGCGAACAAATGTATCTTTTCCTGGACCGTCAGGGAGCGCCTTCGGTGCATTTTGTGCAACCAACGTTGAAGGCACAGTCTGGGCTGGCGTCGACTTTTGCTCCGGCAGAGAAGCCACGGGATAAAGCACCATCAGAAGCGCAGTCAGAACAGGAACCGCGGTTTGCATTTTCTGCTTTTTCATCTTCTTTATCTCGCTTTCAGCCCAATATCGTCTCCGACAATGGTATTCACAGACGCCTTGCACCGCTCAATTGCCTACTAGGGAAGCTGGTACGTCCACAGTACGACGCTTTCGGCGGGCCGTGGATATTCGAGTGTCGCTCTTGCCCGGCCGATACATGCATTCCCTGGGTTACCGGCAATGATTGATACATACTGCTTGCCATCGACCATATAGGTCATCGGAGCAGAGCATGCAACGTCCTGCTCGCGAGACCGCCACAGCTCTTTGCCGTCCTTCACGTCCATGGCGCGGAAGTACCGGTCGGAAGCTCCGGAGAACATCAAGCCACCTGCCGTGGTCAATATGCCCGACGTCTGCACTTCTCTAGTCAAGTTTTCGAAGGCCAGCGTCATAGTGTTAGCGTCGAACGCGATCATGTGGTCCGGCGTTTCCGGAGTTCTGTTCATGCATAGGTCATCGATCGCAAGGTAGTAACGGTTCGTTTGCGGATCAAAAGCTCCTGGCATGTAATTCCGCGCGCCATTAGCGGTCGCGCAGTGTTTAGCCCCCCCTGTCCAGGGAGTTTCTGACGGCAGGAGCGGTGTCTTCACGCCGGTCTTCGGATCAAACGAGAAGATATTCTGGAAGCCCGGATCAAGCGCGGTGATAAACTCGCCGGTCTTGGCATCCAGAACTTCGAACACGCCCGGTTTGCCCACCGTGATGAGGATCTTGCGCTTTTTACCGCCATAGTTGGTCGTGGTGATAATCCGCTCGTAGGCGTAGTCCTGGTCCCAATCGTCATTGGGCAGGTGCTGGTAGTACCACACCAGCTTGCCTGTATCCGGATTGATCGCCAGCGTGGAGTTCATGTAGAGGCCGTCGCCATTGTGGCCGCCGCCCTTGGGATTATGCGTACCTCGTTCAATCGACCGCCACGGATACGGTGTGCCGACGCCAACGTACAGCAGGTTTTGCTCCGGATCGTAGCTGGGAATAGACCAGACCGAACCGCCCCAACGCTTTTCCGCCGGCAACCCGTTCCAGGTTTCATCTCCGGGCTCGCCAGGCTGGGCGAAGGTGTTGAAGCGCCAGATTTCCTTGCCCGTGTTCAGGTCGCGGGCCGCAACAAAGCAGGTCTGCGAATACGTCATGCCACCGGCAGCGCAGCCGCTAGAGCCCATGATGACCTTGTCGTTCACAATCAGCGGTGCGCCGTTGTAGGTGCGCACGCCCTTCGGGTTGTTGTCATCATCTGTGGCCGCATCCCATTCCACTGCGCCGGTCTTCAGGTTGAGCGCGATGATGTGCATGTCGGTGGTGGGGAAGATGAGCTTGTCGCTGGCGATGGCAAGAGAGCGTTTGGTTGCAAACACGTTCAGAGGGTTGAATCCGGGACGAATGTTGCGGTGGTACTGCCAGAGCAGGTTGCCATTCCTGGCGTCCAGCGCCTGAATATTTTCTCCAAGCGACTCCCTTTCGCCATGGCTCCAGACATACAGGATGCCGTCATGCTCAACCGGGGTGTATTCATAAACGCCGTTCACGCTGAGGCCCCAGCTCCATGCCACGTTGAGGTTTTTTACGTTGTCACGGTTGATCTGCTTCAGCGGACTGAAGCCATAAGCGTCATAGGTGCGCCGCCACATCAGCCAGTCATTCGGAGACGGATTGTGCAGCTGTTCGTTCGTCACCGGGGTGACCTTGTCGAGGACCTTACGAATTTCAGCAGTCTTTGCGGTAACGATCGGATCCGTAGGGGTCCTGAAGCGGTTACCTCCTCCGGAGATGCCTGAGGTTCCACTGCCTGTAGCTCCCCCCACAATCGGCGGAGGTTGGGTACCTTCGGTTGCAGGCGCCTGCGCGAGAGCTATCGCCCCGAATGCAATGCACGCGCTGAGACTGAGAAATATATGCTGCTTCTTCATGTTTTTCTCTCTTTCTTAATCTGGAAACACTGAGGCTTCGTGCTGAGTGCGGAGAGGCCCCGCACCCAGCAGAAGCATGACCGAAAAGGCAATCGATGATTTATGAAGTGATTTCATCTGTTTGCCCTGTCCTTTAGAAGCTGAGTCGTGCGCTCAGCTGAATGCGCCGAGCCTGATTCTGTGTGCTCGTCACCGTACCGAAGTTCGACGAATCGATATTCGTTTGAGGCGCGGAGAACACAACGTTGTTCACCAGATTGAAGATGTCGGCTGCGAACTCGAACTTGGCACGCTCGCGAATCGGAACCGTTTTGCGGAGGGTTGTGTCGATCTCCCAATTTGTCGGTGCGGTCAGGCCGAATGGCGCGGAACGTGGCACATTGCCAAACGTATAGGGAGCAGGATTTGAGAATGCAGACTTGTTGATATAGGAAAAAGATCGATTCAGGCTCGACCCCACCGGTGCCGTGTAAATATTTCCGACGAAATTCGGATTGATATTCACCATGCAGGTAGAGACGATTCCTGGAGTCTGACAACCGTTACCCGTAACGCCCATCGGCATACCGGTTACGAAAGAGAAGATCCCGGTAACGGACCATCCGCCAATCACTTTTCTCAAGATCGGATTCGAACCACCTAGACGGCCCTTGCCGAATGGCAATTGGTAAAGACCTGTCCAATGAAGATTGTGACGATGGTCAATCAGACCAAGTCCGCGGTCCAGTTTCTGGTCGTATGGGTTCCTGGTTCCACCAGTCACGGCGCCAAGCTGACTCGCTGTTCCATTAATATTGTCGATCTCCTTTGCCCAGGTGTAAGCAAATTGTGTTGTGATGCCGTCGCTCAGTCGGCGGCTTACCGTAACCTGCATCGAGTTGTAATTCGAGCTGGCAAAGTTGCAGGAGTAACAGGTGATGCCACCCGAAGTCGGACTTGCATACTGCGGGAACGGTGCAAGCATTGTCGCAATCGTGCCTTTGAAGTTGCTGAACGGCATGGCTATTTCCGGAAACTGCGCCTGAGCCAGCGCAATGTTTGAGGGCGTCGCCTGGCTGTTCAGAAGGCTTCCAAGAGCGAGGTACTTGATCGGCATGGAGTTCGAGAACATACCAACAGCGGTGAAGCGCGGTAGAAAGTGCGCAACGCTCGCTGAGTAAGTCAGACCGAAAGTAAGCGAACCCGGCAACTGCCGCTGGAAACCAAAGCTCCAGTTAATGTGCTCAGGCGATTTTCCTGCGATATCAGGAATAAGGGCTGGGGGAGCAATGGCGCCTGTGGGATTGACCGTAGAGTTTCCTGCGCCGAAACCGGGAGAAAGAGTCGGAAAAGGTGTTTGCGGCAGAACAACGCCATTCTGCCAGTAGAAGACCGGCTGCCCGGTCACCGACGTTGCAATCCCGCTCGGAGGATTAAATCCATTCTGCCCTGGACCATTCGGTCCGTTTCCGCCCAGGCCCAGCGTACCCATCGTATTTGTGATCAGGAAGCCAGCGCGGATGACAGTCTTGTCATCAAGCGAATATGCAAGGCCGATACGTGGCTGCACGTTATTCCAATGTGTCGGGACAAGCTGCTTGCCATAGACAAGAGCACCAGGAATACCGCCGGCTGCAGGGTTGGGAAGCGTCGGGTCCATGAACGAGAAGCGTCCATGCTGTTCGTTGAATGGGAAGTACACGTCCCAACGCACGCCGAGGTTCAACGTCAACTTCGGAGTGACCTTCCAGTCATCCTGCGCAAACAGGGAGAAGTTCTGGAAGCGAGAGCCGGTTTCAACGACCGTGTTGTTGACGATCGATGCAGAATCCGGTCCACCCAGCAAATAGCTCGCGTAAGCATTGCCGGTCGTCGAGAGCAGCGTACCTGTCGGTGAGAAGCCAGCCGTTACATTATTGGAAAAAGTGAAGCTCGCACTTGAACCGGATGCCGGATTTGCGCGATTGTCTTGAAGGTTCTGGTAGGTACCTCCGAACCGGAAGATGTGGCTTCCATGCACCCAGTCGATGCTGTCCTGAACGGTGTATGAGTTTTCCCACTCGTTGAATGGTCCGGTGCCTGCCCAGTTGTTGTGAGCATTGGGACCGCTGAAGTTGATTCCTGGAAATCCAAGTGCAGCTTGACCGTTCCCAGGAAGCCCATTAAGACCTGCTTTTTGCGGGTAGGCACCGTCGGCAGTCACCGACAGAATCGGAATTGAAAGTCGCGTCGCGCCGATGCCGAAAGTATTCAGTAAGCTTGGGGAGAAGGTGTACGTATCGTGTAGCTGTACGATCAGTGGCTTCTCGATCACAATACCTGGGGTTTGCGTATAAGGCAGCGGCAAGGCTGTACCGGTAGGCGTCAGATTTCCGGTGTAGTCGGTACGCCATGTTCCATAGGCAAATACACCATAGAAACGGTGATTCTCGGTGAGGTTGACGTCGACACGCTCCGTTGTGTTCTTGTTCGTGATAGAGCGGGACAGCGGATTGACGTAGTTGTTGATGAAGCCTGGGCCGGTTGGATTGGGCAAATAGGAAGCAAGCGACTGAGAAACCGCGGAAATGCGGCTGGCCGGAATGATGTTTCCAGGAAACTGCGTTTTGGTACATACGGAACCTGTGCAGGTCTGGGTTGCCGGGTCATAGATCGGCGTTGGCAATGCACTGAAGTCCCCTGCACGCTGCGCGAGGCTGGGAATTGAAAGCAACGTGGGAGCAGTGGCAGTGTTGAAAACATAGGCGTCAACGTTGCCGAAGAACCAGATTTTGCCTCTCTTCAACGGGCCACTGATATTACCGCCAAATTCATTCTGGTGATCCGGGGGGACAAAGGATGCGAAGTAGTTCCGCGAATCAAGTGCGGTGTTACGGAAGAATTCGAAAATGCTTCCATGAAATTGATCAGCCCCGGACTTGATGACGTAGTTATGGAATCCTTGCCCCTGCCATTCGGCCTTTTGACCATTGATTTCGACCTGGAACTGATTGACTGCATCCACTGAAACAGCGAGCGCAATGGGGCGCGTATCACCCTGCTGGTTCGGGAATGAGATCGGTAGACCTTCAAAGTAGAGGCCGTTCACTTCCTGCTGTCCGCCATTGAAGGAGGTGTAGGACGGGCCCGCAGACTGTAGAACCACCGATGCGACACCCGGCGCAAGTCCGATGAATGAAGTGGGGTCGCGTGGCACGCCCTGGCTCATAGCCAGAGGAAGCGCGGCATATACCTCGTTACGAAGCGTTGTTCCCAGGGAGGCATTCTCAGTCTGGATTCCGTCACTGGCCGAGGTCACTGTAACTTCATCCGTAGTGCTGCCAGTAGTAAGCGAAAAGTCGAGTGAGATGCTCGCAAGGGCATCCACGGTGATGCGTTCATGAGCGATCGACTGAAACCCCTGAGCGCCACCCTTTACACGATAGTCGCCTGGAGGAACCACAAGCACATACACGCCGGAGTCATTCGTGATGCGAGTAGTTTCTACGCCGGTGGACGCACTACGAGCCGTCACCGTCGCCTTCGGAACAATCGCGCCACTGGCGTCGGTGACCGTTCCAGTAATGGTTCCACTGCTTTGAGCGCTGGCGATATTTGCCCCAGCAAGCCCCAGCAGGAGAAAACAGATGAGTTTCAAACTTTTCATTCTTCTTCCCCTCTTCCCAACGGGCAAAAACTTCGGATTCCAATTTATATCAATATATGATTATTGAATATATATATGACACATTTTGAATCGGTGTGAGAAACCTAAGCCTGTGATTGGTTGGCTGTCAAGGATTTCTTTTTTGAGGCGACTGACCGATCCTGTAAATTCAGCGAAAGAGCTGTATTCCGCGACCATTCTGCAGCTTGCAGCTTCTGCTCAATCCTTCACGGTTTCGTCTCATGCCCGCCAGGAATGTAATCACCTGGAAATGTGACATCCCACACCTTGGATAAACGGGACTTGCCCGCCGGACCTTCGACGGTCAGAATGACGACAAAATCGCCTGCATACTTGTAGGCATGAATGGGGTGTTGTTCCGACGATTGCGTGCCATCCCCAAAATCCCAATTCCACTTCGTAATCCTGCCCACCGACTGATCCTGAAAGGCGACGAGACGGCGATCTATATCAATCACCTTGAAATCCCATTGCGCATCAATCGGCTTTTGAAACTGGGGATCCAGCGGCATAAGACGGAATGCCCGCAACTGCGAACCGATGCCATACATCGTGTGCTTGCTGGAAAGATTCCAGAAGCCGGCACTCTTGCCTGGGCCATCCTGATCGATAATTGCCCAGGAAATTCCGATCGTCTTATTTTCATATAGCTTCGATTCAACAGCCCGCTCTGCCCCTTCACAACCGGCATAGTCAAACGGAGTGATCCAGAACTCCATCCTGTAATGACCGCCCTCGCCGTGCTTGAAGGTGTACGGAGCAGCCGCGTGATTTGCATAGGGCAGTTCTTTTATCCAGGGCTGGCAGCCCAGTTCCATCGCCCACTCTTTATCCTTTGCAGGGGTAAAGATGTGATAGTTCTGCACGCCGGTCCCAAACATGGATCGACGCGCTACAGCATTGCTTTGGGCTGGATTCAGACGAAAACGCGGATCCAGTGGTTCACCGGATAAGTCGCCGTCAACCACAAGCTCAAAGATATCGTTATGCAATCCCGGATCGGCAAAGTCATAGAAACTGTCCGTCGACTCATACAGAAAGTAAAGGCGGTTTAAGCCCCTTACCCACCCTACTTTCACCTTCACATCAAGCAACTTGTTGGCATCAGGCACGCCGGGATGCTCGTTATGCAATTGATCCATACCGATGGTGTAACTCTCGGGCACCATTGCCCAATCCGAAGCATCGCCGTCGATGCGCGGAATCATATTCGCAGGGAACTGGAAAACCTTAAACGGTTTGTCAGGTTGGTCCTGAGCTAACAGAAATGTCGAAGCAAAGAGCATGGTAAGAGACAAAACTTCCTGAAAGAGGCAGCGCCCCACAAATAATTTCGGCATAGCAGACTGATTCCTTTTGAGTCTCGAAGCGAATCACAAATTCACTCGGCAGTTCCGCAGCAGAAAATGCGGGAGAGGCATCATAACTGGCATCTCCAGCTCACCGCAAATTTCTGAAGATGAGCGCTCCAATGGCACACATCAGCCGTAAGCCACCTCTCTGGCTTCGAACAGTATTGACTAACCGACAAGCAATACCATCACTTTCAAAACATGAAACAAACTTCGGAAACCATCAAATAGCCTGCATAGCAGATGAGAATCTCAGAACTGGCTTTCAGGAATTGACGGCGGGCAAGAGGCTACGAATGAGCGTAGCCGGGGACCTCGGAGCGTCTCCAGGGCCAGAAGAATGTGATCCACGTGAAAGCTACACGACTGATAAAGCTTTCCGATAAGGCACGAGAGACACGATTTATATGATTTCCATTAACGTATTACATCCCGGTCGCCGTTATCAATGATTGTAGAAAGAGGTTCCGCCTCTGGTAGAGGCGAAACCTGATGAAATAAACAATGGTTCAGCAAGGTGCGGACTACGAGTCTGACTGGCTCTTTTCAGCATAATCGGTTTTAGAACCGATGCTCACCAGTTCCCAACCTCCTTCTTCCACATATGCCTTATCGTCGTAAGAGCGTCCTGTAAGAAGTCCAAACAGGAACCAACAGAATGCGAGCATCCCGATGGCAAACAGGGTATCACCGGGAACGCGCAACCAACGTAGATCATTCATTAGCGGCGTTTGCAGGAACTCTGCCGAGCGGGCATACCAGGTACCGTATTTTACCGAGGCCCAGCCTTGGAGCAGACCGACCGGCAGCATGCTCAGTATCACCATGAAGGATAAGCCAATATTGATTGACCAGAATGCAATAGTCAGCGGCTTATCTTTCCATGCTTTGCCAGGTTGCAATGCGCGTAGACAGAAGAGCATCAAGCCAAGACCCAGCATCCCATAGACGCCAAACAATGCTGTGTGGCCATGCACGGGAGTCGTATTCAAACCCTGCATGTAATACAGTGCGACCGGTGGATTGATAAAGAAACCGAACAGACCCGCACCGACAAAGTTCCAGAATGCGACCGCCACAAAGAACCAGATAGGCCACTTATACGCTGCAATCCATACAGTCTTATTTCTCTGGCGACCCAAACGAATGTTCTCCCAAGCCTCTGCACCGATCAGCACCAGAGGCACCACTTCCATTGCGCTGAATACCGATCCAAGAGCGATGACCGCCGGCCCTGTGCCTGAGAAGTAAAGATGATGGAACGTACCCAGGATGCCGCCTGCAAGGAAGATCACGGTAGAGAATAGGACCGATCGAGTTGCCGTTTCCGTACGCAGCAGTTTAAGTCGCGTAAAGAGAAATGCGATCACAACTGTTGCAAAGACCTCAAAGAAGCCTTCCACCCAAAGATGAACAACCCACCAGCGCCAGTACTCGGCTGTGACCAGATTGCTGCGTTGGCCATACATTAGGCCGGACGCATAGAACAGCGGAATCGCAATACTCGCCAGTAGAAACAGGATCAGCAGCGGTCTGCTTTCCGACGGACGTTTCAACGCTGGCTGCAATGCGCGCCACATCAACCAAAGCCAGAACGTGAGTCCGACAAACAGAAGGATCTGCCAGAATCGGCCCAGTTCAATATATTCATAACCTTGATTACCGAACCAGAACCAGAGGTTGCCGAGTTTCTGTTCTACCCCCAGCCACTCGCCAGTAAGCGACCCTCCAACCACCAGCACCAGAGCACCGAACAAAAGGTTCACACCCAGCCGCTGCCCTTTTGGTTCATAACCGCTGACTGCCGGAGCCACATACAGCCCTGTTGCAAGCCACGACGTTGCAATCCAAAAGATGGCCAGTTGCAGATGCCATGTACGCGAGATCGAATATGGTAGCCACTTTGCCAAAGGAATGCCATACAGAGCAGAACCTTCCACACCGTAGTGAGCAGTAATAATGCCGCAAGCAATTTGCAGGATCACCATCGCCGCAGCCACGTAAAAGTACTTCACTGTCGCACGTTGTGAGGGGGTCGGACTCAAACCGAACAATGGATCTCGCGCTGGGGGAGTTTCGTGAATCGGTGATGGATCACGCGATGAGAAGTACCACACCATACCGCCAACCGCTGCAAGTAGCAACACGAAACTAATGATGCTCCACACAATCGATCCCGGTGTCGGTTCATTCGCCACGAGTGGTTCATGCGGCCAATTGTTGGTGTACGTCACGTTATCATGCGGACGATTCGTAGTGGATGCCCATGCCGTCCACCAGAAAAATGCGGCCATCTCCCGTTGCTTTAGAGGGTCCGTCAATGCGCCTTGCGGAATTGCATATTCATCGCGGCCTTTCCCAAACACGTCGGCATAGTGTTGTTCCAACGCGCCAAAAGCCTGTGCGCGCACCGGCGAGACGGTAATCGTCTCCGTCTGCGGATCGTAGGTGTTGTGACGCATCTCCTCGCGCAAGCGCGCCTGTAAAGCGCCCCGCTGTTCCACGTTCAAAGCATCATACGATGAGCCGCCTTGCTGCCGTGCCCAACTATCTAAGGTCATGGTGGACTCACGATGTAGCCAGTCTGCTGTCCAATCCGGCGCAACATATGCGCCGTGGCCCCAGATCGATCCGATCTCCTGCCCACCGATCGATTGCCATACACCCTGACCATTCGTAATATCGGTACCTGTAAATAGGAGCGTGCCAGCGGTAGTGACTACACGTTGCGGAATCGGTGGAGCGTTGCTAATCACGTGATATCCAACGCCACCTAGCACGGCAAACGAGATCACAACGACCAAAGCAAAGGCAATCCATAGACGTTTGTAGGATTTCATGCTGCTCCTCGCGATAAGGAAGACTTGTTTTCAGAACGAAGATGAGCGGGCGGTTGTAATAGCGTCGCTCCCAGGTTTAGCGCAAAAAGAGTTATCGCGGTCATTTCGATGAGCGCAGAGAGCGGTAATATCTTCCAGGCTGGAGACCAGAGTCCGCCATAAGCCAGTGGTTCTGTGCTTACGCGCAGTAGGCACCCGACGGACAACAGGCACAGCGACCAGAACATCCATCGCGTACTCCACAGGATGCGCATGCCACAGAAGGCAGGTAGTATTTTCTGGCCGATCGCAAATACCATGCCCGCAACAAAACCGACAGTAATCGCATGGCGGCTTGCACCCCATAGTCCGCCGGATCGGTCTAGTGGTACAGCCAAAACTGCCAGGATGCACGAAATCAGCAGCCATGCGTACGCCACACGCAGGAAGAAAGGAAAGCTCGGATGGATGTTAAGTAATTTGGGCGGCTGAATCGGGCGCCTCCATATATGCAGAGCATCTATGGAGAATATGGCAGCACTCAGCAGGACGATGGTTGAAGCCATCCACCATTGAAAGAAAGTGAGTGCGATACCAGCAACACTTAACACATATGCTAATATCAGCCGATTCCCGTCTGGTTTCTTTAGTCCGGCGAAGATCGATAGCCACCTGGCGTTGAATCCCCAGATGGTCGGTACAATAACACCCCACACCGCGAGAGTTACAAATTGCTGATCGAGCAGGTGCGGTACTGCAGGTGAGGCTCCTATCCATGCCTGATGCGTTAGAAACGCGCCATTCACAATCAGGGTAATAAAAAAAGTGACCGTCGATGCAGCTACGATCTGCATCCAAACTTCTGGCTTGTAGGATGTCGCTCGCGGGCGGTGCCGCCGTACGGAGATGAAAAAGAGTACGAAGGCTATACATTGCAGAATTGCACCCAGGGGGAACAAGACCCGCCAGTGCCACGTTGTTATGCCGCTCCACCAGCGAAGACCGATGCCGATCAGCCACAGAGACCAGACCCACCATCCTGTCACAAGAGGAAACTTCCTTCCCGACTGCATTTTAGTCAGCGAGTAGAAGCCTATCCCGAGTATAAAAGACCCAATCCATCCAAAGATCTGTGCCTGTCCATGTGCTTGCAGCCAGCCCAGCGGCAGCGCGTCAGCATCATGCACTTCGGAGATGCTTAATAGATTCCACACGCCAAGAAACGTCCCCGGCAGCAACATGAACAAAAGTCCAATCAAAATGAAGGCAGTCACCAGATACTGACTGTGCAGTTCATTCCTGACGTGCAGGAGATCTCCTTGTGCACCGACCGGTATATCTTCGACATGGGAGGACGTTTTCATCCACGCTCCTTCGCGAGCTCGAGCGCGCGGGGAAAGAGGATGTTGTTCTCTAGATGGATATGCTGATGGAGATCAGACTCTAAATCTTCCATCGTTTTGTACAACGCGCGGAACGTGGTGCAGGCATCAGTCGGAGGCTGATAGTTGTTTGTGGTTTTCCGTAACTGACAAAATTCCTCGCCGGTATGATCGTGGTCCTGCATCATGCGCGATATGGGATATTCCAGATTGCTGAATACAGGCGAGGATACAGATCGTTCCTCTGTCTCCAGTTGCTTGATGTACGGAAATAGAACATCTTCTTCGCAGGAAAAGTGATGGATTAATTCTGCGCGAACGGCCCCGAGCGCGATCCCTATGTTGAATATCTCGGGATGGCTGTTTCCATGCCTCCGCTCTACCTTCGTTGCAAGTTCCTGCAACAGATCTAGCTGGTCGCGCGCAAATTCATGATGATGATGAACGATATGGTCTATCAGATCCTGTAGGGGAAATTTCTTCCATTGTGGTCCCGAAGAACCTTGTCGCTGCCGATGCCGCTCCAATTCTTCAAGCACTGGGGCAGCTTCCACATTGTGTTGCGAGCACGCTTCAGCCAGCGAATGCGCTCCACCGCAACAATAATCGATATCGAATCGTTTTAGGACGGGGATGGCGGAGGGTACTTCAACCGCTATCTCGCGGACAGGTGTATCCAGCGTAATGACCATGGCAAGGGCCTCCTAAGAGGACGCTACGCCGAATGGAAGAGTCTCTCAGTGACATTTGTCACAGATGCTTGAAGATAACGAGAAGTGCGCGATTTTCATCATGAAACACGTTGCGAACAATGTAGCCATCCGTGAAGATAAACATATGTCCCTCGCGCGTCGCTTGGAAGTTCTAGGCAAATCGACACTTTTCGGAAACGTTCCAGAAGCCGCATTGCGCGATCTTGCTTCTGGCGGAATAGAGAAAAAACTTTCGTGCGGACAAATTTTGTTTACCGCGAACAACCCATCCGAAGGCCTTTATGTTGTGCTTTCTGGAGCCGTGCGGGCATTTCGGGTAAACATGGATGGCCGCGAACAGACAATCCATATTGAGCGCTGTGGTGGCACTCTCGCTGAGGTGGCAGCCTTTGATGGGGAGCCATATCCTTCTACAACCATTGCTGAGGAAGACTCTGAAGTACTTTTTTTAGAGCGGCAGACTGTGCAACGCTTTATGTTGCAACACCCGGAGGTGGCACTTACAGCCCTTCGCATACTCGCTCAAAAATTGCGCAGAGTGGCATCATTGGTAGAACAACTCGCGCTCATGGACCTTGGACAGCGCTTGGCTCATTTATTGTTGGAAGAAGCTGAGAAAACCGGCCGCCCTGTCGAAGACGGCATTTCTTTTCAGCAGCCTCTCTCGCACTCCCAACTCGCAGCACGCTTAGGGTCCGTACGCGAGGTCGTCTCAAGAACCTTACAGAAACTTACACAATATGGCATTGTTCAGTTAAACGGTCGCAATATGATCATCATTTGCAACGTAAAGGCACTCCGCGATTTCGCAAAAAGCCATTTGCGTTAGCCTCAGAATATTCGCTCACGCTTCCGAATTCCCTCGGCGATCCCCTCGATCGCTCGCAACTGAAATCCTTAGAGCCCAATTCTTAACGCCCTACTCTTACATTAGAAAGAACAGTCAGATCTTCTCTTGAGATTAACGAGCCGATTTTAATCAACCGATGTTCGATTTCTGGACAGCTATAAGGGCTCAATCCACGAATACTAGAGGGCTCAGCACTAACTACTGTTGTTCATGGCTCAGGTTCCTTATCATATCAACCGGGGCATAGACCACTCTAAGGCTCTCATGCGGAAAATAGTTCTTTTATAGCTTCTGTTGGCCGTAAACAAGATGCTCGATCCGGAGTGCAATGCAATGCGATTTGTATTCTGATTCCCAAACGCAATAGGATTTGGCGAACAATTTACCGACAACAATGGCACAGGTTTAACTACATGCACGATCCAAGTTGTCGAAAACGCGGCGTTGTAATCCTGAGAAGTTGGAATCGATGCCGTCACCACATGATCTCCTGGAGGAAGGACAGAATAGAAGTCAGACTCATCCCAATAGTTGCAATAGTTAACATTGCCATCTGCTGAACAATATTCGCCTGATGACTTTATCGTGTCATAGCTAGAACTGGCAGGGGCACCATCAACCGTCCAGCGGATGCTGCCATTCGGCGGAACAGTTCCCCCATAACAGGTATAGCTATCGTGCTGCTTACTGCAAAAATAGCTTTTGTAGCCGCTGCGTCAAGGATGCGTGGCAGCGTGGGCATGTCCGCATCGGCAATTCGCTGGTAAATCCCAGGTATCAACGCGAGCAGTACTTTTCCAGCGGTGAGTGAGGAACACGACGGCACGCACAGCAGCGAGCCACAGTAGTGTGTGGCGAAAGTAACGCCCTTCATTGCGAGCGAATCCATGTACGGGGTCTTAGCGACCTTATTACCATACGCACGGGTGATGGCCTAGCTGTGCTCGTCGGACATAATCCAGAGAATGTTAGGCTTCTTCACGGCCTTCTTAGGCACTGGCGAACCCGGATTCGCCAGCTACGACTGTGCGAATCTTCCCCAGATCAAACTTCATGCCTGTTCATGCTCCAGATGTAAATCGCTTCCCAAAAGGTCCGCTGTACCCGAAACCAAGTCATGCATATCGCCTAACGACTCCGAATTCAACGATCCTGCCTTGCTACATTAAAAAATGAGCATCGTTGACGACAAGAACGTGTTGCCGGGATGAAGTACCGTCCCTGGGAACTGCGAATGATTGGGTGAGTCCGGAAAGTGCTGAGTTTCCCGGCAAATAAGAATTGCACTTCAGCCATTGCTCAAAGGGAACATAGAGCCTTCGTTCAGCAAAATCGAGAATCTCGGATGCTTGCTGAAGCTCACAATTGTTACTCATTCACGCCGTTGTCCAACCCATTGATAAAGCGCGGGAAGAACCAACAGCGTGAGCAGCGTCGAGGTCACAAGTCCTCCGATCACCACCGTAGCGAGGGGGCGCTGCACTTCCGCACCGGCACCATGCGAAATTGCCATTGGAATGAAGCCCAAGCTAGCCACAAGCGCCGTCGTGAGAACAGGCCGTAGCCGAGTTTCGGCTCCCTGTTCTACCGCCGATTCAATTGGAAGGCCTTCATGTCTTAGCTCCCGAATGTAGGTCAACAAGACAATGCCGTTCAGAACGGCGATCCCGAAGAGCGCGATGAAGCCGACTCCGGCAGAGATACTGAAAGGCATTCCACGCATAAGAAGCGCCGCTATACCTCCGGTCGCGGCCAAAGGAATGTTTAGGAAGATCAACAGTGCCGGAAATGCGGACTGAAAATTTAGGTAAAGGAGCACGAAAATGAGTGTCAGGGCGGCAGGCACGACAATCATTAATCGCTGGCTCGCGCTTTGGAGCTGCTCGAATTGTCCTCCCCATTCCAATTGATAGCCATTCGGAATCTTCACTTTGGTGCCAACAGCCTTCTGTGCATCTGCAACAAAGCTCGCCAGGTCGCGTCCGCGGACATTCACCTCCACACTGATCCGGCGTTGTCCTCCCTCACGACTGATTTGCGCCGGCCCTTCCTCGTCTTGGATATCAGCCAATTGAGCAAGTGGAATGAAATGGCCCTCCGTATCTCCTACTCGCAAATTACTTATGGCGTCCACCGTCGAACGTTGCTCCTCTGGGAATCGCACCTGCAATGCAAAACGGCGGTTGCCTTCCACAATCTCCCCAACTGGCTTTCCTCCGATCGCTTCGATGGTGTCCAGAACATCGGAAGCGTCCAAACCGTGACGCGCCAGAGCATCGCGGCGAAGATGGATGCGGAGATATGGCAAGCCGGCAACGCGTTCAGCACGTACATCCGCTGCTCCTGAGACCTTGCTTACGACTGCGGCGATCTGGTCTGCCTTCTGGCGCAACACTTCCAGATCATCTCCGAAGAGCTTGATTGCGATGTCACTCCGCGAACCACCTTCCATCAATTCCTGCATCCGCATCTGAATCGGCTGAGAAAAACTGTAGACCGCTCCCGGAGCCTCTGCCTCCAACCGTTTCTTCATTGCGGCGACGAGATCGCTTTTACTGAGCTTCTTCGGCCACTCATCAGAAGGCTTCAACGTGACATAGACATCGCTCTGGTCGATTGCCATGGGATCGGTAGCGACTTCAGGACTGCCTGTGCGACTGAAGACTGTCGAAACTTCCGGGAATTCGCGTAAGACCGTCTCGATGATCTCGTTCCCATGCAGCGATTCCGTCATGGAGATACCGGGCACACGGTACATCTGAACCAGAATCGAGCCTTCATCAAGAGAAGGAATGAACTCCGCACCGAGAAACGGAATAGCGATCAAAGAAATTGCAAAAATGCCAACCGCAATTCCCGATGTCCAGCCCGGATGTCCCAACGCACGTTGGAGCAATGGACGATACCATTGATCCGCCTTTCGCATGAGCCAAGTCTGCTTCTCGGCAACGTTTTTCCGTAAGACATACCAGCTCAATACCGGCATCAGCATCAACGCAATGACAAGCGAAGCAAGCAGCGCGAACAGGACCGTTGCCGCCATTGGTTTAAACATTTTCCCCTCGACGCCACCCAGTGTGAGGATTGGAATGTAGACAAGGACGATGATCAAGACGCCAAAGAAGATCGGTTTGGCCACCTCACGGGAGGCAGCGAGAATGACATCGCTGACCTGCTCCTCTGGCTTCTTCTGATGCAGGCGACGGAGGATGTTCTCGATGATGACAACCGAACCGTCGACGATCAAACCGAAGTCGATAGCTCCCAAACTCATGAGATTGCCGGAGACCTTCGCTTGAACCATGCCGATGAAGGCGACCAGCATCGACAACGGAATCGCGAGGGAGACTACAACACCAGCCCTAAAACTTCCTAACAGCAGAAGCAGGACTGCAACTACCAAAATGCCTCCTTCGATCAGGTTGCGTGTCACCGTACGAACAGTTCGGTTCACCAGGTCGGTACGATCATAGAGTTGCTCGATCCGTATGCCATCGGGCAACGTCTTTTGGATACCGGCCAAACTCTCTTTCACTCGGCTGGCAGCGGCACGGGAGTTTTCGCCAATCAGCATCATGGCGACACCAATAACGATTTCTCCCTTTCCATCCTGAGTTGCAAATCCACGGCGCACCATCGGCGCAAAACGAACGTTGCCGATATTCCGGATGAGAATTGGGGTTCCGGTTGATGAGTTGCCGACGACGATATTTTCGATATCGGACAGACTACCGATCAATCCCTCCCCGCGAATCAGCGATTGTTGTTCCGACCGCTCCAGGTAAGCTCCTCCGGCGTTCGCATTGTTCTTCGAAAGCGCCTCAATGACGCGCCGCAGCGGTACATGGTATCCGGTCAGTTTGTCACTATCCACTGCGACCTCATAGGTCTTGAGCTCGCCTCCTTGACCATTCACCTCAACAATGCCCGGAACGCCACGGAGCTTGGGAGCAATATCCCAATCAAGGATGCTTCGCAACTCCATCGGGCTCCGACCGGAACCTGTAACCTTGAATTGATAAATCTCTCCGAGCCCAGTCGAAATCGGCCCCATCTCTGGTACACCCACCTGAGAAGGAATAGCCTCTTTTGCCTGAGGGAGACGTTCGTTGACCAGCGTTCGACAGAAGTAAGGGTCCATGCCGTCCTGGAAGTAAATGGCGACGTAGGAGAGACCGTACTTCGACGTAGACTGGATACGCGTGATTCCTGGCAGACCGCGCATGGCGGTCTCGACTGGAAAGGAGATTAGTTGTTCTACTTCCAGTGGGGACAGACTTGGAGCACGGGTCAACACTAAGACCTGGTTTGGCGTGATGTCTGGCTCAGCATCAATGGGAAGATTGCGCAGGGAGATCATTCCCAAGATCGCAACAAACACGGTTGCGAGTAGCACAAGAATGCGAAAGCGAAGAGCGAGCTCAACAAGACGTTGCATGGTTACTCCTCCCCCAATTCGCCGCCAGCCAGAATCGATTTCAAGTGAAATGCACCCTGGGTGACTATGGGTTCTCCAGCCTTCAAACCACTGACAATCTCAGTCATGTCACGGACGGTGACGCCCCGTTCGACTTCCCGCTTCTCGAACTGAGTGGGCGAGCGACGTACGAAGACAACGTTCTTGCCCTCGACTTGTTGCAGGGCGCTCGACGTGACAGCGATCGCTTGTTTGCTGAAGTTTGTCGGCAACTCGATGTTGACGAACATGTCGGTCTTTAGCCGCATGTCGCCGTTGTTGACTTCGCACCGGACGCGAGCTGTTCTCGTCTGTGGATCGAGGACATCGCTGACGTACGCAACGCGCCCAACGAAGTTTTCTCTGGGATAGGTATCGACCGTGATGAATGCGTCCTGGCCAATGCGAATCCGTCCGAGGTCTTTCTCATACACTTCTGCCTGCACCCAGACGTGGGAAAGATCGGCAACGGTAAAGACCGGCCGGCCGGCATCCACCACGTCTCCTGGCGACGCCATGGCCTTCGTGACTACACCGGCAAAGGGCGCTTTGAGCGCCGTCTTGAATGACCCACGACCCTGTTCATCGGACACACCAAAGCGACGAAGCCGCAGACGGATGCTGTCGATCATAGCCTGTTGCGACCGGATGTTGGCTTCTACACTCGCTTGCTCTGCCTTGCTCGATTCATAATCCTTTTCGGCGCCTGCGCCGACATCTGCAAGGCGACGACTCCGCTCGGTCTGGCGGGTCGCCGGGATCAACTGCGCCTTCAGCCGCTCCAGATCAGCATGGGCCGACTGCTCCTGCGCAATCAACTCACCCGCTTCCACATTGTCAAAGGTCGCGAGAATCTGGCCTGCTTGGGCGCGGTCTCCCACTCTGGCATAAACCTCAATAATTCGACCGCGAGCCAGCGGCCCCACTTCGCCGACACGGCTATCGATCGGTTGGACCGTCCCTGTGACGCGGAAGTATTCCTTAAGCTGGGTCAACTCCGCAGGCACAGTCAAAAGTCCAATGTGCTGCTGTGCCGGAGTCATCATCTCGACGAGATTGTTTTTGTTGGTTGTCTCCGACTGGGTGGTTTCGCCTTCATCCTTCGGGGCGTTCTTACGATTGCAGCCGGTGACGAGTAGAGCGACACAGGCAAGGGCAACAATCAGATTTTTCATGGAAGGTTTCCTCCTACCGCGCGTTCCAGCTCGGCGTGTGTTCGGGCGACATCGGCTTGCGCATCGATATAGGTCAATTGCGTATCCACGAGACGCCGCTGTTCATTGAGAACATCAAGCAGGCGTAGTTGCCCCAACCTATAGGCTTCGCGGATGACAGACAGATTGGCGGCAGATGGGTCCAGGACTCCTTCCCGAAGCATTTGCAAGGAGTCTTGGGCGGTTCGCCAGTTTTGGTATGCGGACTCCACTGCAAGCGGAATAGTTCGATCCAGATATTCCCGGCGTAAGCGAGCGCCTGAGGAACGAGCTGCCGCCGCCTGCACACTACCTGCCCCACTGCGACTGGTACGTAGGGGGATCGAGACGCCAAATTTCAATATGTCGTCCCGGTCACGCAATGGACTGAGTGTGCCGCTGGTGTTAAACCCATACAAGTCGTCGAACTGACTGTTCTGCCGGGTATACCCGGCAGAGAGCGTCACATTCGGCTTAGCTTCTGCCTTCGCAAGTGCTATCCCGGCGACCTCTTGCTCTTCCTCCATCCGCGCTGCCTTCAGGTCGGCCCGACTCTCAAGAGCCTTCTGTTTTAGGGCATCCAGTTCAACCGTTGTCGGCACAGAAAAGTCCACATTCGGGATGGGTGTTGCCTGCTCCAATCCCACTAGGCTGCGCAACTCCAATTCTGCCGAGACAAGGCGCCCTTGTGCACTTCTTCGTGAAACCTCGGCCCGGCTTATCTCCACCTTGAGAAGATTTGCCTCCAGCGGTGCGACATCGCCTTCTTTCACGCGCGCTTCGGTGAGCCTCAACATCTCCTGATTGACTGCAATCAGATCGTTCAGGACCTTCAACTTGCGCTGTTCCGCGAGCACCTCCGCATACGCGGTCTTAATCTCGAAGCCGAGCTGCACGACACGGGCCTGGTAGTCCGCCTCCGCGATGGAGATCGCGTACTCAGCCACTTGGACACGCTTCCCACGTTTGCCGAAGGTCTCAACTAATTGGGAGTAATCTGCGCCGTACTGATCTTCTCCCAAGGTCCCGAGTGGTTTTCCCGTAATACCTGTCAAGCCGAGTGTTGGAGAAGGCCGGACACCAGCCTGTCGTTTGAGACCCTGGGCTTCTGGTATCCGCTCTCGAACGGCGGCGAGATCTCGATTATTTTGAATACCTGCACGCACCAAATCGTCCACCGTAAGAATGGTGGAAGCCGCTTGCTGCGCCTTTAGTGCTGGCGTCAGCAAGAGCAGTGCGCACAGGAAGAGAGTTCTTCCCTGCATACACATCTCCTAAGTTGTCTTTGAGGTCGAGTGTTGACGCGAGATTAGGAGAGTTGGGGAGGGTGGTCGATGGCGGCAGGACTGAACAGGGGCTGTTCGACAGCCATTTCGGGGGTAGCTGGAGTGATTGTTTCCTGATGTATCAGTACGACAGGCTTGACGACAACAACATGCGCGCAGCAGCACAAGCAGTTGTCGCACCCGCCCGGCACCCGCACCTGCTCTTTATTATGATTCTGCACGCCAGAGGAGATGTAGCAGTCGGACGAGGGCAGGAGATCGCACGCGAAAATCTCGACGGATGCAAAAAGCACCAACAAGATCGCCGTCACGCGGAACGCTCTGGAGACAAAGCCCACGTATCTATGGTGCCATAAATTTCTGATGCGCGGGTCGACGCGTCACGAATGGGATACGAACAGAACTTGCGAGTGCGCCCGCAGCTTGAACGAGGGGGAATAAGGAACAGACCAGCAAATAATTTTCGAAGGCTTCCCTATCGCCGAAGCGGAAGACTCACTGCGATTGTCATCATAGAGATGACACTTCCCTACCACTCAATTGAGTCGATAGGACAAGCACGGAAATCCTACAACGCCTTCAGACCATTCAAGACAACGGAATTCGAGCCCCTCAGAATTCTTGAAGAATCGCCTGTTGCGATCGAAGCGCAGGTTGAAATTCGGAAGCTAGCCCAATGGACTAAAGAAGAGCTTCAAACGGATACATCACTAGGCAACCACAGCGATTATGGCAGTCAATAAGGGACAAAATGGTACTAAAATGACCCGATTTTGGTGCTTCATTCGACGGAAACGCCCAGAATCATCAACTCATTAGAAAAATCGCCTGAACTGCAAAACCTTTATGCGCAGGTTCGATCCCGCCCTATGCTGCTCCAGGTTTCACAAGCGGCCTGCTAAACGGTTTGACTAGCAAATCCGTGACGTGCAAGCCCTCGTAACCATTGGTAGACACACCAACCAGAGTAGTTTGAGGAAGTAACCTGAGACGAAGTTCCTAGCCGCCGTGCGACGCAGATCGTGAAACAGGAGATTGGGGACACCCGCAAACTCACATGCCCTTTGCCATAGTTTGGTGAAGTGTTTGACTGCCTTTCCATTTGGCCGTGTAAAGACGGCGGCATCAGACCCCTTGCCTCCTACACAAAGAGTCAAAAGCTCATGGACGCGAACGGTCATTTTGACTTCGCTGCCCTTCTTGTTTTTCGTTCTCCCCGGGTGCAGGCGAATCGTTCGCAGCACAAGGTTGACTTGATCCACTGTGAGTTTGATAAGTTCACCGATCCGCCAGCCATACGTCTTCCCAACTTCGACGATTGCCTGAAACCAAAGTTGAGGACAGTAGCTCAAAAGCTTGTCATATTGCTCGTCCTCAAGAAAGCCCTGCCGGACATTATCTTCTTCAAGCTTCGGAAAATGCGGAATGTAATACACCTTGGGCGGAGTCGCTTGATACCAAGCCGAAACATCCGCTTCAACGCGGCCGCTGGACGGGGCAACGCTTTCAGTGCATCGCTGAAGGAGCGGCGGATTTTTCGGGATGAGTGGAATCTCGGACAGAATGGACAAAGTCAGTCTCCAGTCTGGAACCGACGGTGTCGTAAGTTTTTGATTCTATGGTGCCGGGAGGGGGGGTCGAACCCCCACGACCGCAAGGGTCGGCGGATTTTGAGTCAGTTTTCGGGCATTTTGCATGAGTTTGCACTGGGCCGCAAAATGCCGCACAACTACCTAATAATGAGCGGTTTATAGCCGAAATTGACCTTGCACCCGCTTGCACTGAAATGCACGAATTTTGGCAACGAACAGCCACCAAAACGGCCACCACGGCGTTTCGGCGGACTTTTTCTCAGATTTATTGGGGTTTTCGCGCCTCCAGGTGCCATTTGGTGGCTGTTTTGGTGGCTGTTTTAGGCTTCAAAGTACTGACAATAAGCACGTTGTGAGCGGTCACACTTTTGGTGGATTTTGGGAGAAATACGCCTTGTTTTGAGGGTGGCTGTTCCAGTCCTCCGAGGAGGTCTTTTATAACATCTATTGTTATACTAATGGTGTGAACGGCAGTGATCTCAAAACGGCTCGCACCACTTCGAACTGGACACAGGCAGAGGCCGCCAGTCGACTTGGTGTCACGCAGGCATATCTCTCCATGCTGGAGCGTGGAAGTCGGCCTGTCTCCGATGACCTCGTTCCCACCGTTCTTCGTGTCTTCTCACTGCCTCCGACTGCACGTCCACTGCAGACCACTAAGAGCGCGGCTCCGGGAGAAGAGTTCTTCAAGGCGTCTTTGGGTGAACTTGGATATCCGGGATTCGCTTACCTGAAGAGCCGTCGGCTTTTGAACCCTGCCGAACTGCTGCTGCTTGCACTCGACAGTGAAGACCTCGACGCGCGTGTGACGGAAGCACTGCCGTGGCTTCCTTTCCATTTCCCTAATTTGGACTGGGCTTGGCTTGTCGCCGAAAGCAAGCTAAAAGATCGTCAGAACCGCCTGGCTTACGTGACACTCTTAGCGAGCGATGTGGCGCAGTCTCGTAGTGAGGTGAAGCTCGCTGGAGCTTTGCAATCTCATGTTGCAGGTCTCGAACGTTCCCGTCTTGCAAACGAAGACACCCTCGCGAAACAATCCCTGTCGCAAGCTGAACGAAAATGGCTCCGCACTCATCGTCCTGCAAATGCAGTGCATTGGAACCTGCTCACCGACCTGAAAGCTGAGGACCTTCAGCATGTCTTCTAATCCATTCCCTCCCGAGCCTTGGCATTCATTCCTGAGCGATCTTGACGGGTCTCTAAACTCGACTGCGCGGTTGGACTGCATCGGAGGGTTTGTTGTCACGCAGCTATATGGGCTCGCCCGGCCAACCGCAGACGTGGATGTCATTGAACTGGCTCCCAGAGAGGCTTCCGAAACCCTGATGGCGATCGCGCTACAGGTGGGCCACTTCATCGGAAACATCGTATTTACCTTGATCGTGTAGGCGTCGCAGCCATTCCCGAGAACTACGAAGAGCGATTGACCGAGATGTTCCCCGCCTCGTACAAACATCTGCGACTGATGGCTCTCGATCCATACGACATTGCACTCTCCAAGCTCGAACGAAACAGCCAGAAAGACCGCGACGATGTTCGGTTTCTCAGCCGCATAATCCCTTTCGATCTTCAACTCCTTCAGCAACGTTATGACGAAGAGCTTCGCTGGCAGCTTGGACGGCCCGATCGTGAAGATCTGACGCTGAGGTTGTGGATGGAAATGCTATCGGAATAGCGAAATCGAACATTGGGTTATGAGCGACCCGGCTCACGTATGTTGTTGTTTCTGGCAATCCTTCTCACCAACGGCTGCTAGTTTATGGGAACTTCGGGAAACAGGGGCAAGAGCTCTTTCAGTTTTGCTGCTACGGCGGGCATTGGTGACTCTTTCGTGTCCATTCCGCTTCTAGATGCGAGCATCGGGCTGACATCGCGAAGCTCGTCGTAGGTCACACCGTGAACTATGGGGATGAGCTGATCACGCGCGAGGAGCGCCGATAGTTCCTTGTCGGCGATACCTTCACTTTTTAGCCGCTTTAGCAAATGTGGCGTGACCAGCACGATGCCGACGCGCGAGTTTGCGAGTCCGCGGTCGATCTCCCGCATGAGCGGAGCGCCGAGCATGACATCCTTCTCGCTGAACCAAACTTTGACACCTTTCGATTCCAGCAAATCATGCAGTTGCTTAGCATCCCCGGCGCGATCGTCCCATGCGTGGCAAAGGAAGATGTCGCGTTTGTCAGGCTTCGGGCCAAGCCTCTCCAACGCCTCCCGAAACGGGGTAAGGGCTCTGACTTCGGCAGGGGTGTAGCCAACCGAAGACCCTACCGGTGACCAGCGTGGTCTTGCGCTCCCACCCGAACCGCCTCCACTTCGTGCGCTTCCGGAACTTCCTGATGAGCCGGAGTAAGACGAGTACGGACTGGGCGAGTAGGAGGAACTGTACCCGCCACCCCAACCACCATACCCTCTGCTATATCCTCCGCCGCAGGCCGGGCAGTTTGCGCGCCCGCTCGCAGTGCGGTGACCTTCTCTAGGTGCTGTGCATCTTGCCATGGGCAAAATAATACGCCGGACGGGAAAATCTATGGATATTTGTCGAGGTTCGTGTGAGACGTTGGAAGTGAAATGTCCAGCGACCGTCTATCCCTTTAAGAAGAAGTCCGCTGACTTTCCATAGAGTTCGGCAAGTTGAAGCAATTCCATCACGTCGATACGACGTTCGCCTGTTTCGCATTTCGAGAGAAATGAGTGTGAGAACCCTAGTTTCGCCGAAACTTCTTTCTGATTTAATCCGGCCTCTTGCCTTGCCACGATCAAACGTTCGAGGATAGCGTCATAGGTTTCTTGAAACGGAGCAGTGCGCGCTTTCCGCGATCTCCTGATTCCGGTCTCAGCCCTCATCCCCATCTTTCAAGTTTGGGTAGCGACCTATAGAATCCCCTAATAAGGGATTCGCTTTGCAAGGGAGATGCGTGTGGCTAACCAGATGATTGAATGCCCGGAAGTTGCTGGGAAAACAGTCGAACGCCTGAGACTTGCCGACAACGACCTTGGCGGTCAAGAGCTCCACTTGGAGTTCATTGACGGCACAGCATTCTCTCTGATCATCGAGCCTAAAACGACTCGCCAAGCGCGCCTAGTAGCGCAGTCCGATGGGACCATTCAGACTCTGCGGAACTACAGTGAATAGCTCTACTATTCCCGCGAGGAATAGTGACAATATCAGAAGTTATTGGACTCAAGGTTCCAACGAACCGTAGGTTTGCGCCATGCTGACTTGCTCAAGTTAGCGGAGGTGCAAACGTGATTCGTTCCTACCCCCAACTCAGATCGGTTGAAGGCACCGTTCGGTTGCCATTTCGTCTAGGCTCTTCCCATCGTGTTCGCCCGCTTCGTAAGGTCAGTCGGGTGATCGTCAAGCAACAGGCTTACCGTGTCCTTCGAGTCCTGTTCCCTAGCCTGGTTGCTCTCTCCTTCGCCACCGCTGCCCACGCACAAGGAACGATGGACTTCTCTGGTGCGCAGACGTTAATGGGCACCTTCAAAACATTCGCGATGTACGCAGGTGCTGTCATCTGTCTGGGCGGCCTGATCTTCGCTGGCATTCGCATGATGTCAGGGAGGTTCCAAGACGCTATCCCAGGTCTGTTCGGCGCGCTTTTTGGTGCCGGTGTTCTCGGATGGGGAGCTGGCTGGATTGGCTCGCTGACCGGGCAGTCGATGTAGGAGGTGCATCGACTATGGCTCGCCGGGGAGAACCGCAACCGATCAATCAAGCGCTGAATCGACCGAGAGCCAAACTTGGACTCGATCTTACAGCATGGATGGCGATCTCATTCGTCTGCGTTGCGGTTTTCCTCGTCGGCTTTCGTCTGCTGGCGATGATGGCCTTTCCCACGCTCGCTACCGCCGCGTGGCTCATCATCCGCAAACACCCAAAGATGTTTCAACTGTATGGCCTCAGCCTCAACCAAAAGAGCTACTATGACCCGCGCAAACAGTGAACAACTCAAAAACGTTCCGTGGTACGCCAAAGCTGGAGCAGCATGCAGCATTGTGCCGATTGCCCGCTTTGTCGGTGACAACATCTTCGCTCTCAAGGGTGGCGGTTATGGATGCTTCTTCCGACTTTCCGGCGTTGATGAGGAAGGGCTCACCGACCAGGAGCTTGAGTCCCAGCTTCGCATGATCGAGGGCAGCTTGCGTGGCCTACCCGAAGGCGCGGCTCTCTATCAGTACACACGGGTGCGCGCTGGATTTCCCCTACCACGTCAGAGCAACTATTCCAATCCAGTTACGCAAGTGTTCGTCGAGGAACGACTCCACTTCCTTGAGTCGAGTGCAGCGTTCAGAAGAATCGACCTCCACTGGTGCTTGACCATCGAGCCGTCGCAGGTCAAGGCATTTGAGAAGAAGCCGCAAGAGAACGCAGCCCAAACTTCACGGCTACTTGCCGAATTGCAGAAGACTGCCATGCTCCTTGCCGGGAACCTCAGCAGTTCCGTCGGATTGGAGCTGCTTGGCAAACAGGATGTGTTCCGTTTCTTGAGCTATCTGTTCAATCTTGAAGATTGGGTCGAAGCCGGCGAGCTGCGAGATGACACAGGCGTTGACCGACAGGTTGTACAGAGTCCCGTCTCGTGGGAGAGCGATCATCTGCGCATCGGCAAACGGTTCGTGCAGATGTACTCCCTCAAAACCACACCCGAGGCTTCGCGGCCCTGCCTCTTTTCAGACTTGCTGACGCTTAATTGCGACAGCATCCTTTGCTCCACATGGAGACCGAAGTCATCAGCGACGGCACGTAGAGAGATCGACCAGCAGGAGAAGTTCATCAGCTTCTTCAAAGTTGGCGTGCTGTCTCGTGTGATGGCCGGGAAAGACACGGCCTCACTGGATACCGGAGCCGGAGCGAAGGCCGCGAACAACGCCGTGGACGATCTGAGCGATGTCATCCGCTCTCTGGACAAGAAGGCGCAAGGTGAGTTTTCTCTTCGGCTGCTTATCGCAGCACGCAGCCAGGCGGAGCTTCACTCCATCTCTCCGGCTGTGCATCGCGTCTTCGTCGAAGCACGGGCTCAGATCATGGAAGAGACGCTTGGCAATCTCTCGGCGTTCTATGCCATGTTTCCCGGTAACGGGAAGTTCAATGTCTTTCCGATGTGGCTAGGCGAGGATCACCATGCGCGCTTGTCTTCGATCTACGCTCCGAGTCTCGGCCACGCGCACTCCGAAGACCTTGACGCCGAATATCTCAACATCTTCGAGACGCGCACCCGGACACCGTTTTTTCAGGATGTCTATGTTGAGGGCGTCCGCGTGCAGCTCATCCTCGGACCCACGGGCTCAGGTAAATCCGTGATGGGCAACGCCACGATTGCTCATGAGCAAAAGTACGGCGGCTTCACCTACATCTTTGATATCGGCGGCAGCTATGAGAGCGTTGTAGAGCTGTACGGAGGGCGCGTCGATCGCATCGGCAAAGACGGCCCGCGCGTGAACCCGTTTACGCTGGAGCCCACCGAAAGCAACATCCAGTTTCTCTACAGCTTCATCAAGCTCCTGCTCACGAACGGCGGCGCGGAGCTGGAGCCCGAAGACGACGATGTAGTGCATAAGGCCGTGCAGGATATCTACCTGCTTGATCCCTCCAATCGCAGACTTGCGAATCTTTACCTCCCGAAGAGGCTCGACCGGTATCTGTCGAAGTGGATTGGCAAAGGCATCTATAGCGCCATCTTCGACAACTTAGAAGACAGCCTTTCGCTCTCGCGAGTCCAGTGCTTCGACTTCCAGGGAGTCAATAATTCGCAGTATGCAGACCTGATTGAGCCGTTGATGGTGTGGCTCCTGCGGCGCATCAACGACGTTCTGTACAACCCCGCCAATCTCGGTGTGCCAAAGCACATCCTGATTGAAGAGCTCTTCTCTTCCATGAAGAACAAGCAGCTTTTGGATGCGGCACTGGCTTCGATCAAGACCGTCCGCAAGAACCTTGGCGGCGTGACCATGATCGGCCAGTCCGCCGAGGACCTGGGAGCGAATGCCGACAGCATCGTGAACTCCTGCACATCATTCCTGTTCCTGCCCGATGCGACCTTCAATCGGAAGCGCTATGCAGAGCTGTTCAAGATGAACGACCAGCAGCTCGCGCTCTTCGAGAGTCTTCAAAGTCGCGAGGCGCTGTACATCCGCCGTGATGGTCTAACGAAGGTCGTTCGCTTGAATCTCGACAATCGCAGCTATGCTGCGTTTTCCACTAAGCCGAAGGATCGTGTTCGGCGCTCCAAGCTCATCGCCAAATATGGACTCTCCGAGGGCATTGCTCGCTTTGCTCAAGGTGAGACCGCGTAACCGAAACGAAAGGACACGAACCATGAAGCCCCTTATTCCCATTGCCGTCGCCCTCGGTTTCTTCCACGGAGGATTATCTGCCGTCGCTTCAGGTCCAGAGCATCCTCTCCGGCCAAGCGCGCAACGGTCAGTCACAGTCATAGAGTCGCAGGCTCCCCCTGTGGTTCGTGCAGGGCTTCTGCAATCGACGCTGATTGTCTTGCCCGCCGAGGAGAAGGTTGCAAACGTCTTCGCTGGCGATACGGTTGATTGGGTGTTTGATGGCGGTCACGTGGCGAGCCGCTTTATCAGCGTGAAGCCGAAGACCGCTGGCACGTCGACGGATATTCATATCGTGTCCGACCACGGGAACGAATACACCTTGGAGCTTCGCGAAATCTCAGCCGATGCCGACGCGCACTATGACTCGAAGATCCTCATCGAGCCGGGCGACAAGGCCGCCAAAGAGAAGCTGACGCAACTGCCTGTGTTCGTGCCGGCCGCCGAGCTGGAGAAGGCAAAACAGGACGCCGCCGCTGCGCAGGCTGCACAGGCCGCCACCCTGAAAGCCGAGCAAGGCAAGGAAGAAGCCTATCGCAGCCAGTATCCCGGCTCGCTCCACTTTGACTACACCTGGGATGAGAAGAAGGGCAAAGAATTTGGATTGCAGCAGATTTGGAGGGACGACAAGTTCACCTATCTTCGCGGCCACTTCCAGGAGACGCCCGCCCTTTACGAGGTGAAGGACAAGAAGCCAAGCCTCATCAACTTCGACTTCGCCAATGGCCTCTACACGGTGCCCAAGCAGGTTGACGCCGGTTATCTCGCCATCGGCAAGCAGCGCGTGGATTTTCACCGTGACGCGGAGGTGAAGTAGTCATGGCCGATCAGAACGAGAACATCCCCGCTACCGTCCCCGACCAGCCTGAGTCAAAGCCTCCGCTGCGCAAGAGTATGCCTGTCGTGATTGCGCTTGTCGTGATTGTTGCGTTGGTTGGCATAGCGAACATCTCCAGTCTGCTCAGCGGGAACAAGCGTTCCGCGCCACAGAGTGTTTTGACGATGAGCCCGACGACCCCGAATGCTCAGCAGGTGTCGAGCTTCCAGACACAGCAGCAACAACAGGCACGCCACGATGCCGAAGAACGGCAGCGCCAGCAGGAACTGGCCGCCGCGATGCAGCAGCTTCAACAGGATCAGGGTGTACCTGGCCCCGAGGCAGCCAATACGCCCCCGATGACGCCTGCGCAGCGTGCGTCCATCTACGGAGAAAGCTTGAACGCGCCACAACATACCTCCAACGTCTCCGAAGCCCAAGCCGAGGCGAAGCAGCGGCGGCTCGCCATCGAAAAGCAGAAGCAAGATGCGCTCAATAGCGATACGGTCGCCATCGACTTCTCTCATGCAACGAACGCCGCCCAGCCGGTTGCCGTCCAGGGTGCTAAAGAGGAGGACGTTGCGAAGGCGAGCGGCGAAGAGGTTATCGCCAAGCCAGCCCCCAAGGACGGTACGACAAAGACCGATCCGATGTCCGGCTACCCGTTCGACCAGTATCAGGGGCAGCTCTACAGAGTCTTCGAGGGAACCGTGCTGGAAGGCGTTGTCACCAATCACGTCGATGGGGGCCTTGCAGGACCGATCCTCGTCATGCTGACGACGGATTACTACTCACACGATCACCAGCAACTTCTCATGCCGCAGGGCACACGCCTAATTGGAAGCGTGCAGAGCGTCGGCAACGCGCAGCAGCGCAAGATGTTCGTGACCTTCCATCGCGCCGTATGCCCGGATGGCTTTTCTCTCGACTTCGACAAATACCTCGGTCTCGATCAAATCGGCACAACAGGTCTCGCTACAAAGGTCGATCACGGATACCTGCTTGCCTTTGGCGCAGCCGCCGCGATTGGTGGTTTGGGTGGACTCGCGCAGATTGGGAACAACGGGAGCGTTTTTACGCCCTCCACCGAAATCCGAAACGGCATCTCTGAACAGTCCGCCGCCGAAGGCGAGCAAGTGCTGAATCACTTCCTTAACCGCTTGCCCGTTATCACGCTCAAGGAAGGCTCTCGCGCTCGTGTCTATATCGGGAGGGACATCCTTATTCCGTCTTACGCCCAACATCGCGTAGATCCCACTCTCTGAAAGGAGGCAGCATGATTCTCACTCACACGCGCTATCTACTCACCGCCGGAGCCACAGTGTGCTTAGGAGGAACCCTGTTCGTCGGATTGGGTGGCCTTCCTTTACTGGCGCGTGCGAGTGAATCTTCGCTTGAGTTTGTCGGAAACCTCATCAGCGGCGTCCACAACATCTCCCTGGACCGGCTTGATCCGACGTATCCACGTTGTTTCTGAAACGCTCTGGAGCGCTCCATGAAACTGAACATCACAAAACGGCGCAGATGGCTTATCGGAGGCGGGCTTCTACTCCTCACCGCGACGCCGAGCTTCGCTCTCTTCGGAATCGGCGATATCGTCTTCGATCCGACGAGCTATGCAAGCCTTGTCTCGCAGCTCACCACCATCGAGTCGCAATACAACATGCTCAAGAACAACATCGAGCATTTCTCCGTCAAGCAGCAGTGGCAAACCACACTGAATGCTCTGAAGAACGTGAACGTCGCCAATATGTTCGGTGAGACAGGCGGCATGACGATTGCGTTCAACTCCAATTCGGCATCGGCTTCCAGCACCGCGTGGAAGACGGCCACAACCCCGATGAGTTCCAACGTCACGAGCTACCTCCAGGGACAGCAGCTTGGAAGCGCTCAGATGTCGCAGCTTGCGATGGTCGAGATGTCGGACTCCATCTCTCCCGATTGCATTACAGCCGTCGGGTCCTATCGTGCGGCAAGAACCCAGGACACAGCGGCGAATAGCAGCCTGACAGCCAACCAGCTTGACGGCACGAGTACGACCAACAGCGAGGTTCAACAACTCAATCTACTCAACGCTGCCGAGGTGCAGAAGTTGAGCGAGATGCAGAACCAGGGTGCGATGCAGGCTTGCCTCGCTTCGCAGATGGCTGTCGGCAACATGGAACGTCGCAATGCCGCTGCGACCGACCTCAACACGGCTGCTTTTGTGCAACAGCAACGCTCTACAAACGACGTGAGCGCGGCGAACGAGAGCAATACCTGGCAGACCTACTTGCCCTGAGAGAATCCATGCTGAAACTTCTCAACACGAAATTGTTGATTGCAATCCTTGCGGCGCTAGGCGTCATCGCCAGCGCCGCCATTTACCAACGCCACGAGACCGCGAAGGCCGCAGCGATCCTTGAACAGCAGCAACGCGATGCCGAGCGACGGAAGCAGGAAGATGAAGCGTTCCGCAAGAAGGTCGAGGCGGATAAGAACCGTCATAACTCTGCTGCCGGTAACGAAGGACAAACCTGGAAGAGCTACATCCCTTAATCCTCTCGGGAGACTGTTATGAGCATCGCCGTTCTCGCACAAGCAATGCCGACCGCCAGCGCAGGTATGAATTGGCTGTATCAGTTCACCAACAACCTGACGAATCTCACCACGCAGAATGGCGGCGCTTTGACGCAGTTGGGGGTAGCAGAGCTGAGCGCCATTGCGTTCTTCAAGCTGGTCAGCATGATTGTGAACTGGAATACCAGTGCGATGACGCTGCGCTTTCATACACACCCCGTGCGTGCTGGCGAAATGGTGAACTTTCTGATGAAGCTCATCATTTGCAGCCTGCTCATCAACTATTGGGTCAACCCGTTCCCCGGCGCGAGTTTCGGCATCAATCACTTCTTTTCCTACATCGCCCAGGCGATGGTCGCCGTCTTCGATCAGAATTCACTCGACCAGCTTCTACAGCTCATCAAAACGGCAGGCGACGGCACTTCTATGCCGTCCTTCACAGCGCCAGTTCAGATCCTTTGCTACATCCTCGTCCAGCTCATGCTTGGACTCGCTTCCGCGATCTTGTTTGTCATCAACTGCAGCGCCTTCATCTTGTACGGTGTGACCGCTCTATTCGGTCCCGTCTTCGTACCGCTCCTCATGACGCAGACCTTCAAGGCGAAGTTCTTTCACTTCCTGGATATCCTGATTAGCTTTGCGATGATCCGGGCGGTCGCCGCGGCATTCATTTACGTCTGGGCTGGATTCCTGAATGGCTTCCTCCAGCAGACCTTCAATGGCAACTATTCGATGGATATGTGGATCGCGAATTTGATTCCTTGCTTAATGGTTTTCGTCGCGTTCATCATCAATATGTTGTTCATTCCGAGCATGACGCAAGCGATCTTCGGCGGGGCAGCAGGATTGACATCTGCTCCAATGCAAGCCGCCGCAGGGATTACAGCGCTCGTAGCAAAGGCCGGTGCCTGACCATGTGGAACTTCTTGTTAGCATTCTTCTCCGCAAGAGCCGTTCGTAGATCCCGGCCCGTCCGAATGGTGGTCATGGCCCTACTATTCGGCTGCTTCATCGCTGGTCTTATCTACGTCTATGTCGTTCTCCAAGCCGTATCGGAAAGGAACAACACGCACCATGTCAGCACACACAGCTCACATTGAAACTGCGCTATCACCCGAGCACGCTTTGCTTACCGACCGGATCGGCAACGAGGTCTATGCGTCTCACTACTCGGAGCGCAAAGCCTACCGCTTCATCATCGGTTGTGGAACGGTTCTCCTCTGCGGGTCGTCCTGGTTGAACTTCTCTTTGGCCCACCGGCCCATCGCCAATAGGTATATTCGCATTGACGAGATGGGGCGCGCCCAGGCGATTCAGTACACGGACCTCAACTACAGTCCGCGCGAGGGTGAGGTTCGCACCTATCTGACCGATTGGGCGAATTACCGTTTCACCATCAATCGCGAGGTTATTGCGAAGAAGTACGCGCTGAACTACTACTTTCTTTCGCAGCCGCTCGCCGCACAGTTGATGGCGTCTGACAATCAGACTCATCTCGTCTCTCAAGTAACTGGCGGCCAAATCGAATCGGGCGACGTTCAGGTGCGGAATGTCACGATCACCTCCATGTCGGAGGAGACCGTCCAAGGAACGCTTGTAGCGCGTGGGACGGCACTTCTCACACTCGACAAACTCTATTCGGAACAGACATCACACCAGCCCCGGACGGAGCATTGGCTGCTGTCTGTGACGTACTACCTGAACCCAAAGCAGGTCAGCGATCAGGCTAAGATTTATCCGCAATACGAGTTCATCAATCCGCTCGGTTTAACCATCACGGAGTTCCACGAAAATCGAGTCTCCGTGGACATCGTTTCGCCTGGCGCTGTGGGCGGGAATCCAAACGCCTCCGCCCAGCCGACGACCGGAGCTGCGCGATGAGCTTTGAGCTGATACTTCCGTTCTTTCCCGACGAGCTGCGGACGCTGTTGCTCGACCCGTCTATCTCCGACTTGATGATTAACGGGACCATGGGAGTGTTCGCAGATAAGGGTGGCTTAGTGGAGCAGATCCCGCTCTCCGCTCCTTACACGAATGACCGCCTGCAGGCCGCCATTGAGCGGGTGGCCCGCATCCTGGGGCAAGACCTTACACAGCAAAACCCCATCCTGAATACACGTATGCCGGACGGCTCTCGTGTGGCCGTGGTTGGCTCTCCTTCGTCGATCAATGGCCCCACGCTTACCGTCCGCAAATTCAATCGTTGGTTTACCAGCGATGAGCTGGTCGCCAGTGGTAGTTTGCCTTCGCTAATTCGCGATGATGTCGTGAACCTCATCCTGAAGCGCAAGAACGGCATTATCAGCGGTGGAACCGGGTCGGGCAAGTCCACGTTGATGAAGGCGCTGCTTGACCATGTTCCAATGCATGAACGACTCGTCGTGATAGAGCAACCGGCCGAACTGAAAGTAGCCCATCCGAACGCAGTTCGCTGGGAGGCTGTCGCCGCGATCCCAGGCCAAGTCGCCATCACACCGAGCCAGTTGGTGGCAGCAGCTCTACGCCACCGACCCGACCGCATCATCATGGGTGAAATCCGCGACGAATGCGGATACGACTTGCTGCAGGCAATGAACACCGGGCACGGCGGAACGCTCTCCACATTGCACGCGGATTCCGCCGTCGATGCACTGGACAGACTTGCAGACATGGCTCTCAGTGCAAGAACGAACTTGAATCAGTCTTTCGTCCGGTCGCAGACCGGCAAAGCCGTGGACTTCGTATTGCATTGCGAGCGCGATCCCATGGGCCGCCGCAGAGTCCGGGAACTCGTCACCGTCTCCGGTTACAGCCATGCGGAACAGTCCTTCGTCACCGAGGAGGTCTATCGTGCCTCCGACGCCTGATGCGCGGGCTTTCAGCTAACGAATCCACTCCGAACTGAGGTTACTTCCATGCTTCTTTCTACGGCTTCTGTAGCCGTGTACCCCAACTCGTCTCTGAACACGCCCAACATGGCTAATCGCGCAGTTTTCGACGTGCTGTGCAGATGCTATTCGGGGTGCTCAAGCCGTTGCTCTGCTGAGGTGGAGGCTCTGACCGTTGGCGTGGTGTTCAGCCGGGCTTACGGTCGCGGGAAGCGTGGAGATTTTCTTGGTTCAGCGGGGTGTCATCCGGTTCGTATCCCGTCCTCTGCACGGGGTCACGCTTCGGGCCTATCCGCCGCCCTGCGGCAAGCTCGCTCTTCTGCTTCCGCTACGCGGCCCTGCGGGTTACGGTTTCCAGCTTCGCCGGACCCACCGTAAATGCAGAGCTTCGGCCTTGGGAGGCGGGGCACTCGCTTGGCTTCGCCTAGTGTGACCCGAGCAGGATACGGGAAATACAACGAAACGGAGATCACCACCATGTACCTGAACAGAGCAATCCTTATGGGCTTCCTCGGTAGCGACGCGGAAGTACGCACCGGCAAGAACAACCAGAACTTCACCACGTTTTCCATTGCCACCAAGCTCTCGTACAAGAGCAAAGAAACCGGCGAATACGTCTCGCATACCGAATGGCATCGCTGCATCGTCTTCGGCAAGTTCAGCGAGTTCGCAGCCACGCTCAAGAAGGGCGCTCACATCCAGGTCGAGGGTGAAATTCGCCACACAGAGTACACCCCGAAGAAGGCGAAGAAGCCGGTACGCAGCGACAGCCTTCGGGTGACTTCGATCCTCAAGCTGGACCGGGCCGAGAAGGCTACCCCGGAAGAGCTTGAGTCGGAGCCGGTGACGACTGACGAGGACATCCCCTTCTAGGGATGGTCCTCATGGCTTTGGGAGTCCGGCACAGACCGGACTTCTTCGACTGCTAGGCCTTGGTATCGCGCTCACAAAGCAATACCGCACGGAGGGATTCGATGAACGAAATCGCCAAAGACTTTCTCGCCCGTTGCTTCGCTCCGGGTTCCACCATCGCTCTCCTGCTGCGCACGGTGATTCCGGCTAAAACGCAACAGCGTGTCGTGATGCTTGAGCAGGCACTTGCGCCTCGTTATCTCGGCTGGCTCGCGCATGAGAACCGTAACGGCGCGAACATCTATGTGGCTGCCAATCCGCTTCGCTCTGGCAGCCGGAAGCGCACAAAAGACTCCATCGCTTCCGTCCGTCATGTCTATCTCGACATCGACGAGGACGGCGATGCCCGACTCGCTGCGCTGCGTGCATCGGATGCGGTGCCTTCGGCCTCCGCAATCCTCTCCACTTCGCCCGGCAAGTACCAGGTCTTCTGGCGCGTTGAAGGATTCGACTTCGAGTTGCAGGAGATCACTCTCAAGCAGCTCGCCACTGTCTTCGGCGGCGATCCTGCCTGCACCGACTGCAACCGGGTGCTTCGCATCCCCGGCTTCGTGAATCGGAAGTATTCTCCCGCTCACACCGTCACGGTCGAATATCCTTCCAACGCCCTTGCACATCCGTCGGACTTTCAGTTGCCGAATGACATGACGGATGCCGCACTGCAGCTTCGCGGAACTGCGCGGGCTATCGGATCACGGAAGGACAGCCACTCAGAAGCAGATTGGGCATGGGTTTGCCATGAGCTTGCGCAAGGCAAAGATGCCGGCAAGCTGACGCATGAGCTGGCTTCGCGCCGCTCGGATAAGCCTAACCCCCTCTATTACGCCCAGCGGACTGTTGACGTGGCATCCGCCCGTCAATGGCTCCTTGAAGGCGCTCCGATTGACGACGTAATCACGGTGCTTTCGGAGCGTCGTCGTTTCGAGCTTCCCACCGCACTTTGCTCCGCTCGTGCGCGGGAGATTGCGGCCACCGCACAGCGGCTGGTCGCTCGCAGAAAGATCGCCTAATTCCAACCCCAAAGGAGAACACAAATGCCGTTGCTTGAAGTCACACAAACCCGCCACGTAAGCGCCTCTATTCGGCTCACCGATTCCACCGCCAATCAGATCGATCAGTACGCTTCTTTCATCAGGGCTTCTGCTGACGAAGTCGTTGAGCAAGCAGTCGCCTATGTGTTCTCCAAAGACCGCGACTTTCAAGAGTTCTTGAAGTCGCCGGAAGCGCAGCGGATTACGCCAACGCTCCGCGTTCGTCGCGGCAATGCCAATGATGCTGCCGAGTCGAGCACGAAGAAGCCCGTTTCCTCAGCATCATCGACGGCACAGACACCTGCATCAGCGGCGGGATCGAAAGCATGATCCCGCTCCTACATCTGTGGCAGGGCCACAGCGGCGCTTTGCGCCGGAAGAAGATTGACACTCCATCCCTACTAGGGTTGCGTTTGGAACCCGATTGGTTCCATTGGGAACCATGCAGAAAACAACGAGGTTGCCGTCATACGCAATTTCCTGCATTTCCATTAGCAACCGTACTTAGACCGTGCCTTGAGAGGTGACTATGCCTACAGAAACACTTGGACTTCACGCGCGTCTCCAGAGGATTAAGGGCCGTGAGACCCGCAGCCAGAGCATAGCTACTCGCTTTACCAAAACAGAAGAAAAGACGTTGCTCCGCGTCGCCTCAGACCGAGGGATGAACCTACGCGAATGGTCACGCGATGTACTCCTGTCGGCAGCCAGAGGCACCCCGCTCAGAGACGAAAGCGCACTCTTCGCGGAAGTCCAGGCACTCCGGCTCCTTCTTATCAACACTCTGGAGCCGCTTCTGCGGGGCGACAAGATGACGCCGGAACAGTTCAAGGAGATGCTTCGGTACGTGAAAACCAACAAGCGCAGAGCAGCAGCGGATATGCTCGCCAGCTACGCAGAAGGGGCTACGGAACAACCATGACCGACACAAAATGGGGACGCAAAGAGACCATCGTCCGCCCGCCTCACTATCCCGTGTACAGCTTCGGAGCCGTCTTCATTTCGCTCTTCGTCACCGTGCTCTGCATCTATCTTCACTTCGCGTTCGCGATGAGTCCGCTCCAGCGATACTACGTTCCGTGCTACCTCGAAACTGGCTTTCTCGGCACCATGAGGCAGAGCAGTGAGTATCAGCTCGTCACGGTGGCCGACCGCCAGCAACACAGCCGGCCTGTCACCGAAGCCGATGTACAGCCCGGCTTCACGCCGCAGCCAGTAGGCAAGCCTATCCCGCTCGCGCTCTCGCAAGCCGCCCACTCTTCGGGAGTCGTTTACCTCTATCGCGGGGCAAAGGTCAACTACCAAAATCGCCACCTCCACATGTATCTGCGGCGTTTCGTCTATGCCGGCGACAGCTTCCTTGCGATCTTTCGTGTACCGCTGTGGTCCGGGCTGGTGGTGTTCCTTTTGCAGCTTCCATTCACAGTCCACAAGGATGTCCGCAGACTGAAAGAGATGAAGTACGGACGCCTGTTGAAAGGCCCCGTCATGGTCTCGCCCAAGGCATTCAATCGGGCCATCAAAGGTGACGGAGTTGGTTTCCGAACCACCGAATCCAAAGACCTCATGCGTATTCCGCAGCGTGCCGAGGGCCAGCACATCGAACTGATGGGCGATACCGGAACGGGTAAGACCCGGCTCATCATGCAGCTCCTCGTGCAAATCAGAGAGCGCGGTCACTCCGCTATCGTGTACGACCCCGCTTGTGAATTCGTTCAGCGATTTTACGACCCCAAGAACGACACCATTTTGAACCCTTTGGATGCCCGTTGCCCCTATTGGGGGCCGTCCGAAGAGCTACGCCGCCGCGCCGAGGCGAAGGCCATTGCCGCTTCGCTCTATCAACCGACGACGGACAAGAAGGGCGAGTTTTTCACGGAGACGCCGCAGAAAATCTTTGCTCATCTCCTCACCTTTGGCCCCAGTCCGCAGGAGTTGGTCGAGTGGATGGCGAACCCAGACGAGATCGACCGTCGCGTCCAGAACACAGAAATGGCCATGATGATTGCCAAAGGCGCGCAGCAGCAGCGCAACGGTGTCCTGGCATCGCTTGGCTTGATTGCGGACAGCCTGCGGATGCTCCCGAAGAAAGAGACGGCACACGCCCGATGGAGTGCAACGGAGTGGGCGGAAGAACGCAAGGGTTGGATCTTCATTACCTCGAAACCCAGCGAACGGGAAGCCTTGCGGCCGCTGCACAGCCTCTGGATCGACCTGCTTGTGTTGCGCCTGTTGAACGAGCCGAAAGAGAGCCAGCATCCGGTGTGGTTTGTGCTGGACGAGCTGGCCAGCTTGCAGCGATTGCCGCAGCTCCACACCGCCATCACCGAGAACCGGAAATCGAAGAACCCTTTGGTGCTTGGCTTCCAGGGCAAGGCCCAGCTTGAAATGATCTACGGCCACTTGGCCGAGGTTATGTTGTCGCAGCCGACGACCAAGATTTTCCTGCGTACAACGGAGCCCAAGGCTGCTGAGTGGGTATCGAACGCCATCGGCAAAATCGAGATCGAACGTCTACGCGAGACACATTCCACCGGCCTCCGTGCGGGCAACAACTTCAGTCTTGAGCGCCAGGTCGAGCCTTTGGTTCTGGACTCGGAAGTTGCCGGCTTGCCCGACCGGCACGCCTTCATAAAGCTCGGAAACCACGTCTCCCGCTTCGCCTTCGACTACTGGAATATCCCCGCGACCCAGCCGGCATTCGTACCGCGTTCGCTCGAAGATGACGACCTTACATTCGAGCCGATCACGCTCACAAAGAAGCCGACGAGGTCTGCGCCGACGACCGATGCAGGTGTCTCCGACACTGCCGCAGATGACCCAATCGAAACCGGATTCTCCTTGGGTGACTGACCATGCTCACCATCTCAAAACCGTTGTCGGCATCGCAGGCGCAGACCTATCACGCCAAAGAGTTCACGTCCGCCGAGCAGAATTACTGGAAGCAGGACGACCGGACGTTAGGAGAATGGCATGGCAAGCTGGCCGACGAGTTCGGCGTTGCCGGAGGCGTCAATCAGGAACACTTTGCTCGGCTGGCGGACGGCCAACACCCCATCACCGGCGAGCAGCTTGTGCGTCATCGCATCGTTCAGGAATATGAGGGGGCGGATGGGAAAGCCGTGGCACCAGTCGAGCATCGCGCCGGTTGGGACGCTACCTTTTCAGCGCCCAAGTCGGTGTCGCTTACCGCTCTGGTCGGGGGCGATGACCGTGTCCGGGACGCCCATCGGCAGGCCGTGAACGTCGCGTTGAATGGGTTGGAGCGTTACACACAAGCCCGCATCGGCGGCAACAGCCCCGCCGAAACGACCGGCGCATTCATCGCCGCCAAGTTCGAGCATGACACCGCCCGTCCTGTGGATGGCTATGCTGCGCCGCAACTCCACACCCATACCGTCATCTTTAATGTTACGGAACGGGAGAACGGGCAGACACGCGCCTTGCAGGAGCGCGGCCTGTTCGCCTCGCAGCAGTTTGCGACCGCCGTATATCAGTCGGAATTGACGTATCGCCTCCGAAATCTCGGCTATGAAATCGAGACTGGTCGCAGCGGCGCACCGGAGGTAAAAGGCTACTCACAGGAATATCTTGACGCTTCCAGTCCCCGCAGCCAGCAGATACGCGAGTATCTGGAGAAGAGCGGGTATCAGGGGCCGGAGGCTGCGCAGATCGCCGCACACTCCACCCGTGACCGCAAAGAGATTCACTCGCCCGCTGAGGTATTGGCCGCACACCGGCAAATCGCCGCGGAGTTCGGGAATCAGGCCGACAGAGTTGTGGCAGAAGCGCGTGGACGCGCCGAGAGACGCTCGCCCGACCTCAACCGGGAAGATACGCGGCAGGTCGCACGGCAGGCCGTCACCTATGCTCGTGACCGGAGCTTTGAGCGCGAAGCTGTCACGGACGAACGCGACCTCTACCGCGATGCGTTACGGCGCGGCATGAGTGAGACCACCTACGCCGAGGTTCGGGCTGGGTTCGAGGCACGCATCGCCAGCGGGGAGTTCCAGCTTGTACCGGGACAGAAGCATGACTCCGGGCGACAGTTCACGACCGCCGAGACCATCCGTGCCGAGCGGGAAATGCTTCGTAAGATGCAACAGGGACAGGGACGCGCCGAACAGATTATGTCTATCCAGGCCGCCGTCGCCCACACCGAAAAGCAGCAGGTCCTCAACGCGGGACAGAAGACCGCCGCAGAAGAAATTCTGACATCGCGCGATGTTGTGCAGGGGTTGGAGGGGAGGGCTGGCGTCGGTAAAACGACCCTTCTAAAATCGGTCCGTGAAGCCGCTGAGAAGCGCGGCTATGTCGTCGAGGGTTTTGCTCCGACATCCCGTGCCGCGAATCAGCTTCGCGATGCCGGAATCTCCGCCGACACCTTGCAAGGTTTCCTCGCGCGTGTCCGCCAACCCGCTCCAGAGCGGCACCTGTACATGGTCGATGAATCCAGTCTCGCCAGCACGAAACAGGTGCGGGACTTCCTCGCCAAGCTGGAGCCCGGTGACCGTGTATTACTTATCGGAGACACGCGTCAGCATCAGGGCGTCGAGGCCGGCAAGCCATTCGAGCAGTTGGTCAACGCCGGAATGAAGACCTCGCAAGTGGACCAGATCGTGCGCCAGAGGAATGCCCCCGAACTGCTCAAAGTAGTCGAGCATCTTTCGCGTGGTGAGATCGCCGAGGGTGTAACTCTCTTGGAACAGCAGGGCCGTGTCACCGAGATTGGCGACGCGCAGCAGCGCATCGCGGCGATTGCAAAGAGCTACGCGGCCAGCCCGGAAAACACCATCGTTGTGTCCCCTGACAACGCCTCGCGTCGGCAGATCAATCAGGCGGTGCGTTCCGAGCTGCAGGCTCTCGGCACCGTCGCTACAGAAGATCATCCGATGCGTGTGCTCGCGCCCCGTTCCGACATGACCGGCGCTGACCGGACGTGGGCCGCTCGCTATTCCGTCGGGGACGTACTTTACTATCCGCGCGGCAGCCAGGACATCGGCATCGAGAAGCAAAGCTATACCAAAGTGATTGCGACCCAACCTCAAGACAACATGCTCACCGTGCAGAAGGGCGACGGCGAAACCGTCTCCTACAATCCCGCCCGGCTCTATGGCGTAAACGTCTATCGGGAGTTGGAACGAGAGTTTGCGTTGGGCGACAGGCTTACCTTTACGGCTCCGTCCAAAGAACTCGGCGTCGCCAATCGTGACCTTGGCACCGTGCAGCAAATTGACAAAGACCAGCTCACTGTGAAGATGGACAACGGAAAATCAGTGAGCTTCGACCCAAATCAGATGAGGCACTACGATCACGGTTACGCCGTCACAAGCCATAACTCCCAAGGGCTCACAGCAGAGCGGGTCATAGTGAATCTCGATAGCAACATTAACGCCGACCTGATAAATCAACGGTTCGCATACGTCGCCGTGTCACGCGGCTCGCACGACGCGCACATCTTCACCGATAACGCCACGTCCCTCATCGGAAAGCTGTCACATGACTTGGCGAAATCCTCCGCGCTCCAAGTGGGACAACAATTCGGAACGGATCAGGGCACGGGCTTTCAGATGTAGAGCGCTTTCCTTCCACTTCAGCTATCAACCAAGCGCGATGTGCCCCAGCTCCGAGGCAATCTCGGCAACATCGGGACCGTCCAACGCCCTTCAAATTTCCTAAGTCGTTTCCGGCGACGACACTGGGCCAGGTTCCCACTGATCAATCAAGGTCATCGTTTTGTTTTTGGGCTCGTACTTTTCGACGATTGCTCCGATATCAACTACGACCGGAACGCTTGCGATCAGTCCCGCAAAGACACACGTCCCGGTTGGCAGGATGGGAAGCGATTCGAACGATACCTTATCAAGATATGAGACCGTTCTCTCGACCGCTTTGATGTCCTGATTGTTAATCAACCTGTGCAGAAAGTAGTTGTGGAGTTGAGAAATGATGGTCGCTGAGATGTCGGAAGGCCGTTGGCTCGCAATAGTTAAGAATGTGCCGAACTTGCGTCCCTCCTTAATGATTTCCTCGAACACCTCCAGGCGATAGTCCTTCCACTGCTCGCTTTCCCGCTCCGACGATTCCGACAGGATGTTATGCGCCTCATCCACAATAAGGTTGAGATAGCATCGAGGATCATTTTCATTCTTCTTGTCGTCATAGAGCTGCTTGCAAATGAGTAGCGGCAGAACTTTACGAATCTGAACATTTACATCCTTGAGAGAGATGACTCTCAGATTTTTTGCCGCCGCTTCGACCGGAGTTTCTTCCTGCAGGCAAATTACGCGCTTCAAATCATCGATTCTACGATCCATCCTTTTCAGCAAGGGCGCGAGATGCTCTCGATTTGAGAAACCCTTCACAATCTCGTCGTAGTAGCGAAGGACAATGCGTAGTCGTACCTGGTCAATCGGTGTGAGGGCATCAATATCTAACGCGAGCGCATTGACCTTGTCGTACACAACCTCGATCTTGAACGGATCTTGGTTGCTGTAGCAGGAAAAGTTTCCATCATCGTAGTAGTAGTTCCGGGTTGTTCCGTTGAACTGCAAATTATCACGATAATCTAGAATCAGTGTCCTCAGGCTTTCATTGTTGGGAAAGCACTCTGTGAGTTCTTCCAAGAAGTTTAGAATCGTGCCTTTTTCGAGATTGCGATCATTCGCGATAGTCGCAGCATAGATCGTGTCGGCGATATAGCTGCGGAGAAGGGCCGCATCCTGCACCTTTTTCTGCAAGAACTTGCTTTCGACAGAGCGGGTCAGAAACGGTGCTTGCGTTTTCTCCGTAGCTTCCAGAAAAACTACCCAAAACTTAGCATCGTCGATGGTCTCCCGAGGCACCGGCAGTCTGTCGCCATCATCATCGCGTGTGGAGAGCTTGAAGACATGCTTGTGTTCCTTTTCCACGATCACGTTATCGTCCTCACTGACATACTCGCCGTTGAAGTCGATTAGCAGGAACCGCGCGCGTTTCTGGAAGTTCGGTGAATCTTTGTATCGAGCAAACAGTTCGCGATAAATCTTTGCAAGCGTATATGACTTGCCACTGCCGGTATTGCCGAAGATGCCGATGTGACTGGCAAATAGTCCATTGATTCCAACCTGAATGTCCTGACCCCGTTCAAATGCCAAGCGGCCTAACGTGATTGGTTGGTCTCCGGGTGTGATGAAGTTATGGACTTGGCTGAACTCTTCAACATGCAGAAGGAAACATTCGTTGTCGATCAGTGGCATCTCCTTGATGCCGCGAACGAACTTGTTGCTCTTAAAGAATCCGAGCAAGCTCACGTTGAGGGTGCGGCTCACTCGCTCGCGCTCGCTGCCGTACTCCGACTTCACGAAGACCTTGTCTTCTTGGACGAACTCTCCCTCGACCTTTCCGATAATCGTCGTGAACCCTTTAACGATCTTGATATAGCCGCCCACCGAGATGTTTCGTAGCAACTCTCCCTTGTATAGCAAGTGAGAGGTGTTCTTCGTCTTGTCAACCTTGACCCGGACAAGCCTCCCATCGACGGAGATAACCTTGCCGATACGAAAGATGGAATCTTCGAGCGTGGGGTTCGTCTCGATCATCACGAATCCTTCGCGGGTGTAGCCGGCAAGTTGCTCGTCTCGTCCGGGAACATCCGTTGGAAAATCACACGATTGATGGTCACAAGGTCATAATTCTCATCGTCACCATTTGGGCCCGCGTTGGGTGCAATGATGTTGATGTTCGCGTTCTTGATGTCCGTTCCAAGTTGGGAACGAATCGCGGCGGCAGACTCCGTGCTGTGAGCGAAGACGTACACCAGCAGCGTCGGATTGGAATTGGCCGCCCGCAATGTGATTTCGCGGATGTGCTCATCTGCAAATGAAAAACCCATCACGAACAATACGGAGTTGTCCTTCTCAAGTTCATTCGAGAAGATACGCAATAGTTCGTAATAGGTTTGATTGAGCAGCGTGTGCTTGAACTTTTCCTTCGATGGATTCACGACCAGAAGATCTTCGTAGGCCGTGATGAACGCTTCCATCTGTTTTGTGACCTTGAGACTCTTAGCTGCAGTCGCCAGATCGTCGAACTTGGCATCATCGGCCACCTTGACCAAACTTCCATCGGGGATCTGAATCGCGGCGGTCGTTCCTACCTTATCCAGCGTTGCGGAAAAGGTCATGGTGCGGTCGTCTTCTAAGTGCCATGTCACTGAACCGTGCAACTTGATCAGATTGAAGACAGGAATCTCAGAGACATTATCAAAGTGGAGGCTTCGTTTCGACCGTGACTTATTGAAATTGCTCAGGCTAAATCGGGGCCTGAAACGACCATTGAATCCGTCGTTAAACTCAAGCCCGATTTCTTCGAGGCTACGCTCCAAAAAGATATCTACGTTCGTGGTAAACAGATTGATCTCCTTACCCAACAGCGAGCTCTTGCGACGTTGCAGGATCGTGTTGAGAGTGCGGAGAAGGCCACTATATGCGGCTTGAACTGGTTCCGCTGCCGCATCTTTATCCAGAATCGACCTGTTGCGAAGCATCACCTGGTCAAAGTAGAGCTTATACAGCGAACAGCGTACTACTTGTGCTTCTGCGGCTGGCAAAGATGACTTATCGACTTCTGTGAGGAGTGTTTCGATATTGCCCAACGTGCGGATATAGGGCATTGAGAGGCCGGAACCCAGCAGAAAGTTCAGATTGCAGTCTTGAATGACATCTTTGAGCCGTTCCAGTTGAGTTTCGGTCATCGTTTAAACCTCTAAGTTCACTTCATACTTCATTCTCGAGCCTTTCCAGTTAAGTTCGCCAAGCACCGCCACACGTCTTCGGCATCTCCATGACACCACCTCAATTGGCACGGCATGGGGAGAACGGCCTGCGATACTACCTTTTGCACTGCATCCTGTGCTTACTGACAGAGTACAATTCTTGCGCCCGCTGATCAGCCGACAATTGAAGATGGTGTCGAAGCAGCCGAGAGGTGGGAACGTAGGAAGGATTTCAATTCGCCCTCTGATCGCGTTTCACATTCCCAGACAACGATGACCCGCCATCCTGCAGCTTCCAATGCTGCGCGATTTCTAACATCACGGGCTATGGTTCCGCCTCTCTTTTCTTTCCAGAAATCAGCGCGAGTCTTTGGTATGACATTGCCCCAACGGCAGTCGTGACAATGCCAGAAGCACCCATGTACGAAAATTACCGTGCGGTACTTCGTAAGCACGATATCAGGCCGACCCGGAAGATCTTTGCGATGCAGCCTATATCGAAATCCCATTGAATGAAGCAGAGAGCGCACGCGCATCTCAGGCTTCGTATCCTTCCCACGTATGGCGGCCATGTTGCGGCTGCGCTGTTCGGAATTGTGTACGTCCGTCAATTTTTTACAGACTGGTTGCAATAGTGATGAGCCAACTGGCCATTGTCCTCTGTTCCGACACCGCCCTCGCGTACACGCTTTTTATGGTCGTAAGAAACAGACTTGGTGGGGTCGAGATAGCCGCCGCAGATGCTGCAGCGAAGCGCGGAAGCCAAGGCGTCACGCAGATATATGGCACTTTTCGTCTCCGTTGCGAAGCGGGACGATTGTTGTCTTTCGACGCCGAGGATGATTTTCCCTTCGACACCCGCCTTGGAAACGATGTCTTCCTCCGTGGGTGTCACGCCTTTGCTGTATGAGTCAATCAAGTACATGAAGAGGTCCGCGATAACGTCATATCGCTTGGCACTTCGCGTGTTTTGTATGACGGCAGCAATCAATCGCTTGTGCTCAATCAGAGCCTCTTCCACCGGCTTACGGACCTTGCTGAATTTTTGGAAGAATGCCGTGTCATGGTTCAGTAGCTTGCGGGCAAGCAAGGTGGACATTCCCATGAACAGAGCGCCCACATGTGTTCCAGAAGGGCCGTAGAAATACACGGCCGGATGCAGGCCGAGGCTACCATTGTCATTTCCGGTGATACGGCCTGCGAGGCGTAGAGTACGGTCCAGCACAAAGATCGTGCCATCGCCGTTTTCGTCCTCTGTCTCATCCTCTACCTTTACCGGATCGCCCTGCTGGTCACGGCTGGCAACCATCACGAAGTCCACCAGCAGGCGTAACGCTGTGCGCACGCCGGCCCCACCACCGAGGGGCAGGTCGAGAGTTTTAATGGGGGAGTCCACTTCCGGCTCAAACAACCATTGATACAACTGGCTTGACTTTTCTTCGATGAGCTTCTGCTTTTCCTTGGGGAAGCTGGACCAGTATTTATGCCCCATCCCTGCGCGAATGATGGAGCGCGCGGCGATTGCAGCCGGCCGTTTCCGGTTGCGGATCAGCAGCATTTCGATGTCATCCAGGGGCGTACCCTGCGTGTTGATCTTTAGAAATGAGGCCTGCGCGGTTTCAGCGTTGCCATTGACCCACTGAATAGGAATTGAACGCGTCAGGACGTTTGCCGTTCTCTCTTTCTCTTCCTTCGGGAGGTCTGGAATCTGACCCTTTGCGATCCATTGCTGATAGGTGCCAACTTCACGCTCTACAAGCTGGCGTGTTTCCTTCGCGGCCTTCTTCTGGTTGTCGTTGATATTGAAGCCAAAGAAGGTTTGAGAAATAGCACGATCGCCGTAGTCGTCTTCGATCCATGCACGCAGGACGCTGAGACGGTGGCCACCGTCAATGACAAAGATAGAACCGCTGGAGCGCCACAGAATGACAGATGGGATCAAATCGCCATCGACAAAAGACTTGATAAGCAGAGTAATTTGCGCCGGGTTCCAGTGGTTCGTCTCCCGTTGAAAATCAGGCTTACGCAGCAGGGGCAAAATTCCGTCAGGTTTGAAATCACGTGTGCCGATATTTGCGATCGTTTCAGCGGCCGGCACGTTGCCGCCCTCCACCAGAGCGAAGTCCGCGCGAGGAATCATCGCGTCGAGATTTACGAGTTTTCGGCCAGCCATCTTCGCTCCTGAAGTTTTACCGTGTAGTGCTGGCAGCTTCGCGTTGCTTCACCATAGCTGTGAAATTGGCCAGCGTCATCAGCTCACGTTGCTGTGGCGCTGTAAACGTACCATGCAGTCCACGAGGTAGTACGAGCTGCAACTTATATTCTTTCATCTGGTCCGTCTGCGCAACGCTGATCGCCGCTTCCAGTGTCAGTAGATGCTTATGGTCAATGCGCTTTGCTTCTGCGAGGACCTGACGCCAGCGATCCTTGCAGGTCGTCTTTGCGCCGAGCATAGTCAGCAGTGTGGCCTCAAAGCTGAGGTCCGCATATTCCTTGCCGCCGGGGAACAGGAAGTCAGGCTTTTGCTTCGCTTCGGTCAGAGCGCCGCGCTGATACCTAATTCTGTTTGCATCGAAGATGACCTGCAAATGGTTTTCGAGAGCACGGCCTGAACGACTCTTGCGTCGATTCTGAACCGCGAGCGAGAACGCAAGAAATCCGTCCACATCATCGGCAAAGCCCTTCTGCAGGCGGTCGCCGAGGATATGCTTCTCCATCGTGCGGAACAGAATCTCCTCTCGTTCCATCCAGCCCAGCAGTGCGCCATCCGGATCAGCCATAGGGTCGAGGTCTGGCAGTGTCTCTCGCGCGTACGCAGAGAAGGCAGCCGTGGGCGGAAGCTGTCCGTTGAAACGAGCCAGCATGGCATCCAGATAGTTCTCCGCCGCGGCCGGTGCGTCCGCGTCAATGCCAAGCTGTTCCAGGATAAAGGCGGATGCGAATTGAATCCGGTCCTGTTCGGTTTCGAGCTCCTCTCGAACGGAGAAACCTTTGTGTTGTACAGCCACACCGAACAGCCACTGTACCTGACTGGCGATAGTAGAACCGCCCTGCGCAATGATGATGAGCACCGAATCGTCCGGACGGCGGGCGACTACCAGGAGATCGCCTTCGGCAGCCACAATCGAGACGGGATTCGTCGGGAAGTAAAAGCGATGCTCCGTGCGTGGACGGCGATCCACGCGGGCGTCGTACCAAGTCAGCGTGCAACGAGCAACAATCGGTTCATCGTCACTGTCGCTCAGATAGACCCAGAGTGCGTCGAAATAACGCTTGACCTCTGTCCTGCCAAGAACCCGAATGAGGCCTTTATCCCCGTTAAACTCATGCTGGTGGCTGCGAACGAGATCCGCTTCCACCGCACTCAGGCGCTTGATCGCTACTCCGCTGAAAAATTCAGATAGGTAACCGGCTCTCATAGGCTCCTGTTGCAGGCCCGAATAATGGAAGTTCGAGCACTCCTGTATCTTCGTACCGCTGCAGCATTGCTATATGAGGAGCCATGATGCGCGCAACCTCCGCGATCACAGGAACCACCACACTGTTTCCGAACTGCTTGTAGGCCTGCGTGTCGGAGACAGGAATCTTGAATTTCTGGTTGGGAGTGTCAAAGCCCATAAGACGGGCACACTCGCGTGGTGTCAGACGGCGCGGCGTCTTCTTCCTTCCACGATCAATCAGAATCTCGGAGCCGTCCTTGTAATAGCGCGCACTCAGGGTTCGCGCCACCATGTCCGGCGTGACCAGTCCGAACCCGAATCCATTTCCTGCTGCCTTATGTTTTGCAGCATAGTTCTGTAGGTAGACCCAGAGCTTCTCCGTCAGGACATACTTTGGCTGCACCTTACCTTTGGGGGTAAGGAAGCGTTCTTCAATCTCTTCACTATCGTCCTCAGGGTGAAGGATCGTGCCGAGTGTCGGTCCCACATCCGGATGCTTGAAATCATCAAAGCTAAATCCGGTCGCTTCACGGAAACCCACAATCAGGATGCGTTCCCGATGCTGCGGCACAAAGTAGCGGCCATCGAGCACTTTGGCGCGGACGTGATATCCGAGTTCCTTTTCAAGCGTTTCCTTGATCACTCGGAACGTGTTGCCGCCATCGTGGCTAACGAGGTTTTTCACGTTCTCAAGCAAAAAAGCCTTCGGACGTTTCGTCTGGATAATGCGGGCGACATCAAAGAACAGCGTTCCCTGAGTTGTGCATTCAAACCCGTGAGGTCTGCCCAACGCATTTTTCTTGCTGACCCCTGCGATAGAAAAGGGCTGGCACGGGAAGCCTGCCAGCAGAACATCGTGATCCGGAATCTCCTCCGCGTCATAGGGAACGATGTCGCCGACGATCTCGTGTGCATCCTCCGCGAAGTTTGTACGATAGGTCTCCTGAGACCACTCGTTCCATTCACTCGTAAAGATGCAGCGTCCCCCAGCACTCTCAAAGCCCTTCCTCATCCCCCCGATCCCGGCGAAGAGATCGATGAAGGTGAAGTCTGCATCGGCAGGGTCTGCTGTCGTTCGGACGGGCAGCATTTCGCGCAGTGCAGCCTGCACGTAAGCCGGGCATTCCGTTTTGCGGCTCTCCCATCGGCTGATGGTTTTGGAGGCCACCTTCAGATGCTCTGAAATTTGCCGCTGTGTGTAGCGCTGGCGAACCTGAGCTAAAAGCTCGAGGGTCTGGCCAGTATCGGTCGAATGGGTTTCGCTGGGCATGTCAGAGGACATTGTGTCCCAAATGTGTCCCAATGTCCAGAAAAATCGAAGAAGAGGCGAAACTACTTGGCTTCGAGCCTCAGGTTTCTGATCTCGGTATCTGTCACGTGATCCTGCAGTTCGCCATTGAGGGCAGCCGCGAAGCGTTCGGAGATGTTCGTGTCATTCAGCAGACCGATGCGATACAGGCTCGATGCCGCGAAGCTGACGTACTGCATATCGCCCTGACCCGTCAGAGTAGTCTTTCCCGGCGAGGTCTTCGCCTTTTGGTGATAGAGCGCGTCCAGATCGTCGAAGCTAAAGTGCTTCCCGCAGAACAAGACACGGCTTCGAGCCTTCATGTCATTGAAGAGATAGGTCACGGTCTGGGTATCGTTCCAGTACGGCTTGAGCATGATGGAGTGAAAGCAGCGGAACCCAACCGACGCCAGATCCCGCAGCACGCCGCAGCTTCCGCAGTTGATTCCAAACTTTAATCTCCAGGGCTCCTTTCCGAAGGGATACTTGTGCTTCACCTCGATCACGCCATAAACCCGTCTGCGCTCATCCCAATACACGCGATCAATGTCCCATATCCCGCGGTCGAAATAAGGTTGCACCGCGAAGTTTTTGAACAATCTGGGGAGCACCACCGCATCCCCCAGACGATTCCCGTAAGCTCCCACGAGCTGGCCCCAGAAGCCCTGTTGCTGTCGCATCTCATTACGGACCGCAGATTCCACCTTTGTGAAGCCACTGGAACGTAGTTTTTGGGTCAGTGCTCCGTAGGAAGCGGTGAGTTCTATACCCGGTCGATAAGCTCCGGGGTGGGTGACCAAGTCGCGCGCTGTTGAATCGTAGCGAACCAGCTTCACACCGAATTGCCGCGAGAGCTGTTCCAAATAAGGATGCAGCAGTTCCGGGGCCGTCCCCTGATCCAGCACCAGCACGGTGCGTTTGTTGCTGCCGCTCCGCGCGCCGACGACCGAAACCACACGTAACGGCGTTAGAGAGCAGTCAGATGTGAGTGCGCCTTCGAGTACCTGATCCGCAGTGTTCTCGGCAACAAGGCCTTCCAGGATCTGGTGCTTGTCATAGAACAACACGAGCTGCTGCGTGTCCGAATCGCGGAGATTAAGTGTCGTCAGATCGCCGAACGGAGTACTCAGCATAATCACAGTATGGCATCTTCATATAGGCCATCCTGACATGCCATCCGTTAAGGAATCGGCAACTGCATAAGCAGGGACACTACGATCATGCCAACATGCCCGAGGATGCTATCTGCTTGATCCTGCCATCTATCTCACCCGACGGTCGCTTGCCATTTGGACATGCGCCGGGTACGAACTTCATGTTCAAAGAATGTCTTAAAGTCGATGACATTGGCATGATCTTCATATTCGGTAATCTTCGATGACTTCAGGCTTTCTGGCACGACAAGCGTGATGCCCATGGATGCCATCTCTTCAATAGCATTCCCGGCGACGTTCTCGTCCACCGTAGCGAGAAAGAGATCGCAGTTGATCATCTCGCTCTGAACCTGTTTCCATCGCTCTCTCAGAGTAGTTTTCGCGCTCAGAATCAGAACGTCCTCTTTCGCCCGTTCCTTATTCCGGAATAGAGTCAACGACGGCAGGATGAAGTCCGGCCGCTTTAGGGCAGTGAGAACCACCTGTTTCTTGAAGGGTACCCGTCCGTCGATCAGAAGCTGTTCAATATGACTCTCAAATGAAGAGCCGGCCCGCGATTTTCTCTGCTGGCTGGCCGACAGCAGGATCGCGTCGATCCTTTGATATTGACTCACAAGCGATGTGATTACTTTCTCTACCGACGCCGAGGTGGGGTCATCTCCGACGATCAGGTTCACGAGTTCGAGCGACCTCGCCTTTAGCTGGAAGTTTTTGAACAGTGCCCACTCAATCCCGCGACTGATTTCGCGAACAGCATCTCCCGGTCTGTCCAGCTTGAAGGGATTCAAATCTGGAATGCCATGTTTCCCCAGAAAACTTTCCCGCGCCATCATGGCGAGGACCGCTGGGTCGGGCAACACAGCGTGTGCAGCGGCGAAGCTGACGAGCTCACCATCCCGGAACGCTTTCAGTACCAGTTCGAGAAACGTGAGCTGCCGCTCTTGGATGGCTGCGTCTCTTTGAGCTGGCTGGATGATCTCAGAAAAGAAGAAAGCGGGATCAATCGACAGCCGTTCGGAGAGTATGTCGACATCGTCTGAGATTGAGTCTATGGTGAGGCACCTGTAGAAGGGCTCACCATCTGCTGGCTCGATCCTGCCCATGACCAGAAATGAAGCCGGCGCAAGTGATGCGAATGCTTCTTTAGGGACGCGCGTGAGATGAGTCTCCGGCCCCTTGCTGGTGTAATGAACGAGTCGCGTCTTTCGCCTCTCCGGGCGGACTTGAGGCCATTCGGTAAAGAAGAATACTTCCCGAATCTCCGCTTCGCCTTCCTCCCGGATCTTCGCAGAAAGAGGTGGGAAAAAGCCTGAGTCTCTTTCTTTCGGCGGTACATATGGGCCAGCCTGATTCGTAATGCGTGCTTCCCAGCTCCATCCGCGATCATTTGTCGAGAGCTTTTTGACGAAGACCGATGCGGCTTCATCGAGTAGGGCTTCTAGAAGCTTAGAAGTCGGCTCTGCGGCAACCACCGTTTGATCAGCTCTTTCCCTCATGTGCAAATTGTATTTGCAGGAACGCTCGATCTATATCGACTACATATGAGCCACGGCCACGTAAACAAAACCGGCTTCGGCAACAAAAGCTACATGGCAAGAAGGGCAAGAGGGCGGCAGCTGGGAGCCTGTGTCAAATAGATTCCGGCAACGGCAAGGCTTTTAACCAAAACGCCCTGGCGCCATCTTCCTCCATCTCACGGACGCGCTCCATGTCCCCTCACGAATAGAGCTTCGGAGCGTCAGCGTGCGTGCTCCTCTTCCTCAATGACAGAAAAGACCTTGTTTAAAGCGCTATGTAACTCTTTGGTCACTCGGGCAACTCGGGTCGCCACCTCCGTGTCCGCGATCCCATCGAGCGAACGAGCAGCTACGTATAGACGCATCAGGAGAGCCGGATCGCCGTCGGCAATTGCCTCCCGGATATGTTCGTCCATCGCATCACCATAACGAAGCATGTTGACGTGCATTCCATAGGTAATAGCCTCGACTATGCCGCGGGCGGGGCATGGCACTGAGCCGTAGCCTGGCAGAGCATGTTCATAGACCGAACTTGCATGCTCGAAGGATGGGCGACCCACATCTCGCAATGTAGCTCGGAATTTGCCAACTCGCATGAAAATCGAGGGCGCTATCAGAACTGGACCCGGCTCTTGGTTGATGGCGATGCCCGCATAAGAAAGGTGAGAGAGAATTTGCCACGGGTGGATGTCTGTCAACAGCCGGAGAGGGCCTTCATCTTCGGGCCACTCCAATTCCTGCTCAGTGCCATCCTCAAACTTCAGCCGCAGGGCATCGCCGTCATATATAAGCTCGACAAGATGGCCTCCAGGCGCTTGCATCAGGAAGTTGCCACTATCTTTTAGTTCTTCGTGGGGCTCCAGTTCCATGAGTCGCCCAGCGATCTCAAAGAAAAGAGCTGCATCGCGTAGCGCAAGATCAATCAAAACGGAAGCTGCAACCCGATCCCCTAGCGCCAAGCTTCGTGTCCATCGCAATAACGCATTTGTTGCCGCTTCCTCACCCTCCATCTCCACCCTCTTCAAAAGCATCGGCATCAGAACAGGAACGCAGGCGGCACTGAGTAATTCAGGAACGGTCGGGACAATGACTACGGAAGACAACAGTGGGATTCGTTTGATATGGCCTTGCGCCAAAAGTCGATTGAATACTTCTGACGTCAAATGGGCCTGTGCTCCTTCAAGGGAGATTACGCCGATTCCCATCCCAATGGCGGTGAGATGGACGCTCTGCTGACGTGCTGGAGAATCTTGAAAGTAGCAGTTGGCAAGGGCGAGATAGTCCGCACGCAGCTCAGATGAGGTGGCGGTGCGATCCCATAGCGCCCTCAGAAATGTTGTCGGAAGTACGGGAGGGACGCGGCGCACCATTCCTTCTGGCATTTCCTCTTTATCGTCTTCCAGGGACATCATCAGGCGAAGGATGTGCGGTTGCCGCATAGAGAGCTCAAATTGTTCAGGATTAGGTAAAAGCGTCCTCTCTCCTTCACGAAGATTCGTCTGTGCAACCTCCAATTCGTCGTCGGTCAACTCTCGCATCATGACTGCTTTCGCGTGCCGCCCAAGCTTCGACAACGTCATCCGGCCGGGAACGCTGCGTACTCTATCCCAATCTCCATCCGTTAGCGCATAAAGTATGGAGAATTTGTCTCCGGCACTGCCGAGTAACTGGCTCGCCTGCTTCATTAGCTCGGCAGAGTCAGATGGAAACAAGGAATCGAGAATCAGGAGAAGGCGGGGGCGGTCATCTCCCGTCGTTCCCATGCCCAGACGAAGCCAGTCATACACTTGATCGCGCGGAATACTGGTGCCTAGTGAGTCGGTAAGAGCTCGCGAAATTTCTTCGAGCAGATCTGATGCTTCCATGCAATCGATATAGAGCGGCGCGAGGCTGAACTCTTCAGCCCGACAGCACAGTTCCGCAATGACGTTAGTCTTTCCTGAGAGAGGAGGTCCAACGAGAGCTAGGGCTTTCTCACCCGCTATAGAGAAGCCACCTCCGAGAATCGCGGTAGCCCGTCGCGGCAAGCTAAAGTCTGAGCTCAGCGGTTTCGTGAAATCGCTCCGTTGTGCTTTTAGGTCTTCTAACAGTCGTTTGGTTTCTGCGCGGAGAGCGGCGGCCCACGTCTCAGGACTTCCTCCGATGATGCTCCGAATTGCTTCTTCTCGTGCAGAGGAAGCCAATTGGGACCCACGTTGCAGGACTTGCGCTAACACTTTCTCGTCAATGGATGTGCCATCGAGCTTCTTACCATCGAAAGTCGCATAGAGTTCAGTCGATGCACCATTTGTAACCGCGAGCAGAGGTATCATGGGCCGATGCAGTCGGGCATAGCTTAATCCTTGCTCGACATCTTCGTCCGTTAGAGCAATCTCTGGGCCCTTCAGTTCCAGCAGTACGGTAGGTTTTTCAGCTACAGACAGGATTACATCTCCGCGTCCACGTTGTAGTGTCTTTCTCGCATCTATCTCAAATGTGTTATGACCGAGCTTGAGTGTAAACACTCGTTGGGTTTCTACTTGGGTGCGGAGGGGCGTTGGAAACAGCGACAAAAGCGCAGTAGCCAAATGGCTCTCAAACGTTGCTTCGTTCATTAAACTCTCCGGAGTAGAAACTGATCTGTCCTCTTGTCCTTCACTCAGTACTCCATAGCTAACTGGCTAATGTCCATAATGATTACTCTTAATTCAAACGACGCTGTCGGTTAACTCACTAAAGTGAATCCAATGGTGGTGGCCACTTTTGCTCCAGCAATAGCTCGGGCCAGACGAGAAGAACTCCAAGCGAAGAACAAAGCTCGATCCAGGAGCCGTCACGCGGTTTTCGTTCGACAATCAGAACGGGACATGCCTTGAGCTCGCGCATGGTGTGGGCGTACCTAAGAACTTGCCCAAGTCCCAATCGCATTTGTTTCTCTTCATTTTGGTTCGTCAGCGACTTCACTTCGGCGACGTAGTGCCTTTCGGTCGCTTGCCACGCGATGTCGAAGTTCGGCTCGTCCGCCGAGGGCGAACGAGGTACATGGCCCTGCTTGGTGAGAAAATCGGCAAATAGATTCTGTGTTTTTGCGTGCCCTCGGACACCTCTCTCCACTAGCGCAGGATCAACAGAGAATGCGTCGCGTTCAGCGACGGATGCAGCTTCATCAGCGCGTCGGTAATTGTCTTTGATGGGCCTTTCGGTAACGCTCTCTTGCGGATGCGGAACGGTGTTCGCAGCAAAGTCCATGCCGAGGAGATTCACAAGTGCGTGAGGGAATTTGAATAAATATCCTTGCAGCGGCCTCATTGGCCTATTCGATACCTCGAATGGGAAGTAAAGTGGGGAACCGTATCGAGTCTGCAGGTCATCAATTATCACCTTGATCGCACCCTTTTTCGCTCTAATCATCTCCAGATCGACAGGATGATTTAGGCGATTGAACGCCTCAAGCCCGTGATACCAGCCCGGACGAGTGTGTGGCTCTATACCGGCTGAACGCGCCGAAGTTCCGCGAGCGGCCCACAGCACTTCGTCACCCCAGTGCTCACCGACAACCTTTGATTGCGCCACAATCTGTTGAACATTGCCGTCATAGTGGAAAACAACATCTCCCGGTCGGAGGTGCTTGATGAGCGAATAACTCCAATGCTCCTGTCCGTTTTCGCCAGCTTGCGGAGCTTTGAGGTTGCTACCGATATCCGGCCGGCGTGTGACTTCGAGCCAGAAACGTTCTTTATCCTCAGACTTCCACCAACTATGAATTCCCGCCATTATGCCTTCCTCTATTTGTAGTGCGGTCTGTCTGGCAATCTCCACTTCATCATAGGCAAACCGGAGGAAGTATCCTCCTTGGCTGCGTCCGCCTCGCGTCTCCTCCGCCACCTACCTCAGCGGCCTGTTCCTGCCGCAACGCGACCCTGCAAGTCATGCGTGCTGACGCACGCAGATAAGGAAAACAAGCCTCGCTAAGTCTGTATGTCTCTGCTCGAGTCGAAGCCCGGCTTCGGTTCTCCTGTAGAGAGGAGGACTTGAGACATGCAGGCAGTCAGATCATTCGTTGGGATGGACGTCCACAAGGAGACCATTTCGATTAGCGTGGCCGAAGATGGACGGAACGGCCCGGTGCGGTTTATCGGCGTCATACCCAACCAGCCGGATGACATCGCGAAGATGGCCAAGCGGCTTGCGAAGCACGGCGAGCTCGATTTCTGTTACGAAGCCGGCGGTTGCGGCTACAACATCTATCGCCAACTCACTGCGTTGGGCCACAGTTGCACGGTCGCGGCGACCTCGATGATTCCGCGCAAGCCGGGTGAGAGGATCAAGACGGATCGGCGGGACTCGCAGAAGCTGGCGATCCTGCACCGATCTGGTGACCTAACGCAGGTGTGGGTGCCGGACGCGACACATGAGGCGTTGCGTGATCTCGTTCGTGCGCGTGTGGATGCATCCATGCATCTGATGCGCTGTCGTCAGCAGTTACTCGCGTTCCTGCTCCGCCACGGGCGATCTTATCCAACCGGCAAGCACTGGACGCAGCGCCACCGTTCCTGGCTAGCTGGACAGACCTTTCAAGTGGAAGTTCATCGCATCGTGTTCCAGGATTATGTCGAAGCAGTGTGGACTGCACAGGAGAGAAGAGACGCGCTGATCGAACGGATCGGTGCGATGACGGCAAGCTGGTCGCTTGGCCCATTGGTCGAAGCACTGCGCGGCTTGCGAGGGATCGACCTACTCTCATCTGCCACGTTCTTGGCTACGACCGGCGACCTGAGCCGCTTCGAGTCGCCACGGATGCTGATGGGCTACCTCGGCCTCGTTCCGTCCGAACACTCCAGCGGTGGCAGCATCCGTCGCGGAGGTATTACGAAGACCGGCAACCGCGAAGCACGGAGGATGCTGATCGAAGCGGCATGGAGCTATCGCTATCCAGCCCGTGTCGCTAAGGAGAAGGCCGAGATCCTCGTCCGCTTGCCGAAGAACGTTAGGGATATCGCGTGGAAGGCACAGACCAGGCTTTGCGCTCGCTATCGAACGATGATTGCGCGCGGTAAGAAGCCTACGGTCGTCGTGGCGGCACTTGCACGCGAACTCGCGGGCTTTATCTGGGCTATCGGTCAGGAGATGCGATTGTCTGGAGCATAGGTATCTCTATCGAGTCCTTTGCTATTGCGCTTTTCGGCAGGCAGATACCACTTGCCTTTTCCAGTCCTTCCCATCTTTCACCGGATTGTCTCCGCTGATGGGTGTCATCCACTCGGCCAAGGCTGATGGACGACGAGCAACACCAACCAGATACACCGGGTGGTCCGGTGTGCTGCTCTTATCTAAAAAGACGACGATCGAGTACCGTGGCCAGCTTTTATCTGAGTACACGGGTTTTCGAGGTCCACCGTCGGGGAACTGTGAGGTGCCTAGCGCAACCAGCTTCAACTGCTCCGGCTGACTTGTCAGATCGCTTGTCACGTATGTGCGGAGATTGCCGAGTTCAGGATCGTGAACTTCCTGGCCGGTGACCGCAGCTGTGCAGGTCAGCTCTAGTTCCGACTCAGATGGTGGAACCCGTTTCAGACGAGGCAGACCACTGCCTGATCGGATAGCTCGGATATTCCGTTCGACCGCATCTTCCGAAGCGGGTTGACGCACCACGGAGCTACTGGAGACTCCTTGAACAGACATTGTCTGCGCTGGAACGGTCTGCTCAACAAGAAGAGCAGAGACAGCCAACGCGAACAGAAGCTTGAGCATGACAACACGATAGCAAACGCCCACGCTTTACCGCTTTACCTATGGTGTGGGGAACCGGGTAGCCGGTCATGGTGATCCTCGTGAGCCCCTTGGGCCGGTGTACCTTCCGACGCCCGCGCTAAGTCCGAGGCAAGCCTGCGACGACACACGTTCGTGCGGTATCCAACCCGCGTATGGAAGTTTGAGCGACTGTCGCTGAACGCTGCCCGGTTCCCGACCCCATAGGAACTCGAAGAAACAAAAACAACTGCTGCCTTAATAAGGCAAAAAAACGCAGTGCAAATATTCCTGCGCTTGACACAGAACTAGAGACATGGAGGGGCTCGGCCCCACGCGCTCTGCAAGGCCGTTCGCCCTCTGGATTTTGGCTCCCCCGCAAGCGGTCCCCCCAAAAAGCTGCGCTCGAAGACCTTTCCGTTTGCTACCCCCGCCTTCGCCAGGAGGCGTTCGGCATGTACATGCCGCGTTTCAACGCGGACGTGCAAAAGCAAAAGCCGACCAAGGAGTAAAGGCCATGAAGAAAGCCAAGACTACGAACCGACCGAGTATCTATCAGACCGTCACTGACCGCATCGTTCACAGCCTCAAGGCTGGCGTGATTCCGTGGGAGAAACCTTGGAAGACGCCACGCTTCGCCGGTAGCCCGTCCCCGCGGAATTTCTTTACCGGCAAGCCCTATCGGGGCATCAATGTCATGCTGCTTTGGTCGAGCAACTTCAGCAGTCCGTTTTGGCTGACCTACAAACAGGCGCACGAGTTGAAAGGCCATGTCCGCAAAGGCGAAGTGGGAACGCCCATCGTCTTTTACAAGCAACTGCCTCCAGACAAGAAGACTGAAGAGAACAAGGACGAGGACGAACGCGCCCCCTTTCTCCTCTGTCGTTACACCGTGTTCAACGTCGAGCAGTGCGACGACCTCACCCTGCCGGAGATCGAGCAGCCAACCCCCACTCCGGAAGTAGACGAAAACGAAGTCTGCGAAGGCATCGTGACCGCATGGGAGAACCGCCCTGCCTTGCATCTGGCAAGCCCCACAGAACACCGCGCCTACTACCGCCCCGGCATGGACTCTGTGCATATGCCAGCCCGGAGCCGCTTTGTGGATGCGCCCCACTACTACAGCACCCTCTTTCACGAACTGGTACACAGCACCGGCCACAGCAGCCGCCTCAATCGCACCTTTGGCGACCGCTTCGGGGATGAACTGTACAGCAAGGAAGAGCTAGTTGCCGAGATAGGGGCAGCCTTCCTCTGTGCCATCGCTGGCATTGCCAACGAATACACCGATCGCAACACCACCGCCTACATACAGAACTGGATCTCGAAGCTGGAAGAAGACAACCGCCTTGTCATCCACGCCGCCGCCAACGCACAACGCGCCGCCGATTGCATCCTTGGCAAGACCTTCGAGCTGACCATGCAAGCCACAGCAGAGACCGAGAACGACTAGCTTTTGGAGGTGGCCGCATGAAGACCATCCTCGACATCCTTGTGAAGGTTGGAGAGTGCCACCCCGGCCTCTGCCTCAAGATCGAAAACACACCGTATATGGAGTTTGTCATTGAGGCAATGGACAAGTCCGGCCCGTGTGGGCTTCCGGCACTCTCCGTATGCCGCTATAGCGAAGTCAACGGTGACCTGATGCGCGACCCCGAAATGTGCTTTGAGCTTAGCTTCGCCGGAGAACGGCATCTGACCGCCTACTACTACCGCAACGACTTCCTTGGCAGGGACGGCGAACCTGCTGCCCTTTTCTACCCCCAATCAGAAGCAGAAAGGCACCTAACCGGCATAGCGATGAGTCTTCAAAGGAGGCCACGGCACCGTTTGCCGCTTGCCGGCTATGCTTGGTTCAGTTAAACGGTTGCGGTTGCGATGACGACCTTACCAATATTCCGCCCCGCTTCAAGGAGTTCGTGGGCGGCTTTCATCGTCTCGGGAGTAAGTCCTATGAGCCGGGTTGTTGCGATCGGTTTGATTCGTCCTTCTGAAACAAGCGCAGCCACAGCTTCGAGAATGCGTCCTTGACTCTCAACGTCGTACCCGTGGAGCACCTTGCTGAAGACCATTTCCGTGTGGAGCGATGCGGACTTCAACATAAGAGTGTTCGCATTGAGTGATGGAGACATATCAACGACCGAGAGATATCCAAAGGGGCGAAGCAACTTCGCTATCCACGAGAGGTTGTCTGCGGTCTTAGCGGTCGAAAGAATCATGTCAACCTGCTCAATGTGTTCTGCCGACAGTTGTTCTTGGATGTCATTGCTGTGGTCGATCACAAGATCAGCGCCCATCTCATGGCACCACTCGCGGGATTCCGGGCGCGACGCGGTGCTTATAACGAGCGCGCTGGTCTCCGCTTTCAGGAGCTGCGTAGCGATGGAACCTACTCCACCCGCGCCTCCCACGATCAACACCCGTTCGACCCCCACTGGCAGATCGCTTTGCTCACGGAACATAGCCTCCCAAGCAGTAAGCGCACCTATCGGAAGAGAGGCCGCGTCAACGAACGGAAGGTTGTCGGGAATCTTGGCAATGATGCGATGGTCCACCGCCACACGTTCAGCCCAGGCACCGTCGCGCGTCATATCGCCAGTGCCGAAGACTCTGTCACCAACTTTGAAACCTCGAACATCTGAGCGGGCAGCGACAACCACGCCAGCAAATTCCCAACCTAGAAGGACACGACCGCCCGGCTCCGCGCTGCGTGTCCTGCGGATGAATGCTTCGCCCGGATTGATGCCGACTGCATGTACATCGACTAGGACATCCTCCTCGCGGAGAGTTGGTTCTGAGACTTCTTCCAGCTTGATAGCGAAGTCTTCGAGGCTATGTGCTTTCTCGTAAACGAGTGCCTTCATAAAGAGAACCTTTCGAGAAATTCGAGCCGGATACCCGCCAGCGGTCCACCGAGTTGCTGAAGCCTTCCTCCAACGGCTAGTGAGCCCAGATCGACCGGCTCAAAGCCGATTTCGTCGATGAGGTTGTGAACCGGTTTCTTAGCTTCGGGATCATCCCCGGAAATAAAGAGAACTGTGCGTGGCTTGGATGGGGAGAAATCGGAAATCCAAGCCATCGGCACGGAATTGAATGCCTTTACGACACTTGCACCGGGCGCAAGGTCCGCAATGATTTCGCTGGAGGTGCGTCCTGAAATGTCACCTAGGGTTAGCGGAGTAAAGCCAGCGAGCCGATTGGTTGTATCAACGAGAATGCGCCCTTTCCAGTCGGGGATGGAAAATAGCGCCTGCTGCACCTTTGGCCAGTTTGCGGCCAGAACGACAATGTCCTGTTCAGTAGCCTGCTGTGGTGTCCCTGCTTCTGCACCAGATCCAAGCTCTTTCACAAGCGAGGCCAATGAGTCAGGACCTCGAGTGTTACTCAACAACACCCGATGACCCACGGCGAGTATGTGCTTCGCAATAGTCTGAGCAACAACGCCCGCGCCGATAAAGCCTATCTTCACGACACACTCTCCTGGCTCTTGACCGCATCCGCGACTGAACGCAAATATTCGGCGGGAGTCGTAGGCTTGTGGCCGATGAGCCTTTCGAGGTCGCCGGTTACTTCTTCCCACTCACCCTGATTCATGCCTTGAACCCACTTCAAGATGAACGGGCCAACGAAATCAGGAAAGCCCAACGCTGCCATTGATTTCATGTATTCCTCATCCGAGATCGTGATGTAGGGCACATCCTTGCCGTGGATATCCGAGAGGATATGGGCAATCTCGGCCCACGAAACTGATGGTGCCCCCGATAGGTAGTAGGTTTTGCCTTCGTGACCGAGCTCGGCCAGAATCGTCGCATGGGCGGCTGCCAGATCATCACGGGTCGCCGATGTGAACTTGCCGTCGCCTGGCGGTACCCGAACACCTGTCTCCACGGCGTTCGGCCCGGCGTACATCATTGCGGGCTCCATGAATGGCGGGTGCTGTACGAGCGTATAAGCCAGCCCTGACGACCGCAGTTTCTCGATTGAGAAGATGTCTTCCTCGGTAATTTCCTTCATGGTGAAGGTCGAACCGGCTTTGCGATAGATCGGCATGTAGACGAGGTGTCGCACGCCAGTCTCCGCCGCCACATCGATCACATTGGCGTGCGCCGTCTTGCGGTCGGTAAAGGCGTGAGTCGAAGTCAGCATGAGCTTCTCAACACCTTGGAAAGCCCGTGAAAGCGAATCGCGGTTGTAGTAATCGCCCTGCCGAATTTCGATACCATTGGCCGCCAAATCCGACGCCTTTGACGGATCGCGGGCGAAACCGACCAGTTGCTCAGCGGGCCTAAGTTTCAGCAAGTGGAGGAGTGTCTTTCTACCGATGTCTCCGCTTGCTCCCGTTACAAGAATCTTTCCCATGCGCGATACTCCTTCGGCCTTCAGGCCGCATTTATGAATCTTACGGTACAGATGTGTTGAAGAGCTATTGGGATGCAGATTGTTTCCCGGACAGCCAGCAACAAGCCTTGCATTACGGTTATGAATTCGGATGGAACGAAAACTTTCTGCGACCAATGCGCGAACACTACATCTGAATCGCTAGGTTCAGATTATGCCATGATGGCGCATTCGACACCGAAGGAGAAAAGAAAACATGTCTCAATCAGTTCTTGACCTGTCCAAAGAGTTCGCGGGTCGCCGCGCTCTCGTCACTGGAGGTTCCCGAGGTATCGGCGCCGCCATCGCTCAACGTCTCATTGATGGAGGCGCATCTGTCGTCGTCGTTGCGCGCAATCGCCACGAACAAACACCTCCCGGCGCTACCTTCATCAAGGGAGACATTCTGACTACCGAAGGCTGCAAGAAGATCGTGGAAGAGTCACTCAAGGCTCTTGGTGGCCTTGACATCCTCGTCAACAATGCCGCCGCCGCGAGCCTTGTTCTTCCCAACTCCGAGGCAATTTCTGACGAGGTATGGCAGGAGACGATTGCTTCAAATCTGCTCTCTGTGGTCCGCATCACCAATGCGGCATTGCCAGCATTGAAGCAGTCGCCCGAAGCGTCAATCCTCAATATCTCCTCCGGTAGCGATCAGCCCGGCAATGGCCCACTCGTTCACTACGGAGCAAGCAAGGCCGCGATGAACTACTACACGAAGGCTCTGGCGAAGGAACTCGGCGCGACTCACAAGATTCGTGTGAACATCGTCACGCCGGGCGGCGTCGAGACACCAGGTGGAGACAAGATCCGCAATGAGATCATGGCGGCGATGGGCGCGCCGCCGGAAGCCGCTATCGCGATGGTTCCGCTTGGGCGCCTCGGACTGCCTTCGGATATTGCGGAAGCTTCTGTCTTCTTGCTCTCGCCGCGTGCCATCTGGATCACCGGCCAGAATTTTCACGTGAACGGCGGCTTCAGCTTCTAACTTCCAATTCACTTTTCAAGAGAATCAGGCTCGCGATGTTCAGCGAGCCTGATTCCATTGGGAAGGAAAATGAACTGTGTCAGTCCGCGTACCCCATGTATCCAAGTGCTGTGTCTACGACTTTGGTCAACTCCGCCTTGGTCGCCCCGCTCGCCGCTTGCACACAGAGTCCCTGCAAAATAGCGGCTATAAAGCGAGCCATAGCAACGGGGTCCACGTCCTTCCCCAGTTCCCCTGTCTTCTTTGCCTGCTCTAGGCGTTTACGTGCAACAGCTTCCCCTTGCTTCCTCCCCTGAATCAACCACTGCTTTATCGAGTCGGCTTCGTCACCGACTGCAAGAGCTCCCTGAATCGATAGGCACCCCTTCGGATAGCCCGGCGTCGAGAGGAAGTTCACTGTTCCTCGCAACGCAGCTTCGATCATCTCCCGCACGGTTGGCTTCTTGAGAGCTTCGCGCATGAAGCTCTGGTAGACATTCGTGTATCGCTCAAATGCTCGCTTGAAGAGCTCTTCCTTATTGCCAAATGCAGCCCACATGCTTGATCGGTTGATCCGCATTGCATCTGTCAGGTCGGTCAGGGTGGCTCCCTCATATCCTTTTTCCCAAAACACGCGCGTAGCCGCGTCCAAAGCGGCTTCCGTATCGAAGCCCCTTGGGCGGCCCATCTTCGGATTGTCGGCCGTCTTGCTCATACCTTCTATTTGATACACTTCTGGACCGAAAAGGTCGAAACTTCTTTTTAGGATGCAGGTCATACCGACGCCGAATCTTCGTGGGCTTCGGTGTGAACCAACGCGAGCTTTGAGAGAGCTGACACATAAGCACCCAAGACCTCTCGATTGACCTTGTGCCGTCTCCAGCGCCCATCGCGAGACGACACTACTAACGAAGCGAGGCGGAGCTGTTGCAGGTGGTGCGAAACGGTGGCGGGCGTGACGCCGAACATCTCGCATAGGGCGTGGGAAGAGATCATTTCACAACTGGAGATCGATCTAAGGATTCCAAAGCGCGTCGGATCGGCAAGCGCGATGGAGATCAATGGCACGTTGATGCTTGGCATACTCCCAGTCCATCCAGCTTGCAATAATTATATCTGAACCTTACGATTCAGATGTAGTGAAATTAGGCGGGATGCGAAACTTTTGGATCGTTCTGTTACCGATAGACGAACCTGCCGTCGTTGGGCAAGTCCCAACCGCAAAGGGCCAGAAGGCGAACGAGCAGATGTCGAGCACCGACCAACGCAAGTGTGTAGTCGAGCAGTGAAGATGCACCGTTGGAGTACTCATTGTCTTTACTCGTTGATATCCGCCTTCAGATGGCCGCAGTCACACTGGCCGAAGAGATGAACTTTACACGAGCGGCAGACCGGCTGAGGATTACGCAGCCTGCCCTTAGCAAGCAGATTGCCGAGCTAGAAAGCCGCCTGGGCTTTGTGGTCTTCGAGCGCGATCAGAAACACGTCGAGCTCACAGAAGCGGGCCAAGTGTTCGTTCGTGGCTGCAAGGATTCGTTGGCCATCTTGGAGAAGGCAATACGTACTGCTCGCGCGACACAAGAAGAGATTCAGCCGGTCGTTACGATAGGACACAGTCCCTACGTCTGTCCCGTCTTGGTTTCGGCTTTACTTTCTGTGAATCTACCTCTTTATCCGAGTCTTCGTTTGCGGATGGAGAGCCGCTTCGCAAGTGAACTCGTTCACAGCGTTCTTTCTGCAGAACTTGATATCGCTCTTCTCGAAGAGCCGATTGATAGTCCTCTTCTCACTTTGGTGCCGCTCGTTACGGCCCCTCTTCACGCAGTGATGTCTCTTGATCATCCCGCAGCTCAGCAGCGGTCTGTGAGCATTGAAGACTTTACAAATGTGGGGTGGATGATGTTTCCGAAGAAAGCAAATCCTGCGCTCTACGACCGTCTTTTTGAGAGCGCAAAGCAATTAGGGGTGTCACCTATTGAGCTCCATCACTACATGACTCCTCAGGAAGTAGTGCAACTCATCTCCGAGAACTTTGGTGTGGCTTTTATGCCGCCTGGGGTAGCGGAACAGATCGCGGGAAACAACTTCGTAAGTCGTCCCCTCACATCGAAGGCTCTTGAGTTCACGTCCTACCTAGCCCTAAGGGCGGACCAGTCTTCGCGTCTAGTAAACGAGTTTGGGAGAGCGTTCCTCAAGAAAGCAGTTCCGAACGGTCAGCACGGCGATGCCTCAGGTCAGATGTCGCTCAAGCTGTAGTAGCGGTGAGAGTGGTCAGACGGACGATCATTCCAAGGAGGAATAATGAGCTTACGAAAAGTAATTGGACTTGAACGTCTGTCATCGTCAATCCTCGTTGGCAACGCGGTACCTCGAAAGCCCAACCTGCCAGAGGAGATTACATGCCCATCCCCGAATCAGCTATACAGCAGCCACTGCAACAGAGGAAGCGTCCAGCGCGTGCCTCGATCTCCCCCCAAGAAAAGATTCTCGTAGGCAGAGATGAAGCTGCCGAGATGCTGTCGATTAGCCCACGAGCGATTGATTACCTCGTGTCCACGCGGCAGCTAAACATACGGAGGATTGGCACGAGAGTGCTGATTGCAACAGCTGAATTGAAGCGCTTTTCAAGATCAGATCATCCAGAAAGACTTGCTGGCTAATGGTCAGCTGTCCGTAAACAGACTCTGTCGCTGGATGGCCTCAAGATGCGCGAGGACTTTATGCGTGGAGTTTTTGAGAAACCGGTAGGTAGTGGTGTTTGGTGGATTAACTATTATGTCGATGGCAAGCGTCGTCGAGAAAAAGTTGGCAAGAAGGATCTCGCCAACAAGCTGTATCAGAAGCGCCGCGGAGATATCGTCTCGGGACGTAAGCTGCCCGAGTTGCGAGACTCGAAGTCGCTACGCTTCTCTGAACTCATTGATGATGCTCTTGAGTATGTAGCCGACCACAAGGACTTCCGCAGCTACGTCAGTAAAGCTGGAATCGTAAGGGAAGCACTGGGCAAGAAGCTGGCTAACGAACTGACCCCTCAGGAAATCGAGCGCTGGTTACGCAGCCACTGCAAGACACCAGCTACGGCGAATCGCTACAAGGCGTTTATCTCGCTTTGCTATCGAGAGGGTGTCCACAATGGCAAGGTGACAATCAATCCCGCTCGGTTAGTGCGCCACCGCCGAGAAGGATCAGGACGGCTGCGATTTCTCACGCGCGACGAGTATGTACGTCTCTATAAGGTAATCGAGAGGAAGTTTCCAGAACACCTAGCAGAGTTCATCATTTCGGTGAATACAGGCATGCGTCTCTCCGAGCAATACTCGCTCACGTGGAGCCAAGTTCATCTTGACCGTCGTACGGTAGACCTCATTGAAACCAAGAATGGTTCCGCTCGCACGGTCCATCTCAACGATGATTCGACTTCAGCGTTCGAGAGCCTCCGTCGTAAAGGGCAGAAAGCTACCGATCCTATCTTCGTAAAGCAGGGCCCACGCTTTGATACACGGTCATGGTTTGTGCCGAGTCTGGAAGAGGCCGAAATCGAAGATTATGTTTGGCACTCGAATCGCCATACGTTCTGTTCCTGGCTGGCGATGGCTGGTGCTTCCATCAAAGAGATTCAGGAACTCGCAGGTCATAAGACAATCACGATGTCTGCACGCTATAGCCACCTGTCACCGGAACATCGCCTCTCGGTGATCGATCGGATTTCTTCCAGACCATCCGAATAGCCAACGAACTGCGTCGAGGTTCCCGTGCGGGAATATTTCGGTGCCGCATTGGCTGATCACGGTTCATTGTTCCCGTACGGGAACAATCAGACAAACGTTCTCGACTCACTCCAGATCGTGCGGTGATGTCGGCCGGCCAAGTTTGCGATAGTGTTCGAAGAACTGGTTCAAGCCCTGTGAGGTCGGATCAAGATTGGTTGCGACCGTTCTTGCCCACGTAAGCCATCGGTCCGCGTAGGCAGCTTCCGCAGGCGGTTTCGACTCGATCCTGCGCTCTACCTGCGCAATCAATCGATGAAGCGCTTCAGCTTTGCTCCAGTTTTCCACGTCCTCATCGAGCTTCTTCAACTGGGCTTGAGCTCGTCGATGCTCATCCGCGCGCTTTTCCTCGGCTTCCTTCTTCCTGGCGAATCTCTCCGTCCTCTCTGCCAATTCCGCTGCGGCTGTACGCAAGCCATGGAGGATGATGCCCAACTGGCTTTCGAGCGATTCCTTAGATCGATCCGAGAAGGTCGGTTCATTGCGTGTGGCCAGGTATTCCCGAATCCTGAAGGAGAGTCGCCCCGAGGGATGAAATTCAACGGTCGTTTGTGCGGACCGTGTGCCCTTTGATACGACTCGGGTGGCTTCTTCGAAGACTGTGAACTTCACTCTCTGACGCTGGATCACGATCTCTAGCCCACGTTCATACTCCGTCTCCGGCAGGACGAATGAATAGCCACGATCTTCGGCCGCCTTGAGGAAGGCATCGACGAAGAGCAGCACACGCGGTATCGAACTGGGCGCAATCTTCACATCGATGTCCTCTCTTGAAGAGCCGATTCGTCCGTAAGAATCCGGGCTGCGCAGAGAGAAGCTCTTCTGCAGTTGAAGCGTGAAGCGATGGGGCGAAGACAACACACCTGACACAGGTGCGGGAGTGATCTCCGCCGTCTTCAGTTCGGACGCCCACGTCCTCCCGCGACCTGGATCGGCCTGGACTGTTTGTGGCACGCCCTGTCCGCGAGGTGGAAGAGGAGGTCGGGGTAGCTTCTGACCCGCTGCGACACGAGCCCAGTAGCCTCTCTCAGGGGCCGGGATATCCATCCTGCGGCAGATCTTTGCCAGCGCGACATCGGAGACCCCATAACGCGTGGAGACCTTCGTCATCGCTTCAGACCAAACCTCGGCATACAGCTGATCTCGATCGAGTGTGTGACCTTTTGCCATGCCGGTACGCTAACAGGGAGAGAGCGTGCAAAGCATGATCGATAGAAGAGGGTTCTATCGATCACTTTCGTGACTGAAGTTGATCGATAGGTGGCTCACAAAAGAATTGGCGGGATGACGATTTCGGCTGACCGGAGGCACGCCGTTGCACAGAGACGCATCGCGGCAGAAATGGAAATCCCAAAAACAAACAGCCACCAAAACAGCCACCAAACGATTTTTGCCTCTCGATTTTCGAGAGGCAAAATGAGCATAAGTCCTTTGTTTTGTTGGTGCCGGGAGGGGGGGTCGAACCCCCACGACCGCAAGGGTCGGCGGATTTTGAGTCCGCTGCGTCTGCCAGTTCCGCCATCCCGGCTCTATTCAAATAACAAGTTATCGAGAAAGAGCATGCAAAGTGCACTGCCAACTTGTCTTTTTCAGTATCGCATAACCAAGCCGTCTGGGGTGTCTAACGAACAATAGGCCATAACCACGCGGCGCCACGTACACCACTCGAATCACCAAATTTCGCCTGTAGAATCGGAGTGTCCACTTCTCCTCCGAACACATACGTCGGAAGACGTTTCGGCAGACTTTCATAAAGGTGCTTCGTGAGCGAGAGCCCTCCTCCAAGCACAAAGACATCAGGATCGAGAATATTAATAACATTAGCCAGACCGCGTGCAAGGCGATCCTCCAGGCGTTCGACAACCGCTAACGCCTCTTTTTCTCCTGCTTCAAATGCCGCGATCACCTCTCGCGCCGTGCGTTGCTTTCCTGTCGTCGCCTGATAGTCCCGTGCCAACCCTGTTCCAGAGACCCACATCTCCATGCAGCCAGGTTTTCCGCAATAGCAAACAGGGCCCGGATTTTCTTCTGCGCTCGGCCAGGGTAGAGGATTATGTCCCCACTCCCCACCAGTTCCATTTGGCCCTGCATGTACACGGCCGTTCACCGCCACGCCACCGCCACATCCGGTCCCCAGGATCACCCCGAAGACAACACGCTTTCCTGCAGCCGCTCCATCCGTTGCTTCTGAAACCGCAAGGCAGTTCGCGTCGTTGGCAATCCGTACCTCGCGCCCTAACACGGCAGAAAGATCTTTATCTAAAGGACGTCCATTCAGCCACGTCGAGTTCGCGTTCTTCACCAGACCAGTCTTCTCCGAGATACTTCCTGGAATTCCCGCGCCCACGCTTCCCTTTTTGCCCGTCTTCGACTCCAAAAGGTGAACCAACCCTGTAATCGCGGCGATCGTTCCTTTGTAGTCGTCTCTAGGGGTATCGATGCGATGCCGGGCAAGTTCTACACCCTTAAAATCAAGGGCCAGCGCTTCAATCTTCGTTCCACCTAAATCGATCCCGATACGCATCTCCGGCTCAACCGCCGAAGGCAAATTGTTCTGCACGTCCTCGTTTTCCTCCTGCTCTCTGACTCCAAACATCCAGAACGCCCTGTTTACTGCACCTTTCCTGAAGGCCGTAACCGCCTAAGTTCTGCGGCACAGGCAATGGCGTGATCGGCTGCCAGCTTAAGATTATCGGCGGCCAACCACAGCCAGAAGCGGGTCCCTTGCTCAGCTCCTTCAGACTCTCCTGTAACACGAACCATAATCTCTTCCTGTCCTGCCGCGCTCAGGTTGCTCGGAGGCTCAGATTCCCTGGTGACGACATCAATGTGCTCACCTGTCAGCGCTTCTTCAACCTGGGCCACAGTTGCCGCCTTCTCTGTCTCTACAAACACAGACGCTACATAACCATGAAAAACCGGCGCCTGCACCATCTGCATCGATAATTCAGGAAGAACTCCGTGCGAAAGCGCCTTGTACTGACGACGGATTCGACTCTCGATTGCATCAAGGTGAACCTTCGCCACTCCACCTAAGGATGGCAGCAGGTTAAACGAAACCTGGGCATCATATTGTTCCCTGGGGAGCGTCTGGAAAGATAACAGACTCACCGTCTGCTGATGCATTTCGTCCATAGCATCCCGACCATGTTCTGAAGCCGGCTCCATCACCGTTGCCGTCAACACCCTAACAGGGAGCTTGGCCTGAACCCTCGCTGCCACCAGCGCCAGCATCATCGCCACAGGATGCGCGGGAACCACAGCTTGGGTCCCCAGATCCACTCCCGGAGCAGCAGGCGCCTGCCTGCCCTCAACTTCGCTCACCCAGGGCGACATCACCACAACGTCCTTTTCGCCTTCAAGCACGTACGTCAAGTCAAGAATACTTGCGCCGGCCTTCCGGGCCTCCTGCCAATGCCTTCTGGTCTCATCCGGAGTGCCCACAAAAAAGACAAAGTCCATCTGCTCAAACGAGGTGCTGTCGATCTTCTGGATGAACGCCGCCTCATCTCCTGCAGCAGTCAGCTGCCCCGCAGTCTCTTCTTCCTCTTCCAGCAAGGAGATATTCGATGCAGCCAGCAAAGACTCATTCAGCTCTCCGCTCAGCTCTTTGCCCAGCAGCGATGAAGCTCCAACAATTGCAATTCGATAAATCCTGCTTGTCATCTCCACCTGCATGACCAATAGATTTCATCCCTTCATCGGGACGCGCCCGCTTGCCGCCTTTTCTGTCCCCACGAATACGCCAACCGAGCCAGAACTCCTGAAACCAGATAACCCAATGCAACCACAATCAACAGATACTCTGAATAAAGCGCGATCAGCGCTCCTACGGCAACGATCACTGCCACAAGCTGGAAGGGATGCCGCTGCCCCAGGCTGATCTCCTTGCCGCTCCAAAACCTCCATGTGCTCACCATCAGAAACCCGGTAAACAGGATCAGACACAGCCAAACAATTGACCATCGCGGATCCGTAATCGGCGAGCCATTTTCAAAGTGCACCACCGAAGCAATCACACCAGCCCCCGCTGGAATCGGCATCCCGACAAAATATTTCTTCCCTGGCCTTCCCGGATTCCTTGGCTGAGGGTTAATGCTGATATTGAATCTCGCCAGCCGGCTTGCCCCACAAATCAGAAACAGGAAACAGACAAAGACTCCAAGATGAATGATGCGGTCCCGCAGTTGCGGAAAGTCCGTCATTGGAAGCATCCGGAAACCCCAGCTATAGGCCAGCAGGCTAGGAGCAACTCCAAACGTAATCACATCTGCAAGTGAATCCAGCTCGCGTCCAAAGTCGCTCGCAGTATTCGTAAGCCGTGCAATCATTCCATCCACGCCATCGAACAACACCGCCAGACCAATCGCAATCGCGGCGCGGTCAAAAAAGGCCGGGGCCGCCTCAGAACCCTGGATGCTCTGCATAATCGCGTAGTATCCAGCAGCAATATTCCCAGCCGTAAATAGCGAGGGCAACACATACATTCCCCGGCTGGGGCGACGCTTCTCACGGGCGTTCGTCCCCATCGGCTCTATTCCCGACATTCCCGCCATCAGATCACCGCAGCCGTGTTCGAAGGATTCGCATTCCCGGTGAACTCCGCAAGTACGGTAGACCCACCCCGAACCCGCATTCCCTTCTTCACCATCAGGTTGACCTCTGCCGGCAGCAGTACATCCACTCGCGATCCAAATTTAATCAGTCCAATCCGCTGTCCGCGCTCGACTCGGTCTCCCGCTTTCAGATTGCATACGATACGCCGGGCCAACAGACCGGCAATCTGCTTGAAACTCACCTCGTAGCCACCTGCATCCACCACAATCAGCGTCTGCTCATTATTAAGAACGCACTCCGCATTCATAGCGTTCAGAAACTGCCCTTTGCGGAACTCTACCAGCCGAACTGTTCCAGATACAGGAGAGCGGTTGACATGCACATTAAACACACTCAGAAAGATGCTCAGTCTCAGTCGGCTTCCCGACACTGTTTCAATCCACTCAGCATCCGTTACCACGCCGTCAGCGGGAGATACGATGGCACCGGAACCAGAGGGAATTCTCCGCTCAGGATCCCGGAAAAACCACAGAAAGAAAGCTGCTAGAAGAAGCGGAAGCGCCACCAAAAGATAGGAATGGGTAAGCAGCCAGACCGCAGCCGCCACGACTCCCAGACCCAGCGCATAAAAGTATCCATCTCGAACCATAAGTGACTCGATTATACGGCCATGCGCACACGAAGCCTTCAGCCTTCTCCCATCCTCTGTACGGAGCCGTATGTACCCGGATCAGTGTTGCGTTTCTACAACATCATTCTTCGCAACCGCTCCATCTCATCTTTCAAGCTCAGCTTTAGCTTCTTCAGCCGAACTTCCTCCACCTTCTCCTCTTCGGTGAGAAACAGCTTCGATCGCAGCGTGTCCAGCCGACGATCATATAAGCTGTGTTCCTGGGCAAGCTGTTGCATGGATGGATGCGGGGCGGTCTTCGGGAGCTCCGTGAATTTGGCAGTCTGCATGAGACAGGCACCTCCAGCTCAAACGACATCCCAACTTGGCTCAACAAGCTAACACAGCCAGCTGAACGGAGGCAAAGCAGTTTTTCCACTCTTTCCGTAGGAGAACGAGGGGATAGCCTTGATCTCTATCCCCCCTTAGCCAAAGTCGCACTAAAATGACTCTCCTACCAACTCTTCACTCTTCTTCCAGAGAGCCTCCGCACTGTCGGAATCCAGGGCATATCCACGCACTCCCTCGTTAACCGGACTAAGAACAACATCATCCGGGACGATGTCACTGACATGGCAGTTCTCGCAATAGCGGCCTCCAATCTCCTCACCCCGAGCAACAACTCCAGCCCACACCGAAGTTGCTGATCCCTGCGCAACCGTCTTCCATTGCAGCTCCTTACCCTCTGCAGCTAGCTGCTGAGCGATCTGATCCAGCCTTGCCTGAAACTGCGCAGGGTCCATATAACGAGTCAACTCTGTTCGTATGACTCCCGGATGCACCGCCGCTGCGCGCACGCCGCGCTCTCGATGACGTTTATCGAAGGCGACCGCAAAGAGAATGTTGGCCGTCTTTGAACGCCCATAAGCGACATAGGGTTCGTATGGCGTTCGCTCAAAGTTGGGATCATCAAGATTGACATTAGAAAATCGGTGGCCTCCCGAGGACAGGTTGATTAACCTCCCGCCTGCGCGAAGAAGTGGCGCAATCCGATTGACAAAAACAAAATGTCCCAGATGGTTCGTGCCAAACTGCCTTTCAAAACCGTCCTTCGTATGTTCAAAAGGAGTAGCCATTACTCCCGCATTGGCAATAATTACATCGAAAGGCTCTCCCTTCGTTAGCAGATCATCAGCGGCAGCGCGCACGCTCTTCAAGCTACCCAAATCGAGTGTGACGATCTCGAACCCTCCAGCATTGGCCGCCGCATCTTTTCGTACCTGAGCAGTCGCTGCTTCTGCCTTCGCCAGATCCCGTGCCGCGCCCACCACATGCGCTCCATGCTCTGCAAGCGATCGCGCCGTCTCTATTCCGAGTCCTGCCGAAACACCCGTTACCAAGATCCGCTTGCCTTTAAGATTTACCCCGGACAAAACATCTTCCGTGGTTGAAGTTGCGCCAAATACCTTCGCCATTTCTCTTCCTCCCTGGATTGACCAGTTATTACGGCTGTACTAAAACGGAGAGTGTCTCCGTCATAGAAAGAGATAAGCGGAGATAGTCTCCGGTTGCAATATTTTCGGATGGTCACGAAGCCTCCACAACCCGCACATCGCAAGCAGCGCGCCGATGCGCAACAAAATCGTGAGCGCATCCTGGAAATCGCCCGAAGAGCCTTCACCCTCTCTGGTGCAAATATCAGTCTGGACGAGGTCGCCAGGCAAGCAGGTGTGGGGCCAGGAACTCTCTATCGTCATTTTCCTACCCGAGAAACTCTGCTTGAAGCCGTCTATCGCTCCGAAGTAGAAAAACTAGCCGCCGCAGAGCGTGAGCTTTCTACAAAGATGCCCCCAATCGAGGCGTTGCGGGCATGGATGCTGCTCTTTGTCGATTACATCGCAGCAAAACATATCATCGCACCTGCCCTGAATTCGCTCGTTGGTGACTGCTCGAAGGTCTTCGAGTCATCCCGTGATCATATCTGGCGTGCAAGTCATGCGCTGGTCGGTCGAGCCATCGAGAGCGGCGATATACGCGACGATCTTGATCCAATCGATCTGCTTCGAGCCCTTATAGGCGTCTCTAACGTAGCCTCTGGGACAGACTGGCAACAGAGCGCAAAGAGACTGGTCGATATCCTCATCCTCGGCTCACGCCCCATCTCCTAAGCCATATTGAGATTCATCAACACCGCATCATCCCCGGGCGAGTGATAATACCTCTTCCTCACACCCACCTCGACAAAGCCCAAGTTCCTATAAAGAGCCCTCGCAGGAGCATTCGCAGAACGTACCTCCAGCTCCACGTCTACCGCTCCCTCACCTCTAGCCCAGGCAATCACCTCTTCGCACAGCGCCCTCCCCACTCCCATGCGGCGAGCCTCTTGGGCAACCACCACACTTTCCAACTCTGCAACAGCACTAGCTCCCGTGTCGATCACCTTGCCCACAGCCAACCCCACTAATTCGCCTGCGTGCTCTGCAATCACAAGCAATCTACGAACAACACCAGGTTCATCGCGAATAGTAGACGCATATTCCTCCTCATTCCAGTGTGGAGCTTCCTCTACACCTCGCTCCAGCGCCATCACCGCTCCCAGGTCGCTCATTTGACCCCGCCGGATCTTTACCTCGCCACTCACCGTGAAGCGCCCTTCGCTACCTTTGCAAAGATCTCCAGGTCCGTCCGGCGAAGGTAGTTCGCATCGATCGTCGCCGGATCATCAAACTCTTCTCGCGCAATCTTCTCCAGCGCAAAGGGCAACGCATCGTCTGCCTTCGGCTCCCCGACCAGGTGCGGGCCCAGAGCGCTCAACACCTCCACCACCTTCGGCTCACAGGACACTAACGCACTCACTCCTTCAGCAGCTCTTGCCACCTCCTCGGCCGTAAGAAGAGACTCACTGATCTTCCGCTGCCCCGCATAGACTCCGCAGTAGAACTCCCCCCGGCCGGCATCCAGCACCGCGCAGACCTCGCCTTCCATCTTTCCCACCGCATTCGCTATAAGTGCCAGTCGCGAAACCGCAATCAGCGGAATCCTGCCTGCCTCGCATAGCCCTTTGGCTGCGCTCAGCCCTACGCGCACTCCAGTAAACGATCCTGGCCCATGCACCACCACAATGGCCATCAGATCGCTCAGCCTCCAGCCCTTGTCCTCCATCTCCTGCCGGATCGCCGGAATTAGCCTCTCCGAGGCGCTTCGCCCAGGCAACACCTCCGATGCCACCACCTTCGGAGATTCACCCTCTGCCAGGGCCACACTCCCCTCGCCTCCACACGTATCGATCAACAACAGCCGCATCATCCCTTGCCTACAATCTCCATCAGCACGCCTCCAGTGCTCGCCGGATGCACAAAGAAATACCTGTGCCCACCTGCACCCACGCGGACCTCGTCATTCACTAACCTCACTCCATTCTCCTTCAGTCGCGCAAAGGTCGCATCCACATCCTCCACCTTCAGGGCGATGTGATGCAGCCCCTCCCCTCGTTTGGCCAGAAATCGTCCGATCACCGAATCCCCATGCGTAGGTTCCAGCAGTTCCAATCGGCTCTCCCCCATTGCAAGCATCGCTACACGAACCTGCTCATGTTTCACCGTCTCTTCATGGGAGACTTTCATCCCCAGCATCTCGTAAAAATCGCGCGCGCCGGCGATACTCTTCACCGCCACTCCCAGATGATCGAGTCGCAACTGCGCGCCTGTAATACCAAAAGATGTCTCATCTTGAGCGACTCCAAGCGCAGCTGAGGCGGAGTCAAAGAGCCTGTCCTGAGCTTGTCGTAGGGATCTGCGGTCTGCCGCGGAAGCACGTTTCACCTCCGCGCATCTCTGTACTGTCTCCATCAGCCCGGCAATCCCCTCACCCGTCGTCGCCACCGTCCGCACTACGGGAGCAACCCAGCTATCTTGCCTCTCAGCCAGTCCTTGCATGGCGACGATCTCTGCCTCCACCTGCTCCGCACCACCGCAGTCGCTCTTATTCACCACGAAGATATCGGCAACTTCCATCACACCGGCCTTCAGAGCTTGTACCTCATCCCCCATCCCCGGAACCAGCACCAGGACCGTCACATTCGCCAGCTGGGCCACCTCCACCTCGTCCTGCCCCACGCCCACCGTCTCAATCAGTACGATCTCTCGTCCCGAGGCCGCGATCACATCGCAGACCCCTCCCACGGCATGGGCTAATCCGCCCATCGCACCTCGCGATGCCATGCTCCGCACATAAACATCCTCATCTGTCGCAAGCGACTGCATCCTGATTCGGTCGCCCAGCAACGCGCCTCCGGTATAAGGACTCGTCGGGTCTACTGCCACGACACCCACTCGCTTCCCCTGGTCGCGTAGCCATCGCGCCATCTGGTCCACCAACGTGCTCTTCCCCGCCCCCGGAGAACCCGTTACCCCCACCCTCAGAGCATTACCAGTAAATTTTCTGCACTCCGCCAGAAGTTCCCCGGCTCCTTCCACGCCATCCTCTACGAGAGAAACAGCGCGCGCCAAAGCTCGGGCATCCCCCGCGCGCAATCGTTCCACCATCCGCCGCGCGTCCATCGCCCTCCCCTCTACGCTCACCAGAGCGATCATACCCGCACGCCCACCCCTCTCTCCATAACTCCCGCTCCTCCGTCATTCTGAGCCGCAGACGAAGAATCCCCGTATTTTGATGAAGCAACATACCTCGCCGCGCGTCCAGATGTGTCATTTCGAGCGGAGTGCAAAGCACGGAGTCGAGAAATCCCCCGCATTATCCAGAACAGAAAATCGGGTGCCCCATCTTCCGACCGGCCGCGAAACCGTGGTTTCCCTGAGAGCTTGCTCGCTGGGCTGGAGAAATCCCACATATCGCCTCCCTCTCGACTTGTATAAAGCCCGAGGAAATCGAGAAATAAATTTCCAAGCATGAATATAACCTTTCACCTATAATTCCTTCCTGTCGTAAATCAACCGAGAAAGGTGATTCTGTGAAGCTCCTGCACCGTAGCATTGCCACTGGTCTTCTCTTCGCATCCGCATCCCTCAGCTATGCTCAGCTGCAGGGTTCCAAGCCTGACGAAACTCCCACTCGTCATCCCGTTCCCTCTATTCAGGACACCGAAACTCCCGCGCAGCGCGACGCACGCATGGCCTGGTGGCGTGAGGCCCGCTTCGGCATGTTCATCCACTGGGGGCTCTACTCCATCCCCGCCGGCGAGTGGAAGGGGCAGCGCACTCCGCACAATAACGGCGAGTGGATCATGAACGACCTCTCCATTCCCGTCGCTGACTATAAAGCCTTGGCTAAGCAGTTCAATCCCACCGGATTCTCCGCACACGACATCGTCGCTCTCGCCAAGAATGCCGGCATGAAGTACATCGTCATCACCTCAAAGCACCACGACGGCTTCGCCATGTTCGACTCCAAGGCCGATCCTTTCAACATCGTCGACGCAACTCCTTTCAAGCGCGATCCCCTCAAGGAGCTCGCCGAGGAATGTCGTAAGCAAGGCGTCAAGCTTGGTTTCTATTACTCGCAGTCACAGGACTGGACCGCTCCAGGTGGCGGGGCCGCAGTCCGTCCCGGCCACAATCAGGACACTGGTCATTGGGATAAAGCTCAGGACGGCTCCTTCGACGAGTATCTCCACAAGAAGGCGATCCCCCAGATCAAGGAGTTGCTTGAGAACTACAAAGGCTATCCCGTCGTCGTCTGGTTCGATACCCCCGGCAAAGCAATGACGCCAGAGCGCGCCGCCGAAATCGTTAAGGTGCTCAACAAATACCCCAACCTCATCTGGAACAACCGTCTCGGTGGAACCTATAAGGGCGACACCGAAACCCCCGAGCAGTACATCCCCGCCCAGGGCTTCCCCGGCCGCGACTGGGAGGCCTGCATGACCATCAACGACACCTGGGGTTACAAGTCCTTTGACATGAACTTCAAGTCCTCTGAGACCCTTATCCGCAATCTCATCGACATCGCCTCCAAGGGCGGAAACTACCTGCTCAACATTGGCCCCGACTCCAAGGGGATCGTCCCTCAACCCGAGGTTGATCGCCTGCACGACATGGGCAAGTGGATGAAGGTTAACGGCGAAGCCATCTACGGAACCTCCGCGACCATCTTCGATGTCTCCACCGGAACCTTCAGCCAGACCGAAAAGGACCGCCGCGGAAATCCGAAGTTCACTCCCACCTGGGATTGGCGCTCCACCACCAAGGGCAACAAGGTGTACGTCGAGATCTTTGACTGGAAAGGGCATTTCCACGTCGACAAGATGCCTCGCAAGGTCACCGGAGCCTACCTGCTCGCGGACCCGGCCCACAAGGCGCTCAAGTTCACTCAGAACGGCAGTGCTCTTGATGTCGAGCTCCCGGCCAAAGCTCTCGACCCCATTGCCACCGTCCTGGTGCTCAACACCACCAAATAGCCTCGCTACCAGGGTGCCGAGTGAAGCTCTCTTCATTCGGCATCTTTATTCCATCTGCAAAGTTACAAGAGATCTAACTCTAAGCAACGATTGGACAGACCAAATTTCCACCTGTTGCTCTCGTTTGTGCCTTGACATACCTGACCTTCCAACAGCTATCCTCATCCAGAACATCAATACATTCACCTCAAACGGCCTTCGTGGCCCATACCCGGCAATGGTCAGACCAACGTTGCCGCCGGAGCTTTGATTTCATGTCGACGAATTCCGCTACCAGTCCCTCCACGGGCTTCACCGCAACAGCTCCGGACAAGTCCAATGTCCGTTGGTTTGTGTGCTTCCTTCTCTTTCTGGCCACAACCATCAACTACATGGACCGGTCGGTCTTCTCGCTTATCGAGCCTCTGCTTCACCTCAACTTCATGGGCTGGGTTCCCGGCGTCGATGCCGCCCACCAGACCGTTTACAACATCAACTACGGTCGCATCCTTATCTGTTTCCAGATCGCCTACGGCGTCGGCTTCCTCTTCGCCGGCCGTCTCATCGACAAACTCGGCACCAAGACCGGATACGCCATCGCCATCCTCGTCTGGGGATGCGCCTCCATGAGCCATTCCATCGTCGGCAGTGTCGCCGGCTTCTGCATAGCACGTGTCTTCCTCGGGCTTGGAGAATCCGGAAACTTCCCCGCCGCCATCAAGGCCACCACCGAGTGGTTTCCTTCCGAAGAACGCGCCCTGGCAACTGGCCTCTTCAACTCTGGCTCCAACGCCTCAGCTTTTATCGCTCCGGTCCTCATCGCCGCCGTCACTCTGCGCTGGGGATGGAACGCGGCCTTCATCACTACCGGCTCCATGGGCCTCATCTGGTGCGTTATCTGGCTGCTCTTCCCCTATAACAAACTTCGCCGCGGCACGACCCAGACCCAGGAAAATCTCGCCCCCGTCACCAGGGACAAGCCCATCTACTCTGTCCTGCTTCGTCACCATGGCTTCTGGGCCTTCTGCATCGGCAAAGGGCTCACCGACCCTATCTGGTGGTTCTATCTCTTCTATCTCCCCAAATTCCTCAACGACAACTACGGTCTCGATCTCAACCACGTCAAATATCCGCTCATCGTCATCTACACCATGGCTAGCGTCGGCTCCATCGCGGGCGGATGGCTCTCCGGCTTCCGCATGAAGCACGGACACAGCGTCAATTCAGGCCGCAAGTTCGCCATGCTTGTCTGTGCCCTCTGCGTGTTGCCTATCATGTTGGTGCCCCACATGCACGACCTCTTCCCCAACAATGCATGGCCGGCGATCGCGCTCTTCTGCCTCGCTACCGCCGCGCACCAGGGATGGTCGGCAAACCTCTTCTCGACTCCAACCGATATGTTCCCCTCCACCAGCGTTAGCACCGTGGTGGGGATTGGCGGTGCAGCAGGAGCCGCCGGAGGAGCCATCTTCACCTGGATCGTCTCTCACTACTTCTCCCTTCACCCATTGCCGATCTTCGCGATGGCAGGTTTTGCCTACGTTACTGCGTTGCTGATCTTCCAATTCCTCGTTCCTCAACTAGGCCAGCCACGCACTGCGTAAGCGCAAACATAGAAACGCCGCCACTCCTTTTGGAGTGGCGGCGTTCTTCCGTTTTGCCCTAATTGTGCAGGTACATCGGCCATCCCAGGTACTTCTGGGCTGCTTCTTTCACTGCATCGGCCACGTGTGAGAAATTTGCGGCTACATGATGCTCGAATCCGTTCTCGCAGATATAGTGCAGTAGCTTCTGCATATTCGGAATCTCGACAACCCCTGCACCACCAAAGGTCTGCAGAGGATCATCCGTAAAGCTTCCCTGTCCCGCATATCCCTTGATCGTTCCTTCAAACTCATCTGTCGAGAACCGAACAAAGCTCATCGCCCCCGACTTCACTCGCCCATCCAGCGTGCCGAACGTATTCTCTTTCCCAACCGTTCCCGCAATGATCTGCTGGAAATCCATCTTCACTCCCTGACGGAAGAAGTGCTTCGGCAGGTTCGAACAATGGAAGCAGACTGCCTTGTTCGGGTCCGCTCCATAGTTGTTGTTCCAGTCCAACAGAGCCGAGGGGGTCTCGCTCGCCAGCGAAAGCGCATGCATCGAGAGCGTTCCCATCGTATCCACCTCGCAGGCGCTGGGCAGCAGCTTCTCGCTCATCATGCTCATCACCGTACACGGCACCACACCAAAGAACTCTTCCATCGAAGTCCAGCACTGCACGGAAGTCACATCCAACGCATTCGACTTCATCCAGTCGTCGATCACCACCCCCAGCTTCGACATCTTCAACAGCGCTGCCTCAGGAGTCTCGTTCACCGGCAGATAACTCTTGATCGCACTCAGCTTCTCCTGAACCTTGGCTTCACTATCCGCAAGCCGTTGAATTCGCCCCATTACCTCGCTCAAATCCAGCGTATCCACTGTGATGCCGCTCTTCTCCAACAGCTTCTCTGAGTAGCGCACCGTATTGAACGCCGCAGGCCGTGCTCCAATCGCACCGATGCGAAGATTCCTGAATCCGCGCACAATTCGGCAGGTCGCAGCAAAGCTTTGCAAATCCTTCGCAAACTGCTCCGAGTCCGGAGCCTCCGTATGCAGCGTTGTCAGCGAATACGGAATCCCATACTGGCGCAGGTTATTGCAGATCGACATCTTTCCGCAGAAGCTGTCACGCCGGAATGCAATGCCCATCTTCCCTGCATCATCTGGCGTCGCCTGAATCAGAATTGGCACCTGCAAATTCGCCAAACGGATCGCATCGGCAATGCCGCGTTCCTCTCCGAAATTCGGCAGCGTGACGATAATGCCATCGATCTCGTTTGCATGCTCGCGAAACAACTCCGCACAGATCTTCGCCTCTGTGTATGTCTCCACCGCTCCAAAAGCCGTCTGCTCCGCAGTCGTTACAACTGCTCGGTGTCCCTGCCGCTCCAGTGCGGCGATCATCTCCGTACGCCCTGTAGCCGCCAGGTGGCTTGGAAAAAATCCACGATTCCCTACAATGACGCCAAAAGTCATCTGCCTTCCCATACTTCCACTTCCCCCATTCCTTCAAAACCGCTCGCAGCGGCAGTAAGTTAATTCAGCCTTTCCCCGGCCGAAAACGAATTACATAAAACGCTCCGAAGAGCAGCAATAGAATTCCCCACCACAGCGTCGGATGTAGTTCGTGCAACACCGTCGGAGCCTCATGCCCCAATGCTTCATAGATCCCGTACGGCACAAGAATCAGGCCATACAGCAGCGGCAGAAGCCCCACAAAGAACCAGATCGAAAGATTCTCACCTCTTCCTGTTCCTTCAGCCATCTCTACTCCCTACCAGAAGATCAGATTCAACACAAAGAACACTACAATCACCACGCACGCCCAAAAGATCGGCTTCTGCCACAATGACGTTGCACCATCATCCGGCAATTCGGTCGCGCCATAGACCAGTCCCGCAAGCTGCGCATCAGGAATCGGCTTCGTTGCCATGCTCACCCCATAGGTGACGATCACGCAGATCAGAAAGCTCCACAGCGCTCTGTACAGATTCTCCGCCATCGGTTTCGCATCGTCCGAAAGCGCGATATACCGCAGCGCACCACCATCTCTTTGCACCCAGATCCACATTCCAATCGACGCTACTGTGCCAGAGAGCAGTCCCCAGAACCCTCCTGCCCTCGTCGCTCGCTTCCAAAGCATGCCCAGCACCACCGTGCCGAACAGCGGAGCGATAAAGAAGCTGAACAACGCCTGCACATAATCCATAATGCTGGCAGCATGAGCAACAAGGTATGCCGTTCCAATCGAGACCAGCATCCCCACAATCGTTGACCAGCGCCCCATCGCAACATAGTGACGATCCGACGCATTCTTCTTCATATACGCGCCGTAAAGATCGTAGGTCCATACCGTGGAAAATGCGCTTACATTTCCCGCCATACCGCTCATGAAGCCCGCCACGAGCGCTGTAATACCCAGTCCCAGCAGCCCTGGCCCGCAATAACGAATCAGCATCAGCGGTAGCACTTCGTTATAGCTGTGCTGTCCTGTTGCTGCGGCAATATCCTCTCCCACCAGATGCATTATGCTGCCGTCAGGATTCTTCAGCACCGTCAACGCCAGCAGGCCAGGAACAATCACAATCAGCGGAACTGCCATCTTGAACGCCGCGCCGATGATGGGAGCCATCTTCGCCGACCGCAGATTGTTAGCCGAAAGCACGCGCTGTACAACCAGGAAGTCCGTCGTCCAGTAACCGAAGCTGATGACGAATCCAAGCCCAAAGACAATTCCTGTCCAGTGAACTCCCATCGGGTTATCGCGGAAGTGCCCAAGCGTACTCCACAGATGCGTGTAATCGTTCGATCCTACATTCGCTGCAATCTGCGCTTTCAGGTTTTGCCAGCCACCCGCTTCGATCAATCCCAAAATCGGAATCAGCGCGGCACCAGCCCAGATCAGCACAAATTGTAGGACCTCGTTGATGATGGCCGAACGGAGTCCACCCAGCATCACATACACCGCAACCGTAATTGCTCCCACCCAGATCGAAAAGCTGATGTTCCAGCCCAATACCACCTTCATCACCAGCGCCATCGAATACATGTTGACGCCGCTCATCAACACCGTCATCAGCGCAAACGAAACCGCGCTCACCCCGCGGGCGCCCTCACCGAACCGCAGTTGCAAATATCCCGGAACCGAGTGCGTCTTCGAGATGTAATAGAACGGCATCATCACGATGCCCAGGAACAACATCGCCGGAATCGCACCAATCCAATACCAGTGCGTCGCCAGGATTCCGTACTGATAGGCTGCGCCTGCCCACCCCATCAGCTCCAGCGAGCCAAGGTTGGCCGAGACAAAACTCAGCCCGGCAATCCAGGCCGACATCTCCCGGCCCGCAAGAAAAAACTCTTCGCTGGTGTTCGTCGATCCCTTTACGTAAAAACCAATAAAGATCACCACGACGAAGTACAGCGCCAGCACCGCAATATCGATCGGCGCGAGTGCCGTCAGTTGGCGAGACAGAAAAAGCAGCGGAAATGCGCAGGAGATGGCCATCCAAACAACCTTACCTGGTGCAAAGTCTTTTTATTATTCGTCTCGAAATAATATGAATCCCGCGTGATTCCTGTCAATTACTATCGAGATAGAGTCGTTCCAACCCCTCGCGGTACCGCTCCATCGCCGCTTCGTACCCCGCTTTCCGGTCGGCCCGCGGAACACTCTGTTCCTCCGTGGAAATCTTCACACAGCGATCTGCAATCGCGGCAAAACTCTCTGCCGCACCCGCAGATTGGCCATAGGCAAACATCGCCTGCATCGCCGCGCCTAGGCAACCCGCCTCTTCTTCCACCGGAACCTGAATCGGCACGCCGGTCGCATCGGCCAGCAGCTGCCTCCACTCCTTCGAGCGCGCTCCACCGCCGATCAGGAAGATCACCTCAGGTTTCCTTCCCGCCAGAATCAGCTCCAACCCGTTCAAAACTCCGAAGCTCACACCCTCCACCGCCGCGCGAATCAGGTTCTCGCTCGTATAGTTATTCGCCGAAATCCCGACCAGCGAACCCCGCGCCTGCGGCAGATCTGGTGTCCGCTCTCCATTCAGAAATGGCAGAAACACCAACCCGTCGGCTCCCGGCTGCGTCGCTTCCAGCGCTCCATCCAGGTCCGCAACCGTCTTCCCTACCAGTCCCATCGTCTGCGTCACCACATTCGTCGCATTCATCGTGCAAACCAATGGCAACCATCCCCCGGACGACGAGCAGAATGAAGCCACGGAACCCGTCGCATCCGTCACCGGCCGCTCACAGAACGAGTACACGGTCGACGAGGTCCCCAGGCTCATCGTCACCACGCCTTCCTTCACATTTCCTGTTCCGATCGCGCCCATCATGTTATCTCCGCCACCCGAAGAGACCACGCAAGCCGCAGGCAGCCCCAACTCTTTCGCAACCTCCGGACGGAGCCGCCCGACAAGCTCCTCCGGTCCCAATAAACGAGGCAACGCGCCCCACAGCTGCTCCGTGCCTCCATCAATCTTGCCCAGAACCTCCTTCGACCAACTCCGCGATCGCACATCGAAGAACGCTGTTCCCGAAGCATCTCCATACTCTGCGCACAACTCTCCTGTCAGCCAGAAGTTCAGATAATCATGCGGCAGCAGAACATGACGTACCCGTGCAAAGTTCTCCGGCTCAGCCTCTTTCAACCACAGCAGCTTCGAGACCGTGTACCCCGTCAGCGGAACAATCCCAATCTTCTCGATGCACCCCGCCGCCCCGCCCAACTCGCGGACAAGAGCCGCATTCTGTGGAGCCGTCTCCGTGTCGTTCCACAACTTGGCTGGACGAATTACCTTCTTCTCTTCATCCAGCACCACCAGGCCATGCTGTTGCCCCGAGACTCCCAATGCCTTCACCCGCGCACCCGGAACCTGTACCAGCGCCTGTTTCACCGCCTCTTTGAGAGCCTCCACCCACCAGCTCGGCTCCTGTTCCCGCGCCCCATTGGCTCGTTCGATCAATGCATGGCGAGCATATCCTCGCCCCAGCGGTTTTCCCGCTTCATCGATCAGCAGGGCCTTCGTTCCCTGCGTCCCACAATCAATCCCTAAAAACATCCCACCCTCCACCCTGCAGCTCTAAGCCTTTGCCTTCGCGCGCCGCGAGATATGTGTCGATCGGTGATAATGCGAGTGCCGTTGCAGCAGTAAAGCAGCGCTTCCGCTTAAGCGCGCCAGATAGCCGTCGCCGGCAGTCGTCAATCGCGGAGCCGCCCCAGCCAGCATCCCCGCCTCCAGCTCGCGCTGCACAATCGGTCCGCAGATCTCCCAGCACGAAGTCAGTTCTCCCGTAATCAGAATCCTCTCTGGAGAGAGCGCAGCCGTCACCAGACGAAGCCCATGCCCCAGTGCCTCCGCCTGCGCCTTCACAGCCTTCAGTGCTGCTCGATCTCCATCCTGAGCCAGTTGCAGAAGTCCTCGAATATCGCTGACCTGCTTCCTGCTCTGCTTTCGATAGGTCTGCAGCGCGGCCCGCGACGAGGCAAACATCTCCCAGCATCCTCGTTTTCCGCACCCACACACCGGCCCCTTAGGATCAATCGGAATATGCCCGAACTCCCCTGCTAACCCGTTGAATCCCGAGTGCAGTTGCCCCTCTGCCAGAATCGCAGTTCCCAATCCTTCCGCCACCGCAACCAAGACCGCGTTCCGTACTCCCTCCAGCCGGCCAAACCACAGCTCCGAAAGAAGGCACGCATTGGCGTCGTTATCGATCTCCACCTGTAGGCCCATCGCCTTCTCCAACGCCGAGCGAAGATCGTATCCCTCCCAACCCAGGTTTGGAGCCATCAGCAGCCGCTGCGTCACCGGATCGACGCGTCCCGGAACGCTCACTCCGATCCCTTCAAAGGTCTTGTCGCCATGTCGCTTACGAAGCGCGTTCATCTCCTTCACCAACTTCGCAGTCGCGGTCTCCGGATCCTTCGCAGTCGTGATGGTCTCATGGGATAGAAACCTTCCACTTAAATCGACCACCGCAACAATCGCCTGGCTGGGGCGAATATCCAGCGCCAGCGTCACCAGATCATCATTGACCAGCAGCATCGTTGAAGGACGCCCGCGCCCGCTGCGCACAACAGCTCCCTCGCGGACCCACCCTTCCTCAATTAAATCTTCGACAATGGCCGAGATCGTGCTCGGCTGCAAACCCGAAAGCCGCGACAGATCTACGCGCGAAACAGGCTGCCGGAAGCGGATAAACTCCAGCACAATATCGCGGTTGATATCTCGCGCCATCTCGCTCGACGCAAGCTGCGCCGACGACAAATCAAATCTTCTCACCGTATCAGGACGCATCCTGCCGGAAGACGAAGAACCACTGACACGTGCAATCGAACGAGGGGCCATTAATTTGGCCTATCATAATATTTCCCATTCAACATGAAAAGACTCTTGTCGAAAGCAGGCTCTTTCCCTGTCCTCACAGCCCTTCTTCAGCGGTCGCAGAAAGCTTGTCTTCAGGCGCGCTGACTATGGGCGAAATCGCCGCAAGGCTCTCCCTCTGCCAGTACACGCCAAACCCATCAATCGCCTGAATTGGCGCCTCGATCCCCCTCTGCCTTCGGAAATCGCACACCGCCTGCCGACATCCTTCCACTGCTCCGTAGTCGTCCACAATGATGAAGCCCCCAGGAGACACCCGGTCGTATAACTCCTCCAGTGCATCCATCGTCGACTCATACATATCTCCATCCAGCCGTAGGATCGCCAGTCTCTCAATCGGAGCCGTCGGCAGCGTCTCCGAAAACCATCCCTTCAGAAACTGGACCTGCTCATCCAAAAGATCGTACTTTCTGAAGTTCTCCTGCACCTGTTCCAGCGAAACCGCTAGCTCCGAAAAAGTATGGTGCACATCCCCCGTATCCGCTGTCACATCAGGATTTGGCTCTGGCAATCCGCAGAATGAATCCGCGGCCCATACCCTCCGGTCTGTCACACCATAAGCCTTCAGAATCGCGCGCATCATGATGCACGCTCCTCCACGCCATATCCCCGTCTCAATAAAATCTCCCGGAATCTCTCGCTCGATCACAAACTCGGCGATGCTCCGCAGGTTCGTCATCCGCGCATTTCCAATCATGCTGTGTGCCTGCGAAGGCCAGTCCCTGCCAATCTCCCGCAACTGGCTCTGATAAACATGCGGAGACCAGCGATCTTGGTTCGGGTCCTCATACACCGTGCCAATCAGGCATCGCTGCACCATATCCAGATACAGCCTTCGCAGCTCAGGCACGGGATTTGCAGGCAGAATCTCCCTCAACACCCGCACTGTAGACTGCCGCGAAAAGTGCTCAAACCCGCGTCTCTCCAGCTCTCTCCTCTTCGCATCATTGCGCAGCAGCTCAAGACACCCCTCCACAATCTCCTCCGGAGAAAAAGCCGCCACGGCCTCCGCATATCCTCCAAGATCGGGAGAAACCTCACTGACCACCGCCTTCGAGTTCGCCAGCAGATAACTCACTCGAACAATCTCAAAGAGATTCGTCTCGTAGAAATGCGTATTCAAAACAATCTTGGAGCGGGCGATCAGCGCATCCCTCTCCTTCCCATACACACCAAAGGCCACATGCGCACAGACCCCGGCCCGCTCCAGTCCTTCAAGAACCTTCTTCCTGCGCTCATTCAAAGAGCCATAAAACAGAACATCGATATCCTGTTCTGCCGCCGCCGCAATACGACGAAGCACAGGCATGTACCCAATCTCCACCAGACGCGGCGGATACAGACACTTTCTCTCCTGCCATCTCACCAGGTTGAGAGGGCTGTAATCCCATATCCAATGACTCTCCGACAAACGTAGATACGCTTCCGAAAGATGCGCGCTCCCCAACTGCTCCAGGTTGTAGACAATCGTTCCCGAAGGTAGCAACCGCATCTCCTCCTCGGTCAGAAGATGGGCCCCTAGCAAAATGTTCGTCGCTTGCCGGTCAACGATGTTCTCGACAATCGCCGCCCTGTTGCCCAGCTCGCGCAGGGCCGCCTCCAGCGTCTCAGCAACCTCTTGAAAACACGAACTGTGCAGATAACCATTCGGGCGAATGATCGAGATCAGATAGTTGGCCATAGGTCCTCAAGCAGGACAAGGCATCTCTAAGGCCATCCTGTGTAGCAGTCTCTATGAAGTTTCTAATCTCCCCCACACTCTTCCTGCCGTCATTCTGAGTCGCAGACGAAGAATCCCTGTATCTTCTGGACATCCCTTAGTCGTGTCATTTCGACCGAAGCTGTCGTCGCAGACGAAAGCGAAGTGGAGAAATCCCCGCATTTCATGCCGTCGCAGAAATCCCAGTCAGTCCCCTACGCCGTCGCCACCTCTTGCTCAGCCCTGCGCCCGCCCAGATATCCGAACAGCGCAATGTACACATAGCAGATCACCGGAATCACAAACGCGTGCTGCACTCCGATCGCATCCGCCAGATGTCCTTCAGCCAGCGGAATCAGCGCGCCGCCCACAATCGCCGCCACCATCAGGCTCGACCCCTTGCTGGTCAGCGGTCCCAAGCCGGTCAATCCCACCGTAAAGATGCTCGGAAACATCACCGAATTGAACAACCCTACCGACAGAATCGCCCACATCGCCGTATGTCCGTGCGTCAGAATCGAAGTCACTACCAACAACCCCGCCACCACCGCAGCCGATCCCAGCACCACACTTGTCCGCACCTTCGTCAGCAGCCACGACCCGATAAACCTTCCTATCATTGCGCCACCCCAGTACAGCGCAACATACTTCGCCGCCGTCGCTTCCGAAAAGCCCGCAATCTCCGGCAGACCAAAGTAGTTCACCAGAAAACTTCCAATCGAAACCTCTGCGCCAACATACACAAAAATTCCCAGCGCCCCCGCCAGCAGCACAGGATGCTTCCATATGCTGTCACCCGCCGCAACATCCATCTCACCCGGCCGGATGTCGCGCGTAAAGTCCATCGGCGGCAGCTTCACCATCGCCAGAGCAATCGCCAGCAACACTAGCATCAACCCGATCCCTAGGTAAGGCAATCTTACCGACGATGCTTGCTCCGCTCGATACGCCTGAAGCGCAGCCGCCGAAAGCGACTTTAGTTTCGCAGGAGCCATCGGGGCAGCAGCCCCCAGGATCAGCGCGCTTCCAAAGAATGGAGCGATAAAGGTTCCAAATGAATTCAACGCCTGCGCCAGGTTCAGTCGTGACGATGCCGTCTCCGGCGGCCCAAGGTGCGCGACATAAGGATTCGCCGCCACCTGAAGACTCGTGATTCCAGCAGCCAGAATCACCAGCGCCGAAAGGAACAGTCCGAAGGATGCCAGCCCCGCGGCCGGAAGAAACAGAAACGCTCCTGCTGCCATCACCAGCAGCCCGATCACCATCGTGCCTTTATATCCACGCCACTCCACTAGCTTTCCCGAAGGCAGCGCAAAGATGAAGTACGACGAAAAGAAGCAGAACTGCACCAGCATCGCCTGTGCGTAGTTCAGCTCGAAGATACCCTTCAGGTGCGGAATCAGAATGTCGTTCAGGCAGGTCAGAAACCCCCACATGAAAAAGAGCATCGTTGCGATGCTCATGGCCCGGACGTCGGTCTTTTGCGCCCCTGAATGTTGTGTACTCGTTGAACTCGCGCCGACGCCAATGGCCATCTTTTGTAAGACCTCTACAGGAAAAATCCAATGCGGTTCATCTCACGAAACCGCGCCTCTCCCATCCTAAATCTTGCCGCACCTTGAGTGTCATTCCTGAACGACTCGGAGGCTCCATACAGAGGTGTCATTTCGACCGAAGCTGCCATTGCAGACGGCAGCGAAGTGGAGAAATCCCAGCATTTTGCCCGCCCAAAAGATGTCATCCTGAGCGAAGCTGCGCAGCAGCGAAGAGCCTGCCCTGAGCGAGTGCAACAAGTCGAATGGGAAGGACCTGCGTCTTGCGTCACCTCAATGTCGCGTCATTTCGACCGAGCGTGCAACGCGAGTGGAGAAACCTGCTTCTCTACCCACCCGTTCCACACCAACAACTTCACTCGCTCCTCAGCGCCACCATCGGTTCCACCCCGGCTGCACGCCGTGCAGGGATCAGAGACGCCAGCAACGCCGCCAAAGTCAGCAATAGCACAGCCGTGAAGATCATCACCGGGTCCCACGGCCTCACCCCAAATAACTGATCGGTCATCAGCTTGCCTGCTCCGACTGCCATCGGAATGCCGAGCGCCAGCCCAACCCCTACCTGCGAGAAGGCGTTGCCCAAAACCATCCGCGCCACATGACCGCGGTCCGCTCCAAGCGCCATCCGTACTCCAATCTCTCCTGTTCTCTGCTCCACCATGTAAGCCATCACGCCATACAAACCAACCGCAGCCAGCGTCAGGCCAAGCACACCGAAGAGCATCGTCAAAGTCGCGATCATGTTCTCCTGCTGGAAATCCCGGCTCACCACGTCTTTGTAAGAATCGACGCCGTAGAGCACAAGGTCTGGATCGACACTGATCAGCGCCTTGCGAACTCGTTCTTCCATCCCCGGAGGATTCCCCGGGGCCCAGATCACAATGTTGTAGAGATAGTGCGACCAGATCTCCCCGCTCTTATAGGCCGGATCGTCGTACTCCACAGTTTGACTCTCTGCAGGCCAGAACATAGGACGCACTGGATCTTTGTAGTCATACGTCATGTAGCGCATATCTTTCACCACGCCGACGATCTCGTAGGTGCCTGCATATTTGATCTTGTTGGTTCCAAAGTGCTGACCGATGGGGTTTTCGTTCTTGAAAAACCTCTTGGCGAAGGCTTCGTTGACCACGGCTACGTTGCGTGTCGTCGCGGTATCTTCTTCCGTAATGGGTCGCCCCAGAACCATCTGCGCGCCGATTGCCTCAAAGAATCCCGGCATTACCCGGGTCCATCCCGCGCTTGTGTCTTCCTTGGCCGGAGGCTCTGGTCGGCCCTGAATACGAATGCCATCATTCCAACTGTCGCCCGACATCGGGGCATAAAGCACCGGAGCAACCATACGCACACCGGGAATTTGAATCAGGCGATCATCAATCTTGCGGAACAGCGGCTCCAGCTGTTCAGGCTTGTAGTTGCTCAGCATCGGATTGATCTGCGCAAGGTACCGGCCCTCCGTCTCAAATCCGAAGTTCTGATGCTCCAGATTCCGAAGGCTTCGAGCCATCAGCGCCGCTGTCGATAGCAGAACCACGGACATTGCCGCCTGGCCGATGACCAGTGATTTCTGCGCCCAGGAGCGGCCTCCGCCTACCGAGCGATTTGCGCCGCGAAGAGCTTCGACGGGATTAGCGTGTGAGGTCATCCACGCAGGTGCAATCCCAAACAGGATTCCCGTCAGTACAGAAATCGCCAATGTAAACAGCAGCACCGGCATCGCTGGCGTGGCACTGATAGGCACATAGTTGTCCGGACTCCCGTTCTGAAAGGCCAGAAACAGAATCAACTTCGTGCCGCCATAGGCCACAACGATGCCCGCAATTCCACCGATGATCGCCAACAAGACCGACTCGACGAGGGCCCTCCGTATCAGGCGACGCCGCGATGCACCCAACGCCATCCGGATAGAGGTTTGCGCGCGCTCCTTCAATCCGCGCGCCAACATCAGATTCGCCAGATTTCCGCACGCCACCAGCAACACGCAGCCCGCCGCGATCAGTAACAGCCTCAGTCCATTCTTGTACTGGTTCCGCATGTCCGCCACACCCGCCCCGCCAGGGATCAGGTGCAGCGTCTGTTGCTGCCACAGTTGCTTTTCCCCCGGCTCCATGTCTGGCACGTGACTTGCCAACCAATCGTGAAACTCAACCTTCAGCTTTGCTTCAAGCGAATTCGGATCGACTCCCGGCTTGACTCTCCCAATCAGGTCCAGAAAATTTCCGTTGGGGCGCTTCAATCGCGAAGTCGCACCATCAATTAGCAACTCGCTCGTTAACGGAAGCCAGAAATCCGGCATATCTCCGCCCGATAGCTTCGCTCCGTAAAATCCCGGCGGCGCCACGCCGATCACCACAAAAGGATGACCATTGATCTGATAGCTAGCACCGACCACGGACGGATCGGATCCATACTTCTCCTGCCAGACATGAAAGCTCATCACCGCGACCGAAGGCGCGGACTCCTGATCGTCAGCATCCGTCATCAGCCGGCCAATCCACGGCTGCACGCCCATTGTTCGGAAAAAGTTCCCCGAGACATACTCTCCGTTCCGCGTCTCTGCCTGCCCTTTAGATCCTGCCCTGCGAACGCCAAGCGCCGCATTTCCTGCCTGCAAGGCCGCAAGGTCGCTGAACTCCGGAGTATGCTCGCGAAAGTTCTTGTACGCCTCCCACGAGAACAGCGAAAAATCACCGTCGTCGCCCTGCGTATATCCTCCCCAGTTGCAGCAACGGATCTTGTCCCCTATTCTCCAAAGTTCCTCGGGCTTCGTAACCGGCAGGGACTTCAACATCACCTGATGCACCAGCGTGAAGATCGCCGTCGTCGCTCCGATCCCTAGTGCCAGCGTGATCACCGCCGTGGTTGCGAATACAGGTGCTTTCTTTAATTGCCGAAACGCATCACGAAAATCCGCCAGCATTGATTTCCTCCAATGGAGCTTGGAATCACAAAAGGAATGCTGCTTGCTGTACGAAACGAATCGCACCTCGGTTCCTTCAAAAGAAAAGCTCACAATTTTAAGAAAGTGTCATGCTGAGCGAACGTAGTGAGTCGAAGAGCCTGCCCCCGGAAGGAATCTGCGTCTCACAGCACTTACCACTCTCCCAGAAGTGTCATTTCGACCGAAGTTGCGTAGCAACGAAGCGGAGAAATCCCCGCATTTACCAGTCAGCCACAACCACCCACCCATCCTGTCAACCCCCAAATCCTCCCAACCCTTAACAGGCCAATAACATCCGCTGTGCAGATTCACCCACTTCCCCTAGCTATACTTAAATAGGAGGAACCAATTGACATCCGCCATCCTGCCACACGGAGGTCCGGACTTAAGTCCATTGTTCCCAAGACTTTGCCCACTTTTGACATAGGGGGAGGGGTACCACTCCCAGGAGCCAGATGACTACACCTCGCGACCGGAACTTTCGTATGCCCGCCGAATGGGCTCCCCATACCGCCACCTGGATCGCCTGGCCCCACAACGCCGAGGACTGGCCCGGTAAGTTCCAACCCATCCCCTGGGTCTACGCCGAGATCGTTCGTCACCTCTCCAGCGTCGAAGACGTCCACATCCTCGTCAACGACGAGACCGCCGAAAAGCGCGCCCGACGCATCCTCCTCCGAGCTGGAGCCAATCTCGCTCGACTCCATTTCCATCCCTGGCTCACCGACCGCGTCTGGCTCCGCGACTCCGGCCCCATCTTCATCAAAAATCCGCAAGGCGAACTCGCACTCACCAACTGGCACTTCAACGCCTGGGCGAAGTACGACAACTGGCACCGCGACGACCAGATTCCGCACCACGTCACTAAGCTCTATGGAATGGAAGAATTCCAACCCAAAGTTGGAGATCACCGCCTCGTCCTCGAAGGGGGCTCCATCGATACCAACGGAGCAGGAGTCCTCCTCACCACCGAAGAATGCCTCCTCTCCGAGGTCCAGCAGCGCAACCCCGGCATCTCCCGCCAGCAGCTCGAGCAGGCCTTCCACGACTACCTGGGCATCGATCAGGTCCTCTGGCTCAATCGCGGCGCAGCCGGCGACGACACCCACGGACACGTCGACGACATCACCCGCTTTGTCTCCGAAGACACCATCCTTACCTGCGTGGAGCCCAATACCCACGACGAAAACCACCTTCCCCTGGCCGAAAACCTCGACCGGCTCCGCTCCGCCCGCAACCTCTCGGGCAAGCCCTTCCGAATCGTCGAGCTCCCCATGCCCTCGCCCGTCTCCTTCGATAAACAGCGCCTCCCTGCCAGTTACGCCAACTTCTATATCGCGAACGATCTGGTGCTCGTCCCCACCTTCAACGACGCCAACGACCGCCACGCGCTCAACATCATCGCCAACAGTTTTCCGAATCGAAAGATCGTCGGAATCCACTGTGTTGATTTCATCTGGGGCCTCGGCGCGCTACACTGCATGACGCAGCAGGAGCCGGCGTAAAACGAATCTTCTAACACAGGCATCCAAAGATGTTTTACTGTTTCATTTCGTAAAAAGAACTTCTGGAGACCTGATGCGAATTACAGCCTGTGCCTTTATGCTGTCCGCAACCATCACAGCCTTAGCCCAACAAAAGCCCGTCCTCCTGCATAACGCCACGCTCGTCGACGGCACCGGAGGACCTGTCCGTCAGCATGTCGACATCACCTTCCGCAAAGGCTATATCGAGAGTGTCAGACCTGCATTTACCAAGGAAAAAGACACTCCGAAAAACACCGACATCGTCGACTGCTCCGGCAAGACTGTCATCCCGGCGCTCATCAGCGCCCACTCGCATCTCGGTATCCTGCTCAACAACACCGACGCCTCGCCGGATGCCTATACTGCCGAAAACGTCACCGCCGCTCTGAACCAGTACGAGCGCTACGGGGTCACCACCATGGTCTCGCTTGGAGTCAACCGCGACCTCGTCTACGAGCTACGCGACCAACAGCGAGCAGGCAAACTCGGCGGAGCCACCTTCCTCACCGCAGGCCGTGGCATCGGCGTCCCCAACGGAGCCCCCGGACTTAACGTTGCGCCCGACCAGGTATATCGCCCTGCCAATCCCGAAGAAGCCCGCAAGGATGTCGACGAGATGGCTTCACACCACGTCGATCTCATCAAACTCTGGCTCGATAGTGGACACGGCAAAATTCCCGCGATGGATCCTGCGGTCTACACCGCCATCATCGACGAGGCGCACAAGCATCACCTCAAGGTAGCCGCGCACGTCTACACCCTGGCCGATGCCAAAAGCCTGGTCAACGCCAATGTCGATATCCTCGCTCACTCCATCCGCGACCAGGTTGTCGACCCCGCCTTCGCCACCTCTCTCATCTATCACAAGGTCTGGTATATCCCCACGCTCGCGCTCGACGAAGCGTTCTATCTCTACGCCGCAGACCCCGACGTCATGAAGTCGCAGTTCTTCCAGCAGGCTGCTGGCCCACAGCTACTCGCAAAACTACAGGCTCCTGACTACGCGGAGAAGACCCTCGCCTCACCGCAGACCGAACAGGCGAGGAAAGACCACGAGATCGCCATGAAGAACCTCAAGGCTCTGCGCGATGCTGGCGTTAATGTTGCCTTCGGGACCGACTCTGGCGCCGTAGCTGGCCGCATCCCAGGCTTCAGCGAGCATCGCGAACTCGAGGACCTCGTCGCCGCCGGTCTTACGCCACTTCAAGCCATTACATTAGCAACCGGAGAAAACGGACGCCTTCTTCACGAGATCAATCCAAAGCTAAGCATCGGTCTCATCAAACAGGACTACTCCGCCGATCTCATCATTCTCTCGGCGGATCCTCTGATGGACGTCCGCAACACACGACATATCGATGCCGTCTATCACCACGGCGCTCTGGTCCCCAACACTCCTCCACAGAACTAAAGACTTTCCGATGCAAAGAAAGAGGTCTGAGGCATGCCTCAGACCTCTTTCTGCTTGTCTTGAAGGATTAGAAGTGAACCCGAAGCACAAACTCCATCGTGCGCGGATCAGTTGTGCTGGTCACCTGTCCGAAGGCGTTGTTGAATGTTCCATCAGCGTTGTAGTTGGGCTTATACGTTCCGTCAGCCTGTTGAGCGCCGAGAGCTGGACTGGTTGAGCCACCAATAACGAAAGGCGACAGGTGGTTCGGAGCATTGAACATCTCAGCGCGGAACTCCAGTCCGACCTGTTCGTGAATCGCAATGTTCTTCTGTAGCGCAACATCCCAATTGTTGTACAGCGGTCCCTTGATCGCATCGTAGCCAAGGTTCCCGTAGGTTCCCGGAGCCGGTGCACGGAAGGCAGCGGGATTCAGATACTGCTTCCCCTCACCGGTATGGGAATAGGGGTTGCCCACCAGATTGGGGCGCTGCGCAACGTTGGCAGTCGTGACCAGGTTGCCTGCGACCGACAAGCCGGAGGGTTGAACCACATTGATAGGCAAACCGCTTGAGATACGCGTAATGCCTGAGAGTTGCCAGCCGCCAAGCGCCTGCTTATACCAATCGTGCTCTTTCTGCCAGAAAGGGATGGGATAGACATAGCTTGCGACGAAGATTGATGGTTGGCTGTAGTTGGCCGGGCCGTAATCAGCATGGAGGTTCGTGCTGTCCTGCGGCTGGTAATCAAAGGTGGAACCGTTGGTCAGCGTCTGAGACCAGGTGTAAGACACCGTGGCAATGCCACCATTGCTGAAGCGGGTCTGCAAACGCGCCTGCAACGAGTTGTAATTGGCTGTTGCGCCATTGGTGTACTGGTAGATCTCTCCATAGCCTTTATAAGGGCGAAGAGCGTTGCGTTGCGCAATCGTTGGATTGGCCTGCTCCGTACCCGCCGGCGCTTGGTTGAGGTTCTTGCGATAGGTCAGATTCGTGGAACGCGAACCCACATAGTTCACCTCAAGCGAGGTATTGTTGAATAACTTCTGTTGAATACCCAGGCTGTAGTTGTGAATTCGCGGTGGCGCGAGATTCATAGCCGCTGAGTTGCCAATATTGGTTGGGGTTGCGGCAGTACCGATGCTGCCAAGACTATCTGCGTTACCGGCGCTGGCGAGTGAAGCCACGGCAGTGAATGGTAGCTGTGAGGCAGCACCGTAGATGTAGTTGCCTTCAACGCGTTCGTAAGACATGCCATAGCCCGCATGGAGCACGGTCTCCTGCCTGCCCGTCAGATCATAAGCAAATCCAACACGCGGAGCGAAGGTATTGTAAACGGTGTTTACGATACCGGGGGGTAGGTTATGGAAGAGGGCCTGCACCTGGGGATTGTTGTAAACCGCGGGGGCGACAACCTGCTTTGCTTTGTCGGAAAAGCCGGTGCCCGGGAGAACAAGGCCGTTGTACGGCGATGGGTTAGAGGTAATAGATCCGTTTGAGCCGATAGTCGCGGCCTTCGATTGATCAAACCGGGTTGGGTCGAAGAAGGCGGTGTTGTTCGGCCAGCTTGAGATCGGCGGCATATATTGCCAACGTAGACCGAGGTTCAAGGTCAGCCGACGGCTTACAGTCCAGTCGTCTTGTACGTAAGTTTCAAACTGAAGAAAGCGAGCTTGAATCTGTGGAATGTTGCTGCCTTCTGTATAGCTGGCGAAATTGCCTTGTACCAGATTGTTTAAAGCTGACGTAATAACCTTCTTTGTCACCGGATCTGTTGTGTCAGCAAATGTAAATGCGCCATTCAGCTGCGGCGGAGCAGTCTGATTCTTACGGGCGCGCCAGAAGTATGCGCCTACCTTGAGCGTGTGATTGCCCAGTACGCGGGAGAAATCATCTTTCAATGCGTAAATGCGCTGGTAATTATCGAACTGTCTCGGTGTCACTCCTGGATTGCCATATCCGGTAATCGAGATCTGCGGGATGAAGTCTGATGCGTTATACAAAGTCGCATACGTCAAACCATAGTCGGCGCGTTTGATGGACCGATTACCAAACTGCGGATTCGCCCGGATGTTTCCGCCTTCGTTGATGATATTTCCAGAGTATGAGCCCGTCGTGGTATTAACGGTCTTGGAATTGAAGGTGTGCGTCCAGGAGAGCGCGCTGGTAAGGCCCGGGATTCTGCGGTCATAAATGACGTAGTTGGTCGGATTACCGATGTTCTGCACATTGTCATGGACAAAGTGTCCACTAATCGTGTTCTTCTCGTTGAGGTTGTAATCGATCTTGACCAGGTACTCGGACTGATTGTTGTTGCCCAACTGGAGGTAACGGTAGCTACCACTGGGGTCCTGTAGCACAGATGAGGCGAGAGCGCGACCGGTTGCGGTTGACCCTCCAGCGGCGATGGCGGCTGCAATGTCCACCGGTTTCGGAACTGTCACGCCCGTAGTCGTAGACGTACGCAGACGTTTGTACTCCTGCGCGGCAAAGAAAAAGAGCTTATCTCGATTGCGGTTGAAAACACCGGGAATCCAGACAGGGCCACCGATGGTGTAGCCGAAGTCGTTATACCGCAATGGCGGCTTTACGAAGGGGTTAGCGGCCGTAATGGTTGGGTAGACACTCAACGCCTTGAAGGGATAGGCCTGAATCGCATCGTTACGGATGTACTCGTATGCGCTGCCGTGGAAGTCTCTGCCGCCGCTCTTGATGGCAACCGAAACCGTCGCACCAGAAGTACCGCCGTAGCTGGCATCGTAGCTGGATGCAACATTTCGGAACTGCTGCAGCGAATCGGGAGAGATGTTCACAAAGTTATTGCCACCACCACCGTTGTCCTTGTTATCGACGCCATCGATGAAGTAGTTCGCCGAATCCGTACGGATTCCGTTGACCGACTGAGAGCTGCCGCTCACGCCATAAGTGCCGAAAAGTGCGAAGCCGCCCGCGATCGTTTGCGACACACCGGGCTGCAGTGTCAGCAGTTGAATATAATTTCTGCCATTCAGCTGAATCTGTGTAGCTTCCGTGCTCGTGATCACACCACCAATCTCAGCGCTCGTGGTCTGGATCGCAACCACCCCAGCCTGCACCTCAACCGACTCACTCGCCTGGCCGATTGCAAGTTGCACAGGAACATCGGGCTTGCCACCGATGTCGACGTTCACGCCAGCCAGCACCGACTTCTTAAAACCGCTTGCGGTGGTCGTAACGGTGTAAACCCCTACAGGAATGTTGAGGACCGTGAAATTGCCATCGGCATTGGACTTTACGTTCCGAGTAACGCCGGTGGCCTCGTTCGTTACCACGATGTCCGCCTGCGGCACAGATGCCCCAGTAGGATCCGTAACCGTACCTGTAATTTGCTGACGATCGACAGCCTGGGCGAAACAAAAGCCCGCCGGGATCAACAACACAGCAACAAAAGTAAGAAGCAAACGCCTCATACGACCCTCCCTCGAATATGGAACAACCTGACAACACAGCCTTGAGCAACTTCTCTTCAACTACGGCAATTTCGCTCCAGCTGTTTTGAATCTCTTTTTTGGATTATTTATTACGCGGCCCAAAATATATATGAACCTCCCGAGTAGCTGTCAACAGAAATTAATATCCGTATGGAGGAAATTCGCAGTCCGGGGATTCTTCTTCCCCTCGAAATTGTGGCAGCAGAATGAGAAAGCCGCCTCTCCGACGATGGCGAGGCCGCTACACTGGAACAGATGCAGCCTCCTAGCCAATCCGATCTCGACGAACGTTTCATGCGACTCGCAATTGCTGAAGCTCAGGCCGCAGAAGCTGCAGGCGAGGTCCCCGTGGGAGCCATCGTGCTCGCCCCCGACGGCGAAACCCTCCTCGGCTGCGGTCAGAACCGCGTCCTACGCGACAGCGACCCCACCGCGCACGCCGAAATTGTTGCTATGCGCCAGGCCGGCAAAACGCTCGCGAACTATCGGCTTCTCTCTCCCGAAGGCGCGGGCTGCACGCTCTACGTCACGCTCGAACCTTGCGCCATGTGCGCCAGCGCTATCCTCCACGCACGCATCACTCGCCTCGTTTATGCCGCCGACGACCCCAAGGCCGGGGCCTGCGGCAGCGTCCTCTCTGTCATGAACCATCCCCAGCTCAATCACCGCGCCGAGGTCTGCACCGGTGTCCTCGCCGACGAGTGCAGCCAGATGCTGAGCAATTTTTTCGTGGCCAGACGCAAAAAAAGACCCACCGATCCGCATCTGATGGATCTAGAGGAAACTCTTCTCGGAGAGGGCGATTCCAACTCAAAGAAGGTAACCCCCAAGGGGTAAAACCGATGAGCCACCTTTGGTCCCCGTTGTGAAACAGGACATCTGTTCGAAAAGCAGCCTGGAGTCGAAAACTTCGATACACTGGACGCGAAAACGGGCCGTAAACCTCTCCACCCGAAGGGATAGAACATGACAGCGCGTTATCGAACTCTCTTGATCATCCTGGGCAGTCTCATCGCCCTCATTATTGTTATCGGACTGGCAATACCGATGTTTCTTAATGCCGATAACTTCCGCGCCCGTATTGAAAGCGAGCTCTCCACCTCGTTGGGCCGCAAGGTCACTCTTGGCAAGCTCGACCTTTCCGTATGGTCAGGAAGCCTCGTCGCACAAAATGCTACGGTCTCCGACGATCCCTCCTTCAGCAACGAGCCCTTCCTTCAGGCCTCTTCCGTCAAGATCAACATCGAGCTGATTCCTCTCGTCCTCACTCGTCAGGTCCACATCACCGGCTTCTCCATCGACACGCCGAAAATCAATCTCATCCGCCACGCCAACGGCACATGGAACTACTCCACCATCGGCTCGGCCCAGTCTTCTAAAAAGTCTTCCAGCGATGGAGCCAGTTCGATGACCGGCCTCACCGTGGGTCGTGTCTCCGTCAAAAACGGACAGCTCAGTGTCTCCACAGAGTCTGCTCCCGGAACACCTGCAACTCCGAAGCGCACCTATGACCAGGTCAACATCGAAGCCAAAAACTTCGCCTTCGACAAGCAGTTTCCCTTCACGGTCTCTGCGCACCTTCCCGGCGACGGTGCGGTTACTCTCAACGGCAACGCCGGACCTATCAATCCCACCGACGCTTCCCTCACCCCCTTCGGTGCGAAGCTCTCCGTCAAACATCTCGATCCAGTCGCCGCAGGCTTTCTTGAGAAGTCCTCTGGCATCAGCGGAACGATCAATGCGATCGATGTCGAAGCCACGTGGAATGGGAAGGATCTTCACGTCGCCAATCTGACAGTCGACACTCCCAATCTCAACGTTGTCCGCACAGGGACTCCAACAACCACCGCCGCTCCTCCGAAGGCGCCCGACAGCAACGATATGTTGAGCACTCTCTCCGCGGATCATCTCCAGATTAAGAACGGGACTCTCTCCCTTTCCACCGCGGGTCAATCAAAGCCTGCCGTCTATCAGCAACTCAATGCCGAGGTCACCAATCTTTCCCCAACGGCCTCCTCCCCCTTCAAGCTCACCGCGCAGGTTCCTGGCGGAGGCTCGCTGAACGCCGACGGCAACCTTGGCCCCATCAATTACAACGATGCTGCGGCCTCCCCGCTCAATGCTCATGCGACTCTCAACCATATCGACCTTGCCTCCAGCGGTGTCGTCGCACCCGAGACCGGAATCCACGGTATCGCCAATGTCGATCTCAGGGCCATCTCCGATGGAAAAAATCTGAACGCCAATGTCTCTGCCAATGCACAGAATCTTCAGCTCGCTCGCAATGGCTCCCCTTCGGCCAAACCGGTCAATCTGGTGATGACAGTGAACCAGAACATGCAGTCGCTCACCGGACAAATCCAGAACGCCACCGTCTCCGTTGGGCAGGCTGCGATACAGATCGCAGGAACTTATCAGACCAGCGGGCCAACTACAGCCGTCAATCTCAAAGTCAGTGGCAATTCCCTCTCCATCGACGAGCTCCAGTCTTTCCTGCCCTCCGTTGGAGTACACCTTCCTACCGGCTCTCGTTTACAGGGCGGGACCCTCACAGCCAATCTTGATGTAACCGGCTCTACAGCCGACCCCATCATCAGCGGTCCCATCCGTCTCAACAACACGAATCTTGCCGGCTTTGATCTCGGCTCCAAGTTGCAGGCGGTCACTGCCCTTACCGGAGCCAAAACCGGCTCGGTGACTGCGATTCGCTCCCTCAGCACCAACATCCGCGTCGCCGGTGGAAACGTCCGCACCGACAATCTTGTGCTCGATGTTCCTGCCCTTGGCACGGCCACGGGTGCCGGAACCGTTGCAGCCTCAGGCGCACTGAACTATAACGTCATCCTCAAGCTCACAGGTCTGGTCGGAGGCAAGACAGGAAGTGCAGCGGGAGTCGGAGGAATCACAGGGCAGCTCATGGGAATGATCCCGGGCGGGGGGGCAGGTGGCGCAGTGGGTAACATCGCCACCAGCGCACTTCGCAATGGCATCCCGGTCGCCATCGGAGGAACCACTTCCAATCCAACCTTCGCTCCGAACCTCGCGGGAGCAATGAGCAGCGGCGCCTCTGCCTTTACCGGAAAAGCCGCCGGCCAAAACAAGCAGACACCAGCCAATCCTATCGGGAACGTCCTCGGTGGTCTTCTCAATCGCAAGCGTTAAACGATTACTTCCCCCGCATCGCCATCACAACTTTTGTCGTTGTGATGGCCTGCCCTACATGGCGCTGCGTATGATCTGCGCAATGCACTAACAGACCACCAACAGTCGTAGGTAGCTTCTTTCTTCCAACCGCGCGAGGCTGATCGTAGCTCTTTTCTGAAAATGCGAGCACTCGTTTAAGCGCGACTTCGATCCCCTGGGCAAACTCCATCAAGGTCGCCTCCCGGTCCACGAACTCTTCTTCACTCTTCAGCAACTTCAGTTGTCGTTCCGTCAACTGTTGGCCATCCGCATAGGTCAGTAAACGATCAAGCGATCGAACCATGTGCCGCAACTGAAATCCAACCGAGGGAAGCTCCATCGGTCGCGCCTCCATCTCCTCGCCGTTCAGTCCTTCGCACCAGCGAGCGATGTCTTCTGCTGCCAGTTCCAGTGCATGCAGCACAGCGCGACGAACGGCATCCACCTCAATGTGCGTCCCACGCAGCCACGGTTCAATTTTCTGGCTTGCCATTCGTCTGCCTCCAGTTGCCTCGCTCTTTAATGCGCATACCCGATAGATGCTTTTCTTATAGGTATCTTCACCCTCCGTCCGCAAAGCCCGCTATACCGCTTCAATCGCTGTGGATTTGGGAGGCGCTTCTTTCTGTCAAGCTAAAAAACATCATCTTCTTATATATCAGCAATTTATATTTACAGATTGAATGTTGTACATCCGATAAAATAGAGAGTAGTGGCCTGATCGGCTTTTCTCTCTTCATCCAAAATAAATGACAGGGCTGGTCCAAATCTAAACCGCCTATTTCCAATACTTTGCACATAAAAGTACGGGGGAGGGGGTGCGGCTGCGACCCGCGAAAGGAGGAATAGAATAGACCGCATGGCCACCGCAGATATCGCCGCTCCCCTCGCGCGTACCGCTGAAACACCCTTCGCCAACGAGCCGTTCATCGATTTCTTGAACGCTGCTAACAAACGCGCAATGGAGTCCGCGCTCGTCGACGTTGAAAGCCAGCTCGGTCGCGAGTACGACATCATCATTGGCGGCCGCCGATTGAAGACGGAAGGCAAGATCATCTCCGTCAACCCGGCAAAGCCGACGCAGGTCATCGGCATCCACCAGCGTGCGGAGGCCGCTCTCGCCGAATCTGCCGTGCAAGCCGCTCTCGACGCGTTCCCAGCCTGGAGCCGCAAGACCGCTGACGAGCGTGCGCAGTTGCTCTTCCGTGCCGCCGACCTCATTCGTGAGCGCAAGTTCGAGTTCTGTGCCTGGCTCACCTTCGAAGTAGGCAAAAACTGGGGCGAGGCCGACGCCGATGTTGGCGAGACCATCGACTTTCTCGAGTTCTATGGCCGCGAGGCTCTAAAGCTCGACGCCACAACCACGCCGATTCAGTTTCCCGGCGAACGCAACCAGCTCCGGTACATTCCTCTCGGTGTCGGAACCGTCATTCCACCCTGGAACTTTCCCTTTGCCATCATGGCAGGAATGACTGCTGCGGCCATCGTCTGCGGCAACACCGTTGTGCTGAAACCATCCGTCGATGCTCCAACGATCGCCGCCCGTTTCATGAGCCTTCTCGAAGAAGCAGGACTACCCGATGGTGTCGTCAATCTCTGTCAGGGTGAAGGCCCCGGCTTCGGATCAGCCCTGGTGGCTCACCCTCAGGTCCGTTTTATCGCCTTCACTGGATCGAAGGCCGTCGGCCTCCAGATTCACGAGAGCGCCGCGAAGACACAGCCCGGCCAAATCTTCATCAAGCGCACCATCCTCGAAATGGGCGGCAAAGACTCCATCATCGTCGAAGGCGACGCCGATCTCGATACCGCCATCGAAGGAGTCGTCGCCAGCGCCTTCGGCTTCAACGGTCAAAAGTGCTCAGCCTGCTCCCGGGCAATCGTCGATGCCAACATCTACGATGTCTTCTGCGACCGCCTGCAAGCGCGAGTTGCGAAGATTGCTACCGGTGATCCAGTGAAGAACGTCTATACCGGCCCGGTGATCAGCGAGAAAGCCTACAAAAAAGTTCTCGACTACATCGAGATCGGGAAAAAAGAAGGCCGGCTGCTCAATGGAGGGGTAACCATCAAAACCGAAGATGCTGGTTATTACATCGCGCCGACCGTCTTTGCCGATATCAGCCCCACGGCACGGATTGCACAGGAAGAGATCTTCGGCCCCGTACTCGCCATCATCAAGTCTCAGAACTTCAATGAAGCGCTGTCCATCGCCAACAACACGGAATACGGACTGACCGGTTCGGTCTACTCCAGCTCACGAGAGAAGCTCGATCGTGCAGCCCATGAGTTCCATGTCGGCAACCTGTACTTCAATCGCAAATCGACCGGAGCGATGGTTGGAGCTCATCCTTTCGGCGGCTTCAATATGAGTGGAACCGACTCAAAAGCCGGAGGCCCGGATTATCTTCTGCTGTTCACCCAGGCCAAGAGCATCGGCGAAAAAATCGGCTATGCAGGGCAGGAGGCAGAGAAGCAAGCCGAGCAAATGGGATTGTAAGAAAAAAGATTTCCTCCAAAAAAGCACCGGCAGTTGCCGGTGTTTTTTTATGGAAAAGAAGTCTGCTTCAGGCGCTCCTCATCTCAATCAGGTTTCCTGCTCTGGCAGCTGCCTCGGCCAGCACGCGATGATGGATCGTAAATAGCGCCAACTCCAGGCGGTCCGAGACGCCGGTCTTGTCATAAATTCCGCGCAGGTAGTTTTTGATGACCTGCTCTTTGGTCCCCAACTGATCGGCGATCTCCTTGTTCTTGCAACCCTGCACGATCAGGGAGACGATCTGCATCTCTTTTGGCGTCAAACGATCTCTCACTCGTGCCCCTACACTATCCGTAGCGTGAATGGCCGTAACGTTTGCCCGCTGCATATAACGCTGACCACGGGCGACGCTACGAATCGCATCCACAAGATCGATTCCACTGACATTGCGGCAGACAATTCCATCGAGGAGAGCAACCAGGCTGTCCGATACCTGCTCGGTATTTTCCGCCACCAGGATGACCCGGCTGTCCATGGACTTCGCACGCTCCACGAGCGCCAACACATCCGGATGCAGGCTCGATGCGACCAGAAGGATGGTGCCACGAAGGCTTTCGAGCGCGCTCCAGAGCTTGGCCAGGTCCTCACATTGGGCGACGAGACGCATCTCCTCCTCCAACGCCAGAATCCGGGCTGCACCGGCCCGAAAGATGACCTGATTGTCGGCAAGGATGATACGGTTCATATGTCGCTCCTGAGACAAGGCTTTTCCGCCTTTGCTCCTTCTATCGGCACCCTTGGCCGGGGGCAACTTCCGTGTCTTCAATCTGGACATATTGCTCTGCGGGTCCATTGCGGGCATTTCGGTCTTCCAATCCTTCCATTTCCAGCTTAAAAATCCCCTGTTTTTTGAGTCGGAAGGGATTTTCTTTCCATCAAAAATACCGGCGGTGTGCATCGGCACCGGTCCGCGAAGTATAACAAGGGTATGCCGAAGCCTATCTTACTAGCCATCGACGACGATACCAGCGTTCTGGAAGCTGTTGTTCAGGACCTGCGGCGCCATTATGGCCAGGATTACCGGATCGTTCGCGCGGCCTCGGGCGGGGCGGCACTGGATATCTGTCGCCAGCTCAAGGAGAGGAACGACACCGTGGCGCTGTTTCTTTCCGATCAGCGTATGCCTGGAATGACGGGCGTAGATTTCCTGCAACAGGCGCTATGCATCTACCCGGACGCCAAAAGAGTTCTTCTGACGGCTTATGCCGATACGGAAGCAGCCATCCGAGCAATCAACTCTGCCAAGATTCACTACTACCTGAATAAACCCTGGGATCCGCCAGAGGAGAAGCTCTACCCTGTTTTGGACGACCTGCTGGAAGCCTGGAAGCAAGGGTACAGACCGCCATTTGAGGGCATCCGCGTCGTGGGTATGCGGTGGTCAGCAAAAGACCATGCGGTGCGGGATTTTCTCTCCCGAAATCGCATCCCCTATCTCTGGCTAAACCCGGAGCAAAACCCTGACGCGCTGAATCTCCTCAAAGAAAAGGGCGCCGACGACGCGAAACTTCCTGTTGTGCTGTTTGGAGATGGGACAGCCCTGGTGCAGCCAACCTCAACGGAGTTGGCAACCAAGTTGGGAATGCCAACCCAGGCTCAGCAGAAGTTTTATGACCTGGTCATTATCGGGGCAGGGCCAGCAGGTCTGGCCGCGGGCGTCTATGGAGCCTCTGAGGGGCTGCGCACCCTCATTGTTGAACCCAACGCTCCAGGTGGACAGGCAGGCTCCAGCTCAAAGATCGAAAACTACCTGGGCTTCCCTTCCGGGCTCAGCGGAGAGGAATTAGCCAAGCGCGCCTATCTGCAGGCAACCCGATTGGGCGCTGAGTTTCTTCTGCAACGCGTTACCTGTATTCGCTCGGAGAACAACTACCACATCGTGGTGATGAACGATGGACAGGAGGTGACCTGCCATGTCTGCCTGATTGCTACGGGTGTCGACTACTGCATGCTCGATGTTCCTGGGGCGGAGCAGTATTCGGGAGCGGGCGTCTACTATGGTGCTGCTCTAACCGAGGCCATGGGTTGCGCGAACGAGACTGTATATATCGTCGGTGGAGCCAACTCTGCCGGACAAGCTGCAATGCACTTCTCTCGCTATGCAGAGAAAGTACACATGCTCGTTCGAGGAGATTCCCTGACCAAGAGCATGTCTAAGTACCTGATTGATCAGATCGAGGCGACTCCAAACATTGTGGTAGAAACCAAGACTGAGATCGCTTCCATGTCAGGGAACGGCCATTTGGAGCATCTGTCGCTGAAGTCGCCGCAGGGTGAAGAAAACCGCCCGACGAGTTCCCTGTTCATTTTCATCGGCGCCGCCCCCAAGACGAACTGGCTACCGCAGGAGATCGCCTGCGACAACAAGGGCTTTATCCTGGCTGGACCCGATTTGAAGATGAAGGCTCCGGGGACATGGAAGCTTGATCGCGACCCCTATTTGCTGGAGACCAGCGTCCCGGGAGTCTTTGTTGCCGGCGATGTCCGCTACAACTCAATCAAACGATGCGCTTCCGCCGTTGGCGAAGGCTCGATCGCAATTCAGTTTGTCCATCAATATCTCGCCACACTGTGAAAGGTCGAATTCCTCTAACCATGAACCCAATCTCCCAAACCGGACAGTCAGCAACAGAAACCATCAGTGATGTTCTCTTTGCCGAGTTGAGAACAACGCCGATCTTTTCCTCTCTGAAAGATGAGGAGCTGCGCTGCCTGAGTGGATTGGAGGAGGTTCAGTTAACCAAGGGAGATATCCTCGTCCGACAAGGAGAGATGGCACATAATTTCTGGATCCTTCTGGAAGGCCATATTGTTTTGTCTCAGACCACACCGGATGGCCGAGAGTTCGAGATCACTTCCATTCCCAGCGGAAACGCTTTTGGAGAGCTTCCTCTCCTCGCTAATATTCCGAATGCGGTCAACCTCAAGGCAGATGAACCCTGCCGCCTGGTGCAGATCAGTGAAGAAGGGTTCTGGAGCTTGATGACGACCTGCCCGGGAGTGCGCAAAGCGATTCTGGGGAACATGGCCAAACGCGTTCATAAGATGCAGAGCATGACGGTACAGCAGGAGAAGATGGCATCGCTTGGCACACTGGCTGCTGGTTTGATGCATGAACTGAACAATCCAGGTACTGCTGCTAAACGGGCGGCTTCGCAACTCCGCTCCAATCTGATGCGAATGCATGAGATCTCTGCCAAATTCAGCAAGACCGAGCTGAGTCAGGAACAGAAACAATGCCTTCACGATTTACAGGAACATACGTTGCAAGCCAAACAACCCCTCGTGATGAACTCTTTGGAACAGAGTGATGCCGAAGAGACATTGGCGGAGTGGATGGAAGCCTCGAATATAGAAAATGCATGGAAAATCTCTCCGATCCTGGTCTCGATTGGCCTGAAAGCTGAAGATCTGGAGTGCGCCAAAGCAGAGTTTCCCGGATCAACACTCTCCGATGCTCTGAATTGGATTGAAGCTATGGCATCGAGCATGCAATTAGTGGGAACAATCGAAGAGAGTATTGGACGAGTTTCCGACCTCGTGATGGCCGTCAAATCGTATGCCTACGAAGGCAAAGGATTGAAGCAATCAATCGATGTCAATAGCAGCATTCATGCAACGCTGGTGATCATGAGCCATAAGTTGCGAGAAAAAGAGATCACCATAGAAAAAAGTTTTGCCCAAAATCTTCCTCCTCTGCAAAGTGACTGCACCGGCCTGAACCAGATCTGGACCAATCTTCTGGATAATTCGATTGATGCGGTAGGGCAACACGGAAAGATCAGCATCAAGACGTGGGCAGAAAAATCACCGACGAACGATCAACGAACCGACATCTGCATTCAGGTCTCCGATAACGGAAGTGGCATTCCTCTTGAGAGCCAAACCCATATCTTTGATACCTTCTTTACGACGAAACCCCTGGGAATTGGAACCGGTTTGGGGCTTGGGATTGTGCACCGCATCGTAGACCAGCTCGGTGGAATCATCCGTTTTTCTTCTGTTCCCGGCAATACGCAATTTATTGTTCGCCTTCCTGCTCAACCCCTACAGCACAATTGAAACGGCGGAGCGTCAGTTCCTGACGCCGATGTCGATAGTTCGCAACTCTGCCGGACGTGTTTGTTTATAAAGCGTCAGAAGATCTGTGCCTCGAAAATCCCACAGCGTGAGAGAGGGTGTATGTATCATTACCCGAGATTTGTTCGAGGAGAAATTAGCTGTGAATTCCCGCCGAATATCACGCCGTAACTTAATCTTCGGAAGCGCCTCAGCAGTGGCGCTCAATGCTCTTCCATCTGGAGCGATTCAATCCCCTAAGCAGATGACCGCATCGCATCAAACCGATCCAGGTGCCAATCGTGCGCTTTGGATGCAGGACCCACGTTATCGCTGGGGTGTAATGACTCATTATCTTGCTGATTGGCAAGCTCGCGATCACAAACTCGGAATGAATGTCGAGCTCTGGAACAAATTGATCGACAATTTTGACGTCGAGAAGATGGCCAGCAGTCTTGAATCAGTGGGGGCCGGTCATTATCAGCTCAGCATAGGTCAGAACTCCGGATTTTACCTTTCTCCCAACGTCATCTACGACAGGATTACTGGAATTCACCCAAGCAAATGTTCCCAGCGCGACCTGGTCGCTGACTTTTATGAGCCACTCCATCGAAGAGATATCAAGCTGATGGTTTATCTACCATCCGGTGCTCCTGCGCAGGACAAAACTGCTGTGGCAGCTTTGGAGTGGTCGAACGGTTCAAATCCTAACAAGAACTTTCAGGTCAAATGGCAACAAGTTATTGAGGAGTGGTCTCGACGCTGGGGAAACAAAATTGCCGGGTGGTGGTTTGATGGATGCTATTTCCCGAATATCATGTATCGCTCCGCAGCTTCTCCTAATTTCTCCAGCTTCGCGGCTGCTGCTCGAGCTGGAAATCCTGACTCCTGCGTAGCCTTCAATCCTGGCGTGATCTATCGGATTTTATCGATGAGCCCAGAGGAAGACTTTACTGCCGGTGAGATTGATAAACCGGATATGGTTCGTGTTCGTCGCAGCGAAGACGGTCGAATCGATGGGACACAGATCCACATGCTTAGTTTTCTGGGAGAAAAGTGGGGTTCTGGCGCACCCCGTTTTACTTCAGAACAGGTGGTAGCGTTCACGAAACAAATCATCAATGCAGGTGGTTCTGTTACCTGGGATGTACCGGTTAGTACAGATGGGATAATCTCTCAGCCATTTCTTGATCAATTGAAGGCCATCGATAGAGCCTTCCCAAAAAAGAAATTAACGTGAACCAGATGGCGGCTCAAAGCACAAGTCGTTGATAGATCCATCTGTCAAGCTCCACAAACCTGCAAACCGTTCGTATCTATAACAAAAAAAGCTAGTAACCGGCCTCGTCAGTTTTGCGAATCCACCCCTTCTACTGCTCTAAAATAGACAAGAGAAAGTCCCCGTCTTCAGGCGGGGACTTTCTCTTGGACGTTGAGGATACTCAGTCTAACCTTAACTGCAATGATTCGAATACTTTGCGCAAAAACAAGGGGGAGGGCCCTCTCAAAATGCTCTTGGGAATCCGGTTATCCGTCCTTGCTGGAAGCGCAGTATGTCGATGGAACCGGAAACCTTGAGAATCACATCCCGAGCGGCAATTATTTTGTATTGGTGGAGGCGGCGGGAGTCGGATTAATTCAGGGTTTTGAAAGTAAATAAGTTACTGATTTTTCAATGATGCACGAAGCGCAGGAAGTGCACGAATCACGGTATCTACACACGCCACACACACGCGGATTTCTCGACGACATGAGAGCATTGTCGGTATGGAGAGAAAGCGATTATCGAAGGCACTTCTAATGGTCGCGGCGTGGCTTTTATCCATCCTCGCTCTCTGGGCGGCATTGGCAATACTCAATACGATTTTTCTCGTTTCTGGCGACCACATATGGACGTTCAAGATCGTAATGGCAGTGAGCTTGGCCCTTCTATCCGTGATATTCGCAAAAACAGCTAGTTGGTGCTTTCGAAAGCGAAGGGCTCTCTGAACCTCCCAGACTGCAATACCCCCTTGCAATCCCCAGCCAGTGTGGTTTAGTGAAGCTGTGATTCATTGATGGAGATAGCTTGGCGGTGGCGACTAATCTGCTAGCGTGAAATGACTCAGGAACCGCCCAGTAAAGTTGGTCGCCCATTCTCCATCATCGAATCGCTCATTGAAAACTTGGGGCATTAACATAATTCATTTTTTATGCACTATCGCAACGGGAGAGAAGCGCAGAACGGGGATAAGATCGTGAAGCTAAATGGTGGAACAGTAGTATCGTTTGGAGTTCTTCATAGCGCGACGGCTGGGAATGATTATTGCAATGGCAACATTGCTCCAGTTCAGCCGACCAATGACGGCGCCTGTATGGTGGACTGCCTTCATGTTGACGACTTGGCGGCAATTCTCGCGGAAAAGGGTTTGGACAAGCGGCCGGAAGGAAAATAAAAAGAAGCCCCAAGTTTTCAGTGAATGGAAGTAGTGGCATTTGGCGGGTTCCCGCCCATCTCCACTAAATCAAAAAGCACACGCAAAACACACATACCTAGGGCGTCATAGCTTGCAACTATAACGCCATCAGCAACTTAGGCTGGTGGAGGCGGCGGGAGTCGAACCCGCGTCCGAAAAAACCTTCGACAAAGAGCTTTCATGCTTTTTCCGGTTCTTTTATCTCGTCACTGTCGCTTAGAACGGATAAAGATACGACAATGACCAGCCTGATCGATCTCGCCATTCCCGCGCAGACGGAGCAGGTTTGGCCAGCCTACTGTGCGACGATCGGTACGGGCCCGTAGGCGAAGCCCGAGCGATCGGCTACTTAGTTAATTAAGCAGCAAGCGCGAATTGAGGTTCGGCACTTATAGTTTTGTGAGCGATTACGGGTGTCCACACCCCGGCATGCCTCTCTGCCGCAAGCAATCCCGTCGAAGCCGTGACGCCCCCATGTGGAGCTGGCACCAACTATGTCTTGGGCGGTGCAAAGAACTATCTCCATTATATCGCTACATGTGGAGATATTCCTTACGACGAACAACCTCAACTGGCTCTACAGCGAAGCACTTTCCAGGTCGACAGAATCCCAGTCTCCGCGCACGATTCCAGCGCGAATCTGTGCAGGGGTTTTCCCTTTCTTCGTCTGCTGGTAAGCATAGACGCCCTCTTTAAGACAGGTGAGGCAAACAGCCCCGTGGGTACCTTCAAAACAGCTGTGAAGGCTGTTGTGCCCGAGAGCGCGATCGCAATGGCAATAGCAGGGTTGCTGATGTAGCACCGCAGGAATCTTCGCCGCCATCTTGTAGGCAGTAACCTGATATGGATGCGTGAAATAGGGCCCTTGCAACTGGGTACCACTTAGGATTGGAGGAAGCGGCTTGGCCGGAGGCTTCGCGTTATAGGCAGGAATATCCGCCGCAGGATTACTCCATTGGGCTGAGGCAGCAACTGTAATCAAACCTAACGCAAAAAGTCCTAGAATCCGCTTCATGTCCACAATCGTAAATCAAAGCCTGAGCAATGGATGAGTACAAACTGATTTTTAGAGATGTTGCGGAGTAACGAGATTTAGACAAAAAAGACGGCACGAACAATGTTCGTGCCGGGAGGCCAGTGACGCAACTTGTGTCAGCCGAGGACTTACACTCAAAGGCTGAAGATCTGTCCGGGATCGCCTGTCCTTCATCCCGTAAAGAAAATATACCACAAACTGTAAGATGAATTTCAGAAAATATGCTGGATCATAGAAAAATGGCCTCACATCTTATGTCGCCTAATGGAAAATTCTATATTAAGTTATTTGTTTTCTTTAATTTAAAAGAAAACACAAAGAATCTGGATTTTCTCTCTCCCCGTAATGGAGATGCTACAAAAATTGGTATCCAAAGAAGTTTTCCACAGCCCAATGCATCTTCTTGAGATCAAAAAACGCCTCTTCTCTGACTAAGAGAAGTGAACAGTAAAGACCTCTCCGGCTTTAACGGGCAGTACAAGTTCGTCCGGGCCTGCACCAGGGATCGGCTGAGTTGATGTGGGGGAGACGGACGCGATCCGCTGGCCTTTCGGTGCGATGATGTGGTGCGTTAGATCGAGATGCGCCCGCAAAGTTGCCACTGTGGCTTTACCATTCTCCCATTCCATATCTACTTCAAGGCTTCCGCGGGCACGCAAACCACGGAATGAACCGTTTGGCCATGCCTTGGGAAGGGCCGGGAGGAGGCGGATGACATTTGCAGCAGATTCAGCACCTCGCATCTGGGCTGCCTCACCGCTACCACCGCTGGCATGAGATTGCAGCAATATCTCGACCATTCCCGTAGGACCACCAAGATTGCCATCCATCTGGAAAGGAGAGTCGTCCTTCGTCCCGCAGATGTCGAAGAGGTTTCCTCGCGTCGAATCCGCAAGCAGCCGTAGCAGGTTCGAGTACGCTGCATCTCCATCTTCCAGGCGAGCCATGCAGCAGACGATCCAGGCACGCGACCAACCCGTACTGCCTCCATTGGCAGCCAGTCTTCGGTCGAGAGTGACTCGCGCTGCGCGCGCCATCTCGGGTGTACGGAACGGCGTGATCTGGTCATCAGGAAAGAGTGCAAAAAGATGCGAGATATGCCGATGTCCTGGTTCATTCTCTGTGTAATCTTCTTGCCATTCCTGCAATTGTCCGGCTTTGCCAATCTTATAAGGTGGAAGTTTAATCAGTGCCAGACGCGCACGATTATGAAGATCTGCATCTGTCGTTGCTTCCCAGTTCGGAGAAGTAGCGAGTACCGACGCGGCCTGGAGCAGGCGCGTCAGTACGGCACGGACGATCTCGATATCCATCGTCGGTGCCATGCAGATGTTATGCGCAGTTCCATCCGGCAGTTTGTATTTGTTCTCTGGAGAGCACGACGGGCCGGTAACCATCCGTTCCGTCTTCGGATCGGTCACCATCGAGTCGAGCAGGAAGAGAGCATTTTCGCGGAGCCTCGGATAACCCCGATCTCGTAAAAACGCTACGTCGCCTGTGTAATCAAAATGATCCCACAGATGGAGTGACAACCAGGCTGCTCCCATCGGCCATACACCACCACCAAGAGCATCCACAGGGCTGGAGTCTCCCCAGATATCGGTGTTGTGATGAACGACGTATCCTCCGGCGTTGTAATACTTTTTTGCCGTAATATATCCAGGGTTGCGAGTGCGATCAATCAGATCAAAGAGAGGAGCGTGCAGGTCCGAAAGTCCTGCTCTCTCAGCAAGCCAGTAGATCATCTGGATATTAATGTTGACGGTATACTTCGAGCCCCAGGGTGGATCGACTGACTCATTCCAGATTCCTTGAAGATTTGCTGCAAGAGTGCCCGGCCGTGAGCTCGAGATCAGCAGATAACGTCCGTACTGAAAATAGATCCCCAATAGACCGGGATCTTCTTCACCAGCCTTCACCTGGGCAAGACGTTTATCTGTAGCGATTACAGCCTTAGGGTCCTGAGGCAGACCGATGGTAATTGCCGCTCGCCGGAAGTACTTCTGATGGTCCACCATGTGACGCACGCGAAGTTCGGCATATGGACGCGATGCGGCTGCAAGAAGATTCTTGACAACTGCATCGTGCATCATCGATTCACCAGATGGATAGCGATAGCTCGTTGCGCAGTCCAGAAATAACGTAACAGCCGTCGCGTTCGCCACAATCAGAGCATTGTTCTTTGTGGTAGTAGCACCATCAGTCGAGACAGCCAGCAGTTCGGCGTAGTATTGGATACCGACCTGTCGTTCCTTGATAGGAAGGCCGGGGTTGTCATTAACAGGAAGAGCTGTGCCGAAGAGTTTCAGGCGGTTCTGAGCCAATGCGGCAGTCTGAAAGTGCGCCGGACGATCCAATGTAGCCGTAAAGCTGATCTTGCCGAGTTGATCGGCGGTAAGCCGGATTACGATGACCTGATCGGAGGCAGAGCTGAAGACCTCTCGCCGGTAATGAACCCCACTGTGCGTGAAAGTCGTCGTTGCAATTGCAGTGTCCAGATTCAGTTCCAACCGGTAGTCGCTGACATTCTCCATAGGGCCGAAATCCAGATGAAGATCACCAAGCGTTTGATAGCAAGGGAGACGGCGTGGAATGGAAAGATAGTCGTCTGGAACCAAGGCCTCGGCCTCTGCGACTTGGCCCGCAAACAATAACTCTCGAATCTTCTGGACCGTCTCTCCTGCCTTAGGATTATTTCGGTCACGCATCTCGCCGTCCCAGATGGATTCTTCATTCAGCTGGATACGTTCTTTACTAGGCTGCCCAAAAACACAGGCTCCTAACCGGCCATTTCCAACGGGCACGGAATCGGGCCACGATGCTGCGGGCTGATCAAAAAACAACTTGTATGGAGTCGCGCCCTCGGACGGAGCCGAGTCCTGCCACGGAAGAGCGAAGGTCCTCGCATGGGAGAGCGTCGTGGCAGCAGCGGCAGAAGTGGCGATAAAACGACGACGCGTTGGACGATTCGACATCTTTCGATAGGCTCCATCGCAGGCTAAACCCGTGTTTGGCCTGCATCTTCCTCTTCGACATTCGTTCAGCGCATCAAGGTTCTTGTGCATCACTTTGCGCACTGATCATTGTAGAGCGTTTGTTGTGTAGCAGTCTTATTTCGCAAAGAGTTGGGCCGGGTCGGCAAATGCTTTAAATTCAAGGGCGTTACCGGCAGGATCAAGAAAAAACATGGTCGCCTGCTCCCCCACCTCACCCTTAAATCGAATATACGGCTCGATCACGAACTGGATACTCGCTGCACGTAGTCGATCGGCAAGTAGCTGCCAGTCTGACATGGAGAGCACGACACCAAAATGAGGAACGGGAACATCGTGGCCATCGACTGGATTGTGATGCTGCTGCTTCGAATCTTTCGACAGCTTCAGATGGGCAACAATCTGGTGTCCGAATAGATTGAAGTCAATCCATTGCTCAGAACTGCGTCCCTCCGGACAGCCAAGAAGCCCTCCATAGAACGCGCGGGCCACCTCCAGATCATCAACAGGAAATGCGATATGGAAGGGAGTAAGAGCCACGAAATCTCCTTCGATCCATCCTTTTGTAGAAACCTAGCTGGCAAGTATATTGCTACTGAGATTGAAGTCTGCTCTCCAAATTACCTTCCGGCAATTTCTGTGGGTTATTTTTCTCGGAGAAAGCAAGGGAAAAACCAATCAGTACAAGCACAGAGATGATACCGGAGATAAGCCAGATCGATCGCCACTCGTAGGTGGCTCCGCCGACCGGAACAGCCAGATGATAGTGATCAACCACTGCTCCGGAGAGCCAGGCACCCACGAACATCCCCAGGCCGTAGGTGACGAAGGTGATCATGCCCTGCGCAGCGGCGCGTATTCCTACGTTTGCTTTGTTGTCGACATAGATCTGTCCCGTAACGAAGAAGAAGTCGTAGCAGATGCCGTGCAGAAGGATGCCTGCCCATAGCATCCACATCCCTGCGCCTATATTGCCATAGGCGAAGAAGATATAGCGCAGCACCCACGCGGCCATACCGGAGATCAGCATGTACTTGACGCCCAACCGTCGGAAGAACCACGGAATGAGCAGCATGCAGAGCATCTCGGACATCTGACCGCCGGTCATCTTGCCGGCAGCGTTCTCAACGCCGATCTGGTTGAGATAAAGGTTGGTGAAGGCGTAGTAGAACTGTAGCGGAATGCAGATACCGAACGAGGCCAACACAAAGACCAGCATCGAACGCTCGCGCACGAGGTCAATTGCTTCACGGGGGAAGATGCTGCTAACGGTGAATTTCTGCCCACGACCGAGCAACGGAGGCGTTTTGGGCAACGTGAAGCAATACAGTCCCATCAAGAGTGAGGAGAGCGCAGCGATTCGCATCGGTGTCGCTGTGGCCTCAACACGCATATTGCCAATGATCAGGCCAGCGATAATCCACCCAATAGATCCGAGAACACGGATTGAGCCGAAGTCCTCCTTCGGATCGCGCATCTGCCGGAACGAGAGTGAGTTGGTCAGCGCCATCGTCGGCATATAGCAGAGACAGTAGATAAGCAGAAGTCCGTAGAAGAGGCTGAACGACACCTGTGCGGAGGCCACGAAGAGAAGTGCTGCACCGAGCAGATGTAGCAACCCAAGTAGCTTCTGCGTATCGAAGAACCGATCGGCGACGATACCAACGAAGAACGGGGCCACAATTGCGCCGATGGCTGTAGTTCCGTAAGCCACGCTGATCTGCTGACCGGTAAAGTGGAGCGGCCCGGCGAGCCAGGTTCCCATCGTGACATACCACGCTCCCCAGATAAAGTACTCCAGAAACATCATGACGCTCAGTCGCGCCCGCATCTGCAGCTTCATCAACCTCTCCTCATCCTGCAATTTTCGCAGTGAACGATTCTTATCCTGTTCTCTGCTTGCTGTGCCTGATCCTCAATACGAACACTATAAAGTCTGGGCTTTCCATTCCTGCAACCGTTCAATCGCAGTATGGATATCGGCAGTCCTTTGATCAAGGTTGGGTTCTTCCCTTTCGATCGTCAAGGGGCCAACGTAGTTCATCTTTCTGAGCTGGCGAATAAAGTCTGGGAAATTGACCTCTCCATCGCCTAACCTGCACTCATTTCCTAATTTTCCGGTTCCTGGTATAGGTGACCGGCCATCCTTGCAGTGCACGGAAATTACATGCTGCTGCACCTCTCGAAGCGCCTCGACCGGATCGCCAGATCCATAAAGGATCATATTGGCAGGATCGAAGTTGATCTTCAGGTTTTTACGATCGACATCCGCAAAGAACTTCAACAATACGGCCGCAGACTCATGCCCGGTTTCGAGAACGAAGTTCTGGCGGTTTTTTGCCATTGCATCGCACAAGGTTTGCGCGACATCGATCAGTTCCTTATAGAGAGGGTCTGCTGAATCGTCCGGGATAAATCCAATATGACAGGAGACTGCGGTGATCCCAAATTCATGAGCGAAGTTGGCGATCTCGATCGTCCGCGCGATGCGTTCCGAACGATACTTTGCATTCGTAAATCCGACCGACTCATGGACCTGTTGATAGCTGGAATAATCTTCGCCGGTATAACAACACACGGCGCTGGTTAGGATGAACGGCGAATTGGAGAGCGCCGCCTTCCACTCTTGCACTGCCGCAATACAGTCAACGGAAGGTGGAATCCCAAGCTGAATTGCACGCAAGCCAAACTGCGAGACATATTTCAGGGTCTCTTCTGCTGTCTTCTCGGCCCAAACTACAAGGCCAATCTCCATCGGTTCTACTGTTGCCATTCAAGCTCCTGTCCATCGGCTTCGCGCGAAGTTTTTAATAGAAGTGAAAGTTTAACAGCCTGCGCAGATTCGGACGGCAGGCATAATGCCGGCGGAGTGCGATTCCGACAGCAGTCTACAAAATAAGCAATCTCATCGAAGTAGGGATCGTGCACGGGAATCTCGACAGAAGTCTCTACTCCACGAAGGCTTCGGATTAGCAGATTGTCTTGATGAACCAATCGCGCATCACCGGCCTCGATCTCAAAGCCAGCTGAGAAAGCAACCTCTGGATCAAGCCATCCCCCTTCAACAATTACGTCCGGTCCCGACGAATACTGAAGAACAGCCCGCATCGTATCCACGGGACCTATGCTGGCAGCACTTACCGACTTTGGCTGACCAAAGAGGCTAAGGGCTTGGTCGAGGTCATGACTCAACAGGTCGAGAATGGCGCCTCCGCTTCGCTCCTCTTGTGTGAGCCATCCTCCCCACTGCGGATAGCCTGTACTCCGACGAAGCACGCAATGCGTCACCTTATCTCGACCAATCTCGTTGATGAATTGCGCCGCATAGCGATACGGATACATGAAGCGAAGCACCTGTCCAATCATAAAAATGCGCCCGCTTTTTTCTGCTGCAGCTATCAATTCATCACACTCAGAAACATTTCGCGCCAACGGCTTCTCACACAGCACATGCTTCCCTGCCGCGAATGCGGCCAAAACAACCTCGCGATGCATGTCCGTAGGCAGGCAAATATCGACAGCATCAATCTCCGGATCTGCAATGACTGCACGCCAATCGGGATTCCAGACCACAGTTTCCGGCAACGGGCCGCTTGCCAGGTCCATATTGCCGCGCGCAGGGGCGTCTGCAGAAGGACGTGTGCGCGTAGAGACTGACTTTACTTCGACTCCGGGGATGCGCTGAAGCGCCGCTAGATGTGCGCCTCCCATAAACCCATAACCAAGCAGTGCAAACTTCATTCCGTCTATTCTCTCTTATATTGAGCAATCTGCAATGGAGGCTTCTGCAAAATTCTGAATCGGCCAAAGAAAAGGGGCAGCTCAATGAGCTGCCCCTTTCACCATAAAACTACAACTAGAACTTCACACGTGCCGCGAACTGGATCAGACGCGGGTTATAGGCATTGGCCGTTGATGTAATAGCGCCGAAGGTGGAGGGAGGTTGAAATCCTGCAACTGGATATTTACCTGTACAGGGAGCGGCAGCCGTACAGGGGTTAATTTGCAGCGTTGCGTTCGGATTGAAGAATTGTGTCGTATTCAACACATTGAATGCCTCTGTACGAAACTCAAGCTTTACCCTTTCAGTGATGTCAAAATTTTTGAACAATGAAAGATCGACCCGTTGTAAGCCGGGCCCAAAGAGTTGGTTGCGTCGCTGTGTTCCTACGGTACCAACTTTTTGGAAGACAAAGTCATTCACATCAAACCATTGACTGACACTCGGATGAGACACCCTACCGTTGCCAATCATATTCGGACGATCACTGCCCGAGTTTGGGCGGGTACCGCTTCGGTTGATATTATTGACAACCGAAAATGGCATACCTGTATTCCAAACAATCAGCCCATTGGCCTGCCATCCCCTTGCCAAAACGCCAGTGAATCCATGCTTGCTCTCCCCAAATGGAAGTGCGTAGTTGAAGGTTCCCGTAACACGGTGACGTATATCCTGATTGCCGTTTCCATATTCAATGATTGGAATCTGTTCAGGATAAGAGCCGAAGCCATTGCCGCCGTTGTTACTAATCGATTCAGAATTATCTAACAGACGTGCCCACGTGTAACCAAGCTGCAGGTCCAGCCCCTTGCTGAAGCGACGTTTCAATACAGCTTGCATCGCATGGTAACTGCTGCTTCCTCTGCTTGTGTAGTATGGGATCGATGTAACGTTCGGCACCGAGCCAGCAAAGCGCCGATAATAGTTGTACGAGACTGAGTACGGAACACCATACTTAGGATCGATAGCCGAACTCAGCGCAGGCGTATTGCTGGTGGTGTCGTTCGGATTCGCATACACGAACGATTCCGGAGCCAGCGTGTTGTAGTCAGAGATATAGAACGCATTGCGCCGGCCAAGTTCTCCAACATAGGAAAGACTGCCTACGAATCCCCCAAATTCGCGCTCCAAGGTTAGATTGAACTGCTCAATATAGGTCGATTTGAAATGTGGATCCAAAGCTGCAGTAATAGTGCCACTGGGATTTGTAGCACTATTCGGTAAGGGTGTTGGAAGTCCACCAGCGAATTTCTTGAATTGAGCTGCAGCAGCTGGACTGTACCCTAGATTGCTTTGCGCAAACTGAGCAGCCTGTGTCGGATTGTAAGGCCCCCAAGTCGCTGTAAAAGGCTGGTTCACCAGAGCTGAACCCGAAGTCGTATTCTCGGGAGCGTAGGTCAAGCCAAAACCACCACGGATAACGGTCTTATCAATCGGAGTGTAGGCGAAACCAAATCTAGGAGCGAAGTTACTGTAATCCGTACGGATATTTCCGTGACCATCGATTCCATTTTGACCTGCGATCACAATACGTGCGAGATCGGTATCAAAGTTCGACAGAATATTTTTGGTTTCGGTATACGGGGTGAAGAAATCATAGCGAGCACCTATATTAAGCGTCAGCTTGGAACTGATGTGCACATCGTCCTGAAAGAAGACGTGCGGCTCCCAAGTACGATTGTTTGGCGCATATAGAATCCAGTTGCGCCCGCCTGATACATAGTCTCCCGCCAGAAGCGTAGAGAAATCCTGAAAGCTCCAGTTGCCATTCGCAGTATCGGTCTGGGTGACACGATCTTGGCGACGAATGACACCTGCTCCGATCTTGACGGACTGCTTGCCACGGATGTAGTTCACAGCCCCTTCATACTGGAAGGTGTTCTCGTGATAAATGATTGGAGGACGGTTACCAAGATTGGCACCTGTTCCCTGACTGATCGAAACCGCAGATAACTCTGCCGTACGAGAGTCAACGTTGATATTGGGCTGCCCCATAGCAGTGTTAATTGCTTTTCCGAAATTCAGGGGATACTGCCCATTATTCAGCAGCGTATAACCCGCTTTAAGTTCAATTAGAAGGTTAGGCGTAAAACTGTGAATATAGTTCAATTGCGCCTGATGCGCCCGAGTTATTGCCGGCCCTGGATAGCTCCCCAAATTGCCGCCCGGCAAAATTGCTCCAGCTGCAGAGTTTACGGATGGGAAAAGGCTACCGATAGTGCTATCTACAGCGTTATAGGTATAACGAAGATAAGCCATATCACCATTGCTGAACCGATGATCGACACGGCCATCTGCAGTCTTATTGAACTGGGAGTTCCTAGAAGTTCCCACATAATTGCCGGAGGTTACAGCATTGTTTGTCGGCAGAGGGAACAGATTGAAGTATTGCAGGCCTATCTTGTCAATATTTGTAACGGTGGGATTGGTTTGCGTACAGGTCGTCACACCATTAACAGTCGAACAACTATCCGTGAAGTTACCTGGATTATTGCGCTGAAACAGAGTTGGCACAGTCGTTGTCGTCGGGTTCAGATTGCGAACAATGTTCAACCCTTCATAATCGGCAAAGAAAAACGTCTTCTCCTTCACAATCGGTCCACCTAGACTTCCGCCGAACTGATTCTGGCGATACTTCGGCTTAGGGATGTTGGCCCCAAATTTGTAAGGATTGGCATTCAACACATCATTACGGAAAAATTCATAGGCCGACCCATGAAATTGATTCGTGCCGGACTTGGTGATGACATTGATGATCGCTCCAGCAGAGCGGCCGACCTCGGCAGTAAAGACGTTGGTCTGCACGCTGACTTCCTGGATAGCATCCACTGAGGGGCGAACACCAATGGAGCCGATGACGCGCTCATTGTTATCGATACCATCGATCGTCTGATTGTTCATCATGTCGGCCTGTCCGTTGACCGAAACTGATGAAGTCTGACGTCGATCGTCAGGTCGATTACCACTGGCCAAGCCGTTGTTTAATCCCTCGGTTGCACCGGGAGTTACCTGAACCAGATTGATAAAATTACGGCCATTCAGAGGAAGTTCCTGCGTTGCCTTTTCGGTCACGGTCGTGATCAGCGCTGCCGAGTCTGTATGGAGTGCTGGAGGTGCCGCATCCACTTCGATCGTTTCTCCGACCCCACCAATCTCTAGACGAGCATCTTCGCGGGCCCGGTCGCCGGCAGCAAGCGCGAACGAACTAATCTTGAATACTTTAAATCCTGAGGCCGTGACAGTAAGTGAGTACCGGCTCGGCTTGAGAAGGGTAAAGGTAAACTCTCCTCCCCCGCCCGAAGTGACGACGCGCTTTTCCTGTGTGTTGACATTGGTGAGCTCCACGGTAGCTCCCGAGACCATGGCGCCTGAACTATCAGTCACCGTACCTACAACATCTGCGGTCGTGTTTTGTGCAAATGCCGCTCCGGTAAAAGCAAGCATCCATACCAATAGCGATAGGAACAAGGTATTTCGACAGATTTTCCCTACTCTGCCGGTTCTATTCATCGTCTCGCGCTGATCACATTCGGTCAGCATCTGCTTCTTAAGCGCCACGCACTTCATAGGGCCTCCTAAGCTCCTCATAACTCCACACTGCTAAGCAAATACCACCCGCGGTACAGCTATCCACCGCAGTTCGAATTTATTTAGTAACCGAAGCAAATAGAAGAATTCTTATATCGGAGAAGCGAACTACCGTAATACTCGGAAGGAGACGAACAATATTTCAGTAGGTGGATCATATTGGCATTGAATCTGGGCGTCAAGACAACTTTTTCGTAGCTTCCCGAAGAAGCAGGCAATAGGATCAAACCCAACTGAGAGGAGAGATCTTCGAGAGTGCGTTCAGCAGAAAGATCGACAAAGCAACAGTTCCGTTCAGCCCGCAATGGTGTTATCGCCAGCCTCCTACGCTCTGTGCAGCTCTCCCGCTCAGAACTCAGCGAGATCACGGGAGTAAGTCCGGCGGCGATCACTGAAGTGACCCAAGTGCTGCTGCAACGAGGCTTACTGGCAGAACTCCCGTCCTTATCGACCAATGGGCGGCGCGGACGCCCCATCGTACAACTCCAGCTGCAGGCGTCACACTGCTACTTTGTCGGGATATCCGTGGGGGAATCGTCCATGCCCATGGTACTCACAAATCTTCGCGGAGAAGTCGTTGAGCATCATAATTTACCTGCGTGCAAAACTCCTTCGGATCTGGTCAAAGCTGCCAGCAATGCTTTCCAGAAGATTCTCATCTCATCAAGGATTCCACGAAGCCGCATTCAGGGAATCGGTATTACCATCTCCGGGATAGTGGATGCTAAAGAAGGTGTATGCCGCTACTCAGCCGCATTGAATTGGCGGGACGTTCCCGTAGCTCAGTTGATCGCAACGGCTCTCCGGATTCCGGCCTGGATCGATAATGACGCCAACGCCATTGCGATGGGTGAAAGGTTTTTTGGTAAAGCTCGCGATATGGAACACTTCTCAAGCATTGTCCTGGGACGAACGATCGGCTCCGCTCATTTCATGCATGGGATGCTCTATCGCGGCCATACGGATAGCGCAGGCGAGATTGGACACATCACGGTTACTCCCAGAGGAACTCTTTGCAGATGCGGCCGCAGGGGATGTCTCGATACGATCGCTGGCGGTTTTGCTCTTCGCGACGCAGCAAAGTCTGCCGGGCTCTCCATTCGGACTATGCGAGAACTCGAAGAGATGGCTCTTCATGGAAACGCGAAAGCCGTAAAATTGCTCCGCAACGCGGGGACATCTCTGGGCATCGCGGTTGCATCCCTCGTTCATTTGAATAATCCACAGTGCGTTCTGTTCATGGATTTTGAAGGCTTCGGCAATGGAGTCTTCCGTACAGCAACGCGTCAGGCAATCGAAAACAATGTCATGGCGCGCTTTCTTAGCGCGACGCAGGTTATTTTTAGCGACGCCGACCGAAACCTTCTGCCTCGCAGCGCGGCTTCTATTGCCGCCTTCGAATATCTGAACTCCCTCTAGACCGGAATCGCCACAAGCTATTGCTTTGTCGTTTCTTTCGTCGGCAAAGCAAAGGCGACATAAGCCCCACGGATTGGATCGGTGGACGCGGGATGTCCGGGAATGGCATGTGTGTGCGTGGTTGAACGCGCCGCAGCACAAAAGACAACATACTCACGTCCGTCTATTTCATACACAGCAGGCATCCCTTCCAATGCGGCATCGACCTCTGTCTCCCAGAGAACTTTACCGGTGGAAGAATCTAAAGCGCGGATCTTGCGATCGCGACTGCCAGTAAAGATTAATCCACCTGCCGTCACAACTGGATTGATCTTCGGAAAGTGAGACCCGGTATTTTTGATCCCTTTCGCTGCGAGTTCCGGAACTTCGCCCAGAGGAATCTGCCAACGGATATCCCCACTGTTGAGGTCATAGGCTGTTAATGTTGTCCATGGTGGAGCAATCACGGGCAATCCACTCTCTGCGAACATGAATCCAAAGCTACTGCGATAGTGGGCCTTTATGGGGTCGGTTACGACGGGCTTTGCCTGTGCTGGAGCAGTTACAGTCTCCGGCGCCCGCTCGGGATGAGCGAGATAGGCAAGAAGAGCATCAATCTCGGGATCTTTCAGTTGGCCAAACGACGGCATCGCTCCTTTTCCCGATCGTATCGTTTTCCGTATCTCATCATCGGAAAGACGGCCACTGACTTCTGCTAATGATGGAATCGCCGGTGGTTTTCCTGCGCGGTTGTCTCCATGGCATAAACTGCAGTTTGCCTCATACAACGAACGGCCGCGCACCTCAGATGTGCCTGTCTTCAACGGCTCCGCCGCCAAAGTCAGCTTCAACATCGCCGGCAGGTCCTTCGATACTACGTAGAAATAACCGCGAACTGGATCGATAGCCGAGCCACCGTAATTCGCGCCACCGTTATTGCCAGGCATCTCAACTGTATCGGTGGTTGATGGAGGCGTGAAGAGACCTCCATTGCGCGCTGCTGCCATCTGCTTCAGCAAGCTCTCACGTTCCGCCGGCTCCAGAAAAGGACTGAGATCTTTTGCTGTAAACGATTGCCTCGCGAAAGGCGCTGGCTTCGTCGGAAATGGCTGAGTAGGCCATGTTTCTTCGCCGGGCATATCCGACTTCGGTACCGGACGCTCTTCAATTGGCCACAGCGGCTTGCCTGTAGTACGTTCGAAGGCCCAGACAAAGCCTTCCTTATTCGCAACCACAACAGCATCCACCATGCGCCCGTTCTGACGCACTGTCAGGAGCTGCGGAGTGGTTGCGTTGTCATAATCCCAGATGTCGTGATGGACCATCTGGTAATACCAGATCAACTTGCCTGTGCGCGCATTAAGAGCTAACAGGCTATCGCCGTAAAGATTCTTTCCTGGCCGATTCGCACCATAAAAGTTGTACTTCGGGCTGGCCGTGGGAACGAAGACGATGCCTCGCTTCTCATCCAACGCCATACTACTCCAGTCATTAGCTCCGCCTACAGACTTCCACGCATCCTTCGGCCATGTCTCATAACCAGGCTCGCCTGGGTGCGGAATCGTATGGAAGATCCACTCCATCTTCCCAGTCAACACATTGTAGGCTCGAATATCTCCTGGACCGGACGCATACTCCTCATTCGTCGCCGAACCGAGGATCAACAAATCTCCATAGATGCGACCGGGGTTATACGACTGCACTAACGTCAAACTTTCAGGATTGCGCCCTAATCCCTCTCGCAAATCGACACGGCCGCCTACGCCAAAACTTTCAATCGGCTTTCCAGTGGTTGCATCCAGCTCTCTGAGAGCGTTATCCACAGCGAAGATAAGACGGCGATCTTTTCCATCTTTACTCTGCCAATAGTTCAACCCACGATTGGTAATCAGCAGTGTCTTGGCATGCAGCGGCTGCGACCATAGCTCTTTTCCTGTTGCCGCATCGAGCGCCACAACAGAGTTGTTATGCGCCAGTACATACATGGTTCGCCCAATCACCAGCGGATTAAAGACATATCCGCGAGAGTCTCCGGTCGAAAATGTCCAGGCCTGTTGCAGCTTACTTACATTCGCACGATTGATCTGACGCAACGATGAATACTGCGCACCATCGGCCGATCCCCCATATTCGCGCCATGTGTTATATGTCTGAGCGCTGGCAGAGACTGCCGTCAATGCCAAACTGCTCGTCAGCAGAACTGAGAGACGATGCTCTCTCCCGAAACACTTCCAGAATTCCATCCTTGCTCTCAGTTCTGCCGCATCGGCCCTTTACATTTAGCGTTTGGAAAGATCGCGGATCCAGATGTCTTTGAACTGCATATTGCCCTGTCCGCCTGCATGGAGTTGCAGAGCAATCTTACCGTCAGGAGCGCCCGGATGAGGATCGGTAAAATCTACCATCTCCACGCCATTCAATCGTGAACGATAGCGATTTCCGATCACCTCCACGAAATAATCGTTCCACTCACCCTTACGAACGACACCTTCGTTCTCGGGCGAAGGCCAAACAACCCACCCGCGTCCATCTTCGGCATAAACGCCAGCGGTGTGATGCATCATGGTGCAATCAATCTCGAATTGCATCCCCTGCGTCGTATCCACAGAGTTTGGCTTAAACCCTGTATGGAAAAAGACCCCGCTGTTGCCATCGCCAACACACTTAAAACGAAGGGACAATTGAAAATCTTTATAGTCGTTTGCAGTCTCAAGATAACCGTAAGCCTTGGTCAAACCGCGGCCATGGATGAGTCCATCCTCAACCGTCCAGCTTTCAGCACCAATCTTGTTCCAACCGGTAAGATCTGTGCCATTGAATAACTGAATCCAGTCGTTTCCTGGAATCTTAGCCTTTGCCTGCGCACCTGCATCCAGACCACATGATGTTGACAGTGCAACGAGTAGCAGGCCTCCAAAGATCCTGCCCATTATTGCAACTCTGCTTTTACGTTCACCTGCCCAACGGCCATGCCGGGAAAAATCAGCAGTTCGATTCAATCTCATAACATTTACCCTTCCGTGAATACGGCGGCTTCTACAACGCCGCCATAACCTGATGATAGAGATACTGTGCTCCCTCGATACCGTCCCAGGGACCATCTTCGTACTCAAGAGCAAAGACACCGGTGTAATTGTTGTTCAGCATGATACGCACGCCACGTTGAACATCGGGCTCTCCAAACCGATCCCAGAATTTCGCATGCACGGTGGTATGCGCATAAGGCGCAAGATCATTCAGTGCGTGATACAGCAGGTACTTATGTTCCCAGTTGCAAAAATCCGGACTGGCCTCGCAAAAGACGTTATTGACCTCTTCCACAATAATGCGGATATTGATCGGATTCGCCGTCAGACCCCAATGATTTTCAAGAGTCACCTTAACGCCGACCTTAGCGCCATAATCCGCCATCTCTTTGAATGACTCGATACATTTATCGAGATATTTCTCGATCTCTGGATTCTTCGGATAGCTCGACTCATCCGGATTAGGCCATGGAGCAATACGTGGACCGCCGCTGTTTACGCGCATCGATTTGGCACCGAGAATCGCCGCTCCATCTAACCATTTCTTGGCAATTTCAATCCCCTCTTTGCGTTTTGTGTCATCGAGTTCGCAGATATTGCGAGGAGCATTATTCGAGATGTGATGACAGAACACTCCTTCTTTTACTTGCACATTCGCCATCTTCTCCAACCAACGCTTACTGGAGGTAGCAGAAGGATCAAACTCAGTCACCTGGCGCTGTTTGCCGTTAAAAGTGACGGTTTGCTGCACGTATTGGCTTTTGTCGTCCATGTCGCCGAAGAGACTGGACCACATATCCATCTTGGTCACGCCAGGAAAGGTCTTCTTTGTGAAGGCGGGAAAATCCAGCATCGTGATTTCGCCATACTTCGCCTTCATCTTGGCGACGACATCCTTCGTGGTTAGCTCGCCCCGCCCCTTAAATATCCAGCGAATCGGATAACTATTCGAAGCAATTCGCGCCACCTTCTCGCTGTCTGTTAGCGGACGAAATGCACTCGCATGTGTGATTGGTTCAGGAGTCGCCTGCTGACCAGTTTCTGCCTGAGCAACGGTTGCAGATTTCCCTAACAGAGCGCTTGCGGCGAGACTGCTTCCAGCGCTACGAAGAAAGTTACGACGATCCAGCAAGCTGCGCGTTACCTGGTATGGCATAGCTACAGATCCTTTCTGTTATAGAAATGGTTCCTGAAACTTCTGAGCACCTGGATTGCGACATCTGGTGGGAACCATTACTACACGAGCTAAGGACCCCTGTACAGAAATTTATTCAATAAATGAATTAATTCCTTCCAAGACAATTCTGCCTTTACAGACAACTTTCGATCGCACGAAAAACCCCTCCCAGAGAAGAAATCACTCCTGAGGAATCAATGCAAAATGAAAGACCACATCGTGTCGCCAGATGCGCAGATCACGTATTGATGGCCGTCCATCTCGAACGTCTGTGGCGCGTTTGAAATATTTCCTATGCGTGTATTCCAGAGTAGTTTGCCGTCAGTCGCATCGAAGGCCACAAGATTACCGGCCCCATCGCCCGTAAACACCAGGCCCCCGGCAGTTGCCAAAAGACCGCCACCGCCGATACTTCCAGAGTTATAAAACTTGTGACGCCAGCGTGCTACACCTGTGCGATAGTCGAGAGCGCTGAGATAGCTTCCCGTACTTCCGACGAATAGTTCTTCCTTGCCACCCAACCCCATCGAGCCACGTGGATCGGTATCGGTCAGATGCAGAATCGAGAACGAATTCACCTCATAGGTATAGAAAAGATTCGTCATAGGAGAGAATGCTACGGGTTCCCAATTAATAGTCCCTCCAGAGGTAGGAGAAGCAAGCGAGCCTGGGACTGTTGCGTCCTTATCTGGGTCGCGCTTTGGTCCGCCTGCTGGAGTCAACCCTTTGGCCCAGTTCGTCATTTCGCCATACTTGCTTGTCACCAGATGCTCCCCGGTGACACGATCCAGCAGAAAGTAGTAGCCGTTGCGCGCCGCGGTTGCCACCATCTTCCGCATCTTGCCTTTGAATATGCCATCAATAAAGACTGGCGTTTGCGCCGAATCATAGTCGTGCATGTCATGCGGGGATGTCTGGAAATACCAGGCCATCTTCCCCGTATCTACGTTCACTGCAATCAGCGAGCAGGTAAACAGATTGTCAAGATCGCCACGTAACCCGGTCGTATAAGCCGGAGTTGGATTCCCCGTCCCGAAGATGTAGAGGTTTGTCTCTGGATCATACGCGCCGGTAATCCACGTCTGCGCGCCACCATGTCGAGCCGCATCGATACTCTTCCACGTATCGGCGCCAGGGTCATCCTTCTTCATCGGCACCGTATAGAGCTTCCATTGCAGTTCGCCCGTCTCCGGGTCAAACGATTGGAGAAATCCTGGAGAATCGATATCGTTGCCGACCCCAACTAAAACATGATTGCCAATAACGATCGGTGCTGGCGTAGCAAAGTAACCCTCTTCTACATTGGCAATCATTTTGTGCCAACGCTCTTTGCCCGTCTTTGCATCCAGAGAGACCAGGTAGTCGTCAGGCGTCTCCATGAAGAGATAGTCATTCCACATGCCAAACCCGCGATTGCCGATGTGGGTCCCACCCTTGGTCTTCCAGAAGTAATGCCATAGCTGATGGCCATCACGGGCATCAATCGCCCAGGCGTTATCCGGCATCGTCACATATAGCGTGCCATCGACCGCAAGCACCGATCCCTTGATCGAACCTGCGCGAATATTGATGTTCCCCGGTCCTTCGCCACCAACAATCAACGGCACCTGCGGTCCCGCCGTAGGTGCTGTGCTTCCAGAAGAATTGTCTCCGGGAGTCAGACGGGAGAACCACGACAACGAGAGATTCTTTACCGTCTGACGATTCACCTGCGTTAGAGCACTGTACCTCTTACCGGTGTAATCGCCGTTGTAGGTTGGCCAATCATTCTTCAGCGGCTTCAGGAGAGATTCCGGAGAAACCCCTCCTCCCTGTGCGAATGAAAAGACAGAGGAAAACAGCAGCGATGCAATTGAGAGCGTATGGATACGTTTCACTTCAGGGTCACCAGGTATGCAGTCACATCGTGAATATCGCGGTCTGTATAGTGCGGCAGCATGTCTCGATGCGCCTGCATCGGATTATGCACTACCACCGTTGGCACAGAACCCTTCCGCGTAAAGCTACGTTGCGTGCCATCGCTTAGTTGCAGCGTCACAATAAAGTCATCGATGCGCACTAGTTTGCCAGAAATCTTCTCCCCCGGTGCGACTGTCACATCAACGGTTGCCTTACTGGGAGCATTGCGATTGTTTCCACCGCCAGCGACCCAATGCGCCTGCAACTGTACGGGGTCTGGATATTTTGTCGCAATATCCTTCAGATCCCCTGTGGCCGAATGGCAGCTTGCGCAGTGCATGGCAAAATACTCCTGCCCGCGTGTCGCATCTCCCACCACGATGTTGAGTGGCTTGGCTTTTTCTCCAGGAGGCGCGCCTTGACCGCCTATCGTCGCAATTACCGAACGAATATAGGCAGCAACAGCTCCAGCATCCTCATCGTTCAGCCCAATATTCGGCATCCCCTGCGCCATGCGGGCTCCCTGAATAATGGGAATGATCTGCTCTCCATGCTGATCGGTTAATGCCGCCTGCGAACGAAGGAGATTTGGCCCCCCCATATCGCCTCCACGAAGGTCCGCTCCATGGCACGCCTGGCAATTAATGCCGTAGAGCGCTTTACCGTGAATCACCTTTGCGGGGTCCTCCGGTGGACGAACCTGGCCTGAATTAAAGGCGGAACGCCCCGCCTGTCCCGCGGCAGAAGCGGTCTTCAAACCGCCAAAATAACAAACTGCAGTGGCAACAACCACCCACGCTGTTCCCACAGCAATGCAACGCGAATAAAAAGTTTTCATTCCACCTTGCCAGTAAGAGCTAAATCAACCTGCGTAAAACAAAAGTGCGCCCATTTGCGAACACGCGAAAAAGCAATATTTGTTCTGTCGAAAATAAGCTCGGAAAATGAAGCAGTGCAATCGTTCTACGAAGTACCCCCTTTGTAGCATGAGGGCCAGATATCTGTACAGATACGCGCAGATCTGTTCCTTCCCCTAAAAGAAAGAAAAGACCTCGGCTCAACTGCTTGGAAATTTTCCTCTTTCACGCGGTCAGAAGCTCCTTCACCGCAAGCTGTAGCCGTTCTGTAATCGCGGTTTCCGTTTCATTCGCACCAAAATAGAGTGGCTGACCGATATGGATCTCAATGCGCCCTGAACGAAACCACCTGCCTCTTCCCATCTTAAGATTGCCCAGCCCGCAAAGCGCCACGGGCAAAACGGGAGCGGAAGATTGCTTCACCAGAAGGCCGATCCCGCGTCGAAAGTCTGCTAAAGTTCCATCTGGCGAACGTCTGCCTTCTGGAAACAGAATAATGTGAAAACCGCGATCCAGAACTCTTCCCATGTGATCAAAACTGCGTTGAAAATCTCGCTGTCGCGGCAACGGAAAGACATTGAACAGGGCGGAGAGAAGGAACCATGCAATAGGTCCTGCGGGATTAGGCCAATGCGATCCCTGTCGTCTGGCGCGGCGGAAGTCTTCAAGCATTTCTCCCGCCATAGCCACAGCTGTGTGAGTGCGAATTGATCGCTGTAATGCAAAAAACAGCAATGGCACATCATAGGTGCTCACATGGTTCGCAACAATGAGCATGCTGTCATCTGCAGTCGACGTTCGCGGAAGAGAGGGCTGCACAATACGCGGCGCGGCGAGTAACCAAACAAGTGGACGAAGCACGACCTCCAGAAAGACACTACGCAGCCATCGCACAGGCCATGACCATGGCCAGCGAGGATACACATAATGCGACACAGATGTAGGCGATGTGCGCTCTGATCGCGATCGCGTTTCCTGGTTGCTTGTTGTCAACCGGGAAGCATCGATATTCTGAGCGTCCCGCGCTCTTTCACTGGGCCAATCAAATTCAGCATTTAACCTGCCCGATTGCATTACAAATTGTCGAAGCTCTTTCAGCGTCTCGACTTTGCTCGATTCCTCCTCATTAATTGGTAATCCCAGCCTCTGTTCAAGCGCACTGAATAATTGCACGCGCCCCAGGCTATCTAAATGCAGGTCTTCCGTAAGTCGTAGATCTTTCTCCCCCTCAGCGGGTGGATTCTCTCCGGTGATACGGGCAATCAGCCTCAGAAGCCAATCTTCATCCGCGACTTGCTCTTTCTCCTCGCTTTTGACTTCTTTGTTAGCTAACCATGCGGTAATCTCCGCTCGCTTCACCTTCCCCGTTGAGGTCCGAGGGAGATCGGGATCAGGCCATAGAGCATATCTGCGTATGCGCTGAAATTCAGCCAACTGCGCATTCGCCCGTTGCAGGATCGTGTCCGCATGCGCATCTGATCCACGCATAGCCAATACAACACATGGCTCACTTCCTGAAGCTGTCTCCATAGGAACAACCGCGCAAGCCCTCACCTCTGGTTCTTGCTCAAAGGCGACTTCGAGGTCTTCAGGATGAAGATTGACTCCCGAACCAGTAACAATGGTCTCGCTCTTTCTCCCAAGAAAGCGAAGCGCTCCATCGGACTGCATCTTCGCCAGGTCTCCAGTGGCCAGCCATTCGCTCTCCCGAGGATGCAACGAACCGCCGCTCCAGGTTGCAGACGAAACCATTGGGCCGCGAACCAGCACCTCGCCATCAGGCTGCATCTTAACTTCTCGACCTGGAAGTGGTTTTCCCATGCTGCCGCCTGATATATGGAAGGGGTGGTTGAGAGTGATCAGTGCAGCAGTTTCTGTCATGCCGTACCCCTGAACCACTACAAAAGAAAGCGTGGTCCAGAAGCGCTCGGTTGAAACCGACAAGGCGCTGCCGCCAGTCACAAAGGCCCAGAATTTCCATCCAAAAGCCGAATGGATATCGCGGAAATACCACCACCGTCGGATGGAGGACTTCTCTTGCGCCTCTGCCAGACGCATCGGCAGATTGGGATATTCCGTTTCCAGATGGTTCTTGAGCATCGCAAGTACCCGAGGCACCGCCGCAACAACTGAAATGCGCTCTTCACGAACTGTTTCAATCAGCCGAGCGGATACAAGGCGGCTTTCAAAGTGAACCTCTGCAGCAAAGACCGCCGGGACCCACAATCCCATCATCTGCCCAAAGACATGGCTCAACGGTAGCGTATGAAGAAAACGCAACGGATGGACCAGACGCTCATAACGCATATAGCCGCGGGCAGCCTGCTCGATCGGCTCAAGGCTGGCGAGAATGTTTCCATGGGTATGGACGATGCCTTTCGGATCTCCGGTTGTTCCGGAAGTAAAGAGAATCTGCAACGGTGTATCGCGCGAAAGATTGGCAGCCGCCACCATCTCTTTCGCAGGCAGTACATCCAGCCAATCTTCAAACGCAAGCTGAGACCACTCTCCTTTGAGCGAACGAAGAAACTCCTGATCACCCACAATCAATGACGGACGCACATCAGACGCTACTCGCGTCGCAAACTCGACCGTTCCATAGACATCCAGCGGAACAGCCAGTACCCCCCGCAACATACATCCGTAAAACGCACTAATCCATTGGGCGCTGTTCTCCGCCCATATTATGACCCGATCACCGACCAGAATGCCGCGCTCGTCCAGCAGCGCCGCAAAACGCCCGGCTAATCTTGCAATCTCTTCGTAGCTAGTACTCTTGCGTCGATTACCGGTATGGCGAACAACGGCCCTCTCGCTGCCAAAGCGACGAAAATCCTCCAGCAACGTAGCCAGATGAGAGCGCATGGGTGCCTCCGCTCACCGTAACTATATTGGATGCCGGTCGCCTGCCGGAATTATGACCCTTCTTATTTCGACTCCCGATGCAGCCACAAAGCGGGAAGCGCTCACCGCAAAAGAAAAGGTGCATGGACACCTGCCATGCACCTTCTGCATTGACCAACACTCGGTCTCAATTTGGTTTGCGATAGCAGATATGTCCATCCAGGAGAAAATATTCCGCGGAACATCTCTCAGAACCACAGATCATGGATTCTAATCCAACACACTGGTGCCGAGTGATCAACCCGAGCGCTCCACATGAGGGGCAAGCCAGAACAGCACAGTAGGGGTTATCCGATTTCCCCAACCCATTCGTCTCGTCCAACAAAAACATCGTACCCGGTTCCATTTGTTCCGGGATCCACTCATCGAGGAAGTTCAACTCTGGAACCATATCTCCACCTCTTTGCATTGCGGACAGTTAATCTGCGTAATTTCCATTGGCATGTTTCCAACAGAAACTCTTCTTTTGCGGTTTCTTCAACCTCTCGATCAGAATTGCACCAACTATGGTGCAAAGCATATCCCAATTTCGTCACGTGTCAATGAAGAATTCAGCGGATGATTCCTTCCTGATTCCTAACGTTTTCCGTAAAGGGCCTGGTAGATTCTTCTATTTCGCAGAATCGCTTGGACATACTCTCGCGTCTCCGTATAAGGAATGGATTCAACAAACTCGGCAATATCCTGGTACGGACCTGCCGCCATCCACCGGCGTACCGGTACATCTCCCGCGTTGTAAGCTGCAAGAGCATATTCCGCCTGTCCGCCGTACCGGGCAAGAACCTGGTTCAAATTGAGGGTTCCTAGTCGAAGATTGGTACCCGCATTCAATAGATCGGATGTCTTGAAATTATGCATTCCTTGTTTTCTTGCCAGCGACTTGCCCACGGAGGGAAGAAGCTGCATCAACCCATAAGCATTTGCTCGGCTGACGGCTCCTGCATTGAACTCCGATTCCTGTCGAATCAACGAAGCAACCAGGTAAGGATCCAGCCCATTCTTCTCTGAGTTCGCCACCAGATCGTTCCAATAGGCTCGAGGAAAAAGAAGCTGCCAGTAGAGGGTAGGTACCTGATCCAAAGGCAGAGCAAAGAAGGAGATCTTGCTGCGCTTCAGGGACTGAAGTGTGCGGGTCGTTTCCCCATAAGAGGCATAGATGCGCGCTTCCGCAAGCGCACCCCATTCAGAAGAATCTGGCGCAGCCTGAATCTCTGGACCGATGTACTCATTCAGCGCAGCATTCGCCACCAACCGCGCTTTGATCAGATGGGGCTCGTTTTCCGGAATCTCATCGATCAGCGACGGGATCTCACGCTTCTGTATCGAAGCCAGAACTGGAGATGCCAGAACATTGGGCGCTTGCGTTCCAAGGATTTCAAGACGTTTCCGTGCCAGTTCTGCGTAGTAGTAGTTCGTGTAATTCGCGCTCAGCGCACGATAGTAATTTGCAGCTTGACCGGGATTATGTTCCTGCTCTTCAAAGATGCGTCCGCGCCAGTAAAGGGCTGTGGGAGCTTCAATCCCTGCGCCATACTGGACGATCTGCTCATCCATCAGCCGGGCAGCTTCCCCAAAGTTCCGCATCCGGTAGTTCATCCATGCCGCGCGCCAGTGTGCAGAAGGAGCATAGGTGCTGCGGGGAAACATCTGTACCAGCAGCTTGTAGTGCTTGATCGCCTGCTCGGAATCTTGCTTGAGCAGGTACATATTGCCACCAGAGTAAAGGGCCTCCTCAAGCCACCGGCTTGTAGGAAAGCGCTTGATCATTTGATCGAGGACCGTCGTATGGGCCGCAGTATCACCTTCACTCCGCGAAAGCTCCGCAAGCAGATAAAGTTTGGCGGACGCCGCATCATCGTTCGGTTCCGGAAGACGCTCAACGTCCCGACGGCTGATCCGCTTGAGCTTGTAATCGCAAACCGCAGCATAAACCGCCAGAGCATCACGATCCATCTGAGAAAGGCTGGAATCATTCCGGGCAATCTCGTGGTACTCCTGCCCGGCTTCGTTGTAACGCTTTGCGTTGAAGAGCTGGTCAGCATGCGACTTACGCTCCGTCGCATTCAGTGGAACTCCCATTGCATCCAGCTGTGCGCGAGCCTGACCGGCCTCATAACTGAACGGAAACTTCGCATAGATGTTCCGATAGATTGGAGCGGCATGGCCAGCATCGCCTGTCAGCTGGTAAGCGCGACCCAGAATGTAACGGAAGTCGCTGTGGCTTCCAACCGGGGTATCTTCCAACGGATGCAATGCTGTTAGCGCACCCTGTGGATTGTTCTGCTGAATATATGCATTCGCAAGCAAAACCGGAGCATTTGCCACAAAAATACTGTCGGGATAGTGTTCGGCGAAGTGATCCAACAGAGCATAAGCATCCGCGCCGCGGTTGGCTTGGAGCGCAGCCTGTGCCCCTAGATAGTCCGCATAATCGTTCAGCACTTTACCACTTGTTTTCGCTTGTTGGAATGCTGTGTACGCCTCGTTATAGCGGCGGTCGAGCATATAGGCATGCCCCAGCGCCAACCATGCCGTAGCCGATCCTTCCCCCGGATGTGTACGAGCATAAGCCTGGACACCCGCATAAGCAGCAGCAGAACGCGTCGCATTAAGCTGTTGCGCCATTGGACGAAGCTGTTCCGTAGCACGAAACACGCTCGTCAAACGAATCGTCTCGGCCGTTGGCTTCTTTGCAGTTCGCCGATGTGCCTTCGTCTTCGCACTCGTTTTGCTTGATCTCCGAGCCGAGGAAGACTTCGCTGCCGTATGCGAAGAAGGCTGCGGGGTCTTCTTCTTGGCGCTCGTAGAGCTTTTAGAAGAATGCTTCTTGGCTGACGGTTTGGAAGAGCTTTGGGACCACGCAGGAAACCCTGTGCCCAAAACAAAAGAACCAAGCAGAAATGCCGTCTGAAATCTCGTACAAACCTTCAAAATTGACCCTCTTGCGGATGTCCACATCTTTTACTGTAAGCCGCTCCTCCCCCGCTGAGGGTTAGACTCCGCAAGGTGGAATCTGTACAGGTACACTCTTTCTTCTGCTTCGGCGGTAGGCCTTTGCCCGGATACAGCACGGCATTTACTATGGTTGAAGCGCATGAGATCAAAACTGAGTCATATGGGCTCATTTTTGATTTGCGCACCCTTTTGCCCATGCCCGCCATCCAATCTCCAGGAACGGAAGAGATTCATCCCGACGTAGCGTTAGTTGCGCGCGCTCGGGAAGGGGATACAGCAGCCTTTGAGCAGCTGGTCCGGCAATATGAACGCCAGATCTTTCGCGTAGCGCAGCATATTACGCAAAATCGTGAAGACGCTGAAGACATTACGCAGGACACCTTCCTCAAGGCTTACGAGAAGCTGGACCAGTTCCAGGGAAACTCGAAGTTTTCGACTTGGCTTGTCCGAATTGCAGTCAACGAAAGCCTTATGCGGCTTCGCAAGCGTAAGACCAGCAAGACCGTCTCTATGGACGAAGATGTCCAAACCGAAGAAGGATCGATCCCACGGGATTTTGCCGAGTGGCGCCCGAATCCAGAGCAGATCTTCGATCAGAACGAGCTTAACGACATTCTTCGGAGAACCATCCAGGGACTCCCTCCGGGTTTCCGCACCGTCTTTACGCTGCGGGATATCGAAAACCTCTCCACGGAAGAGACCGCGGAGGCACTTGGTTTGAGCATCCCCGCCGTCAAATCACGCCTTCTGCGCGCTCGTTTACAATTGCGCGAGCGTTTAAGCAGATACTTCCGCCAGCGGAAGGAGGGACAACCCGCATGAACTGCACCGATTTCCTGAGCCAGCTTACGGATTACTTCGATGGCCAGATCAGCCCCGAGCTTCTAGAGGAAGTCCGCGCTCACCTCTCTGGCTGCAAGCATTGCGAGGTTGTGCTCAACACCACCCGGCAAACGATCGAGGTCTATCGCGGCAACGAAGTTTACGAGATCTCCGACGATCTGCGCGAAAAGTTGCACACCGCTATTATGACGAAATGCCTCGAGAAAAAGCGCGCCTGACTCTTCCTCGCACAGAAGTTCCCAATCAAAAGTAGACGTGTCGTCTTGATCTGTTTACCCCAGCGACGTGTCATTTCGACCGGAAGCCCATAGTGAGTCGCAGGCGAATCAAATAGGCCGAAGCGAGAAATCTCCGCATCTTTGTCTTCCACCCATCGCACATCTCAAAAATTTGTCACTCTGCGAACAGCAACGCGCGGCAACCCGCGCAAGCTCGAGCCATCTTTAACTTGTCAAGCCCACGGCCCACAAAATTCCCTTGGGGGAATCATCTCAACTTCAACAAATCAAAACCTTTATAGTCCAAAAACAAATCTGCTCCGAAGTGCAGATTCACCCAGACTACCTCGTTAGAATAGAGATAGAGATAAAGAAGAATAGAAACGATAAGAGATAGGGCCAGGAGATCAATTCTGGCCCTATCTCTTTTTAAATCAATATTTTGAGGTCTAACCCTTTTGCATACAATATTTTACATCACAAAAAACAGATAACTCTTTGAAAAAAAGCTACTTACAAAACGCGTCTGGGGGGGCTATTCTCCACAAGAACGCGACGGATTCGGAGACATCGCACTAAAAAGCCTGACGTCCCTGAACCTGAAATGCGCACCATGCTGAAGTGTCATCCTGAGCGAGCAAACGGCAATTCGAAGGAATCTCCGGTTGACCTTCGGATAAATGCAATGGACTTCAGATCCAGGACACTAGATCCGCCCTGCCGTTCTTAGTGCCGCGATCTCGTCATCGCCGAATACCTTTGACCGGATCAGAAACCGCAATCCTTCTGGCCCCTCCAGCGAAAACATTCCTCCACGCCCTGTCACCACATCCAGAGTGAGCTGTGTATGCTTCCAGTACTCAAACTGGCTGCGGCTCATGTAGAACGGAGTTCCACCAATCTCCCCCAGTAAAACATCGCTGTCGCCGACAAGAAACTCGCCTCTCGGATAACACATCGGGGAGCTGCCATCGCAACAGCCCCCCGACTGGTGAAACATCAACTCTCCGTACCGGGCCTTCAGCTTCTCGATCAGAGCTAATGCACTGGGAGTCGCCGTCACCTGCAGCGGAAGTTGAGTTGCTGTCGTCATCGTTTAGAAAAATCCCATCGCCTTCGGGCTGTAACTGATGAGCTGGTTCTTCGTCTGCTGATAGTGGTCGAGCATGATTTTGTGGTTTTCGCGGCCAATACCCGACTGCTTATACCCGCCGAAGGCAGCATGGGCTGGATACAGATGGTAGCAGTTCGTCCATACCCGGCCAGCTTGAATAGAGCGGCCAAAATGATAGGCACGATTGAGATCGCGAGTCCAGATGCCGGCTCCCAGTCCATACAACGTATCATTCGCGATCGCCAGTGCCTCGTCATCATCCTTGAAGGTTGTCACTGAAACCACGGGGCCAAAGATTTCCTCCTGGAAGATACGCATCTTGTTGTTACCCTTGAAGACCGTCGGTTCGATATAGAAACCTTCCGCCAGATCTCCTTCCAGTTTTGCGCGCTTGCCACCCGTCAAAACCTCTGCCCCTTCCTGGCGGCCGATGTCGAGATACGAAAGGATCTTCTCCATCTGCTCTGTCGAAGCCTGCGCTCCAATCATGGTTGTTTTGTCTAGCGGATTACCCTGCTGGATCGCCCTCACCCGCTTCAACGCCCGCTCCATAAACCGGCCATAGATCGACTCATGAACCAAAGCACGCGATGGACAGGTACAGACTTCTCCCTGGTTCAGCGCAAACATTGCAAAGCCTTCAAGAGACTTGTCGAAGAAATCGTCGTCTTCGCGCATTACGTCGGCAAAGAAGATGTTGGGTGACTTGCCACCGAGTTCCAGCGTCACTGGAATAATGTTCTGCGACGCATACTGCATGATGAGTCGGCCAGTTGTCGTCTCGCCGGTAAACGCGATCTTGGCAATACGCGAACTCGAAGCTAGAGGCTTGCCGGCTTCCAGGCCAAAACCATTAACGATGTTCAGCACTCCAGGAGGAAGAATGTCCTGGATGAGTTCGGCAAAGACAAGGATACCGAGTGGTGTCTGCTCGGCGGGCTTCAGTACAACCGCGTTGCCGGCTGCAAGCGCGGGAGCCAACTTCCAGGCTGCCATCAATATTGGAAAGTTCCACGGGATAATCTGGCCGACAACACCCAACGGCTCGTGATAGTGATACGCAACTGTGGTCTCGTCGATCTCGCTGATCGAACCTTCCTGCGCGCGAATCGCTCCAGCAAAGTAACGGAAGTGATCGATCGCGAGAGGAATGTCGGCCGCCATGGCCTCGCGAATAGGCTTACCGTTGTCCCATGTCTCCACAGTGGCAAGCATTTCTAGGTTGTCTTCCATACGCTGCGCAATCTTCTCAAGCATGCGCGCACGCTCAGCGGGCGCAGTCTTGCCCCATGCAGTCTTCGCCGCATGAGCAGCATCCAGAGCGCGATCGACATCTGCTGCATTCGACCGCGGAATCTCGCACAGGATCTGTCCCGTAACTGGTGTTACGTTCTCGAAGTATTGTCCAGAGGCGGGAGCCACCCACTCACCACCAATAAAGTTGTTGTACCTTGCCCGAATTGATACGGGATAACCGTAAGCGCCGGGTCGCAGCGCAGTCATCGTTGCCATACTTCACACTCCTTCGCAATCGTTTTTCACGACGCGCGGTGAATTGTAGCCCTCAAGAACCACGGATGTCATAGAAAGAATGTTTTCGTCGCGGCTGTTTTATCGAACAAAACAGAAGGGGCAGCCGCAATGGCTGCCCTTCCTTCGCTCTTCTTCGAGATTTAGGGTTTACGTCGTGGCGAAATCTTATTCAATTCCGCAAGTAACGTGCGTGCTGAAGCCGGAGCCTTGACTTCATGCTTGAAGACGATGTCCTGCGCAGTAAGATCTTTCCCGTAGAGGTTCTTGTTAGCGCCATTGTCAGGACGCATGCTTGATCCCGACAACGAAATACCAGCGAAAAGTCCCTGTGCCCGAGACCAGGAGAGTATCTCGGCCTTCAGCATGACGTCCGTCTCTGCACTGGCATTGCGGCCCACCGGACCAGCCGCAGCCGAGGCATCGGCTCCGATCTTCACTTTGCTTGAAAGTACAGAACTAGCACCACGCTCATTCATAATCAGCAAAACGAAATCAGTTGCCTGACCGCCGATCTGAAATCCAAAGCTGGCGCCTTCCAGGGCCATCATTGTTGGAGCGCTCCACGGCCCCCTGAAATTCTTTCCCGTTCGGCAAGTCATCACGCCGCGGCCATAACTTCCGCCCACAACAAAAGCTGCTTTCTTTACGGAAGGATAAACAACGACGCACTCTGCCTTATCGATCAAGTCCTGAGGAATTCCTTTGTCAGGAGCTTCCAGGATGTCTCGTAAAACCAGGCCTGACTCTTTGACGCGATCTTCTTCTTTCTCCTGCCCTTTCGCCATCAGGGGTAGCACCAGCAGAACGCCTAACGATAGACATGCAATTTTCTTCATCTTCCTCTCCTCAACTCCTTAATTTTTTCTCTATTACTTGATGCGGGAGATCCGTGAACCCTTTTGCAGCCGAAGCCACTATACGCTACTAGGAAGCCTCCACAAATACGACGTCTCATTTTTTATTGCAGTTGCTCGAGTTGCGTTATCCAGCGATGAAATTCATGGTTTCAGGACCTGTCCTTTACCATCCCTAACTCTCTCCATACACCGGAACAGACGCACCATGGACAACCCGCGCCTCATCGCTGGCAAGGAACAAAATGACGCGCGCAATCTCCTCCGGCTTTGGCCATCTGTCAAAATCGGCGTCTGGCATCCCCTTTCGATTCGCTTCCGTATCAATGATGCTCGGCAAAATCGAATTAACCCGTACCCCTGTTCCTTTGACATCGGCTGCAAGACAGTCCATCAGAGCCACAGCAGCAGCTTTAGACGCCGCATATGCTGAGGCTCCAGCTGCGTGATCAAATGCAGCCTTCGCTGCGACATTGATGAGTACTCCCCTTCCCTGCTGAACCAGCGCCGGGATCGTGGTACGTCCAAGTACAAATCCAACGCGCAGATTCAAATCCAACATCCGTTCGAATACCTTTGGCTCTAGCTCCCATAGTTTGATTCCGCCTGCATAGCCACCCACGGTATTAACCACGACATCCAATCTGCCATGCTTTGACAAAATACTAGAGACTAAGGCCGATATCGCAGATTCATCCGTTGCATCCGCCTGCACACCTTCAATGAAACCGGCCTTCTCCCCTGCGGCCTGCTTCAATGCGGTGAGCTCGGCCGCGTTGCGATAAGTTGTAGTAACCTTTGCGTTCTCCGCGGCAAAGGCCAGAACAACACTGCGACCAAGCCCACCTGTTCCTCCGGTCACCAGAACAACTTTGCTTGCATGACTGATCTGCATCTCTCGAATCTCCCTTCTTCAGACGACTTTATCAAGTGCGTAGATTGCAAGAGAACAGATCCTCCTCCTGCCACATTTGATCGAATGCTATCGCTAACCTGAACGAACTGGTACCCTCAATCGATGATGCCAACACCCTTCGATGCCATCATCATCGGGGCTGGCCAGGCCGGTCCCTCCCTCGCAGGCAGACTCGCACAGGCAGGTCGTAAGGTCGCCATCGTCGAACGCAAACTCTTTGGCGGGACCTGTGTCAATACCGGTTGTACTCCTACCAAAACACTGATTGCCAGCGCCTATGTTGCCCACAAGGCCCATACCGCCAAGATGTATGGCATCGATGTCTCAGGTCCGGTACATGCCGATATGAGGGAGATCAAAGCCCGTAAAGATTCCATTTTGCTCAAGTCTCGCGACAACATCGAATCATGGTTGCGCGACATGCAGAATTGTACGGTCTTCACCGGCCATGCTCGCTTTGAGTCTCCCACGACCATCCGAGTCGATAAAGAACTTCTCTCTGCTCCGCAAATCTTTCTCAATGTCGGCGGACGCGCCTCCGTACCTCCAATACCAGGCGTCCATGAGGTGCCCTTCCTTACCAACACCTCTCTCCTCGACCTTGAAGAACTTCCCCGCCATCTTGCGATCGTAGGAGGAAGCTACATTGGTATCGAATTTGCGCAGGCTTTCCGGCGCTTTGGCAGCGAGATCACTATCATCGAAATGGGGCCGCGTCTTGCGCAACGCGAAGATGACGACGTCTCCTCAACAATCAAAGAGATCCTCGAAAAAGAAGGTATCCGCATCCGGCTTAACGCCGAATGCATCAGTCTGGATCATTCGCCTGAAGGTGTGTCTGTACATGTCAACTGCAACGAAGACAACAAGCCCCTCATAGCATCCCATGTCCTTCTTGCAGTAGGCCGCCGCCCCAATACCGATGACCTCGGTCTCGACAAAGCAGGAGTCGCCACCGACCAACACGGCTATATCAAGGTCGATGACCAGCTCCGCACAAATGTGTCCGGGATCTGGGCACTGGGAGATTGCAACGGCAAAGGAGCCTTCACCCACACCGCCTACAATGACTTCGAGATCGTCGCTGCCAATCTGCTCGACAACGATCCCCGCTGTGTCAGCGACCGTATCCCCACGTATGCCCTCTTCATGGATCCTCCCCTGGCCCGTGTCGGCCTCACCGAGCGCGAAGTGCGTCAGTCAGGTAAACCAGCACTCATGGGGACTCGCCCGATGACCAAAGTAAATCGCGCTGTCGAGAAAGGCGAGAGCGAAGGCTTTATGAAGATTCTGGTTGATGTCGAAAGCAAGCAGATCCTTGGAGCCTCCATCCTCGGAACCAGTGGCGACGAAGCGATTCACTGCATCACAGATGTCATGTATGCTCGAGCGCCTTACACGACGATCCAGCGCGCCGTGCACATCCATCCCACCGTCTCCGAACTGATTCCTACAGTACTCGGCGACCTCCAACCCCTGTCGTAATTTCAGATTCTGGAATGCGTACAAATAATGCTCCTGCCCACAGTATGAGCAAGGGGAAGAGTTCCAACGTGTACCGTGGCTCTGAGTTATCGAGTGTCAGTAGTAGCGCACATCGTAACGCAAAGAATGCAATCATCGACCAGGCCAGCACCGCGTGTCCACCCCATCCTCTTCGCCTCCAACGCCACAGCCCGATCGCTCCGGCCGTGAAATACACAAGATTCAGCAAGGCATACGTTCCCGCAAAGATAGTCTGCTTTGGGTGCCTCCACTTCCACCACTCCAAATCGGACTCCATCATCTCCGTTCGCGGGCGGAAAGCCATATCCACCAACCGCGCGACTGGCAGAACCAGGTAATACCGCACCGGATCGTCAGCGATCCTCTCCTCAGCCAATGCGCCAAATCCCGCATCCAGCTCTGGTGTCGCATTGAAATCCTGATTGTGTTTGTTCAGCAATGCCTCTACCCGGCTGTACTGCTCCTCCGTATCAAACGCTCGGGTCGGAATATCGTCGATGTCGATCATTGCAGTGTTCCAGTTCCAGTACACATCCTCCGTTGAGACAAACTCGATTGCCCAGGTGCGATACCAGCGATCGAATCCGTGCGGAATTAACTCGCCCGGGTCAACCGCATCCTTCGGAACCAGTGGCTGAAATACATGGAAGGTCCGCCAGTTACGGACTGTCCACGGCATTAGCGGTAGAACCACGCAAAGCGCCGCCACAGCAACCGGCGCCGCATTCCTACCCTTAAACCCACCCCGCAAACTGACCCACCCCATCGCAGAAAGAATTGCAACTGATAGCAACCCCTGCTCTGGACGCAGTAACACAGCGTAAGCCAGCGCCATTGCAATGGCCCAAAGCCAGCGATTCCACCCCCCCTCCAGTTCTTTCCATCGAACCAACCCGTAAAACGCAACTACGATGCAAGTCAGCGTAAGGGTCTCGGTTAAAGGAGCTGCAACATAATTTGCGGTAAAGGGACACAGTGCCGCCATCCACAACACTGCGATTCCAGCCCGCCGCCCAAAAATGCGTCTCGCTAAATCGCCCAGCAGAATACACGTACCCAGATCGATCAGGCATTGTGCCAACATCACTGCCGAATATCTGTCATCGCCAAATACCCTAAAGCATAGGGCCAGAAACATCGGGTATCCCGGTAGCCGGATCAGCGTCGGAAGCGGCCCTGACGCTGACTCTGCAAAGCCATAAACGCCGTGATGCATCCAGTTCTTCGCGATATCTCCATAGATCAGCGTATCCCCGGCGATTCGCGGGGTATGCAACACAAAGGCCAGCCGCAGCGCCAGTCCCAGCACCACTGCGCCCCAGAATAAAATCAACCCTTTTCGTCGAGGAATTAGCATCCAAACTGCATCATACTGCGAACTTTATCCCCTTCAACCGTTTCGTTGACTCTAGACTCTTCCCTGCTTAGGATGGAGCCTGAGGCAAAGCCCATCGCGAAAAGCCTCACTCCCTGATGGCCAAACAGATCTTCTACGACCCGCAACGCAAGCGCTGGAAACGCCTCCGGGTCATCCTTGACTCACTTGCATTCATCGGCCTAATTCTCGCCATTATTTTTTTCGTCGGACTGATCCGCATGAAGCCCCTACCAGAGCTCATGCTTGAGACGCAAAAACGGAACTACCGTGCTCTTGCGAATCAACCGCAGAAAAATCAGAAGCTTCGCCGATCTGCCCATCGTAAAACGGATATTAAGCCTTCAGACGTCCCTCTAAACTCAGGCGAAGGCCTACGCGCTGCATACTATGTCGAAGACGACCCCGCCAGCTATTCCTCCTTCCGCCAGCACATCTCTCAAATCGACATTCTCTTTCCTGAGTGGCTTCATGTTGTAACCCCGGATGGAAACCTGACTGGATATTCCCTCGACAACCGGCCCTATAACATCATCGAAAAAGGCACGGTTCACTCCGTCGATCGTGACGGCAAAGTGGCATCTACCATTGCAACGACTCGTGTCAACCTCGATGTCGTTCCACTGGTAAACAACTACAACCCAGTTAAGAACCAGTTTCTCCCCGAAATCGGGGATTTCCTTCTTAACGAGACCGCACGCGCCAACTTCATCCATCAGATCGACGCCTTTCTCGCTGCGAATCCTTCGTACCGTGGGCTCTCACTTGACTTTGAGGAGATTCCTACTAATGCGCAGCCTGGATTCAATGCACTCGTCGCTGGCCTTTATAACGACTTCCATCCACGCAACCTGCACCTCTACATAAACGTCCCGGTCCGCGACGACGATTTCGATATGAAATTCCTCGCCGATCACTCTGATGGGCTGCTCCTGATGAACTACGACGAGCATGAGTCTGGCGGAGATCCCGGGCCCATCGCCTCGCAGGATTGGTTCACCGACAATCTCAAAGCAATTCTTAAGGTTGTTCCGAAAGAAAAGATCATTTGTGCGATCGGGAGCTACGGTTACAACTGGACCACGACCCTCCCTTCCCCAACAAAGAAAGGTCATAAGCAGCAGCCAGAAAAGGTCTTATCCGCAGTTCCGCTCTCAACTCAGGAGGCATGGCAGAATGCCTATGACTCTGGATCTCAAATCGATCTCGATGACGATTCGCTAAATGTCCACTTTGCTTACGATGACGTCGACTCCCACGTTCGGCATTACGTCTGGTTTCTGGATGCCGTCACCGTCCTAAACCAGATGCGCGCGGCCCGCGCTCTTGGGATCCAGACCTACGCCCTGTGGCGGTTAGGACAGGAAGATAATTCTCTGTGGAAAATATGGGACCGTCCTCTCAACGCCGATCCCGAGCATGACCTCGCGCATGTTTCTCCTGGCTATGACGTCGATACCGAAGGGGAAGGCGATGTTCTGCGCATCACTCGTCGACCTCAAGATGGAGCACGTGACCTTGCGATGGACGACGATGACTCTGTTCCGTTGCGCTATCGCATGGTGGTACAGGAATCGATGCAGTCATATCCACTTTCCTACACCATCACGCAATACGGCTATCACCCCAAAAAAGTCGCGATCTCCTTCGATGACGGTCCAGATGCCAAGTGGACGCCTAAAATCCTTGACGTCCTGAAACAATACAATGTCAAAGCTGTCTTCCTGATGATTGGAGAAGAAGCCGAAAAGAACGTCGGGATCATGCAGCGCGTCTATCGCGAAGGCCATGAGATCGGAAATCACAGCTTCACACATCCCGACATCAGCGTAATCCCCAAAGCCCAGGTCGATCTCGAGCTGAATCTTACAGAACGCCTCTTCGGTGCCAAACTTGGAGTCCAGCCACTCTATTTCCGTCCCCCCTATTCCATTGACCAGGAACCTGACACTAATGATCAGGCTGCCCCTGTAGACCGGATTCAGAGCCTTGGCTACGTCATCCTCGGGAACAAAATCGATACGAACGACTGGGATGAGACTCCGCGAAAGACCCCGCAGGAGATCACCGACAGCGTCTTCAGCCAGATTGCCGACATGGAGAAAAACCCCTGGCAGCGCGGCTCCATCATTCTGATGCATGATGGGGGCGGTGATCGCTCCGCAACCGTGGCCGCACTCCCCATGCTGATTACCCAGCTGCGCGCTCGCGGTTATGAGATCGTTCCTGTCGCAGAGCTGATCGGAAAAACTCGTGCTGAGGTTATGCCTCCCCTGACACCTCACCAGCGCTGGCAGGCCCGTGCCGATTCCATTACTTTCTTTCTTATCGGATTTTTCAACAACTTTGTAGTCGCTGTCTTTTTTGTCGGTGACATCCTGATGAGCGGGCGACTCATCATCATCGGGGCATTTGCGCTGATTGATCGTCTTCGCACTCGCAAAAACTACGCCGGCCCAGACTACAATCCTCGCGTTGCCGTTCTCATCCCGGCATATAACGAAGAAAAGGTCATCGCGCGGACGATCCGTTCCGTGATGATGTCGAATTACAAGAACCTTCGTATCATCGTCATCGACGACGGTTCCTCAGACAACACCGCTAAAGTCGTCCACGACACCTATCCTGTAGATCTCGCTTCCGGGCGTCTTACGCTACTCACGAAACCAAATGGCGGCAAAGCTGAAGCCCTGAACTTCGCTCTGAATCAAACCGACGAAGAGATCTATGTCGGCATCGACGCAGACGGCGTTATCGCCCATGACGCTATCACCCGCCTCGTCAGCCATTTTGCTAATCCGAAGATTGGAGCCGTTGCTGGAAACGCCAAGGTTGGCAATCGCGTCAACCTCTGGACGCGCTGGCAGGCCCTAGAATACATCACCAGTCAGAATTTTGAGCGACGCGCCCTCGATCTCTTCGATGTCGTCATGGTTGTCCCGGGAGCCATTGGAGCATGGCGTACCTCTGCTGTTCGCGATGGCGGCGGGTATCACCCCGATACTGTCGCCGAAGATGCGGACCTTACGATGAACATCCTCGAACAAGGATATTCGGTCATCTACGAAGACCAGGCGCTCGCCTTTACCGAGGCCCCAGTCAACATGGATGGCTTGATGCGCCAGCGCTTCCGTTGGTCGTTTGGCATTCTTCAGGCGGTCTTCAAACATCGTGGAGCCATCACCAAACATCTCGCCATGGGCCTCTTTGCGCTGCCCAATATCGTGGTCTTCCAGATTCTTCTTCCCCTGGTTTCGCCTCTAATCGATCTCATGTTCGTCGCGGGCGTTATCAATTACTTTGTCGATAAGCATTTCCATCCCGACTCGGCTTCGGCAGCCAGCTTCCATAAGCTGCTCATCTTCTTCACCGCCTTCCTGGTCATCGACTTCCTTACCTCGGCCCTTGCCTTTGCGCTCGAACGCAAACATCCGGCTAGCCGGGGTGACGCATGGCTCCTGGTTCATATCTGGATTCAACGATTCAGCTACCGCCAGGTTTTCTCGATCGTGCTGCTGAAGACCATTAAACGGGCCATCGACGGCAAACCATTCAACTGGGACAAGCTTGAGCGTACCGCCCAGATGTCAAAGCAGACAGAAGCTCTAGCCGAACGAAAGTAACCTCGCGCACCAAAAGATCTCTTATGCCCTAGAGTCCCTTGCTTTTCCTGAATTCGCGGACAACCGCAGATACATCCCTGTGCTGTCCATCCACGGCGTTATTCATCTTACGAATTTCCTCTGCGCTTATCTTTCCAGCCAGCTTATCCATCGCAAGCTGGATTCCAGGATGCCGTCGTAACGAATCTTCGCGCACCAGTGGCACAGCCTCATACGGCGGGAAATAGTGCTTATCATCTTCCAGCACTACAAATCCCATGGCCTGAATCGGACCATCGGTTGAATTTCCTGCCACCATGTCCACCTGTTTGGCCGAAAGTGCTCGATACAACAGCCCTAGATCCATCGTCCGAGGATTGCTATTAAACTTCAGTCCGTAAACCGATTCCAACCCCCGCAGTCCATCTGGACGCTGTTCAAATTCGTAACCGACTCCAAGCTTCATCTGTAGCGCATGAGGCACGGCATCGGAGATTGTCTTCAGCCCAAGTTTCCTAGCCTCGTCGCCACGCACCACCATCGCAAAGGTGTTCTCGAAGCCCAGCCCCGGTTCTACGCGAACGCGATAACTTTGATCGTAGAACTGTCGCACTGTCTCAAAAACATGCGCTCGATCACGCTGGCCAACAGGAGGTAGCGGCTGCTTCAGAATCGCGGTAAGCGCTGTACCGGTGTACTCCACATAGCCATCGATGCGGCCGCTCACTAGCGCTTGCTGGCACAAATAACTTCCCGCTAAATAGAATCTGCGATCAACAGGCTGACCGGTAACCTCTTCGATCTCCTGGGCCAGCAACTCCCCCAGTACAACCTGCTCAGTGAAGTTCTTCGCTCCAATAACAATGCGCGAAGAACGTGGAGGTGCACAGGCAACGCAGAGAAACAAACAACAGACCATCCCAGCCTGCAAGCATCGCCCCAACCAGTCGCTCCGTGACTGGCTAACCCGCTGACTGACTACGCCACTGACTTGCAGAGTCATCTCCGCACCGTTAACTTCTTCTCCACCCACGCCAATGCCCCATCCGCAATCAAGGCCAAGAGGGCCGCGGGAGCTGCACCTGCCAGCACAAGCTGATTATCCACGCTGGCAACTCCGCGAAAGATCAGCTCTCCCAGCCCGCCTGCACCGATGGCTGCGGCAATGGTCGCCACCCCAACACAAATTACGGTCGCGGTCCTCACCCCGGCCAGAATCACGCTGGCCGCCAACGGCAGCTCTATTTTTCTGAGTCTCTGCCAGCCAGTCATCCCCATCGCATCCGCGATATCGGCCAACTGAACATCGACACTCATGATTCCCGCATAGGTGTTTCGCAGGATGGGCAGCAGAGCATACCCAGTTAGCGCAACAATGGCAAGCCGAGCAGCATTCTCTCCCATCCATGGCACCGGTAATAGAAGCCCGAAGAGCGCCAGACTGGGAACTGTCTGGATGACATTGGCAAATCCGATCACGGGCTTGGCTAATCGGGGCCTGCGCGTCAGCAGTATCCCCAGAGGCAACCCGATAGCAACAGCGAATAGCATTGCGCTGAAAGTCAGCCACAAGTGCTCAAAGGTAAGCCTGCCGATCTCCCATCCGTATTGGTTCAGGAACTGCATCATCCCTGCACCGCGCGACGGATCGAAGCAATATAGTTTTTTACATGAGAATTTTCAGACCGAAGAAACTCGTTGGAGGGTGTATCGGCCACCACCCGTCCGTTCTCAAGAATCACAATGCGGTCTGCAAGGTATAGCGCCTCTTCAAGATCATGGGTGACCAGCAGGACAGTCTTTCCCATGGGCGCCAGCAGCCCCTTCAGCATCTCTTGCATCTCGCTCCGCGTTAGTGGATCGAGAGCACCGAAAGGCTCGTCCATCAATAGCACAGGAGGCTCCAGAGCTAGTGCCCGGGCCAACCCCACCCGTTGCCTCTGCCCGCCTGAAAGCTGCCAGGGAAACCTTCCCCGAAGCGCATCAAAATTCAATCCCACCTGCTCCAGAATCTCACGAGCTCGCGCCACGATCTCCGCTCTTAGCCGTCCCTCCAGCTCCAGGGCAAGCCCTGCATTCCGCTCGATTGTCATGTGTGGAAAGAGGCCGGCCTCCTGGATCACATAGCCAATTCCGCGCCGCAGATGGACCCGGTCGTCCGCACACAGCAGCTCGCTTACTCTCTGGCCGCGAACCATCACTTTCCCTGCTGTGGGCTGCGTCAATCCATTCACCATACGCAGCAATGTGGTCTTTCCTGAACCGCTGCGCCCCAACAGTGCGGTCGTTGTTCCGGCAGCAAGCGCAAGAGAGATGTCGTCCAAAACAAGATGCCCACCTGCAGGCGTATAGCTCACTTTTGCGAACTCAACGCCTACTGTGGGCATGTCGTTTCCTTTATCCGAGGGATTACAGCGCAGCTTCCGGATCGGCCTCCGGACTATCACTGCCGCCAACTGGAGCACCGCCACCACTCCCTGGCTGTCCCTTTACTCGAACGATCGTGATCTTATCGAAGCCTTCCTTGAAGGAAGGCGCACGCAGACGTTCCGACATCTTCTGCATTACCTCTTCGGCAACCGCGCGATCGCGCTTGCGATTCCGCTCCAGGCATACCGCCAGCGGAACATCGAAGAAGACTGCCTGCACCTCGTAGCCAAAGCTCTTCGCCATGCGTATCCACTGTCGCCGCTCATGAGGCGACAAATTGGTGGCGTCGACATAGTTCCACGGCATCTTGGCGATCAGCCGAGCCCGCAAAAGGCTACGCAATGTAGAAAATACCAGCCCTTGGTAGCGTTGCTCCGTAATGTCGTCGAACAGGATCGTCCGCAGCAGGTCGCTTGAAAGTGGGGTGACTCCACGACGTTTATACCAGGTCGTCTTTCCAGACCCGGGCAGTCCAATCGTCAAAACCACATAACCTTTGGGCGACCTCGCTGGAGGCTGTTCCGCAGGTGGAGTGGTCACCGAATCCGGCTGAGTCTCCACTACAACCTTCTGCTCCGGAACAACGGGAGCAACCAGAGCAGGCTCAGAGCTTTCTGTGCTCTCTGAGCCAGCCACTATCTCAGGCTCAGCCGCCTGTGGCGGAACAGGGTCCGGGTAAGAGGGCCTCAAGGGCGCAGGTTGATTTGCGGGCAGCTCCTGCCCGCTCTTGCCCGTGGACTCCGAATCATTCGGTCCACGTCTTGGGCGTCGTCTCATCTTGTCGCTTATCCAATCGCGCAGATCGCGCATATGTCGCTTGTAACACAGGGTCAAACCCGCCCGCAAATCAGTACGAAACTTCTCCCGGTTTGCGGGGCCTTCATCTTTGTCTCTTTACCGACAGGTGATACCATCCGGTGCTGAAGGCACACAGACCTCTTTCTGCGTTCTACAATAGATAAAACGTATAAACCTCAGCATCCACACGATAGGAGCAACTGGAAATCATGGCTGTAAAGGTAGGTATCAACGGCTTTGGCCGCATCGGGCGGAACGTCTTCCGCAGCGCTCTGGGAAATCCTGACATTGAGTTTGTCGCCGTCAACGACCTGACCACGCCGGCCACACTCGCGCATCTGCTCAAGTACGATTCAATCCTCGGCAATCTTCACCATGACATCAAGCATGGACCCGACTTCATCTCCGTCGACGGAAAGCAGGTCAAGGTCTTCGCGGAGCGTGATCCCTCCAAGCTTGACTGGGCCTCCGTCGGAGCTCAGGTGGTCGTTGAATCCACAGGCTTCTTCACCGATGCCGAAAAAGCCAAGGCCCATCTCGGCTCGACCGTCAAAAAAGTCATCATTTCGGCGCCTGCTAGCAACGAAGACATCACCATCGTGCTCGGCGTCAACGAAGGCAAGTACGACCCTTCCAAGCACAACGTCATCTCCAACGCGAGTTGCACGACAAACTGTCTCGCTCCCGTCGTCAAGGTCCTGCATGACACTTTTGGAATCGTGAACGGCCTCATGAACACGATCCACAGTTATACCAATGACCAGGTCGTGCTCGATGCCCCGCACAAGGACCTTCGCCGCGCACGCGCCGCTGCGCTCTCGATGATCCCCACGAGCACCGGCGCCGCCAAGGCTCTCAAGCTCGTCATCCCTGAGATGGCCGGCAAGCTTGACGGCTTCTCTATCCGCGTCCCGACCCCAACCGTCTCGGTTGTCGATCTCACCTTCCTGGCAGAGAAGCCTGTCTCAGTGGAGAGCATTAACGCCGCCATCAAGGCCGCCGCTGAAGGCCCGATGAAGGGAATCCTCGGCTACACCGAAGAGGAGTTGGTCTCCAGCGACTTCCGAGGAAACCCGCTCTCTTCGATCTTCGACTCCAAACTGACCAAGGTCATCGGGAACACCGGCAAGATCATCAGCTGGTATGACAACGAGTGGGGTTATTCCAACCGCGTCAAGGACCTCATCCTCTTCCTCGAGAAGAAGGGTCTCTAATCCCATAATCATTCGCCATCCGCGTGGGGCATGTACCTCTCGTTGCCCCACGCATCTTCTATCCCCTGTTCGCGTTATCTGCCCTACTTCATTTTTGAGATAGACTCCACCTATCGTGACGACCGAACAGCTACTGGAACACGGCTTTGTTGCCAACCCCAATGTGCGGACGCGCCGCCCACCATTGGATGCACTTACTGGATTACGTTTTTTTGCAGCATTCTATGTAATGTCGTTCCACTATGGCGCTGCGTTCACCCATCGGGCGCATATGCCCAGAGCAGTAACTAATTTTCTCGAGCATGGTTCGCTAGGGGTTTGCCTTTTCTTCCTGCTCTCCGGATTCATCCTTTTCTATACATATGCGGGCAACCTGAAAACTGGACGGGATCGCTATCGCTTTTTCGTCGCAAGGTTCTGCCGTATCTATCCGGTCTATCTGCTTGCAGCAGCCGTGACATGTTTCGCAGTACGAGGGTTGCCCACAGGTCACAACCTCATGTACTTTACCCTGTTGCAGAGCTGGACTCCCGCTGCCTCTCCAAGCGGCTATGCATGGATCATGCAAGCGTGGACGCTCTCTGTTGAAACATTCTTTTATTGCAGCTTTCCACTTTTATTACCTCTCGTGGAACGTCTGCGGAGCCGTCATCTCACTTGGATGCTTTTATTTATTGTGGGAATAACAGCGGGCCTTCTCGAACTTCCATTTCAGCACGCCGGAATGACAAGTCCGGTTCAGGGAATCTTTCTCCCTCTGCTTCGTCTACCCGAATTCATTCTGGGCATGCTACTCGGTTCTCTGTTTCTTCACCGTACCACCGGTTCAACACCCTGGTGGCAGAACGACTGGATTACCTTAATCGTAATGTTTCCTCCGATCGCCTTGATCGCTTCGGGGAAGTTTTCAAAAGCAGTTGCACTGGCCTGCCTCTTCTGGTTCATCTGGGCGATCTACCGGCTGGCATCTGGCAAGGGATGGCTTACCAAACTTCTTTCCAGTCGCATCTTTATCCTTCTAGGCGGCGCAAGCTACTCCATCTACTTATTGCAATGGCCGATTCGTGATCTGATGCGGCAATATGTTGCTCCTTTACACCCCGGTCTGGATGCTATTCTCTCCCCTGTCATTCTTATCACACTCTCTATCCTGATCTTCCTCTACTACGAGGAGCCCTTGCGAGAACGCCTGCGAACGATCCTCGCGAGTTCGAATCGTTCCTGACTCTCCGTGATAATGGGGATGCTACCCCCAGATAGCATCCCCATAGGGAAACGGCCTCTTCAGCTTGCTTCTCCAGAAATACGCCAGGATGATCACGCTCGCTGCAGCCGCATAAGCGCACCAGAGCGAAGTAAAGGCATAGCGCTTTACTGCCATTACAACCAGCAGAATGGCGAGGTTCGCTGCACCGAAGATGACCATGTCACGCACCTTCGAAAAGAACAGAGAACCGCACGTTGAGACCACATACAGCACGGCAAGCGCCGTATTGTTGGTTCCTTCGTTGATGTAAACGATGCTATGGCTCTTGACGAAGATATCCAACGGATACGCAATCAACGCCCACAGCATGTACAGCGTCGTCCCAGTACCCAGCGCCAGGAATGGAAGCATTCTTTGTCTGCTCTTACGGTCCGGTTCGAATAACAATACGGCCAGCGGAATCAGAAAAGGCAGCAGTCCTTGCGCATACAACACAAAGGCTGCTCCCATCTTATGCGTCACCTCTGGTGAGAGCCTCCCATCTAGACCAAGCCAGACAAATCCTTCAATAAATTGGTGTACGGCAAAAAGCGTTGGGAGCGATGCAAATAGCAGCTCTCGCTTATGCTTCACCTTCGTGAGGGTCATCACCCCGACAGCCCCGAGCACACCGCTGCCCACAAAATTCGCTGCTGCTGAAAAACACACTGTGCGCACCTCCCAAAATGCTGTCGACGATAACCCTACCAGCAGCCGTACAATTCATCTATGACTCGCATGAACATTCCCGGCACCAGCCCCTACGAGCCCATTATCGGATTCTCCCGAGCTGTTCGCCTCGGTAATCACGTTCACGTCTCGGGGACCGGCCCGGTCGGCGCCGATGACAAGGATGTGGCTGAGCAAACCGATCAATGTCTTACTCTCATCGCTACTGCTCTTAAAAACGCCGGTTCCTCGATTGAGCACGTCTACCGCACCCGCATGTTTCTTACCCGCACCGAGGATTGGGAGACCATAGGCCGTGTCCACGGAAAATTCTTCTCTCTCATACGCCCTGCTGCCACGATGGTCGTCGTCAAAGAACTGCTTGACCCGCGCTGGAACATTGAGATCGAAGCTGACGCTCTTATCCCGGAATAACAACCCGGCCACAATTCCAACCGGAATAAGGTCTCTCTGACGATATGATGGATTGTCGAAGGGTATTTCGAGTTTTGCGCCTGCAATAAAACATCAAAGGAAATCAAATGTCGAAGCTGTCCATCCGTGATCTGGATCTCACGAACAAGCGCGTCCTCATCCGTGTCGATTTCAACGTTCCCCTCACGGTGGATGGCTCTGACAGCGCCGCGCGCATCACTGACGATACCCGTATCCGCGAAACCATTCCCACGATTGAATACGCCCTGCGCCGTAAGGCCCGGGTCATCCTCTGTTCCCATCTGGGCCGTCCCAAGGGCAAGGTCGTTCCCACAATGAGCCTTCGTCCTGTCGTCGATCGGCTGCGAGAGCTGCTCGACCACGTGCTCGGCGAAGATGAGAACGTCGCATTCTCTCCTGATTGCGTCGGAGACATCGCTACCGAGATGGTCGGAAATCTTGAGCCTGGCCAGCCGCTGCTACTCGAGAATCTTCGTTTCCACGCTGAAGAAGAAAAAAACGATCCTGTGTTTGCACGTCAGCTCGCTACTCTCTGCGACATCTATATCAATGATGCCTTTGGCAGCGCACACCGAGCCCATGCATCAACTGAAGGCATCACGCATTATGTCCCTGTATCGGCTGCTGGACTGCTCATGGAAAAAGAGCTCACTTATCTCAGCAAAGCCGTCAGCGATCCCATCAAACCTTTTGTCGCTATCATTGGCGGCGCCAAGGTCTCCGACAAGATCGAGGTTATCGACAGCCTGCTCGACCGAGCCACATCGCTGATCATCGGCGGAGGCATGGCCTACACCTTCCTCAATGCTAAAGGTCAAAGCACTGGTAAATCGCTTGTAGAAGCCGATAAGATCGACATCGCAAAAGCTGCGCTCGATAAGGCCGCAAAAAAGGGAGTCAACTTGCTTCTCCCTATTGACCATGTGCTCGCCGATAAGTTCGCCGCGGATGCCAAAACTCAGATCTTCTCCGGCAGTGGATCATTCCCCGCCGATTGGATGGGCCTCGATATCGGTCCCGAATCCATAAAGCTTTTCAGTAAAGAGATTGCCGACGCCATCACAATCGTCTGGAACGGCCCGATGGGTGTCTTTGAGATGCCAGCTTTTGCCAAGGGCACCAACGCCATCGCCAAAGCCGTCGCGGCCAACCACGATGCCACTAGCATCGTTGGAGGAGGCGACTCCGTGGCCGCCGTACAACAATCCGGTGTAGCCGGCAAGATCTCGCACATCTCCACCGGCGGCGGAGCTTCGCTTGAGTTCCTCGAAGGCAAAATCCTGCCTGGCGTCGCTGCACTCACAGACAAATAATTCTCATATTACGCGGAAGAGTAAATCTGACTATGCGCAAACTCCTGATCGCTGCCAACTGGAAGATGTATAAGACTCCCGTAGAGTCCACGGCCTTTCTTACCAGCTTCTTTCCCCTTGTCAAAAACAATACTTCCACCGAGATCGTCCTCTGTCCTTCTATGACCTCGCTTCCTGCGCTCGTCGATGCGGCGCGCGGCAAAACCGTCTCCATCGGAGCTCAGAATATGCACTGGCTCGCTGAGGGCGCATATACCGGCGAAACCTCGCCCACCATGTTGACCGCCATCGGAGTCACACACGTCCTGATCGGTCACTCCGAGCGACGCCAGTACTTCAACGAGACCGACACCACCGTCAACCTCAAGCTCAAATCTGCTCTCGCTCACTCACTCCTCCCCATCGTCTGCGTCGGCGAACATCTCAACGAACGCGAACAGAACCTCACCGCTGATGTCCTTAATCTTCAGGTCTCTGTGGCCCTCGAAGGCATCAATCCGGCGGCTCTTGGCTCGCTCGTTATCGCTTATGAGCCCGTATGGGCCATTGGCACCGGCCGTACCGCCACTCCCGAGATCGCAGAAGAGGCCCACAAGATTATCCGCGCAAAGGTCGCCTCCATCGCAGGCTCTGACATCGCCGCCTCTACCCGCATCCTCTATGGCGGCTCCGTCAAACCCGACAACGCTCAAACGCTGTGCTGCCTTGAGGACATCGACGGCGCGCTCGTTGGCGGAGCCTCTCTTGATCCTGCGTCCTTCTCGCAGATCATCGCCAATGCCACCCAAACTGCATAACAAACCTATGCGCAGGGGATGCCGTTCGGCATCTCCTGCCGCCCTAAGATGAAATCCCTCGCACGTCTATTCGACTCGATCAGTGCGTTGTGTTTTCCTGCCTTTACCAGCGTTCTCTCAATCTGTTCCTACGATCGAAACTTCCCGGAAATCGAACCTGAAGAAGAGCGCGAGCTAGAAACTGCGCTCTATGTGCGAAATCACATACCAATCCAGTCCAGTTCGAGATGGAAATTACTGCAAGATTGTCATCCCGGCTACAAAGCCAGGACTAAACGTCCGGGCAAGAACAGGGTAATTTGCCCACTAAAACACGCGCTTTCTTAGTGGACGACGCCGACTTGTTCCATAGGCCAATAGACAAATGCCGCTTTGCCATAGATCAGATCGCGATCGACGGGCCCAAAGTCGCGACTATCGCTGGAAATCGAACGATGATCACCCATAACGAAATACTCATGCTCTGGAACAATCATTTCCGGCAGCGAGCGACTGTCCTCAAAGCGGGGAGGAACATACTTTTCGGTCAATGGCGTCCCATTCACATAAACTCGCCCATGATCAATCTTGAGATCGTCACCGGGCAACGCTATCACGCGCTTGATATAGCTCTTCTGGCGATCCCGAGGATAGAGAAAGACCACGACATCGCCTCGATGGATCTCTCCTACCCTATAAGCAAGTTTGTTGACGAAGAGGCGGTCCTGATCTTCCAGAACCGGCAACATGCTGGTACCTTCCACACGAACCGGCTGGTACAAAAAGATGATGATGAAAGCCGATACAGCGACTGAGATCACCAGATCTCTCACCCACGAGGCCATCCCACCACGGTGATTTTTAGGGGAGCGCTCGCCCCCATTGGAAGGGGATTCATGCGCAGTTTTCTCTTCCATCTGCACCGTCTTGCTCACTTCTCCTGTTATTTAGACGAACCCACGTTCGATCTGGAATCCAATCCAAGCCCGGGAACCAGATTCTTACCGTCCAATCCCTCCGGCGACCAGGCTTCGACAATCTCTTTTGCCAGCCTTGCAATCATCATCTCAGCCTCATTGTCCGCAGTCCAGCTTTTATCCTCATTCTCATAGGTAAAGATCGAGATCACCATCGGCCCACTCTTGCCCGCCACAATGGCGACATCGTTCCGCACTGCGTTCAGACTCCCCGTTTTGCTGGCAATTCCTGACCCCTCTTCACTTGAATCCAATTTCTCCAGATATCGCGGTATCGTATTGCGATAGAACTGGTTACGCAACATCGTCAGAGCCGCCTGACAGATCGCTGCATCGCCTGGTCGTGACGATTCTCCCGGTCCCGCGAGTTGGCAAAGCCCAATCCTCTCCATAATCGTGGCCATCTCCCGAGCGGTTGTTTTTCCAAGTCCGAATTTCGGCTGATCCGCAGGCATGGGCCCGCTTGCCGGCTTACCGATCTTTTTATAGAGATGCGTATCTTTGAGGCCCAGCCATGCAATTCTGGCATTCACCGTATCCACGCCAAATCGATCGATCGCCAGATTGGTCGCCGTATTGTCACTGACGATCACCATCATGGTCAGTACATCTTTCAACGTCAGGGTCAGGGGCGTATCGAAAAACATCAGAACTCCAGAACCGCTGACACCATCGTCTTTTGCCAGCGTCAGCTTCTCGTCCCAGTGGGCCTTTCCGGCTCTTACCTGCTCCATGGCTTCGAACAGAATGGCCAGTTTGATCACGGATGCCGTTTGCACCGGCCTGTCCGCATCCAACGCAATGGTCTTGCCCGTATTCAGCTGGGTCGCGTACAGCGCGACATGACCTTGATGAGTCGCAGCAATCGTTGCAATCTTCGATTCAAGCGACGAATCCGTCTTCGATTTTGGCAATGAAGCCGCCCAGAGCATTCCCTGCCCCATCAGGATTCCAATCGCACCAGAACAAATCAGTCTGCGGAGTAAACTATTGACCATGTGTTGCATCTTACAAATCACGCAACGGCTCTGTAATTATTAAAATGTGGCGCCTGATCGCCACGCTATCAAAACGCGCTTTTGGGACCGCGCAAAATACAACAACAGAAAGACAGATGCAAGACCAAAACGCCAACCTTTGTATACGCATCTAAGCCGGATTAGGACTAGAATCGATTACAAAGAGCTGCAGCATCACTTGTAACAGGTTTCTCCTATGGCAACCCTTACCATGCTCGACCCAGTCCAGACACCAAAATCCGTACCTGACGGCCCCGATGAGTTTCTCAGCTTAATTACAGAGACCTCCAATACAGCCTCTGAGGGTCTGGACACAAAATCCGCACTTGAAATCGCCCGCATCATCAATCATGAAGACGCCAAGGTCGCCGCTGCCGTCAAGAAGGCGCTGCCTGAGATCGCTGTCGTCATCGATACCGTCGCCCGTTGCCTCCGTGATGGAGGTCGGCTGATCTACGTTGGCGCAGGCTCTTCGGGTCGCATCGCCAGCCTTGATGCATCCGAGTGCCCTCCGACCTTTTCCACTGCGCCAGCTCAGGTGCAATACATCATGGCTGGCGGCCCCAAAGCTCTTGCTTCGGCATCTGATGTCAATGAGGACTCTCCTGAGCTAGGCCAGCGCGACATCGCACGTCGCAGACCTACACGAAAAGACATCGTCATCGGCATCTCCGCCTCTGGCCGCACGCCTTACGTCATCGGCGCAGTTGATTATGCTCGCGCCCGCGGAGCGAAAACCGCTGCCGTGACCTGCAATCCTAACACTGCTCTTTCCGAAGTGGCCGACACCACCATCGTCGCCGAGGTCGGTCCAGAGGTTATCTCCGGTTCAACCCGCATGAAGTCCGCCTCCGCCCAGAAGATGGTCCTCAATATGATCACTACGGGAGCCATGACGCGACTCGGCTATGTCTACGACAACCTGATGGTGAATGTACACATGAAGAATGCCAAGCTCGTCGAGCGCGGCATCCGCGTGCTCATGAAGCTCTGTAATATCGATCGCGAAACCGCTATCCGCACAATTAAATCCGCGGGAAAATCCATCCCTATCGCCGTCGTCATGTTGAAAGCGAACGTCGACAAGATGGAAGCAGTCCGCCGTCTCACCAAATCCGATGGCAACGTCAGGCTCGCTATCGAAGACTCTCGTCTCGAACTTTAGCTGCCATCATCCTGTAAAAGAAACCCCCGCAGATTGCGGGGGTTTCTTTTACATCCGCCCACCTTAGACGGTGCTCGAAATCTTCAGCTCACGCTTTTCTTTAATGGATTCGTTGCCAACGATAACTCCCAGCGCCGATCCTAGCCCTACATGGACATCGGCAATCGGCTTTGCTCCCGTGCGCAGACACTCCACAAAAGACCGGCACGCCGTCGCTGTCGGATCCTCTGCCACCGCAATCTCCAGCTTCTTGCCAGGACCGCGATAAGGCATCTCACCACCAGAACGATACGAAGCCCCTGTCGTAATGCCCTTTTCCGTCACAGTCGCATTTGCCGGCAGCTTTTCCGCATGCCTCGGCTCATAGAAAAACACCGCATCCTGCAGGGTTAGATTCACACTTCCCTTCGTTCCATAGATCCACAACTGATCGCCCATCTTTGCATTGTTTGTCATTGAGCTGAAGACAAACCGGCGGCCCTTCGAATATCCCAGGATCGCCTGTACGTTGTCATCGTTCTCGCGCCCATCGTGATACTCGACAACACTTCCGGTCGCCATCGCTGTCTCCGGCTTCTCTCCAAAGACCCAATTCGCAATATCAATGTGATGCGAAGCCAGCTCAGCCAACAGGCCTAGCGAATACTGGTTATACAACCGCCAGTTGATCAGCCGCTCTAGAGAAGGCTGCGGAACCGGCCGTCTCCAGTCGCTATTGCGATGCCAGTAGCCAAACACATGAGTTACATCGCCGATCTCTCCCTGCTGCACCTTCTCGATTGCAGCACGAATCCACGGCGCATAACGATACTGATGTCCCACCTGGAAGATCTGCTTGCCTCCATCAACCGTCCGGACGATCTCCTCCGACTCCTTCACCGTGAAAGCCATTGTCTTTTCGCCATAGACCGAGTGCCCTGCCCGAAGAGCTGCCAGAACATGCTCCGCATGAAAACTCAGAGGCGTGGACACGACCACCGCATCCAGATCTTTGCGATCCACCAGAGCCCGATAATCTTTATGCGGCTCCACCGTGTAACCGCAGACCTGATTCAGCTCGGCGAATCTTGGCTCATACACATCAGCAGCAGCAACGATCTTTACTCCTGGAACTCGCAAAAAACTCCGAACCAGTTCTTTACCGCGGCTACCCGGCCCAATAATTCCCAACCGCATCGGCTTTCCCGCAAAAGCCTCCGCCAGAGAGCCTGCCGACTTTGCCACCAGTGTCGCCGCTGACAGTCCCTGCACAAACAAACGCCGATTTATCATGCTTCTCAAAGTCCCTTCGCACCGGAGCGCCCTGAGGCCCGGCAACACTCTCAATTTTCATTGACAGTCATTTTCTTTCATTCTAAGCGGATATGGCCAGCGGACGCTCCGGACGCAAGGATGTTCCGTATCCCCCGATACCAGCACTGCCGCCGCTCGCTGGAACGTTTTCACCATCTGTGCCGCTTTTGCTGGCTCTAGCACGAACGTCGCCGTCGAAATCGCATCGCTCTCCGTTGTCGAAGGAGCAATAATCGTTGTCTGTAAACGGCCCTCCACCGGGTGCATTGTGTGCGGATCAAGAATATGGCAATATCGGTGCCCATCCTTGATAAAGAACTTCTCCGTGCACGCTGAGGTCGAAAGCGAAGTGTCCTTCAGGATCGCCTCCGTCATCATGGAACCCGCGTGTACCGGATCGGGCACATTTACCTTCCATCCAGCTTCTCCTGGAGGAGCGCCCATTCCATAGATACTGCTCGAGCCGCCCGAAATCAATGCTGCCCGCACTCCCTGCTCCCGCAGGAATGCGACAACCCGGTCCACGGCATATCCCTTCCCAATACCCCCAGGATCCAGTTCCATGCTCACACCGTTGTCGAACCAGACTGTGCGCGTCGCAGGATTCAACTGGATATGCTGCCATCCTGTCTTCGACCTCAAAGCATCTAACTCGGCATCCGATGGGATCCTGCCTTTATTGAAGAAGAAGCCCCACGCCCGCATCAGCGGACCTACCGTCATGTCGAATGCCCCTTCCGAACGGCGGCTCAGTTCCACCGCTTTCTCAAGAAACGCAAAGGTCTCCGGATCTGTCGTCACCGGTCCCTTCGCTGCCTCTCTGCTGATGCGTGAAAGCTCACTTGTCGGACGATAATTACTCAGCAGGTCTTCCAGACGATCGATCTCGTCGAACGCGCCCTGCATCCACTCCTCAGCTGTCTCCTGATTCGGTGCATAGATGTCGATCGTGAACTCCGATCCCATCGCCGCATGCGCCTCGTGGAATAGCTGCGGTTTATCCTGTGCGTAAAGCGGCTCACACCATAACAGCCCGATCCCAACCGCGAGCCCAGCCGCCCGCAACAAACACCGCATACTTCTCCAACTCTTCGTGCCGATTGGCAATGCCACACCTTCTGAGCATTCGCCTTGACCAATCGGCTCAACCATCTAATTCCACCGCCTCAGATGCCTGCCAGCGCGTTCTTCATTCCTGCCCAGCTCTCTCGTGTCGACTCCTCTGGAGTTCCTCCGCCATGCCAGTGCGTCTCTAGGCTAACCGCATCGTGGTACCCCACCTTTGCCAGTGCTTGGAATTGTCCTTTCCAATCAATGATCCCCTTTCCTACAGGGGCCCAACCCACCTTTCCGTCTTCACCTTTGACTGCATTCTTTACATGGCAGTGATGGATTCTGTCCTTCGGAAGCAAATTCCACGCGCCGGGATATGCATCGAACTCTCCCCGCATCACCGCATTTCCCGGGTCCCAGTTCAACGCTAAATACTTCGACTTCACCGCCCCAAGTGTACGCGCCGCCTCACGCCCTGTAGCCGTGTTGCAGGCAAATTCGTTCTCCAGTACCAGTATCGTTCCCTGCTTTCCGCACGTCTCTGCCGCTTCCGCAAGCTTCTGATCAATCGCCGCACGATAAGGTGTGACATCCTCAATTCGCCAGAAGTCAAACCCTCTCACTTTGTTTGTCTTAAATCGCTTCGCCAGCGCAATACTCTTCTCCAGAACAGCATCCTGCTCTTTCAGAACGTCTCCGGTGCTTCCTTTTCCAGAACTGTTGGAACGCGGAGCACCCGGCCAATCCACCTTGAACAATGGGCTAGCAATGTCGGTCACCTGAAGGTCATGCCTTTGCAGAATCTTCTCCACTTCCCCAAGTTCTGCATCCGACAGATCCAGCAGGCTCTTCTTCCACATTCCGCGAAGCTCTACCCAATGCATCCCGAACTCGTTCGCCGCGACAGAACACGCATGATCGAAGTCTTGCGAGATCTCGTCCGTAATAACAGCTACTTTAAACCGGGAGATCTGTGCCAACCCGCTTCTTCCCATCCAGGCAGTCAAACCCATCATTCCTCCACCCAGAACAAACCCACGTCGCGAAACCGTATTCGTAATCATTAGTTCTCCATTCCTCAAAGCATGACAGGCCTCAGGATGAGGCCTGTCGTCACCGCTTCATACATACTAAAAGGTGATTCGCGCCGAAGCCTGAAGGCTACGCCCGCCACCTACCCCGTTTACGCTTCCCTGACCACTGCCCAGCGTGTTTGTGATGCGTCCAAAGCTTCCGGATGTAAAGATATTGCCGCTACCGGAGTTCGGAACAGCAAACTGTGGTGTATTGCTGAGCTGGAACGCATCGAGTTTCGTCTCAAGAGCAGCCTTCTCACGCCAGAGAGGGAAGCTCTTGGAAATCGACACATTGTTCTGAATGAAGCCCGGCCCACGGAATTGGTTCCTTCCTGTATTGCCCAATTGAACGTTCGAGGCATTGCAGCCCGTCGGGCATCCTCCTGGCTGCGAGAATGCCGATACATCCAGCCATGGGCTGTTCGGTCCAAGTCCTCCTAACACTTTGTACACGCCTGACAAGTTCGCCAGCTGCGCCGTTCCCGGCGTGTTCAAGCTACCGCCGTTCGCATACACAGAGAACGGCAGACCAGAGACTGCAGAAATGGTTCCCGCCAGCTTCCAGCCGCCCAATACATACGCGCCCACTCCCGAACTCAGGTATCGATGTCCATGCCCCACCGGAAGTTCGTATGTAAAGCTCTGCTCAAAATTCAGCTTTCGGTCAAAATCATTCGGAGCATAGTTTCGCCGTAGGGTCGCAGCCGTTAGGAAAATTACGTTACCATCATCGCCTGTCACGTACCCAAGCCCCTTGCCCCATGTAAACGCAGAGTTGAATCCAAGCCCTCTGGCAAATCGCTTGGTCAACTGCACCTGCAAAGACTGATAGTTCGAAGAAAAGCCCTGGAATATCTTTGAGGTTGTCGCCGTGCGATGAACCGCGTTCGGTCCGGTTGCCACACATCCTGTGCAGTAATACTCCGGCTTCGAAACAGCTCCGTTCCCCCAGGTGTTCGCTAACGGGTTGCCATTGGCGTTGTCTGGAATTCCTGTTGGATTGTTGATATCGAGATTTGAAGGTATACCCGTGCCATGATTTGCGACATACGCAACCTGCAGTGACATGTCATACGGAAGCGCCTGTTGAATCGCAAAGTTCCACGACGCCACGTAGGGGTTCTTGTAATCCAACGGAACATAAAACAGATTCTGATTCGCAAGAGTCGATGTGGTCACAGGGATGATGCCATTCGACGGGATCGGAACTGGAACTGGAGCCGGAAACCCCGCCTGGAACGTTGCTACATTACCGTTGGCCAACACTGCCGGCGTATACGCACTTCCCCCTGTCGGGTTATACGCATTGTTTGAGCGGACGGGATAGTTGTAGGCATAGTTGTTATCCGCATAGGGCATATAGCTCACACCGAATCCGCCGCGAATCACCGTGTTATCCGTAGCGCGATACGCGAAACCCGTGCGCGGAGCCCAGTAGCGATACCGTGTCTGTATTCCCAGGTTCATCGGATTGCCACCCACGCCTGCAATCACCAGGTTGTTATTGACCGGATCATAGTTTGTAAATCCGCTCGCAATCTTCGGAGCCGCCGGAGGATAAAACTCCCAACGAACTCCCAGGTCGAGAGTCAGCTTGGGTGTCACCTGCCATTTATCGCTTACAAATGCAAAGAACCACCATTGGCGATACGCCGGAAAGAACGTGTTAACATCGCGGCCGACCTGGCTTGGCTGATCGAGAAGGAAGCTTGCGATGTTATTCCCCAGATTCGTTCCCGCACTCGCCGCATCCGATGTCTGCTGATCGGCAAAACGGAAGATACCGCGAGGGCTGAACGTCTGGTCCTGCAACAGATCGTCACGAATTCTGCGAAGGTCTCCTCCAAACTTGATCGTGTGGTTGCGAATGATCTTCGTCCAGTTGTTGACGAAGTCGATGTTCGATTCACCGCGGATCCACGGTACGGAAGCGGAGTAGCCGATCAATGGATTATCTGCTCCCGACTGGCCGAAACCCGTCAGGAAGATCCCCACCTGACCACTTGAAAACTGATTGATGTTGACCCCTGGAATCCCCAACGTATCGGCATCATTCGACCCGTAGTTGCTGGGCTGAGCATTATTCCGCAGGTGAGCCACCCCGAACCGAACCTCCGTAAACAGCGTCGGCGAAAAGACATGATCGTAATTCACACCCGTGCTGTACGAGGTCTGTGTACCAACACCTTGGAAGCCACCTCCTAAGGGGCCTCCCAGGAACGCTCCGAAGGTCGGTGCCTGGAATGTGTTAACCCTCTGCCAGCTGAATCGTCCGCTAACATGGTTCCGCTCATTCAGGGTGTAATCAATTTTTGTATCCCAACTGTTCGTACTCTTGGTAAACGGCAGGGTTGTCGTGTAATTGTTCGCGGGCGTCAATAACGATGCCGAAGGCGTCAGCTTTCCATACTGTGCAGCTGCTTTATTCAATCTATTCAAAATATCTAGCGATACTGGATTCACACGGCTGATCGGAATCTGGTTATTAACAAATGCTGTACGCGGAGTTCCGCCTTTCGCCACGGTCTGACCATCACCTGTGGCGGGATCGTAGATAACACCAATCTTGTTGCCGGTTTTTGGATCAATCGTGATCGTAGAACTCAGATCGATATTTCCCTGGGCATTCGGCGTAAAATACCGAGAATCCGGAATCGTAAACGTACCGCCCACCGTCTCGTGATCAGAGCTTCCCTGATAGTCGCCAAAAAAGAATAGCTTGTCTTTGAAGATCGGACCGCCGATCGACCCTCCATAGTTGTTATACGAAAGGTGTCCCAGCGGAGGTCCAAAGTAACTCCGCGCGTTCACCGCATTGTTTTGGATGTACTCGAACACAGAACCATGAAACGTGTTCGTCCCCGACTTCAAGATCACATTTGTTACCGCGCCAATTGCACGCCCCAATTCGGCATCAAAATTGTTTGTTGTAATGTCTACTGACTGAATCGCATCCGCAGGAGGAATGATGATCTGCAGAAGACCTGTACGTTCATCGTCGTCAATGCCTTCGATCTGATATAGGTTGCCCATGCGCGGTATTCCATTCACGCGCGTCTGAAGCGCACCCTGCGCATTGAAGAATTGCGAATGCTCATAGGTCGCAGGCGTTGAACCTGGAACAAGATTTAGCAATGACTGGAAGTTCCGGTTCGTTGACATCGGAAGCTCCTGGAGTTGACGCGTCTCCAGTTTCGTCGAGATATCCGCCCGATCCGTCTGCAGCAAAGGCGGCGCTGTCGTCACCATCACCTCTTCCGAAACACTCCCCGGAACCACATTGAAATCAGCTCGCGTCGAAGAGTTGATCAGAATATCGATATTTTGGTGCGTCTCCTTCTTGAAGCCTTGGGCTTCAACCGTTATGGCATAAGTACCCGGAGGAAGATTCGGGATCGTATAGTTTCCGGCACTGTTTGTTACAGACTGGTAAACCGCCGCAGTCGCCGCATTCATTGCCGTGACCTTCGCGTTACCGATCGAAGCGCCAGTTGAATCCTGAACCGTTCCCAATAGAGTCGCGTTGACAGCCTGCCCGAAGAACGAGCTGGGCCACATCAACAGGCACAACATCACGCTGAACAAAAACTTATGTCTCATCGAAGCTGCCTCCACAAAAAGATCAGGATCCCTGCGTACACAATTTCTTTTGTTCTAACTTCGAACATGCACGTTATCAGCCTCTCTAAATCGTGTCAATATGCAATTCAGTAATCTGTGGACAGCCCAGAATCGCACTCACTTTCTAACTGGACGACCACTGCTCAGGACAGCTACTATGCCCTGCATGACGTCAAACATCTCGCGCCGCAGCCTCCTGAGTGGCGGAACTATGCTCGCCGCCTCGTCGCTTCTCTCCAACTCTGCCATCTCCTTCGCTGCACCTTCCCCCCCTTCATCTCCTATCCGACTAGGCATCGCCAGTTACACTTTTCGCAAATTCGATCAGGCTCATCTCATCGAGTTTATGAAAGAGCTCAAGACGCCCTATCTCAATCTGAAAGATGTTCATCTACCTATGACTCCGGCTGACCAGGTCGCACCACGCGCTGCCGAGTACCGCGCCGCAGGCCTGACTCTCACTGCCGCTGGAACCATTACTTTCAACAAAGATGATGACGACGACATCCGCCCCAAATTCGAGTACGTCAAGGCCGCCGGAATCCCCATCATCGTTGCCGCTCCCACGCATCAGGTCCTTCCTCGTCTCGAAAAATTCGTAAAGGAATACAACATCAAGCTCGCCATCCACAACCATGGTCCGGAAGACAAGAACTTCCCTTCGCCTTTTGACGTCCTTGATGCTGTCAAGAATCTAGATCCACGCATCGGCTGCTGTATCGACGTCGGCCACACCATGCGTACCGGAACTGACCCTGTTGCAGCCATCAAGAAGGTTGGCTCTCGTGTCCACGACATCCACATGAAGGATCTCGCGCAGAGCAAGGTTAAGGAGTCTCAGGTTGCTGTCGGTGACGGTCTCATGCCCGTCCGCGGCATCTTCCAGGCGCTCATCGGCATCGGCTACAAGGGCAATGTAGACCTTGAGTACGAGATCATGGAAAACGATCCCATGCCCGGAGTCATCAAGAGCTTCGCCTACATGCGCGGCGTCATCGCCGGCATGGGCCTCAACGCTTGATCGATCACATATCAACCTTAAGTCAAAACGAATGCGGTCCAGAAGTTCTGGACCGCATTCGTTTTCATTCGCGATGATCGCTCTATAACTTCACTCTTCGCAACCGCAATGCATTCGCAATCACCGATACCGAGCTGAAGCTCATCGCCGCAGCCGCGACCATCGGATTCAGCAGCCACCCAAACAACGGATACAGGATTCCCGCAGCCAGCGGAACGCCAGCAGCGTTATAGACAAATGCGAAAAACAGATTCTGCCGAATATTCTTCATCGTCTTCTCGCTCAATCTGCGTGCCCGTAATAGTCCGCGCAGATCACCACTCACCAGCGTGATTCCACCCGCAGCCATGGCAACATCCGTTCCCGTCCCCATCGCAATCCCTACATCCGCCGCCGCCAGCGCAGGAGCATCATTCACTCCGTCTCCTGCCATCGCAACCCGCCTTCCTTCCTTCTGCAATCGCCGCACGACCGCAGCTTTGCCCTCAGGCGAGACCTCTGCTTCAAAATGAACTCCCAGCTTCTCCGCAACTGCGCCAGCTGTAGTGCGGTTGTCTCCAGTCACCATCACAACCGTCACCCCGCCTTTCTTCAATTCATCCACCACCTCACGAGAAGATGCCTTCACCGGATCGGCCACTGCAATTAGCCCTGCAACTCTTCCATCGATTGCAGCCAGCATGACTGTCCTTCCATCGTGACGCAAAGCTTCAGCTCTTTGCACCATTGCATTCGCATCGAGCCCTTCGTCCTGCAGCAGAGCAGCGCTTCCTACCGCAACACGCTGAAAATCAACAAAACCTTTCACTCCCTTTCCCGTCACCGATGCAAACTCTCTTACGTGTCCCAGAGCGACACCTCTTTCCTTCGCACCTGCAACAATTGCACCTGCCAACGGATGTTCGCTCGCCTGCTCCAGGCTCGCCACCGCTCGCAGTAGTTCTCCTTCGCTCATTCCCTCTGCCGCAATCACCTCTGTCAACTTCGGCTTGCCTTCCGTCAGGGTCCCGGTCTTATCGACGACAAGCGTGTCGATCTTCTCCAGCGTCTCCAACGCTTCGGCATTCCTTACCAGAACTCCCTCATGCGCTCCTCGTCCCGTCGACACCATAATCGACATCGGCGTCGCCAGTCCCAACGCGCAAGGACACGCGATCAGCAACACTGAAACCGCAATCACCATCGCATGCATCAGCTTCGGCTCCGGACCCCACACCGCCCACGCAATCGCCGCCAAGGCTGCCACCATCAACACCGCAGGCACAAAGTACGAAGCTACTTTGTCTGCAAGTCTCTGGATCGGGGCCCGCGATCGCTGAGCCTCGCTCACCATCTTCACAATCTGCGCCAGCAACGTGTCTGCGCCTACATGCTCGGCGCGCATCACAAGCGACCCAGTGCCATTTATCGTGCCGCCCACCACGCGCTCGCCCGCCGTCTTCTCCACGGGAACCGGCTCGCCCGTCACCATCGACTCGTCCACTGCGCTACGCCCATCCTCCACCACGCCGTCTACCGGAACCTTCTCGCCCGGACGCACTCGCAGCATGTCGCCAACGACAATCTCATTCAGCGGAACATCCATCTCCGCCCCATCCGCTGCAATCCTTCGCGCCGTCTTCGGAGCAAGTCCCAACAGCGCGCGAATCGCCTCACCCGTCTTGTCCCGTGCCTTCAGCTCCAGCACTTGTCCCAGCAGCACGAGTACGGTGATGACAGCCGCCGCTTCGAAGTACAACCCAAGCTGACCGCCATGCGTGCGAAACGACTCCGGAAACATCCCCGGAGCAACCACAGCCGCCACGCTGTACAGGTAAGCCGCACCCGTACCCATCGCAATCAGCGTGAACATATTCAGGCTGCGATGCACCACCGAGGCCCACCCTCGCTCGAAAAACGGCCATCCGCACCACAGCACCACGGGAGTCGCCAGCGCCATCTGCGCCCACCCCATCCATCCGCTGCTCAACAACTCCATAAACGGATGCCCCGGCCACATCTCCAAAACCATCACAGCCAACAGCGGAAGCGTCAATACCGCTCCCACCCAGAACCGTAGCAACATGCTCTTCAGCTCAGGGTTCTCCTGCTCTGCGGTCACCTCTTTCGGCTCCAGAGCCATGCCACAGATCGGGCAGCTTCCCGGTCCATCCTTCACCACCTCCGGGTGCATCGGGCACGTGTACTCCACTCGATTCAGCACCGGAGCTACAGGTTCCAGTGCCATCCCACACTTCGGACACGATGCCATCTTGTCTGACATCACTTCCGGGTGCATCGGACACGTATACTTCCCGCCTGCGAGTTGCACAACAGGAGCCTTCGCAACTGCCGGGTGAGATCCACCACCTCCACCGCAACAACTCCCCTTCGCCGGGCTCATTCCGCCAATCGCCACCAGCCCATCCGCTGGACGCGATCCGTCATACTTCGCTGGATCAGCCGCGAACTTCTTCTTGCACCCTTCGCTGCAGAAATACCATGCCTTGCCCTCATGCTTGCTCGTCCACTTTGCAGTCTCCACTTTCACCTGCATCCCGCAGACTGGATCTTTCACCATCTCGCTCATCTCAACAATTCTCCTCTATCTCGCAGACGAACGACCTTCCTTCGCATTACACCCTTCCTTCAAGTCTCCTTTCTCTCCTCGGTATCTCACATATTTTGCAGCTCGTTAGACGTCATTCGTCATGAGACTTCGCTGAGAATCCGGCCTCAGCCTTGCCATTCCTTCGCTCCGAATGCTCTCATCTATTCCTAAGATGTCTTCTACTCCTGACATCCAGCGCTCAATCGATGCCATCTGGCGTATCGAATCGGCAAAGCTCATCGCCGCGCTTACTCGTGTCGTCCGCGATGTTGGTCTCGCCGAAGATCTCGCCCAGGATGCCCTCGTCGTTGCCCTTGAAAAATGGCCTCAGACTGGCATCCCGGATAATCCGGCTGCCTGGCTCATGGCGACTGCAAAAAACCGCGCCATTGATCTCCTTCGCCGCTCAAAACTTCTCGACCGCAAGCATGAGCAGCTTGGCTACGAGCTAGAAGCTACCCGCCAGCTCACACCCGACCAGATCAACGCTGCCATCGATGATCCCGTCGGCGACGACCTGCTCCGTCTCATCTTTATCTCCTGCCATCCCATCCTCTCTCCCGAATCCCGCGTTGCCCTCACTCTGCGCCTTCTTGGAGGGCTTACCACCGACGAGATCGCCCGCGCCTTTCTTCTCTCCGAACCTACCGTGGCTCAGCGTATTGTCCGCGCCAAACGAACTCTCGGAGAAGCAAAGATTCCCTTCGAAGTTCCCCGAGGCGAGGAGTTCACTGCTCGTCTCTCCTCTGTTCTCCAGGTCATTTACCTCGTCTTCAACGAGGGTTACTCTGCCACCGCCGGTGACGACTGGACCCGTCCCGCGCTCTGCGAAGACGCTCTCCGCCTCGGCCGCATCCTCGTCGAACTCGTCCCCTCCGAACCCGAGGTCCGTGGCCTTGTCGCGCTCATGGAGATTCAGGCGTCACGACTGAACGCTCGCATCGGCCCCGCCGGCGAGCCCATCCTCCTCCTCGATCAGGACCGTTCGCGTTGGGATCAGATCCTCATCCATCGCGGTCTTGCGGCTCTCGAACACGCCGAAAACCTCCTCCGACAAAGAGCCAGCTCCGCTAATTCGAATGTCGCTTCGGGCTCCTACGTTCTTCAGGCCTCCATCGCCGCCTGCCATGCCCGCGCGATCACAGCTGAGGCTACAGACTGGCATCGCATCGCTGCTCTCTATGCCCAACTTGTCAGGCTGACTCCATCGCCCATCGTCGAGCTCAACCGCGCCGTCGCGGTCTCTATGGCCTTAGGGCCTGCCGAGGCGCTCCCCCTTATCGACGCGCTCACCGAAGATCCCGCGCTCAGGGGCTACCATCTCTTACCGAGCGTGCGCGGCGATCTGCTGATGAAGCTTGGCCGACACTCCGAAGCGCGCGCCGAGTTCGAACACGCCGCCAGCCTCACCCGAAACACCCGCGAACGCAACCTTCTCCTCACCCGCGCTCAATCCTGCGTCCTCGATTAGTGGGAGATGTATCCAAAGGGGCAATACCCAAGTGCGTACCTGAGCGTTGTCATTCCGGTTTTCCCGGAGGATGATGTACAAGGGCCTATTAGGGCTTAGGAATCCAGGAGCAGCAGTGAATTCGTCCATTGTTTTAGTTTCGGCCGTGCTGGCATCGTTAGCGGTGGGAGTATTGACGGCCTATAGCATCTGTTTTTCGATGTTTCGTCTCTTCCGTATCCATGCGAGACAGGTTGCCGCCGAACGACAGGAGCGGTCCATGGTGGGTTCCAATCGGGTGGTTGAGGGTTGACCCACCCCCGCACATATTTTTATAAAATATTGATTATAAACGACTTAATCCAAGATCGAGATTGTAAAATATAGAAAATAAACCACTTTACGCGCAAAATATAGAAAACAAGATACTTATAAAAGGAAAGCCCCGAGAGGTCGTCTCTCGAGGCTGATTTCATTTAAGGGCTGATTTAATTGTAGCGAAATGGAGAGGGTTGTTCTGCAACGAGGATCTCTTCTGGCATGAGTACGTTAGAGGAGAAGGGGTCTTGACAGCAAATTATCAGAGCATTTTTTGTACGTGGTTCATGCCAGCTTTTTGTAAAGAAGCACCTTGCAAAAACCACAGCTCCTTCGACTCCGCCTTTGCTGCGCAAAGACTTCGCTCAGGATGACACTTCATAGAAATCTGGTTGTCTTTTGTCTCCATAGTCCTGGTTGGTCTTTTTGTCGCTTAGTCATTGATACGACCTAGCAGGTTTCTCCGCAGCCCGGATGCCGTATTCTAGATACTTGGCCGCAAAGCCTCCAACACCGTCTATGGGCACGCAGCGAACATCTCCCCGAACCACACCGGGAATTACACATATCACCGTGCGCGGAGCGCGGCAGCACAATCTGCGTAACGTCTCGGTTTCCATTCCGCGCAATACCCTGACCGTTGTTACCGGCCTCTCGGGCTCGGGAAAGTCTTCTCTCGCCTTCGACACCATCTACGCCGAAGGACAGCGCCGCTATGTTGAAACCCTTTCGGCATACGCCCGCCAATTTCTCGACCAGATGGAACGTCCTGATGTGGACTCCATCGACGGTCTCTCGCCGGCCATCTCCATCGAGCAGAAGACCACCTCACGCTCCCCTCGCTCGACCGTCGGAACCATCACCGAGATCTACGACTACCTGCGACTGCTTTACGCTTCCGTTGGCCAGCCGCATTGCCCCAACTGCGGTCGCTCCATCTCGCGACAGAGCGCCGATCAGATCGTCGAGCGCATCGTCTCTCTCGCCCCCGGTGAACGCATCACCGTCTTCGCCCCAATCGTCCGGGGTCGCAAAGGTGAGTTTCGCGAAGAACTCGAAGCAATCGACCGCCAGGGCTTCCGCGTTCGCATCGACGGCGAGATTACCGAAATCACAGAAGGCATGCGCCTGGAGAAGCGCAAGAACCACACCCTCGAGGCCATCGTCGACCGCATCATCCTGAAACCTCTACCGCCGGAGAACACCTCGGCTGCGCTCGCTGGCGCTCCGCCAAAATACGACACGCGCCGCCTCGAAGCCGCCGTTGCCAAGGCCCTGCAGATGGCCAACGGTCTGGTCCTCATCGGCATACAGGACCCGGTCACACGCCATCAGGAAGAGACACTTTACTCCTCCTCGATGGCCTGCCCGGACTGCGGAATCAACGTTCCCAAGCTCGAACCACGCAGCTTCTCGTTCAACTCCGCCTACGGAGCCTGCCCGGAGTGTCACGGCCTCGGTTCCATCTACGACTTCGATCCAGCGAAGACCATCACTGACTGGTCCAAGCCGCTGCTCGACGGAGCCATGGGCCCCGGCTCCGCCTCGCAGTACCTGCTGCGACTCATCAAACTCGCAGCGGAGAAGTACAAGATCAACATCAATCAGCCGTTCGAGAAGCTCACAACGGAGCAGCAGAACCTCTTCCTTTATGGTCCCCCGAAGGGTGAGGCTGGACGCACCGGCTTCCATGGCATCTTCAGCTATCTCCGCGCCAATCTTGAAGACACCAAATCCGAAGGCTACCGCGAGTACATGATGCAGTACATGTCTGCATCTACCTGCCCGCGCTGCCAGGGCAAGCGCCTGCGGCCGGAATCACTCGCCGTAACTGTCGGCGACCGATCGATTGCCGATTTCACCGCGCTCTCGCTGGAACGCGCACTTACTGCGGCGAAGACCATGAACTTCACGGGCCGAGAGAGGATGATCGCAGACCGGCTGCAGCGCGAGGTGATTGAACGGCTCGAGTTTCTGAACGCCGTCGGCCTCGGCTATCTCTCACTCAATCGTTCTGCTGCGACGCTCTCAGGCGGCGAAGGTCAGCGTATTCGCCTCGCCACGCAGATTGGTTCACGTCTCCGTGGAGTCCTCTATGTTCTCGATGAGCCATCGATCGGACTGCATCAGCGCGATAACCAGCGACTGATCTCAGCGCTTGAAAACCTGCGCGACCTCGGCAACACCGTCCTGGTCGTCGAGCACGACGAAGATACCATTCGCAAAGCCGACTATGTTCTCGACCTCGGTCCCGGAGCCGGGAAAAACGGTGGCATCCTCATTGCGGATGGCACTCCGCAGCAGATCATGGACAACGATGCATCGATCACCGGCAAATATCTTGCCGGCAAGATTGATATCGTCACCCGGCCTACGCCGGGCCAGGCTCCGCGCCCACTCACCGGCAACTGGGTTACGGTTGAAGACGCCCGCGCCCACAACCTCAAGAACGTCACTGCTCATTTCCCACTCGGGGTGATGACCGTCATCACCGGCGTCAGCGGCAGCGGCAAGAGCACGCTGGTGAACGATATTCTTTACCGCGCACTTGCCAAGGAACTTTACGGCTCGCGCGAAGAACCCGGTCAGCATGGCCGCGTCCGCGGCATCTCGCAGATCGACAAGGTTATCGAGATCGACCAATCGCCCATTGGCCGGACACCGCGCTCGAACCCGGCGACGTATACCGGAGTCTTCTCCGCCATCCGCGACATTTTCGCCATGCTCCCCGAGTCGCGCGAGCGTGGCTACAAGCCCGGACGCTTCAGCTTCAACGTACAGGGCGGACGCTGCGAAGCCTGCCAGGGCGAAGGACAACGCCGGATCGAGATGAACTTCCTGCCCGACGTCTATGTGTTGTGCGAGGTCTGCAATGGCCGCCGTTATAACCAGGAGACGCTCGCCGTGAAGTTCAACGGCTACTCCATCGCGGACATCCTCGATCTCAGCATCGAAGACGCTCTGCCTGTACTCAAAGACATTCCTGCGGTCAACCAGAAGCTTCAGACTCTCGTCGATGTCGGTCTCGGCTACATTCATCTTGGCCAATCTGCCACCACGCTCTCAGGCGGCGAAGCCCAGCGCATGAAGTTGGCCCGCGAGCTGAGCAAACGCCAGACAGGCCGCACGCTCTATCTACTCGACGAGCCTACGACTGGCCTCCACTTCGACGATGTTCGGAAGCTCCTCGAAGTACTGCATCGCCTTACAGACCTGGGCAACAGCGTCATCATCATCGAGCACAATCTGGACATCATCCGCAACGCCGACTACATTCTCGACCTCGGTCCTGAAGGAGGAGAAGGCGGCGGGCAGATCATCGCCCACGGTACTCCGGAGCAGGTCGCGACCGTAAAAGGCTCTCATACCGCAGAGTTCCTGGCCCGCCATTACACACCGGACCAGCTTGCTGCCAGCCGGAATGGAATCAGCCACTCCGGTCCGCAGCCCACGAATATCGGGGCCGCACCCGATCCTGAAAAGAAGGCCAAGGGTAAGTTTGTGCCGCCGGAAAAGAAAACCGGAGTCCCGACCGCGCGTGCGACTAAACTGGCCGAAGCAGACAACTCGGCTCGTTCGAAGAAGACCGCAACCAATACTGCCGCGAAGACAAAAAAGAAGAAGGCATGAATCATCCCTCGACACCTCCGGTCCCCAATGATCTTTCCCGGGAGTATTCCCAAGCCCCGTCGGCTGACGCCCCTCCCCCTTCGCTACCGGTAAGGATTACCGACGGACCGGCCATCGTGATTCCAGCGCCTCCCCCCTCCAATGCGGCAGGCCCTGGGGTTCCCGCGCGAGTGCCGCATCTTGGCCACGCGATTCTTTTCGTCTCGTTCGCCGGTCTGACCCTTGTCCTGAGCCAGTCGATCCTGCTCGGCCTGAGCCATATTGGTCAAAAGGCAGCAGCCTCTGCGATGCATCCCAAGCTGCTGGTCGCGGCCATGGCGATCAGCTACCTCCTTACTCTGACGACGTCGTACTTCTTCTTTCCACTGCTCTGGCTGCGTTCGTTCGGCAATGGTCTTCAGTGGAACTTCGATGCGGCCTGGCGCAACGCATACAAACTGATTCCAATCGGCCTGATTACCGGTTTCGCTGTACAAGGAATCTCCTCGCTGATCCCGGTCCCGAAATCCATTCCCATGGATAACTTCTTCCGCACACCCTCCGATGTCTGGCTGGTGACGGCCTTTGGAACATTGCTCGGTCCATTATTCGAAGAGGTCGCCTTCCGCGGCTTTCTTCTGCCTGCCTTCGCGATCGCTTACGACTGGCTCTCTCTGCCCAAGACCCCTGCAGCCCGTGAACGCTGGCACAACACTACCGGTCTCACCGTCGCTTCTCTCATCTTTAGCGCAATCGTTTCCAGCATCTTCTTTGCTCTGTTGCATGCAGAACAACTGGCTCATGCGTGGGCCGCACTCTTTGTGCTCTTCTGCGTATCCCTGATTCTGACTCTGGTTCGCATCCGTACCCGGTCTGTGGCCAGTTCCACACTCGTGCACGCTGCTTATAACTTTTCGGTCTTCCTTACGCTCTTTATCGCCACCGGGGGATATCAGCACCTTGAACGCATGACGCGGTGAGAGCAATCGCCAAGAATTAACATCTCGTAAATTCAATTATCAGGAGCTACACTCATGCGCTTCATGATCCTTCGTAAAGCCGACAAGCACATGGAACAGGGAGCGGGACTTCCCAGTAAAGCTCTTCTTGGAGCCATCGGGAACTACTATCAGGAGATGCGGGATGCAGGGGTTCTGCTTGCGGGGGAATGGCTGCAACCCAGCGCCAATTCATCTCGCATCCTTGTGAATAAGGGGAAGCAGACCGTAGTCGACGGCCCATTTACCGAGCTGAAGGAGCTGGTTGCCGGATTCATCGTCATCGATGTGCCATCGAAGGAAGAGGCTATCGCCTGGGCGCGGAAGTGTCCGACGCTTACGGGGGAATGTGATGTCGAGGTTGAGATTCGGCAGGTGATCGAAGCCGCAGACTTCCCCGCCGACTATGCCAAGGAGCTGACCCGGCATGTCTCGAAGACAATGGCGACGGATGCGGAGAAAATTCTTCGCACAACGGGTGTCGCTTAAGTCTTCGGAAAATATTTTTATAAAAATTTCAGAGGCGTGTCGATTTCCATCGTCTTCATTCGACGTATCAGTAAAGCGGCAAGAAAAAGCCGCTTTGCCAAACGCGAAGGAGATTGACCATGAAGATCCACCCCTACCTCTTCTTTAAAGGCGACTGCGAAGAAGCCTTCAAGTTCTACGAGCATGTTCTGAAAGGCAAGATCCAAGGCATGCTTCCTCATGCCGGAACTCCCGCCGAACAGCACACTGCGCCGGAGTGGCGCAACAAGATCATGCACGCCTGCCTCACCGTCGGCGATGCGGTCCTGATGGCTTCCGATGCTCCGCCGGAGCACTATAGTGCCCCTCAAGGCTTCTCCGTCTCGCTCCAGATTGACGATGTTGCCGAAGCTGAGCGCGTCTTCAAGGAACTCTCTGCCGGCGGCAAAGTTACCATGCCCATCCAACCCACCTTCTGGGCAACGCGCTTCGGAATGTTTACCGATCGTTACGGGATCGCCTGGATGGTCAACTGCAATCAGCCCAACGCTTAATACGCCCATTTTCTAAACACTTAGCCACGCATATTTTCTATAGGAGTGATTCATGCGCTTTCTTATGCTCTACCGCCCCGCCGATGTTGCCAGCGTTGAAGCTGGTCTTCCACCCACGCCCGAGATGATGATCAAAATGGGCAATCTTATCCAGAAGAAGATCGCGGAGGGGAAACTACTCTCCACCGAAGGCTGCGCCGAGACTAGTAAGGGAGCCAAGGTGCGGCTCTCCAAAGGAAATCTCTCTGTGACGGATGGCCCTTTCTCCGAAGCGAAAGAGCTGATCGCCGGGTTTGCTCTCTTCCGGGTCAGTTCAAAGCAGGAGGCCATTGAGGAGGCTCGCGAGTTTCTCGATGTCGCCGGAGATGGCGAGGTAGAGATTCGTCTCATTCACGATTCGGACAATTGCATCGAGTCGATCAAATTGAGCCACCAGACTCAAAACGCGTAGGAGCTGACCATGCGATTCATGATGCTGATGATCCCCAAAGGCTACGAGAGCGCCGCACCGGACGCGATGCCGAGTGCAGAGGCCGTAGCTGCCATGATGAAGTACAACGAATCCCTGCAGAAGGCCGGCGTTCTGCTGGCCCTCGATGGGCTTCATCCACCCTCAACAGGAGCGCGGGTAACCTTTCCGAATGGAAAGCCTCACGTTACCGATGGCCCCTTTGCAGAGGTGAAGGAGGTGCTGGGCGGCTACTGGATGATCCAGGTCCGCTCCCGCGAAGAGGCGATCGAGTGGGCGAAACGCTGCCCGGGCTCTGCCAACGAGACGATCGAGATTCGCCAGGTCCAGGAGATGGCAGACTTTCCACCCGATGTTCAGAAGGCCGCCGCCGGGTTTGAAGAGATGCAAGCCTATGCGCGAAAGACTTCCTGAGTTTCAAGGCAATCCACATCTGATCCGAGAAAGGAACACTCCATGCGATTCATGATCATCATCAAAGCCACGCCTACCTCCGAAGCCGGAGCCATGCCCGATCAGAAACTCCTTGAGGCGATGGGCAAGTTCAACGAAGAGCTCGTTGCTTCAGGCATTATGCTTGCAGGCGAAGGGCTCCAAGCCAGCTCAAAGGGTGCTCGTGTTCGCTTCAGCGGAGACAAGCGCACTGTGGTTGATGGCCCCTTCTCCGAAACCAAGGAGCTCATCGCGGGCTTCTGGATCTGGCAATGCAAGTCGAAAGAAGAAGCCCTTGAATGGGTCAAGCGATGCCCGAACCCTTTCAACGAAGAGAGCGAGATCGAGGTACGGCAGGTCTTTGAACTGGAAGACTTCGGTTCCGAGATCACACCCGAATTGCGGGCCAGCGAGGAGCGTTTGCGCGCCGAACTGGAATCTCGTCAGAAGAAGGCCTAATCTCTCAACCCGAAACGCCGCGACACACCCAAGTGTCGCGGCTACTTCAAGAGAAAGCAGATCAAACCATGACCGTCGCTCTCCAAACCGCACCATCGAAGACGCGCCTCTATACCGGCTATGTCCTGAGCACCCTTGCCATCTTCTTTCTCGTGATGGATGCGTGCATGAAGTTCACGACCAATCCACAAGTGATCGCGGCTCAGACTCAGCTTGGTTGGCCCATGCAGCTCTCTCCTGCCATTGCCATTCTCGCGTTGATCTGCACTGCACTGTATGCCCTTCCGGCAACATCGGTGCTGGGCGCATTGCTGCTGACCGGCTACCTCGGCGGAGCGATTGCACTCCATCTCCGCGTCGATAATCCGCTCTTTTCGCATACGCTCTTCCCTGTCTACGTTGCTCTTTTTATCTGGGGAGGTCTCTGGCTGCGCAATGCTACTCTGCGCGAGGTCCTGCCGTTAGCTAGCCATCCTATCGCGAATACCACTTCCCAAAAACAGCTCTGGACGGGCTACATCGTCACCGCAATCTCGGCGCTTCTGATCCTGTTCACCGCGGTAATGAAGTTTGTCTACGTCCCGAAGCCCGGCGAGCCGATCCTTTTCCCTCAGCATCACATTCACCATCTCGCCTACATCGAGATCCTCTGTACCATTCTGTACCTGCTTCCGAGCACTTCTTTTCTAGGAGCGACTTTGCTTGTCAGCTATCTTGGTGGGGCAACCTGCATCAACCTTCGTGAAGGACAACCTCTCGGTACGAGCCTCATTACAGTGGTCATAGGAATTGTGGTGATGGCAGGCCCATGGCTTCTCGACTCCCGCCTGCGGAGGCTCTTTCCGATTCGCTCGACCTCCCGCTAGCGAAGATGAGGCATTAGCTTGAGGGCGTTCTCGCGGTACACCTTACGCAGAACGTCGTCCGGCAGAAATACACCGTAGATGTTCCAGCGGCCCTGCCGGGACGCATGGGATGGATATTCGAAATACTCGTCCGCTGTTTCAAGGAAGCGGAAGTACAGGCGGTACATCGCATCGTCCGGCAGAAGGTCTGTTCCGAACAGAATGCGATCGGCGTATTTCAAGAAGAACTCGCGGGCGCTGTAGGGTTGACGTCCCAGTTCCGGGGTTCGTGCACTAATATCCACCAGCAGATTCGGAAGCGCATCAAGCTGCTGAGATAAGAAACCAAGATCCTCGGGGCTCTCGGCACAGTGCGCCCCCACGAAGGTAACCTGTGGATGGCGAGCGATGACTCGGTTCCGCTGCTCCAGAAGCTCACGCTTGGGAACCGGCGAATTGGAGAACCCCCAGTCCGGGTGAGCGGCCAACTCTTCATAGCGCTCGTTGTACTGATCGATAGGTTCAAAGAACGCCGTTGGATCAGCTGTATGGAACATCACTGGCAAGCCAAGTTCTCCACAGGCGACAAAGATCGGCGCAAAGCGCTCGTCGTCGATACGGAGCAGCGAGCCATCGGTATCCTTCAAGGTCAGCCCGAAGTCCTTCCAGAACTTAATGCCGCAAGCACCGTGATCGATCATTCTCTTCAGCCGATCGATGGTGACCTGGACAAAGTCCGGGCGATCGACGCCGCTCCAGTCCATCCAGCCGATGGATGAAAACCGTCCCGGCGCGGCCTGGTGGAAGCGATCCATAATATCGAGCGCGGTCTGTCCCACCTGCATCGTAATGTTGACTACATGCTCGACTCCACAACGGTCCATAATCCCCAACACCTCACGAGGATCGGTTGAATCGAGATGGTTGTGATAATCGATGGCGGGATATTTGGGTTTCAGAACGGTGTGTTCCGTCGCATTAAGGGAAGAACGCGGATGGAAATCACTCAATCGCAGGTCAACATCCGCAGTTGCCGTCACCATATTGACGAACTTATCGCTCGAAGCCATTACCCAATCTCCCTAAAAGAGAACTTTTCGAAAGATAATGAAATCTTCGCAAGGCGTCAAAAGAAAACCTTTTTTCGCCGCATTCCCTTGAGATTCGATATAAGTATCAGGGGAATGTAGGATAGTCCCACCCATACGACCTATGAAGAAACGCATCGCAAAGAACGACAAGAACGCTAACCCCATGCTGATCGAGGAACGGCGCCAGCACGTGCTGGCGCGGATACAAAAAGAAGGCCGAGTCCTCGTTGCGGAACTATCCGATTCCCTTGGAATCTCTCGCATTACGATCCGGAAGGACCTCGATAATCTTGAGCGTCGCGGCCTGGTGCAGAGAACGCATGGAGGCGCTCTGGCTCCACAGACCACCTCTTTGCTTGATCCCACGTTGCAGGAAAAGCAACGTCATCGACTCAACGAGAAGCAACGAATCGCCGAAGCAGCAGCCAAGCTGGTCCGCGATGGACAATGTGTTCTGCTCGATTCCGGCACAACGACAACTGCGGTGGCCCATGCGCTTCGCCGCTTCAAGAACCTCACCATCGTCACGAATGCCGTCAACATCGCCGCCGATCTTGCCAGCACGAACTTCGAAGTGATCCTGACCGGCGGAACCATGCGGAAGAATTCTTTTTCTCTCGTCGGTCCTTTGGCTGAAGAGACCCTCGCAGAGATTCACGCCGACATTTTTTTTCTGGGCGTCGATGGCTTCGACTCGATCGTCGGCGTCACCACGCCCAACGTTCTGGAATCGCGGGCGAATCGGGCCATGGTCAAAGCATCCCGTCGCGTCGTTGCGGTATGCGATTCCACAAAGTTCAATCGGCGAAGCCTCGCGCTGATCGTTGCTCCTCATGCAATCCATACGGTGATTACTGATACTCAGATCTCAGAAAACGATGCGGAAGCACTTCGAGGTGCGGGTATCGAGCTGATTCGCGTTTAGGGACGCATAAAGGGATTTTCTTTTTATTTCTTTATGTTTCGTTTACAATCTTTACAGCGATTCAAATCAAGAGCGCGCGAGGGCACCCGATTCATGAGCCAGGAAATCTGGACACTCCAAGAGATTCATACTCAACCTGAGGTATGGAACCAGTCTCTCGACCATCTTTCTTCCGCGGACCTAGCTGGTCTTACCTCTGGCTACGATCCGCAGAACACGGAATGGGTCTTTGTCGGCTGCGGAACCAGTTTTTACCTGGCCCAGGCCGCAGCGTTCAGCCTGAGCCAAATAGCAGGCGTCTCAACGCATGCGCTTCCTGCTTCGGAGATTCTCCTCTTCCCTTCGCTTTCGCTCCCTCGCGGCCCCAAGGCATATTTCCCTGTCCTCATCTCGCGCTCCGGACATACCTCTGAGGTTCTACAGGTCGCTGAATACCTCCAATCGCAGAAGGTCGAATTCCTGGCCATTACCTGCGATGGACAGGAACTGGCGAACATGACGTCCCGTGTGCTCAAGCTTCCGACTCATGAGAAAAGCACCGTGATGACCTCTTCGTTCACATCGATGCTTTTAGGCTTGCAGTTTCTTGCTGCAACGCTCGCAGGGGAAACGTCGTTCCTAGACTCCCTGCGCTCGCTTCCCAAAGATCTGAGTCGCCTGCTGGACACCTATTCCTCCAAGGTTCAGGACTTCGCGCAAACCAATCTGGACGATGTCGCATTCCTCGGACAAGGGGCTTTGTACCCAATTGCGTCGGAGACTGCATTGAAGGTCATGGAATCCTCCAGCACCTATGCGCAGTACTTCCATACTCTGGAGTTCCGTCATGGCCCCAAATCGATCGTGGGGCCAACGACTCTTGTAGGTGCTCTTGTTTCGGAGAGCGGCTATAAGTTCGAAGCACCTGTGCTACGCGAGATGAAGGAGCTGGGAGCGATCACGATGGCTGTTGCGAACGCCGCTACCGACGATCTGCGGGGCTCCGCCGATCTACTGATTGAGCTCAACCTTACTGCACCAGAGCTTGCACGACTTGTTGTCTATGTCGTCTGGGGACAACTCTTCGGAAGCTATCGTGGACTTGCAAAGGGACTCGATCCCGACAATCCTAAAAATCTGACTCGGGTCGTCACTCTGTAATTCACGATGAAAACCTTCGATATCACCATTGCAGGCGACATCAACCTTGACCTCATTCTCTATGGGCTTCCACAGAAGATGCCGTTAGAGCGTGAGTTGTTGGCTAGCAATTTTCAGCTGACGCTTGGGGGGTCATCGTCGATCCTCGCACATAATCTTGCTGCGCTCGGAAGAAAAGTTGGCTTCGTTGGCAAAATCGGCGCGGACGAGATGGGACAGGTCGCGCTGCAACGACTTCAGCAGGTCGGTGTCGATGTGTCCCACTGCATTCAAGCGAACGATTTAAAAACCGGAGTCACCATTCTGCTTCACCACGGTTCCAACCGGCACATCATGACTTACCTTGGAACTATCGCCGAATTGGCTCCAGAAGATCTCGACATCGACTATCTCGCCAACGCGAGGCACTTTCACGTCTCCGCCTTTTTCCTGCAGAAGAAGCTGCAGAACGGCTTGCCCGACGTCTGCCGCAACCTTCGTTCACGCGGTCTGACGGTTTCGCTGGACACCAACGACGATCCTGACGATCAGTGGGGAGAAGCATTCACGACTATGCTTCCCGTGATCGATATTCTCTTTCCTAACGAAGATGAGGCCAAGCGCATGGCCAAACGCGATGATCTGAATGAGGCCATCGACTGGCTTGCGGAACGAGTGCCAATTGTCGTCGTCAAGTGCGGATCTCGTGGTGCAATCGTCCAGCAAAAAGATCGCCGTTGGAGCGTCCCCACCATGCTGGAGAAGCCCGTAGACACCATCGGTGCAGGCGACAGCTTCAACGCAGGCTTTCTTTCACGTTTTGTCGAAGGAGCATCTTTGGAAGAGTGTGCCGCTATGGGCAACCGGACCGCGGCTCTTTCGACGCTACGGCCCGGCGGGACTGAATCATTCCGTGATACTGAGCTTTTGCGGCGTCTGCAATCTGACCGCTAGCTCACTTCGAACCGGTCACCACGCGCCGGACAAATCACCTCGAGCTTGTAGCGTCGTTCAATTTCCTCTTTCAGAGCTTGTTGCGCCAAAGGCTCGCCGTGCACCAGGAAGACCTTCTTCACGGTCTTCACCGTCGGCTCCATCCAGGCGAGCAGTTCATTTTGATCAGCATGTCCACTTAGTTCACCGATCGAGTCAACCTCTGCGCGCAGCCGCATCGGTTCGCCAAAGATGTTGACCTCGGGAAGCCGTTCTACAATCTTCCGGCCCAGAGTATTGGCCGCCTGGTATCCCGTGATCAAGACCAGATTGCGTGGATCCTCAATTCCATTCTTCAGATGATGAAGGATTCTACCTGCTTCGCACATACCCGAAGCCGCCATTACGATAAACGGAACGCGCAAGTCATTGAGCGCCTTGCTCTCCTGTACAGTCTGCGTATATTTCAGCCTCTCCCAATCGAAGGGATCGTGCCCCTGATGATAAAAATCGCAGATCTCCTGATCCCAATCCTCGGTATGTTTCCGGAAGACATCGGTCACCTTGGTGGCCAGAGGGCTATCGACAAAGATCGGCATATCGGGAATTTGCTTCTCATTGGTCAGCTCATGCAGAAGCATCACCAGCTGCTGTGTCCGTTCCACGGCAAATGCCGGAACGATGATTCTTCCGCCGCGGGCAGCTACGCGCTTCACCAGTGCTGCCAGCTTCTGCTTCACCGGGCCGGGCGGCTGATGCAAGCGATTCCCATAGGTACTCTCCATAATCAGGTAATCCGCTGCGGGGGCTTCATCCGGGTCCTGAATAATCGGAAGGTTCTTTCGTCCTACATCTCCTGAAAACAACAGACGGGTCTTCTGCCCGCGCTCATTCGCTTCCACCAGGACACAGGCCGATCCCAGCATGTGCCCTGCGTTCGTCAGCGAGATGCTAAACCCTTCGTCCTTCGTCGAGCCATTCAGGATGGACGACTCATGCAACTTGACGGGACGCATCTGCCGCAACACCTGTTCGGCATCGTCCTGCGTGTAGAGCGGCTCGAACGGCTCCGCGCCAGGCGCCACCCCCACCATCTTCCGGCGACTTCTCCGCCGGTTCATGAACTCCGCATCGCCTTCCTGAATATGCGCGCTGTCCTTCAACATTGGGTCACACAGATCGATGGTTGTAGGAGTGGTATAGATCGGTCCGCGGTATCCTTGCTTGATCAGGCCTGGCAGGTTTCCGCTATGGTCAATGTGCGCGTGGGAGAGTACAACGGCACTCAGTGCGCTATTCGCAGCTGCAAGCTCCTCCGGCTTCAGCGCCAGATGCTTGTTGATCTCCTGGGCTTCCTGCCGTTTGCCCTGAAAGAGCCCACAGTCCAGAAGGATCTGTCGTCCAGCGCACTCTAAATGATGTGAAGATCCGGTAACTGTTCGGGCTGCACCCCAGAAATGCAAACGAATTCCCATGCCTTAATCTCTCCTGTTCTGCAACAACCACACACAATCCATGAAGATATCCTGCGCAGGACTTCGTGACAACCTGACATCTCCGATTGCATCTCACGCATACGTCCCATACACTGGATAAAGAGTGGGCGGATAGCTCAGTTGGTTAGAGCGCCTGCCTTACAAGCAGGATGTCGGGGGTTCGAGTCCCTCTCTGCCCACCAAAAATCACTTACCTTCGCGTTGCGTCTGCTACCGGAACTTCATGTCCTCCCGCCTCATCATCAACGCAGACGATTTTGGTCTTACCCACGGCATTAACCGCTCCATCGCTGAACTTCATCAGGCAGGCGTGCTGACCTCTGCTACGCTGATGGCGACCGGGCCTGCTTTCGACGATGCAGTTGCGATCGCCCAGGACACACCTTCTCTTGGCGTGGGTTGCCATGTCGTGCTCACAGACGGAGTGCCAGCCTGCTCCCCCGAGAAGATTCCCTCGCTGCTGGGCCCTGATGGAAGGACCTTTCGTCCTTCTCTGCTCGATTTTGTTCAGGCATTGCTGCGCGGACACATTCGCGAACCTGACATCGAGCGCGAGGCCGAGGCGCAGATCCATAAGCTGCAAGATGCTGGCATCATGATTACGCACGTCGATACGCACAAACACAGCCATCTCTTCCCTGCTGTAACACGCCCTCTTCTTCGCGTGCTGGAGCGCGCAGGCATTCGCGCAATTCGCAACCCATTCGAGCCTGAATTTACGCGCCGCCTGGCGCACGCCGGCTTCAAACGTCGCTTTCAAATCAGCCTCCTCAATCGCTTCCGGCCAGCTTTCCTGAACCATCCTGAAGTGAAAGAACATAAGGTTTTCACCACCGATGGCACTCTCGGGGTATCCGCTACGGGAAACCTCAATGCATCGACGCTTTCCGAGATCCTCGACACTATGCCGTCCACCGGAATCTTCGAACTGGTTTGCCATCCGGGGTATAACGATCACGACCTGGACCGCGTCACCACGCGGCTTCGCGCGCATCGGGAGATTGAGATGCAGGCGCTGCTCTCTGCTCTTCCTCGCGCTTTAGCGCAACCGAACCGCCTTGCGCTCATCCATTATGGAGAGCTGGCGACAAAGACACCGACCTCCGTTGTCACTCGTAGTCAGACAGTCCAGTAGGAGCCTTCGATGAAGATCGGCATCACGTGCTATCCCACCTATGGGGGCTCCGGCGTCGTTGCCACCGAGCTCGGAATTGAGCTCGCCGCGCGCGGTCACCAGGTCCACTTCATCACCTCGTCGCAGCCGTTCCGGCTCACTGGACGTGAGGCCAACATCCACTTCCATGAGGTCTCCGTCTCCACCTACCCTCTATTCGAATATCCCCCCTACGACCTTGCACTCGCCACCCGCATGGCTGAGGTCGCTGACTTCTACTCTCTCGATCTGCTGCATGTTCACTACGCCATTCCGCACTCGGTTAGTGCGCTGCTTGCCAGCCAGATGATCGAGGCTCATACGCAACTTTCCCGTCGCCGCAAGCTGCCCTTCATCACCACGCTGCACGGAACCGATATCACGCTTGTGGGCCTCGATCCCTCGTATCTACCCATCACTCGCTTTGCGATTGAGCGTTCGGATGGAGTGACTGCGATCTCGAGCCACCTTGCGGAACGCACTCGCGAGGCCTTCGGAGTGGTCTCTGAGATCGAGGTGATTCGCAACTTCGTCAACTGCGATGTCTACGTTCGCAAGCCAGAACTTGTGGCAGAGATGCGCCCGCGCTTTGCGGCTCCTGACGAACACCTTTTCGTCCATCTCTCGAACTTTCGCCCTGTAAAGCGAGTGACAGACGTGATAGAGGTCTTCGCGCGCGTAGCTCATGCTCTTCCTGCGCGACTCATGCTCATCGGTGATGGCCCCGATCGCAGTGTCGCCGAGCAGCTTGCTCTACGCTACAACGTGCAGGACCGCATCCATTTCCTTGGGAAACAGGATGCCGTGCATGAGCTGCTTCCGCTTGCAGACCTCATGATCATGCCCAGCCAGATGGAGTCCTTTGGACTGGCAGCTCTCGAAGCGATGGCCTGCAGGGTCCCTGCGATTGCCACTCGCGTTGGAGGAGTTCCTGAGCTCATCGATGACCAGGTAAATGGCCTTCTCTTTGAGCTTGGCGATGTCGATGCAATGGCGGAGGCTGCAATCTCGCTCCTCAAAGCCCCAGATCGTCTGCAAGCGATGTCGCAAGCGGCGCGGCATACAGCCCAGGAGCGGTTCTGTACAACCCGCATCATTCCGCTCTACGAAAGCTACTATCAGCGCGTGCTGGACCGCGTGAAATAGAGCTTGCAACCGCTCTCATCCACCCAGCCGAGTGGCCCGGCGCATCACACTGTCCATTGCGTTCACAGCAGCCTCAATCACCTGCTTTCCGCTCTGCGACCAGGTTTGTGATTCCAGCACAGGCATCTTCAGCGTCACTTTGGTTCCGCGCCCAGGTCGGCTATTTATCTCGACGGTGGCCATACTTCCGTATTGGACCTCCATACGTTCGCGCACATTCTTCATTCCGATTCCAGAACCCTGACGAACCAGCGACTCCGCACCAGACTCCTGATTGCGCTCAATCGACATGCCAACGCCGTCGTCTTCGACCTCAACGATCAGCGTCCCGTCTTCTTCAATGCGGCTTCTGAGAGTGACCGTTCCACCACTGATCCTCGGTTCAAGACCATGCTTGATGCTGTTTTCAATCAGCGGCTGAAGAAGCATTCCTGGAACCATGACATCGAGCGTCTCCGGAGCAATCTCTTTGACGACCTTCAGCTTCTCTCCAAACCGTACCACTTCAATGTCGAGATAGTCGTCGGTAAAGACCAGCTCTTCTCGCAGAGGAACAAACGCATCGCGATCCTTCAGCAGAACACGAAGGATGTTGGCCAGCTTGACGATCATTTCTCGCGCCAGCTCGGGCTGCGAACGAACGAGGGACGTAATCGAGTTCAGCGTATTGAAGAGGAAGTGAGGATTGATCTGCCGTTGCAAGGCTTCGAGCCGCGCCTCGAGCAGGAGGCGCTCCTGCTCTTCGAGCTTTCTTTCCACACGGATCGCGTTCCAGATCTTCAGCGGGATTCCGACGACTATGGGAGCAGTGGCGCAGATGAGGAGCTCGACCCACCACTCTCTTGAATACAGGCTGAAGTATCTTCGCGGATTGAACCATGTAATGGCGCTTGCGCAAAGCTGCAGAACCGCGATTAGCACCAGCAACAAGACCTGTCGATCGAGATGCGGCCGTTGAAGATTTCTGGTGATCCAGCGATAGATGCTGAGATCAATCATTGGAGAGAACGACCATACGTCTTCCGGCTCCAGGAACTTGCGGAAGGCTCCGACGATAGCCGCGATGATCAGGTTGATGGGCAGTGCCCAGTATTCGTGATGCAGCAAAGCGGGCACAGCAAGCGCCGCTCCCCCGGCCATGGCTCCCAGGGGTCCAACCAGGATGCCCAAAAGCGCCGTCGTCGCCAGCGAGAGATCGGCTGCCAGAAAGTTCGGCACCTTGACGCGAATCAGCACGCCGAGAACCAGTGGCGCGCAGATCATCGCTACCAGCTCGATGGTCTGGCGTGACGTCCGGCGGGGAGACAGCAGAACATCCTTGAACTTCCTTGACCGCGCGAGAGAGCTTGAAACCGCCGCAGCTACACCGAGCTCCACCAGAAGCGTGATCAGGATCAGGGACTGTGAGATATGCATCACCTCTCTAATCTACGCTCTCAGCCGCCGCGGAGAGGCTCAGCCGCATCCGAAGGAAAATCCTTCTTTTCCGGCATGCGGTCGTCAGGTGAGCCAGAAAGAGGCTCTGCACCAGTGGAGCGTGCGAGGGTATCGAGCAGTGCCGCGCCAATGGGTTTGGAGAGGCGACGCCAGACAGCAGGAGGGGGAGTGAAATCGACTCGGTTTTCGGGTTGTCCAGTGGAGGGGTGATCGAAGTCCGGAGTCGGGCCGGAGCCATAGTGGGCAGGGATTGAATCGGGTTCTGGTGAAGTATCTGACCCCAGATCTTTCCCGTTCGACTCGCCGTTGGCTCGCTCAGGGGAGGCTTTTCGCGTTTCATCGTTTCGCTCAGGATGACACTTTTGTTGATGGGAGGATCGCCGGAGTGGAGCAGCTTCAGTGGGCTCCAAGTCTTCTGGCTGCGTGAGCATTGCTACCGAGGCGGCAGTTGGTTGGGAGTTGGGCTGAGTGGCGGTGTTCTGGTGCTGGAACGCAGTGAGGTTGGAGTTGGCGATCTGGAGAGCGTAGAGAAGGAGTCCAGCACGACGGAGGTCGATGTCGTTGTTGGCTATGCGAAGCATGATGGTGCCGATGGCCTGTTGGATCTCGGCACGAGAGCTGGGCTCTGGAAGAGAGAAGTTCGACTGGCGGGCGCGGCGCAGGCGAAGATTAGCGATGGGACGGCGGGTCTGGTGATGGTGGTAACAGAAGTTCTCGCCGCGCATGGCGGGACTGCCGCAGCGACGTCCCTCCGGCTCATGATGATGGCAGCGGCGAGATGAGGGTATGGGTTGCTCCGGGATATGGACTTCAGTTGTGTCGTGCATGATGCCCCCTGGTATTGTTTTTTGCGCAAAATATTCCAAACAAAAGAGTTGAACCCGGATCGACGTGGGCTCAGGCGTTAAAACGAAAAAGCCCGGCACAAGGCCGGGCTTTCTTCTGCTCCTGATTTAAGGCTAGCAGGCAGTGTCAATAATTTGACTGTGGGAAAGTGATTCAGGGGTGCGGTTTTACTGGGTGCACAAGAGGTGTTGTGCTTTTAATCTGCGGTTATCTGGCCTTTCGGTAGAGAAACGCATATCCACTCAAGAGCGAGGGATTCGAGCTACATTCGGGTTCCACGGGGGCACATACCTTTCGAGCGGTTAGTTAAGATTCATATGTGCTCCAGCCAAACTCTGATGGTACGCAGTTGCCGAGCAGGAGAAGAAAAATGATGAACGGTGATATCTTCGCACCCTTCAATGAACTCGCAAGCAGGCTCCTGCCCGTGCTGTCCGTAGGCGATGGCGCCCATGACCTCTCTCATCTCATCCGAGTATGGCGGAATGTAAAGGAGATCCAACGGGGTGAGGGCGGCGATATGGAGATCTTAGCTGCGGCCGTTCTACTGCACGACTGTGTTGATGTACCCAAGAACTCACCAATGAGGTCACAGGCATCAAGACTAGCCGCAGCCGAGGCGACGACTCAGCTCAACGCCTTAGGGTGGCAGGCGAGCCGAACGCACTGGGTGGCATCAGCGATTGAAAGTCACAGCTATTCGGCAGGAATTACACCAGCGACTCTCGAGGCCTCTATCCTGCAGGATGCTGACCGTCTCGACGCAATAGGCTATACAGGAATCGCGAGATGCTTCTACACGGCGGGACGGATGGGATCTTCCCTTTACGAGCCTTCTGACCCAAGCGGCGAACAACGCCCCTTAGACGATGCCGCTTTTGCACTGGATCATTTCGCCGCAAAACTGTTGAATCTGGCAGAAGGCTTCAGAACAGCTACTGGACGCTCGATCGCGGCGCAACGACATGAGGCAGTCCACAGTTTCTATGTGGGGATGTTGCAGGAAGTTGGATAACTCTTCGGGAATGCGCATCTGATGGCTTGCGTGCAGGGCTGAAATTCTCACTGACACTGTAGTTCTTCGCGTGATCTTCGGTCAGATGTCTTCATGGGAGGCTCGATCAGGCGTGAATTCGCCGATATCAAGCTGGAATGGAATTTCGATCAGAAGACCAGATCGTGACGGCATGATCGACAAGTTGCCGCATCTCGATGAGGATGCCTTTCCCTTTGCCTAGCGGGCCGACGGCGGCCAGACCTGCGCGCAATACACTGGCTCCGATGGGAAGAAAAGCATTGCTATCCATCAGTCGCGGGACTTCGAACGAAACCCATTGCCTTTCGCCGTCGATCATCAGAGGAGCTCCCTCCGAGACCTTGGGTCGATCGGGCCACACGATGCGTTCGGCAAGATGCAAGGCCGTACATTTGTCAAAATCAACCCCGATCAACAGGACCTTCGCACCAAGTCGATACAGTTTTCCGAGAGGGGAACTTACGCCCAATGGGTCGCTTAAGCTGTGGTTGCTCGTAATCTCCTCTGCGAGAAGTCCAAACGCAGTGAATGAAGTCGAAGGGTGTTTGCTGCGGATTGCACCGGGCCAGGTTCGAAAGAGTTCAGCAACCTGCCCCATATCCTGTGTTGGGGTGATGCGAGGATCAAAGACTGGCATGGTGTCTCGGATCGTCTCCAACCATTCCTTAGGAGCAAAGGGTGCTTCCCAATTTTCTGGATTGGTCAGGCTGTTGGATTGGGTGGGCATGACAATGGTGCCGTCATCCCCCACCGCTCGAAGCAAGGCCTGTATGACGGCAACGGGACCACCGTTCACCCATCCCAGGGATTTCAGTGACGAGTGGACGAGAACGATGTCACCTGTTCGAATCCCCAATGTCCTCAGTTCTGAAGATAGGCTTTCAACGGTGACAGGCATCATGGGATAGGAAGAAATGGTGCGCCCGGAGAGATTCGAACTCCCGACCTACTGGTTCGAAGCCAGTTGCTCTATCCAGCTGAGCTACGGGCGCATCCCGACACTACTTTATCGCAGATACGACTATTGATGCAGTTATTTTGCAGCCGGAGGAGCTGCAGGAACTTCCGCAGGTGGCGGAGGGGTGGTATAGAGCACAACCTTCTCCACGATGTCGAGACCGGCGCGGCGTAAAAGCTGATGAATCATCGCTTCGTTCAGACGCGTAGCGTCGTATTCGACGCGAACGGTCTTTTCGCGTTCGTCAAGCGTAATGGCACGGACGCCGTATACTTCGCGGACCCTGGCGATGGCCAGCATGCTTGCCTCCGTCGGCGGTACGCCGTAACGGTACAGAACATCAAGCTGTGTCATGTCTTCCATGATACCAGCGGGGGGATGGAGTGAGGAAAGGCTAACCGCAGATCCTTCGACTCGCTCCTCTCGCTCAGGATGACACTTCAAAGAGAGGGGCTGCTAGCGGGCGGAAGCGCGGGCGATGAGAGTGGCGGTGTAGGCGGCTCCGAAGCCGTTGTCGATATTGACGACGGTGACGTTCGGCGAGCAGGAGTTGAGCATGCCGAGAAGCGCGGCGGCCCCTTGAAAGGAGGCTCCGTAACCGACCGAGGTGGGAACAGCGATGACGGGGACGCCGACTAATCCTCCGACAACAGAGGGGAGAGCACCTTCCATGCCGGCGCAGACGATGACGGCGTGCGCTGTGTTGAGCTGTTCGCGGACAGCAAGCAAACGATGGATGCCTGCGACTCCAACATCGTAGAGGCGAGTGACACGGATGTTGAAGAGCTCGGCGGTAACGGCAGCTTCTTCAGCAATAGGAAGATCGCTGGTTCCAGCGCAGACGACAGCAATGTGGCCTTGCGCGTCTTTCGGAGCAGACTGACGCAGAGTGAGTGCTCGCGCCTGCGGATGATGCACCGCGGTAGGCATAGCATCGAGGACAGTTCTGGCTGTGGGCGCGTCAACGCGAGTGGCGAGGACATCGGATCCGGCTGCAGCCATGCGGGTAAAGATTTCGGCTGTCTGCGCAGGTGTTTTTCCAGCAGCGTAGATGACCTCGGGAAGGCCAGAGCGCAAGGCACGATGATGATCGATACGGGCGTGGCCCAGATCTTCAAAAGGGAGATGAGTGAGGCGGTCGGCGGCTTCTTGCGGGCTAAGGCTGCCGCGTTCGATGGAGGCGAGGAGTTCGAGGAGGGTGGTTTTGTCCATCGCGCCCCTATCTTCCCTGACTCGCGTGATACGCAGCGATGGCTGCCTGCTGTACCTGTTTGACGGGAACACTATGCGCCGCGGCGGCGGTACGGCAGTCCTCGAACTCGGGCGCGGCGTTGAAGATTTCACCATCGCGCGAGCCAATCTTGATACGAATCTCGCCGTAAGGAGTGTTCACCGTTACGTAGCTGCGATCGAGACAAGCGCGGCGTTCGTGATGAATCCGGACGCCGAGCGTGCTGGTCTCGCGCAGCAGGAGGTCTTCGAGGGCACGGACTTGTGCGTCGTCGGCGAGGATGGTGATGAGAGTGCCGAGGCGTCCCTTCTTCATCTGTACTGCGGTGGACATGACATCGAGAGCGCCGAGGGCAAAGGCCCGCTCGGTAACGTGCGCGAGGATCTGAGGCGAGATGTCGTCAAGCGCGGTTTCGAGCACGGCGACTGCGGAGTGCGTGGCTTCTCCTGACTCTCCGATGGTGAGACGCAGAACATTGGGGAAGCCTTTGGGATTACGCGAGCCTGCGCCGTAGCCGATCTTTTCGGCACGCATAGCGGGCTGAGTGCCAAAGGTGGGTGCGAGGGTGCGGATGAGAGCGGCTCCTGTAGGAGTGACCAACTCCTGCTCGATGTGCGCGGAGTAGGTGGGGATACCGCGCAGCAAGTCGGCGGTCGCGGGTGCAGGGACGGGGAAGCGTCCGTGGGCGCAATCGACCATGCCGCCGCCGACATTGAGAGGAGAGGCGTGCCACGCATCGACGCCGAGCGCATGGATTCCTGCGCTGACGGCGACGATATCGACGATGGCATCGACGGCGCCGACCTCGTGGAAGTGAATATTTTCGATATCGACGTTGTGGATCTTCGCTTCGCTGGTGCCGAGAAGCTCGAAGGCCTGTATCGCTGTTCGCTTGATGGGATCGGCGAGCTTCGCGGATTCGATGAGATTGCGGATCACCGTGAGGGAGCGGCCATGCGAGTGCGTGTGCTGCTTACTCTCGTCGTGATGATGATCGTGAGAGTGGTTGTGTGTGTGGCTTGTTGCTTCGGTGGGCTTGCCGTTCTCAAGGACATGGATGTGCGTTGCGGAGATTCCGCTGCGGTCGACCTTGCTGAGAGAGAGCGATGCACCGAGATTGAGCGCCTGCACGGCATCGTGAAAGACTTCGGCGGGAACACCGGCGTCGATCATGGCTCCGAGAAACATATCGCCGCTGATGCCGGAGAAGCAATTAAGATAGGCAATCCGCATGGAGCTATTGTTTCACGGTCGCGGGAGTGATGGCGGCAGCCGGAAGGACGTCGTTCATGGAGCCTGAGCGATAGCCTTGCGTGTCGAGTGTGACGTAGAGGAATCCAGCTGGTCGAAGCGCTGCGGTGATGTTGTCGAGCATCTTGAGATCGAGTGCGCGCGGAAGCTCAGAGCGCGAGATCTCGATGCGAGCGAGATTGCCATGATGCCGCACGCGCACCTGGCGGAATCCGAGTGCGTGCAGAGCTTCTTCGGCCTGTTCAACCTGAGCGAGGGCCTCGCGTGTTACCGGGCGACCATACTCGATGCGTGAGGAGAGGCAGGCGGAGGCGGGTTTGTCCCACAGCTCAAGGCCGGATTCACGTGCAAGCTGGCGAATCTCGACTTTGGTGAGCTCTGCTGTGACGAGAGGAGCAAGCGCGTGATGAGCGAGTGCAGCCTGCTGGCCGGGGCGGAAGTCGCCACGGTCGTCGAGATTCATCCCGTATGCAAGATGCTGGAAGCCGCGTGCAGCTCGCTCGGCTTCCATGCGGGTGAAGAGCTCGTCTTTGCAGTGAAAGCAGCGTTGCGAGTCGTTGCGCTGGTAGTCGGGGTTCTCAAGCTCGGACGTAGGCAGGATGTGCGTTGGGATGCCGTGGCGCGTAGTGAACTCGAGAGCCGCGGCCAGCTCTGCGCGGGGCAACGAGGCAGAGTCGGCGATGACCGCCAACATGCGATTGCCGAGCGCTTGATAAGCTGCCCAGGCAAGAAACGCGGAGTCAGTTCCTCCAGAGTAGGCGATCATCACGCTGCCTAAGTCTTTGAGGATTTCCGTAAGCCGAGCGCGTTTTGCCGCGAGTTCCATACTCTCTGTGTAGATGCTAGCGAAGTTGGATGCGATTAGCGAGTAGCCCTTAGATCGCGCTGATTCGCTGCCAGATCTCGGGATCGACCGGAACTCCAAGCCGCAGATTCTCTTCCCGGAGATGGAGGGTCTGCTCGCCGGGATAACGCACGGGGCGGCTGGGATCTACGGGTGTTGCCTGATGAAGGTGCTCGAGGATTCCGTCGGCGATGTGATTCAGTTCACCGGTAGCAGCGAGGTTTGCGGGATCGATGGTGATGAAGATCTGCGACTGTCCGGTTTCGAGAGTTGGCTCCATCGGAAGTTGATAGGTCGCGAGTCCGCCGGAGAGCATGGCGGCGATCATGTCGAGGACGAGCGAGAGGCCTGAGCCCTTCCAATAGCCAATCGGAAGCGCACGCTGCGAGGCTTCGATGGCAGAGGCATCGGTTGTGAGATGGCCTTCGTTATCGAATCCACCGGGAACGGGCAAAGGCTCGTTTCGCTTTGCGTAGGAAGAAAGTGCTCCGTAGGAGAACTGGCTCATCGCCATGTCGATGATGACGTGTTGTCCGTTTGGGCGTGGGACAGCGATCACCAGAGGATTGTTGCCAAGGGTGGGCGTTTTCGCTCCCCAGGCTGGGAGATTGGCTAGCGTGTTGGACCAGCAGAGGGCGAAGAGACCTTCGTCGGCAGCCTGCCAGCCAAAGGCTCCACCACGCATCCAGTGATTGGTATTGGCGAGCGCTACGGCACCGATGCCGTTTTTTCGTGCGAGTTCCATGGTGTGCTGCATGGCCAGATAGGCATTCACATTTCCTACTCCGCGATTGCCGTTCCAGCGCTCGATGGCTCCAAACACTGCGGTGCGAGTAGGCCTGGCTTTGACATCGACACTGCCGTTGGCCACCATGGCCTCGAAGCGAGGCAGCCGGTTCAGGCCGTGGGTGTAGACGCCGTCGCGGGTCGTCTCCGCGAAGAGGCGCGCAGAGAGCTGAGCCGACTCTGGAGGGAGGCCGAGATGCAGCATGGTCTTTTCAAGGACGGCGTAGAGATCGGCAAAGGAAACGCGGAGCATAGGAGCAGTGTAAGGGGTGTTGGCTACTAAGGTGCTGTACGGCAAAGGCTAAATGCGGGGATTTCTCCACTGCGCTTCCGCCTACGGCGCCAGCTTCGGTCGAAATGACACGGATGGGGGAACCGCAGATCCTTCCCATTCGACTCGTTGCACTCGCTCAGGGCAGGCTCTCCGCTGCTACGCAGCTTCGCTCAGGATGACACCTTATTGGGTAAATCAGCTCTTTGTAATCTCGCTATTCACGGTAAATACGGTCTATCGAACCAGAGCCGGCAGCTTGTCGCTCATTCCGAAGAGGAAGATACTGCCCAGAACAAAGCTATAGACCGCAGTGAGAGAGGTCACGAACGTCTGCAGCCAGGGGCGTTGTTTGCTGGAGGCGAAGATACCGGAGGCTGAGGCGGTCATCAGGGTATTCATGACTAGCAGGCCGGAGATGAAGCAGAGCAGTCCGAGAAAGCCTCGGCTGGTTCCCCCCAGATTGGCTGCAAGCAGGAACAGAAGGAGCTGCGAGGGGGTTTCGGCACCCAGGCCGTGGATGATGCCGACGACAAAGACCGAGCTGCGGTCGTACCGGAAGCGAAAGGGATCGGGTTGAGGGAGGTCGGGATTGATAAAACTACGGAGCTTCCACCTCGTATAACGCGCGCCGGAGATGAGAAGTGCGATCCGGCTGGCGGGAAGCACGTGCTGGTGCTCTCCTGACTTGCGGGTGGAGAAGGTGAAGAAGACATAGAGCGCCAGAACGATGAGGGTTGCACCGACGAGACGCTCGCCGATGGCGTCGAGATGCGCTGGAAGCCCCATGTGAAGGAAGATGACGGCGGCTCCCAGGATAGCGACAGTCAGGGCGTGACCGAGAGCGTATAACAGCCCAAGCCGCATGCCCTCGCGCCAGTTGCGCTGCACGCTCGTGATATCTGTGATCGCAGCCAGATGATCGTAATCGAAACCGTGGCGGAGCCCGAGCAAAGCACAGGACAGCAGAGCGAGTTCAAGCGCGGAAGACATCTCTCTGGTAGGGTACGGGGTGCGGCAACAGGGCTGCAAACGAATTGTTTTTCAATGAATAGAGGTTTTGTTTATTTTTTATAGGTAGAATTTTTATTGATTTAGCAAAAGAGGTTTACGGCAATGGATTTGGAGAAGATCATCCGGGAGGCAGCGCCACCGCGTCCCCGTTCCCCTCGGCCCATCCTTATGATCGGTTCCGGTGGAATCGTTCGGGATGCGCACCTGCCTGCTTATGCGAAGGCAGGATTTCCTGTAGCCGCGCTGGTCGATGTGGATGCAAGCAAGGCGGAAGCTCTGGCCAAGGAGTTCGGAATCGCTCGCGGGTTTTCTTCGATCACGGAGGCTATCCGGTTCGCGCCGAAGGATTCCATCTTCGATATTGCGACGCCGGCGAAGGTGCTGCCCTCCATTCTGGAACAGCTGCCGGACGGAGCTGCGGTGCTGATGCAGAAGCCCATGGGGGATACGCTTGCCGAAGCTACGGAGATTCTGCACATCTGCCGCAGAAAAGGACTGACAGCCGCAGTGAACTTTCAGCTTCGCTGGTCACCCAATATGCTTGCCGCACGCGCCATCACCACCTCTGGCGCTCTGGGCGAGCTGCATGACATGGAAGTAAAAGTCAGTGTTCACATGCCATGGGAGCTGTGGAGTTTTTTGAGCGCTGCGCCACGGCTGGAGATTCTGTATCACTCGATTCATTACGTCGATCTGGTCCGGAGCTGGCTGGGAAATCCTCGAAGAGTGTATGCAAAGACGGTGAAGAGCCCCCGCACACCGAAGCTTGCAGCGACAAAAAGCGTGATCATTCTTGATTATGCGGACGATAAGCGAGCCTTTGTCGCAACCAACCATAGCCACGACTTCGCGCCGGAGATGCAGCGCAGCTTTGTGCAGTGGGAAGGAATGACAGGAGCCATGCGCGCGCAGATGGGAGTCAACCTGAACTATCCAGCAGGACTGCCAGACAATCTCCAGTATGTATTGCGCGATGGAGCAGGCTGGGAGCAGGCCACAGTGAGCGGCAACTGGTTTCCAGACGCTTTTATGGGATCGATGGGTTCTTTGCAGACGTACGTACAGGGTGAAGCCGATTCCCTGCCCACCAGCGTGGAGGATGCAATCGACACGATGCGAACGGTTGAGGCCGCTTATCTTTCGAGCGAGCGCGGAGGCGAGGAGCTGCCGGGGATTGCATAGCGCGTCCCTTGCGGAAGAAATACAGGGATTCTTCGCCCTCGCGATGCTCTGCCAGAATGATGTGAAGAATCAACCGCAGATCCTTCGACTACGTTTGTTACGCTAATGCGCACCAAACTCCGCTCAGGATGACATCTTCAGAAAAACGTCTTAAGACGGATCAGATCAGCGTCCCATCCAGCCGCCGTCAACGGTGAGCACGGTTCCAGTGACGTAGTTGCTCGCAGCACAGCTCAGGTAGAGGGCAGCTCCTGCGATATCGACCGGCTCGCCCCAGCGGCCAGCGGGAATACGTTCAAGAATCTGGCGATTGCGGGTCTCGTCGTTTTGAAGTGGCTCGGTATTGGTCGTGGTGATATAGCCGGGGGCGATGGCGTTCACCTGAATATTCCTGGCGGCCCACTCGTTGGCAAGGGCCTTGGTGAGCTGGGCCACTCCGCCTTTGCTGGCGGCATAGGCGGGGACGCGGATGCCTCCCTGGAAGCTGAGCAACGAGGCGATGTTTACGATCTTGCCGGGAGCGTTGCGCGCGATCATATCGCGTCCGGCAAGCTGCGAAAGTTGAAAGACGCTGGTCAGGTTAACCTGCAGAACGGTCTGCCAGTCTTCCAAGGGGTATTCGGTGGCATTGTGGCGGATGATCGTTCCCGCATTGTTGATGAGAATGTCGATCTTGCCCAGCTTGTCTTTCACTTCGGCAAAGAGCTTTTCGGCGCCTTCGGGGCTGGACAGGTCGGCCTGGAAAGCGACTGCCTTCGCGCCGATCGCCTGGGCAGTTTCTGTCGCCGGGCGACGGTTTCCATGGACTGCGACGGTTGCTCCTGCCTGCGCGAGGGCATCGGCAATGGAGGCTCCAATACCAGTAGCCGCACCGGTGACGAGGGCGACTTTGTTCTCCAGACGGAAGAGATCGAGGATGTTCTGCATGGTTCTGTCAACTTTAACGAGGGTTATGGTGCTGGAGCAAATCCGGATGGCAGAAAACACTGCGCAAGTACGAAAACATCGTGCATTTCCTGGCAATCGATTGACTGCGCTGAATTTGGTTTCGTATCGTTAGAGGGGTTGGCAGGCAGCCTGGATCGCAAGCGCGAGAACGGCTTGCATCGTTGTGCTTGCGATTCCATTAGGTCATATGGCTTATCGATAACGCGGGTGGGGGCGATATGCTTAAACTTCGTTCCCGTTGAGCGTGCCTTGCTTTCCGAGGCCGCAAAAATAGAGGAGAGATGCGATGAGGCTGTACCAGATGGCGGATCCAGTCCGTTACGGACTGATGAACACGGACGAGCTGCGCGAGACGTTTCTCCTGGAAGATCTATTTGAGCCCAATGAAATCGATCTTGCCTATGTGGACCTTGACCGGACGGTGATCGGCTCGGCTGTACCAGCGGATACCCCGCTGACTCTGGAGACGCAGCCGGAGTTGCGGGCGGGCTATTTTCTGGAGCGGCGCGAACTTGGCGTATTGAACATCGGTGGATCGGGTTCCGTTACGGTGGATGGAAAAACCTTCGAGATGGATAAGCTGGATTGCCTCTACATCGGTCGCGGATCGCGAGATGTCACGTTCAAAAGCAACGATTCGGGCACGCCATCTGAGTTTTACCTGCTGAGCTATCCGGCGCATGCTGAGTATCCGACCAAGATGGTGAAGTTTGCCGATATGAAGCCGGTCGAACTCGGATCGTTCGAGACATGCAACAAACGCAAGATCTATAAGGCCATCTATAAGGACGGCATTAAGAGCTGCCAGCTTGTGATGGGATTCACGATGCTGGAGCCAGGAAGCAACTGGAACACGATGCCTCCTCACACCCATATGCGACGCAGCGAAGTTTATTTCTACTTCGACGTAGACCCGGCGCATCGCGTGTTTCACCTGATGGGACCGCCGGATGCGACGAGCCACCTGGTGATGAAAGATAAAGATGTTGTTGTTTCGCCTGGCTGGTCAATCCATGCCGGCGTCGGCACGAAGAACTACACCTTCTGCTGGGGTATGGGCGGAGAGAACCAGGTGTATGACGACATGGATGCAGTAGCAATTACGGAGCTTCTATAAATGAGTACAAGTCTGAAAGTCAGAAAAAAAGAAGAGTGTAAGTGGGATCTGGTTAGCCTGGGCGAAGTGATGCTTCGTCTTGATCCGGGCGACGTTCGGGTCGCGACGACGCGACAGTTTCAGGTGTGGGAGGGCGGTGGCGAATATAACGTCGCTCGTGGCCTTCGTCGCTGTTTTGGCCTGAAGACGGCCATCGTGACCGCGCTTGCCGATAACCCTGTCGGCCGCCTGGTCGAAGACCTGATGAATCAGGGTGGTGTGGATCAGAGCCACGTGCAGTGGGTGAAGTACGACGGCGTAGGTCGCACGGTACGCAACGGATTGAACTTTACGGAGCGCGGTTTTGGCGTGCGCGCTGCGCTGGGTTGCAGCGACCGCGGAAATACTGCCGTCTCGCAGCTCAAGCCCGGACAGATCGATTGGGACGAGATCTTCGGCAAGGAAGGCGCTCGCTGGTTCCACACGGGCGGTATCTTCTGCGCGTTGAGCGAGACGACTCCTGAGGTCTGCAAGGAGGCCCTGGTGGCCGCCCGCAAGCATGGCGTGATCACCAGCTACGACCTGAACTACCGCGACTCCCTCTGGAAGTCGATCGGCGGCAAAGCCAAGGCCACTGAGGTCAATCGCGACATCGCTCAGTATGTCGACGTGATGATCGGCAACGAAGAGGACTTCACCGCTGCTCTCGGCTTCGAGATTGAAGGCGTTGGCGATGATCTTGGCGAGTTGGATTCAGCCAACTTCCGCAAGATGATCGAGAAGGCTGTTGCGGCGTATCCGAACTTCAAAGCGGTCGCGACCACTCTGCGTCATGCAAAGACGGCAAGTGTCAATGATTGGGGCGCGGTCTGCTATTACGAGGGCAAGTTCCACGAGGCTCGTCCGATGCCTGATCTGGAGATCTTCGATCGTGTTGGCGGCGGTGACTCGTTTGCTTCAGGCCTGATCTACGGCTTCCTAAACGAGAAGGGCGCTGACTGGGCTGTAAACTGCGGCTGCGCTCATGGCGCTCTGGCTATGACCACCCCCGGCGACACCACGATGGCGACCTTCGACGAGGTGCAGCGTGTGATGAAGGGTGGCGGCGCTCGCGTTCAGCGATAGTTGGCAGTTTTTTTAAACACAGGCCCGGCTGATGAATACTCAGTCGGGCCTCAAGACTTCAGAGAAAGTGAGATTCAACATGAGTAAAGCCGCTGTATTGGCTTCCTTGAAGAAGATTGGACTGGTTCCGGTGCTGCGCGCCGAGTCAGTCGAGAAGGCGCTGGCGCTGGCTGAGGCAATTGCTGCCGGTGGCGTAACGGTACTCGAAATCACGATGACAGTCCCTGGAGCCATCCAGGTGATGCGCAAGCTGGCGGAGCAACGGCCGGACATTCTGATCGGCGCAGGAACGGTGCTTGATCCGGAGACGGCGCGGGCCTGCATTCTGGAAGGCGCGAAGTTTGTCGTCAGCCCGGCGCTTAACGTGAAGACGATCGAGATGTGCCACCGCTATTCCATCGCTGCCCTACCCGGCGCCCTGACTCCCACCGAGGTGGTTACGGCGTGGGAAGCAGGCGCAGACGTGGTCAAGATCTTCCCTGCCAGCGCGCTGGGTGGAGCGAAGTATCTCGGTGCACTAAAAGCTCCGCTGCCGCAGGTGGAGATGATCCCGACCGGAGGTGTCTCTCTGGCGACAGCGAACGACTTCCTGCAGGCTGGAGCATTCGCCCTGGGAGTAGGCGCCGATCTGGTTAACACAAAGGCGATGGCAGAAGGCAAGCCCGAGATCGTCACAGAGAGTGCGAAGAAGTATCTCGCCATCGTGAAGGAATTCCAGGCAAAGGCTTCTGCATAAGCGGGGATTCTGATCTGTTGCCCGCCCAAAGAGAGCTCCGAAAAAGGAGCTCTCTTCTATTTTGGCAACCATTCGCGAGATTCTCACGATAGAACTCTCCGAGAGTTGCTCTAGCACGCAAAATTCGGTATCTTAAGAAGGTTGCACTAAAGCAATGTGCGCCCGTAGCTCAGCTGGATAGAGCAACTGGCTACGAACCAGTAGGTCGGGTGTTCGAATCACTCCGGGCGCACCATATCTTCAAAATTCCCCTTATTAAATTTCCTTTTTATCGCCCTTCCGAAATTCTCATTTCGATATAGTGCCGCAATAAAAATGCGCTCTCAATGAGCGCATTTTCCGTTCCAGTTATGGAAATAAACCGATTGCAGATACAAGTTCTGTTGAGCTTACACGGCGATCGTAAAAGTATCTTCCGTTCTGGTTACGGCGCGGTACATTGTGTCGCGCTCAAATGGCTCTCGCCCTGCTTCGGTGATAAGACGAACAAGATCTTTTCGTCTAAGTCCTTGAGGAGTCGTTGCGCCTGCATCGTGATAAATCTTCTCTTCAATCACCGTGCCGTCGATATCATCAGCTCCAAATCGCAGCGAGATCTGCGCCATCTTGGGCGAAACCATCTGCCAGTAGCTCTTGATGTGAGAGAAGTTATCGAGCATCAGGCGGCTTACAGCGATCTGCTTGATATCCAACATGCCGGTGGTTCGTGGAATGTGCGCCAAGGCTGTGTTGTCGGGATGGAAGGCCAGCGGGATAAATGTCTGGAAGCCACCCGTGTCGTCTTGAACTTCACGCAACCGCAAAAGGTGGTCGACCCGGTCTTCATCATTTTCAACATGTCCATAGAGCATGGTGGCATTGGACCGTAGACCGAGCTTATGGGCGGTCCTGGCCGTTTCGAGCCACTCGGAACCATCGATCTTGTGGTCGCAGATGATATGACGGATGCGATCTGCAAAGATCTCGGCACCGCCTCCGGGGAGTGAGTCCACGCCAGCTGCCTTCATGCGCTCGAGCGTCTCAGGAATAGTCATCTTGCCTCGTTTGGCGAGGAAAGCAACTTCGACCATCGTGAACGCCTTGATATGGACCTTTGGGAAACGTTCCTTCAACCCCCGAACCAGATCCATGAAGTACTCAAAGGGAAGATCCGGATGCAGGCCACCGACGATATGGAACTCTGTTACAGCCTCTGTATAGCCGTGTCCAGCAGTCTCCCACGCCTCTTCCAACGCCATCGTATAGGTTCCAGCATCGCCCTTCTTTCGGCCAAATGCACAGAGCCTGCAGGAGGCTACGCAGACGTTGGTGGGATTGATATGCCGGTTGACGTTAAAGTAGGCCACGTTGCCGTGCAGCTTTTCTCGAACAACGTTTGCCAGCCAACCCACCGCGAGGATATCGCCGCTGCGATAGAGACGGACGCCATCTTCGAAGCTCAGCCGTTCGCCGGCCAATACTTTTTCTGCGATCGGTTCGAGAGCTCGATCCTCTGTCTGAAAGGAATGGCGTGGCCGTATCGGCCACGCCTGAGAGTTCTTCGAAGCGGTTTCTGCGGTCCCGGTCGCGTTTAAGCTCATGGGACTATTCTAATCCTTCGCTCCCGATCAATTTCCACCCTTTGCGACATCGTCAGAGTTCACCATTTGTGGCTGAATGACCACACCATCAAACAGGGTCGCAGCCACAAGGTGATCGCCCATGGGGCGCAACAGGCGAAGGTTCCATCCTGTATTCCAGTAGGTCACCTTCTTGTCGGGCAGGTGGGCAGAAAACGCGATGGTGGTCGAGCTGTTGGCTGTAATCAGCACTCTCTGATCTTTCTCGTCATAGAAGATGCTGTTCACGTCCCGCACAAAGAGATTGTGGACGACGTGCCAACTGGCTCCCTTATCTTCTGAGTGATAGATTCCTTCGCGTCCTCCGATCCAGAGGCCGCCAAAGCCATCAACCGCAACGGCTGTAATCTGGGTCAGCTCCGAGGGAGCAGTAACCGGGTTCCACGTATGTCCATCATCAACCGAGAGGAGTGCCTTGGAGAGTGAGGCGGCCAGGATGGTCGATTTCGAGGATGCAATCGAATACCAGACGTGTCCCTGTGGATCAGTGACGATGTTCCAGGTCAGGCCGTTGTCCATGCTCTTGAGAAGCCCGTCGGCGGTCGCAGCAAATGTCTGGGCTCCGTCGCGGGTAAAACCAAAGACTGATCCATCGAAGAGCTTTACAGGCACTGGAGCTTTTTTAGGCGGTGCAACTTTCACAACGACCTTACGTCCGTTACGGATCACCGTTTTTGTAACGGGTGGAGGTGGAGGAGGCTCAGGAAGAGCCAGGGAAACTTTATCGACTTTGCTCCATACTTCGCCATTCAGGCGGTAGATTCCGTGTCGGGTTCCGGCGAGCAAAGTTCCATCCGAAGCTTGTCCGAGGCTCAGGACATCATGGGCCTCGAGTCCGCCGTTCTTCTGGGCCCAGGTCAGGCCACCATCCTTGCTGAAGAACACCCCACCCCACGCCTTGTCATTGACGAGGCCGACGTAGATGGTTCCAGGCTGCCGGAAGTCTTCTACATAGGAAGTAATCTGCCGGGAAGTAAACCCATTGTTGGTCGGCCTGAAACTTGCACCGCCATCGTTTGAGACAAGAACACCGCCACGATCCGTCGCCAGAAGCATGCGGTTTGTGTTCTTCGGATCGATGAAGACGTCATTTACGATCAACTCCGGACCTGTCGTGCGAATCCAGGTCTTTCCAGAATCTGAGGTACGGTACAGACCTTCCGTCGTACCGGCGAAGACGATGTTCTGATGCTGTGGGTCCTGCATCAGGACGCGGGTCCTGCGGGCCGTTGAGGGGATTCCCTGGATCTTCTGGAATCGGGCACCGGCAGTTTCGCTCTTGTAGATTCCGGAGCACGCGCTGGCATAGACCACATTGGGATCTTTGGGATCGATAATGATGGAGAACACGTCAGAGTCATCGATCACGCCTTCCTTAATGTTCGACCAGTGCGCCCCATCGTCCATCGTCTTCCAGGGAAGATGCCAGGTTCCGGCATAGATGATCTTTGGATCACGAGGATCGATCGCGATGGACTCGACTTCGTGGATCTCGATGCTTCCCTCCGGGCTGATGAGCTTCCAGTGATCTCCACCGTCGGTGCTCTTGTAGACGCCTTTGAGGGTTCCGGCTACAAGCGTCTTCGGATCGGAGGGGGCACTGACGAGAGCACGGACAGACTGACCTTTCATCTCCGCGTCAACGTTCCACGTCACACCACCGTCATTGCTGACATATAGACCTCCGTCGGTGCTGCTCAGCACCCACGCGCCTACGACGATGTGCTTAGGATTGGAGGAATCGATGATGATGTCATCCAGAACGAGGTCATCCCGCTTTCCTACAAGAGCGAGACGCTTCCAATCGGCACCGCCGTTTCGTGATTCATAGATCCAACCGTTGACCGAACCAAGGTAGAGATGCTGCGAGTCCTGGGGATCGGCAGCAAAGGAACGGGCATCTCCGCCATTGGGCCCAAAGGAGAGCCAGTCGTGAGAGGCAGCTTTTGACGGGACGGAAAAGCCGATCAGAGTCAGAAAGAGAGCAAGAAAGGGTATTTGTCTATATGGGCGTCGCATAGGTCCTATGAGCGTTTAACCGAGGCTCAGCCTTAATGTTAGCGAACAATGCAACAAAAAAGGCTGACCGGGTTGATTCCCGGTCAGCCTTGATTGCTTAGCGATTGATTTGATTACTTCTTCTTGTGGTGAACCGCTGCACGGCGGGTCCGCGGAACAGCCTTGACGCTCTCGCTGACTGGCGTGAGGCCCGTCTCGTCGAGTGTTGCGCCCGTCGGGATCAAGGTCGAGGTAACGGTCTTGCCATCCTGCGGTCCGGTGTAGACCGAGATACGGCTCGAGTCGATGCCCTTCTCCTTCACAAGGTAGTCCTTCGTGTTGACAGCGCGGGAAGCAGCAGCCTTATCAGCGCCCTTCTCGTTGCTGGCGGAGTGACCAACCACAGCGAGCTTCGCATCCGAGGAGCGCTGCAGGTTGAGAGCCACTTCGTCAAGGCAGGCCTTCGCTTCATTGTCGACGCGGGTCGGACGACGCTTGTCACGCTCGAAGTTGATCGAGCAGAGAGCCGAGGTCGTGGGAGCCGGAGGAGCCGGAGGAGCGTTGACCGTCACAGTCGCAGTGCAGGAAGCCGACTGGCCCTTGTCATCCACCACGTTTGCCGTCACCGTAATCGTTCCGGGGGCTGCACCAGTGGTGTTCAGAGTTGCGGTGGAAGTGTTTCCAGTAACCGATCCAGCCGTGGAACTATAGCTGTAGGTCAGAGGACGGTTCTGTGGGCTGACACCCTGAGCCGTGATCGTCGAGGAGTCGCCAGGAGCCACAGTCGACGGGTTCGCCGAGCAGGTGACCGTCGGCGGCTGGAACTGCTGGATCGTGAACGGGGCCGAGCAGTCTGCCATCTCGCCAGGCTTGTTGCCTTCGGAGACATGGCCCTTGACGTTGTAGCTGCCAGGAGCAAGGTTCGTAGTCGTCACGTTGGCGGTGTTCTCCGTGCCGGAAACAGTGCCACCGTCGGTCGTCCAGTTGTAGGTCGCCGTTTTCTTCGGGTTCAGATTAGCAGCGGTTCCCGTTACGGTGATCGGGTCACCCGGATAGGCCGTTGCAGGCGAAGCCGAGCAGCTAAAGGTAACCGGAGGAGGAGGAATGATGTGACCGAAATGCGTCACGATACCCGTGCTTAGATCCACGCCGCTGAGGTTGGCGCGTCCGCCGGTCGGACCGCTGGGCGGAGGATTGTAGGGGCCAAAGTTGGCATGAACGTAGCGGTAGTCAGCCTCAAAGAGACGGAACGAGAAGCGGTTATTCCAGAACGGAAGATCGTAATCCATTCCGCCGCCAGCCGTAAGGGTCGGTCCCCAGGTCCAGGGGTTGTGATACTGGAATGAACGATAGGAGTTGGGACCTACCAGCTTTGCTCCGCCGGCCAAGCCGTGAGCAAAGAGAGTGAAGTTCTGCATGGGCGCGCGGAAGATCGGACCCGCCGAAGCGCTGTACAGACCATCATTCTTTCCATCGGGATGGGCAACGAAGTTGACCTCTCCGCCGAAGTACTTATTAAAGTAGTATGCGCCGCTGCCAATGGCTCCCAGATCGATGGAGCTGTAATTGACTCCCAATGGCTTCAACTGGCCGTGGGCTCCAAAATAGGAGTATCCCGTGAAGAGGTCAAAACGGGAGGGGTTCGGCCCCGCAGGGGCGGCTGTGCTGGGAGTCTGCGCACCCAGACTCGCGACTCCAAGGCTGACTGCACATGCAGCCAGTACGAACCGGCCAAAACTACGTAAAGGGCTATAAACCATTAGACTTCCTCCGCTCAAAATTCCTTCCAGATTTTCAGGAGCTTTTTCAGCTCGATGTTTGTTGGCTATGTTGCTTCGATTCAGTAAAGCTTACCGCAGTTGCTAACCGTACCGGTAAAAAATACTCTCCGGAAACTATATTTTCAATGGTTTACCCATTGTGCACTGGGTAACTCTCCAGGGAGAATCTTCCCAGTTATTATGGTGGCGTGCAATATCAGGCAAGATTGAGTGTCTTTTTCACAGTTCCGCGTTCGTGCTGTATCTTCTCTTGTAACAATGTGATAGCGTACAACAGCTGCTCCGGGCGAGGCGGGCAGCCTGGCACGTAGATATCCACAGGAATCACCTGGTTGACCCCCTGAAGCAGGGCGTAATTGTTGAATACCCCGCCTGAGGTGGCACAGGCTCCCATCGAAATGACCCACTTCGGTTCCGGCATCTGCTCATAAAGGCGTCGGATCACCGGTGCCATCTTTTGCGAGACGCGGCCGGCGATGATCATCAAGTCGCTTTGGCGAGGAGATGGCCGAAAGACTTCTGCCCCAAACCGGGCGATATCGTATCGCGAACCACCCATCGACATCATTTCGATCGCGCAGCAGGCCAGACCAAAGGTCATCGGCCAAACCGAGTTCTTTCGTACCCAGTTGATGGCAGCATCCAGTGACGCCAGAACGATTCCCTCTGGCTGGTCGTATCCCCAGTTGACCTCCTTCAGTTTTTCCTGGTTCTTGGCAAAACTGTCGAGACTGCCAAAGAGATACCGGTCTCCCTTTTGGGGAACTTCAGTGGGGCGCCCGCTACTCGTATTTTCTGCCGATCCTGTACTCATACATAAATAATAAAGCTCTTACAGAGCTCCGGCGCGATCATTCTTCCTTCGGGAGAAAGAACTCTTTCCTTTTGTCCTTTTATCGCGCATTTTCTTCCATCGCTTGGAGCAGAGTTGCCCGGAGGGCTTGCTGCTGTCCTTCGTCCAGCTTGCTTCCCTGATAAGTCAGGTAAAACACATCGATTGCAGTTTCTCCCTCGGTGTCCACCAGGGCCACTTCAATGTTGCAGCCGCGGGCTGCGATGGTGAGACTGAGTGCGCGGAGAAGGCCCGGCAGGTCCTGGGCGATCACCTCAAGCAATGTGCTATGAGAGGAGCCTTCGTTATTGAACTCCACTCGCGATTCAACAACCACCTTCGGCTTTTTTCGAGACCGTCTACGACCGCTAAGCAGCTTCTCCACCGGAACAGTTCCAGTCATTACGTCGTAGATGCTTCGCACAAATCTTTCATGCTCAGAGGTATTCATCTCCAGCGTTCTGAAGCTGTCCGTAAACCGAAAGCTGTCAACGACGATTCCCTGCTGGTTCGAGAACGCATCTGCCGTCACGATATTCATTCCCCAGGCAGCAAGGGCACCGGTCATGTTGGCAAAGAGGAGCTCCCGATCCGGCGTGACGACCGTGAGCTCGCTGGTGGTGGGGCTGTACCGAAAGTCCAACTGGACGCGATCTTTCTGCAGTCTCTCTGCCATATGAAAATGCGTGCGGGTCTGCTCGGGTGAACGCGTGAGCACATAGCGTTCGGGAAAGCCTTCGAGAAACTGTGCCACCTCTGCCCGCTGATCTGGAACGAGAGCGGATACACGCGCGACAAGCTCCTTGGCTTCCTGGGCGACGACACGCTCATCATCGACGCTGCGGTCCAGGTAGTTTGCCGTAGCGATATAAAGTCGCCAGAGGTTCTCCGCCTTCCACGGAGTGAGCGCATCGGGATGCACGGCCTGAATATCCGCATAGGTGAATAACGCCAGCATACGAAGACGTTCTGGCGTGTGGACCCTGGCCGCGAATGCCCGTACCGTCTCCATGTCGAAGATGTCGCGCCTCAAAGCGAGGGACATCTCAAGATGCCCTTCAATCACATTCAGAACCAGCTCGCTCTCGTAGGAGTCCAGCTCGAGGCGGGCTAACAGGCCGCGGGCCATGTGTGCACTCTCCTCGGCGTGGCTGCCGGTATCGCGCCCTTTGCCGGTGTCATGGAGCAGGGCCACCAGATACAGCAGGCCGGGATGAGGAAGTTCGCGCAGGACCGATCCAAAACGGAACTCCCATTCTGTGGATGATCCTCGCTCCAGCTTCGAAACGGGAGGGGCTGCTTCAAGTTTGTGCAGGGTATCGATGAGCACAAAGGTATGCTCATCCACGGTGTAGCGGTGATAGGCATCGCGGACAACGAGCGCATCGATTCCATGAAACTCCGGAACCAGAAGTTCCAGAATTCCCATTGCATGCATGATGCGAAGAGCGTCTCCTGCATATTGCCCAAGCAGAATTTTCTGGAGCGCATTCCATAGCGCCGGACCTTCTTCGAGGTTAGTGGAAAGCGGGGCTAACGCATGAGAAAGTCTCTCCTCCGTCTCTCTCTCCAGTGCGTATCCGGTATGCGCCATCACGACAAAGAGAGCAAAAACGACCTCAGGATCGTGCTCCGGAACCTGTCCCGGACGCTGCGGTTGATCCAGGATGATCTGTCCGCGCTCGACTCTGAGTCCGGGAGCAATGTGTTCGACTTTCTCTCGCTTCAGGCCAAATTTTTTCGGTGGCTTTGTTGGAAATAAGTCCTCCACGCGGCGTTTGAGGGTTCTTTCGATGCGGCGCGCATAACGGAAATAAAGGCGCATCCAATACGCTGCATCCACTGGCTGACTATCATGGTTACCGAGCCCGATCGCGGCTTCAGCGGCGGCATCCTGCGCCTGCCAATCCAAGGTGTTGTCATCGCGCTCATGGCGATAGTGAAGAAAGCATCGTACCAGGCGCAAAAACTCGATGGCCTGCTGAAACTCTGTGTGCTGACTGGAAGATGCAGGGTCGTGAGAAGGATCGAGCAGATTCAGCCAGCCAACGACGTGAACATCACGAAGCCCACCGGGACAATCCTTAATGTTGGGTTCGAGATGAAACAACGTGCTGCCATATTTGGCATGGCGCTGGCGCGTCAGCTCCAGCAGGCGGCTGATGATCTCTCGTCGGTCACGCGACAACAGCTTTGGAATCGTCTCGCTGTGAAGCCGTGAGTAAAGCTGGCTGTCTCCGCAGAGCAACCGATGATCCATCAGTGCAAGGGTGAACTCCGTATTGTCCTCGGAGAGCCGCTCACACTCGTTCAGCTTACGGATCGTCTGGGAGACTCGGATTCCGCAATCCCACATCTCCTGTCCGATATGCCGGATCGACTCTTTGACCTCCTTCTCATTCGCCTTTGCATCAAGAAGGAAAAGAAGATCGACATCAGAATAGGGAAATAGTTCCTTCCGGCCATAACCGCCAATGGCCAGCAGGGCTACACCGCTGGCAAGCAGCGCACTGCAATCTGCTGCCTGCTGCCAGAGTCCGAGCACCAACTCGTCGACTGCGGCGGTTCGCGCAGCGAGGACGGTCGACCCCGAGGATCCCGCCATGAACGAGCCCCGGATCTCGAGCATCTTGCGCTGATATGCGCTACGCCCTTCATCGCCTGTGGACTCGTTTGCCTGCATTTCCTCTCCAAGTCTTCAGGACCTGTTGGCCCGACGTCCGCTCACGCTTAACGGTTGCCCGCACAGACACTACTTAGAGCGCGATCTCGCCGCGCTCATCATTTCGGATTCGGATCGCCTCATCGATCTTCGAGATGAAGATCTTTCCGTCACCGATTGTTCCCGTCCGCGCCGCCGCGATAATTGCATTCACGGCGCGATCGACCATCTCGTCGGTGACCACGATTTCGAGTTTGACCTTAGGCAGCAGGTCCACCGAGTACTCTCGTCCGCGATAGACCTCGGTATGTCCCTTCTGTCGGCCGTGTCCGCGAGCCTCAAAAATCGTCATGCCATCGACGCCAATCTCCACCAGCGCATCTTTGACGGAATCCAGCTTGGATGGCTGAATCACTGCTTCAATCTTCTGCATATCCGTGTCTTCCTCTCAGGCCCATGCCCTGTTTTTAGTGTGCCCAATCGTAACCTTCTTCGCCGTGTTGCGACAGGTCTAGACCATCGCGCTCGTCATCTTCGTTAACACGAAGCCCCATCAACCGATCGACGGCGAACAGAATCACGAGCGTACCAATGATCGAAATCGTCCATGCGATCGCCACACCGGCGATCTGGTTGAACAACTGGCGCCAGTTCCCTTCGAGCAGGCCTGTGGCCTTGCCTGCACCGAGAATGGGATTGATCGAGCTGTTGGCAAAGATGCCTGTCAGGATGGCTCCCAAGGTTCCACCTGCGCCATGAACGCCGAAGGCATCGAGCGAGTCGTCGTAACCGAACCACACCTTGACCTTCACGACCATCAAGTAGCAGAAGACACCCGCAAACAGACCAATCCACAGCCCCGAGATCGGAGTCACAAAGCCTGCTGCCGGGGTAATAGCTACCAGCCCAGCTACAGCGCCCGAGATTGCACCAAGGGCCGAGGCTTTACCCTGTCGTATCCACTCCGCCGCGATCCAGCCCACGGCTGCCGCTGCCGCTGCAAAATGAGTGGCGACGAAGGCCGAGGTCGCCAGTGTGCCTGCTGAGAGAGCCGACCCTGCATTGAAGCCGAACCAGCCCACCCACAATAAGCACGCGCCGATAAAGCTCAGCACCACTGAGTGTGGGGGCATTGGCTCTTTCGGATACCCAACTCTCTTTCCCAGGTAGATCGCGGTCACCAAGGCAGAGACACCGGACGTAACGTGCACCACCGTTCCGCCAGCAAAATCGAGACAGGGGATTCTTCCTCCCAATGCGGCGTTGAGCAGACCACCCTTCCCCCAAACCATGTGAGCCATCGGGCTATAGATGAACAGGGTCCAAAAAAACATGAAGACCAGCATCGAAGAGAACTTCATTCTCTCTGCAAATGCTCCGGTAATCAGAGCAGGTGTGATGATGGCGAACATCAACTGATAGACCATGAAGGTCTGCGCTGGAATCGTCGGCGCATACTTCAGATCGGGAGCAAGTCCAACACCATGCAGAAATATATGGTGAAAGCCTCCGATAAACGCATTCCCTTCTCCGAAGGCCAGAGAGTAGCTCAGCAACGCCCACAACACTGTCACCATCGCCATCATGGCGAAGGTCTGCATCATCGTTCCCAGCACGTTCTTCTTCCGAACCAGACCGCCGTAGAACAGAGCCAGGCCCGGTCCACTCATCATCAGGACGAATGCCGCTGAAACCAGCATCCACGCGTTGTCTCCCGAGGTTTGTGCTGTCGCAATTGCCGTTGTATTTTCCGCTGTCTGCTTCTCAACACGATCAAGCCGGTCAGTCTGAGATAAGGTTGTGGGAGCAGCAACTCCTGGAGTCTGTGCCATAACAGTCTGGCCGGCCAGCATGGGCCCACCCACCCCTATGGCCAGTAAGAGGGCTAAAGACACCTTCACTACGGCAACGCGCATGGATCACCTGTTCAGATAAAGTTTTGGGAATTCGGAAGAAGAGACATGCAGGCAGAATCGTTCAAAGAACGGAAACTGCGGTCATGGCCTCGCTGCGGCGGGGGAGCGGAGGCAGAACACTGTTCTTATGCTTTTAATCTACACAAGCAGAAGCGCATCACAAAGCAGGAAATCGCCTCCTGCTGAAATTTATCCGCTGGATCGCAGGATGGGAGCATCCACACACAGTAGATATCTTGCTCACCCCTTTGCCAGCAACGCTTCTACAATCGCAGACCACTCGTAGTCGAGATCGCCCTGGGCAGTTCGACGCCCTGCACGCCGGTACCAGTAGGCGGCATTTCCAGAATCTCCTTCTTTGCGATGCAGGTATGCGTGCACCCAGGAGCCATTGGGATCTTCAATCTCCTGCGCGACTTCGTGAGCGCGATCCCAGTTCCCTTGCGCACCCCACCAAAGCGCTAGCAGGGCTCCGCTTAGTTCCTGCTCTCGTGCCGCCTTGAATTCATCCAGCGTCATGGCATTCCCTTCATTGCGCAGGAGCCGCATAGCCGCGTTCGCGCATCCATTTGATCAGCAGATCGGGCCATACGCTTAGCTGTGGGTTGGCAGCAGCTAAACCCGCTCCATGGGCACCATGCTGGAAGATGTGCATCTCCGCCGGTACACCAGCCCGCACCAACGCCTCGTAGAACATCACGCTGTTGGCGATAGGAACCGTTTTGTCATCTGTTGTCGAAAAGAGGAACGTCGGCGGCGTTTGCGGCGTTACCTGTTCTTCCGCGGAGAGCGCCATGACAAGCGCAGGATCCGGATTTTCTCCGAGCAAATTTCGCTTCGATCCAAGGTGCACGGCCGGACTGGTCATTGTGATGACCGGATAGGACAGAATGAGGAAGTCGGGCCTGCAACTCTTCCGTTCAACAGGATCATTCGCGTCTGCATCCCCTGCATCGAATCGAGTGCCAGCGGTCGCAGTGAGATGTCCCCCGGCAGAAAAACCCCACATCCCAAGATGGTCTTCGGCAATGCCGTATTCGGCGGCGTGTGCGCGTACAAGGCGTACGGCTCGTTGCGCATCTCCCAGCTCCACGGGATGGTGATATCGCGGCCCCAGCCGATACCGCAGGACAAACGCTGCCACGCCATGGTCATTCAGCCATCGGGCGATAGCGAATCCTTCCTTCTCTATGGCCAGATGTGCATACCCACCACCAGGAACAACCACGACCCCTGTCTTCGTTGCATTGGGCCCTGAAGGCAGAAATACAGTCAGTTCTGGTTTGTCGGCATCTTCATTCCCCAAAGCTCCGGGAGCTCCCGTCGGCCAAAGAAGGACCTCTTTTCCGGGATTCGGGTTGGCTGCGGGCGTCTGTGCCCAGGCTCCGCTTGAGATCACTACGAATACCGCAAAGCAGGCTTTGGCGAAATGCACGGATTCAGCTCCTTTATGGGTTGGCTCGTATTGCTTTTACAGCGATGGCATTGGGCGACGAACCCGCAGGCAGGATGGTAAACAAAGCAGCTCCCTGTTTTCCCTGGGTCCGTATTACGGATACGTCGCCAGAATGAGCATCTGCGGCGAGGAGCAGGTGCTCGTCCGCAGTGAAGGCGAGAGCATCAGGAGCAGAACCGGTATGGACCGTAGTGACCAGCTGCCCATCGTCGATGCTGTAGATGCTAATGAGGTCAGAGCCGAAGTTCGCCACCCAGAGTGTCGAGTTGTCGTGAGTGATGATTCCATGAACAGGTTTGGTGCCGATCATGTAGGTTCCGAGGACCTGGTTATTCCAGGTGTCGATCTCGGAGATGGAATCGGAACCGAAGTTAGAGGCAAAGATCTCGCCGCCATCGGGTTTCATGGCAAGGTGAACGGGAGCGTCCCCCACAACAAGCATGGTGAGGAGGTGGTCCGATGTTGCGGTAGGATCTTGCCGGGCAGGCCAGGAGCCGGGCGCGGCAGCCAATGCGACAACCATCACCTGACGTCCACCCGAACAAGCAATAAATGCCTTGGAGGAATCAGGAAGGATCGCAATATCGGTGGCGCCGGGGCAACCGGAAAACGTAGAACGGAACTTCAGAGGGGGTCCGGACTGTGGGCTTTCAGGGGCTTCCTTTAAAGGAACGTTTGGACTGGCATAAGAGGCAGCATCGTAGATCGAGACACTGCCTGAGCCCCGGTTGGAGACAACAACCGAACGCATATCGGGGGAAACACGGGCGAGCCCAGGCTGTTCACCCGTACCCACAACAGCGATTTCGCGACGGCGGTCCAGGTCGATCACACTGATGGAGTTCGATCCAGCGTTCGCAACATACGCTCGTCCACCCGCAGCGTCGACGCTGATGAAATAGGGCTGGCGGTGCACTCCAATCGTCGAGACAACGGTGTTCGTTGCAGCATCGATGACGGTTACGGTTCCAGAGCGGGTATTAACGGCATAAACCTCATTCCGCTTTGGATTTGCAGCGATTCCTGTAGGATTTTCGCCCACCCGAAGTGTGCGGTCTGAGCGGAGATTGACCAGGTCCAGAACGCTGACGGTATTCGAATTTCCGTTCGTGACATAAGCAAACTCACGGTAGCCTGCCGGGACGTCGGGGAAACCGCTCCGACGGCAGCCAATAGGCATCCAGAGGACGAGGGGGAGTAGAGCGAGTAGAGTTGCTCGCGGTTGATTTCGGCGTGTGGACACTAAAGCGAGTCTATCGGTCAGAATTGCGCGGTCGCAACTCGCAAAACGGCAGAAGTGGAAAAGTTTTCTTGAAACCGAAACTTTTCGTCCGAAGAACGGGTCTACGCAATTGATGCCGAGAGTTGCCAGATGGGGAGCTCTTGCATCGTCTGTAAATCCTTCTCGGACAACGAAGCTACCTTCGTGTAGCTTCGTTGATTTTTTTAGATTCCTCCCTGAGTCGAACTGGATCCCAGATTCAATTTGCGGATGTGTATCGGTGCCGTGGTCTCTGGAATGGTGCCGTCGTTCACCTGGACCTCCTGTGGGGTGCCCTCGAAGAGAATCCGGGTCGAAACACTTGAGTGTGGCGGAATATGGACCCGCTCGGTCGAGGTGAGGCTGCCGGAACGAACTGTAACGGGAACATCTACATTCACCGCGCCAGCGTTATGCACCTCGACTGCGACCAACCAGCTTACGCCTTTGCCGTTACGGGCGGGCAGATCGCGTGGCGTGACATTCACGATGGAGAGATCGGCCAAACCACGATCGTTGTAGACCCAGTCATCAAAGACAGTAGATAAGTCTTTATGTGCGGCCGCTTCCAGAACGCGCTGAAATGCATGTGGATCTTCAGGGGTATCGGGTTGGGCATGGCGCACTTCGTCCCGATAGAGCTGCAAGGCCTTCTTGAGGGGAGCGTCGCCCGTAATAGACCGAAGCAGCCAGAGAACCGCTGCGGCCTTGGCACGATAGTAAACCTCATCATGCACGGCGATCAGGCTTTGATCGGATACTGGAGGCGTCTGGGTTGAAGGTCCCGCACTACTGGATTCAGTGCTGCTCTGAGGGGAACGAGCGGAGGGGTCTGGACCTTCCGGTTCAACCAGCGTGAGCGGATTGATGAGCTGGCGAAGCTCAACGAGGGCCTTCTCCCGGCCATCAGTCGATTCTGTATAGAGCAGCGAGACGAACTGGGGAACTCCCTCATTCAGCCAGGGAAGCGAAGAGCGGAACCAGGCATGCGCAAGTGAGTGGACCATCGCCGGAGTGACTTGCCGCGCATCGGTGGCGGTCAACGGAACGGCGAGAAAGGCATCGTCCTCAAAGGGTTGGCCTGCGTGATCGATCAGGGTGAGCGAACTCAAAGGGGCGTCACCCAGCCAGTCGCGGAGTACGGGAGCAACGTTATTGGAGGCAGCAGTATAAGGAGCCATTGCCTCGGGATGGATCGTCGTAATGGCCAGGAGCTGGTTCTCTGATGGTCGTGAAGCGCTCGAAGTAATAAAGAGACTGGGAGTGCGGAATCCCAAAGGAGCATTGGCAAAGTCGGCCGTAGCGACACCGTGAGAAGAGACGACGGGGGTGTCGGGCTGCTCTGCCACGTGATCCAGTGGCTCGCGACGACCGTTCAAAAATGCGTCAACTGGAGGCTCTCCAACGTATTCCACCGTCAGGCGTAGACGCATCGAAGAACGGGCCTGCTGGAGACGGGAAAGACCAATCGCCTGAAAGAGCTTTGCCCCATCCCCGAGGAAGAGTGGCGGCGAAGAAACGGGGTACCAGAGCACATTTCCGAATCCACGGAGAGCTGTTTCCTCAGGAGAGATCTGGTCCCAATCGGCATAAACCGCCTGGTCTGGAGGGGCGCCGATGCGGGTGAGTCGCGCAGACGAGGCCGCCAGGGTTCCGGAGTAGAAGGTCGTCAGTGTGAGGGACGAGCCAGGCGAGATTGGCCGAGAGAGGGTCACGAGCGCCTCGGTCATCTGCCCCGTATGGTCGGCATCGGTGGCGACCGTGTGCTCGGTAAACGTAAGCGGAAGGGGGGCATTGATGCTCTCCCAATGCAACGTAGAGGAGAGTTGCAAGGTCAACCGGGTCAGCGGAGCCGATGAGATATTCCGGATGGTCACCCGGGCCTTTGCAGCCATACCGGAGTTTGCCGGCGTCAGGTGAAGATCAAGGTCCCATTGGATGATGGCAACGGAGGAACGCTCGGCATCCGTAATCGAGGCGACAACCTTTTCCGGAGTCCGCGCGGCACGATGAGAAGACGGGCTTTGATTCGGCTGCTCATCATTGCGGTGAAACAGGACCTGTCCCTGAGATTGAGATTCAGAATGTCCCGGTTGCTGCGCTGCGACAACCGCTGGAGCAGTAAGGAGAATGGCCCCAGTGGCCAGATTTAAAAACTGTGTCACGACACAAGACGAAGCTGAAAAGCGAGAAGAACGATTCATTCAGAGGCTGCCGAGACCTTTACGCGGTTTAACCGGCCTGGAAGGGGCTGCGGTCTTTGGTTGGACGGACGCAGCGCGCCGTTGGCGCATCGCCTCATACATAACGACAGCTCCGGCCACGGAAACATTCAGCGACGAGACCTGGCCACCCATAGGGATACGAAGGAGATAGTCGCAGGTTTTTTTGACCAGATCATGTAAACCAGCCCCCTCGCGGCCTAGAACGAGGACGCAATCGGTGGCAAAGTCGAAATCCGTATAGTCGGGGGTTCCGCGCTCGTCGAGGCCAATGACCCAGATATTTGACTTCTTCATCTGCTCCAGTGAGCGAACTAGATTGGTGACCCGGGCAATGCGAACATGCTCCGAGGCCCCGGCAGAGGTTTTAGCGACCGTCGCGGAGATGGGAGCGCTACGGCGTTCGGGCAGGATCACGCCGTCAACCCCAGCTCCATCTGCAGTACGGAGAAGCGCTCCGAGGTTATGGGGGTCCTCAACCCCATCCAGGGCCAGAAAGAAACGATGACGGCCAATTTCCGCGGAAAGGAGGTCTTCAATGGAGAGGAACTCGCGATCGCGAAGAAAGGCCAGAACTCCTTGATGGGTATCGGTCTTCGCGATTCGGGTCAGCTGTTCGCGGGGTTCGAGCGAGACACGGACCTTGCAGTTCCGGGCCAGCGAGAGGATCCGCTCCAGTTTTTCATCACGGCGCTCACGGGCAACAACCAGCCGGTCGAGACGTTCGGAGCCAGAGCGGAGGGCCTCTTCAACCGGGTGGAGGCCATACAGAACTTCCATAGACCGAGTTTACCCTCTGAAAAGCCGAGACGCAGACTGGCGAACGCCATAGAATGGTTGCATTGGTTTTTCCGGTTCCCCGGGATCCCAAATGACCCCTTTTACAACAAAACGGGTTTTTTCAAAGAAGTCGTTCCGGAATCGAGACTTTTTGGAAGGAAGTCGCGTCACTACCTCTGTGAGCAGCCGAGCCCTATCCATAACGACAGCGCAGGTCGCGCTGACCCAGGAAGAGAATGCGGCGATCGCCCGTGGCCTGAAACGTCAGGATCCGGAGCTGCTCGACCATCTGATCGAGCAGTACCAACATCGCCTGCTACGTTATCTTCTCTTCTTGACGGGCCGTCGCGAAGTTGCCGAGGATCTCTTTCAAGAAACCTGGATGCGCGTGTTGGTTCGGGGTACCCAGTACAACGGGCGAGCAAGATTCGATACATGGCTGTTTACGATTGCTCGCAATCTGGTCATCGACCTTTCGCGCAAGCGAACGATGTCGAGCCTGGATGAGATGAGCGAGTCGGATGAAGATGATCGTCCATTTGAAGTAGCCACCACAGGCCCTTCTCCTTTGGAGCAGTTCACGTCACGGGAAGATTCGGCTGAGGTGGGTGAAGTTTTATTGACGCTCGATGCGTCTTATCGTGAAGTCCTTGTACTGCGGTTCTACGAAGAGATGTCTCTGGAAGAGATCGCCAGCATGACCCACGCGCCGCTTTCAACCGTGAAATCGCGTCTGTACCGTGGCCTGGCATCCTTGAAACCAGAGTTGGAGAGACTGCGAAATTATCGTCCTGGGGTGGCGGAGGCGAGAGGATGAACGAATTTATTCATGGAGGATCTGAGCGAGAGGTAGCTCTCGCCCGGCAAGCGATGACATCGCTCCAGGTAGGAGCACAAACATCTCTTGTGAACCGAACTCATCGTGTCGTGCGTGAACGCGCCCGGCAGATGTCGGCCCGAAGAAAAAAGATGCGTAGCCTTTGGGCACCTCTGGCTGTATGCGCCTCGATGGTGGTCATTCTGGTGACAGCAGTATGGACGATGCTGGACCAATATGAGTTGAACCCTACCGGGATGCCGGATGCGAGCGACCAGTACATGGTACTTCTGCTGTGGTTTCTTCCGGCCTCTGCAGCTCTGTTGGCCATGGTATGGTTCCACCGCAATCACGGCAGACGCTCTAAGGGAGAGATTGTGCGATGACCATGTCGTCGACATCGAACGAGAATCGCGTTACCCAGGTACAGGGAGGCCAGGAAGATGAACTGAGCCTGATTCCGGCCTGGTCCATCGTTCTCGCGATCCTTGTCTTTGCTGCCGTCCAGTATCTCTTTCATGTTGTAATGCCCCACCACAAGCACGAGATGCTGCCGATGCGGCTGCTGATGAGCTACTCGTGGGGAACGGCCTTTGCCAGTTATGTTCTGCTGGTGGGCTACGTCAGCCGCGACGTCAAACGCCGCAGGATGCCGGCTGGACTCTGGATGCTGATTGTCCTGCTGATGCCAGGCGGAATCGGTGCCGTAGTCTACTTCTTGTTGCGGCAGCCCTTGCTGCGTCCCTGCCCGCATTGTCGAACCGAGATTCCTTCAAGCTGCCACTTCTGCCCGCAGTGTCAGTTTCAGATGGCCCCCGTATGCGGCCGCTGCTTTCGCGGAGTCCAAATTACAGACGTGTACTGCTCACAGTGCGGCCATGATCTGGCCGAGGACCACGCTCCTGCGAGACTTCGAGCGTATAGTGACTAAAGGCAGTTCTTGGTAGCCGGTTGTCAGTTCACTGTTGTCTGGCAACTGACGATTGAGAACTGAGAGCTCCTTTATGGCCCTTACAGCATTGATCATTGATGATGAGCCACTTGCGCGGCAGGAGTTGCAATACCTGCTGGAACACGCGGGAGGCGTCGAGATTCTTGCTCAAGGCACCAATGGAATCGAAGCCGTAGATCTGATCCGGACGCATCGGCCAGATGTTGTCTTTCTGGATGTCCAGATGCCCGGACTGGATGGATTCGGAGTCCTCAAAAAGCTGCTGGACCGGAAGGTCCCTTTGCCTCAAGTCGTCTTCGCAACGGCCTATAACCAATATGCGGTCCGGGCGTTCGAAGTGAACGCGGTTGACTACCTGCTGAAACCATTCGATCGAAAACGTGTGATGCAGACGCTCGAAAAAGCCCAGGAGCGCTTGGCTAGTCATGCGGAACGAAGCAATGGAAATCAGGTGTCCGCAGCTCCCGACACCGAATCTAAGCTCGATGCCCTTTTGCGGCTGGTCGAAGAGCAGGCTCAGACACCGACAGCAAGACAGCATACCGGCAAAGTGATTGTTAGAGCACAGAACCGCCTGCTGTTGGTGGACCAAAAAGAGATCTGCTTCGCGGCGATCGATGAGGGCACCATCACAGTGGTAACCCCTACGGTCGAAGGACACTCGAATTGCCGGACGCTGGAGGAGCTACAGGACCAGCTCGATCCCGAAGCATTCTGGAGAGCCCACCGCTCTTTCTTGGTAAACATCCAACACATCCGCGAGGTCGTGCCCTGGTTCAAATCGAGCTATCAGCTTCGCATGGATGATCCGAAAAAGACAGAAATCCCTGTCAGCCGGGCACAGACCAAACGTCTGAAAGAACTTTTCAACCTTTAATTTTCTACCGAACCGGAGACAGATTCTCTGCGTACCTATACCTTGACTATCTACATAAATGATATGTAGATAAACATAGTATGGGAAAACCAAACGATCTTGTCCAGGGAACACTCGGTTTGCTGATACTCAAAACCCTTTCGCTTGAGTCAAAACACGGCTGGGCGATTGCGAAGAGGATTCAGCAGATCTCGAACGATGTGTTGCAGGTGCAGCAAGGCTCGCTATATCCAGCGTTACAACGGCTGGAACAGCAGGGATGGATTCGCTCCAAGTGGGGCGAAACAGAGACAGGTCGACAGGCACGGTTCTATTCGCTAACGGCAGCTGGACGCGCACAGCTCGAGAAGGAACGAGAGATGTGGTCGAGGCTATCGGCGGCGATTGATCTTGTCGTCGAGAGCTGAAGACGAGGAGAGCGATATGCGCTGGGTGGATCAGATACGGAAGACGATAGCGACTCTCTTCCGGCGACAGCAGGAGACTGCACGGCTGGATGAAGAAATGCGGTTCCACCTGGAGCAGGAGATCGCAGAGCGGATTCAGCTTGGCGCTTCTCCTGAAGACGCTCGTAAAGCTGCAATGCGCGACTTCGGCAATCCTACGCTGCTGCGCGATGAAGCAAGACGCGGCTGGAACTGGGGATGGCTGGAGACGCTGGGCCGCGATCTTCGCTTCGGTGCACGTGCGCTGATGCGTTCGCCGGGATTTACCGTAACCACAATTGCGGTAATGACGCTCTGCATTGGAGCAACGATCTGCCTGTTTACTGTAGTGCGGGCGGTCCTGTTAGAGCCACTTCCCTTTCAGGACCCAGACAACCTAGTGATGGTGTACGAGCACTTCCGCAGCAATACATTGGGAAATCCATACAACGAAGTTGCTCCGGGCGACTTCTACGAGTGGCGAGCGCAAACGCATGGGTTCGCGGATATGGCCTCATATCACTACTCCAGCCTGACGGTTACTGGCGACCACGGAGAGATGCCGGAGATGGTGGCAGCGCAGAAGGGAACGTGGAATCTCTTTCCGTTGCTGGGAGTGAGACCCGTGCTTGGCCGGACGTTTCGTGAAGACGAGGATCAGGTGGGAGATCACCATGTCGCCATACTGACCTGGAGCTTCTTTCAGAGGCGCTTTGGCGGCGATCCCTCGATTGTAGGAAAGACGTTCCGTATGGCAGCGAGGCCGTACATGGTCGTTGGCGTACTGCCGGAGTGGTTCGCGTATCCCGATGCGCGGACGCAGGTGTGGGTCCCGTACTCAGACGGAGAGACCTACGAGAATCTGCATGCGCACGACAATCACAATCCGTTCGTGGTCGCGCGGATGAAGCCGGGCGTAAGCCTGAAGACGGCTACGGATGAGGTGAGCGCGCTACAGTATCGGATGCACATGCAGTATGCAGGCAAACCGGTAGCTGAAGATGTCTTGTCACGCCCGATGATCGACGACGTCGTGCAGGATGTGAAGACGCCGCTTTTGATGATGATGGCGGCGGTGGCGTGCATGTTGCTGATCGGATGCCTGAATGTCTCGAACCTCCTTGTCGCTCGTGGCGCGGCGAGGCAGAAGGAGATGTCGATTCGCGGCGCTCTTGGGGCAGGTCGTTTTGCTTTGCTGCGTGAGCAGATGACGGAGACGGTGATTCTATGCGGATGCGGCGGATTGCTTGGACTGCTGCTGGCGATGGCAGGAACGGCATGGCTGAAGCTGCATTGGAAGGGTCTGCCTCGAGCCGCTGCGATTCATGTTGATGTGATCATCGTGTTGTTCACGTTTGGAGTGGTGGGCTTGACTGCGGTTCTCGCAGGCTTGCTGCCTGCGTTGTCTTCGACACAACGAGGAGTTCTGGAGGGGCTTAAGGATTCTTCTCGTGGATCAGGAGTTGGTGTGTCTAGGGCGAAGCTGCGGAAGACGCTGCTGAGCATCGAGATTGCGCTGACGGTTGTGCTGCTGCTTTCGTCAGGATTGCTGCTGAAGAGCTTTGTCCAGTTACGGACGACGGACCTTGGCATCTCCGGCGATCATCTGCTGACACTACGATACAACCTGCCGATGGAGGTATATACCAAACCAGAGCAGAGCCTTGCGTTTTCGCAATCGCTGCTGGAGCGCGTGAGGCGCATTCCAGGGATAGAGTCGGCAGGGCTGGGTTCAACGGTGCCAGGGGCAGGATGGGATGGAGACCAGGTCTTCATCATTCCAGAGCGCCCGAACTATGAATCAAATAAGCAACCCGATGCGATCGTCCGGTATGCGGACCCATCGTACTTTGCAACGCTCGGCATTCCACTGATTGCAGGAAGAGTGTTCAACGAACACGATCGGCTCGACCAAGCCAATAAGGTCATCGTCTCGGAGGAGCTGGTGAAGCGATATTATCCAGGCGAAAATGTGATTGGGCGCACGATCGTGATTGGTACAGATATCACGAACAAGAAGAGAACCTACGAGATCGTGGGCGTTGTGGGCAACACGCTGTGGCGTGTGGGTAAGCCGACGAAAGCGACAACATATTTTCCGGTCTTCTCCGGTAATACAGGCTACAGGTCCACATTGGTTGTACGCACGTCCGGCGATCCGTTGAGCTATGCGGTTGCGATCCAGAAGGAAATAGCTGCGCTCGACCCCCAGCTGCCTGTCGTCGATGTGCTGACGATCCCGCAAATCGTCGGAGAATCAACAGTGAACCAGAGCTTTTCTGCATCGCTAGTGTTGGTCTTTGCCGTACTTTCGTTGCTGCTGGCCGGCGTGGGACTTTATGGCGTTCTGTCGTATGTGGTGACGCAACGGGTTCCTGAGATTGGTATACGCATTGCGCTAGGCGCACAGCGGGGACAGGTGCTGGGACTAGTACTGCGCGATGGACTACGACCAGTGGTATTCGGCCTGGTTATAGGAGTCGGCGGCGGTATTTCAGTCGGGTACGTAATCCGTTCGCTGCTGTACGAGACAAAGCCTCTGGACCCAATCGTCTTTGCTGTGATGGCGACTCTGCTGTTGGTCGTAGCTGCACTCGCAAGTGCAGCGCCTGCATGGCGGGCCTCAAGTATAGACCCGATGCAGGCGCTGCGCACCGAATAGGAACTTGTACTTCCCTGCTACTTTGGCTCCTGACCGGGTTTCGCTCCCTGGATCACAAGTTCGTTATCCACGGCGAATGCTCCGGGCGCAGAGTTTGCCTGCATAAACGCGATCGCTGCATCGCTCTGGTTGAGGACGGCTCCGTATAAAGTGACGTGGCCATTGTTCACAATGATGTGAATCGCGTGATAACCGATGGGAGGATTATTGGTGATGCCACCGGCCATCAATGCCACGCCTGCTCCAGGCCCAATCGCGCGACCAAGCGATCCTTGGTTGGCGTTGTACTTTCGTAGCGCAGGCTGCGTGTAGATGCGGTTATAGACAGCGGCACGGATGCGATCATCGTTCGGCGAAAGCGGAAGGACCTTGATCTCGTTGTCGACTCCGGCAATTCCCTGGATGTCTTTCACCGCACGCCCCGCATCATCCTTAAGGACCGGCCTTGAGGCATAGCCGTTCAAAACCAGCGTTCGCCCTTTGAACCCAAAGGTGATCCAGTCGAAGACCGCATAGTTGTTCAGGCCGAGAAGTTTCTTGCGGACTTCTGTCACGATGCGGATGCCATCTTCTTGTGACATCGGCGCAGCCTGTTGCACATTCTGCGCCAGGACTGGTGTTGGAGATGAGAAAGGAAACGCGAAAAATGCCGCTGCAAGACAGATTATGCTACGTCGTACCATAAAATCTCCCTTTCGATACAGAGGTCGTCGTTGCCAACTTGAAGATAATCCAAAGGATGAGCTTGGTCTAGGGCAATTACAGTCGCCCTTCTTTCTTTTGTGCCATAACCAGACCGCGAGGTGTGGGAAGCAGGATGCACGACAACAGGCCTTCGGATTCCATCTTGAGCGCGGCATCGCGAACGACTTTGAGATGCGAGCTTGCATCATGCATCAGCACCACTCCTGTTGGACGAATCTGGGGGAGGAATCGCTTCACTTCGGCTTCACGAATAGGCATATCAGAGTCCGAGAAGAAGAGATCGATGGTGCCTTCAATGTGCATCTCAAGTGAGGATTCGTTACGAAGTTCGATCCATTCCGATAGCTCTGAAGCAGCAATCTTCTCTTTCGCCTTAGCAAAGACGAGTGGGTCGAATTCACAAGAGATAATTTTGCCGAACCCGTTCGCCTTAAGCGCCTTCGCGATCCAGAGCGTTGAGACACCAAGAAACGAACCGGTCTCAACGACCAGGGTTGGCTTAATCGTCGTAACGAGCGTGTAAAGAAACTCCAGAACCTCCGCCTCGGCCGTCATGGAGTCGTACATATGCCAACGTTCCGGATGCGGGCACTCTGGCGTTGGACGATGATATTCCGGCAGGAGAGTTCCGCCTGCGCGTTCTGCTTGGAGCATCACCTTGTGCTCCTGCTTGATCTTCTTTTTGAACAGACCCATTCAGCTACCTTTCGGTTTCATTATAGGTAGCCAACGGGAAGATGCAGGCGCCATTCCTCATTTTGGAGATTGGCTCCGAAGGCTATGGATCCCTTGCAGCCAAACTTTAGCACCGGTTTTACGTCGTACTTTGAAGAATCCACGTCGGGTTGCTGATTTCGCCGGATATACAACAAATCGCAAATCGTGAGGAACGATCAACATTGAAGATCGAAGACTATGCACTGATCGGAGATTGCGAGACGGCCGCGCTGGTTGGAGATCATGGTTCCATTGATTGGCTGTGCTGGCCGAATTTTGGTTCAGCCGCCTGTTTCGCCAGCCTGTTAGGGACAGAAGAAAACGGCTTCTGGCGCCTGGCACCTTCAGAGCCGCATCGCAGTTCTCGCCGCTATCTGCCGAATACGCTGATTCTCGAGACCACGTATGAGAATACGCAAGGCGTCGTCAGGATTCTGGACTTCATGCCGCCCCACAATTCGCACTCGCATCTGGTACGGATTGTGCAAGGGCTACGTGGAAAAGTCCCCATGCGGGGTGAGCTTGTGCTCCGTTTCAGCTACGGATCCGCCGTCCCTTGGGTGACACGAACCGATACCGGCATCCGCGCAGTCGCAGGGCCGGATGCGGTCGATCTCCACACCACTGCTCCCTTGAAGGGAGAGCGGCTACGGACAATGAGCGATTTTGAGATCAGCGCAGGAGAAGAGGTCTCCTTCGTTCTTACGTATGGGACCTATGGCGATTATCGAGAGAATTCCACAGGAAACCCGATCGATGGAGCGAAGGCGCTGCAACAGACAAAGGATTTCTGGACCGACTGGGCCAATCGCTGCAAGTATCAGGGCCCCTATCGCGAAGAAGTTCTACGGTCGCTCCTGACGTTGAAGGCATTAACCTTTGAACCCACGGGGGGCATGATCGCCGCCGTGACCACCTCTCTGCCCGAAGATATTGGCGGCGTCAGGAACTGGGACTATCGTTACTGCTGGCTGCGCGACACGACGTTTACCCTTCTGGCCCTGATGAACGAAGGTTATTTCGACGAAGCTACGCACTGGATGCAATGGCTTCGCCGCACCATCGCAGGAAAGCCGGACCAGTTGCAGATCATGTATGGAGTTTTAGGCGAACGCATCCTTACGGAGTGGGAGGTGAAATGGCTTCCGGGATATGAAAACTCTGCCCCAGTGCGCGTTGGGAATGCGGCTTCCGAACAGTTGCAGCTCGATACCTATGGCGAGGTACTGGACGCATTTTTCTCGATGAACACAGCGCTCGATCAAGAGACACGCTCCTCTGACTTCGCACTGCTTCGAAACCTTGTTCAACATCTCGAATCGATATGGCATAAACCTGATGAAGGAATCTGGGAGGTTCGTGGCGGTCCAAAACACTTCATCTATTCCAAGGTTATGGCATGGGTTGCTTTTGATCGGGCCATCAGAATTGCTGAACAAAGTGGATATGATGCTCCGCTGGACCGATGGAAGAAGACACGCGATGTCATTCATCAGGAAGTCTGCACCCGTGGCTTTGATCAAGAACAAAACAGCTTCGTGCAGCACTATGGAACTACCCAGTTGGATGCTTCGACGCTGTTATTAGCTCTCGTCGGCTTCTTACCTCCAGAAGATCCGCGGATCCAGGGAACGATTCATGCAGTAGAACGGCACCTGATGCAGGACGGTCTGGTTATGCGCTACGACACATCGAAGACCGAGGATGGTTTCCCCGGCGATGAGGGCAAGTTCCTTGCATGCAGCTTCTGGCTCGTAAGTAATCTGCAAATGATTGGGCGGGAAAAAGACGCTAACCAACTCTTTGAACGGCTGCTGTCTCTCGCCAATGATGTTGGGCTCTTGTCTGAGGAATATGACACGAAGCGGCATCGGCTGGTCGGTAATTTTCCGCAGGCACTCTCGCATATCGCCTTGATTGGAGCGGCATATCATCTGACACGTGCCAAAACGCAATAATCGAAACGAAGGATGCAAGCTACGGCGCTTATAACGTGAGCTTTGCAATTGTAGCCAACTGCATAAACGAAGTACCTTCGTAGATCTTGCCGATCTTGGCGTCGCGGTAAAGCTTTTCGACGGGATAGTCCTTTACGAATCCTGAACCGCCATAGACCTCCACAGCAAGCGAGGCTACACGTTCTGCGACCTGCGAAGCGAAGTACTTTGCCATCGCTGCTTCTTTCAAAAACTCCTGGCCTGCATCTTTCAATCGGGCAGCGTTATAGACCAGAAGACGAGCGGCCTCGATCTCAGTCGCCATCTCAGCAAGTTGAAATTGCATCGCCTGAAACTCCACGATCGGCTTGCCGAATTGTTTGCGTTCCTTGGCCCATCGAAGCGCATGTTGCCATGCCCCTTGCGCGAGACCCAGCATTTGGGCACCGATGCCGATGCGTCCTTCGTTGAGAGTTTCGATGGCGATCTTGTAGCCCTTGCCCGGCTCTCCTAGTACCTGCGAAGCAGGAAGAACGCAGTCACGGAAGATCAGTTCGCATGTGCTGGAGGCGCGGATACCAAGTTTGTCTTCTTTCTTGCCAAGGGAAAAGCCGGGGGTATCTTTCTCCACGAGAAATGCGGTGATCCCCTTGTAGCCCGCAGCGCGGTCGATTGTTGCAAAGACAATAAAAATACCCGCCTCTTTCGCATTTGTGATCCAGAGCTTCTGGCCATTTAATACATAGCGATCGCCCTGCCGGGAGGCGCGCGTCTCCAATGCGAAAGCATCTGAGCCGGAACCTGCTTCGCTCAACGCATAGGCTCCGATCGTATCGGCAGCAAGCCGGGGGAGATATTGCTGCTTCTGCTCTTCCGTAGCCCATCGTCGAAGAGCGTTGATGCAAAGCGTATTCTGCACATCGACAAGAACGCCAACCGCCGGATCGACGGCCGAAATCTCTTCGACGGCAAGAATGGCCTCAAAGAATGTCCCCTCAGGACCACCATACTGTTCGGGAATCTCAATTCCCATCAACCCAAGCTCAAAGAGCTGGCGAAGGAGCTTTGGGTCCATCTGCTGTGCTTCATCCATGGAACGGACGAGCGGCCCGATTTCAGCAGCAGCGAACTTTCGCACCGTCTCACGAAAGAGCTGTTCGTCCTCGCTCAGGCGCGTTAGTGCAACTCGGTTGGATGTGGCAGACTCACGAAGATCCATAAGGAAACTGAGTCTAGCATTGCACCAACAGACAGAACAGCAGACCGGCCTTTCTGCAAGGATTCAACAAAAGGTTTTACACTGGAGTTTCTGGTCTTTTACGGATGACGAAGAAGCCCAACCCGACTCCCCGAACACCCCTTCCCTTCCTTGGAATAGCCTGCGCAGTCGGGGTTTCAACAATGTATTACAACCAGCCTTTGCTGGAAGAGATCGGACGCACGTACGGTGCGACAGCCGGGCGCACAGGATTTATCGCTGTCGCCACGCAGGTCGGATACGCGATCGGCCTGTTGTGCTTTGTTCCATTAGGCGATGTGCTGGAGCGACGCGCGCTTATGATGCGCATGTTCGCTGCGGTTGCGGTCGCACTCATCTTTGTCGCACTGGCTCCGACGCTTGCCTGGATGATTGTGGGTTCGGTTTTGATCGGCATTCTGTCCTCCGTAACTCATGTTGTGCTGCCGATCGCTCCGGACCTTGTCAGCCACGAAGAACGCGGCCGCGCCATCGGCACAGTAATGACGGGCCTGCTGCTGGGAATTCTGCTGGCCCGCACCTTTGCAGGCTGGATCAGCCATCTGACAGGTTGGCGCTACGTCTTCGGTATCGCCGCTGTGATGAATGGAGCTTTTGTACCGCTGCTCTGGCGCATTATGCCGAAGCTGCCTCCAAAGCAGAAACTCGGTTACGGCGAAGCGATGCGTTCTCTCTGGACGCTTTATCGCACCCAGCCCTTGCTGCGCGAGTCTGGTGAGATCGGCGCGCTGGTCTTTGCCTCCTTCAGTTGCTTCTGGACGACGCTCGCGTTTCTGCTCGAGAGTCATTACCATCTCGGAGCAGGAGTGGCGGGAACGTTTGGGCTGGTCGGCGCAGCTGGAGCGATGGTCGCGCCGCTGGCAGGCAAACTTGCAGACCGACACGGCTCCCGATGGGTAATCTCCGTCGGTATGGCGTTGCTGGCTTTCTCCTACTTCTTCCTTTGGGGCCAGGAGCGAGCCCATGCTGCCGTTACGGTGCATCTGATCGCTTTGGCCATTGGAGTCATTGTGCTGGATATCGGAGCACAGATGTGCCAGGTGGCCAACCAGACACGCATCTTTGGATTGCTTCCTTCGGCACGCAGCCGGCTTAACACCGTCTATATGACGATCTACTTCACGGGCGCTGCGCTAGGATCGGCCCTTTCGACAATCGCCTGGGTACATTGGAAGTGGAATGGCGTCTGCGCACTCGCCCTCGGATTGGTAGGGCTGGCAGCGCTTCGTCACCTCTCAGGACGTCGCGTAGCCAGCGAAGATCATTGCCATCCCACTCGTGAAGACGAGCTGATGGAAGCCTAGAAAGCTACAACCATTAGGCAGAACGCGTGTGGATGTCCAACATCAACCTAGCCAGGCAAACATATAAACCAGACCTAACATCCCCAGAGCAATCCAAAACAGCCATTCTTCTGACTTGATTCTGATTCCGGAGCGTTGAGGAATTTCTCGAATCCAAACAACAATGTCTCGACATGTTTCTCTAAAACCAGCTCTATCGAAAGCATCTGTCATCACGAATACCTAGTCCTCTTACTTTTAAGTTCTTCCGATCCTCTTTCACAAGGGATCTGGAAAGAACAAGACAGGGGCTGGCCGACAGATGCAGTACTACCGCGTTTCGCAGACATCCTACCATGCAAGCCGCTTTCCGCTTCTTCCGCAATTCCCTGGCGCGCTGAAGTCCCCAGGCGCTCTCCTGTCCCCGGCAAGGACAATTGCTCTCATCCCCGAATGGCGTTACAGTCTAAGTGTGAAGCACTGGAGCCATCGTCGCCATCTATTGACCCTGCTCCTCGCCTGCTTGTGGATTGCGACAGCGGCTTTCGCTGAGCATGCTTCCGCAGAGTTTCCGCTATGTCAGCCTGAAAGAGCGCCTTGCTGCCCGCCACCAGTCAACACGACGAATACGTCCTGTCCTACCTGCAATCTGTCTGCGCCCATTGCGGTAAAGGATGAAAGCAAACAGGAGCGCTCACGACCTGTTCTGCAGACTAGCAATACGCAAAGCGATCGCCCGAGTCTGTCTGTCGTCGCATCGATCCGCGAATTAACTCCGGGCCTCAGATATCAACGAATCGTATTTGCTCTCAAAGACGACCTTCGCATCTAGAGACGATCTTCCTTTCCTCTGAGCAGCGCACCGGAATATTCGGCATGCGACGTCCCTCAACAGCTCGATCAAAAGGAGATCATCACCATGAAATTCAAAGCATTCTCATTCGCGGTTATCGCAGTTCTATTTCTTTCGCTATCAGCACAAGCCGCAACCGCCTTCAACTGTTGCGATAAGCCTGCCTGCTGCGATGGCAGCAGTTGCTGCAACTAAACAATAGCGAATGATCGAGGCCCACATTCTTCTGGTATCAACCGAGAGAATGTGGGCTCGTTAAAACACAAGCACTTTTTCTAAGTATGCCCACAGGATTGTCTCTAGCCACGATCCCTAATGAGTTGGCGCACTCGGCACAAGGGACATTCCCACGGAAAGAAGCCAAGACGTCCAAGAATTTTTTCTTCCCAAAATCCGTGGCTACGCAATCGGCGCATAGGAGCAGAGCATTTGCAGATTTGCACCTGCAACAAATAGTTTGCGACAACAAGATTAGTCAAGTGTTTTTAGCCCATTCATCGGATGGCTCTTGAATGGGACCACCGCCATAAATTGGTTTGAAGTTCGCGGCGCTGAAGGTAGTGTCGAACGGCGTGCCCCCAAAGGATTCAAAATGATAATCTGGGCCACGCGCTTTGCCGGTAGTTTTCTTTCATGTCCAGTTACGAAAGGATATTTCATGTTGAACTCTGTCCGCTGTTGGGTTACGACCACAAGCTTGTTGTTGGTCGCCTGCACGCCCTTCCTTGCTGCGCAGGAATCTTCTCAACACGGTTGGTATACGCCACTGACCAATGGTGACGGACTGCGCTATCCACTGGAAATCGGACCGCTCACATCACACCTTGTCGGCACCGGCATTCATCCGGTGAAAGGCTCCGACGGGCTGATCCATGTTGCGTATGCACTTCAGCTCACGAACTCCTGGAGCCTACCGGCAACCATCAAATCCGTTGAAGTGGTCGACCCGGCACATGGCAATCAGGTAAGCGGCAAGAACCGCGTTCTCGACATCAAGAACGAAGACGTAACCGGTCAGGTGAAACTCTTCAGTTTGCCGGGAACGATGAACAAGGAGAGCTACACCACCCAGATTCCGAGTGGACAGTCCGGTGTAATGTTCTTCGACATTACTTATGACGACATCAGCCAGGTACCAAAGGCGATTGCGCACCGGATCACGGTTACGACTCCTCCGACTCCGGTAGGAACGGAGCACACGACGACTGGCCACTCCATTCCGATTGGTCGCGAAGCAATAGTGATCAGCCCGCCTTTAAAAGGGAGCGGTTGGGTGAACGGCAACGGATGTTGCCTGGAGGTCGGCCCACATCGCTTCGTCACCAATCCAATGAATGGCACGCTCGATCCCAGCGAGACTTTCGCCATCGACTGGGTACAGGTTGATGCTCATGGTTTCGCATACCGGACAGACGGCAAGAAGCCGCAAGATTGGATTGGTTACGGCGCAGAAATTTTGGCAGTCGCGCCAGGCACAGTGGTTGAAGTCGTGAGCGGCCTGTCAGACGTAATTCCGGGGAAGAATCCCGAAGGTTTGACGATCGCGCATATTGCAGGCAATCGCGTAATCATTGACATGGGCTCGGGACGCTACGCAATGTATGCACATCTCGCGCCGGGCAGCATTCAGGTGCACGTCGGCGACTACGTCCGGCAGGGGCAGAAGCTCGGCCTGTTGGGAAATACGGGTAACTCCAGCGCGCCGCATCTCCATTTTCAGATCATGGACCGGCCATCGAGTCTGGACGACACATCCCTTCCGTTCGTATTCGATCAAATGAATCTAGAGGGACGTGTGCTGCTGGATCTGACAACTTTGGACGAAAACACGGACAAGAAAATCGCGCTACACATCGACAAGAACGATGCAAAGCCGCTCACCCGCACAATGCCACTCTCACGCGATGTTTTGGGGTTTCAGTGAGGAAGAGCCTTCTTGGACCGAAGTGTCATCAACCTCAACATTCTGCAACCATGCAGCGTTTGTGAATTTCGAACGAGTTGCTACATTGTTGTAAGAACCTGTAACGAACAGGATCCAATCACCTTATGAAAAAAGACCAAATCGACATTGCAGCCAGGGCAGTAAATTCACTCCCAATCACCAAGACTATGGAGTCGAACTCCGTCTTCACTCGACGTGAAATGTTGGGACTAACCGGGATGGCCGGGATGGCGGCTTTGACCGGTATCGTACCCAATGCTGTTGCGCAGACCGCACAAAAGCGGCCTCGCATCGCCGTTCTCGCCAGCTATTGGGGTCTGCCAACCTCGCATGCGGACTGGATCGTCAACAAGCTCATCGACGGCTACTGGTGGCATGGCGCCCACACGCCTTCGCAGATCGACGTGGCCGGCGTCTACCTCCATCAGTTCGACACCAGCCTGCTGGCGCAGAAGATCTGCAAGGCCAAGAACATCCCCATCTTTAAAACGGTCGGCGAAGCCGTCACGCTTGGCGGCAACGAGCTCGCAGTCGATGGCGTCGTCATCGTCTGCGAACATGGCAACTATCCAACCGACCTCAAGGGGCACTGGCTCCTGCCGCGCTGGTGGATCTATCAGCAGGTCATCAAGGTCTTCGAGCAGAGCAAACGCTCCGTGCCCGTCTTCAACGACAAGCACCTCTCCTACAACTGGGACGACGCCAAGTGGATGTTTGATAAATCGCGGGAGCTGAACTTCCCCCTCAGCGGTGGTTCTTCCATCCCGGTCTTCTTCCGCAAGCCCGAAATAGACCTTGCTGTCGATACGCCGATTAAGAACTCGATCGTCGTCGGGGCCGCTCCAGACGAGGGAGCCATCTTCCATTGCATCGACACCCTCCAGTCCTTTCACGATCGCCGCAAGGGCGGTGAGACAGGCGTAAAGTCGGTGCAGTCCATTCGCGGGCCCGAGACATGGAAGTGGGTCGCTGAGAACCCCTGGGCCAACAACCTGCTTGAAGCTGTGCGAAAGAGCTTTGACCGCAAGCCCGGCTACTACCAGGAGACCAAGCGGTCAGCCGTCTGCATCGTGGAATACAACGACGGCACCAAAGGCGCCGTCATCTCCGGCGAGGGCGGTGGTTGGACCTACGCCGGCGAGATCGAAGGCCAGAAGGACCCGACCATCATCTCCATGGTCGACTTCCCCATGCCCATCGGCCAGTACCACGCAACCAACGCCTTCGCGCACTGGATCATCGAGATGATGCTCACCAAAAAGGAGCCCTTCAACGCCGAGCGGCTGCTCCTCTCCACCGGCATCACCAACCACTACATGGACTCCAACTGGCAGAACGGCCAATACTCCGCCGTGGGCCGCGTCGTCGAGACGCCGTACATGAACATGAAGTACCACTCGACCCACGGCGCGATGTATGAAACCGCCCCCCGCCCACCGAACAGACCCTACATCCGCGGCTTTACATCTTAGGTCAACATATAAAGCATTTCGGGGGAGTTAAGAGGGCCACATTAACATGGACGCCAATGGACAACATATAAATATATGTTGTCCATTTTTCATTGACTTACAGACTTTATTGAACGTTCCTGGAAGGGTTTGTGGTGAGCGAGGCAGGGATCGAACCTGCAACCCCGAGCTTAGAAGGCTCGTGCTCTATCCGATTGAGCTACTCGCCCACGTACCGTGGTCTTTCTCTTTGATTGTAACCGCGATAACGGAAAATCAGGATTGGGCGGGAATCCCAGGGTTACTGCATCCGTAAGCAAATTCTGTACTTCGGCTGGATCTTCAGGTTCGAAACGCTCCAGTACAACATATCGTGATACGATATGTATAGTGAAGGGGACGAAAGAACAAGATATTTCTGAAGGACATATTCAGACCTTGGCGGATTTCCGCTTTGTTTTGAGGAACTTTCTCCACTTCAGTGAATCTGCAGCATTACGAGTGGGCCTGACCTCGCAGCAACATCAGCTTCTTCTCCAGATAGCAGGAGCTGCGCCCGATACTGCCCTTACAGTGGGCTATCTGGCCAGCAGACTTGTCCTTCGACACCATAGCGTCGTGGAGCTATGCAATCGATGTGAGGAAGCGGGATTGATCGCAAGAGAGCGAAATCCTCAGAACCGCCGAATGGTCGTGTTGAAGCTGACGGAGGCCGGAAGAGAGGTCTTGCGAGAGCTTTCCATTGACCACTCGCGGGAGCTGAATCAGCTTGCACCCCAACTCATTCGTTCGCTGGAGATGCTTTCCAATGCGGCACATTGCCGTACCTCAGAAGAAGAAGAAAGAAATAGCGGGAATCCTCGATGCGACGCCTGAAAAAATTAACGAATTATCCCTTGCTCCGCCGCCACCTTCCGCTGGTCCATGAAGACCTTGCGACGACGTATGCCCGCAATCTTCACAAATGGCTTTTAATTGCGCCGATGATTGGCGTCATTGCTGGACTTGCGATCACGGCGATAGCCGAAATCCTGCTGCGAAAGATGTGGCCTACGGTTCTGGCCTATTACTTCCAGCACCACTGGATGATTATTCCGGGTCTCGTGCTGGGCTGTGCAGTCACCGGTCTGATCATGCAGTACCTTACGCCTGATCCAAATCAGCACTCCACTGAAGAGATCATTCAGTCGTACCACGAGCATGAAGGCGTGGTGGACATGCGCTGGTTTCCCCAGAAGCTGCTGGCGGCCATTACAACTGTTGGCTCGGGTGGAAGCGCCGCTCTGGAAGGACCGAGCATCTATGGCGGAGCGGCGATTGCATCGTGGCTCTGGACTAAGCTGCAACGCTTTCCGCGATTTCGTCTGACGAAGCGGGACCGTCGGATCATGCTGATCTGCGGTGCCGCTGCCGGTATGTCGGCAGTGTTCCGTGCTCCATTGACGGGTATCGTCTTTGCGCTGGAGATGCCCTACAAGGACGACCTGGCGCACGAAGCGCTGCTTCCCTCGCTAATCGCATCGGTCGTTTCGTATATGACACTCGGGGCCTTCTTTGGCAGCGAGCCACTGTTCAATTTTGCGAATGTAAGCGGCTACACCATGCGCGACCTCCTCTGGTCTTCATTGCTTGGCCTGGCGATTGGCCTGATTGCCATGGTGTTCGTCATCACCTTCCGCAGGCTCCGAAAATTCGTGGTTCAGTGGGATCAGCCTCACTGGATCAAGTTGACTCTGGGTGGATTCCTAACCGCTCTTTGCGGACTGGCCTTTATCAATCTGTATCCCGGAACTCTGATTCCGCTTGGACCAAACTATGAGGCCGTGCGCGAGATTCTCACCTCGGCCCACACCTCAAAAGAACTAGTCACGTTCGGAATCTTCAAGCTGGCGGCAACGGCGTTTACACTCGGCGCAGGTGGCGTTAGCGCCATGTTTGTTCCTCTCTTCCTTTCGGGCGGAGGCTTTGGAATTGCCTTTGCGCAATCGATCGTGCACAGCAGCTCACTGGGCCTTTATGCCGCGGTCGGCATGGCAGCCTTTATCTCCGCCGCCTATAAGACTCCTTTGGCCGCCGTCGTCTTCGTGGCGGAAGCAACGGGCGGACACGGCTTTATTATTCCGGCACTGGTCGGTGCAGCTATCGCTTATGCGGTATCAGGAGATGCTTCCGTTTCGGGCGACCAGCGGCTCCATGGCGCAATGCCAGGAGATGAGACACTGCACGATGAACACCATGAAGAGGAAGAGGCCCTACTAGCTCCTCACTCTTAGACAGGAATATTCCTTTCCGCTTTTCTTATCGCCCTTTTCTCTCTTCTCGGTTCCGAACAGATGGAAGGAAAGGGCGATGAAATTTCCTGATTTATTTTGAATCAAAAAATTATGTTGCCACACGACAGAAAATACCGGTAACATTCCTCTCGTCCTTCGCCCATGGCTACAGGAGCGCTGTCGTCTTCAGCGATCGGACACTTTTGTTTGTGTGGACGAAGAATGAAAAGAGCGCACCTTCGAGATCTGGTTCTACTGGGCAGCACAGTTGCAGGCGCCCTGTGGTTGGGGCAAAGTTTCTTTCCTTCCGTTGTGGCGGCTCAGGCGTCGTCTGCGCAGGCGGGAGTTCGCAAACAGGCTCCCATCAACAATGAGCACGTTGCGGCGGGAGATACTCTCTTCCAGCAGCGGTGCGCCTTTTGCCATGGGCGTGATGCCAGCGGTGGAGAATCCGGCCCGGACCTCACGCGTTCGAAGATCGTGCTGAACGATGTGAATGGAAGCACAATCGCAGACATTGTACGGAACGGACGCGCGGGCAAGATGCCTCCCTTCCAGATGAGCGAAACCGAAATGTCCGATCTGGTCGCCTTTATCCATGCGCAGGAACAAAAAGCCAAAGCATCTGGCAACCGGAAAGGCGTGGATGTTGCCGATCTCCAGACTGGCAATGTCGCCGCCGGAAAACAGTACTTTGAAGGAGCCGGAACCTGCTCCAGGTGCCACTCGGTGACTGGCGATCTGGCCCATATTGCGACGAAGTATCAGGGTCTTCAGCTCGAGATGCATATGCTCTATCCGCGGGACGCCAAGGGAAAGGCCACGGTTACTCTTCCTTCTGGCGAGAAGCTGACCGGCACGGTAGAGTATCACGACGAGTTTTACCTGGGCATCAAGCTACAGGATGGAACTTATCGATCCTGGCCCGTCTCGAAGATCCATTACACGATCGATGCGCCGCATGAGGCCCACGCTGAACTCTTCAGCAAGTACACCGACGACGACATTCACAATTTGATGGCCTATCTGCAAACCCTTCGCTAATCGCGATCAAAGGCTAGAGAGAGACTATGAACCCATTGAAGATGAGAGGGAACCTGGCGCGCTTTGCCTTGATACTGGCATTCTCTTCCGCAGGCATGGCTGCGGCACAGGCTCCTGACAACGCAGCTCTGTTAAAGCCAGGACCAGATAGCTGGCCGCTCTACCACGGAGACTACACGGGACAGCGCCATACCCGCCTTGCTCAGATCACTCCGCAGAATGTGAAGGGACTGACACTCGCCTGGGCGTTTCAGACAGGCATCCAGGGAGAGCTCAAGTCCAGCCCTCTTTTGATCGACGGCGTTCTTTACTTCACACTGCCGGATCATGTGTGGGCCATCGATGCGCGGTCTGGTCATCTGCTATGGCACTACACCTATCCGCCCAACAAAGGCCTGCATATCGGGCAGCGCGGCGTAGGAGCCTATAAAGGGGCGATCTACTTCCTCTCCCCAGACGGTCACCTGGTCTGTCTCGACGCCAAGACCGGCACGGTCAAATGGAATGTCGAGGTCGCCGATGTCAGTAAAGGTTACTGGACAACCATGTCGCCGTTCGTCGTAAAGAACCACGTAATCATTGGGGTCTCGGGCGACTTCGACAACCTGCACGGATATCTCAAATCTTTCGATCCAGAGACAGGCAAGCAACAGTGGCAGTGGGACAGCACACCTCCCAATCTGACGGGCGGCATGACCTGGATGACGGGGACCTACGATCCAGAATTGAACCTGATCTACTGGGGCACAGGCAATCCTACACCGGTACTGACGGCTGCCACGCGGCCGGGCGATGATCCTCACACATGCAGTATCGTCGCCCTGAACCCCGACACAGGAGAGCTGACCTGGGCCTTTCAGGTTTCGCCGCATGACACCCACGATTGGGATGCAGCAGAGGTTCCAGTGCTGGTCGACGGGACCTTCAAGGGACAGCCGCGAAAGATGGTGATGCAGGCCTCGCGCAATGGATACTTCGTTGTGTTGGATCGAACCAATGGCAAAAATCTGCTGACGGTTCCCTACAGCGCCGTCAACTGGTCACTTGGTCTGGATAAAGATGGGCGTCCCATTCCAAACCCGGCGAAGGAACCCGCGCCGGACGGACGACTGATTGCTCCCGATGAGGGCGGAGCAACGAACTACCGGTCGCCGAGCTTTGATCCGAAAACCGGCTTGTTTATCGTCAGCGCACGAGACGCTTACAGCATCTACTTTTCGAAGCCAGCGGATGGAACGTATGGGTGGTCAGGCGCTGACTATGGCGTATGGGGTAAGGGAGCGATCAAAGCCATTGACTATCAAACCGGCAAGATTCGCTGGACCCATGAGATTGGCAGAGGGGCTTCGACAGGAGTTCTGACAACCGCTTCGGGCCTGACCTTTACCGGCGACTCTCTTGGCAATGCTCTCGCGCTGGATACAGCTACAGGAAAAACGTTGTGGCACGCCCAGACGGGTTCCGGGATCGCGACTTCGCCCATCAGCTACGAGCTGGATGGACGACAGTATGTCATCATCGGCAGCGGCGGAGTTCAGTTTGCCTGGGTACTACCAGAGGGTTCCAACACAAAGTGACAGGAATCCTCACCAGGTCGATCTCCTGCGTGAAACATCTCTGAAGGCTCTTAGCCTTTATAGGGCCGAGTTCTGTTCTTTACTTTAATTAATTGTCCGAAGCTGGTGTCATCCTGAGCGAGCCGTAGGCGAGTCGAAGGGTCTGTAGTTTGCAGGATGTCTCTGACGACGAATTGGTATAAGCAAACGCAGGTCCCTCGACATCCTTGATGTGGATGACTTGCCCTTAAAAGGGCATAACGTCTCTAACTCTTCAGAAAGTTCTTCATCAGGAAGAGAACATTCGCGGGCCTTTCCGCCAGGCGGCGCATGAAGTAGGGATACCATTCCGGGCCGAATGGAACGTAGACGCGAACTCCGAAGCCCTGTTTCACAAGCCTGCGCTGAAGGTCGCGACGGATTCCGTACAGCATCTGAAACTCGAAAGCATCCTTAGGAACATGCTGTTCGCGAACGAAGGCCAACAGCTTTTCGACGATCGCTTCATCGTGTGTTGCGATTCCACAAAAAACTCCCGAAGTTATCAAGCGCTGCGCCAGCTTGACGTAGTTGGCGTCAACGTCTGTCTTGAGCGGAAACGCAATCTCGGCAGGTTCTTTGTACGCACCTTTGCAGAGGCGAATGCGGATTCCCTGCTTCAGCAAACGTTCGGCATCGCTTTCGGTCCGAAAAAGGTAAGCCTGCAGCACGGTCCCGACACAACCGGGGTACTGTGCATGAAGCCGTTCAGTGATGGCAATCGTCGCTTCCGTGTAGGGGCTGCCCTCCATGTCGATCCTGACAAAGGAGCCAACACGCGATGCGTGCTCCACCATCTCTCCCACGATCCTCTCGGCGAGCGCGGGATCGAAATCCATTCCCATCTGAGAAAGCTTTACGCTGACATTCGCCTTCAGTCCGTGGGGTGCAATTGCATCGAGCATCTGGTGGTAGACATCCGCCGAAGCCCGCGCCTCCGATTCCTGGTTGACGCTCTCTCCCAATGCATCCAGCGTGACAGCGATCCCTTCACGGTTGATGCGTTCGCAAACGTTAAGCGCCTCTCCAACTGTCATACCAGCGACAAACCGGCTCGACATGGTTCGTCCGATCGAGGAACGCTCGGCGAATCTTCTCGCCACTCTGTTTTGCGAGAGGCCGATGAAAAAAGATCGAAGCAAGGGTAGACACCTCAGTGCGGCACACCAACAGGCCGCACTGAGTATTGTGCCACGTCTATGAAGAGAGGGCCTTGATTGCCTGAGTCAGGGAATACCCGAAGAAATATCTCTTAGGGCCTCTTCCCCATCTGATTGTTTTTTACCGCAACCTGCAACGGAGTCACGGTAGGAGTAGCAACTCCGATGTACTCGAACAGGCTGTTGACAGAGTTGTCCGATGTCCACACGTTCCCCGAAGCATCGATAGCGATCCCCACGCCAGCGGTCGCGCGATCAGCGATAAATCCCGTTGCAGGTGAAAGCAACATACCTGAGTTCGCGAAGTGACTGATGGAGCCATCGGAGTTCGCAGTCCAGACAGTGTTGCCTCCATCAACAGCGATGGAAGCTGCTCCCGCCGGAATCGTATATCCCGAACCAGAGAGTGGTGTACCGCTCGAACTAAACTTGCTGACAATAGGGCTGTCGAAGCTGGAGACCCAGACATTTCCATTGCCATCGAGAGCAATACCAACCGCACCATTAATGCCTCCGCCGGTATAACCATTCGGAGCGATCACGGTTCCATCGTTTGCGAATTTGCTGACGCTATTGCTGTAACCGTAGTTTGCGACCCAAAGATTTTTGGAAGTATCGACGGCTACCGCATAAGGGAAGTCGAGTCCTCCCTGCTGGAACTGTCCCGCGGAACCACCGGAGGAGTTCAGCTTCGTCACCGTGTTATCGCCATTGGCAGTAAAAACATTCCCATCACTGTCGAGAGCAAGAGCATAAGGCAGCTTGAGTCCGCTGGTTGCGAAGCCGGAGCCAGACAGCGGCGCTCCGCTTGCGCTGTGTTCGCTCACAGTACTGTTGCCTTCATTCGCGGCCCACACATTGCCGGCTTGATCGATCGCCACGGCCAGGGGATAGCTCAGGCCGCCGCCAGTAAATCCTGCGTTTCCGGAAAGTGGTTCGCCGGCGGGACCAAACTTACTCAGAGTCCCTGGATCAGAGGAGTTCGGAACCCAAATATTTCCCGAGCCGTCGGCTGCGATGAGCTGCCCATAATTGAGACCGCCGCCAGTGTATTCGACGCTGAGCGTCCAATCGCTTGGCGCGCCTGCAACGGGATTCTGATATGGACCACTCAGCGGGAGTGAGCCCTGATTTAATTGCAGACTCAATCCTGGATGAAGCGCTATGTTCAGAATTGCGGCAAAGGTATTACCGGGATTCGATCCTCCAAAGGAGGTGGCCTGGAAAAGGTTCAAGCAGCTGGCCGCTCCGCTTACAGACTGAACACAGTTGGCGAGCAGATTCGCAAGAATATTGATCTTGTTTGTAGGAATGGTCCCGTTGCCCGCTAGTGTCTTCGCACGGATCTGACCCGTTGCACCATCGTAGAGGTTATTCGCAGTCCGAAAGGCATTCAACAGGCCAATCGCATTACTGCTACTACTCCCAACAGCGGTACCGACGGAACTGAGAAATGGAGATAAAGCAAAGGCGCTGGCAACCGTGGTGATCTCGTTCACTACAATGGTCGAAGAAGCGATGTTGCTGCATGCTCCAAGCGCAGACAGCAGTGTGATGCCGGAATTCGCTCCCGTTCCCGCATTGCCACCAGTCGCTACTAAATAGACCTGTGTTGTGGCTGACGGACAGGTGTATGCGCCATCAAGGGAGAAAGACCCATCGCTTGCGGTAAGAATCGACGCGCCTTGAAGCAGCGAGGTAGCTCCTGCACCATAGCCAGAGGTTCCTACGGCATAGAGCGAGATCGTTGCTCCCGAGATGGGATGATTACTCCCTGGCCCGCTATATACGTGACCTGAAATTGCAGGGGGAACCGTAACGGGAGGCGTTGTAGTTCCAGAACCACCAGACGAAGGTGGTGTGGTACCGCCACCTCCGGATGAGGGAGGAGTTGTAGTTCCCGTCGACGGAGGTGTCGAACCGCTTCCGCTCGAAGGTGGCGTTGTGGTTCCCGTTGCTGGCGGAGTCGTTGTACCGGTTGTTGGCGGCGAAGGAGTTCCTGTCGACGGAGGAGTCGTTGTACCCGTTGAAGGCGATTGCCCTCCACTCGCGGCCGGTGGATCAGAGGGAGCTCCCGTTGAAGGTGGCTTCGAAGGTGTCGTTGTGGTCCCACTGCTTCCAGACCCACCAGAGAGCAGTGAAGAGGTTGGAAAGACTCCGGCGCCACAGCCTGTAAGGGCCAGGGCCACACAAACATACATCCCACCCAGGGATTTCTTCCAATACATAAAGCTCCTTGGCTAACTCGTCTTATCGTTCAAGGCGACTCAAGGGAAAAGTGCAACAAAGATGCGCAAATAAAACATAACCAAGGAGAAAACACACGTTGGCGGGATGCTCGATCGATCCGGAGAAAGCCAAGTTCAACAATCCTGCGCGGTAGAGCGCGTGCAAAACTCAGCGGGGGAGGAATATGGAGAGTTTACATAAATAATGCAGGCCTTTGCAGAGGAAAACTAAAAAAGAGAATTAATTTCCTCTGCGCAGTTACTTGACCAGGCTGGAGTCCTGGGTTGCGGAATGCACAGGAGCCAGCGGGACCGGCCGCGTGACCATCGACGTAGTGTCGCGCATCGCGGCGATGGCTTTGTCGTAACGCCCAGCCAGAGAGTTGGAGCGAATGTGGGCCATATCCTGCAGCATCTTCATACCATCTTTCAGATAGCTGATCCTGCTGCGCTCGTCATGCCCCCAGGTCACGGGAACCTCGCGAATCTGATATCCCAGCTTCCGCGCGATAAACAGAATTTCAGGATCGAAGCCCCAACGCTCAATGGTCTGCAACCGAAAAATGACCTGGGCCGCAGAACGCTTAAAGGCTTTGAACCCACACTGCGTGTCTTTGAAAGGAAGCCCCATCACGGTGCGAGTGATCCAGTTGAAACATCGCCCGAAGAACTGACGATAGAGCGGCTGATGAATCGTCTGCCGGGCGCGATCGAGCCAACGCGAACCGATGGCCACATCCGCTCCTTCGCGGATAGCAGTAATCAGCCTTTCGGCCTCTTCCATGGGGGCGGAAAGATCGGCGTCTGTAAACATCACGATATCCCCGGCTGCCTGCAGAAGACCATTGCGAACGGAGTAACCTTTTCCACGATTCCCCGGATTCTGAATCAGGTGGAGGCGCGGATGGGTCTGCATCCAGTGCTGCACGATCTGAGCGGTATTATCGGACGATCCATCATCCACCACCAGGACTTCGGCGTTCCACCCCTGCTCCGCGATACAGGACGTAACACGTTCCAGCGCACTCTCAATGCGAGCGCTTTCGTTATAAGCGGGGATCACAATGCTCAATTCGGGGTGCGCCATTGCGCGAAGCCAGCCTTCCTAGGGAGAAAAAGTCCTGCAGATTACAGTATGGTGGGGACCGATATCGCCGTTCATCATACTGCAATGATTGGACGGATGAATATCTATTTCTGTTTCAAATCAACAGATCTCCCACTCAAAATAAGGTCTTCCGGAGCGATTTCCTTGTAGAGCTTCAGTGTTTGGAGAGTGCCTGCTACACTCCACAACATGCCGGACGATTATCCGCAACAGCCACCTTCACCTCCGCCGCCCCCGCCGCCGCAGTTCGGAGGATATGCTCCTCCGGCGAATCCCTATTCCTACGCGGGGAGCCCACTCCCCCCAGTGTACCGGCCTGCGCCCAGAGTAAACCGCTCACCCTGGTTCTATGTTCTGGCCATTGGTGGATCGTTCGCCGCAATCTGCCTGGTGCTCAGCGGCATGTTCTGGCTCATGATGCGGTCGGTTCAAGGTGGGAACGGTTCCGGTCTGGGGCTTGGAGAAGACAGGATCGCCGTCATCGACATCACCGGGGTGATCCTTTCTCCGGAAGCAATCAATGCGCAGCTCCGCAAGTTTGGTGATGACTCTTCCGTCAAGGCCATCATCCTGCACATTAATTCTCCTGGTGGCGGAGCCGCAGCGTCACAGGAGATCTATCACGAGGTCCTGCGCGTCCGGAAGGAAAAGCACAAAAAGATTATTGCCTCGGTAGAGAGCGTAGGAGCTTCGGGCGCATACTACATTGCCAGCGCATGTGACCGGATCTATGCCAATGAGGCATCGGTCGTGGGTTCGATCGGTGTCATCATGGAATGGATGAACTACGGCGACCTGCTCAAATGGGCCAAGCTGAAGAACATCACAATTACGGCAGGAGAACTAAAGGACGCCGGCGATCCAAGTCGCGATCTGACTCCCAAGGAACAGGCTTATTTTCAGGGGCTTGTAAATAACATGTACTCGCAGTTTGTACATGATGTTGCCATCGGGCGGAAGACGACCGACGACAAGATCAAACCTTTGGCTACGGGGCAGGTTTGGACTGGCGAGCAGTCTCTCTCGCTGGGGCTGATCGACCGGGTAGGAGGATTCCGTACTGCCCTGATGGATACAGCCCGCGAAGTTGGAATCTCAGGGGAGCCCTCCATTGTGCGACCCGCCAAGAATAAGCGTGGATTGCTCGCAGTTCTGACGGACGACGGCGAAGATCTCTTCCCCAACCCGAGCCAGCTTCTGAACCGAGCCCCCGGGTTCTATTTCATGTGGAAGTAAGTGGTAGTCCGCTGGTCTTTAGAGGGCGTGGTCAGACCTCTAAAGACCTCCTACTGTTAACTGTTAGAGGTCGGGCCGGGAGATATTCTTTCAGATTCCGCATCACTTCGAGTTTCCTTTCAGTGATGAGATGCATCCCATTTATAATCAAGTCAGTAGGCCGGTGCTTTTGGGAATTGCCTGCTCGACCCTCCCTGATTGAAAGGACCCGCTCATGACCAAGGCCGATCTTGTCGACAAAGTAACCGCCCTCGGCGACCTCACACGGCGCGATGGCGAGGTGATCGTCGATACGCTCTTTGAATCTGTCATCGGAGCCCTGAAGGCTGGTGACAAAATTGAGATTCGTGGTTTCGGAAGTTTTCGTACTAGGCAGCGGAATGCGCGCACTGGCCGCAATCCAAAAACCGGCGAGAAAGTCGACGTGCCGGCTAAGCGAGTTCCCTTTTTCAAGCCTTCAAAAGAACTGCGCGACCTGGTCAATCCGAGCGGCGTAAAATCGTCGCCACGGTCTGCAAGTACGAATAAGGTCGATCCACACCATCCGCCAGCGATGTAACGAATTTTGATTTTTCACCGAGAAGGTCATGGCTCACACAACGTAGAGCCATGACTTCGTTGGTTAAAGTGCTCCTGTCCCGTCGTACGGGATGCTCTATACTGTGAGGGCGTGGAGCTGTTTCTCAATTTTGTGTGGTTTTCTATCTCGCTCACCATGATCCTCGTGTGGATACAGGCTGTTCGACGTGGACACACAAAATCGAACTGGAACACCTTCATCGCACTGATTCTTCTGCTGGTTCTACTTTTCCCCGTCATCTCGATCACCGACGACCTTGGGGCAATGGGTAACCCATCGGCTGAGTTCGAGCATTTGGTTCGTCGCAGCGAGATGCCTCCGCTACCCCTGACACAAGATATCTCCGCTCTCCTCGAGATTGGAATTCTCGCAATTCTGCTTTGCTTCTGCCTGGCAGTTCTTTTCATCTGGATGTCGCGATTCAGCATTCAGGCCTCTCTTCGGAGACTGGCCGATGGCTTTGCCCGCAGTGTAGGGGTCCGCCCTCCTCCCATGGTTTCTCTGTCCGCTTAGCTCTTCTTACAGAGAATTTTTAAGTTTTCCCTGTTTTCTCCCTTTTTTCTAATTCGAAGGTAGGCATGATTCTGAAAGCATTTCGTGCTGTCGGTGCCGTCGCCCTTTTGGTCGCGCCCGTGCTTGTGGCACAAACCCCTGCTGCCGCATCTCCGTCTACGCCGCTTACGCTGCAGCAGGCCGAGGCGCGTGCGTTAGCTGCAAACCCCATGCTGCTCTCGGCACAGCAACATGTCTCCGCAGTCGAGGCCAACAAGATCACAGCTGGACTCCGTCAGAATCCGAATCTCACTCTCTATGGACAGGGCGTTACGCTCCCTGAGATTCCGCCACCAAATGGAAATCCATTTTTCTATTCAGCAACAGTGTCTCGACTCTTCGAACGTGGGCAGAAACGTCGATGGCGGTTGGAATCGGCGACAGCGACGGCTGACTCGACACAGAGTGCATATCACGATCAGCAGCGGCAGCTCGTGCTGGCTGTTCGTCAGGCCTTTACCAATATGTTGCTGGCCAAAGACTCTCTCGCAGTGGCCCAGGAAAACCTGACCGACTACCGCAAGACCGTCGATCTGAGCCGGGCAAGGCTCGATGCCGGAGACATCACCCGCACCGACTTTGAACGGATCGACCTGCAACAGGCGCAATTCGAAGCCGATGCGGATAACGCTCAACTGGCACTGCAACAAGCCTCCGCGCAGCTTCAACTGCTTTTCGGCATCGATCATCCAACGAACACACTGGATATCGTGGGGAGCCTGACTCCACCACCGATCCCTGTCACCCTTACTGAGGTGGAAAACCAGGCCCTTGCCTCGCGTCCGGATTATCTCTCAGCACGACAGGCCCTGACCGCCGCTGAGGCCGAAGCGCGCCTCGCGATCGCAGGCGGAACTACGGACCCAACGCTTTCAACCGAATACGACCGCAACGGTATCGACAACTCCTTCGGTGTAAGTCTTGCCATCCCGTTACGAATCTTCGATCGCAATCAAGGGGAGAAGGTGCGGACGCGTTACGAGGTCGAATCCAGCCGCCTTGCCGTTACCGCGGCGCGCAACCAGGTCGTCTCTGATGTCGATCAGGCATGGATGGCCCTCGATACCGCGCAGAAGATGTCCCATCGCTACAACAGTCACTATCTCGACGAAGCTGCGCATGTCCGCGACAACTTGCAGTTCAGCTATCGCAACGGCAATTCAACTCTGCTCGACTACCTCTCGGCGCTGCGCGACTATCGCGCCATCCGCCTCAGCAGCCTTACAGCCAATGCTCAGGTCTGGCTGGCCATTCACCAACTTAGCTTTGCCACTGCGACGAACATCGTCCCATAAAGGACCGCATGAATACGATACGAATTGAATCCCTGCTTCTGCTTGCGCTTATTGCGATGCCTATCGTTGCATGCAAATCATCTGCGCCAGCTTCTACTGATGCACAGCAGCCCGCAAATGCCGGAATCGAAACGGCGATTGCGCACATGAAACAAGGCACCGACTTTCTTGAGCTCCCGGCGCACATCGAAGCCGATCCCTCGCGTGTAGTCCGCGTCTTCCCTCCCCTGAGCGGACGAATGCTCGGGCTGCGGGTGCTTCCAGGCCAGGAGGTCAAGAAAGGAGATGTCGTCGCAACGCTCCAGAGCAGCGATATCGCCGCTGCCCGTTCGGACTTCGAGAAGGCAAAGATCGAAGTACTTCGCGCAGACCGTGCTTTAACACGAGGCAAATTGCTGCTCGACCACGAAGTGCTGTCGCAGGCCGACTACTACGAGTTGGAAGCAACCGATCAAAGCGCTCATTCCGAGTTGGATCGGGCACGCCAGCGCATCCACGAATTAGGGTTCTCCGAGAACAACACTTCGGATGAGGTGGCGCTACGTGCGCCAATCTCCGGCGTGGTGCTCGACATCGGCACAGCAACCGGCGAGATGCAACGATCGCTCGATAACGCAACTCCCATTGCTACGATCGCAAACATTGATTCGGTCTGGACCGTCGGCGACGTCTTCGAGCGTGACCTGGCAACTCTGAAACCGGGCCGCGAGGTGCAGGTCGTCGTTCCCGCTTATCCCGGGCTGGACCTCACAGGACGCATCGCCAATATCGGCGATGCCATCGATCCCAATACCCACACACTCAAGCTGCGCGTAATTCTTCCGAATCCAAAGCACACGCTGAAGACAGACATGTTTGCGACGATTCGCATCCCCGGAGCCGAACGCAACACCATCATCCTACCGGCGACCGCTGTACTGCACGATGGCGAGAAAACCTCCGTCTTTGTTGTGAACGCATCCGGCAAATACGAACAACGCCCGGTCACGATAGGCCGCAGATTTGATTCAGGAACGATCAAGAGCGTCGAGATCCTGACCGGCATCAACGACGGCGAAAAGGTTGTCACATCCGGCGGAGCACTGCTTCGTCCCAACAACGGGGAGTGATCGCGTGCAGGCATTGATTCGTCTCTTCATCCGCTACCGCGCTATCATCCTCATCCTCTTTGCGGTCATGCTTGCTGCTGGAGGCTTCGCGCTTTCACGCCTCGATATCGAGGCCTATCCCGATCCTTCTCCACCGCTGGTCGAAATCATCACGCAGAATCCGTCGTGGTCCGCCGAAGAAATGGAACAGCAGGTGACCGTTCCTGTCGAAACAACACTGAACGGCACGCCACATCTCGCTCAGGTTCGCTCTATCTCGATCTTCGGGCTCTCCGATGTGAAGCTCTACTTCAGCTTTGACTCGGACTACTTTCGCGATCGCCAGGAAGTGCTGAATCGCCTGCAAACTTTGCAGCTTCCCAACAACCTGCAACCGCAGCTTTCCCCTTGGTCGCCCATCGGCGAGATCTATCGCTATCAACTCACAGGTCCGGGTTACACCCTCAACGAGATCAAAGCCACGCAGGATTGGCTGGTACGCCGTGAGCTGAAGCAGGTTCCTGGCATTATCGATATCACCACCTTTGGCGGAACCACGCGCCAGTATCAGGTCGAGGCCGATCCAAACCGCCTGCTCAGCTATGGCGTTACACTCCCGCAGGTTCTCAACGCCATTCAATCGTCGAATGCGAATGCCGGCGGAAACTACGTTCAGCTAGGAAACCAGAACATCAATGTCCGCGCGCTGGGCCAGGTACACTCGATCGAAGACATTGCCCACATCGTCGTTGCAGAAAAGAATGGCGCACCCATTACGGTTGGCGATATAGGAAACGTTCGCGAAGGCTTCCAGCCTCGCCTCGGTCAGGTAGGACGCGGTAAAGACAACGACATCGTCCTTGGAATTGTCCTTCTGCAAAAAGAAGAGAAGTCACTTCCAGCGCTGAAGGCGCTTAAGGAAAAGATCGCCAGTCTCAACTCCGGAAGTCTCCTCCCGCCAGGAATGCACATCAGCACTATCTACGATCGGACAAACCTCATCAATCGTACAACGCACACGGTTCGCGAGGTCATCTTCACCGGACTTGTTCTCGTAACACTGGTCCTGCTCTCCATGCTTGGCGATCTGCGCATCACCTTCATTGCCGCAGTCACGATTCCCTTTGCCGTGCTCTTTGCCTTCGGCATGATGGTGCTCACAGGCCGTTCAGCAAATCTTATCTCTATCGGCGCAATCGACTTCGGCATCCTGGTCGATTCGTCGATCATCGTGCTCGAGAGCATCTATCGCAAACTCTCCCGCCGAGTCCCCGGAGAACAAACCGGCGATCTGATCGTCGAAGGCGTAACCGATGCTGCGCGCCCTGTTCTGTTCTCAACGGCGATTATTCTTATCGCCTTCATCCCTCTCTTCACCATGCAGGGAGTCGCGGGGCAGATCTTCTCGCCCATGTCGGTCACCTATGGCTTCGCATTGATGGGCGCATTGCTGTTCGCGCTGATCTTCGCTCCAGTGCTCGGATACATGACGGCTCCAGCAGAGCAGAAGGTCGGTGACGGATACACATGGCTCAGCCGTCGCCTGAAGAATGGCTACGAAAGCACGCTGCGTCACTCCCTCCGCTTCCCTCGTCTAGTCTGGATCGGCGCTGCTGCAATGCTGGGAATTGGAGTGCTCTGCTTTGTCCTTGTCGGAGGCGAATTCATGCCTCCGCTGGAAGAAGGCAATCTCTGGATTCGTGCCACGCTTCCACAGGATGTCTCGTTCGACACCTCGGTGAACATTGCAAATCAGTTGCGTGCTCTGATCGCCGAATCTCCTGAAGTCACCCAAACGGTTTCGCAGATGGGACGCCCCGATGATGGAACGGACGTCTCTACCTTCAACAATGTTGAGGTGTCGGTCACGCTTAAGCCTCAGGAAGAATGGCGGCCTGGTCTGACCAAGCCAAAGCTGATCGATGAGATCAACCGACGCCTCTCGCGCTTTCCTGGCATTGAACTCAACTTCTCACAGAACATTCAGGACAACGTGGAAGAAGCAATGTCTGGCGTAAAAGGCGAGAACTCGCTGAAGCTCTTCGGCGACGATCTCGATACGCTGACATTTCTTTCGAGCAAGATTGAGAAGACCATGGAATCCATTCCTGGCGTTGCGGATGTGGGCGTCTTCAAAGTCGGAGGACAGCCCTCTCTCGTCATCCAGATCGACCGCGCACGTGCAGCACGATACGGCATCCTCTCAGGAGATATTAATGCCGTGGTCCAGGCCGCCGTCGGCGGAGCACCTGTCACCCAGGTGATCCAGGGAGATCGTCGCTTCGACCTTACGGTACGTTATCCCGAAGCCAATCGCTCTACGCCTGAAGCCGTTCGCGCCATCCTTATTCCTACTGTCGACGGCGGTAAGATTCCGCTGGCACAGATTGCGGATGTCTCGATCCGCGAGGGCAGCTTTCAGATCTTCCGTGAAGGAGGCCGCCGTTACATCCCCATCAAATTCTCGGTACGCGGACGAGACCTCGCGACCACCATCACCGAGCTACAGGCGAAGCTCAAGCAGCAGGTTCCCATGCCGACTGGCTATGACTACACCTGGGCGGGCGAGTTTGATTCACTCCGCAAGGAACAGGCGAGACTCGCAGTCATCATTCCCATCTCGCTCGTGATTATTGTCATTCTGCTCTATATGCAGTTCGGCACATGGAAGGACGCACTCATCGTAGTCGCAACACTTCCCTTCGCGGCTGTGGGGGGCACCGTCTCACTCTTCCTCACCCATACTCCCTTCAGCATCTCCGCAGCAGTTGGCTTCACCTCGCTGATCGGCGTAGCCACGCTGGGTGCTGTCGTCTTCATGTCAGGAGTGCGCCGCGCCCAACGTGAAAGCGTCGATGGAACGGGACTCGAACACGGATGCGTTGACGAGATGCGCCCCGTTGTCATGGCCTGCATGGCCGCTGGCCTGGGGCTGCTCCCTGCTGCTTTATCCAATGGCATCGGCGCCCAGGCACAGCAACCACTCGCGCGCGTCGTCGTAGGAGGCATGGCAACAACCATCATCGCAATTCTGTTCATCATGCCTTTACTGCTGCGTAAGCCGCCAACACGACCCTTCACAGCCACCGGCAGCATTGAGGCGGAGTAATCCGCCTCAGTGCCCGCCAGAGGGCTTGCCGCTAAGCTGAAACTTCTGGAGGAAGAACAGCAGTGGCGTAACCGCGAGCGTCACCCAGCCGATGGCGCGAAACACATCCATGAACCCCAGCAGGCTGGTCTGCGCCGTCAGTTGGTTGTAGTAGCGCAGAGTCGCGGCTCTCACGGCATCTGCATGCGAATACCCTTGCGTCATCAGATAATTCGTCGTCTGACGAATCGAATCTTGTAGCCATGCTCCTGAAGCAGGCAGATTCGCCGACATCACCGACTGGTGGAAGCTCTGCCGCCGTTCGCTCATCGTGGTCGCAAACGAAATTCCGAAGCTGCCACCCCAGTTGCGGAAGAGGTTAGTCAGACTCGATGCGCGATTGTTCTCGTTGGGTTTTAATTGCGAATAGGCAACGACCGTGAGCGGCACGAAGAAGAAGGCATAACCCAAACCCTGAAACGCTCTGGCAAACGCGTAGTGCCAGTAATCCGTCTGAAGAGTCAGGCCACTGTAGTAGATCATCGAGGCCGAAATCGTCACCAGGCTGAAGGCCAGCAGCATTCGAGGATGTACGATCTTCCGTTGAACCAGCTGTGCTCCCACTGGAGCCAGTACCGTAATAACAAAGGCTCCCGGCCCCAGGACGAGTCCTGCATCGACAGCCTGATATCCATAAAGCGATTGCAACATCTGGGGGATCATGGCCGCTGTAGCAAAAGACCCGAAACCGAAGATGAAGTAGAACACCGACGCAATCGCGAAATTCGGATAACGCAGCAGACGCAGTTCAATAATCGGATCATCCGTCTTCAGCTCCCAGTAAATCGCTACCGCAAAGCACACCAGAGCAATAGCAAACAACCAGCAGATAAAGCGGCTCCCAAACCAGTCATCGATCTGGCCGCGGTCCAGCATAATTTCCAATGCAGCCGAACCCAGAGCAATCAGGCCGATTCCAACACCATCAATCTTGAACTGACCATTCTTCTTGGCTTTCTCCCGCTCTTCTTTGAAGACAGGAGGATCACTGACAAAACGGTTCGTAAGGTAGAGCGAGAGAATCCCCACCGGAATATTGATCAAAAATACCCATCGCCAGTTGTAGTTGTCCGTGATCCAACCGCCGAGAACAGGTCCAATCGCAGGAGCCGTCACGATCGCCACCGTATAAAGAGCAAAAGCCGAAGCTCGCTTCGCGGGAGGAAACGTATCCACCAGGATCGCCTGTTCTACCGGCGCAAGCCCTCCCCCACCAATCCCCTGCAACACGCGGCTCAGCAGCAGCACACCAAGCGACGGAGCAATGCCGCAGAAGAACGACGTCAGGGTAAACAGGGCCACGCAGGCCATGTAATAGTTCTTCCTTCCGAAGACCCGGCTTAACCACGCACTCATCGGCAGCACCACGGCGTTGGCCACCAGATACGTCGTCAGAATCCAGGTCACCTCGTCGAAGCTGCGCCCCAGGCCACCTGCGATATGCGGCAAGGACACGTTCGCGATGGACGTGTCCAACAACTCCATGAATGTCGCCAGCGTTACCGTAAGGGCGATCACCCACGGGTTGACGGCCTTCTTCGCAACCGCTGCGCGCGGAGGAGCCAATACCTGGACTGCACCCATCTCTGCCTTCTTTCAAAAAGCGACCAATTGGTCGCATCAAGAGATAAACATGGGATGTAAGCTGCCTCTGCCAGGATTCTGCAAAATTCAGTTTCTGTGACGAAAGGGACTGGAGCCTTGATTAAGCCCGAACCTGGGATTCGAGATAGATATCCAGATGCTCCATCGCATCCTTGAGGGCCTGATCGTTCTTCTCGATGCGGCTTACGAACATACCGCCTTCCAACGTCGTGATAATCAGCCTCGAAGCCTTTTCAATATCAACGTTCTTCCGCACTGTTCCCGCAGCGATTCCATCAGCCAGAACAGTTTTGAGCATGCTTTGCCATTCCCGCAGCGCATTTCGCACTCGTTCTCGCAGAATGGGATTCCCATTGTCCGAATCCACACCCGTATTCAACAGAGGACATCCACCCGGGATGCTCGACCGTGTCCCAAATCCCGCAATGTAGTGCTTCAGGCGGTCGACGTGGTTCGGAATCTCATCCATGCCGCGACGTCGATGAGCGGAGCTCACCGTCCAGGCATACTCGAACGCTTCGGCAGCGATCTCTTCCTTGCTCTCGAAGTGCCGGTAAATCCCACCCTTCTCAAGCCCCGTCGCAGCCATAATGTCCTTGATCACGCATCCGGCATAGCCCTGCTTGTTGAATAGAGGCGCCGCCGCCGCAATGATCTTCTGCCGTGTCTCTTCCCCTTTGTTCATGTGTCCCATCTCTCATATGGATGACAAAAGAAACCGTTTGGTCTCATATTATCTTCCCTGCTGCCCGCTCTCGACAATCCCGATCATATTCAGCATCCGTCCGGTCCGTCCAGCATCGGCGCGATGCGAAAAATACTTGCGCTGTCCGGAACGATCCACAGCGCACGACGTGCACTCTGCCACCACTGTGATTCTTTCCTCAGAAACTCCCGCCGCCATAAGCTGCCGCCGGTTCGCTTCCCACAAATCAACTCTCAACTGCTCCGCTCCATCCTTTGCCTGAACTACGTGGAATAGCTCGGCGGCGTAAGGAAACTCCGCGCCAAATTTCTCCCTGACCTCTTCCCCGACGGTGTAGCAGCAGGAGCCGATGCTGGGCCCTACGGCCGCCAGAAGGTCTTCCGGTCGTGAGCCAAACTCCCTCCGCATCACTTCAACGCCATGCTGCACAATTCGCGCCGCCGTCCCTCGCCATCCGGCATGGAAGGCCCCTACGGTCCGATTTGCAGCATTCACCAGCAATACCGGCACACAATCGGCAGTCCCTGCCCCCAGCAGGATTCCCGAATCATTCGTGACCAGGCCGTCCCCTTCAAGGACCGCCTTGCCCTCCGGGGTCTCCAGACGGTCTGACCAGGCATCTTTTGCTTTCACCCGATGAATCACGTTTCCGTGGACCTGGCGAACCGTCACTAACTTCATAGGAGGTTCCTCTTTCGCTACCCTGCCCACCTGTTCAACCAAAAGCCTTCTATTTTCAGCAACTTTAGCGGGATCATCTTCTTTGGTCCATCCCAGATTCAAGGATGGAGTCCCGTAAACCGCTGAAACTCCACCGCTTCGGGTACTGAACCCATGCCGTAGCCAGGAGAGATTTTGCCATTGAGGAATCTGTATTACTTCAATTTCTGCCATAATCTATTCATTCTAAGTTTGATAAAAGATGACCTCTCTCCGTGCTTCCGTCTTTCCGCTGAAGGGCTCAAACTGCCGAAATGATCATCTTGTTTATCAATAAAAATTTGCATCTGAAATCGATGCTTTGTAAGATACCGCGATTGTAGAAAATGAGAGCGAACGTGCCTACTCCCACCGCAGCCACACAACTTCTCCGTACCCGCATCGGCAAGATTTGCGTTGCCATTATCGGATCGACCGCCGCCGAAATGATTGAAAAGGCGAATGCTGTTGTAAAAGAGACCTCCTTCCTCGAGTTCCGATTGGACTACTTGGAAAAGCCCCTGACCGCGCTCCCGAAGCTTAAGCAATTTTTTGCCGATAATAGCGCCGCCACCGGCATTGCCACCTGTCGACGCGCCCCGAACGGAGGCAAATTCAAGGGTCCTCTTGCAGCCGAAATGGAAGTCCTTATCAAAGCAGCCTCGTCAGGCTTCCATATCGTCGACCTGGAGCTTGAGTCGGCAGAAGTCCTTAAAAAGGGAGAGTTTCAGAAACTTCGCGATACAGGCGTCGGACTGATTATTAGCCATCACGATTTCAACTCGACCAAGGACCTCGACAAGGTCTACGAGCGAATCGCCCCCTTCCAGCCAGACTTCATCAAGATCGTCCCCACAGCCAAAAGCCTCTCCGATAACGTCACTCTCATGCGTTTTATGGAGCGCATGAACGATAACGCCAACATTATCGGCATCTGCATGGGAGAAGCGGGCCTTATCTCCCGCGTTCTGGGATTGCGCGCAGGATCGGCTTTCACCTTTGCCGCAGCCACCCAGGGCGAGGAAACCGGCCCAGGGCAGATCGCCGCCCGTACACTGATTGAAACCTATCGGGTCGATCAGGTCGACGCGGCCACAAAGGTGTATGGCGTTGCCGGAAACCCTGTCCGAAGCTCTCTTTCACCCATCATGATGAACACTGCTTTTCGCCGCGAGACGGTCAATGCGGTGTATCTCGCTTTACAGGCCACGAAGGTAAGCGACCTGATGAAGCTCGTGCAGGAAATCCCAATCCAGGGGCTCAGCGTCACGATGCCGCACAAGCAGGAAATCATGTCCTACCTGGCGAACACCGATCCACTCTCCGCAAAGATCGGAGCCTGCAATACCGTGTTGCGCGCGCAGGATGGCAAGCTCTACGGCTTCAATACCGATGTCGCCGGAATCGTGGGTCCGCTGGAAAAGCGGATGTCTCTCCGTGGCGCGAAGGTGTTGGTACTCGGAGCCGGTGGAGCCGCGCGGGCTGCTGTCTTTGGTCTGCGCGATAAGGGCGCGGAGGTCTTTATCCTGAACCGCACCCCTGAGACAGCGCAGAAGCTGGCTCGTCAGTCTGGTTCCAAATCGATCAAAAAAGATGCTGTCGCAAAATCGGCGTTCGACGTCGTGATCAATGCCACTCCAGTCGGTATGGCAGGACAGAAAGGCGCACAGCTTCTTGATGCGAAGGACCTCAATACCAGGCTCGTCTTCGATCTCGTCTATAACCCGCTTGAGACTCCTTTGATCCGCCTCGCCCGTCAGAAAGGCATCCCTTTTATTACCGGAGTGGAGATGTTTGTTCAGCAGGGCGCTCGCCAGTTCGAGATCTGGACAGGAAAACCAGCACCCGAAGAAGAGATGCTTCGCGTGGTCATTCACGCACTGCGCCAGCAAGCGGAAGCAGCGGCTACATCTGCCGAACCAGCCCCCGCTGCGGCTAAATCCTCCGCTACGACCAAGGCTACGGCTGCAACCAAGACTACGACTGCGACGAAGGCCACATCTGCAAAGCGGAAGAAGGCCTCCTAGACGTCTTTCAGAATCACAAAAAAAGAGCCACCCCATTTGGGGTGGCTTATCGTTTGAAACAAAGGAAACTAGGAACGCTGGCCGCTCGCCGAGGCGATCTTCTCTTCCGCCTGGCGGGTCAGAGCATAGGCCTCGTCATACTTCTCGCCATCATCTCCTGCCTCCTGCCATAGCTTCTCGCCTGCGGCGAGCTCGGCCCGGGCCTCGTCAAGCTTGATCTCCTCTGGACGAAGAGCATTCTCAGCAAGAATCGTGACACGTTCCGGAAGCACTTCCACAAAGCCCCAGGCGACGAAGAACTTCTGATTTCCCGAAGCGCCGCCGTGCAGCCGGACCTCGCCTGCTCCCAGCTCGCCCAGCAAAGGCGCGTGGCCGTAAAGAGCCTCGATGTAGCCGGACATGGAGGGCAACTCGACAGCTTCCGCAGTCGTGTCCACCAGAACGCGGTCCGACGTTACCAGACGGACAACTAGAAGACCGGATTGGTTTGTATCTGCCATGGATCGCTTCTAACTCTTCTCTCCTTGCGTATCAACCGCGATACGCTTGCTTACCTTAGGCTGATGCCTTCATCTTCTCGGCTGCCGCCAGAACGTCCTCGATGCCGCCCTTCAGGTAGAAGGCCTGCTCGGGAATATCATCGTGCTTGCCTTCGATGATCTCCTTGAAGGAACGGATCGTGTCTTCCACCTTCACGTAGGCGCCGGGAATACCGGTAAAGATTTCTGCTACGTGGAAGGGCTGCGACAAGAAGCGCTGCACCTTGCGGGCGCGGGCCACCGTAATCTTGTCCTCTTCCGAAAGTTCGTCGATACCGAGAATGGCGATGATGTCCTGAAGGTCCTTATAGCGCTGCAGAATCTTCTTCACACCCTGAGCAACGTCGTAGTGCTCCTGGCCCACAATGCGGGCCGAGAGAATACGCGAGGTCGAGGTCAGCGGGTCCACAGCGGGATAGATACCAAGCTCAGATAGTGGACGCGAGAGAAGCATGGTCGCGTCGAGGTGAGCAAAGGTCGTCGCCGGGGCCGGGTCAGTGATATCGTCGGCCGGAACGTAGACCGCCTGCACCGAGGTGACCGATCCCTTCTTGGTCGAGGTGATGCGCTCCTGCAGCTGTCCCATCTCCGTCGCAAGGTTCGGCTGGTATCCCACGGCCGAGGGCATACGGCCCAGCAGCGTAGAAACCTCGGAACCGGCCTGCGTGAAGCGGAAGATGTTGTCGATAAACAGCAGGGTGTCTGCACCCTCGTTGTCGCGGAAGTACTCAGCGACCGTCAGGCCGGTGAGAGCAACGCGCAGACGGGCTCCCGGCGGCTCGGTCATCTGACCATAGATCAGTGCGGCCTTGGACTTGTTGTAGTCTCTCGGATCGATAACGCCGGACTCCTGGAACTCGTGCCAGAGGTCATTTCCTTCACGGGTACGCTCACCCACGCCGGCAAACACCGAGAAGCCACCATGCTTCGAAGCAACGTTGTTGATGAGCTCCTGAATGACGACGGTCTTGCCTACGCCGGCGCCGCCGAACAGACCGATCTTGCCGCCCTTCAAGAAGGGTAGGATCAGGTCGACAACCTTAATGCCGGTTTCGAACATCTCTTCCTGCGTCGACTGCTCGTCGAACGCGGGGGCCTGACGGTGAATGGGCAGATGGTGCTTCGCATTGACCGGGCCGAGTTCGTCGACGGGCTCACCGAGAACATTGAGCACACGGCCCAGCGTCTCACGCCCCACGGGAACGGTGATCGGTGCGCCTGTGTCAATGGCCTTCATGCCGCGGACCATGCCTTCGGTCGCCACCATGGCGATGCAACGCACACGGCCTTCGCCCAGGTGCTGCTGCACTTCGACAACGACGTCCATCGGGTGAGGAACATCGAAGCCATCGCTGACGATCCGAACAGCCTGATAGATCGCCGGCATCTTCGACTCTTCGAACTGAATGTCAACGGCTGGGCCGCTGATCGATATCACTTTTCCAATATTCTCTGCCATAGGTCTCTTTCGTTAGAGAGCAGCTGCTCCGCTCACAATCTCGATAATTTCCTTTGTAATCGCCGCCTGACGCACACGGTTCATCTCCAGCGAAAGCGCGTCGATCATCTCGCCCGCATTGTTCGTCGCCGAATCCATCGCGGTCATACGCGCCGCATGTTCCGCCGCAACCGACTCCAGCAATGCGTGAAAGATCTGCGTCGTCACATAGCGCGGCATCAGATGACGGAACAGCCTCTCAGGAGCCTGTCCGAAGATGTAATCCACCTCGGCTGTACCAAACTTCTTCGACTCCGACTCGATGACGGACTCTTCCGGAACCGTCAGGCTCACGCCTGCCGTCTTCGCCGCATGAGCAGCGGCTTCCTTCTGCTCCTCCGACATCTCCTCAGCCACAGTGATCTCGTGTGTACCGAGTTTGCGAATCGGCAACAGCTTTTCGACGACGACCCGCTGTGCAATCACAGACTTGAATTCGTTGAAGACCAGGTAGACCGAATCGATCTCGGCGCGGGTGTAGCGCTCAATGATCGAATGGGTTAACTGGCTGACTTCTTCGATGGAAACCTTATTCAGCAGTCCGGGATGATCTCCGCTCATCTCGATCGGGGCCGCACGATGACGGATCACCTCGTAGTGAGTGGAAAGCTCGTTATCGTAACGCTCTTCTTTCTTCTCGTAGACCGCTGCGGGATATTTCTTGCCAATCAGATCACGCGCCTTGCGTCCAATCGGCTCGATGTCGATGTTCTGGCCCCGCGCAGCACGTTCCTGAATAAACTTCAGTGCGGCCTTCGTGATGTTGGAGTTGAACGCACCGGCAAAACCCTTGTCTCCGGCGATCACAACCACCAAGGCACTCTTTTCCTCGCGCTCCACCAGAAGGGGATGACGAATATCACCCGTGTCCTCGCTGTACATATCGGAACGACGCACCAGCGATTCCAGCACGTTCGAGATCATCTGCGCATAAGGCCGTGCCTGCAATGCACGCTCCTGCGCGCGGCGCAGCTTGGCCGCCGAAACCATCTTCATGGCCTTGGTGATCTGCCGCGTGTTCTTCACGCTGCGGATGCGACGACGTAGATCGAGTACGTTTGCCATGGTTACTTGGCCTTCGCCGTCTCTTTCTCCTTGCGCTGCGCCAGGAAGGTCGCCTTGTAATCGTTGATCCCGGCAGTCAGGCGGCCCTTGATGTCATCGTCAATCTGCTTCTTGGCGACGATGTCGGCCAACACAGAACCTGTCGACTCAAGATAAGGATAGAGGCCATCTTCGAATGCACGAAGATCGGTGACGGCAACATCGTCCAGCAGGCCGTTCGTTCCAGCGAAGATAATCGCAACCTGCTTCTCAAACGGAAGCGGCTGGAACTGGGGCTGCTTCAGCAGCTCGGTAAGCCGCTGGCCGCGGTTCAGCTGACGCTGCGTCACTGGATCGAGGTCCGAACCGAACTGCGCGAATGCAGCCAATTCACGATACTGCGCCAGATCCAGCTTCAGCGTGGAACCGACTTGCTTGGTCGCCTTGATCGCGGCGGCGAATCCTACACGCGACACCGACAGACCGACGTTGACCGCCGGACGAACACCCGAGTTGAACAGGTCCGTCTCAAGGAAGATCTGTCCGTCTGTAATCGAGATCACGTTCGTCGGAATGTAGGCCGAAACGTCACCAGCCTGCGTCTCAATGATCGGAAGGGCCGTCAGCGATCCGCCACCAAGCTCGTCCGAAAGCTTCGAGCTGCGCTCCAGCAGACGCGAGTGCAGATAGAACACGTCTCCTGGATACGCTTCACGTCCTGGCGGACGACGGAGCAGCAGAGAAATCTCGCGATAGGACGCTGCGTGCTTCGAAAGATCGTCGTAGATCACCAGTGCGTGCTTGCCATTGTCGCGGAAGTACTCACCAATCGCGGTCGCGGCAAACGGAGCCAGGTACTGCATCGGAGCGGGCTCAGAGGCCGTCGCTGCAACGATGATGGTGTACGGCAGCGCACCATTCTCTTCCAGGGTCTGAACCACCTGAGCCACCGAAGAACGCTTCTGGCCGATCGCGCAGTAGATGCAGATCAGGTTGTTCTTGGCCGAGTTGATGATCGTATCCAGAGCAATGGCCGTCTTACCCGTTTGGCGGTCGCCGATAAGCAGCTCGCGTTGACCGCGGCCAATCGGGATCATCGTATCGATGGCCTTGATACCGGTAGCCATCGGCTCACGAACGGACTGACGAGCGATAACGCCGGGAGCAAGACGCTCCACCGGATTGAACTTGTCCGTATTGATCGGCCCTTTGTCATCGATGGGCTGACCAAGAGCGTTGACGACGCGGCCAATCATGGCCTCGCCGACCGGAACCGACATGATGCGACCTGTCCTCTTAACCTGGTCGCCTTCCTTCAGCTCCGTGTAGTCGCCCAGAAGCACCGCGCCGACCTGGTCCTCATCGAGGTTCATGGCGAGTCCCGCAACGTTGTGCGGAAACTCGATCAGCTCACCAGCCATGACCTTGTCGAGGCCGTGAATGCGCGCAATACCATCGCCCAGCGAGATGACCGTGCCGACCTCGTCGACCTGGATCTTCTGCTCGTAGTTCTCAATCTGCTGGCGAAGCAGCTCTGTTATCTCACCTGCATTGATCTGTGCCATGTCTTCCTTCTACTCGCTTCGTATCAATCTCTTTCGTGAATCTGACCGCTACGCGGTCACCAAACGATGCTTCAAGCGTTCCAGCTGAGCTCGAATGGAACCGTCATACACCTGAGAACCAATTCGAACCACCGCCCCGCCCAGCAACGAGGAATCTTCGGAGTAGGTCGCACGAACCCGGCCACCGGCCAGCTTCGCAACCTGTGCCTCCAATGCAGAACGCTCTTCCCCGCTCAACGCGCGAGCGCTGACAATCTCCGCCTCGGATAAACCAGCTTTTTCGTCCGCGACAGCATAATACTCATCCAGAATCTCTCCGAAATTGGCAAGCCGGTCATGGTCCATAATCACGGCCACAAAATTCCGCACCTGGGGAACCATTCCGATCTTCGCAGCAACCGCATCCAGAACCTTCAGTTTCTGCTCGCGAAGAATCGCCGGATCCGTCAGGACCTCGCGAAGCTCACGACTCCCCTCGAAAGTACCAAGAAAATCCTGAAGCTGCTGCTGAACCGCCCCTGCATCCAACTTCTGATCTGCAACCACGGCGGCAAAGGCATGAGCATAACGAAGCGCAACGACGGACATCAGTTCTGCCCTCCTTCTCCACCCAGCCTGCGAGCAAACTCCTGCACCAGCAAGCGGTCGGTCTCTGCGGAAACCACCAGCTTCTTCGCAGCCTGATCCACCGCAAGATCGGCGGCATACTGCTGAAGTTGACGACGCGCCTGAGCTGCCGCAGCGGATATTTCCTGCTCCGCCGATGCCAGAATCTTCTGCTTCTCCTCCTCAACAGAGGACTTCATGCGCTTCTCCTCGGCCTGAGCATCTTTCTCCGCCTGTGTGCGCATTGTTGCAATCTGCTCATCCAGGTTCTTCAACCGGGCTTCGACTCCGCTCAAACGAGAGCTCGCCTCTTCGCTGACCCGTCGCGCCTCGACAAGATGCTTCTCCAGCGCAGAGCTGCGATCGCGAAAGACCTTCGGCAGCGTCTTCAGCATGAACCACCCGATAAGAGCGGCGAGAATAATAAAGTTCAAGAGGGTAAATGCATCAGCAGCCTGTTCAGCATCCAGGCCGAGCTTCGCACCTAGCGCCTTTACCGCAGCCGAGTGACGATAAGCATCATTCTCGTCCTCTTCCTTTTCGTGCTTCTCGGCCTCAGCCGACTGCGAACCCTCATGTGCGCTCTGTGCTGCAACAGGAGTCGACTCCTGGGCAAATACGCGAGGTGCCGGACCGGCAAGAAGCATTCCCAGCACGATCGCAGGCAACAAAGCCTTGCATGTCATCCGAAGGTCCTTCACCGCGCCACCTCTCTCGCGGAGACCTCCGCCGGCAAAACGGCGGCAAGAATCTTCGAGCTCAATTCGTTGCTTGCACCTTCAATGTGGACCTTCGCCTCGGAAACGCTGCGCTCAATTCCCTCACGCGCAGAAGCCACACGCTCCTGAGCACTCTGGCGAACCTGCCCCAGGGACGCCTCACGCTCCTCAGCCCACTGCTTCAACCGGCGTTCGCGGGCTTCAAACAGCTCTGCCCGGGCTTTGCGAAGTTTCTCTTCGTACGCGCTGGTCTCCGCCTCCGCAGCAGCAATCGCGCCCTTCGCCTGCTCTACGGCTCCTGCCGTACGAGCATGACGCTCCGCCAGAACGCGGTCCAGAGGACGACGCACCAGCAGGCCATACGCGATCACAAGAAGGATGAAGAGAACCATCGTCGGCACAGCGCCGAGCACAAGTCCACCGAGTTGATTAAGTATCGAGTCCATGTAGGGGTTCGGCCGCGTTCGCTCCGAAAATCTTGTCTTCTAAAACCAGTTCAGGCAAGCATATTTTTGTCTTCGAAGCGTTACAGGTTGGGCCTGTTGTGAAGATTGCGGTACACCTAGTTTTAGCAAAGCGTTGCGCGGAGTGTCAATGCGGAAATCTGCGATAATCGAACGAATGGGCGTTCATCGGCCCTCCCCTTCGCACCCCCAACTTTCTTTGACTTTCCTCACAAAAATCGTAGAATTTTAAACACCACCCGGACCCGATTCTCTGGGTCACATAGGTCGCGTGGTCGGGGACACCACCTCCGCTCCCCACCAGGCGGCCTATGCTATGTCAGGCACCCCTTTGTATCGAGATCTGGCCCATAGAAGTACGGTCCATAGAAACCCGGAAGTCCCGGTATCGGCTTAAAAGCGAAACCGGCCCCCGAGCGGTGAGGTAAACCAGGTTCCCTTCAAACCGCCGCCGGCTCAACAGCGCACCCGCTTCCAGAGCAGCCAGGGCGGCCCCTTCTGACTGTGGAAAACGGAACTCCATCTCGATCACCGGGTCTGCGATCAGATGCCGGTCGACCGCCTCCAGCAGCTCCCCCAGTCCCTCCCCGGTCAGCCCCGAAACCAACACTCTTCCCTCTCTCGCCAGGGCCTGTTGCTCTTCCGCATCCAGCAGATCGATCTTGTTCATCACCTCGATGACCGACTTGCCTTTGACTTCCAGTTCGCCCAGAACCTTCTCGACCTCTGTCTTCTGTTCTTCCAGCATTGGACTCGAAGCGTCCCGGACATGCAGCAGCAGCTCTGCGCGCTCGACCTCTTCCAACGTCGCGCGAAAGCTTGTCACCAAAGTATGAGGAAGATTCCGAATAAACCCGACCGTATCCGACAGCAAAATTCTCCGTCGCGATGGAAGCTGAAGCTGCTTCAGCTTTGGGTCCAGCGTTGCGAACATTCGCGACGACTCCAACACGCCCGCCTCGGTCAGAGCATTGAACAGCGTGCTCTTCCCCGCATTCGTGTATCCGACCAGCGCGACCACAGGAACCGGGACCGCCTCCCTGCGCTGGCGTTGCTGCCTTCGGACTCGCCGCACCGACTCCAGCTGTTCTTTGACATGGTCGATCCGAAGGTTGATCTTTCTGCGGTCGGTCTCCAGCTGCGTTTCACCCGGCCCGCGGGTTCCAATTCCGCCGCCAAGCTGACTCATTGCCTTTCCCCGACCCGCCAGTCGTGGCAACTGATATTCCAGCTGCGCCAGCTCCACCTGCAACTGTCCTTCGCGGGTTCGCGCATGTCGGGCAAAAATATCGAGGATCAGTTGTGTGCGGTCGATCACCCGCACCCCCAGCGCTGTCTCCAGATTGCGCATCTGCGAAGGGCTCAAATCATGGTCGAACAAAACCAGGTCTGCATTCGTAGAAGCGGTGACGCCTGCAATCTCTTCCAGCTTTCCCTGTCCTACCAGGGTCGCCGGATCGGGCCTGGCGCGCCGTTGTACCAAAGTCGCAGCAATCTCTGCGCCCGCACTTCGAGCAAGCTCCTTAAACTCTGCAAGAGAGGCGTCGAAGTCCAGATCGATGGCTTCCGTATTTCTAGACACCCTCTCCGACGCAACTGCATCGGTCGCAGCATCAGAACCTTCCCGCAGAAGAGCTGCCTTTCGCGCCTGCGACACACTTTCCGTCAGTCTGCGGCGTGCTCCCGTAAACTCCACGGCAACAAGGACGGCCTGCTCTTGAGCAGACCTCTCCTCTTTCATGGAAAGCTCTTGTGCTTCCACGAGTGTTCTTCGAATCGGTTTCCGGTTCTTCACCGTAGCGCTGTGATCCCCTTCGGCCGTTCTTTCGTAGGTACTATAGGACCCGTTGTTCTCAGATCAGCGGCTGGTTGCGCCGGCAACCTCAGCGGGCTGCGCAGAGCCTACCGAAGCAGGGCTCGGAGCGGAAGAGCGAAGTTCTCCCTTTGCCTCTCCATGAATCGCACCCATGCGGCCACTCACCACTGTTGAAATCGCGTGCTTGAAGATCAGCTGTTCCTGGCTGTTGTTCTCCAGCAGAACAGAGTACTTATCGAAGGAACGAATCTTTCCTGTCAGCTTTACGCCGCTCACTAGATAAATCGTGATCGGGCTCTTGTCCTTGCGGACCGTGTTAAGAAAAGTGTCCTGAATATTCTGTGCCGGCTTTGATTCCATGGTGCCGATCTCCTTAACTTATAGAAATTTCCAAAATAAAGATCCCGCCAAACTTCATGTCCTGCAAATCGAACGCGTTAGACGGACAACCTGCAATCTCTGAAGCCAAGAGGTTCCACGATACGAGCATCCCCTGCATTTTTCAAGGCAGCCTCTGCCCATAACGCGTTAGACGCATGAAACTACCATGAAGACTCTCATTCCTGCACAACGATTTACCATGGCTAAGTGCCGCCCAAAACCCCTCCGTCCGCCGTCCCCATGTTCGACTTCTCCCGACAATACGCGGAGATTCGCGAAGAAGTTCTCGCCGTCATCGAACAGGTCTGCGCTTCGCAGCAATTCGTCCTCGGACCTGCGGTTATCTCCTTTGAACAGGCGGCTGCGCTGGCCTGCCAGGTTCCCCACGCAGTCGGCTGTGCCAGCGGCACCGATGCCCTCTGGCTTGCCTTCGCCGCCGCCAATATCGGCCCAGGGGATGCGGTCATCACCTCTCCTTTCAGCTTCTTCGCCAGCGTCAGTTCCATCCTCCGTGTCGGGGCCCAGCCCCTCCTGGCCGACATCGATCCCCTCACCTTCAATCTCTCCGCCGATTCCGTCGAACAGCTCCTGCGCAAACACCCCGGCAAGAAGATCAAAGCCATTCTCCCCATTCATCTCTATGGGCAATGTGCGGATTGGGATGCCTTTCAACGCCTGAAGGAAAACTACGGAGTCCTGCTCATCGAAGACGCCGCTCAGGCCTTCGGCGCAGCATGGAAAGGCGTTCCCGCAGGCGCTCTTGGAGACCTCGCCGCCTTCAGCTTTTACCCCACCAAAAATCTCAGCGCCTTTGGCGAAGGTGGCCTGCTCACCACCCCATCTTCCGAATTGGCCGAACACGCCGGCATCCTTCGAACACACGGCATGAAACGGCGTTATTACCATGACGAGATTGGCTGGAACAGCCGCCTTGATTCTCTCCAGGCCGCCGTGCTCGAAGTCAAACTTCGCCATCTCTCCCGCTGGAACGAACAACGACGCCAGATCGCCCACCGCTACGATCAGCTCTTCACCACTGCTGGACTTACCGCCTCCAGTATCAACGAGGGTATCGTTCTCCCTATCACCGATCCGCGCGCAACCCACGTCTTCCATCAATACGTCATTCGCGCTCCTCGCCGGGATGAACTGCGTCAATATCTCTCGGACCGCAGCATCGGCAGCGAGATCTATTACCCACTCCCCCTACACCTGCAACCCAGCCTCGCCAGCCTCGGTTATCAAAAAGGAGATTTCCCGGTGAGCGAGCAGGCGGCTCTGGAAGTCCTTGCCCTACCCATGTACCCCGAGCTTCGCGAAGACGAGCAACAGACCGTCGTCGACGCCATCCGCTCCTTTTACTGTTAAACCACCTCCACCCTGAGGTGTCATTTCGACCGGAGTGGCGTGAGCCGCGCAGTGGAGAAATCCCTGTATTTGGGTGCCCTATTCATCGAGCGAAGTGAGATGAGTGGGCTCATTCGCGCTTCAGCGCGAACCGTATTGTTAAGGACACGGCTTCAGAGCCTGCCCTGAGCGTAGTCGAATGGGTGCCATCGATCAACTGCAAAAAGGGGCTTCAGCCCCTGAGGCCCTACAACCCCTGCACTGCGAAATCCCCAATGCCCACGCGCCTTCTGTGCACTTTTCCCTCTCAAAAACTTGACACCTCCTGCTACTGTTAAATCAGGGAACAAGAAGCCCGGCCCTGGCCGGGCTTTCGCATTTAAACTGCCGGAGATTGCCGCCCGCCAACCAACCGGGTGCCCCATCTTCGCGACGGCTTCATCGTCGCTAAGGTGGGATATTCGAGCGCAGCTCGAACAGGTTCCGGGTACCCCATACATAGGGCATCACCACCGAAGTACGAACCTAAGCCATCTCTTTCGAATACTTTGCGAACAAAACCACCCAGGGGAGGGACACCCATGACCGACCACGCCATCGAACGCCACCGCTGCCGCCACATCTTCGTCGACGGACGACGCTGCGGCTCCGCCTCACTCCGCAACGAGCACTTCTGCTACTACCACCACACCACCCGCCGACCCGTCACGAATCCGCACACCCGCAAAGCCCGCCGCGCCTCCGTCAACTTCCCCATCCCCGAAGACCGCGCCTCCATCCAGTTCTCCATCGGCCTCGTCCTCGAGCGCCTCGCCTCCAATGACATCGACCCTCGCCGCGCCGGCCTCCTCCTCTACGGACTCCAGATCGCCAGCTCCAATCTCCCGCCTCACCAGAAACTCCCCTCTCACGCCCAACCTCTCCCCGAGCAGCCCCTCGAAGAGATCGTCTCCGACCCCGACCACGGACTCCTCGCCCCTCCTGCCGAAGCCCTCAAAACCCGCCAACAGATGTGGGACGACATCGACCGCGAACGAAAGATCCTCTCCCAACAGCAGGACGATCTCCGCGAACGCGAAGAAAAACTCCACAAGCAACAGGTCCGCCTCGCCCAGGAACGCATCCGGGCCGAACAACTCCAGCAAAAACAAATCCCCACAACACCACCCACCTGCGATCTCCCCACGGACACCAAACCACTCGTCCTGCAAAACCTCAATGCACACGCACGAACCCAGGGAAAGCCGGGCGCTTCTTTCACAAAGGCATATTGCCGAAAACCTTATAAGGTGTCATTTCGACCGAAGCGTACGCTGCAAGCGAACGCGAAGTGGAGAAATCCCCGTATTGACTTGTCTGCACAATTTGTCCATCCCAAAACTAACAACCAACAACGAACAACTAAGCGGACAGCAACGCTTCCACATCCGATCGCAGCTCTGCCTCGCGAATCGCCCCCGTATACACCTTGGCCACGCGACCGTTTCGATCGACAAGCAGAGTCGTCGGCAGTCCCTCCATCCCGTAAGCAATCTGCGACATCGGAGAGATGATGGCAATGGCATAGGGGATCTGAAACCGCTCTACAAATCGGCTCACGCCTGCGGGAATCTCATCGGAACTATGTTCATCCGTAGCTACTCCGATGACAGTAAAACCTCGAGGCCCAAGCTCACGGCTGAGCTTCACGAGCATCGGAGTCTCCTGCCAGCATGGAGCGCACCAGCTTGCCCAGTAATTGATCGCGATCACTTCGCCGCGATGATCGCTCAGCTTCCAGGTCTCGCCATTGAGCAGCTTCTGAGTCATTGCAGGCATGGCCCTTCGCTCCTGCTCTGCGATCAGATGGTTTGCAGGTTTCAGGCTGCGAACGGCTGAGAACGCGATCGCGAGGATCAGCGCAGCGCCTGCGGCATAGAGAACCTTATGTCTTTCGATCGAATGACTCAATTGCAGCATTGCATCACTCAATATAAGACGCAGCTCGAAGAAGAAGCGAACCGGAGAATATCGCTCGCCGCGGCATCTCAAACGAATAAAATCAGCATCTTATTGGCCTGTTACTCAGTATCAGGAAATAACTTCAGGAGTTAAAAGATGAAATCCGTCTCGCCGCTGCCAGATGCGCGCATGATGAAATTCGCTTGCTACAGTTCCCTCGCTGCCGTACTGCTGCTCTCCGGGTGCAACTCAAAGACAAAGGCCACTCCCGAAAATTTCACCCAGGCCATCAATAACTACTACCTCGATCGCTCCGAATGTCTTTTCCCCGACATCCGCTTTCCTTATGCCACCTCAGACCCTGAAGTGACGAAGCAAATGAACACGCTGGTCAAATCGCATCTGCTCGAATCCAGCTACGAATCCTCCGTCAAGACAACGCGCTATACCGTAAGCACCGTAGGAAACCGCTTCGCTCCGCGCTTCTGTTATGGACACCGATCCGTAACCACGATCGATAACTTTACCCCTCCCCAGAAAGGGCCCAGCGGTTTCCCTGAAACTGAGATCACCTATCACTACACTCTCAAGGATGTTCCCGTATGGGCTCAATCTCCAGACATCGGCACAGCCTATCCAAAGATGTCTCGTGCCGTGAGCGACGGTGGCACCGATAAGATCTCACTCGCTCAGACGCTCGCCGGATGGCAGGTACCAGAGCGCTAGTGCGCAGATACCGTATCCATTGACACCAGTAAAAACCGATCCATCCATTCATTCCATTGAATGGATGGATCCAGTGCCATATTTCAGAAACATTTAGCGATTCTCTTGGCCACGAAGAGCCTGACTTCTGCTAAACTCAATCTTGTTGTTCCGTTTGACAGATTTTGAGTCCAGCGACTCGACATCCAGTCCAGAACAATCTTGAGAAGAACGCGGATGGCACGACAATCGGCGCTTCTCATTCCAAGTTGTTGAGAAACAACCTGGGGACGTAGCTCAGTTGGTTAGAGCGCTGCCCTGTCACGGCAGAGGTCGCGGGTTCGAGCCCCGTCGTCCCCGCCATAGATTCTAAAAGACTTAGAAGCTATGGCGACCTACAGTGAGAATACCGGTTGATATGGTTTGAGACGTGATTTCTTCAATCCTCACGGAACGACCGCACCTGCGGCATTGATGCACAGGAACCCAATAGGTTTTCATCGTTAGATCGAACCGGAACTGGTATAGGCAAGCTCCGAAGTCTTGAGTTCTTAAAACGACTGCGGCCACGAGAGATCGCGTTAACCAAGCAGGTGGCTTGTAGATGTTGTCAAGCATCTGCATTCGAACTTTCCCGACATTTCATAAACAAGAGCGTCGCACTCCGCTTAGTGGAGATGTCTCAATTTGTCAGGATTTCGCATCACATAGATTGCTGCGATCTTCCCATGTTCTACCCCTAACGCGGTTGTAGAAAGCTCGCCGTCGGGATCAAGCGAGACGAATCCAGGCAATCCGTTGATGAAGCTGGTACGAACAAGTTTCGAATCGTCCTTCTGGAACAATGTACCCAGATACTCAAATAGCTTCATTACGGCGTCGAAACCGAAAACAGGCTCTACCGATGCCGGACGCTTGCCGCCTCCGTCGGCATGGAGACTGACATCCGCCGCGAGCATCGCACCCAGTGCTTCCATATCGCCACTGCGTGACGCTGCGAAAAAGGCTTCGGCCAACGCCAGACCATGCTGCTTCTCCAATTGGAACCGTGGTCTTGCCTCGCGAACATGTGCACGAGCACGAGCAGCCAATTGGCGGCAGGCAGCCCCGTCGCGTTGAATGATAACGGCGACCTCCTCGAACCCCATTCCGAAGACATCGTGCAAGATGAAGACAGCGCGTTCGAGCGGCGAGAGCCGTTCCAGCGCAAGCATGAGTGGCAAAGTCACATCTTCCACTTCCTCTTCTTCCACTAGAGGTTCGGGGAGCCACGGACCAATATAAGTCTCACGTCGGCGCTTGGCGGATTTGAGTTGATCAAGGCAGAGCCGCGTGACGGTGCGACACAGAAAAGCCTCAGGATCGCGCACCTTGTCATGATCAGTCTTCACCCATCGGATGAATGTTTCTTGAACCATATCCTCGGCATCCTGGACCGAGCCAAGCATGCGGTAGGCAACACGCATGAGCTTTGGACGCAGCGGGCTGAAAGCCAGCGCTGCGTCCTCGGAGATTTCATCTGCGCTCAAGCGGCAGCTCCCGCCTTGGCTTTGATGGCAACCGGGTCGGCAAAACCGCCGAAGCCAACGGAGATGCGGTTCCATCCGTTGATGATGACAATGGCTAGTGTGAGCTTGACCTGCTCCTCCTCGGTGAAGTGGGCCTTCAGGGCTTCATAGGCATTGTCGTGGTCATGCCTCTCCGCGAGTCTGGTCATTGCTTCGGTCCAACCGAGGGCGGCACGTTCGCGGTCGGTATAGCATGGAGCCTCCTGCCAGACAGAAAGCAAATTGATGCGCTGTTCCGTTTCTCCTTTTTCACGCGCGAAGATTGTATGAAGATTGAGACAGTTAGCGCAGCCATTGATCTGAGAAGCGCGGATCTCGACAAGCTCGACAAGTTTAGGATCGAGACTGGAGACGATGGCAAACGCCGTGCGATGCCAGTCCTTCATGAGTGAAGGGGCGGCGGCAACGGGATCAAGTCTGACATTCATAGGGCAAAATCCTTTCGGTACTGCTAAAAATCAAGACGAGATCGGTGCCTCAAAATGTGACATTCATAGCAAACACTAATCGTGACTAAGCTACGTCTGCTCCCGCAACCAACCCTCGCAATGGGTTCCTCACGAAATACCTGGCATAGCGAAATCAGCCACCAGACCGAAATGGTCACTGGCCCACACACCATTGATCGGCTTATCGAAGATTCGTGCGCACTGCACAATATCCAGAGCCTGTCCTCCATGTGCGCCAAAACGCACGAAGATGTAGTCAATTCTCCGAAAAGGCCAATCACGGAACGGGCGCATATCTTTGACGACTTGGTCTTTTACGACCGGGTTAGCAGGAGTAAAGGTATGTCCTGTATCGTCATTCGAATGCGTGCTTGCCCACGCATCGCGATAGCATACGCTGATACCATCGAGCGACTGGCGTCCTGACCAGAAACGTATGCTGGCAGCATCCGGGTCTGCGTCGAAGTCCCCAGCCAAAATGACTTGCCGAGAGTTGTCTCTTATCTGATCTTCGATGAACCGGGCTGCAACTACTGCCTGAAGCTCTCGTTCGCGCTCAAAGCTCAATTGAAAATGGGGAAAATGATTGACGAACAGGAATGATCCCAACGGGGTCGGTGCCCGTACCTCCGCGATCAAGGTTCCAGCCGGAAACCCTGCACAGCGAAGAGTCACGTTCAGATCCAGTTCCTGCACTTCTCCGAGTGGCCAGCGACTGGCGATGGAGATGCCCATTCCCTGTGGGCCTCGCTGCTTTTGATGGGCTATGTGAAACCCCGAACCAAGAAGATCATGAACCTGGTCATACTCGTCGTTTTGATCGACTCTTGAAAGGCCACAATGTCGGGTTGCAAGGCACGCAATCCTTCGATGAGTAGAGAGCGGCGGTCCGGCCAAGCCCCGTACTGTTGCCATAGATTGAGGGTAAGCACCCGCACATCCCCGCTGCGCGTTGCGATTGTGGAGTACGGCTCGGTCAGCATGGAATTCCCTTCAAACAAGATTCAGATGCGCGGATTGCAAGAGACGCTCGCCTTGTTATCCGTGATGAGATCTACTTCGCGAATCCGCAGCCGATCCAGGAATGAGGCGAGCATGTCTACTTGAGAATTGGGAGTGATGGCGACATCATCGCGGATTTCGGAGCACCCCATGCCCATAAGGTCCGGAGCAATGCATCGCCTGAGGGTGTGAAGCCGCTCCAGCGCACCGCGCCACTGATAGCCGTTCAACGGAAATCCATGGAGAAAGAGTGCGGGGGGACCATGCCCTTTTTCTAGATATGCAACTCTCCCTTGATCCACATCAAGAAACTTACGATGACGCCGGTAGTATTCCGCGTCGAACTTTCTTGCCTCGGCTAAGAGTTCACGAGGACTGATCGCGACAGAAGCAGCAAGATTCATTGTAGATAGAATGAACGATCTGCGATTCATCGGAAACGACTTGGATGTATCCATGAAACTCCTATCAAGGTGAAATGGCTTACGATTTGGTGACAATCTCCCGTTTGATCGTGCCATCGAATAGGTTGACTCTCTCGGTCTTGAGGGCTCCTTTCTGACGATGCAATAAGGTGACGAGATAGGGTTCCCAAAATGTGACATTCATGTAACATTTCCTACTTCTTCACCGCCTTCCTATGTTTTTCATCCTTCCAAGTACTTACCTCTGAACGCCAAGGGACCGCCACATTCATTGCGAAGAACAGGAACTGAGTCGTCCAGGTTGTAAACCTCCTGCGCCCCATTTCTATGTCGCAGCGAGATTGTGCGTTCCCGTGCATCGCGCGCACCGAGAACGATCATCAGCGGAATACACTTATCTCGCGCGTCCATAATCTTTCTTCCTAGGCGTTCTGCCCGCGTATCGAGGCTGACGCGTAGCCCGGCAGCCTTCAAATCCGCCGCCACTTCAAGGGCGTAAGGGATATCAGCCGTGGTGATTGTCGAAACGACTAGCGGTTCAGGCGCCAGCCAATTCGGTAACCACCCTTCATAGTGCTCTAGGAGAATCCCAATGAAACGCTCGATGCTGCCGAGAATTGCGTGATGAATCATCACAGGGATTTCCTGCCGACCCTGATCGTTGATAAATCGTGCATTCAAGCGTTCTGGAAGAAAGAAGTCCAACTGGACCGTTCCACATTGCCAACTTCGTCCTCGACCATCCATCAGGTGGAACTCTAACTTCGGTCCATAGAACGCACCTTCCCCTGGACGCAATTCGAACTCCACCTCAGCAGCGGAAGCAGCATTTGCCAGAGCTTCTTCGGCTCGGTCCCAAATTTGTTCGGAACCCATACGGTGTGGCGGTCGTGTGGAAAGCGCAACCGTATAGCTACCAAACCCAAAATCCTGATAGACACGTCGGAGTAACTGACAGAACCGACCGATCTCCGTTACCAATTGGCTTTCCGCGCAAAATACATGAGCATCGTCTTGCGTGAATGCACGAGTGCGCATCAGACCGTGAAGCGAACCAGACGGCTCATCCCGATGGCAATTTCCGAACTCGCAATACCGAAGCGGTAATTCATTGTAAGAACGAATATGTTTGTTAAACAGTTGGATGTGGCAAGGACAACTCATTGGCTTAAGACAAAGCGCCCGTTCGGCATCATGGTCGGTCACGGAGTACATGTCCTTGCCGAATTTATCCCAATGGCCACTTTCTTCCCATAGTGAGCGCGCCAGCAATTGGGGAGTCCGCACTTCGCTAAATCCCATCTCCCTCATGCGATCCCGGATGTAATCCTCGATAATCCGGTATAGCTGCCACCCTCTCGGGTGCCAGAAGACCATTCCTGGTCCTTCGACCTGTTGATGAAACAGGCCAAGTTTCACTCCGATAACTCGATGATCAATTTCAAGCATTATGGCTCTCCATGGGGTAGTCGAATGACGAAGCACAAAGCAAAGGCCCCGCCAAATTTGGCGAGGCTTTCAGGGGAAGTCGTTTCGAGATCGAAGCGCACTAACCTGACGACCCGCCGATGGCGGTGGTAGTAGTAGTGCTAGTGTGCGTGATGGAAAGTTCCAACATAGTGATAAATGGCTCGCTCTAGCAGCGTAATAGGAAGACGAGTTTGCGTATTGATATGTGACATGTTCATCACATTTTCTTCCTTCTTAATCGTCGCTTTTGCCCCTCGTCCTCTCAAGCGTCCCTTTCTGAAGGCCGATCATCGACATATCTTCTTCCATAGCAGCTTGCGGACATGACGACTTTCGTTCGAAAAATCTCCCGATCCCCGTATCCTTGCCGGTCTCGAAACCGTTTTGTGCTTAGACAGGTTCAGTGAATCACCCTCGGAAGGACAAAAATGGAAACGAAGCTGAAACGATTCCAACTTTTTATCAAGTTATGGAGCATCGCATCTTTAGTGCTCTTTACAACTCTGCTGATCGCTTTCACGCTTCGCGCCCCGGTTATTGATCTTGGAGGATCGATGCACTGGGCGATTTGGGATGAAGTCAACGGCCATGTCGGTCCGATGCTGTTTGTTATCTACATCACCTGGGCGATCTTCCTGATCAAAGCATCAGCAGATCCATGGCGCAATGCGCTCTTCTTTGACTTCACCATGTGGGCCAACCTAGCTCATGGTCTACTCATGGCGATTCAGATGGCGTATTCACACCATGATGCGTGGAAGATGCTGACCGACGTACCATGGGTTCTGGCCCTTTCTGCCGGCATCGCTTGGCTCAGGCCGAATTACAACAACGCGGAACGACCGATGAAGGTGCAGCATGCCGAAAACTGAAGCGGATGAGAATCCAGTCTTGATCAACGAAGATGTGGAACTCGTTCAGGCTGCACTTCGAGATGCTGCAGAGAAACTACGGCCGGCGCTTCACGGTTATTGCGCTCGGATGCTCGGTAGCACGATCGACGGAGAAGACGCCGTTCAAGACACGCTACTGCGAGCGTACACTGCCATTGTGGCGGGCTCCCGGCCGCCTGAAATGCGCTTTTGGCTGTTCCGCTTGGCGCACAACTGCTCTGTCGATTTGCTGCGTAAACGGCGGCCAGAAGTGAGTTTGGATATGGAATACCTTTCTGAAGCGGCAGACCCTCATGCACATGATCCGCTGGAGATTGCAATGCAGAAGGAGTCGGCCCAAGCAGCCGTTAGCTCCTTTTTGCAGTTACCGTCTGCGCAGCGAAGTACGGTTATCTTGAAGGATGTCTTCGATTACGAGCTTTCGGAGATTGGCCAATTCCTTCATATGCCGCTTACGGCCGTCAAAGCGGCCCTTCATCGCGGACGCGCTCGGCTTGGAGAACTTGCAAAGACGCCTGTGCAACGAACGCAAACTTTATCGGCTTCGCCGGAGCTCAGACGTTTTGTTGAAATGTTCAACAATCGTGACTGGCCTGGTCTGATCTCCATGTTGAGCGAGGATGTACATCTTTCGCAGACAGCACGAGCCGAACTGCGTGGGCGACAACAAGTTTCATCGATCTTCTATAAGGGTTACGGTGAGGTACAAGGGTGGCGTCTCCAGGAAGCCAGCATAGAGGGATACGAATGTGCAGCGGTCTTCCTGGACGATCCAAACACACCCGCATACTTCATGCTGCTGCATTGGCAGGGCGATGTGCTCAAGTCCATTCGAGACTTTCGTTACGCGCGCTATGTGATGAATGGGGCCGAGATCATGTTCTAAGCAAGCCCGAGAGTTTCATCAGGGATGAAGATGGGAGGTAGCTACCGGGATGCAGGCATACTCCTTTGTTTCCAAACGCCATAGTTGCGTCGGGCACAGCCTTCATGGCCCAAAACGACAAACCTCACGTCGAGGCTACCTCGGATAAATCTCCGTTGCGAATCCGTTTTCTGGGTCGAAGACAAGATATGGAAGACGCCCTAGAAAATCCTCACCAAAGAGGACAAACTCATAAGCGGTTTCGCCTTTATGCCCTTGTTGTAGATGAATATCTTGCGGGGGTGGCGGTAACACCATCACATCACCCACTGTGAGAACCTGTTCCTCCAAAAGTCGGACCTCTGCTGGCCCGGCACCCTCTCCATCGTCTTCACGCCTCCAGCGTTGATATCGGTCCCGGCCGCGGATGACGGCAACCACACCCCACGTACCGTGACTGTGGACTGGGGTCGGTTCTTCCGGAACGACAATGCCCCACGTGAGAGTGATTCCACCACTCTCAACGTAGATTGGATTTAGTCCGCGTTCTGGTCGCACACTTTCTCGAAGGTGATCTCCTAGTATTTCCTCGCTATGGGGGAGAAGCAGGCGCATCATGTCGGCGATGCGCTCTAATCCCACAACCGATGGGCCTTCCTTGTTCAGAATCGTTCGGATTTCCTTCATGGTCGTTAAAACGATCGGAACCGTCATACTGAACTCCTTCTCAAAATGAGCGCTCTTTAGTGCGACACACTCCTTGCGAGCCGCGTCCAATCAGGAATGCGGCCTGGTTTAGACGGTGAGAGTGTCGGCCTGACGATGCGGGAGCTTCCATTCGTTACCTTCTTTTCGAAACAACTCCATCACCCGCAATTTGAAGGTGATTTCGCCTCTATCGCTGACAGTAGCGGTTCCATGCTGAAAGCCCACCCAGTAAGCGAGATTGTCACTCACCTCAAGATGAAGAATCTGGAAATGAGTTTTGCCGGATCGAAACATCGCTGCATCACGTTCATATCGCGCCCGCATGTGATTCGGCTCCTGAATGTAATCTCCCTGTAGGCCGAAGAAGCTATGCTCAGGACCCATAAATTGAGTGAAAGCGGCAGATGACAACGTCGAGCTCTGAGTGGACATTCTCCCTCAAACACTCTTAGGTCTATCTCAGCCGGAAGCGCTGGCTTTTCACCGCCTTTCCGATTGCTTCGCAGGTTTCGTCAGCGCTTAGGCCTGCCACCGACAGCGAATGGTTCTTCAAAACGCCCAAATTTCCGAACTGCTGGTGCAGCGCAGAGATTGACACGGGATCTGAAAGGGTGTCACCGCCTCGTTCGCGGCATCGTCTGATTGCCTCCTCCAGATCGGGACGAAGGACGATATAGTGCAGAATTGCTCCAATATTTTGGAACGCGTCCAGAAACCAGGGCCCAATGATGCCATCCACCAGTACGAAGTAGTCGCCCTTCGCATAGCGGGCCGCAGCCCCGGCCAGGACGTCGATCACTGTTGCATTCTGGCTGTGGGCGTCGGATTGCCACGGTGGAATCGAACCTGCTTTGATGAAATGCCAGAAGTCGTCCGAATGCAGGTGGACCTTTGGGCTGCCGGGCAGTTGCGCGATGTTATTCGCGGCGGTCGTTTTGCCTGAACCAGGTGTTCCGGTCAGGATAATGATTTCTCCGGGTCTGAACATCTTGCGCTCGTGTATCTGGGATGTTTTTGCTACTACAACCAAGACGACACAGAACTTGGCGATGTGACATGTACGCCTTGCTCTTCTGTCCGCGGCTCCCCGAGTGAAGAGGGTTTTTGCGCTTTCCTTCGCACGCATGTCACATCGATCACGGCTAAGTCGTCTTGACAAGTAGAAATCATCAACTCGGAGCGGAGAATCTTCATGTTTAGCAAAATCATGTTTTCGACGGTGTTCGTATCGGATCAAGATCGGTCTTTGAAATTTTACGAGTTATTGGGTTTTGAGAAACGCGCAGACAACCCTGGACCAGAAGGCAGATTTGTTTTGATTGGTCTCAAAGGCGGGGACCACAATGTGATTCTCTGGCCAGGCACTGGCGGCAAAGGGACTCCAACTCCGGACCTTCCCGCGAATGCGGCTGCTGGCGTTATCTTCCTTCAGACCGATGACTTACGAAAGACCTTCGAGGAGCTGAAGGCGCGTGGTGTAAGTTTGCTCGAAGCCAAGCCGGAGAGCTATCCATATGGCCTGCGTGCAACCGCAGTGGATCCGGATGGCAATCGTGTTTCGCTGCGTCAGGTTTCGTTCCAGTAGTCGTCTTGGAAATGCATGAGCAAATCTGGCAGCATTTCCCCGATTATTCAATGACCAACTCGGATGGGTGGTTCGTATCTCTAACGGTAGGTCAACCGCATCGTCCGCCAAACAGTCTCTTGTTGGAGAAGTAGAATGTCCGATATCCAAAAAGCAGCTTTCGATGTTTACGTGCCACCATCCGATGAGCAGTTGGCGGCAGCGCGTGACATCGTAGCCCGCTTCGCAGCGAGATGGAATCGGCCAGATGCCGACGCTCTGCGCGATCTCATGCACCCTGATACGAGAAACCTCATTCCACCCATGACCGTACCAGCCGACCGCGAGGGCGTCGTGGAGCACTTTCGGGGTATTCTGCAGACGCTTCCAGATCTGCGGCTGGATGTCGTGCGATGGGCACCCACCGGGGACACCGTGATGGTGGAGTGGAAGGCAGAAGCGACTGTTGCCGGACAGCATCTGGCGTGGACGGGCGTGGACCGCTTCAACATTCGTGGCGACAAGATGTACGAGGCATGCGTTTACTGGGACACTCGCGATTTGGCGGAGCGCATGGCTGCGGCGGTACAGAGGGCAGAGAAAGTCGCGATTCAGCCAGACACACTGATGGAGTGATGATGCAGGTCTTCCGTATTGAAAAGACACACTCAACGATTCGGAACAATATGATTGTGGCAAGTGGAAGGGGATAACAGATTGCTTCTTCGAAGTTGTACTCTCCTTGTTAGAGCAGCGGCGCTGCTATGTTTGGTCTCTCATCTCCGGATGCCACTCTACGCGGCGACTTCAGGTGAAGACGCTTTGCCCACAAGCAAACCGGATCTCTATGTAAGAGAGTTCAGAATGGGAGAGCTTGAAGCATCCCTGCGAACGATGAAATCGGGGCCTGAACGCGATTACTTTGAGGGCGTGCTGGCAAACCGCACCGGCCGGGTGGATGAATCGATTCGATTACTGAACCGCGCCTTACTCGCTATTAGGGCATCGCGCAAAGATCGCGCCGCAGTGGCTTTGGAACATCTGGCGGACGATTACAACAAGACTTTCCGCTACGCCGATGCTGCCAAAGTTTACGACGATCTGTTGGCACACTTTTCCGACCAGTTGAGCGGAGATCAGTTGAAGGGAACAAAAGAGGATGCAGGCGTGGCCCATCTATTGGGCGGCGCTCCAACCCAGACAATTACGTGGCAAGGATCGACTCACCTGAAGACGGAACGGAACGCGATTGGCTCCTTGGTAACTGAACTCAACACTAATGGAGTTCGAGAGAAGTGGCTGCTGGATACTGGTGCGAACCAGTCCGTTGTCAGCCGAAGCTTTGCCAAGCGGCTGGGGCTTCATCCTCTTCCGGGGTTTGGTCAGGTAATGTCAGGCGTGACCGGAATGGAAAGTCCGCTGCAAGTAGCTTTGATCCCAATGCTGAAAGTGGGCGGCGCTATGATGCGCAATGTGGTTGTGCTCATTCTGGATGATGTTGACTTGAACATTAAACTGCCCGATAAGACATATCAGATCAATGGGATTATCGGGTATCCGGTATTCCAGGCAATGGGTGTGATCACCTTTTCCCACGACGGTTCTTTTAAAGCAGGCCCTACGGCTAGTCCCGGAATGGCCGGAACACAAATGTACATGAAGTATTTACAACCCGTGATTGAATGCAAAACTCAGGGCGTGGTTTTGCCATTCCCCCTCGACACCGGTGCAAGTGGCACTGTTCTTTCGATTCGCTATTACGAACAGTTTCACAGCAATTCGAAAGATTGGAAGGCGGCAGAAAATACCACCGGAGGTGGTGGTGGGACGCTACGCAGAAAAGTCTTTGTTGTTCCACAGCTCGACTTGCAAGTTGGAACACGGGTCGCAACATTGCACAATGTACCGGTCTTTCCAAAAAAAATTGGATCGGATAGAGATGAATTGTATGGAAATCTCGGACAAGATTTTGTGGCAGGTTTCGAAAGCTTCACACTGGACTTCACCAAAATGACATTCAGTTTAGGGGCACCGCTTAACGTTCCGGCGAAGCATTAATCCTCGGGTTTACCGGTCGCTATTTTTGCCTCGATCCCTAATAAACTTAGAGTATTTCCCCGAGATCGCCTGGCAATAACGGGTCTTCTCGTGGAAGGCCCCATTGCGGTGATAGCAGGCAGCAATTTCGATCTCTGACACTGTATGAACGCAATTCTCGCGTCGCCCTGAAGCCGCTGGAATTCGCTCCTGATCTGGCTCTGGTTTCAGCGGGCTTCGACGCCCATGAGCGCGATCCGTTGGGTAACCTCAACTTCGTAGAAGAAGACTATGCATGGGTAACCACCAAGCTGCTTGATCTGACGGCCAAGACAGCGGATGGGCGTATCGTCTCTGTGCTCGAAGGTGGCTATGGCGTTACCAAGTCTCTCCCCGTCACATTTCTGATTGATCGTAAGGTGTGATCCGGAAGGTGAAAGAAGGTTTGGCAACAAGGGCGAGTTCACGAAAGCAATCGAAGCCTTACTAGAGAAATGAGATCACTGAGATGCCGAAATCTTTGGCGTTTGAGTTGATGTGAATTTGAATCCGCTGACAAATGCCGATACACGGCCATTTGTCAGCGACATCCGTTCTCGCACTTGCCAACACAGTAAGGATGCGCTTCAATCAAGCTATTGCGAAAGCTCTTAGCCATTGCGTTGCTGGCCATGTTCGGCTTGCCGTTCGTATCATCGTTCTTCGCGATATCTGAGACGAGCGAGACGAACCTGCCTGCGTGCTGCCGGCGCAACGGTCAACATCACTGCATGATAAGCATGAGCGAGCATAGCCAGCTTGTTCTGGACGATCCGCAGTTCAGCGCTCCGATTCAGAAATGTCCTTACTATCCCGGAGTTGCAGCTGTTCCGCACTCAGAGCTCTACACAGCCCCTCCAGTAGGAGCCATCTTCGCATCGCTAGTCCGTCATCCTTGTGGTGTAGCGCAGACGGAATCTAAACGGCGCATCTCTCGCGACCGTTCTCGCTCAAAGCGTGGACCTCCCACAATCCTCTCTTAACGTTTCTCCTGCAGTAGCTTAGTTTCGCTCTTCGCCTTCCGAATCGGCATGCAGCAAGCTGCTGCTATGGATTCGGAATACAGATCGTCACATCTCCGTGACGAGGAGATCGTTTCATGCGCCGATTAGCGTACTACCTCATCTTCCTCTGGCTATTTCAAAGTCAGGCTGCTCACGCCACTATCTTTGGACAAATACAGGGCATCGTTCACGATCCTCAGCACCGCCCTGTCAGCGGAGCGAAAATCACGATCCACGCGGTGCATTCGGATTTCGCGGTGTCCGGACAAACCGATCAAGAGGGCAGCTTCCATCTGACCGCCATTCCACTTGGAGAGTATGTCATCACCGTCAGCCAGACTGGATTCAGTACTCTTGAACAAACGATTACACTGGCATCGAATACCTCGCCCCTTCTGCATTTTGAGTTGCAAGTTGGGAGCGTAAAGCAATCTGTTACGGTCTCGACTCAGAGTGGAACGGCAAATGTCGACTCCGTCACACCGACCACGCTTGTAGGCCGTATCGATATCGCCCGGACTCCGGGAGCTGACCGAACCAACAGCCTGCAGATGATCACCAACTTTGTGCCCGGGGCCTATATTACTCACGACATGCTGCACATGCGTGGCGGCCATCAGGTGAGCTGGCAGATCGATGGCGTACAGATTCCCAACACCAATATCGCGAGCAATTTAGGCGCTCAGATTGATCCCAAAGACATCGACTATCTCGAAGTTCAGCGCGGAAGCTACAACTCCGATGTAGGTGATCGAACCTATGGAGTCTTCAATGTCGTGCCCAGAACCGGCTTCGAACGAAACAATGAGGGCGAAATCGTACTAAGTCTTGGCAGCTTCTTCCAGACGAATGACCAGATAAACTTTGGCAGTCATACCGAAAAATTTGCGTACTACACAAGCGTGAATGGAAATCGCAGCGATTACGGCCTCTCTCCCCCGATTGCCAAGGCGTATCACAATGCAGCGAACGGCTATGGCGGCTTCGCTTCGTTCATCTACAACCGGACTCCACAGGATCAGCTCAGGCTTATTACTCAACTCCGCACTGACTATTACCAAATCCCATACGATCCCGATCCGGACAGTGCAGAGAACCAGCAATACGATTCCAGTGGTTTGCGCGACGGACAACATGAGACAGACGGCATCGTGGCCTTTACCTGGGCGCACACCTTCAGCGCTTCAACATTGCTGCAGGCATCACCCTTCTATCACTACAACCGGGCAAACTACCAGCCGAACATCAATGATCTACCGGTTGCTACTACATCCGATCGTGTGTCCAGCTATGCCGGCGTTCAGGCGTCCATCACCACAATCATCGCGGGTAATACGTTGCAGGCAGGTTTTTACTCGTTCGGCCAACATGACAGCTACGCGTATGGCTCTATCTTCAACGATGGGAGCTATCCGAACTTTAAGCTCAACGATTCTGCGACCGGCGGCGTGTTCGAGGAGTTCGTCTCCGACAACTATAAAGTGACGTCGTGGCTTACTCTGATCGCCGGCTTGCGTCAGTCTCACTTCAGTGGCACCTTCACTGAAGACGCGACAAACCCTCGCGTGGGCGCCGCACTCCAAGTGCCGAAGCTCCACTGGGTCTTCCGCGGTTTCTATGGACGCTTTTACCAACCGCCGCCGTTGCTGACCGCTTCAGGCCCCATCGTTAATTACGCTAACAGTCAGAACACTACCTTTCTGCCATTGCACGGTGAGCGCGATGAGGAACATCAATTTGGGGTGCAGATTCCTCTTCGCGGTTGGCTGCTCGATGCCGACACCTTCAAGACGCGGGCCAACAATTTTCTGGACCACTCGAACGTCGGCGAATCTAGCATCTACTACCCGATAACCATCGATGGCGCGCTCATCCGAGGATGGGAACTAACACTCCGTTCTCCGCGTCTATGGCATGGCGGCCAGGCACACCTTGCCTACTCTAACCAGATTGGTGAACAACGGGGAGCCATCGCGGGCGGCCTTGTATGCTATCCAATCGCATCACGGGACTGCGCGGCAGATTTTACCTACAGCCCACTCGACCACGACCAACGCAATACGCTTAACGTAGGCTACAGCACGTCATTACCCTTTCGTGCGTTTGCCTCGACCAATGTGTACTATGGCTCAGGCTTTCACAATGGCTCGCCCAACGAACAATACCCAGACGAGTATCTCTCACAGCATACGACCCTCGATCTCGCCATTGGGAAGAGCATCGGTGAACGGACAATAATTTCAGTGAATGCGCTGAACGTTGGCAACCGAAGAGTTTTACTGGACAACAGCCTCACATTTGGCGGCTTTCACTATAACGATCCACGTGAAATCTATGGCGAGATTCGCTATCGCTTTCACTACTAATAATCTGAATCGATCTAGCCAGAGCAACAACCGGCGAGTTGCTCTTCGGGCCGAATTATTTCAGCGTCCCCACCAGACAATTCTTCTGAACGATGTAACTGAAGATGTTTTCAACACGAGGCTGGAAACGACGCTACACAAAGTGGGAAACACCAGGCATAAGCGCGCGGTCCCCCTTCGCTTGAATCCGGCGGGCCCGTTCTGTCCTGATCACGGGAAGGTATCACGAGCATCGAAGATATTGTTTCTTACAAATTCCGAGGCTGCACTGTGAAGCGGATTTGTTCGCTCCTTGTAGCCATCTTGATGATTCCACCGAATACAATTTCATACTTGACCTTATCGTCGTGAGACTGCACTTTGAACTCCTGCATCGCATCAACAATAGGAGGGATGACACAAACGTTGCTCGCCATCTCAGTAATGATTCGAATCCGAGAGGACTGTAGACATGATGTATTGAGACGATGGAGTTCTGTCCATCGTGTTTCAATATAGTTAAAGTAACCAACGGAAGATTTGATCTAACGTACATCGTTGCGTTGAGACAGTATTTTGCGCCATTCCGGGAGCAATTACCATAGCAACACGTTGATTTTCAAACCATGCCACAAACATGGAACTCGCAGCGCCGGATAAACGATTCAGATTCAACCATGTATAGTAGGCACCCATGTCGGCATCGATCAACGATCCTGCGGGGTCCAACTCTTGCGCATTATGGCTGGCTTGCACAAGATCATTCATGGGCTGTTCAACCTGCCTCGGCTGATAGCGCAACAACACGGTCTGAGGCTGGGCACGTCGCAGAATCTCTCGAGCTGACCACTGTACGAACGTCGTGCTGAAGAGTTGGGTTCCTGAACCTTCTGTAAGAAGACTCATTTGAAAATGTTGTAGAAGAGGACTCTGCCCCTCGACCGATCGTGCAAGATGAGATGGCTCTAACAAAGCCAACATACTCCGAAGTTCTTCTGGTCCACTTGTACCAGAGAGGCGAACACGATGCATCTCGCTAAGTATGGCTTCTCGGAGAGGTGCAAGGGCCGCATAGGAGAGTGTTGTGATGGTACCGTCCACGAAGCCTTCTGCCTCGGCGATACCTCCATCCACATACCAATGACCATACGGCATACGATTGGCCATCGCCCTTTCGTGAAGAACAGCAAAACATTGTTCGAGTCCGCGACTCGGATCAATATTGGCAAAGTAGGTGCCGTATGGTCTCAATTTACTGAATAGCCGCACTTCATCTGGTTGAGCATCACGGCCTATCACGACAACACAAAGTCTCTTCTGAGTTGGAGCCGCTGCAGTCTGAAGTTCATCAACGAATCGACCGTATTGGATCGCTGCAGTTCGGAAGGCGTCGATCGAACCCGAAGTCCATAGATAGGCAGTCAGCTTCTCTACGAATAGCTTTGGCTGCGAAAGCCATGGATAACGTTGCAGCTCAGGTGAAATCACCAATCGGCTGAAGCTATCCAGAATCTGCTGCAACCGTTCTTGTCTCGGCGGTTGCAGCCACTTTAGTTGGGCCTGTAACGCAGCCTGTTCCACCGGAAACCTCCAGTCATAAGAACTAATTTCCTGAGCGAGTAGAACAGCAAATGAAATTGGCAGAGAACATAAGAGAGATAGCTGTTCCGACATGAGTTGCCGTGCTTGCGGTGGGTAAGAAGAAAAGTCCGGGACTTTCGTTGATCCGATCATCAAAGAACCTCATGCAGAGGGCGTCCCTGGGCAAAACGGGCGTTGCATTGCAACATCGCTGCAAGCGTCGGAACAAGATCGATAGATTCAACGGGGCGATCGATGGTTATATTCTCCCGAATATTTGGGCCGAGAGCCATCATCCAGGTTGTGCGCGAGAGAGCATCACCGGTACGATGGTGCTGAAAACCGTTGCCACCAGCATCTGTATCGCTATCCCGCCCGAAATCCGGCAGTATGAATAAAGCGGTTTTCCCTTTATATTCGGGATGATTCTGGATAGATTGCCAGAGTTCGGCACAGAGCCGGTCTGAACGTCGGATCGCATCGGTATAAAGCGAGAAGGCGCCGGAATGTGCGATGTCGATATCGTGGAACGTGATCCACATGAAGCTCGGTGCGATCTTTTGCATCACATGCTGTGCGATATAAAGTGACAACTCATCCGGACTTCTAATCGTCCGCGCGTGTGCAAGAAAGTCGGCCATTGAAAATTGCAATAACTCTGTCAGATCACGCGCAGACATCACATGCTCGCTATCGGATGGGAGTTGGACAATCGATTCATAGTTATCCCGGAGTAAATGCTCGTAATCCATCCCTCGATTACCGTTCGCCACCTCTAAAAGCTGTTTCGGCAGCACTACTGTTGCTCCCAAGCCTTTGCCGTAGAGACGGTGCCTACTCTCTCCAATGTGATTGAATCCATTGCTTGGAGCAATGACCCAAGCATCGAAGGCTCGACGACGCCGATCACGACGGTAGTATTCAAAGATTGTGGGATTGGCAGGTGAGATCGGAGCAAAGTTGTTGAAGGTTTCATAACAGCCGGTGGCTAGGCTGGCCGTAGCCACATAGTGGCCAAGAATGCCGCGGTTCACGACCTGAGTAAAAAATGTCGCTTGGGGAATTAACTCACCCACGAGGTGAGGAATGTATTGCTGTCCTTCTGGAGCAAAGGTCTCTTCGTCACGCGCACCTCCCCCAAAGGTCACGACGATAACCTTTTCGGGACGTTCGGGAGAGATTGTTGCCCGAAGAGGCGAGAAGCTCATCCATGCTGAAGCCGCACCAACCTTAGCCACCGACTGGAGAAAGCGGCGTCGGTTGAGCGCTTGTGCAGCTGAAATGATCGAATCATACGGAGCCAACGTAACTCGATTCAAAATTGGATCTCCTACCAAAACACAAATCCATCGGCCTGATAGTCTAACGCGCGATGCGTCTCTCAAGGAGGAGCAAAATAGAAGAAGCAGAAAGGAGACGCTGTTCTTCGCAAAGCCCAGAGACGCATCGGGATGAGAGAAGTGGCCATATGAGCTTTGGTTAACGGGTTTCCGTGGACATAAGGCTACCCACGTCTGCTCCGTTGTTGGCCGAAAAGATCGCGCTGACGCGATAGGTCTGGGTGTCCTGACAGAGTGGGGAGAAGATCACGGGCAGATCAATCCTTCGGGTGGCACCGCTTGAAATTACCCCGAGTGGGAGTGGCGTAGGAAGACCGAGTTTCGCCTGACAGCCAGTCCCCTCCATCGTTGGAACAAGGATGAAGCTGTTCAACCAACTGTGCTGTGCAGGCGCGTTCCCAGTATTGGTGATCGCGAACTGCCAGACGCGGAGTCGATCGACACCAGTCTTACGGATAATGGATGCCGCAAGGTTGGAAGATCCCACCATCGGTCCGACGGTAATGCTGTCGAGCCCTGGCGCATAGCCCCCAGTATTGGGATTGGTGATCACGATCTTGTTCGCTCCAACGTTCAACTGAACAGGAAGTAAGACAGGGACAGGCGAATCGAAGGTACTTCCGTTCACCTCCAAGGCAGTTGCTGGGCCATTATTGACAGAGATATAGAACGTGCGTGGGCCACTGGTGGTGTAATCCACCTCAAGCTGGTACATGCCAGCTTCAGCCACCGTAACGTTGGGAAAGGTTACCGCATTCTGACTACCATCGCCGTAATTCCCCACATAGGCTCCTCCGGAACAGAAGCTGCATCCCCCAACGCTGGCTGTGCCACTAAGTTGTGCTGCCTCCGCTTCGTAGGTCGTGAAATCCGGCGCAATCGCATTTCCATTCCCCAAGATGACGATGCGATCGAGATCTGCAGCGTAGGTTCCGGGATTGCCAAAAGTGATCGTATTATTCCCGGCTACCAGCGTAACGGGCACCGTTATGGCTTGTGGCAGATTGAAGCTGCCTCCCCCCATGTTTAGTGTCGCCGGGTGAGTTCCATTCACGACGTATACCAGAGCTCGGGGGCCTTGTGTCATCGCATCCACTTCCATGCGATAAGTTCCAGCATTCTCCACGTAGACATTGAAGGTCGCATTGTTGCTCGTAGGTGAAGCCCCGAGATAGCTCAGCTTCGCTCCACCAGAACAAGCTGAACAGGAGGAAACATACGTGGAGCCACTCAAGGTTGCCGATTCCGCTTCATAAATCTGGCCAACCGGGGTTGTCGTCGTACCAAATGGGGTGACCTTTAACAAACGCGAACCATGACCGAGGACCGTCGTCGTAAATGCGACGGGAGATGGATCGAGGTTGATACGGTTCCACACATCGCGCACGGCCACGGCAGCGCGAAAACCTAGATCGCTCCAACGGACCGTGACTTTGCTAGGGAGGCCATTCAAGTTATAGAGAGCAACATAGATGCTGCCGTCCTCTTGTTTGGAGATCCATACGGGCTGGGAACCTCCCGTCACCTGCACTGCAGGACGACCCGACTGATCAACAGCGATGAGTTCATCGTTCGTGAAAGCCGCTTTAGCGAAATCATCGAGCTTAGTGAGATCCCCACCGAGATACATCGGGGAGTTCGCCATAGCCCAGATGGTAATCGCGGTCTGTTTTTCTTCATCGGAGAGGCCATCGAGCGTGCCATCGCCGACATCAAGCGTGTCCATGTCATTCCATCCAAGAGCGGTGCTCGCTTCATGTTGCCACCCTACATCGTCATACTCACGAAGGACGATGCGCGGCCAGTTGGTGAGCGTGGCGCAACGTCCTTCACATTCCACATCATCATCAATACGACGCGCATTCGACCACTGTTGCCAAACGGAAGCATAATCCTGGGAAAGTTGCCAGGAAACAGTCAACCAGATGGGTCGTCCGGTTTTGGCAATCGCCTTCGACCATGCCTCAACATCGGCTCGGTTATCGATAGAAAGGTCGTTCGAATAGGAACCTGGCGTCACTGCATCAAGCTTGATGAAATCGAAACCCCAAGACGAAAAGAGCGCGACGACCGAATCGATATACTCCTGTGCTCCCGGCTTGGTGAAGTCTATCTTGTCGTGATAAGGATAGGGCGGGTTACCAGCAAAGGCATTTCCCTTCGCAAGCGGTGTCACGACGATATCCTGCGTGTGATAGGGTGTGCCAAGGATGGGGTAGTTGCCGTCGACCGCCGGCTGCTCGATACCAGGTATCCAGTAGATCCCGGCCTTCTGACCATTGGCATGAATATGGTCCACCAGTGCCTTGATATCCGGGAAAGTTGTGCTGTTCGGAATAGGCCGTCCGTTCTGGTCGAAGCTCCCTTGCCAACCAGAATCGAGATTGATGTAGACAAAGCCATGCTCCTCAAGACCTGATGCTTTGAGTGCATCGGATTGCGTAATCATGTTCGCTTGGGTCAGAAAGTTCCCTTGGACGGTCTGCTGGCTGAAACTACTCCAACCGAGATAAGGTTTCTGGCCTGAGTTATTGACCTGCGCGCTCGCACAAGGCAGGAAAGTGGCAACCCCGGTCACTACGGTAAGAAGGGAGAAATAGCGCAGTCTCATACAATCACGTCCTCTGATAGCAATAGGAGTACAACCTCAGCAGACACGCGAGACTCGCCTGCCATCTCGTTTTTGACCGGGAGCAGAGAAACTTCTTGTGATCCGAAATACTAGAGGTTTCCGGCTTTCAATTCGGTTAACATGAAACGTGTACGAACACGTTTTGTCAAGATATTAATCCACATATACCAATAAAAACATATACGTGTACGCTACCGTTTTCATCAAGAAAAGCTTTTACTGGTCAGCCTCGTCCCTTGCCCCGCTGTAACCGCCAGGTCGAGGACCCGATTGCCATAGCGAACAGGAATCTTGCCCGATCGCTGGCTGTAGATTGCCGCCGACAGGAGGGTGCCGTTCCTCCATTCCATATCGACCCGATATCCGCCGCGAGCACATAACCCATGGATCCGACCCGCTGGCCACGCGGCCGGAAGCGCGGGCAGAAGATGTAATTCTCCTGCTTGGGACTGGAGAAGCATCTCCGCTATGCCGGCGGTTCCTGCGGTATTTCCATCCACGGCGAAGATATTCTGTTCTGCGCCGGCGACGCCACCGCTGGAAAAAGTCAGCAGATTATCATCCGTCGCTTTGGCCAACAGGCCAACAAGATACTTGCAGGCAAGATCGCCTTTGAGTAATCGCGCATGGTAAAGAACCAGATTCGCTCTCCCCCACTCACTTTGCTCCCAATTCGGCGCATTCATTCTGCGTTGGATCGTAACTTCTGCAGCTCGTGCTAATGCTGGGGTAGTCCGAGGTGAAATCTGATCTTCGGGATATAGGGCGATGAGGTGACTCGTATGACGATGATTTGGTTCCGCATCCTCAAAGTCTTCGAGCCATTCCTGCACTTGCCCGTGCCTCCCTATTTGAAACGGAGGCAGCTTGGAACGCGCCGCTTCGAGTTCGGAGCGAAACTCCTTATCAATGTCAAGAACCAACGATGATTCAATACACTTGCTGAACAATGCATACACAAGAACGCGATCGCAGGTGTTTCCCATCGACTCTGCACAGCGCTGGCCATCTGGGGTGAGATACCAGTTTTCAGGAGAGTCCGAGGGCCCTGTCACAAGCCATCCATGCCTCGGCTCAGGGACCATATATGCAAGAAAAAACTGCGCCGCCTCGCGAAATACCGGATAAGCTCTCGTTCTCAGAAATTCTATGTCTCTCGTGAAAGCATAGTGCTCCCACATCTGAAGCGCGATCCATACACCTCCGGTTACAAATAATCCCCAACCCAACCCTGCGCCTGGAGCTGTATATTGCCATGCATTTGTAACCGTATGACAGACCCATCCGGGGGCTCCATACATCTCTTGCGCCGTGCGGCGGCCCGATTGGCGCAAACCATCGATCAGGCTCCAGAGCGGCGTTTGACATTCTGAGAGGTTACACACCTCAGCTGCCCAGTAATTTTGCTCCGTGTTGATATCTAGGTGAAAATCATCGGTCCATCCCATCGAACTCGCTAGACCGTCATTCCATATCCCTTGCAAAGCCAAGGGGAGAGGAGAATTTGTACGTGAGCCCGCAATCGTGAGATAGCGGCCATATTGAAAGAAAAGAGCCAGAAGCTCCGGATCCGCAGTCCCTCCTTCGAGGTTTTTCCGGCGTACATCCGTCGACTGGGTTCTCACCTCATGGCTACTTGTTCCGAGGTCCAACGAGACTCGTCGAAACAGCCTTTGATGGTCCGCGATGTGGTCCCTTTTCAGTTCTAAATAACTTTTTTTTGCGACCAGTTCTAGAGTCCGCTTCGATTCCACCTCGGGATCTTCTCCCATAAAACTGGTCGCAACTGCAACCAGAATTGTGACGGCATTGGCATCCGTAATCTTAAGGCCTTGATCGAGCGCAGTAGAGTCTCCCCCGTCAAGGAGGACCTTGAGCCGAATTTGAAAGGTCACCCCGTCGTGGCCGCTACTATGCAGTCGCTCATAGGCGTGGCCACGCATAAGAAGAAGGTCCTTTCCTTCGGAAAGAACCTCAATAGGCAAATTAGATTTTCCGAACCCGAGATCAAAAGAGATCTTGCCGGATCGATTGGCTGTCAATCGAATCGCGATCACAGAGTCCGGATGCGATGCAAGAACCTCGCGTTGAAACTGCACGCCCGCTTGCTGAAATTCTACGCGTGCCACCGCTTCATCTAGATTGAGAGAACGCCTGTAACCCTTATGGCCCTTCTTACCTTGGAAGTTCAGATGCAATTCAGGAAGTGGCAAATTCGTACCGAAGGAAGAAGCCTTGACCAGCAGATATTTCTGACATAGCTCTCTAGCTTCAACATATTTGCCGTCAAATAGCAGTTGTCGAACCCGCGGGATATGTTCACGTGCTTCTGGATTCATGTCGGTCGAGCTAAAAGAACCTGACCATGCAGTCGATTCTGAGAGCGCAAGGCGCTCTTGATCCACTCCTCCAAAGATCATTCCTCCGAGTCGCCCATTCCCGACAGGAAGTGCTTCAAGCCAACGACTCGCTGGCAATGTATACCACAGCTCATGGGTCACACTCGTGTCTTTAGGCGACAACTTCATCATTCCCGACGGAAGAACCGTCATAGCGATTCCGGCTTGTAAAAATTCGCGCCTTGTTGTCGACAATGAATGCTTCCCTTTCATCCCTCACCACTAGGATCGGATTATGATTCTCGCCGGGTCTCTGAAGGGCCGTGGTCGTTATCTCTTCATTTTTACTGCCGATCGAGAATAAACATGGCCGCCTTAAAGTCACCTCTCAAGTCGACATCAGCACCGTGATGCATCCAATAAGCTCCTGTCGCTTGTTGAGGTGTATCTTCATGCATCTTCCCGTCGACGATATTTAGCTTGTAGGTTGCATCCTCATCAAGACCGCGCAGATAAATACGCGGAAAAGGATACAGTTGAGAACTCGAATGAAGAAATGCAAAGGTTACGACCTGTTTACCGTCGCGCGAGACACTCTCGGTCACTGATTGCTCGCCCTCGCGAGGAGACATCAAGCGGTAGAGATCGCCTCGCTGCACAGTCTCTCGAATACTCTTGTAGGTAGCAATCATCTTCTTCGCGATGGCAAAATCTTCTGCAGTCCATTTGTTCAGATCTGCACCGATGCCAAGTGAGCCCTGCATTGCCGAGAGAAAACGATAATCCAGAGAAAGCGTACGGTGGTTAACCCATGTTGGCGATTCGGTTACCCAGGCCATCATAACGGCTGGAGTATAGGCATACGTGAAACCTTCCTGAAGGAAAAGCCGATCGTAGGCATCTGTGTTATCCGACGGCCAAACCTCGTCTGTGAGATGTAAAACGCCGAGGTCCACGCGGCTGCCACCGCCGGAGCAGCTTTCAATCTCAAGATTTGGATGTTTCTCGCGGAGTTTCCGAAGAATGTCGTAGTAATTGCGGGTGAAGTCGACATACACATTCTTCTGTTCTTCGATGGGAACCGCAGGCCATCCTGGCTCAGACCAGTTGCGATTGTAGTCCCATTTTAGAAAGGCAATATCGTTTTCATTTAGCAGTTTATCCAGAACCTGGAACACGTAATCGTGCACGTCTTTCCGAGCCAAGTTCAACACAAGCTGATTTCGGCCTTCAGTACGAGGCCGGCCTTTGAAATTCAAAACCCAGTCAGGATGCTTACGATAAAGATCGCTGTTTGGATTGACCATCTCCGGTTCGACCCAGAGCCCGAAATCCATATTCAACGAATGCACCTTATCGATCAGTGGCTTCAATCCATGAGGAAACTTCGCAGTGTTGACAGTCCAATCACCAAGTCCAGCATGGTCGTCATTACGCTGGCCAAACCATCCATCATCCATAACGAAACGCTCAACGCCGATGCTGGCTGCTTTTTCAGCGAGCGCCATCTGGCCGGCCTCGTTAACGTTGAAGGTTGTCGCTTCCCAGGAGTTGTACAGTACTGGCCGCAGCTTAGGATGTGGGGCGTGAGGCAGCAAAGAATCAACCTCGAAACGATGAAGCAAGCGCGAAGCGCCTCCTACACCATGGTCGGAAAAGCCTCCATAGAAGTAAGGCGTCTGGAAGGTTTCACCGCTCTTAAGGTAATAGGAGAAATCGAACGTATTGGGTCCACCTGTAATCCGTACTCCCTTCACTGCGTCCTGCTCGATAGCGATCTGCCACGAACCGCTCCAACCGAGTGTGGCGAACCAAACGTCTCCCTGATCCTGATCATGATCAGTCGTGTGATCAATCATGACCCAAGGATTGTTTTGTGAACCCGTTGTTCCTCGGCGGCTCTCGAGAACAGTCTTCCCTCCATGAATAGGTTGCGCTTGTAAGTCCCATTCACCGGCCCAACGTCCGGTCACATAGTGCAATTGATAATTGTTGGCGCGTGGCAAATGATATGTTCCGCTCGCAACCTGTTCGATCGCGATCGGTGCTCCCGTACGGTTTGAGACTTCCGCAGATCGACGCACAATGCCCGTCGCGGGATCCATATGGTATCGCACTTTTACATAGATCTCGCGAGAGATATCTTTCATGACGACATCCAGTTCATCCTTGCTCGCCGTATGCGATGCATATTTCAAGACAAGATCCCGGTTTCCATCGGGAAAGGTGATCTTGAGATCCGGTTCGACATAGAGACCTTCTCCCCATCCAGCAAATTCCTGAGGTGTTGTGTTCGAAGACATGTCAAATGACGAAGCACTCGGAACTGGTTTGGGAGAGGCAAATTCTTGCGTAGCAGGAAGTCGCTTCCCCCAGTAGACCATCTGCAATTGACCAGAATCATTGATCCCAACAACATAAGTCACGTCACCTCCGTCCAATCGGAAAACGCGCTGTGAGGCTTTCGCCGTCTCACCGGAGCTTTGGAGGCCCAAAGCCGTAGTCGCAATAAAAAGAATGAACCAAGTGAGATATTTCAAATCGCGCTCCATTGTTTATTCGCCAAGTATGGCAATTGAGGTAATCCGTAATGCAAACACACTGTCGCCAGCGCATCCATATTAATTGGGGCCAATACGACAGTCGCTATCGATCTTTCCTTGAGAAGTGGATGGCCGCTCCACCACCTGGCGCCAGTTGCAAGGATAAATTGCTTCTACTTGATACAGATTTAGTAGAGATCCGTAGGTGTTTAGGCTGCGTTGCCGCATCCGCTGCATCCTCATACATTTCAGCCGTATAGACACCTTTGCCAAGAAAAGTGAGGGGTACGGTAAGGGTCTTGGGTTGCCAGTTCGTCATGGCACCGAGATACCAGTCATCGTTGTGGCGACGGGCAATGACGGTATCTTCCCCGGGTGTACTGGAGACGACACGGGTCTCATCCCATTCAACCGGCACATCTTTTAAGAATTGAAAACCGGGTTGATTCTCGTAGTTTTGTGGGCTGTCAGAAAGCATCGGAAAAGGGGTTTCATAGATCACGTAAAGGGCAAGCTGTTGTGCTCGGGTCCCCATCGCCATGGGTGCTTCATTCCGCGCAACGAAAGCGTCCTCCGTCGCATTGTCAAATGCACCAGGAGTGAAATCCATCGGGCCGGCCAACAGACGTGTCGATGCAAAAATTGTACGATCAACGGGGCTATCCCTTCGTCCAACTTTATTGTTCTCCAATCCTAGGACAGCCTCATAACTCAGAACATTCGGATAAGTACGAAGCAGGCCCCACGGGGTCCGGCAGCCGTGGAAATCGACCATGAGATGGTGCTCTGCGGCTAGTTTGGCAACATCGTAGTAGAACTGAATTCCTTCCTGGTCATCGCGATTGACGAAATCAATCTTCAACCCCGCGACACCCCATTTTTCGTAAAGTGGAAACGCTTCTCGCATCTGTTTCATGACGGAACCGGAGTAGAGCCATATCCAGACCTTAACGCCTTTGGCTGTTCCATAACGAACCAACTCCGGGATATCGATCTTACCGTTGAGTTGGGTGATGTCATCCGACTTCGACCATCCGGCATCCAACATGAAATACGGCAACCCGTTTGCAGCTGAGAAGTCAATGTATTCCTTCATGACCTCCGTCGTGAACTCAGATCGTCCCGTCTTGCTGACGTTATCCACCCACCAGTTCCAACTGGCCTTCCCGCCCTGGATCCAACTCGTATCGGAAATGCGCGACGGTGGATTAAGGTTTGTCAGGAGATTCGATTCGATCAGTTTTCCCGGAGTATCGGCGATGCCAAGAACCCTCCATGCTGAATAATGTGGGAGGCTTCCAATAACGGCGAACGTTGGATCATCCCATCGCGGAGAGAGTTTCACGGTTAACAAATGGCCCTCCCAGTTCCCCGAAGGGTTAGTGAGGTACATCGAACTATTCGTCTCCAGGTTAGATTCCATGAGTGATATCCAAGCCACACCGGGTTGATGCAGTAAGACTGGAGTTCCGATCAGGAAATGGCTGGAGACGCCTCCTTGATTGCTTAAAGAGGATAGGTTGAGACGCACATACTCACTCTCATAGCTGCTGCGATAGTTCGGTAGGGCCAGTACCCAGGCTGTGTCGTCTTCCGCAAAGCGAAACTCCGTTTCCTCTGTCTTTAGCTTGAAATCGGAGATATTGTTCTGTTCGGGAACAAGGTAGCGAAAGGCAATACCGTCGTTATACGCCCGGGCTTCGATATCCAGTTTTCGATTCGCGCCCACGGATTCCACCGTGCGAATACGGATGGTGTTATATGCATCATGCACCTTACTCGTCTTCGTATTGCGCAAGGGGTAATCGTCTATCCCAGACGATGAGGTAGCCCCCTCGATTCGTACGTCGGATCCAAGTGGTGGCCCACCTTCAAGATTGAGGCCAAGCGCAGATTTATTGATGACGCTCTTTCCGTTAAAAAGGACAGAGTACTCGAGAGAACCTGAGTTCTTCGTTGCATCCTTCACATCAAATTCCATCTTGATGCGACCATCCGGTGACATGACCGAGAGGGTTTCCTGTGAGACTAGTGGCATTACAGGTAAGAGAAAGAGGACAGTGGAAAGAATGACAACAGGCCGCAATTGCATCTTTGGAAAGCTCCATGAAACAACTCTAAATTCAAGTCAATCTTCGACCTATCGTAGAAAATTGGGCAGAGTGCCTAACTTCCTCTGCCCAATAAAGATTCGATCTTTCTAGAAAACGTATTTCAATGAAAGTTGTAGGAATCGAGCATCAGGGGCGTTCGCCTGCAGATTCTTGGGGCCCGTAATCTGACCGCCATTGCTTCCGTTACTCGTATTCGACGGATTGTTCAATGTTGGATGGTTGAAGACGTTGAACGCATCAGCACGGAACTGAAGGTATTGCTCGCGGAAGGTAGCGAAATTCTTGAATAGCGATGTGTCGGCGCGCCAATACCCAGGTCCGTAGATCAGATTCTGTTTGTCACCCAGATAGGCGAGCGCCTGAGTAGGATCAGTGATCAATGTCTTTGCCGAAATGGCATTTCCAGGCAACGGATTCGCGAACGCACACGGGTTATACCAATTATCCTTGGTTCGCACCTTCGTTGGACAGGAACTAGCTCCGCCAGTCGGGGCCGTCCCTCCAGCACGGAATGGATCACTAACCTTCACAGCACGTGCCGATCCGCCTGCAGCCGTTGAGCCGATTGGCGAGATACCGCCCAAAGGAATCCCCGTCTGTCCCGTGAAGGTAGCGCTGATCTGCCATCCTCCCACAGCGACGTCCATGAGACGTGACTTGTTAAGGTAGTCGCGGCCAAGACCAAATGGAAGCTGATAACTGCCATTGAATGTGAACCGGTTACGAATATCGTAGGACGAATTCGTATACTCTGACGGAATTCCAAGCAGGTAATACGAACGTACGCCAATACCGTTCGAAAGACCGCCTGCGGAGCTTGAATCATCGAGTGCGTGTGCCCAGGTATACGTCGCCAAGAACGAAAGTCCACGCGAAAATCTCTTCTCCAGTTTGGCCTGAAGAGAGTTGTAGTTGCTGACACCACTGTACTGAATCTGCCCGGTCCATCCAAGCGTAGGAAATGGGTTGAAATTATTGGTGTTGGTACCCGCGGTCGCCAGCGCGAGAGAGGAGTTCGGGGCCCAATACGTTGAAAGATGACGGCTGACATTACCGACATAGGCGATCGAGGCAACAAGATCTGGAGTCACCGCATACTGAAACGAAAGGCTGTAGTTTTGAGTATATGGGGTTTTGATTCGCGGATCGGTTGCGTGAAAACCTGGCTGTGTCGGAACAGCACTCGCGCTCAGGACGGGCAGGCCGGACTGCAACGTATAGGGAAGCGGGCTGCAGGTTGTGGCATTGCAAGTAGGCTGGTTATAGCTGGCGTTCAATGTGAAAGGATAGTTTGCTCCGAGATTTCCGTTCCCATGACTCTGAAGACCTCCATAGAACAGTCCGTAGCCGCCCCGAACCACAGATTTCGAGTTGATTTGATAAGCAAAACCAAAACGCGGCGCGAAATTGATCTTCTGCGCTTCGAGCAAACGTGCGTTGTCGACATATTGAATTGCGACGTGATTGGCCGCGAGCAATGAGACAAATGCGGGGTTGAGCGTGTAACGCTCCGCGCCCTTCGGCAATTGATAAGCTGCCGTTCCCGTACCTACTCCGTTGCTACCGAGTCCGACAGGACCGGTAAGAACAAAATTCGCTTGTTGATCACGAGATTCCGCATAAGGTTGATACCAGTCCCAGCGAAGTCCAAGATTTAGCGTCAACTTCGAACTTGCGCGCCAATCATCCTGGAAGTACACCGAGTCATACCACTGTTGGTCATGGACCGCTGGGACATTTGAAATGTATGCGCTGGACATTTGATTGGCAAGGAAGTCGGCGATACCGCTAGTCGCGCTCGAACCCGGCATGCTGGTGTAGCTACCGTTGAAGTTGTATTGTCCCCTAGGAGCCTCCGCGTAGGTGTAATAGAAGCGAACATTCTGAAAGGCAACCCCAAATTTCATCGAATGATTGCCGATGATTTTCGTCATATTATCGAGAATTTGATAGACATTCTGAGATTCATTCGAAGTTCCTACAGATCCCCAATAGCTGGCTCCCACTGTGCCCTGCAGTTGGCCTTGGGGTAGGCCACACTGAAATGGACTACACGGGACATTGCCCAAGCCGAGACTCGACGCGAGTGTAGAGTTGTTTGCATTGGGTTGCAGGAAGCGGAAGACGCCCCAGTTGTAACCAAAACGGAACTCGTTGGTTAGCGATGGACTAAATGCATGGGTTTCGCTGAACATCCCGTTCTGCGCTAGGTTAGTGTCCCGCTCACCACCATAACCGCTCCCATCCAGAATTGGGCCAAAAGGGAGACCGTTGTTGATGATTTCGTGGAAATAGCTGTAGCGCCCGTAGAGTTGATCTTTGGAGCTGATATTCCAGTCCAGACGCTGATCCCACTGAACCGTGTTATCGCGCTTACCGACGTTGGTGTTGTAGTTGTTGTAAGTTCGACCATTGTTAACGTTCGGCAATGGATACAAATTCAGAATATTCTGCGCTGTCGGATTGATATCTGAAGAGCAAAAGACATTCTGTGCACGTCCACAAGACTGACCCAGCGGAACCGTTCCACGGGAACCAGGTTGGTACAAATTGATCGGACCGCTATAGCCTGTCAGCGAAGGATTGAGCAGTTCGGTGAAATCGCCTGTACGCATCTTTGCTGTTGGAACTGTATAAACCTGCGGGCTGCCAAACGAAACACGATTCGCTTCAATGTCCCCGAAATAAAAGAGCTTGTCCTTCAGGATAGGAAATCCGAGTGTTGCACCGAATTGGTTTTGATGAAATGCGGGAACCGTCAGCGCGTTCCAATTGCGCGCATTCATCTTGTCGCTTCGGTAATACTCCCACAGACTGCCATGGATAGAATTCGTCCCTGATTTGATGCTGGCGTTCAGTACGGCACCGGCTGAATGTCCAAACTCGGCGCTATAGTTGCTGGTCTGCAGATTGAATTCAGCAAGAGCATCGGGTGGAGGTCGCATTACAAATGTCGATCCGTTCAAGAAGTCAACGAGGTTGGTGTTGTTATCGACTCCATCCAGGATGAAATTGTTTTGTTCGGCTCGCTGCCCATTCGCCACAAAGTCGCCTTTGCCAGAACCTCGTGTCTGCCCCTGCGGGGGAGCCACTCCGGCAGCAAGCTGTGCAATGAAAACCCAGTTACGACCATTAAGGGGGGTCTCATTGATCGTCTTCGAATCGACGACCTGTCCGACCGCGCCCGTTTGGGTATCAAGCAGCGGCGGCGCTGTGTTCACCGTGATGCTATCTGTTACGGACCCCGGCTTGAGATCAAAATTGACTCCAAGACGAGCTTGCACATTGAGGACGAGATTTTCCCGCTTGGAGGTCTGGAATCCATCGGCAGAGACCGTAATGGAATACCGCCCAATTTTCACCGGAGAGAACACATAGATTCCGCTGGCATTCGTCGGGCGTTCGAAGGAGAGACCGGTATCCATTGACATGAGGGTTACTTTTGCGCTTGGAATCAATGCACCACTCTGATCCGTCACCACTCCGGTAATGGTTCCCTGATCCATCTGAGCCTGCATCTGGGGAAGAACAAATAAACTCATGATGAATGCGATCACAGCAAAGAGTGCTTGGAGCTTAGGGATTCGAGACGTAAAGCTGGACATAGCGGCCTTCCTTTACTGAACACGCTTTGGGAACGAAAAACGTGTTCGTTCACGTAAACAATCTAGAAAACAAAGTGCTAGCGAAGCTAATACGGAACGGTAACGTATGTCAATAGTGTCTTTAATTTTAGATAATTTCTGCCGAAATGAGAGAAAGTGCCCCTAATAGAGCGGGCTCGGCATCGATGGCAAATGATGTACTGAAATGGCGATATCGGCTTTGACTGGAATTTAAACACAGACAAGTCAACACGACCTTATCATTGAGTGGTCACTCATGATACGGTAACGTACACGAATTCGATTGAGGGATACAGTGTGCATTCCTCAGTGAGGTATCTACATGGTTCATGATGCAACCGTCGACGGTCAAAAATCCGAACCCCGCAGTCAGCAACCATCCCCGTTGATTCTTCCCCTGGCTCCAAAATCGGAGACAGGCCCTGTGAAAGCCTGGAGCCAATGTGTCAGCATGATGACGTACGAGCCAGCTCCTCCGGATAAGAATCCAATGTTTCTCGAAAAACGTGTCTATCAGGGAAGCAGCGGCCGTGTCTACCCGCTCCCTGTCATCGATCTGATTGGAACGACGCCGAAGCCTAAAGCGTGGGAGGCCATCCATCTCGAAAATGAGTATCTGCGGCTGATGGTGATGCCAGAGATTGGCGGACGAATTCACGTTGGGATGGACAAAAGGACGGGATACGACTTCTTCTACCGTCAGAACGTCATCAAACCGGCTCTTGTAGGACTCGCGGGACCGTGGATTTCGGGAGGAGTTGAATTTAATTGGCCACAGCACCATCGACCTGCAACCTTTATGCCCGTAGAAGTGAGCATCGAGCGAGCGAGCGACGGAAGTGTAACCGTGTGGTGTTCCGATCATGATCCAATGTCCCATCTAAAAGGTATGCATGGGATCTGCCTGCGCCCCGGATCCGCTGTCGTGGAAGTCCGTGTCCGCCTATATAACCGGACACAGGATACGCAGACCTTCCTTTGGTGGGCAAACGTCGCCACACATGTTCACGAGCAATATCAGTCCTTTTTCCCAGGTGACGTCCGATATGTTGCCGATCATGCGAAGCGGGCGATTACTGAATTCCCTCTCAGTCAAGGGACCTACTATGGTGTGGACTATAAACGTCGTTCGATCGAAGGTATTCCGGCAGAGGAAATGCCCTCTTGCTTTGTCCCGGATGGCTCCTATCCGCCAAATGACCTCGGATGGTATGCCAACATCCCAGTGCCGACAAGCTACATGATTGTGGATTCGAAAGGTGATTTCTTTGGCGGTTATGATCACAAACGCGAGGTTGGAACCGTCGCGATTTCCAACCATCATGTGGCTCCCGGGAAGAAGCAATGGACCTGGGGAAATCATGAGTTCGGCTACGCTTGGGACCGCAGTTTGACCGACGGAGACGGTCCCTATGTCGAACTCATGTCCGGCGTATACACCGATAATCAACCCGATTTCTCATACCTCGCGCCGGGGGAGACGAAAACCTTTAGTCAGTTCTGGTATCCCATCGGTAATATCGGCGTTCCCAATCTAGCGACCGTCGACGGATCTCTCCGTGTCGAGGTTGGGGCTAGCGACATCGCCGTGCGCGTTCAAGTGACAACTCCTCGACGAAAGAGCACGGTCATCGTTCGAGCAGCAGGAAAGGAGGCCGGACGCTGGGTGGGTGATCTTATGCCTGAAGCAACATGGTCAGAACGATTCCGGTATGACGGCATGTCCACTGATCTAGAAGTGACCGTGCAATCTGAAGACGCGATGTTTCTTCGGTACGCTCCTGATGAAGTCACCCCGGTTGAAACACCCAATGTTGCGACCGAGCCGCCCTTGCCAAACGATATCAACAGCGTAGACGAACTCTTTCTCACCGGGATCCATCTCGAACAATACCGCCATCCTACCCGTAGCCCAGAAACCTATTGGAAAGAGGCGTTGTCTCGCGATCCCGATGACAGCCGCAGCAATCATATGTTAGGTCGCTGGCACCTCCGACGTGGTGAGTTCAAGCAGGCAGAACACTTGTTGCGCGTCGCGATTGCACGTCTGACCCGGAGAAATCCAAACCCTTACGATGGTGAACCGTACTATAACCTGGGACTAACACTACGCTATCAGGAGCGCATTGCAGAGGCATACGACGTGTTCTATAAGAGCACGTGGAATGCCGCCTGGCGTGCCGCGGGATATCATCGTCTCGCAGAGATCGATTGCCTTCGTGGTGAATGGCGAAAGGCACTCGACCATCTGGATCGTTCACTCATCTCCGACACCGACAATCTCTCTGCAAGAAATCTGAAAACTGTGGCGTTGGAACGACTGGGACGTAGAGAAGAAGCTCAGCGTTTGCTCCAGCAAACTCGATCGCTCGACCCGCTCGATCTATTCAGTCGTTTCCTGATGGAACACGAAATACCAGCGAATCCTCAAATGCGGCTCGATCTAGGGTTCGATCTGATTCGTTCTGGTCTTCTCGAAGAAGCTCTCGACGTCTTGGAAGCACACAACAAAATTCCATCCACCATGGTGCGGTACGCACGTGCTGATGTGCTACGACGTCTGAAGAGAGAAAATGAGAGCAACGAAGCATATCGTGAAGCTTCTCAGGAACATTGTGATCACCTTTTTCCCGACCGCTTAGAAGAACTTTGTGTCCTCGAAAAGGCTCTCGAAATCAATCCTAAGGATGCTCGTGCCGCCTACGCGTTCGGCAATCTTCTCTATGATCGTCGGCGACACAACGAGGCCATTGCATATTGGGAACTGAGTGTCTCCTCGGAGCCGAATTTTTCGATCGCATGGCGCAATCTAGGAATTGCTTATTTCAACATCCTCTCCGACAGTCGAAAGGCCCTCAATGCTTTTGAACATGCTCGCAGCTGTGCTCCAGCAGACGCTCGGCTCTTGTACGAGCAGGATCAGCTTCGGAAGCGCACGGGATTCACTCTTCAAGATCGCCTGGAAGCTCTAGAAAAGAATCGCCCCCTAGTCGATAGCCGCGACGATCTTTCGGTGGAACTCGCTTCCCTTCTCAACAGCCTCGGCAAGCCGGAAGAAGCTCTGCTCATTCTGCGTCAGCGACATTTTCAACCCTGGGAAGGTGGCGAAGGATTGGTACTCTCCGAGTACGTACGCGCAAATGTGCTCTTGGCACAAAGCAATCTCCCAAATCACCCTCAAAAGTCTCTCGAATTCCTGGATGCTGCCAATTCTCCACCTCGTAATCTCAACGAGGCAAAACATCTGTTGATGAATCTCAGCATGGTCGATTACTGGTACGGTGTTGCCTATACAACTACCCATCGCCATGAAGATGCCCAGCGCCATTGGTTACGGGCGGCAAGCCGCAAAGAGGATTTTCAGCAGATGCAGGTGCAACCCATTTCTGAGATGACCTATTGGAGTGCCATGGCTCTTCGCGAACTTGGTCGAGAACAAGAGGCAATTGGTCTGTTTCAACAGATTGAGTCATACGCGTTCCAGTTAGAACGTCAAACACCAAAGATTGACTACTTCGCAACGTCACTACCTGCGATGCTTCTGTTTGAAATGGACCTCAAGGAACGTCAAATGGTCACGGCGCGTTTCCTAGAGGCCCAAGCAGCACTGGGACTCGGTCAACGTGAACGGTCCATCAAATTGCTTGAACAAGTCGAGTTAATGGACCACAGTCACATAGGCATAATCGATATGCGCAGGCTGATAGCAGGTGGAACGTGCAAGGGCCAATAGGCGCGATATCGAATACCGCTTCGGTCGCGGTAGAACGCAAAGGATACGTGTGGGGGATTGCTTTAGTAGCCGCGTTGGGAGGCCTGCTCTTCGGCTACGATTGGGTGGTCATCGGTGGCGCGCGAGAGTTCTACGAGATCTACTTTCATCTGACCTCCGCTAACCTCGTAGGCTGGGCAAATAGTTGTGCTCTGGTTGGTTGCCTCGTAGGCTCCCTCATGGCAGGCTCGTTGGCCGATCGGCTTGGCAGGAAACCCGTGCTCCTGGTATCCGCGGTTTTGTTTGCCATCTCTTCCCTTCTCACAGGATGGGCCTCCGCATTTTCAAGTTTCATCCTATGGAGGATCGTTGGAGGAATCGCGATCGGGCTCAGCTCGAATGTGTCCCCCCTCTATATCGCAGAACTCAGCCCTTCATATCTTCGCGGACGGCTCGTTAGCCTGAATCAATTCGCAATCGTGGTCGGAATTCTGTTGGCTCAGATTGTGAATTGGGTTTTGGCCCGACCCGTGCCGGAGCATGCCACGCCAGAAGTTTTGCTGCAATCTTGGAATGTTCAGAACGGTTGGCGTTGGATGTTCAGCGCGCTCGTCGTTCCGGCAGTTATCTTTACATTCGCTTCTTTGTGGATCCCTGAGAGCCCTCGTTGGCTAGTGAATCGTCGACGTTTCAACGAGGCTCAGACAACACTCGAAAGAGTGGGAGGAAAAGAGTACGCCAAAGTAGAACTAGCCGGTATCGAGTGCTCGTCGGCGATGGAACAGAAGACGACCAGTCTCGCATGGCGTGAACTCATGCGCCCTCCTGTGAGACGTGTGGTCTTAGTCGGGATGGCGCTGGCCGTGTTACAGCAATGGACTGGAATCAACATTTTGTTCAATTACGCGGCCGAGGTATATCGGAACGCCGGATATGGAGCGAATGACATCTTTCTAAATATCGTCATCACCGGCACCATCAATCTGATCTTCACACTGATGTCTATGCTCATGATTGACAAAGTTGGGCGACGAAAACTGATGATTTTCGGATGTATTGGCATTGCCGCGTCTCATTTTCTCTGCGCATTTGCCTACCATGCCAGAATGGGCGGAATCGCTATACTTGCGCTCACGCTCAGCGCAATCGCTTGCTACGCATTGACGCTGGCACCCGTAACTTGGGTACTGATCGCGGAGATCTTTCCGCAGCGCGTTCGGGCACAAGGTATCTCGATCGCAATCAGCAGCTTGTGGATCGCCTCTTTCGCCCTAACTTACAGCTTTCCCATTCTGGACCGACGCTTGGGCACAGCCTCAGTATTTGCCGCTTACGGAATAATCTGTATGCTCGGATGTGCTCTTGTTGCGACTTCGGTTCGCGAAACCAAAGGCCAGAGCCTCGAAGAGATCGAGACTAGTGTATTGGGTAGATAGAAACTGAGGCGGATCTAACCATCTCTTCTCGCGGACCAATATCAGTTTCGCTTATGGCTTTTGACGATCGAAGATCGTAATTGTGCAATAAACTGGAAATCTGAAATCCGCATATCAATATCATTTGAGACAAAGCTGTAGCAGAATGCAAAAATTGGATGAGAAAAGAACTCGGGAAAATTATTTCGTTGGTCAAGGCTCTATATGAAAGACGAGTCAAATAGCGTTGGCATCAAAAATATTGCCAAAGCACTCAATATTTCGATTGGGACGGTCGATCGGGCACTCCATGGACGAAAGGGAGTGAGTGAGAAGACAAAGACTCGTGTATTACACGTGGCCGAACAGCTAGGATACAAACCCAATCTTGCGGCGCAGGCCCTAAAGCGAAATCGTCGTATTTCCATTGGCGTGGTCTTGCCACGGCATATCTCTTACTTCTTCGATCCCTTGCGGTCGGGGATTCGTGCTGCAGCAGCAGCCGCAATCGGTTCACAGGTCTCACTCGAGTTCCACGAGTATCCGCGAATCGGCATTGGAGACACGGACTCGCTGGAAGCTGCTCATGCCCGCAAATATGATGGAATAATCTTTCTTCCAGGTGATATTCAGAGATTCAGCCCTCTCATTCGAAAGATCTCGCGCAGTGGTACGGCGATGATGTGTGTCGGTAGCGATGCTCCCGATACAGGACGTGTTGGTTCCGTGTCGACTCATGCCTACGTTAGCGGTGCCATTGCGGCTGAATTATTAGCCCATAAGCTGACGCGGAGAGCCAATGTCGCCATCCTGACAGGTGAACTCTCTACCCTCGATCATGCTGAGAAATTGAGCGGATTTGCTGCAACGGTGGCCGTACAGGCACCTCATCTTACTCTCTTACCGACACTAGAAGGTCATGAGAAACCCAAAGAAGCATACCGCCAGGCATTGGCATTGATGCGCCGGAAGGATCGCCCCGAAGGACTCTACCTGAGTACCGCCAATAGTATGGCTGTACTTGAAGCGTTGGAAGAATTGGACCTCCTCGGTAAAGTACAGGTAATTGCGACCGACTTATTTCAGGATCTGACCACACTCATTAAGTCGGATAAGGTTCTAGCAACCCTTTACCAACGCCCCTTCACCCAGGGAAAACTTGCCTTTGAACATCTCATGGCTTATCTCATGAAGAGCGAACCATCTCCTCCTGTGATACGCTTGGCTCCCCATATCGTGTTGAAAAGCAATCTACAACTCTTTGCCAGTCGAGTTTCGGGAATTGATGAAGAAACCGATACTGAATTCGATACTCTCGCATAGAACATCCATCGCGAAGATTGAAGCGGCCGCAAGATTAGCCTAATGAGCTTCTCCTTCAACGAGGTTTTGGAATTTTTGCCATGAAATTCCAGCGGAAGTTGGTTGAAAAATCAGCTCCCAGTCTAGGTGATCGCCTGGCAACAGCAGACACGCCAATCGTCGATCCAATGCTTCTTTGAGCGTATTGCATGGAGCCGCGGTCGGCTCCATTGCAATCGCGTACTGCTGAGGAGATTGGCCTCCGGGCCATCCTCCGTAGCAAAGCCACAGGCCAAGATAGGGCAGGACTCTAGGCGGATAGGAGAGGATTAAACCTTGTCTGTGGCGCGTACGATATAGGCCGCAACGCCCCTTCATTGTCTGACGAGAGTAAAACATCTCCGCTTCGTCAGCATCTTTAGACAACACCGTATCAAGCTCTTCGCCCGGCCAAGAGAGGAAATCGCCCGTTTGCCCAAAGCGTCCTGTCTTTGAATATGTTAGCTGGAGAGTATCGATATCCGAGGGGAGCACAATGCGATCGCCCGCCTCAATTGCAAACAATGGGTGGCAAGCATACAGAAATGATGTATCGATCTCTGCGATATTTTGCACACTGTAGCGAATGGCGAGACCGCCCCCACGTAATATTACTGTTTTTCGAAATAAAAGCGGACGGCTGAATCCTGTCGCCGAAAGGGAGACGCGGCCTTCAGATTGTTCAGTCACTCGCCAGGAGAGTTGCCAAAAATCACCGTGATCAGGAACAGGGCCGCCTGCAGTTCGATCATCGCATGCTCCGACTGTTGGTAGACATTCCTCAATCCCAGCGCAAGGTCCGTGTTGGAATTGAGCATCGTAGCCGGGCTTGAGGTGGATGTGTTGATTGGTAGATTGGGTAAGGAATTCTATCCCCGTTGCTAAAGATTGCAAGGAGGTAATCCTACCGCCTTCTTCCGGCATAATCTGCACTATGAGATGCTCATTGGACAGCACCAAAGCTTTGTAGATAATACCGCTCACGCTATCGAGTATGAAGCATGCTGGACAGCGGAACAAGTAACAGGCTGCCTGTGGACGAATACAGCAATTGGAGAGGCTCATACGCAATGACCAGACAAATACTCATGCGCTGGTACAAACTACAACGAAGGCAAACCACGGTTCTCTCTCTGGACTGACAGAGCTCGTCCGAAATCTGCTTTATTTAATTGTTCCAACACACTGGACGACAAGTGTGATTCGCGTTGAAATTGATCTTCTAACAGGTATTCGCGGGAAACCATGGGCTAAACCCAAGTCTCCTCTATTTGTTTATGGCAGCCGAATGAGGTTAAGAGATGAAACGTAGAGATCTTTTGAAGAGCCTGTCGATGACTGCGGGAGGAGTTTTATATTCCCGTGATTTTTTGGGACAGAGCGCAAACCAGACCCAAACTACAGATAAAACAAAATTGGCAACACCGATTCGAGCACTGATACGTAGAAACGGAGTTATCAGTCAGCCAGTACAGATTCATCTCGAGAATACAGGCGCAACAAGCTTGGCGGTTACGAAGTTGGATGGAGTTGAAATCGATCGGCGCGACCTGGCCACGGGGTCAACAATCTATGAACTCTATCTCAAGCCGGTTTCTGCGGTTCAACGCTCTACGATATCCGTCGAGATCAATAGCAAAATTACCATCGAAGAGATCGAACGAAAACCAGTGCGGCAAATGTTGATTTACGTCCTGCCACATTCACATCATGATCTCGGCTATACCGATTTGCAAGCAAATGTCGAAGAGAAGCAGATTCGGAATATCACACGAGGGATCGAACTGGCGCGCAAGACGGCGAGCTATCCGGATGGCGCAAAATTTGTGTGGAATCTTGAAGTGCTGTGGGGAGCCGATCTCTACATGCGACGAGGTACCGAATCAGCGCGCCGCGATCTGATCGATGCCGTCCGAAAGGGCTGGATCGGCGTGAACGGCTCCTATGCCAACGAGCTTACCGGGCTTTGTCGCCCCGAAGAATTGTTACAGCTCTTTCGTTATTCGGGCCAATTTGGTCAGATGTGCGGTGTGGAGGTCAACTCTGCCATGATGAGTGACGTTCCGGGCTTCTCGTGGGGAATGGTAACAGCGATGTCGCAGGCCGGTATTCGATACTTTTCCGCAGCACCAAACTACTTCGATCGAATCGGTACATTCATGGTGACGTGGCAAGACAAGCCGTTCTGGTGGATTTCGCCGTCCGGAAATGAGAAGGTTCTGTTCTGGATACCATGGACTGGCTACGCGTTATCTCACGTGATGAAGCTGGGGAATGACTTGGTTTCTAAGTATCAGGATCGGATGGACGAGATCCACTACCCCTATGATATCTCCTACATCCGCTGGTCTGGCCATGGTGACAACGCCGAGCCGGATGTTGAGTTAAGCGATTGGATTCGTGATTGGAATCAGAAATATGAGTGGCCACGCTTCTCGATCGCCTCAACAACAACTGCTTTTTCCGATTTTGAGAAGCGTTATGGAACTCAACTACCACACTTCCGCGGTGATTTGACACCCTATTGGGAAGATGGAGCTGGTTCTTCAGCGCTTGAGACAGCAATAAACCGCAATGCGGCGGACCGAATCAGCGAAGCAGCAGCTTTGGCCGCGATCAAAAACTTTAATACCTACAATCCTGCCGCCTATGCGGATGCATGGCGCGATGTACTCCTTTATTCCGAACACACATGGGGAGCGTGGAATAGCGTCTCTGATTCCGAGAAGCCCTTTGTAAAGCAGCAATGGGATGTAAAACGAGCCTTTGCCATCGATGCCGAAAAACAATCAAATGCACTCCTCGAAAAAGCTGCGAGCGAATCGATCCATTCGGCGCCGTCCAACATGATCGAGATACAGAATGCAAGCTCGTGGCGCCGTACTGAGATGGTCTATCTTTCCCATAACATTTCCGAAGTCGGAGACCATGTTACAGACAGTCACGGCAACCCAATCGCATCCCAACGGATGAGCACGGGGGAACTTGCTCTTCTCACAACGGATGTACCCGCATTTGGTACATCCCATTACACACTCTCTGCTCACAAGGAACACATCCCAGCCAACCCGGTGTCGTATAAGAACTATCGCCTATCGAATGGCATCGTGGATGTATTGATCGATCCATCCAACGGCGATATTGCAGCAATGCATCTTCATAGCGAAGAACAGAACCTTGTAGATACAAAAAAACACAGGCTAAACCAGTTCTTGTTTCTTGAGGGTAGTAATAAAGATCATCTGAGATCCAGTGGACCATCAAACATCGTGGTCGAAGATCCGGGACCACTTGTTGTATCGGTTCGTATCGAATCCTCTGCACCAGGTTGTAAAAGCCTCACCCGGCGCATTCGACTGGGTGCAGGAATGGATTACGTTGAAATATCCAATACCGTCGATAAACTACAGGCTCCATTAAATCCGCATCCAGGCATAGGTGGACCTGGTGACGAATTCGCACAACGCGGCTCAAAGGAGAGCCTTCAGTTCGCCTTTCCCCTCTCCATTCCCAATGGCGAGATGACGATAGACATTGCTTTAGGCAATATGCGGCCGGAGGCCGATCAACTTCCCGGATCTTGTAAAAACTGGATTCCCATTGGGCGTTGGCTTGATATCTCCAATAAAAATATCGGCGTCACCTGGATTACGCTCGACGCGCCGCTGATAGAGATTGGCGAGATCAGTGCGACGATGCTTGGCTCTCAGAGAGATCCAACCGTGTGGCGGAAACACATTGATAAGACCCAGACCTTCTACTCCTGGGTAATGAATAATCATTGGGGAACCAATTACCGTGCCTACCAGGAAGGGGCCGTAACATTTCGCTATGCGCTGCGACCTCATCGGGGATATGACGCCGCGGCTGCAAGCCGTCTTGCGATGGGTCTTTCGGAGCCACTTCTGGTGCAAAAGTCGAGTTCGAGTCCCGCGTCCCCCCTGCTGCTGGTTGAACCCTCCGACGTGATAGTAGTTACACTCAAACCTAGCGAGGACCGCAAGGCATGGATCATTCGATTGTTCGGTGCCTCCGGTGAAGACCGAACTGTAAAACTGGTCTGGGCCTCTTCGCGCACCGGCAACTCTTGGCGAAGCAATCTTGCCGAAGAGCAGCTTGAGCCCGTAGGCAACGAGATCCACGTTTCTGGATGGGAGCTTGTAACATTACGTGTAGAAAAGAAAATGTGAAGAAACAGGTTCTTATTCCATACAAACCATAATGAGTGAGAATTCATCTATCGCTTCAGCGAAACTTTGAATCGACATTAGATGAATAGAACGCGACTTCTTACACACTTTGTCTGCAGACCAACAGTGCGGCCAAGCCCGAAACTAACGGTATTGACCATTAGCGAAGCTCAGTGACCATATGGTCTGATCTGCTCCGTCTATGGCGAGAGCTATATTGACGGTCTGGATTTGATCGACCCCACGGGGGTTATTGGATATTGTAAAACTGATCGGAATCGAGCATCATCCATGTCATGGTCTACTCTATCTGCTTCAGCGAATGAGTCCTATTGAACGCGATCCAAGCTTTTTCGGTACGACAGCAGGTTGGCCCGTGACTGGAGAAAATCCAATCAGCTCTTTCCTTTCCTGACTGGGACTAATGCGATAGGAGCCTCCCGCCTTTAACTCCATTGAGAGTATCCCCGTCGAATCCATTGGTAATCTGGCACGACTCCCATCCCTTGAAACGATATCAACGGTTTCACCTGGCCATGGGTTACGCATCTTTATTTCACTCGCTGTCTCCGCCTCGACGCCTAGGGTTACTATCTTCCCTGCCCGAATCTGTAAATGAATCCTGTTATTGTGTTGTATCTCGACAGTACCATCCGCATCCCAATTGTCAGGCCAGGCTGGTTTAACGCGAACGAGACCATCGTAATCCTGCACTAAGCCACTCTGAAGCGCATCGCTCACCACCCCGATCTGCTCTACATAAAACTCCGGAAATGCTGTAAGTTGAGCCATCCCTGAAGGATAGAACTGATAGCGTTCCGTAATTGTTTTTAAAGTAGACCTCATCTCTTCCCCTAGGCCAAGCCGCGCCGCTTGTACCGGGTCCGCGCTCCAATCGGCGCTGGCTTTGTTGGGTCGTTGCATGAATGTTCTAACCGCGAGTTCATGAAGAGGCCCGTCGTCGCCAATGAGGGAGTAAGGCCATACCGGCTCCAAACCGATATTCTCCTCATTGTGGACGATCGCATCCGGGTTATATGAACTCGCTATGATTGCCCGAGAGTTATTAAGCTCGGTTTCGGGAATCAATCCTGCCTTGTCAACAGTCCTCAACGGAAGAGCAGGAAGAGATGGGAGCGCCGCCTTCGCCGCTTGAACAACCTCGTCGTCGACTTTCAATGTTGCAGCCGCAATAATTAGCGCGGGGAACAAGGCTCGCATCGCCGCAACGTCAGTTGTAGGATTGCGAACATCCCAATTTGATTCGTGGGCGTTCGACGGATAAGTGTATAAAACCCCATTCGAATCTTTCCGTGCATATGCCAACAGAAACTCCGCCGCATTTCGCATAAGCGGATAGTGAGATTCAAGGAAGCCCAGATCGTCCGTATAGAGATACTGTTGCCAAACCCATAGCGCAACCTCGGCACCGGTCGAGATTGTACGTGCGTTGTAGTATGGACGGCCATCTTCGGTGCAGTTTATTCCAGGACTCTTTAGCCACGTCTCATTTTCATAACCAACGCCATTGAAACGCATTGTCTCGGGGATACAGATTCCCCGCCGACCCCGCATATGATTTTGGGTCCACTGCGCGATGGCGTCCATATTGTCGTTATAGAGATTGAAGTAAGGCTCATTAAAACGAGCCATTCCGGCGCCCAGGTTGGCAGAAACCTGCATCCGAAGATTCCAGTGCCAATACGCAGACGGCCCCCACCGATGATCATCGCGAAAAGAGGAGAACAGATCTCCAATTCCAGCCTGCGAACCTGGAAACCGGTCTCTGCTCTCAGCCGCAGTTGTGAATAGGTTGATCGCTCGAAGATTTTCGAAATACTCAGCTGAAAGATCGGAAGACGACAGCTTTAGCATCGCAACCGAGTTCCAGAAAGAATGCCACCACTTGCGGTGGTCGTCGCTCGTTAGTGCCATAGCTTTATCAAGAATCGACGAGCCAGTTCCTACAGCATCTCCCCCGTGCCACTCTGGAGCTGCAACTAATATTCTGAACGTCCCATCGACCTTCGGCCGAAATGTGACCTTAATACTCAAGGGGCTGTCACAAGATACCTGAGAGTCTCTACCATCAACCCGGATTGCACTCAATGAGCCGAACGTTAGGCCACTCGCACCCAACTCGTTAGTATCTCGCCAAGTCTCGAATAGAACTCCAACCCGGTTCTCCACCATTGCCTGCGGAGTCCTCCCGGGCCATAGTCTGAGTTCCACAACTTGAACAGCATCGGGAACCGCGCCTCGAACCTCAACAACCATCGCATCGACGCTCTCGTCTACGTAAGTGGTAGCCGTAAGCCCTGCGCCCTGTTCGACAAACTCTCCATCGTAGAGGTTTAGCCGGGCACTGTAATCAGAGGCCCGCGCAAGTTCTGCCAGTCCCGGGATGACCACTTGGCCAAGAGAGAGCCTAGATGGCCAGGTATCCCCGCGATTCAATTGCGCGGTGTAACCATCCTGAGACCATACACCCAGCCCAAGCCGTCCGTTGCCAAGAGGCATTGCTTCGGTTCGATCCGCATTCGCCCGTTGAAGAATAATGTCTGAGCGACCGACTATTCCAGGAACATCGATATGGAAGGTCCCGTCTTTCCATGCCGATGTCACCTCAGAAGTAACGGCGCCCTTGTGCTGAGCAACCATCGATAACGATGCAAACATAATCGTTACTGAACTGATGACCTGTAACTTACTCGAACGAGAGTGATACGCGTGTAAAGTCCTCATCTATTCGTGGTAACTCTCCTCGCATGGCATCAATGTTGCTCGTTCTCTTTATCAAAAGGCCAGCTTAATTCCCAGCCTCAGATATCGTTCATCAGTAAGCCTATTGCCTGGATTCGTCGAGGTGATCTGTCCAAATCCATTAAGGTTCACAATATTTGCATAATTGGGATTTCCATTGGCATCCGTCTGGTACTCGACGGACGAGACATTATTATTGTTTGGATTCGAGAAATGCGGAGTATTCGTAAAATTCAATGCATCCGCTCTTAGCTGCAGCGTCCATGCATCATGGAGCTGAAACGAACGAAATAGGCTCAGATCTAGATTCGCCGCTCCAGGTCCATAGATACTATTGAAATTTGCCGTTCCAAAACGCGCCTGAGAACTAGGCACAGGCTGGAATGCGGTCGGATCGAAATAAGGATTGGTTCGGTTGAATCCGAGTACCCTTACAGACTTGACTTGATCGGCTCGCTGTTGACTCCCGGGCGCATTCAAACCGGAACCGTCTGCGCTGATTGAGAATGGCGTTCCGGAATGAATAGAAAGAATGCCGTTCAATTGCCATCCACCCGCCAGAAAAGCCGCTACACCGTGAGTCAGCATGGCCTTGTTCTTGCCAAAAGGCAGCTCAGCCACACCACTCAGGTTGAAAATATGACGCATATCCTTCGGACTCGCCACTCGATTCAAGCGGAAATATTGTGGGATCGGAATTGCCGGAGTGCTGTCTCCACGTGTATCGCAGCATATTGCGATCCATTTGGACCATGTATAGCCGACATTCAGTTGGAATCCTGAGGTAAATTTATGCCCCAGATTGAGCTGCATTGAGTTATAGTTCATCGATTCAAGCGGTAGGACATTCACCTCAGAAGCGGTGATTCCATACAGCTTGTAAAACGGCTGGCTTGCCACGCCTCCACCAACCTGCCCATAGTTGAAGTTGTACCGTGTATGTTGATGGACCGTATGGGTCCCCACATAGGCTATCTGTCCCGTCCAGTTGCGAGCGAACTGTTGTTCGACGGTGAGGTTGTAAGACTCGATGTAGCCGCGGACGAAATGTTTTGGAGTCGTTGCGATCGAAACTCCCGGCACAAGCGGAATACTGCCAGCACTCAGATCCGGAGCCTGCACTACAGGGATTCCGTCACTAAGGGGTGCCACCGCAATGAAGGGATTGATAGCGTTATCCGAATATCCAATATTCGCAGGATAGTTATAGAGGCCATCGCGGAACATGTTCAACTGTTCCGGCGTTAGTGCAAATCCCGCACGAACAACGGTGTTTTCAATCGGCCGATATGCGATACCAGCCCTCGGCGCGAAGAGCGTTTTCTGAACGTTAATACCGCAATCACGCGGAGTCGACCCTTTGCCACAAATCAGATATGTGTTTGTGTCGAAGTCGTACCGTTCGATTCCCCGGTCGGCGCGTGTGGGAACAGGGAAGTACTCCCATCCCGTTCCATAGGTGATAGTAAGCTTTGGAGATATTCTCCACTGATCGCGAGCATAAAAGCTGTACTCCCAGGTCCGCAGTGTCAGAGGTACAGGGTTCTGGCTGTTGGATCGACTATTTTCAAGTCCAAGCAGGAAGTCGGCATAACTATTGAATTGATTGGTGCTTGCTCCTCCGTTGAGAGAAGTCGAGCCTCCGCTAAAGTAAAACTGCGTCGGCGTTGTCTCGCGATGGTTCATATGTTGTTGGCTAATATTCACCCCGAACTTGAGATTATGGCTCCCTCGCGTCCAAGTCAGATTTGCGGAGTATTGGAACACCGGGTCGTTGTATTCCAGATAGGGATACGAATAGCCATATCCTGAATACCCATTGAAATTGAACTGCGGGAGTCCTCCAGCTGCGGGTAGGGAGCCCAAATTCGTTCCCGGAATTCCCAACGTGTCAGAACCTGCCTTGACGTTATCTTGGATAGGGATCAACAGCTGATGTGCACGCGTGAAGCCCCACGATCCGTCAAGCAGAAGGTTCGGGGACAATAGATAAGATGCTCCCACTGTACTTGCATAGGTATTGCCATGCTGGCTGGGTGTGTTCGATCCCCCCAATTGTTCACCGAATACCGGAACCTGTGTGCTGTTATACGGATAGCTACTGTATCTGCCAATAACCCGCAACCTTGAACTTGGGTTCCAGTTGAATTTTGTATCAATCTTGTGCAGCCGGTACGTCGTAGGCGTGTTCACAAAGTAGTTGTTTGTATAAGGGCCAAACTGTGTCGTGTTTGGTTGAGGTACAAGGGCAATCAGCTTCTGAGTTATTGGGCTAAGACGCGCAGTCGGAATTCTGTTCCCCACGAACGACGTCCTACCTGCTCCATTGGCTTGATTGCCAGTCTGCGGGTCATAGATAGCCGTCGATACCCCCGAAAAGTCACCAGTTCTCATGGCCTGCGTGGGAACCGTTGTAAACGTGCTGCTTCCCTGCACCAGGAAATCCCCCTCGTAGCTTCCGAAGAAGAAAAGTTTATCTTTCAGGATTGGACCGCCAATTGTTCCACCAAAATCATTGTCGATGAGCTTCGGCAGACGAGTTCCAACAGGCTGGAAATATGGACGGGCTTTCAGCGCATTGTCCTGATGTAGTTCATAGAGCGACCCATGAAACTTATTTGTTCCACTCTTGAGCTGTACGTTTATCTGCGCTCCACCCGCAAGCCCCTGCTCCGCCTCAGGGCTGCTCGTCACAACGTTCACAGACTCTATCGCTTCTGTAGATGGAACTGCGGTTGAATAGAACTGCACCCAGGGATTTACCGCGCTCACACCATCGATACGAACATCAGTGCTGCTATCGCCAGTTCCGTTTGCTTCGATCACGAACGAGCGACCGGGATTATTCGTGCCTCCTCCTCCGGCAAAATCGGGGCTGGGAGGGGCGACGCCGGTAGCCAGGCCCACAAGCCCCTGATAAGTACGAGTAGGTTGTGGGAGGTCCTGAAGTTGCTTAGCGTCAATGTTCGTATGGACATCCGCCTGGTCGGTTTGTAACTGTGCATCACCCGCCGAAACCGTGATTGTATCGGCTATAGACCCAATCTTCAGGGTTGCGTCGACGCGCACCGCAACGTTGGAACCTACCACCACATTCTGTGTCTTGTAAGTTGAAAAGCCATCTTTCGAAATTGTGATCTCGAACTTGCCGGGCGGGACATTCCCTAGCAGATATCGCCCCGCTCCATCCGTCGTTCCTACTATCGCAGTGCCCGTATCCACGTTGCGTGCCTGAACCTTCGCATCAGGAATCACCGCCTTAGAGTCGTCCGTCACGTTTCCAACGATATTCGAGTAGAGAATCTGACTGTAAGCGGATGGCCCAAAAGTCATAACGACAAGGAAAAGCAAAATCGAAAGCCGAAGCAATTTTCCGTAAAACCCATTAGATGTTGATGTCGCCATTGTTCCTCCTAGTTGCCAGCTCGCCCTCTCTACATTGGGTGTCCCTGCGGCGGTTATCCGAAAATCCCTAGCCGGCGCGGGTTATCAGGCAGCGTGCTTGAAAGTTTGCATATGTATACCTATACATTTAATCGGCATCAGCATCTATATTGGAATTCAAAGCACATTGTCAACCAAAATTTATTGGCCAAAAAAACGTCCACCTATCGACCGCTTTCTTCGACACCGCGCAGCTCGCTTCTAATAGATCCCTGCTTGAAGCGAAAACAGGTATTGTTTCAGAGTGATGCATCTCAATCTCATCGACTACGGGATCATCGGTACGTATTTCGCGATCAGCCTTCTTGTAGGTTGGCTCGTCCGGCGGAAAGCGACCTCAGCAACCATATTTCTCCACGCATCACGATCTCTGCCCACGGCAGTGACAACGATTGCGTTTGTTGCAGCTAACTGCGGAGCACTCGAAATCGTGGGCATCGCGTCCGCCAGCGCAAAGTATGGCGCAAAGACACTCCATTTTTATTGGATCGGCGCTATACCAGCAATGCTTTTCCTCGCTTTGTTCATGATGCCGACCTACATAAGCAGTTCAGCCTTAACCGTGCCTGAATTTCTGAAACTCCGCTATAACGAAGCGACGCGACAACTTAGCGTTTTTTGCTCTGGAATCGTAATGATTCTAGTATCGGGAATCAGCTTATACGCCATGTCTGAAGTTTTGGGCTCATCCTTTGGATGGAGTTTTACCCAAACAGCTTTTCCAGTTGCTGCGGTGGTATTTCTCTACGTTATGATGGGCGGCCTTACAGCCACGATATACAACGAGTTGCTGCAGTTCTTGCTGATCCTGGTCGGCCTGTTGCCACTGACCTGTTTCATCCTCCGAGACTTTCAAGGTCTGTCCTCGTTGCTTGATCAGCTTAGTCCCACTATGCGGCACACTTGGACTGGAGTGCCATTGTTCTCTCCGGCATCACCATTAGATGTGATCGGTATCGTAATGGGATTAGGATTCGTCTTGAGCTTCGGGTATTGGTGTACCGACTTTCTTCTGATCCAGCGCGCTCTCGCCGCGCGCAGCGTATCCGGAGCTCGATCTACACCTCTATGGGCTTCTCTCGTCAAGATCTTCTTCCCTGCATTAGTGGTCTTGCCCGGATTGGCAGCCGCAGTCGTCTTTCGCGGTCAAAAGATGAATGGCTATGACCAGACATTGCCTCGAATGATGATGCATTACTATCAACATGGTCTTCTTGGACTAGGCTTCACCGCCATCTTGGCAAGCCTCATGTCAGGATTAGCTGGAAACATCAGCGCGGTAACGACGATATGGACTCACGATATTTACCGCGCCTCATTCGCGCCGAACAAAAACGACATGCACTACGTTTCCGTAGGACGGCTCTTTACATTGCTTGCGGTGCTATTGAGTATCGCAACGGCATATCTGGCGCTCACTTATGGGAACATCATGGATTATCTACAATTCCTCTTTTCTCTCTTCAACGCGCCTCTTCTCGCCACATTTCTCCTGGGCATGTTTACAACCTGGGTGACTCCGCAGGGAGGCTTCTGGGGCTTACTCATCGGCATCTTCTCTTCCATAGCGCACGGGGTTGGTGTACGCTTGCGGTGGATTGGCTATGGAAGTGACATGAGCGCAAACTTTTATGGCGCGATCATCGCGTTTGTCTGTTGCATGACCGTTACTTTGCTCGTTTCCTGCGTTACGCCAGTAAAGCCACCTGAACTATTAGCAAATCTAACAGCGGAGAATTTGACAGATCAGTCGATCCGAACGCCACGAATGATGATCGTACTGGCCATGTGCGCTGCCCTTATTTGTATCGCGATGAGTATCCTATTTCGATAATGGTGGAGACGAACCTTTAGTTGCTGAATTCGAACCTCCAATGTATACCTATACAACGACGTTGGTTATGATCCTGTTCCATTATGCTTTAGATTACCCGTGAGGCTATCTCTGTAAAAGCAACCCGACAGAACAAAAGGCAGAAGGAGGTACCTCCGAAGATGGATATGCGGGATATCGCCAAGCTCGCTGGAGTTTCCAGTGCGACGGTGTCGCGGGTCATCAATGGATCGAATCTGGTACGGCCAGAAACCGTAGAACGTGTCCGTAAGGTAATTGAGGAAGTAAAGTTTTTCCCGAATACCTCGGCGACGACACTGAAATATGGCCGTAGTGGCACCTACGGACTCATCATCCCTGACATTACCAATCCCTTCTTTCCGGAGTTTCTCAAATGTTTTGAGAGCATCGTTGTCGAAAACGACCATGAGATGCTTATGGCGACAACGGATCTTCATTCCGGCCACATGCAACAGACGATCCGTCGCATGCTCGTGCGTAGAGTAGACGGCGTCGCTCTCTTGGCCTCCGAGATCGAGACGGAACCCTTTGAAAGCCTCGTTCACAATCGGGTCCCTCTAGTGACAATGGACCGCGGTCACATTGCCAACGGCCTAAGCGATGTAGCCATTAACAACAAGAGCGGCATGGACCAGGCTATGCTTCATCTCAAGGAGTTGGGACATAAAAAGATCGGATATATCGGAGGGTCAGCCGGTCTGACTATCTCTGAACATCGGGTCGAAGCATTTGTTCGTGCCTTAAAACGCGTCGACCTGGTCCCACATCCTGAATTCATGAGACATGGAAACTATCGGGTCACCGGTGGAATGGCTGCGATGACTGAGCTGCTGTCACTGAAAGACCGCCCCACGGCTGTACTTACCGCAAACGATGTCACTGCCGTTGGAGCCATGCGGGTGATTCTTAAGATGGGATTAACCATCCCTCGCGACATCTCGATCATAGGTTTTGACGATATCGAATTGAGCGATATCGTTCACCCACCGCTCACGACGCTACGGCTAAATCGTTACGATTTGGCAAAGACCTTTTATGATGCCTTACAGCATTTCAAGGCTGACTCACGCACATATGGCAAACGACACGTAGTGAAGACAAATCTTGTCATTAGAGAATCAACTGGCCCGGCACGGAAGCGGACTGCTACGGGTTCCTCTGCGATCTAAAATCAGACCGTTAATCTTTCAAGATTGCTTGCCGAAGGATCTCTTGAGGAGACAGGATATCTTACCCTGTCTCCTCATAGAGGAATGCCCCCGCAAGCTATTAGAACAGCACCTTCACTGCAAGCTGGATGCTGCGATTATCCATCGACGTCGAGGTGATCTTGCCAACGGCCGATGGCGTTCCGAGCGCGCCTGACGGGTTGGAGAAGATGCCGTGGTTAATGATGTTGTAGGCCTCGGCTCGGAACTGCGTTGTGAAACGTTCGCGGATTTTAATGCTCTTGATCGCCGAAAGATCGAACGACGCGGTACCAGGACCACGGCCTACGTTACGCGTCACCCAACCCTGTAGGTTCGGTTGAGGACGAGCCGTCGAGGCATACGCCCCCTGCGCACCAGTAAAAGTTGCCACGGAGGGATCCTGCGAAAAGGCCGTGGGATCAAACCAATTGGAGATGGATCGATCGCTCCTGCTCTTGAAAGAGCTTGCCAATGTACGGCCGGGGGCTAAGAAGACGCGGCAGCCGTTGTAGGAAGCGAAGGTGCAGCCAGATCCCGAGATATTGAACGGATAGCCTGTACGCAACTGGACGGCCGGTTGGAAACTCCAACCACCTAGAATCGCTGTACTGACTGGACCTTGCAGAAACGCCTTACCCTTGCCGAATGGCAGCTCATATCCGCCTGAGATAACGGCGCGGTTACGAGTATCAAAGTTGGAGTAAGAACGATCGAACGCCATTGTGGTGGCGTAGGATGAGTCGTTGGCCGCTGCCTCACCGGAGAAGTTATCCAGGTTCTTCGACCACTGGTAGCTGGCCAGATAATAGAAGCCATTCTGGGCACGTTTCTCCAGCTTGACGGAGCCGCCGTTGAAGCTGGCCGATCCGAACGTGCTGCTCGTCAGCACACCGTTGCCAAACTGTGAATATGGGCGGACATATGTTGTTGGAATTTGGAATGGATACTGGATGAACATGTTCTGGTCATAGCGCTTCCAAGAGTGATGCGTATTGCTGCCCGTGTATGCGATTTCGAGAACAAGACCTTTACCAAGATCCTGCTGCAGACTCATATTCCATTCCTGAGTAATTGGGCGGCTGTTGTCCGGTCGAATCGAGAAGGGCGACGGAATCTGCGTATTGGTCGTTGGATCGGGGAAGAGCCCGTTAGTGAATACGTTGGTGAATGATTGTTGAAAGTATAGGGGGGCCGCATAACGCGTGAACTGCAACTCGTTAGTATTCAGGTTGTCGAGGTAGATGCCGTAGCCTGCTCGGATTACTGTGCCAGGATGCGCTTCGTACGCCAGTCCAATTCGCGGCATAAAGCCAAGCTTCTTTGGCTGCACAATACCGGGTTGGTAGGTACGACTGAAGTCGATGTACTTTCTGTACGCTGCTGGAATCACGCTTGGGATCTTGGTAAAGGTGATCAGTCCCGTGCCCGGGTCAAGCGTTCCTTCTAGTCCATTCTGTTCTATCCATGGAGAGTTGTACTCCCAACGCATGCCGGCATTGACGGTCAGGCCATGACCGACCTGCCAGATGTCGTTGATGAAGGCGCCATAGGTGTTGTCGCGATAATGGCCGAGCGAATTACCTGCGTTGCCGTTGCATGCGGAAGTGCACATGCCGCGGGCATAGTTCTGAAATTTATTGTAGAAGTAGTAGGTTCCATTGAGCTGGTAGCCCTTCTGGCCGATGGGGCAGTTGCCTACAGAGGTTACGTTGTTTGGATCATCCGGACTCGTCGGCTTGTAACCCGCAGCATAGGTCGCCGAAGTACAGTTGTCGAATGTAGCAGCCCCGCGAGCGTTGTTGTCAGCGATCTGCCACAGACGACGATTCTGGAATTGGAATCCACCTTTCAATGTGTGCTTGCTGAACACGTAGGAGACCGAGTCACCGACGCTGATGACGTTTTCATGGTCGCCCTGATCACCGGCGGAATTCCCGCCAAAGTCTGCCGCGCTGGTGAAGTTCTGGATCGTGAAAGCAGCGCGACCGTTCTGACTAGGACTTGTCACAGCGGAAATATTGTTCAGCCCTTCGGCCGACGCCCAGTTCTTCCCTGGAAAGGCCAGTTGACCAAGTCCGATGTTATAAAACTCGTTCCAGCCGATGCGCGCCTCATTCACAAGCCTCGAACTAAACAGGTAGGTATGACCGAGCACCGCGTTACGTCCCAGCAGAGGATTGTTTTGGACGGCGCCGCTGACCTGCGGGCTCGCCTGGAGAGAATCGAAGTTGATATAGCGACCGAAGAGCATGCTCTTTGGGCTCATTGTCCAGTCGCCACGGATGGTGTATTGATCGTAGTTGTCCTGGAATGGCTTGGTTAATATGTAATTGGACGTGCCCAACACAGTCGTTGCATCTGACGTGAGGACAGGATATGTGGGGTTCAGTGCCAGAGCGGCCTGACTGGTTACGGCGAATCCCGCGGGATTTGTTTTGCTATATCCAAATCCTCCAGGACCGCTAGGGCCAGGGAGAGCCTGGCTGCTGGTTGCATCCCAGATACCGTTCAACTCGTTTTGCGTCGGGAACAATGCCGTCAGAACCGTTCCTTTTGAGGAACGTTGCCCTTCATAGCCGCCGAACATAAACAGGCGGTCCTTGATGATAGGGAAGCCCAGCGTGCCGCCAAACTGATGACGGCGGAAGTCTGGCTTTGGATTGAAGACCTGCTGGCCGTTGATGATGCTGTAGGTTCGAGCAAAGTAGTTGCGCGCGTCGAAGATCGCATTACGCGCGAACTCGTAGCCCGTTCCATGAATCTGATTCGTGCCCGACTTGGTCACCATGGAGACAACAGCCTGGCCCTGACCGTACTCCGTCGAGTAAGTCGAACGCAGAAGATTGAACTCCTGCAAGGTGTCCGTGTTCGGCTGCAGCGACATGACATTGAAGCGCACCGAACGGACGTAGGTACCGTCGAGCACGTAGTTGGTTGAAGATCCACGTCCGCCATCGACTGTGATGTAGAGCGAGCGCGTACCGAACTGGCCGGGGGTACCCGTTTGACCACCCTGCGCTGGTGAAACGCCAGGAGCTAGTGTTGCAAGCTGAAGAACGTTGCGGCCATTCAATGGCAGATCAGTAATCTGCTTTTGGTCAATAACCTGGCCAACCGTCGCCTCGGTTGTCTGCAGTTGCGGAGGGAGCGTACTCACCTCAACCGTCTCGGTTCTCTCTCCAACGCTCAACGTAACGGAACCATTGGCAGTCTTTCCGATCTCCACGTTCAACGAGGGAATCGTGCTGGTCTTGAATCCTTCTTTCTCAATACGCAAACGGTAATTCGCCGGTGGAAGGTTTGGGATCGACCAGTCGCCGTTATCATTCGTAGTCGCTGTACGCTCGGCACCGGTCGCATTGTTGGTCAAGTGCACAATCGCTCTCGGCACAGTCGCTCCACTGGAATCTGTAACTCGACCTACCGCATCAGAGCTGGAGCTTGCCTGTCCGTACGCATGAGAGACCAACAAATTACCAGGAATGACAAAACATCCTGCCATCGCGAAGACAACAAATACGGGCCGCAGAATAGCAAACGCTGCACTGAGCGCCTCTTTTTTATTGGGAGTCAATCCCCTCTTCACTGTCAATAAATTACTTTGCACATCTCTGCTCCGAACGGTAGTGTCGAATCCCTTCATCTGGTAAAGCCTCCGAAGTTTCAGTCTCGAGGTGATCCTGGGTCCATAAAATTTGCTGATCAAATGCTTCGCAGTAAAAGTTTGAATGAGTGAATTTTGAGACGTCTCATTTCGAAACGGCATACTACTTATCGCGTTTTAGCACTGTCAAGGAAATTGTTTCACTCTTGAATATCGGCGATCGTGACCTCGCAGAGCTCGATGGCCAGCCTCTTGTCCTGCAACGCTTTAGTTAGGATTGGCCCACCTCCCGTGGAGGGTGTGACGAAAGAATCGGAGACGCCTTCCGGAACCTCAACCTCTTGAGGGGTCGACCGTTTATTGATCGCCAGCACCTCTCCTGTCTCTGCTCTTCTGGAATGCCTGAACGACCAGATCGCGATTTTTTTGTGTCGTCTCAACAAGACGACCTCTGCAATAGCTGCAATAAAACGATCAAGAAACGGCAACTGACTCTTCAGAATTTTTAGGTTCGCTTCTTCCAGAGAAAACCATCCCCCTCGATCCGCTTCCGCAATCTCCATCATCCGTTTCGATCGCGGGGGCCATTCGATCATGCATGTATTACTGTGCAGATCATCAGGATTGCAATCTCCTTCAAAGGCCCATGCTGAAACATTTTTCCCACCAGTCTGTTTCAACGTGCCCAGTTCCAGCAACGCTTTCCCCACAGAAAATCCAGTTTCCTCTTGAAATTCACGACGAGCAGCTTCCTGAGGATCTTCTCCATCTTCATACTCTCCTTTCGGAATGGACCATGCTCCCAGATCTTTCTTTGCCCAAAAAGGCCCTCCTGGGTGCACAAGAAAAACCTCAAGAGAAGGCTTCTGGCGATACATCAAAATACCCGCACTTCTTTTAGCCATTGCGTCACCCCTCCGATTGACAGCAACAGCCTAGTGGCTTTCCACCTCACGAACAACCCTGACAGGACCAAAGACCCCAGACGGGACAGGCTGCAAATTATCCATGTCCTGCATTTGAAAGCGATCGCCGTACTTCGCCTTCAAAGCCGTGTAATCGCGGGGAGTCTGTCCGGCCAGTTCATTAATCGCCGTGTTGTAGACATAAATCTCTATGCGATTCTCACCTGCTATAACAAATTGCGTAACGTCTAGTTCATAAGGCGGGTGCCACAGAGATCCGACACGCTCTCCGTTGATAAACACTATCGCCGCCTCACGAATCGGAGCGTCATACCAGGCCCGCATCCCGTTCTTTCCTCGTGTCTGCGTATTCGGCAGCGCTTGTCCATCTGCAAATCGTAGAACAATATGTTCCCCTGCTTTTGAGGAAATAAGACGAAAGCTCGTCTCATATCGAACCTCACCTGAGTAAAACTTCGTAGACGAATTCTCTGTCCATATTGTGCTGGCATTCTTTTGCGAAGGTAGAGGCGGAGAACCGGCACTCCCAGGAAATTCTTCCACCCACTGGCTTAATACAATCGGCGCGCCATCCTCTTTCAGAGAAACTGCCCTTGAAATAACGGGAGCAGCTTCTTTATGGAGAACCAATACTCTCGACCCATACGGTTCTAATGCAACTGGCTCATCCCTCGCCGCCAATGTGACTGAGCCGCTTTCCGGATTCCACCATTCTGCGGTGGAATATCCGCTGCTGGAACGTAGCGGGAATGTCTTCGTCTCTGCGGAGGTATTTGCGATGAAGTAAATCTCTGCACCTGGTAAGTGACGGCGAATAAAGCCTACGGCACCATTCGCCGAGCGAACATCCAAGTCCGGACGTATCAGACGTTCAATCGCTGCTGATAATTCTTCTTCACCTTCCACATGAACAGTGCCTGCTTGAAGCTCCGTCATCAATGCATGGATCTTTGGCGTATCGTTTGCATCTGTCAGCCCAGGAGCCATCGAAGGCACTGCTCCAATAAAAATTACCTTTCCTCCACCCCGAACGTACGCATGAATCTGCTGCAAATCCTGCAAACGAATGCGGCGTGCTGGAGGGACGATAAGAAGTGAATGGCCCGCAAGGCCTTTCAACGCTGGACCATCAACATAATCCAAATTATGCCCTGAACTGAGAATCGCATGCATCAGCGTCGGCGTGATCTTCACTTTCATCTCGTCAGTGACGGAAACATGACCAGGCCTAAAATCTGCCTGTGCATCATCCTCAGGCAACAGAACCGCTACATCATTTGCAGGTTGCCCTTGGCGCAATATCCAACTCACACGTTGAAGATAGCGTGTTACATCAGGCATCACAGGCCACCAGGGATTGTGTGCATTAAATACTGCTGCCGCATACAACGAGTATCCTGGCTCCGTCGCATAAGGAGGAGAATACGGCCACCCATGCCCGATGATCTGATTCACACCTTCCAGAAACATCCGGTCGGCTTCTGCCTTCATGTCCAGAGGCGTGGCGCGGAAGACAGGAGAATGCAGCCAAGTCCATGTCTCTGCCGATGTAACGTTATTCCCAAACAGGTGATTCGCCGAAGATGCCCATCGCGTAAACGAGAAGCTGTCCCACTGTGGGCCTTCGCCTTCTGGCAGCTGTGGAATGCGTTCATCACTGAGCGTGACTGCAGGGGTTCCATAAGTTTGCGATCGAAAACGCGTGCCATGGGCAGCAGCAAAATCCGCCATAGGCTTTAGATAATTTTCTCGAACTAAATCAGAGAGAGTTACAGCCCAATCATGACGCACAGCCTCAGCCTGTTCGGTTCCCCCTTCTGCGAGCTCGGGAAGATGCGGAATCAGATCGTACCCACGCCGCTTCTTGAACTCTTCAGGAAGATCTCGCGTCCAATCGCTGCCATAGACCTCAAGGGAATCCGAAAAGATCGCATACGGAGGCGCATCCGAGAATCCTCGAAGCAACGATTCTCCAACTGTAAGCAGATGCGTATCGATCGCCGCGCGTGACATGTGGTCCAGCACAAAGCCCTCGCCGCCCACCGCAGCGCGCTTCACCATCTGACGCGTATGACTGCTGATAAAAAATAGGGCAACTTGAGGCTCGGTCGACTTCTTTTGAGAAAGGAGCCTTCCATCCTTCGGGAAAGGAATCTGTCTCGCAGTCGCAGCATCGTAGTGCTCACGTGTGCCGTTAGCAACAAACGCAGCCACCGGGACATCCCCTTCCTGCAACTCCGGTAGTTTGTTAATCGGCAGTTCTGCGACAACAATCTTCAACTTTCCCGCAGCCTGATCAATCGAGATGTGTGGGCCGCCGAAAGGCCACCCGCTGCCTAGCGTCAAATCCGCTCGCATTCCCAGCGCCCGGCCTTGCTGCTGGGCATATTGCAGCATCTCCACCATCTCCGGTGATCCATACGGAAGATTCCGAACCCCTTTTTGCGGGTCATCTAGTGCCAACGGATACACTGACGCGAGCTCAAAACCGCCAAACCCTCCCTCATGCATCTGCTGAATCTCGCGGGCAATCTCTTCTTTCGTAACTGCAGGACCAAACCACCACCATCGAACCATCGGCTTAGCATCATTCGGAGGAGCTACAAATTCATGTCGCACTTGGTCAATCGACTGGGCACACAGAGAGCTCGCTCCCAAGGTTCCCAACGCGACAGCAAATACCATTCTTGAAAGATAGCTTCGTTGCGCAGCGCGCTTCATCGAGAACTCCCAGTTACGAATTACGAGGAAAGCCTGTTCACCCAGTCATAGATCTCTGCGGCAAAATCCTTTGACTCCGGAGAACAAGTCGTTTCGAGTGCCGCAATCTGTATTGCAAAGTTGCCCAGCGTCGAACTTTCCATCGAGCCACAACAGACCTCGAGCCCCGTAGCTTCTGCTGTCAGTCGATTCAACAGGGTATTCTGTGAACCACCACCTACGATGAACAAGCGACGCAGGTTTTTTCCTGTATGTTTCCTTACGCGTGAGAGAACCTCTGCATATCGTGCAGCCAGGCTATGCAAGATCAGTGAAACCATCTCCGGAGCCCCCGCGGGCGATTCGTCCAGTGGCTTCGCATCCTTCGCTAACAACTGGCGATTGATACGCTGCGGCATCTCTCCGAACAAAAGAAGGTCAGGATCATCCACATCCAGAAGTGTCGCAGGAGCAGCTATACCTTCACACGCACGAAGCAATTCAGCAATCCCTGGTTCAAACCCTTGTGCAGCCCAAGAGCTCTCGCATTGTTTCAGGAGCCACATGCCATTCACATTTTTATGAAAGCAGTTCGCACTACCTGCGGCTCCCAGGTTAGTAAAGTTGTCCGCCCGAACCTCAGAACTATTAATAGGCCGTGATGTAAGCGCGCCAACTAATGACCATGTGCCTGAGCTGATATAGGCCCAATCATCCCCCAGAGCAGGAATTCCAGCAATTGCCGAAGCCGTGTCATGGCACGCCGGTGCAATTAATTCCGTGTTCTGAAAGGCGGCAAGCTGCTGCAAAGGCCCACATAGCTTCCCTAACTTTGTCCCGGGAGGAACAATCCGCGAAGCCATCTTGATATTCAACCCTGCTTCGCGGAAGATCTCCTCGCTCCATTTGCGGGTCCGAAGATCAATCAGCTGCGTATGAGTGGCATTCGTAAATTCGGCGACGAGTTCAGCTCCCCATCGAGCAAGCATGTACTCCGGAAGATTGACCCAGCGCGCAGGAACATATCCGGCCTCCCGGTCTGCATAAAGCTGATAGAGCGTGTTGATAGTGAGCTGCTGAATTCCTGTGATCTCGCGCATCCGGTCCGGAGAAATCTTCTTGTGCAATTCCTCCGCAGCACGAACATTCCGTTCATCCCGATAACAAAAGGGTTCGGCAATTGGAGTGCCGTCTTCATTCAGGCGAACGTAGTCCACCGCCCAACCATCAACAGCAATCGATCGAACGCCTTCTGGGGCAAGCTCTGCGCACCGCCGCAGTCCTTCTTCAACACCTTCAACAATCTGATCCAGAGGCCAATGTAACCCATCCTCGCGGCGTACTGGGCCATTGCTGCAACGATGAACCAGTTGAACTTTCGGCCCTTCGTCCGTCCAACGCAACAGACTTACGCGGCAACTCTCCGCGCCCAGATCGACCGCAATTGAGGCTCGTCTATCTTTCGGAAAACGCAGCCCCACCGCTCTGCTCATCGCAGATAGGCCTCCACCAAGCCGCCGTCAACTGGAATGATGTGTCCCGTCGTGCAGCGGGTAAGCGGTCCAGCCAGGAACATAATGGCTTCGGCACAATCCTTTGGATCAATCGGCGTATGTGTCAGCGTACGCTCTGCATAGAACTGCGCCAGTGCATTGCGCAGTTCATCATCGCCACTCGAATCGTTAAACGGAATCTTGTACTTCGTCAGCGAAGCCTTCACACGATCGCGCGGAAACATCGTCGATCCCTTCACCACCGTAGCTGGGCTGATACCATTCACCCGCACCTTCGGAGCAAGGCTGACCGCAAGCTCCCTGACAAGATGGCTCAACGCTGCTTTGCTTACGTCGTAAGCCTCACTTCCTCGCTTTGCAACCACCGCATTGGCCGAACTCGTTAGAACGACGCTCCCATCCAGTCCCTGCGACTTCAGCACCTTCTGTGCCTCATCCGCCAGCAGATAGTTCGCCGTGACATTGACCTCGAGAGTAAGCGCCCATTGAGCATCGCTGATGATGCCATCTGGAGACGAAGGAAACATTGCAGCTGTATTGATCAGAATATCGAGGCCACCAAACTGCTGAATGGTCGCTTCAAGTGCGGCTTGAATAGCTTTGCGGTCGCGGATATCGATCGCAGTAAAACCAACTGCTTCTTTTCCGGCAATTGCTTTGCATTCCACCGCAACCTTCTCCGCTGCTGCGGCATCACGGTCGGCGACTACAACGTGTGCTCCCCGTTCAGCAGCAATCAAAGCAACCTGGTGTCCAATGCCGCTTCCTCCACCCACGATCAGCGCCACCTGACGGCTCAGCTGTTTCTCCGGCGGCTGACGGCGAATCTTTGCCTCTTCCAGAGCCCAGTATTCAATACGGAAGGCTTCACTCGGTGGCAGAGCAACATAGTTGTCATAGACCGTAAACTGATCGGCTGAGGCTGCGGGACCAGCCTGAGGAATGTCCTTGCACTCTACACCTCCACCAAGTGCCCCGGCTCCCTGCATCACGCCAATCGCGTTGATGTAGAACTCGCCTGTCAACCGAGCCTCTGTCTTGCTCTTGCCAAATGTAAACATCCCTACACCAGGCAATAGAACGACGGTCGGGCTCGCATCCCGTTGCTTTGGCGAATCAGGCAACGCATGCTTTGTGTAGTACTCCGAATATTCCGCGCGATACGTCTCAAGCGCCTTCTCAATGATCGCGGGAATCTCCTTCGGATCACCCGCTGGATCCCACTTCAAAAACATCGGGCGAATCTTGGTACGGATAAAGTGGTCCGGGCAACTCGTCCCCAGATGCGCTAGTTTCTCCGCATTCTCCGAGTTCACGAAGCCAAGCACTTGATCGGCATCCGTAAAGCTGCCAATCCAACGCTGCTTACGCGAAACCGCGCCACGAAGATAGGGCATGATCTCAGTGGCAATCTTCTTGCGATCAGAATGCGACTGCACCCTGCTGCCGCCAAAGCTCTTATATCCAGGTTTCGATGCATGACGCTCGATAAATTGGCCCAATTGATCGATGATCGTAATCGTATTTAGATATGCTTCGCGTTGAGTATCTCCCCACGTGAACAACCCATGTCCACCCAGCACCACTCCATCGCATCCCGGAGTCTCCTGAACAATCCGGCGCAACATCATGCCAAGCTCAAATCCTGGACGCTGCCAAGGAAGCCACGCCAGCCTATGCCCGAACTCCTTATTGAACTCCTCCATCTTCTGCTTACCATTGGCAGAGGCCGCCAGCGCAATTCCCCAATCGGGATGAAGGTGATCAACATGAGCAAACGGAAGGAATCCATGCAGAGGCGTATCGATCGAAGCCGCCGTCGGATTGTTATTAAAGGTAACCAGAGGATAGAGCGCCACCATCGCATCCTCTTCGGCCACGCCTTTGTATTGTTTCTCCAGCGCTAGTAGACGGTCCAGATACAACGTGGCAAACCCCGAACGCTTGATGCTACCCAGGTCCCCACCCGAACCCTTCACCCACAGTACCTGAACCTTCTCACTGGTTACAGGATCGATCTCCTCCAACTTGGAGCTGGTGTTTCCTCCACCAAAGTTCGTAATGCGAAGGTCCGATCCCAGTAGATTGCTGCGATAACGCAACAGTTCAGGCCCGTCCAGCTTCGCTGCCACCGCATCATCCCACTTGTCTTCCAGAAACTTCAACCTTCCAGCCATTCCGCTCTCCCCTTCGAAATTCCGTCACCATCATTCCATATCGATGGTCAATACAGCAAATGTTTCTCATACGGAATCAACGGATCAAACCTCTCCCCGGGAAGAAATCCCACGATTCGCTACGACAGGGATTCGCGCGTCACCAGCTTGTGCGAGACGTAGTTGTAGGGCGGCACAATCTGGCCCTTCAACAGCGCTAGTCCCAGCTGCATCAGGTTTGGCCCATAGGTGCTCGTCTCATGCGAGATCGATGCAACCAGCGGCGAAGCCGGAGACTTCATCTCCTCCAGCGCCTCCGCGATACAGTCCTGGCCCACGACGGCAATGTGCTTCTGCCGTTTCAGCCGCCGCGCCGCATCCACCGCTCCTAGCGCGCTGGTATCGGTCGCAGCCGCAATCAGAATATGGCGGTCCTTGGGATGCTTCTCCAGAAAATTCGTGACCAGCTTTGCGCTGACGTCCCGCATCCCTCGCCCATCCAGCCGCACAAAGGTCTCCGGCGACAGGTCCGGAAAGACCGACCGCACGGCCTCAAAAGCTCCCGAGATGCGTCCCTGGACCAGCAGTCCTGCCTCAGGCAGATCGAGACCGACCACCCAATCGACCTTCCCGTTCCACTCCGACTGTGCATGGCGCGCCAGAATCTCACCGGCATCCACACCCACGCGATAGTTATCCACTCCAAAATAAGTGGCATTCGGATGTGGGATATCAATCGCAATCAAGGGGATACTCGCTGACGCCACCTTATCCCCAATAATCGCTGCGACCGACTGTTCCACGTTAAACTCAATCATCAAGTCCACCCGGCTGCGGATAAACTCCTCCGCGTTCTGCACGGCTGTCGCCGCGTCGTAGCGATTATCCAGCTCAACCAGGTCGACTCCGGAAGCCGCCGCCGCCTCGCGCAAACTTCGCGTCACCTCTTCCGAGAACGGCATGTCGGCACTCTGGCCACCGAACCCAAACCGCAGCTTCTTTGGACGCATCACGTGCCGATACATGCCGTCAGGCGATTGCGCCAGATAACCCCGATGGACCAGCGTCTTCAATACGCGATAAACCGTTGTCTTCGAGATGCGCGTACGCCGATGGATCGCCTCCAGCGACATCGGCTTATTTTCCGCTTGCAACAGTTCCAGAATGTCCAGCGACTTCGAGAGAACAGGGATCAGGTAAAGACGCTTCGATGTCTTGGCCAACGCGTGCCGCTCCTTTTTGGGCTCGGATTATTATCACCCAGACTGCGGCTCCCGAAAGTCAGGCGTAGCTCGAAACCGCGCCCTTGTTCCGCTGCGCTCGACCTTTCGCAATCTGCTCGACATAGCCGCTCTTCTGTAGTTCTTGCAATGGATCCACTGGAAGCCCTCTAGCCTCACGCCAGGCACGCACAACTGGACGAACGTCGCTCCAGAAGCTATCGCGAAACAGTTCCTCGGCCTCCACCAATCGGCACTCGTCCTGCAACTTCGCCAGAGTATCCCGGTCGATCAATGCCGCCCGCGCAAACAACTCCTGCGCTGTCACCACGCTCTGGACCATCGCCTCCATCTTGCCCTTCAGGTTATGACTCTGGTCAATCATGTAGGCAATCCCATCCGTCTTTGCCGCAGGAGCACTCAGAATCTCATGGAAGATACGGAAGAGCTGATATGGATCAATCGATCCTAAAGTCAGATCGTCATCAGCATACTTCCGGTCATTAAAGTGGAATCCTCCCAGCGCATCGACATACAGGAGCCAGGCAACGATCTGCTCGATGTTGGCCCCAGGCGCATGGTGCCCCGTATCCACCAGGACCTTTGCCCGAGGCCCTGCCTTCTGCGCTAGGTGCAGCGCCATCCCCCAGTCCGCAATGTCCGTGTGATAAAAGGCCGGCTCAAACGGCTTGTACTCGATCAGCAGCCGTTGCCCTTCGCTCGTCGCCGCATGCATCGCGCCAAGCACCTCTTCCATCCAACCGATCCGCCGGCTAATCGACTGTGTCCCCGGGTAGTTCGATCCATCCGAAACCCAGATCGAAATATCTTTGCTGCCCAAACTCCGGCCAATCTCCACCGACTCCAGTAGATGATCGAGAGCTACCTTCCTGACTGCTGCATTCGGGTTCGCAATCGAGCCAAACTTATACTCCTGCGACTGAAACAGGTTCGGATTGATCGAGCCTGCTTTGACGCCATGCTCCTTCTCCAGCGCACGAATCTTCTCTACATCTGCCGTTCCATTCGGGAGATCCCAGAGAACATGCAGTGCCACCGTAGGGCTCGCTCCCGTCAGCCGGTTCACCTCTCCGGCATCGGCAAACTTCTCTTCAATCGTTGTGGCGGCTGCGTCCTGCACAAATTTGCCAAATCGCGTCCCGGTATTGGCAAAACCCCACGAAGGAACCTCAATCCGGAAGCGATCCAGTACGGACCAGACTTGCTCTTGTTTTGACTGTACCGCTTCGTTCTTTGGCATGAGGCATCATTCCCTTTCGAAAATAAGTCTCTATTGAAATGATTTAAAACGCAAGCTTGCTCGGTCTAATGATGGTTGCTCACCTTCAAGAACCATTCTTCAAAAACCTCAGGCACGAAGCGCAAAGCCTACAATAAATACAGATACGACCAAACCATTCGTATCCGGAGAGCCTTTTTGATGAAACTCCTCTTTCGCTCCCTTTTTCTGCTGCTCTTCTTCTGCCCCGTTCTGGATTCATCCGTCTCGGCGCAGGCTGCTGGCCCTTCAGCAACAGATAAGGCAAAGATCCTCTCCTATATCCATTCCAGTTGGAACACCCTCTCTCGATCCATGTCCAACTGCACTTCAGTAGTCGACCCCAAGGTTACGTCCATCCCCGTCCTTTATCTCCCTGACGGGATGGCCGTACCACCACCGGTTTCGGCCATGCAGAAAAACTGCCAGGTCGAGGTCCGCAATCTTCCGCGAAAAATCGCTCACATGGGCGATGTCAGTCCCTCCGATCTCCAGGAAGAAGGACTGCTTTATCTTCCCCATCCTTATGTAGTTCCTGGAGGCCGTTTCAACGAAATGTACGGCTGGGACAGTTACTTCATCGTCCTTGGCCTGATCGCTGATCACCGCGCTGACTTGGCGCGCAACATGATCGAAAACTTCTTCTTCGAAATCGAGAACTACGGCTCCATCCTCAACGCGAATCGAACCTATTACCTCACCCGCTCACAGCCGCCCTTCCTCACTTCCATGATTCGCGAACTCTACGAGCACCCGGGGAAACAAATCCTG